>NZ_CP010401.1:210000-1467695 GCF_001281405.1 Bartonella ancashensis | reverse complement strand
GAGAACTCTTTAGGGGGAAGAAAAGCGCTCTCTATTTCTTAAGCAGCTCTGATGCCGATCTGCTTTATGTCTTGTTCGATTTCTGTCAAGAATCTCTCGACAGCCTTATTAATGTGTTCAATCTGCTCATCATCGCGGTTAATGCGTTGAACTTTCATCCGTAATCTGGCTGACTGGTCTGTAAACCGTGGATCGTAGCTTACAAAATCGCACCATTTTCTTCCTGTACAAGCCATTTGGAACTGCATTTGTAAGAGATATTCAGGTTTGATATCGCCATTCAGGAAAAAGCGTAGATGCGTTGTTGATTGAGGACATTTAATCTCAATTAATCCATCTTTCCCAATCAGGCCATCAGGACTGGCTCCAGCCATTTTAAATGTTGGATGGGGTATGAAACCGCATCGGGTGACATGGGTATCATAGATGAAACTGTATTCCTCAATGGCTTCATCTTCATGCTCAACGCCCCATTGCATCGCTTGTGTTTCATAAGATGGGTTGATTTGACCTGTTAAGCGTTCTGTGATGAGTTTGATTTTATAATCTTCATATTTGCTGGTTGGTAAACCTTTCACTGTTCTGTTGACGACATAGTCAATGTTTGAAGCTGTCACTCTTCCTAACCGTGCTTGAAACCATTCTGCTGTTCTTTGTTTCATGTTACGCCACCATTTTTGTTGTGGTGTTTGGGAGCTTTGAATGCGTTGTCTGTCCTTCAAACTATTCAAAGCGATTTGTGCTTGATGATCGGACATTTCTGAAATGCTATTTGCTTTCACGAAAGCCAACATTCTTGTTTCATTTGCATTGGTTGTTTTGATTAATTGTTTGATTTCAGTGATTTGTTGAGGAGATGCAGGCATAACAGTCTCTAAGCTGTTCCCATCTAAATCATCATCTTTGCTGGCGACATTGAGTAACATTCCTAACAGGTAGCGGCGAGCATAGGTAATGGTTGAACCAATAGACTGGATGCTTATTTTGGAACCGGCTCCATTAATAGGAAATTCTCCATCTGTTGAAACTTTGTGACCAGAGGGATGTGCCAGTGTCATTTCTATCACAATATTTGTTGTGGTTTGGCTTTTAATTTTAGAAAAAGAGAGCAAAGCGGTGTTTTGCCAGAGCCTCTCTAACCCCGTCGATATAATAATCAAGAGTAGCATATTTACTATTGGTAAAGTTATTTGTAGCGGTTTTGATGATTTCTTTGCATTCAGATTGCATCGCTGAAAGATCAGACACGAATTTTTCATAGTATTGTCGATCGATCTCTTTTTCTCTCAAAGCAATGAGATGTTCTAGACGGTTCATATCCACATCGTTCTCTAAGGCTTTATCGAGAATTTTATCTAAAGCTGTGGTTTTGATTTCTAGGTTTTCTGATTGTTGAGTTATTGTTGAGCTTTGTTCATTCATGTCTCACATCCTTAATTTGGAGCGCACTTCCTCTGTGGCGTGCAGAACGTATGTGTTAAATAGCTATCAAAGATTGCTGCAAAACCTTGCTCTTTAGGGCGATGATGATGTCGATTTTGTCCTTTCCTTTAGATTAGTATCATGTTATTATGCATAAAGCGGTGAAATGAAAAGTAATCTAGTGATTGAATCCTTTGCTGGTAAGCGATGTAAGGATCTTTTAGAAGGAAATCCGCCCAAAAGTTTTCCTGTGTCTTTAGTGCGTACAGCTCAAAGAAAATTGTTCATGCTGGATAAGGCTGTTGAACTTGAGGGTCTGCGTAGTCCTCTAGGCAATCGTTTAGAAGCATTGAAAAGTGACCGCCAAGGCCAATATTCTATCCGTACTAATGATCAATCTTATCACTCTGAATGGCAAAATCGTACGGCGTTTGAGAAAAATATAACAAATTAGCTATTTTCAAAATAGAAACGAATGCTGCCTGTCCGTAAAGGATAGGCTTTTTTATGGGGAGAGACATATGCGGAAAATATCCAAGGAAGGACTTGCACTTATTAAGCAATGGGAAGGGCTGCGCTTGCATGCCTATGAAGATGCTATTGGGGTATGGACAATAGATTATGGCCATGCAGTACAAGCAGGAGAACCTATTATACAAGAAGGTATGAAAATAATTGAAAGCCAAACAGAGACCATTCTGGAACAAGATTTGAAACAATTTGAGAGCACTGTTGAGCAGGCCGTTACTGTTCCTTTGACTGATCAGCAATTCGCTACACTTGTATCGTTTTGCTATAATGTAGGAGCAGAAGCTTTTTGTAATTCTACCCTTTTGAAAAAGCTGAACAAAGGTGATTATGAATTCGTCCTGGCTGAATTGCAAAAATGGATCAGTGCAGGTGGCAAACGTTTATAGGGGCTTGCCAATCGTCGGGAAGCAGAAGCTGGGCTCTGGGTTAAAGGGGCTTATGTTTGTTCAAATTATCAAAAAGTAGAAACAAAAGAGCCAACTCATTCTTTTAAAGCAGAAGTTCTAGCATCTATCATTGGATCCTTATCAGGTTTAACAGGAATTTTGACAGGACAAGGTCCTGTGCAATGGGCTTTAGCTTCGATTATGGTTTTAGCAGCCTGTAGAGGGATTGTTTTTGTTGCCAAACGTTTTCAGGAAAAACGCTTATGACCTGGTTGAAAGAATATTTCCTGATTACTCTAGCAGCTTTTGCTGCTTTTTTTATGGCTTTAGTAAAAGCCTTTGATCTTGGAAAGAAAGATGAATAGCTCAAGCAAACAGAGCGTGCATTAAAGATAGCGAAAATACGGTTTGGGGTAGAAAATGAGATTAACAGAAAAAGTGATGCTTATGTACGTGCTGATCTTTCTCAATGGTTGCGCAACGAATGAACGGGCGTTTTGCACTGGTTGGTTACCAATTTATTTAGAGCGCTACGATTTAGATATGATTGGTCCAAATTTGGCGAGAGATCTTTTAAAGCACAACAAGCAAGGTGAACATATGTGTGATTGGCAACATGGCAAGAAGATAAAGTAACAAAAATGCAGAGCTCACAGAATCAGAGAAAGAACTTTTGCAAGAGATGATCAGTACTTACCAGGGTGTGAAAATGATGTCTCGTTTAACGAGGTGGATAGTGTTGATAATATTTTTGTTCATTCTTGATCTTGAGCGTCTTATGAATACACTTGATACGATCTTCACGCATTTGAAACAATGGCTTTCAAGCAATTAAAAGCCGTTATACAAGAGGCAAATTGGAAAATCCTATTCCCTTACCTTGTTATATCGTTCCGCACCTTAAAAAAAGATCAATAAAATCAAATTGTTATGTTGCATAAATTAACGGTTCGAATCCCTCTCTCCCTCCGCCATTGATAAGTGGGCAAGCTATTATGATTATGAGAACATTACCGGATGCTGATGTGAATAGTTTTATCCAAATATTTTTAAAGGGTATTAAAGATCCTGTTTTTGTCCGTTACACACAATGTGATGATGCAGTTTGCTTGGCTCAGTTTTCTGTAGATAAAGTCTTTAATGAGCAAGTTGAAAAAAGGAGTGATGTAAAAATTTCCTATCAGGTAAAAAGTGGACAAAAATTTTCTTTTACGGCCCCCTTAAAGGGTTTAAGTGAAGCAATTTTTTCTTTGCAACATTAGAAATTGTATAAACTGATTTGGTTAGTAAAATTATTCTATTGTTTGAAAAATAATAAATTTTCTGTCAATTTTTGAAAATTATATGATTAAAAAGATAGTGCAGCGAGTAATGACAACAGTTCTTTTTGGAACGTTAAGGAAACTATATCACAACAAAAGCCACTTCTTATTTTAGATTGAAAAGGTATTTTCTATTTAAGTAGTATAGTTTTTAGGATGTTTCCTGACGAATGTTCTTTGCGCAAGATGGTGTTTTCTGAATCTCTTTAAAAAAATAGTTTTAAGGAAATAAATAAATTAGGTTTGTGCTCTTGCCATTTTGTTTATGTGTTTTATCTTAGACTTTAGTTAAGTGTTTGCGGTAGGCACTTTGTGGAAGTGAGCGTTTGTTAGGCAAGGGGATTTTTTCGCTATATTTTGCATTTGAGTTTTTTTTGTCAAAAGGTTCTTTGTCCTTTTGACATTAACTAGTTCTCTTTTAAAGTTTTGTCGAAGATGCTGGAGTAAACTTCAGTGTTGTGGCTGTTCTTTTGTCTTTTTTTCCCATTTTTACGTAGAAAAGTTGTCTTGCAGGGTGAGTTCGTCATTTGTTGAGGGGAAGGGTGTTCTCTCTTTTTGATTCAAAAGTTGAGTAGTTCATTATGAAAAAATCATGTTTAATTTCAAAAAAAATAACGGAATGCGTCCTTACTCTTTTAAAAGGATATCTTTATCCCAAATGAGTTCATTGAGCGGTACAGTAGCAATATTTTTGTCTAGTATTGTAATTTTTTCAGCTAGTACTGCGTTATCTAATACGGATACTACTATCGAACCGACATCTTTAGCAGATGTTACTCTTGTTAAGCAAAACAAAAATAACAATATAATCACAATTGGTAAAGAAAAAGGTGGTAAGAAGATTAATATTGTAAATAATGAAGGAAAAGGGAGAATTATTTCAGGTCTTGCGAGAGGAAAAGTTGCTAAAAGTTCGACAGAAGCCGTTAATGGTTCTCAGCTTTTTAGAGTTAAAGAAAGACTCGCTAATTTTGGTGATCGTTTTTATGATGCTCATGCGGAGGTAGCAAAATACTTAGGTGGTGGTGCTAGATTTGATGATGCACAGTGGGTACAAGATCCTATCTTTAGCCTTTTCAGCTTTGGTGAAAATGGCCTGGTTACTGGTGGAAATCGCCATAGATCCGTTTCAGATGCTTTTAGTGGTTTGAATAATTCTTTAGTGAACATAGGGAATAAATTTAGTGGAATTCAAAAGGACATAGGCTATCTTAATACAAGAGCGGACAGTCTTTCAAGTGTAATAGAAGATATTGGTGGAATATTTAATGATCTTGAAAATAAGATAAATGATCTTGAAAATTCAATTGATGGTGCAAATAATGGTGCTACTGTTGTTTATGATAAAGATGAGAATGGTAAAAAAACGAACAGCCTTACTCTAAAAGGTGGTGATGAGAGTAAACCTGTGACGATTGATAGCGTTGCTGATGGCAAGGTAGAAAAGGGATCAAAACAAGCGGTTAATGGGGGTCAATTGCATGACTATACTCAAGAGAAAATGAAGATTGTTCTTGAGGATGCAAAAAAATATACAGATGAAAAAGTGAAGAATATTGTTGTGGACGCAATTGATGATGCCGTTGATCAGGCTAATAAATATACGGATAAAAGATTTAGTGCTTTAAGTTATGATGTAAGAAACGCCAAAAAAGAAGCAAGACAGGCTGCTGCAGTTGGTTTGGCTGTATCTAATTTGAGTTACGATGATACGCCTGGTAAATTGAGCGTTTCTTTCGGAAGTGGTTTATGGCGCAGTCAATCTGCACTTGCATTTGGTGCTGGTTATATGTCTGAAAGTGGCAAGGTTCGTTCCAATATCTCTGCAACAAATACTGGAGGTCATTGGGGTATAGGAGCTGGACTAAGAATCACCTTAAATTAACGGCGAAAGTCACTGCTGCTATGAGTTTTTTATGATGTGGAGTTGAAATTTTCTGAATAATATCTATCTCATCAGCTAGAGTTATTTAATTAGCAACTATCAAAAGATTTTCTGCTCCACTTCATATCATTATACAGTGAGATTGTTTTAATAAAATGCTGCATTGCAAGATGAGTGGTGCAGTATGCTCAGAGAGTAAATTTTTGAAATTAAATTTTTTCAAAATATTTAAAGAAGATTGAGAGAGAGTGGTTAAGCAGCATAGCTGCATTATTGTTCGTTTCTTTTTCTGAAAATTAGGGGACGCCGTAGGTAGCATCATTTTTCATTGTAACGATGTTGGATGTTATTCTGTTGTCTCACGGAGGGGGTATTATGGGAAAAAAATTGAGGTTTAAATGGGATTGCTTGGGTAATAGTAGTCTCGTTCATTGCTTTCCTTTATCGAAAATCGGAGTAGAAAAAGCTGTAATAACAGCCTTTTTATCAAGTTTTTTTCCAGTTTTTTCTGCTGTTGCAGATGTGGTAGAAAAGAATATAGTGCCGAAAGATGCTTTTGTGATGGATTTTTTTATGAATGAAACAAGGCGGAAAAAAGCACCTCTTATTCTTGAAATGCACAACAACGATCAGAATAGCAGTATACTTATCCCGTACTCTATCGGCAATAGCACGCTAAATGTTGTTATGTATTTTGATGACAAGGTTAACATGAGAAATGGTTATTTGCCATTTATTAGTTTGTATTATCATCCCTATTTTGATGGTATTAACATTGCAAATTACCATGACTATAAGAGTGGTGATATTTCAGAAATTTACAAAAGAGTGCAAGAAAATTCTGCTGGTAAAATAAGTATTGGTGGTAGAAAAAATAAGACTGTACAGCATATGATATCAGTTGTACCTAAACGCCTAGATAATGCAGCAGCCATTATGTGGTTAAGGGAATTGGAAGACAATAAAGAGCAGGACGTGCATGAGTTAGAAAATTTAGCTAAAGAAAAAAATCAGGAAGGGGAAAAAAATTTAGTTAGTATTTCAAATAACGACCTTGTTGCTCAAAGAATTGCTTTGGAAGTTAAGAAAAATCGCAGTGATTTAGATTTTTCTACAGGCGTTTATAATTATTTTGATGATGGATTTTATAGCAAAGCTGGCGCTATTGGTAGCAAAAACGTTGAAAGTTTATTGTGCGCTAATTCTAATAACGTAATGTGTATTGGTGTTTACAGCCGTGCAGAAGGTATGGGCTCTGTCGCTTTAGGTTATGAATCTGAAGCTATTCGTGGTCCTAATGTTGCTGGTTATGACCCTGTGACAGGTAATGTTTCAACCACAAATGATTATATCTGGAAGAGTACGTATGGTGAAATAGGTATTGGTAATATGAACTATAAGGTCTCTCGACAGATTACAGGGGTAGCAGCTGGTCGTCAAGATAATGAAGCGGTCAACGTTGCACAGCTGAAAGCATTAAGAGATTGGATGGTAGGAAAAGATACGAGTAGCTTGATTCAGTTTCGTAAACATGCGAATTTTTTTGGATATAACGAAATTGCCATTGCTTGGGATATTCCCGATTACACTGGCGTGATGAATGTTGGTACTAAGGATGGAGTAAAAAGAACAATTAGGGGTGTTAGAGACGCTAGTCTTTCTGAGACTTCAGATCATGCCGTAACAGGAAAACAGCTTTGGGTAACTAATGAAAAGGTTAAAACATTGGAGACAAGTGTCAATGCTGCAGTTGTCGATATAGTGACTGTTAAAAATTATACAGCAAGTCTTGAAGTTGATATGAAAAATTCTATGAAGAATATATCGCAATATTTAGGTGGTAGCGCAGATATTTCGAGTAATATTGCTCCGATGTATAAGATTCAAGGTAAAACATATCGTGATATTGGTGCTGCTTTTGTTGGAATTGATGGTTCTTTTACGGATCTTTATGAAAAGATCCTTAACATGAGCAGTGCTAAGGATCTTTTAGTTCAGTATCATCCAGGAAGCGTAAAAATTGTGGAAGATAAAAAACCATCTTACATTTCTATTGGTCAGGATGTTGAAACTGATCTGATTAGTGTCGCAGCAAGTAATGGTGATAAACGAATACTTTCTGGTGTAAAGTCGGGAACGATCTCTCAGTTTTCAACTGAAGCAGTTAATGGTGCTCAGCTTTGGAAGACTGAGGGTAACTTATCCCAGTATTTAGGTGGTAATGGAGATATATCGAATGGTATTGCTCCAACATATGAGATTCAGGGCCAAACATACCGTGATGTTGGTTCCGCTTTTGTTGGGATTGATCAGTTTTTTACAAATATTAAAACCCATATTACTGATGATATTCAACAGCGTGTTTTATTGTGGAGTGATAGTGAGGATGCTTTTGTTGCGCTTCATGCTGAGGGAGAAGGCAAAAAACAAAAAAAGAGTAAATTGAAGTTTCTTTTAGATGGAGATGTTTCTGAAGCTTCCACAGAAGCTATTACAGGACATCAGCTTTATATGATGAATAATCAACTTGCTTCTTATTTTGGTGGTGGTGCTGGATATGATAATGGACAGTGGTTAGCTCCTAGTTTTAATGTTATTCAGTTTTCTGGTAATGGTTCTCGTTCTACAAATAAAATCTACAATAATGTCTCTGACGCCTTTGATGGTATTAGTAAAGCTGTAGCAGATGTTAATGATCGCCTTTCTGGGGTCGAGCAAGAAACAGGCCAAAGTGCCTTAAACTGGAATAAAGAGACAGAATCTTACGATGCTAGTTATAAGGATAAACCGAGTGTAATTACAAACGTAGCCGATGGTAAGATTACAGAGGGGTCAAAGGATGCAGTTAACGGTGGCCAGCTCTGGGAAGCTAAGGATGATATTAAAAAAGTTCAAAATCAAGTTAATAACCTTGAAGATAAGGTAAATGATTTTAACGATAAACTGAGTGATATAGGAAATTCTGTCGATGATATGAAAGATATCATAAAAGATGTTGTAGCCAAGGATGGTAGTGTTAACTACGATAAAGATGGAAATGGTAAGAAAACGAACACAATTACCTTAAAAGGCGGTAATGAAAGCGAACCTGTTGTTATTGATAATGTTGCCGATGGTAAAATTGAAAATGGTTCAAAACAAGCAATTAATGGTGGACAATTACATGATTATGCTCAAGAACAAGTGGAAATTATCTTTGATAAAGCAAAAAAATATACGGATAAAAAAGTAAAGAATGTAATAAACGAGGCAGTTTCTCGAGCTAAAGATTACACTGATATGAAATTTAATACTTTAAATTATGGTATTGAAAACGCAACAAAAGAAGCAAGACAGGCTGCTGCAATCAGTTTGGCTGTATCCAATTTGCGTTATAATGATACCCCGGGTAAATTAAGCGTTGCGTTTGGAAGTGGTCTGTGGCGCAGTCAATCAGCGCTTTCTTTTGGTACTGGGTATACATCTGAAGATGGGAACATTCTTTCTAATTTTTCAGCAACAAGTGCTGGAGGGTATTGGGGTATAGGTGCTGGATTAAGCATCACTTTGAATTGACTTAAATATTCTACAATTTCAGAAATATGTTATGCGTAATATTCACTAAATTCTAATCTATTTGGGGATACGGTTAAGAGAGTTCTCCTCCATTTGAGTTGTAGGAGAACAAATACCTGTGAGTGGCAATTTGTAACTTGCTTTATAATAACGGGAATTATTTTTTTCTTGCTATTTTCCGGATCTCCTCTATAAGGGTGGGAGATGCCTTTTTTGTGGAAAGGCTGCCTGTATCCTGAAGGGGGAATTGTGATGCTGTACAGTAAGCTCTGCATTATATCTTAGCTCTAAGAGATCTGGTAGGAGAAGTCGCTTTTTCAAGAAGCGCATGTCTCCTAGGGCTGGTGGTGGCTGTTCGCCCGGTTGTGTCGAAAAAATCCTAAAGGAAAGCTTCTTCTAGGAAAATGGCAACGGGAAATTTACAAAGAACACAAGAAATCTTCCTGCATTCCCCTAATCCAATGAGCAATAATCCTCAATAATATCAGAATTACCTTGCAAGAAACCGATGTAACAACAAATCCAGCATCGGAATTGCGAATTTCTGCGCCACTATTCATTAGAATTTCCATGAAATTCTGCTTAACCATGCAACCCTACTTTTACAGCACACATTGCTAACCCCGGAGGAACAATGAAGATCCTTTCGATATTAAAAGCAAACAAATCAAAAGATATTTTCCCTGTTGACCGTCTACCTCTTTTGAAGGCCACTGTATTCGGGACTACAATGGTAACACTTTTGCTCAATGGATCCCCAACCATTGCAGATGGTTTTGCTACCGCGGAAAAAAATGTAGAAATGTTAGAAACTTTTAATGAAATTCCTCATGAGAAAAATAAATTTATTTCAAAAATATCCAGCAATAATGAGGGGTATGATGCTTCTATAATTTTTGATCGTACACAGGAAGGTGATGATGTAAGGGGAATTAATCTATTTTTTCCCAGTGGTGTTAGGAGGAGTAAATCGTGGAAAATGACAGCTTCTACAGTAAGTCGTGAAGAGGATGCAACAGTGGATGCAGTGTATCCAAATGCATTACAGGGTGAAGAAAAAGAGCGTATTCGTGATTATAAAAATGTAATAAAAACGGAAGAAGGGGAAGAGGAAACGCATCAAAAAGGTGATGACAGGTTAATTATTAGTACTGTAGGCAGTGATCCTACTACGTTAATTTCTATTGTGAGAAATAGGAATAATGATAACCGTGATGATGTCTCTCTTCATGTAGCTGATTTTCATGATGAGGCTTTGAGATTACAATCTGCCAATAGTAGAAGTGTTAATGATTTATTATGTACAGGTTCTAGCAACGTAATGTGTATAGGTGTTTATAGCAAGGCTCTTGGAATGGGGTCTGTTGCTTTAGGCTATGAGTCTCAAGCTATTCGTGGACCTGGTGTTTATGGTTACGATCCCATAACCAATACTATTTCAACTAAGAATGATCAGTATTGGAAAAGTTCACACGGTGAACTTGGTATTGGAAATACAGCGAATGGAACTTCGCGACAAATAACTGGGGTAGCAGCTGGTCGCGAGGATAATGAAGCAGTAAATGTGGCACAGCTAAAAGCGTTAAGACAGTGGACAGAAGATAACAATTTTTTTAGTTTTCGTAAGGGGGGTGGTATAAATGGGGGCTCTGAAATTTCTATTGGTTTTTCTGGGGTAGATGCAGGACGTGTTAACTTGATAAACATAGGTCATAGTAATGGCACTAAGCGGATACTTAGAGGGGTTCAAAATGGTATTGCTGATAACGATGCAGTAAATATGTTCCAATTGAGTGCATTTAAGCAGGAGGTAGAAAGCTACATTAGATTTCGTGCGGATGCTGGTGTTGGAGGGTCTGAACTTGCTATCGGTTGGGCTGGGGTAAATATAGGGCGCGTTACCTCGATAACTATTGGTCACAGTAATGGCATGAAGCGGATACTTAGAGGGGTTAAGGAAGGCCAAATTAATGCGTCATCAGATCATGCTATGACAGGCAGTCAGATTTTTAATATAAATAAGGCGGTAGAAAATTATTTTGGTGGTGGTGCCGTTATTGGTGTCAATGGTGGAGCAAATACAGCACCAATTTTTAAGATCCAAGGCACGAATTATCGTAACGTTTCAGCTGCTTTTTCAGGTGTTGATTTATCACTTGCACAGATTAAAAAAGATCTTGCCGGTATTACACAAGGTGGGAATGATAATGCTTTAAGTTGGAATAAAGATATAGGGCTTACGGATCCTAGCACAGGAAAGCCTTTAGGAGCGTATGATGCTAGTCACGGTGGAAAGCTTGCATTGATTGCGAATGTAGCAGATGGTCAGATTGATGAGAAATCGAATTATGTTGTCACGGGTCGTCAGATTCACAGCATAAATAAGTCAGTGGAAGATTATTTTGGTGGTGGTGCCGTTATTGGTGTGAATGGTGGAGCAAATACAGCACCGACTTTTACGATCCAAGGCACGGATTATCGTAATGTTTCAGCTGCTTTTTCAGGTGTTGATCTATCGTTGACACAGATTAAAAAAGATCTTGCCGGTATTACACAAGGTGGGAATGATAATGCTTTAAGTTGGAATAAAGATATAGGGCCTACGGATCCTAGCACAGGAAAGCCTTTAGGAGCGTATGATGCTAGTCACGGTGGAAAACTTGCATTAATTACGAATGTAGCAGATGGTCAGATTGATGAGAAATCGAATTATGTTGTCACGGGTCGTCAGATTCACAGCATAAATAAGTCGGTAGAAAATTATTTTGGTGGTGGTGCCGTTATTGGTGTCAATGGTGGAGCAAATACAGCACCGACTTTTACGATTCAAGGCACGGATTATCGTAACGTTTCAGCTGCTTTTTCAGGTGTTGATTTATCACTTGCACAGATTAAAAAAGATCTTGCCGGTATTACACAGGGTGAGAATGATAATGCTTTAAGTTGGAATAAAGATATAGGGCTTACGGATCCTAGCACAGGAAAGCCTTTAGGAGCGTATGATGCTAGTCACGGTGGAAAACTTGCATTGATTGCGAATGTAGCAGATGGTCAGATTGATGAGAAATCGAATTATGTTGTCACGGGTCGTCAGATTCACAGCATAAATAAGTCGGTAGAAAATTATTTTGGTGGTGGTGCCGTTATTGGTGTCAATGGTGGAGCAAATACAGCACCGACTTTTACGATCCAAGGCACGGATTATCGTAATGTTTCAGCTGCTTTTTCAGGTGTTGATCTATCGTTGACACAGATTAAAAAAGATCTTGCTGGTATTACACAGGGTGAGAATGATAATGCTTTAAGTTGGAATAAAGATATAGGGCTTACGGATCCTAGCACAGGAAAACCTTTAGGAGCGTATGATGCTAGTCACGGTGGAAAGCTTGCATTAATTGCGAATGTAGCAGATGGTCAGATTGATGAGAAATCGAATTATGTTGTCACGGGTCGTCAGATTCACAGCATAAATAAGTCAGTGGAAGATTATTTTGGTGGTGGTGCCGTTATTGGTGTGAATGGTGGAGCAAATACAGCACCGACTTTTACGATCCAAGGCACGGATTATCGTAATGTTTCAGCTGCTTTTTCAGGTGTTGATCTATCGTTGACACAGATTAAAAAAGATCTTGCCGGTATTACACAAGGTGGGAATGATAATGCTTTAAGTTGGAATAAAGATATAGGGCCTACGGATCCTAGCACAGGAAAGCCTTTAGGAGCGTATGATGCTAGTCACGGTGGAAAACTTGCATTAATTACGAATGTAGCAGATGGTCAGATTGATGAGAAATCGAATTATGTTGTCACGGGTCGTCAGATTCACAGCATAAATAAGTCGGTAGAAAATTATTTTGGTGGTGGTGCCGTTATTGGTGTCAATGGTGGAGCAAATACAGCACCGACTTTTACGATTCAAGGCACGGATTATCGTAATGTTTCAGCTGCTTTTTCAGGTGTTGATTTATCACTTGCACAGATTAAAAAAGATCTTGCTGGTATTACACAAGGTGAGAATGATAATGCTTTAAGTTGGAATAAAGATATAGGGCCTACGGATCCCAATACAGGAAAGCCTTTAGGAGCGTATGATGCTAGTCACGGTGGAAAGCTTGCATTAATTGCGAATGTAGCAGATGGTCAGATTGATGAGAAATCGAATTATGTTGTCACGGGTCGTCAGATTCACAGCATAAATAAGTCGGTAGAAAATTATTTTGGTGGTGGTGCCGTTATTGGTGTCAATGGTGGAGCAAATACAGCACCGACTTTTACGATCCAAGGCAGTGATTACCATAATGTAGCAGCTGCTTTTTCAGGTGTTGATCTATCGTTGACACAGATTAAGAATGATGTCTCTAAAGTTGGAGAAAATGCGCTGGTATGGAGCGAAAAAGATGGCGCATTTGTCGCTCTTCATAGGGAAGGTGATGAAAACAAAAAAAGTAAACTTAAGTTCCTTTTGGATGGAAGTATTACCGATCAATCAACAGAAGCCATCACAGGGAACCAATTATATTCTTTAAATAAACAGCTTGCTTCTTATTTTGGTGGTGGTGCTGAGTTTAATAACGAACGGTGGACCAATCCTGTCTTTAATGTCATTCAATTTCTAGCTGATGGTTCTCTTTCTTCAAGGAAGTCCTATAATAATGTTGGAGATGCTTTTAATGGCATGAACGAAACTATAGCAGGACTTAATAATCGTATTAATGATCTTGAACAAGGTCATGGTGGGAATAATAATTCTCTAAATTGGAATGAAAAAGAAGGTGCATATGATGCTAGTCATGGTGGGAAACCTAGTTCTATCGTAAATGTAGCTGATGGTAAGGTTGAAGAAGGTTCAAAAGATGCTGTCAATGGTGGTCAGCTTTGGGATGTTAAGAATGATCTTGAGAATAAGATAAATGATCTTGAAAATTCAATTGATGGCGCGAATAACGGTGCTGCTGTTGTTTATGATAAAGATGAGAATGGCAAAAAAACTAACAGTATTACTCTACAGGGTGGTGATGAGGGAAAACCTGTTTTAATTGACAATGTAGCTGATGGCAAAATCGAAGAAGGTTCAAAACAAGCAATTAATGGTGGCCAGCTGTATGAATACACTAAGGAACAGACGGAGATTGTGCTTGAGGAATCAAAGAAATACACTGATATGAGATTTGATACTTTAAGTTATGCTGTTGAAGATGCAAAAAAGGAAGCACGACAATCTGCTGCGATCGGTTTGGCTGTTGCTAATTTGCGTTATGACGATACACCTGGAGCGCTCAGTATTGCGTTTGGGAGTGGCCTCTGGCGGAGTCAGTCAGCATTTGCTTTTGGTGCTGGCTATACATCAGAAGATGGTAAAATAAGGTCTAATTTTTTCTATGACAAATACTGGACGGCATTGGGGCATTGGTGCAGGGTTGAGTGTTACTTTAAATTAATGATAAAATTTCATAATATTGTTTTTGGCTGTTTATTGATTTTTTCCTCGTTAGTAAGTAACGCAGGTTTTGCTCATGAGGATAATTGTGTTTACACTGTACATCCTCCTCGGTTATCTGTTCCTAGTGGTGAACCAGGGGAGGTGCGCCGAGTTATTATGCAGTTTTATCATTGGACTCTGCTTTGTGATGAAAATCCGTCACTTGGACAGGGGGTGTGCAATGTGACGCAGACGATTCATGATGAAGAAGATCATACGATTTTTAGTTGGTCTCTTGTATTAACGAAGAGCGGTCAAGCAGTTATGCTTTTACGGATGCTTCCAGACGCTGATATAAATGTTCCTATTCAACTATTTATAGAGGGTAAGAAAGAACCTATTTTTATCAATTATACGCAGTGTGATGATACAGTTTGTTTAGCGCAGATTTTATTAGAACCAGTTCTCAGTCAACTAATAGAGCAGGAAAGTTCTGTTCGTATTTTTTATCAGCTTAAGGATGAGAAAAAATTCGTCTTTATGGCTCCATTTAAAGGGTTAAGAGAAGCGCTTACTTCTTTGCAGCGATAAAATTTGAATAAGATGTTCTATTTTTTACGTTGCTCAGCTGTTTCGGTAAGAAAAACGAATAGTATTTTTTGAGTGCGTAGTTTTTTCCTTAATTAAAAAGCATTGGTTAGATATTTGGAAGCTCATTTTTTTGAGCAGATGATATGTTTGTCAACATGGGTCATAAGTGCATAGTTGATACAATCATATTTTTATGACGGCACAGAAGATTAGTTTACCTATTATTTTGTCATTTTTGGTACAATGCTATAATTTTGTATTTAGCAATGATAGTTTAAGACTGTTTCTTTTTTGATGAGGATATATTGGCCACATATTTTAAAAAAATGGTGTCTTTTGAAATGATTATGTCACAATGACATCACTTCGAAATTGTTTTCAGAGGTTTTTGAGTTAATTGTGATTTTAGTAGCGAGTGAGCTTTATCTAAAAATATGATGACTAGAATCAAGCGAATGATATCTGAACATGGTGTGTTTTTCCGTGGTCAAAAAGGTTATCGTTGTTAAGAATAAAATGTAGAATATTTTTTCATTAGGCAGGAAAAAGATTGTCCTAGCTAATTTATGTAAATTTTATGTCGTGAGAGGTGTAGTGTGATTAATAATCAAGAATTCTGTTTGCGGACTGAAGAAAAAATTAGGGTGAAACTGATGTGATGTAGATTTTATCACCGAGGAAAATGTCTAAAGAATTTGCAATAGTTAGAATATAGAAATTATGAGTAATTATGAAAAAAACAACAAAAACAGCGCGAGGTGGACGTGGTGGTGCAGGCTCTCATGAGCTGTATCAACGGGTTAAGAAGAAAGCTGGTACTATTAAGGCGTCGTCACGGCGGTGGTTGGAGAGGCACTTAAATGATCCCTATGTTCATCAGTCAAAAATTGATGGTTACCGTTCGCGTGCTGCTTATAAATTAATTGAAATTAATAATCGCTATAAGATTCTAAAAAAAGGTCAAAAAATCATTGATTTGGGCGCTGTACCTGGAGGGTGGTGTCAAGTAGCTGTACAGATAGTGGGATCTAATAACCATGCTCCCAGTGTGGTTGGTATTGATTATTTGCATATGGATCCACTTCCAGGAGTTGTGGCATTGGAAATGGATTTTTTTCATGAGGAGGCTGAGCAGCAATTAATGAGTGTTTTAAAAGAAAAGCCAGATGTTATACTTTCTGATATGGCTGCACCAACGACAGGTCATCGTTATACAGATCACTTGAAGACAATTCATTTATGCGAGGCTGCTGCTTATTTTGCTATTTCGGTTCTTAAGCCTGGTGGACATTTTTTAGCAAAGACCTTTCAGGGAGGAGCGGAGAGTGCTCTTCTTGCAACTTTGAAACAGAACTTCAAGAAAGTACATCACGTAAAACCTCCCTCTAGCAGAGCTGAATCTGTTGAGCTTTATATTTTGGCACTTCAGTTTAAAGGGGAAAAAGGTGTGTAATGGTGATTTCTATTTTTGAAAAGGGAAAGAAGTTAAGCAATTAAAATATCGGAATATCAAAGTTATCAATGATGTCGTATGTGGTTTTTCTTTTTAAATGGTAAAAAACTGTTACGACTAGCGTGTTATTCGCAGTGATAATGGTAGTATAGAGAGCGTTTCTATGAAATTTCTTGATCAAGCTAAAGTCTACGTTCGTTCTGGTAATGGTGGAGCAGGAGCGGTTTCGTTTCGTCGTGAAAAATTCATAGAGTTTGGAGGTCCTGATGGAGGTAATGGTGGGCGTGGTGGAGATGTCTGGGCTGTTGTTGTTGATGGGCTTAATACACTGATTGATTACCGTTATCAGCAACATTTTAGAGCAAAAGTAGGAGGACATGGAAAAGGACGAAATATGACAGGTGCGAAGGGTGATGATGTTGTCCTAAAAGTACCAGTTGGTACACAAATTTTTGAAGAAGATAACAGGACATTGATTTGTGATTTAACAATGGTTGGTCAGCGTTATTGTCTTGCGAGAGGAGGCAATGGAGGTTTTGGTAATCTTCATTTCGTAACGTCTACCAATCGAGCTCCACGTCGTGCTAATCCAGGTTTGAGTGGAGAGGAACGTGCGCTTTGGTTACGCTTGAAATTAATTGCTGATGGAGGAATTATTGGTTTGCCAAATGCGGGAAAATCAACGTTTTTGGCATCGATAACAACAGCAAAACCGAAAATTGCAGATTATCCTTTTACAACGTTGTATCCTCATCTTGGTGTTGCTCGTGTTGATAACCGTGAGTTTGTTTTGGCTGACATTCCTGGTTTGATTGAAGGAGCACATGAAGGTATAGGGATTGGCGATCGTTTTTTAGGTCATGTGGAGCGTTGTCGTGTTTTACTTCACTTGATTTCTGCCCAAGAAGAAGATGTGGCAAAAGCATATAAAATCATTCGTCGAGAATTAGAAGCATATGGAAATGGTTTAAGTGATAAGACTGAGATTGTAGCCTTAAGTCAAATAGATACCCTCTCTATTGAAGAGCGAAAAGCTAAACAAGACGTTTTACAAAAGTTAATTGATCAGCCCGTTATAATGTTTTCTGCGGTTAGCCATGAGGGTTTGGATCATGTATTGCGTTCTATCTTACGTGTGGTTGAAGTAGCAAGCCAAGCTCATGTCAGTGGAGATGAACGGGATTAATTGTATGACAATTGGATTACAAAAGCTTGAAAAATATAAACGTATCGTCGTTAAAGTTGGTTCTGTGCTTTTGGTAGATCCTCAGGCAGGTTTACGAACTGAATGGCTGAAGAGTTTAGTAAGTGATGTTGCTACCTTACACAAGAAGGGAGTAGAAGTTTTACTAGTATCCTCCGGTGCTATTGCATTAGGACGAACGGCCCTGTGTCTCCGTAGGAGAACTTTGAGATTGGAAGAAAGTCAAGCATGTGCAGCATTGGGCCAAATTGAGCTTGCCAAAGCTTATTCTGAAGCTCTTGCTTTGCATGGGTTAAGGAGTGGGCAGATTTTGCTTACACTTTTAGATACGGAAGAGCGTCGACGTTATCTTAATGCACGTGCAACTATAAATGTACTTTTGCATTTTGAAGCAATTCCTGTCATTAACGAAAATGATACTGTTGCTACAAGTGAAATTCGTTATGGTGACAATGACCGCCTCGCTGCCCGCGTTGCAACAATGATGAATTCAGATCTTCTGATACTTTTGTCAGATATTGATGGTCTTTATACGAGTTCTCCCCATTTGGATCCAGACGCAGAATTTGTCCCTTTTATTTCATCTATCACAAGTGATATTGAAAAAATGGCAGGAGTTGCTGCTTCAGAGCTTTCGCGAGGTGGAATGAAGACAAAATTGGATGCTGGAAAAATAGCTCATTCAGCAGGTATAGCCATGATTATTACTTCAGGAAAACGTATGAATCCCCTTTCTGCGATTGATAAGGGAGAGCGCTGTAGTTTTTTTGCTCCTAGTGAAAAGCCAACAACTGCTTGGAAAACTTGGATTTCTGGTTATTTAGAACCATCTGGTACTTTGATTATTGACCAAGGGGCGATAAAAGCACTTCAAGCTGGCAAATCGTTATTGGCTGTAGGTATTACGGAGGTTAAAGGAATATTTTCTCGTGGAGATACCGTGAGAATTATTGACGAAAATGAAGTTGAAGTTGCTCGTGGCTTGGTGAGTTACAACAAAGATGAGGTTGTACGTATCATAGGGTGTAAAAGTGAGGAAATAGGACATATTTTGGGTTATGAGTCGCGTTCTGCGGTTGTACATCGGGATGATATGGTTTTGTACGAGCTGACCAACTCGGTTTGAGAGAGATATTTTTTCTATTTTTAGAGAAATGGATGATAGCATGACTTTAGAAGAGAATATGAAGGTTATCGGGAAGAAAGCACGTGATGCTTCTTTGGTGCTTGCGAATATTTCTGCGGAACAAAAAAAATATGCGTTAGAAATGGTAGCTTTGAGTTTAGAAGCTCAATCAGATAACATTTTGCGTGCAAACAGTGAAGATTTGGTAAGAGCCGCTCAAAATAAGATGAAAGCAGCGATGGTTGATCGTCTAAAATTGGATCAGTCGCGTTTGTCTGCAATAGTAAAAAGTGTTCATCAAATTGCGTGTTTGCCTGATCCTGTCGGACAGGTTATGGATGAGTGGGTGCGTCCAAATGGGCTTCATATACGCCGTGTGCGGACACCCCTTGGCGTTATCGGTGTAATTTATGAAAGTCGGCCAAATGTTACAGTGGATGCAAGTGCTTTATGCCTAAAATCTGGTAACGCCTCTATTTTGCGTGGTGGTTCAGATAGTTTTCATTCTGCACATGCTCTTCATGCTGCTTTAGTTATCGGTTTAGAAAAAGCTGGTATCCCAGTAGATGCTGTTCAAATGGTTGGAACTACTGATCGTAGCGCTGTTGGAGAGATGCTAAAGGGATTAGATGGCACAATTGATGTTATCATTCCCCGTGGAGGAAAAGGTCTTGTTTCACGTGTTCAATCTGACGCGCGTGTTCCTGTTTTTGCACATTTAGAGGGTCTTTGTCATATTTATATTGACCAATCGGCAGAGGTGGATATGGCACGCGACATTGTCCTCAATGCAAAATTACGTCGAACGGGTGTATGTGGGGCTGTTGAGACGGTTTTAATTGATCGTAAGGCGTTAAAAAAATTTCTTCCTGTTCTGATTGCGTTGCAGGAAAATGGATGTGAGATTCGTGCAACAGAGGATATTGTTTCACTTATGCCAACAATCTCACTTGCATGTGAAGAAGATTGGTCTCAGGAATATCTCGATGCAATTTTGTCTGTCAAAACAGTAGAAGGGATTGAAGAAGCAGTTAAGCATATTGAACGTTATTCATCAGGACATACGGAATCAATCATTGCTGAGGATATGAAGGTTGTTGATTTATTTTTTAGTCGTTTAGATTCGGCTATTTTGCTTCACAATGCATCTACACAATTCGCAGATGGAGGAGAATTTGGTTTTGGAGCAGAAATTGGTATTGCAACGGGTAAAATGCATGCACGTGGTCCGATAGGTGTTGAGCAGCTGACATCATTTCAGTATCATGTAAGAGGAAATGGACAAGTTAGGCCTTGAAGAAGTTTTTTCTATGGGAAGATCGTGTACCGCATGTTGAGAGGTCAAATATTGTTGGCCTTTTTGGTGGTTCATTCAATCCACCACATATGGGACACCTTCTTGTAGCAAAGACAGCAATTCGTCGTTTACGTCTTGATCAGTTATGGTGGATGGTAACTCCGGGAAATCCCCTCAAAGATTCTACACAGCTACTTCCATTGCATGAAAGGGTACGGCTAAGTGCTGAATTAACACATCACCCAAAGATTCGTGTTACTAGTTTTGAACATGCGATAGGCAGTACATTATCAATAGAAACGATCTCTTATCTTCATTTACGTTATAAGGGGATCTCTTTCGTATGGGTTATGGGAGCAGATAGTTTAGCGACAATTCATCACTGGCATAGATGGCGAGATATTGTTTGGATGCTTCCAATTGCAGTGATTGATCGTCCTTTTGCGCGCATGTCAGCACTTGCTTCTCCAATGGCACAAATTTATCGATATTGTCGTTTAGATGAAAGAAAAAGTATTTTATTACCTTCTATGGCTCCACCAGCTTGGATTTATTTGCATGGGCCTTTATCTTTTCTGTCTTCGACGAAGTTGCGTTTAAAGACGGATAATTTTTCTTAAAATTCTTATGAGAAGAGTTCGCTATTAGGTATGATAAGAAGAGGAACTTATTTAGAAAATACTTGGAAAAAATATGATAATAGATTCTTTTTTTATTTAGTAGAAAGGAAATTTTTTTCTGTGATTGATAATCTTAAAATTATACTTAAGAACTTAGAAGATATGAAGGCAGAAGATATTGTTTCCATTGATCTTCAAGGAGAGTCGTTTTTAGCCGATCACGTTATTATTGCTTCAGCGCATTCGCATCGTCATGTGTTAGCTGTTGCTGGTCATTTGTTGAGTATTTGGAAAGAAAACGGATATGGCACAGCACGAGTAGAGGGGCTTTCAGGAGGAGATTGGGTACTGATTGATACAGGTAATATCATCATTCACCTTTTTCGGCCAGAAATTCGTGCATTTTATAATTTAGAAAAAATGTGGCTTACTCCAGATCTGGATAATATGCAGACGATTTTAGTTGGAGATAATTGACGTGCAAATTTCTATTTTTGCTATTGGTCGCATGAAGGAAGGAATTGAACAAAAATTAGTTCATCGTTACTTGGATCGTTTTTCTAAAAGCGCTAAAACTATGGGCCTTCATTTCGGAAAAATGCAAGAAATAACGGAAAGTCGTTCCCAGACGTCACATCAACGTATGGAAGAAGAGGGAAAAAAATTGCTTGAAGTTTTACCGGAAAGATGCCGATTAATTGTCTGTGATGAGCGTGGAAAATCGATATCATCAGTTTCTTTTGCTGAAAGAATAGCATTATACCGTGGGGAAGGTGTTCGTGATTTGATAATTGCTTTGGGAGGTCCGGATGGGCACAGCGAGAAAGTTAGGGATCGTGCGGATTTTCTTTTATCTTTTGGTTTTATGACGTGGCCACATCAAATTGCACGTATACTACTTACAG
This sequence comes from Bartonella ancashensis, assembly GCF_001281405.1. Taxonomy (NCBI): domain Bacteria; kingdom Pseudomonadati; phylum Pseudomonadota; class Alphaproteobacteria; order Hyphomicrobiales; family Bartonellaceae; genus Bartonella; species Bartonella ancashensis. The sequence continues at coordinate 1,445,979 of NZ_CP010401.1, read as the reverse complement.
AACAGTTATATCGCGCTGTAACGATTTTAAGTAATCACCCATATCATCGATTTTGAGTTTTATATATTAATATTGTTTTAGGCGATATCGTCTAAGGTTTGCTTTGTTTTGCAATGAGGTTTTCGGTCAGGTAGATGAATTTATTTCCTTATAAAGGGATCTGTTTTTTATATAGAAAATGCACAATGTTTATGATGTTGAGCATAGTGTGTTTTTTGTCTTTCTTGGATGTTAGGGATATATACAGCGTTGAGGTAACACATGAAACTTTGGAAGAAGTCTATCGTGATATTTCCCTATCGCGTGAGCAAATCTTGCGGTTAACTAAAAAAGTTGATGATTTAAAGAAAGACAAACATATTTTGACTAATGAACTTATAAAGGTTGCTAAAGCAGAACGTGATGCTGTAGCCAGTGTGGCTGAAACGGAGAAAAAACTTAAGAAACTTGTACAACAGCAAACGCAGTCTCATCAAAAATTAAAAGATCATCGAGATGAGTTTGTAGAAGTACTCTCTATTTTAGAACGAATAGGGTTAGATCTTCCTCCTGCTATTATAGCACGTCCTGAAGATGTATTAGCTTCCATTCGGAGCTCTGTTTTGCTAGAGAATGTCATTCCTCAGATGCAAGAAAAAATACAAGATTTGACAAAAAGGCTCCGAGAGTTAAATGATTTAGCGCGGTCAATTACCAAAGAACGTACAGCGTTAGCACTTGAAATAAAAAAGCAAGTTGAGCAACGAAAACATTTGGAACTGTTACTAGATGAAAAAGCAAAATTACAAAAAATATCAGAGAAGGAGCTTACGGAACAACAGCAGAGGAATGTTCGTCTTGCCGAAAAAAGCCAATCTTTAGAAGAGTTAATTCTAGAGCTTAATCATCAGTCACAGGTAAGTTCTGATTTGTCTGTACAGATGCAAGAGAATCTGCAACTATTGAGAAACCTTGATTTTGAAAATCAAAAAGGGGCCTTGCTTTCGCCTGTTGCAGGAAAAAAAATCCAGCAATTTAAAAATGGTTCATACGCTACCCGTTTTGGTGAAATCATTGAAACAGAAGCGGCTGCTGTGGTTTTATCTCCTGTTAATGCTCTTGTTGTTTTTTCTGGGTTATTTCGTTCATATGGACAGCTAGTCATTCTTGATGTTGGAAGTGGTTATCATATTGTCTTTGTGGGGATGGCTAGAACGGGTGTAAAACAGGGGCAGTTTGTGCTTTCGGGTGAACCTATTGGTATGATGGGGACGCGGTTTGTTGCGAGTACCCTTGCATTAGATGTAGGAAAAAATTCTCCGATGCTTTACATTGAATTTAGAAAGGATGGAAAACCTGTGAATCCAACTCCTTGGTGGCGTACCGAAAGATCGAAAAGGAACAAAAATGATTCGTAAAGTTGTTTTTTTGTCGCTGGGGTGTTTTTCAGCGCTGGTTTGATGGTTATGGTACAGCCTATAGCTGCTAATAATGAAGGAAATACTTATAAGAAGCTGGCCATATTTGGTGATATTTTTGAGCGGGTACGCGCACAATATGTTACGGTCCCAGATGATCAAAAGCTTATTGAAAGTGCTATTAATGGCATGCTTTCATCACTTGATCCACATTCATCTTATATGGATGCTGCGAAAGCTAAAGATATGCAGGATTCAACGAAAGGAGAATTTGGAGGCCTTGGTATCGAAGTAACCATGGAGAATAATTTGGTTAAGGTTGTTGCTCCGATGGATGATACACCTGCTGAAAGAGCAGGTATTTTAGCAGGAGATCTTATTTCAAAAATTGATGGAAAACAGGTCAGTGGTCAAACCTTGAATGAGGCGGTTGATCAAATGCGAGGTCCTGCTGGAACATCCATTACGTTGACGATTATTCGTTCTGGTTCTGAGAAATCGTTTGATGTTAAGGTAGTTCGTGATGTTATAAAAGTAAAGGCAGTTAAATATCGTATTGAGGGTGATATAGGTTATTTAAGGCTTATCCAATTTACTGAAAAGACTTTTTCAGATCTTCGGGATGCCATTAAGGATATTCAATTTCATATTCCCGCAGATAAGTTAAAAGGGTACGTTCTTGATTTACGACTCAATCCTGGTGGTCTCTTGGATCAGGCTGTTGCCGTCACGGATGCTTTTCTTGATAAAGGGGAAATTGTTTCGACTCGTGGTCGTAAAAAGGATGATGTGATGAGATTTGATGCTCAACAAGGGGATTTGACTCACGGAAAACCTATCATTGTGCTTGTTAATGGTGGTTCAGCAAGCGCTTCTGAGATTGTGGCAGGTGCTTTGCAAGATCACCGTCGTGCTACAATTTTAGGAACTCAATCTTTTGGTAAAGGATCTGTTCAAGTAATTATTCCGTTAGGTGAGGATGGTGCTCTACGCTTAACCACAGCTCTCTATTACACACCATCTGGCACATCTATTCAGGGAATTGGCATTACACCGGATATTATCGTAGAGCAGCCGTTGCCTGAAAAATACAAAGGTTATGATATGACTCTCGGGGAATCTGAATTAAAGGGGCATATTAAGGGCAAAGAAGAAAGTGATAAAGGATCTGGTTCGGTCGCTTTTGTCCCGAAAGATCCCAAAGATGATGTTCAGTTAAATGAGGCTTATAAGCTTTTGCGGGGTGAATTTTTTCATACGGCGTTTCCACCAGATCCTCACAAAGATATTTTACAGTAAAATATGTGTACACAACTTTCGCTTTTAACGTGAGCGGGTGCTTTAGGAAAGATACGGTCATGGATGTAACTATCGATTTTGGAGATCTTCCATATCGAAAAGGGGTTGGAATGCTTGTGTTTAATGATGAGTGGAAAGTTTGGGTTGGGCGCCGTTTAGTGAAGTCTTCTCATGTGTATACTAGTACATTCGAGCTTTGGCAACTTCCTCAAGGTGGCATTGACAAGGGAGAAAAGCCTTTAGATGCAGCATACCGTGAGCTTTATGAGGAAACAGGTATGAAATCTATAAAACTTCTTAAAGAGGCAGAGAGTTGGTTTTCGTATGATTTTCCTGAAAATATCACCAGGCGTATATTTGGAAGCCAATATCGTGGACAAACACAAAAATGGTTTGCTTTCTACTTCATGGGTGATCCTTCTGAAATTTCTCTTAATTCGCTACAAGACGATGACAAAGTAGAATTTGATCAATGGAGATGGGTTGATCTAGAAAAGGTTCCTTCAATGGTTGTCTTTTTTAAGAGACATGTGTATAAAAGAGTCGTTAACGAATTCCGAAATAGTATTCAATATTTATGAGTTTGCAATTATAAAGCATTGTTTTTTACTGCGGTCTTTTAGTATCATAAGGAGGATATCATGAACAATAGAGATGATTCTATTTTATTTGAGGAACTAGATGTAAAATGAAAAAATTATTAAATTTCTTTATAATTCCTGCTTTTTTGAGTATTTCTTCTGTTGTATTTGCTCAGAACTCAAAATTACCGGTGGCGGTAAAACCCTCTACAAATGTTCTTCCTAATGGTGCGTCTTCATTAACTGAAACTTATGGTTTATGGAGCGTTAATTGTGGTGTGCAAGAAGGCAAAAGAGTTTGCATAATGCTTCGTCAAGAGGTTAATGACCAAGATCGTGTGGTGTTAGCTATGAATATCATTCTTGATGCGAATGGTGTATCTGGGAATTTAACAGTACCTTTTGGTGTATTGGTTTCCAAACCTATTCGTCTGCATGTAGATGATTCAAAGTCTGTTATAGAGACTAACATTAGAACCTGTGTTCCAGCGGGTTGTGTTGTCCCAGTCGCCTTTGATAAGAATTTTGTGTCATCTTTACGTTCAGGTAAGCAGTTGAAATTGGCTATGACAGTTGCTGCTCCAGGTGAGCCTAATTTGGATACTTTATTTGTTCAATTAGACGGTTTTAGCGATGCTCTTAATCGTTTAACGTCCTTGCAGAAGTAAGATCAGATAGGGTGAAAGCGGTTTTTGCTGTGAATAATAAGATAGCTGAATTGGTTAAATGAGGGGGGCTATCTACTCTTTCTTTTTTGTTTATTAAGATTCTTCGTTTTTAGTTTAGAGGAAAGTGTGGGATTTTCTAGATGGACCGAGGATTTTGTGTCATGTTTTCCTTTGTTACTGATAAAGGAAACGAGAAGTGGTTTATGCATTTCTTTGTGTGGCTGACTTTGCGCTTAGTTTATATATTGTTCTTTTGATAGCGAATGCTGTTTTTTATTGGCTTTGTGCATTTGATATCATTAATGCGCGCAATCCATTAGTTGTGGCGATGAGAGATTTTCTCTACCAGATTACAGAACCAGTTTTAGATCGCGTTCGGGCTTTCTTACCAAGTTTTGGAGCGCTTGATGTCTCACCTATTGTTGTCTTTATGGCTATTTATTTTGTACGTATCTTTATGTGGCGTGCTTACGCAGGTATGTTTTTTTAAGTGAAGATTGATATTTTAGGCAGATAAAGGTGTTTTATCGAGTTGACGCTTCTGGCTTGCTTTTATTTGTACGCTTAGTACCGAAATCTTCAGCGAATGGCATAGTTGGGATTGAAGACAGGAACGATGGAAAGCAGCATTTGGTTGTGCGCGTTTGCTCTGTTCCTGAGAACGGTCGAGCAAACAGAGAATTAATTAAATTTTTAGCAAAATTATGGGGAATCCCTCCCCTTTTCATTACTCTTAAAAATGGCGCAACATCACGTTATAAACAAGTTCATTTTTCAGGAAAATTGGAGAAATTGGAAATGATATTGCAACATTTAAGTATTTATTCATCTGCACAAAAATGATAGAATCAAAATTCTACTGAAATGAATTTAATTTTTTGAAAGATCGTTGTTACAGCGTTCAATTGCTTTCTTAATTAAGTTACACGCAAAATCCTTATCACGCCAACCTTCAATTTTTGCCCATTTTCCAGGTTCAAGATCCTTATAATGTTCAAAAAAGTGTTCAATTTTCTTCAACGTAATATCTGGAAGGTCCGTATAATTATGAATGTTAACATACTGTTGCGTTAATTTATGGGTTGGTACGGCAATAATCTTTTCATCTTTTCCTCCATCGTCTTCCATCATGAGGGCACCAATTGGGCAAACATTTATAACACAACCTGGAAGAAGTGGACGGGTATTACAGATAAGAACATCGATAGGATCGTTATCCTCGGAGAGTGTGTGTGGAATGAAGCCATAGTTACCAGGGTAGACCATTGGTGTGTAAAGAAAGCGATCAACAAATAATAATCCTGATTTTTTATCCATTTCATATTTTATAGGTTGGCTATCAACAGGCACTTCTATAATGACATTGACATCATTTGGTGGATTATTACCAATAGGAATCTCTTTGATATTCATGTTAATATCCTTTTTAAAGAAGAATTAAGAGTGTATTTAATTAAGAGTTGATGAACGTGCTTTTTCAAAACGTTTACGTTCATTAGGGTCTAAATAAAGTTTGCGTAGACGGATATTTTTAGGAGTTACCTCCACAAGTTCATCATCCTGTATCCAAGAAAGTGCGCGCTCCAACGTCATTTTAATGGGAGGTGTTAACTTAACAGCTTCGTCTTTTCCAGCAGCTCGCATGTTAGTTAATTTTTTTCCTTTTAAAACATTCACCTCTAAATCATTGTTACGCGAATGTATGCCGATAATCATTCCTTGATAAACTTTAACACCAGCATTGATAATCATAGGCCCACGATCTTCAAGATTAAAAAGTGCGTAAGCAACAGCTTCTCCACTATCATTTGAGATCATAACGCCATTAATACGACCATCAATTTCTCCTTTATAAGGCTCGTAAGCGTGGAACAGACGATTCATAATGGCTGTACCGCGTGTATCAGTTAATAATTCTGATTGATAACCGATAAGCCCCCGAGTTGGTGCATAAAAGACAAGGCGCACGCGGTTACCGCCAGAGGGACGCAGTTCAATCATTTCTCCTTTGCGTTGTGACATTTTTTGTACAACGGTTCCAGAATATTCTTCATCGACATCGATTAAAACTTCTTCTATTGGTTCTAATGTTATCCCATCTTCATTTTTTTTCATGACAACACGTGGGCGTGAAACACTTAACTCAAAACCTTCCCTACGCATATTTTCAATGAGAACAGCTAATTGTAACTCCCCTCTTCCTGAAACGTAAAAAGAGTCTTTGTCTGCAGATTCTTCAATTTTTAGGGCTACATTTCCTTCTGCTTCTTTTAGCAGGCGGTCACGGATGACACGACTTGTTACTTTATCTCCTTCTGTTCCAGCAAGAGGACTATCATTCACCAAAAAGCTCATGGTGACAGTAGGAGGATCAACTGGTTGGGCAACGAGAGGCTCATGAACTGAAGGGTCACAAAAAGTATCAGCGACAGTTCCTTTTTGGAGACCTGAAATTGCTACAATATCACCTGCAATACCTTCTTCGATAGGTTGTCGTTCCAGTCCACGGAATGCTAAAATTTTTGAAATCCGCCCAGTTTCTAAAAGTTTCCCATCTTGCCCAATAACCTTAATATTTTGGTTAGGCTTAATAGACCCTGAATGAATTCTACCTGTAATAACACGACCTAAAAATGGATCTGCTTCAAGAATGGTTCCTATCATGCGAAATGGTCCCTCTGCCACAGAAGGTAAAGGAACATGGCGGACAATAAGATCAAATAAAGAGCTTAATCCTTGGTCTTTAGGTCCTTCAGGATTTTCAGCCATCCATCCGTCACGACCAGATCCGTAAAGTATAGGTAAATCAAGTTGTTCATCAGTTGCATCAAGAGCTGCAAAAAGATCAAACACCTCATTAATAACTTCATCTGCACGTGCATCTGGTCGATCAATTTTGTTAATAACAACAATGGGACGGAGTCCTACTTTTAGCGCTTTTCCAACAACAAATTTTGTTTGTGGCATAGGACCTTCAGCTGCATCAACAAGAACAATTGCTCCATCTACCATATTGAGAATGCGTTCAACCTCTCCACCAAAGTCAGCGTGACCAGGGGTATCAACGATGTTAATTCGGGTATCTTTCCAGACAACAGATGTTGCCTTTGCTAATATTGTAATACCTCGTTCTTTTTCAATATCATTAGAATCCATCATCCGCTCGCTAGTACGCTGATTATCGCGGAAGTTTCCAGATTGTTTGAGAAGCCCGTCCACAAGCGTTGTTTTGCCGTGATCAACGTGGGCAATGATGGCGATATTTCGCAATTGCATAAATTTTCTTCTTTTTGTTCAACAAAATTTCATTTGAGATAAATTTTTCATATTTCATTATCTTGTGGTCTGAGGCTTTTACAAGCTTTTTTGCAATTTTGGAAGAGGAAGAACTTTTTTATAGAAAGTATTTTTAAAATTTTCAGGTCTTTTAAAGGATATTCAAATTTGTGCGGCTGTTAAAACAAAACACGCAATAAATCACTCATGGAAAGGAGAGATGTTAATTGCGTGTGTTTATCTTACGTCAAAGTATTAAAGCAAAGTTCCAGATAAGATGAGAGAAGCAATGGAAAAGTAGATTATGATTCCCATAACATCTACTAAAGTTGCAACAAAAGGAGCTGAGGCGCTTGCTGGATCAAATTTAAAAGACTTTAGGATAAAAGGAAGCATAGAGCCAGATAAAGAGCCAAATGTAACAACTCCAACTAATGCTGTTCCCACTGTTAATGCGACAAACATCCAATGTTCACCGTAATCATAGATACCAAGTTGTTGCCATGTAATAATACGCACTATTCCAATGCTTCCGAGCAAAAGACCAAGAGTTATCCCGGCTGGAATTTCACGGATGATAACTTTCCACCAGTTTTTCAGTGTGAGTTCACGTAAAGCCAATGCACGAATGATGATTGATGTGGCTTGTGATCCTGAGTTTCCTCCTGAGCTCATAATGAGAGGAATAAATAGTGTAAGAACGAGTGCTTTTTCGAGTTCATCTTCAAAATGTTGCATAGCGCTAGCTGTTAACATTTCACCCATGAAAAGAAGTGCAAGCCAGCCACCACGTTTTTTCATCATGCCAAGAAATCCTACTTGCATGTAGGGTTTATCAAGGGCTTCTAATCCTCCGAATTTATGTGTATCCTCGCTCATTTCATCGACTATTGTGTCAAGAACATCATCAACTGTTACAATACCAATGACGTGGTTGCTATCATCAACAACTGGTACGGAAAGAAGATCGTGGCGTCTAAAAAGGCGAGCAACATCTTCATGGTCTGTAAGCGGTGATATTGTAATTGGTTCATCATGTGTAGAGACGTTAAGAATTTTATCACTAGGTGAAGCAAGAATGAGACTACGAAGTGAGACAGCTTTTATAAGAGAGCCTGTTGCAGGATCAACAACATAGCTTGTGTAAACTGTTTCGCGTGTTTGTTCAACATCACGAATATGATCCAGAGTTTTTTGTACAGTCCAGTCCGCTGGAACAGCTATGAATTCTGTTGTCATTAAAGCACCAGCTGTATGATCTGGATAGCTAGTTAGTTTTTTTAGTTCAGTTCGTGTTAAGGGGTTTAGTAAGGCATAAAGTTGTGTTCGAGTTTCTTCACTCATTTCTTGGAAAAGGTCTGTTGCCGCATCTGCGGACATACCGTCAAGAATCTCGACAGAACGATTAATAGGTAAGAGTTCAAGAATAGCTGCTGATTGTTCAAGCTCCGGTTTATTGAAAAGTTCAATAGTATAATCAAGCGGTAGAAAATTAAGAGTAGCCACACGCTCCATTATGTCAAGACCGTTGATTATATCAATGGAGTCGGCGAAATGCCGATTTTTTAGTTCTTCGGCAAGCTTCTCTGGAGAAAATATTGCGGAGTCGAATGGTGTTTCAATTTTAGTCATGCTTAAGCACCTTCCAAAAGTTAGAGAGTTATAAATCTGGAAATACAAAAAGGGGTGAATTAAAATTATGAATAATTAAAGAAGATAGCTATTTAATTACTTCAGTCATCATTAATAGTATAATTTAAGCGGTTTTATTCTTTAGAGTGAAGTTTTTTGTGTTGAAATGTAGACTTTGAAATAAAAAAGATATGCTAAGGGACGGTCTATCGTTATTAGTGCATATTGTAAAGACGGTTATTTCATTTTTGGCGTATAATGGAGGTATGGGGTGTTATGACGAAGGAAGCGGTATTAGATTGGAAAGGGTTTTCAGGCCTTCCGGATTTTGCCTCAATAAATGATGATGATTTTAGGCCTGCTTTTGATGAGGCTCTCAAAGAAGCTGAAGAAGAAATAGAAAAAATTGCAATTGTGGAAGAATCTCCAACGCTTGAAAATTTTTTGCAACCTTTTGAACTTTCTGGTAAAGCACTCGACCGCGTATGTTCAATATTTTTTTTACGTTCAGGTGCACATAGCAATTTATTGATTCAACAATTAGAACAAGAGTTTGTTGTAAAGCTTTCTCGCCATTATTCAAAAATTATGATGGATGCACGTATATTCGCGAAAATGAGTGTGCTTTATAGACAAATGCAGGGGGGGATATATGACAGCGAAACAAGACGAGTTATTGAAATATGGTGGAAAAAGTTTGTACGTAGCGGTGCAAATCTCAATGAAGAAAGTAAAGAACGTCTTGCTGAGATAGATGAGAAGTTGGCTTTATTAGAAGCTACCTTCGGTCAGAATGTACTTCAAGATGAAGCCTCTTGGGTTTTGTTTTTGGATAAAGAAGATTTGTCTGGTTTACCAGATAATCTTGTTGGTTCGATGCAAGAAGGTGCTCGTGAAAGGGGGCACAAGGAGGGCTATGCATTAACACTAGCACGTTCAATCGTTGAGCCATTCTTAAAATTTTCTCACCGCCGTGATTTACGTAAAATAGCGTGTCAAGCTTGGTTTAAACGTGGTGAAAATGGTAATGGTAATGATAATCGGGAGATTATTACAAAAATTATCACGCTTCGGGGTGAGAAAGCCAAATTGTTGGGATATAAGTCTTTTGCGGATTTTAAACTTGACGATACGATGGCTAAAAGTGTTGATTCCGTAACAAACTTGCTTATTCCCATTTGGGAAAAGGCAAGAGCTAAGGCTGCTGTTGAACAAGCTGAATTACAGAACTTTTCGAAAAGTCAAGGAATGAGTGAAGCTTTTGAAATTTGGGATTGGCGTTATTACGCTGAAAAGTTGCGTGCTAAGCAATTCTCTTTTGATGAATCTGAGATAAAGAACCATTTTCAGCTTGATTGCATGATTGAAGCTGCTTTTGCAGTTGCAGGAAAACTTTTTGGAATTTCATTTGAAGAGAATACATCCATTACACTTTGGCATCCTGATGCACGTTTATGGGAAGTGAAAAAAATTGATGGAATTGTGTTTGGATATTTTATTGGTGATTATTTTGCACGTTCTTCAAAACGTTCTGGTGCGTGGATGAGCAAATTGCAATTGCAGCATAAGTTGGGTGGTGGACAAAAGCCTATCGTGTATAATGTCTGTAACTTTGCTAAGCCTTCAAGGGGAGAAAGTGCTCTTTTGTCGCTTGATGATGCGCGTACACTTTTTCACGAGTTTGGGCACGCGTTGCACGGTCTGCTTTCTGATGTGGTTTGGCCATCTGTAGCGGGAACGTCTGTTGCACTTGATTTTGTTGAATTACCTTCTCAACTTTATGAACATTGGTTGACGGTGCCAGAGGTGCTGAAATCTTATGCTACTCACGTGAAAACAGGCCTTCCCATGTCTCAAGATTTGTTGGATAAAATTTTAGCAGCGCGTACATTCAATTCTGGTTTTTATGCAGTTGAATTTATTGCATCTGCTTTAATAGATATTGCTTTTCATCGGGAGGAAGTTGTTAGCGATCCTATACTGTTTGAGCGTAAAGAATTAGAAAGACTGCAAATGCCTGAAACGATTGTTATGCGTCATCGTTCTCCTCATTTTGCACATATATTTTCGGGGGGTGGTTATGCTGCTGGTTATTACTCTTATATGTGGTCAGAAGTTCTTGATGCTGATGCATTCCAGGCTTTTGAAGAAACAGGTGATGTTTTTAATCCAGAACTTGCCTGCCGATTAAAGCGCTTTATTTACTCTGCTGGAGGAAGTGCTGATCCTGAAGAACTTTATAAAGCTTTTCGAGGACGATTGCCTTCACCAAATGCGATGATTGAAAAGCGTGGATTATAAAACATAAATGGTATAGCGTGAAGCTATACTGACCTTTTGAGGACCGTTTTAGAAATATATATTTCTGATTTGGGTGGGTTTATGTGTATTGAGGTAAGGTGATGAAGCTATACACAGTATATTCATTGTTTGGTACTAGAGTATTTTAAATTTTTTTAGCTTTGGTATTCAGTGTTTATTCTATGGTTTTCTTCGATATTAAGGTAGTAACAAGACCTCCAATTAAAAATTGGAATATGTCTTTGCTTTGTGCCATTCTTTATTTCTTGCGCTATACGAATAAGCTTGATTATATAGCGCTTGAAATTTTCGTAAATAGCGGGACATTCCCTTTTTATTTGAAAGAATAGAAAGGCTGTAAGACGTCGTCTTCTAATTTCATGGAATTTAAGGTGAAGAGTTGTTCTGCTTGGCTGCATCCTACTTTGACATTGAGCACGTTCACAAAGATGAGGAAGAGAAATCAATCAAGTATCTTGTACAACAAGTGGAGCAAGGTCTTGAAGATTATCGTGCGTTAGATTTTTCCTTTCTCAGAAGCAGGAGAATTTCGTGACTAGGATACCCATTCACTTGTAGGCCATGGCGTGTCTGGAAAGCTTTAATTGCTTGCTTAGAACCTGTGCCAATCTTCCCGTCTATTTCGCCTTCATAATCACCAAGAGCGGCTAAAAGAGATTGCAATTCCATACGCTCTTGGAAAGTAATAGATTTGAAAGGGCGATTCCAATCATTTACTAATCCAGGGCGTCCTGCAATGCGGTCAGAAAGAAGAGAAACTGCAAGAGCATAACGATCTGCGTTATTATAACGCTTAAGTACAAAGAAATTTTTTGTTACCAAAAATGCAGGTCCATCTTGCCCATCAAGCAATTTTAGGGTTGCTTGCTCTGAAGGAGCGGGAAAGGGTTGCCCATTTGCACTTTGTACACCCAGTTCTGCCCACTGTTTAAAGGAAAGTGAATTTTCTGAAAACTGTTTCCCATGTGGTAATTTTACTTCTAGTCCCCAAGAAAGATCAGATCGCCAGCCATTCATGCGGAGGAGATTAGCAGCAGTAGCAAGTGCATCTGGAATGGATGTCCAAATATTACGCCGCCCATCTCCATCCATATCAACAGCATAAGCAAGGTAACTGCTTGGAATAAATTGTGTGTGTCCTAGTGCACCAGCCCAGGATCCAGTAAGTTGGGAACGATGAATCTCACCACTTTGTAGAATTTGCATAGCAGCAATGAGCTGTGAGCGTGCATATTTTTCGCGTTTTTTATCAGCATAGGCCAAAGTTGCAAGTGAACGAATAGCATCATACATTGCACTACCATTTTCTAAAGCTTTGCCATAGCTGCTTTCTATTGACCAAATGGCAAGAAGAACATGACGGTTAACACCAAAACGGTTTTCGATCTTGTCGAGCCATTGTTCCCATTTTTTTGAATGCTTACGTCCTTCCAAAATAGCGCTGTCATCAATGCGGTTGTCAAAATAGTTCCACGGCGAATCAATAAATTCTGGTTGATAAGCTGCACGTCTCAGTACCTCAGGATCAATTGTGTGGACTGTTTCAAAGGCTGCATCGAATGTAGATGATGAAATATCGTAGAATAAGGCTACTTTTTTAAAGTCTTGAATCCACAGTTTAAAACCATCGTTAGCGTGCGTAAATGAAGAGAAAAATGTTAAAAAGGTAAAAATTATAAAAGTTACATTAATAGCGAGAATCTTTTTATTCATAAATTTCTTCAGGGATATATTGGACATTATTTTTCTCATTTTTTAATTCCCCCCAGTATAAAAAATATCAGCTTGAATTTTGTATATTTTAGTATTTTACTTGATAAGTGATATCATCAGATATTACAAAAAAAGCTGAAATGAATGCTTTAAGAGTTTCCTACGTAGTTGTTTATTGCACCATTTAATAAGCGTGAAAAAGATAGCAGAATATCCTTCTAACAGTTTGGTTAAGATATGATAAATAATCACTGGGATAATAAACTCTGAATAAATATTATGGTAAAAACTAGGATAATGAAACTAAGATAATGTATGTGCATAAGATTCGCAAAGCAGTTTTCCCTGTAGCAGGTCTGGCGACTCGCTTTCTTCCAGCAACGAAGGCCATCCCCAAAGAAATGCTGACTATCGTTGATAAGCCTGCTATTCAATATGTCGTTGATGAAGCGCTTGAAGCTGGCATTGAACATCTCATTTTTGTCACAGGACGCAATAAGGCGGTAATTGAAGACTATTTTGATATACAAGCTGAGTTATATGCGATCTTAGCTGAACGAGGAAAAAGGGAGGAGCTTGAGTATTTACAAGATTTACAGCCGCGTCCTGGAATGACTTCGTTCACTCGGCAACAGCAGCCATTAGGTCTTGGACACGCTCTTTGGTGTGCTCGTGAGTTGGTTGGCAGAGAGCCTTTTGCTTTATTATTGCCGGATATGTTGATGCAAGCTGAAAAAGGCTGCCTTTCCGAAATGATACGTCTTTATGAAAACACTCAAGGGGGAAATATCATTGCAGTTCACGAGTGTGATTTTGAAGATACTTACAAATACGGTATTGTCGGTAGAGGAAAGCAAGTTGAGAATGGTTTTGAGATTACACAAATGGTGGAAAAACCAGCGAAAGGAAAAGCTCCATCTAATTTATACATTAATGGACGTTATATTTTGCAGCCAGAAATATTCGACATTTTGTCTAATCAAGAACGAGGAACAGGGAATGAAATTCAATTAACAGATGCTATGGTAAGGCTTTTAGATAAACAACGTTTTTTTGGTTTTCAGCTCGATGGACGCACTTTTGATTGTGGCTCTAAAATTGGTTTTATTGAAGCTAATGTTGCCTTTGCTTTATCTCGTCATGAGTTGCATCAGCAGGTGTCTGATTTACTAAAAAATTTGCTTGAAACCATTAAAGTGTAAGGTAGTGTAAGCTTTCTGGTTCCGCTTGAATTTTGTCGTGATAAGGTAGTCTATTGATATGTCAGTTTTACAATGCGCTGTTGCATCAGCGCTTAAAACCATTTCCAGTGAAAAAACAGGACTTGAAATTCTTGAAAAGGCTCTCTTAGAGGATCTTTCTAGTCCTTTTAAAGCAGCTGTGCAGACTATTAGGAATTTAAGAGGCCGTGTAGTAATTACAGGGCTTGGTAAGAGTGGTCATATAGGGACAAAGATTGCTGCAACTTTAGCTTCAACAGGAACACCTTCTTTTTTTGTGCATGCTGCAGAAGCGAACCATGGTGATCTTGGTATGATTAGTGCAGATGATGTGATTCTTGCTTTATCGTGGTCAGGTGAAACTGTAGAACTGGGCGGTGTTATAAATCATGCGGTGCGGTTTCGTATACCACTTATTGCAGTGACATCTGGTGAGAATTCTACATTGGGGCGGCAGGCTGATATAGTGTTATTGTTACCAAGAGTGGAAGAAGCTTGTCCTTATGGTCTTGCCCCAACAACTTCCACAATTATGCAATTAGCTATTGGTGATGCATTGGCTGTGGCTCTCCTAAAAATGCGTGGTTTTACAGCGACGGATTTCAAAATTTATCACCCTGGAGGTTGTCTTGGTGCGCACCTCAAGTCTGTGGGTGATATTATGCATCACGGACAGAATATCCCCTTAGTTTCACAGGGGGTTTCTATGACTGAAGCGATGCGTGTTTTAGTTGAAAAGCATTTCGGTTGTGTTGGTGTTGTGAATAAAAAAGGGGAATTGGTTGGGATTGTAACGGATGGTGATCTTGCGCGAACCCTTCATTATGATTTGTCAAAGTTCAATGTAGATGAAATTATGATGAAAAATCCGAAGATTTTGAGTCCAGATACGCTTGTTGGTGCTGCAATGGCTTTCATTCACGAGCATAAAATTGGTGCTTTTTTTGTTGTTGAACGCAAAAAACCTATCGGGATTGTTCATTTTCATGATCTTTTGCGCGTCGGTGCTGCTTAAATTTGGGAAGGAATCTTTAAAAGATTTTTCTTTTACAAGTAACAACAAAATTCTATATGTAAGTTATTTATATTAAACATTGTTTGCGGATGTTGTTCTTTTGTATATCTTATTATATGTGTAGACGCAAAATCGCCATTTTGATTAAGATATTAGCATAATACCCTCTGAGAGTAGTAGATATAACCACTCTCATTAGAGTGAGGGTACTTGTGACGCTACAACAGAAGTTTTCATTTCATTTTGCGTTTAAGAGAAAATTCCAAGCCAGCGTTTGATGTGCAGAAGAGTCGCATTACATCGTTTGATACTGTGCAGTCTGCTCGAGATATTGTTCCGCGGATAATCGAGCGGATCTCAATTGCAACATGTTTGGTGCCAACATAATTATAGGTTCCCTCTGATAATTTTTCCTCCGTATCTACGGCCCGTGTTTCAAAAATACCATTGTGGAAAGAGGAAACGATACCATTTGTATCGATCCATTCACCATCAATTCCCTTTGGTATGTTTTGCAGGGGGAAATATCTTTTATAATCTTGCAAGATACCACAGGCTGTTAATATAAAAACGGTGATTGTAAGGCTTAAAATGCTGTAGGTGCGTTTCATTCACTTTACTCTTAAATTGGTCTATTTTTTAATTTTTGTGTCAAATCTTAGTTTAAAGCACGGTTGAATTACTCTTAGCAATATGAAATTTTTTATGAAAATCAATGAAAAAGCAAAAAATTGGAAAAAAATATCTTAATAGTGTATCTAATGGAAATTGTTCATAGAGTGAGCACGCGGGGCACAAGAGGTGAAATACATTCTTATGGTTTGCAGTGACTCCGATAGTGATTCCTATATTGACGCGTTTAGTAATCTCATAAGGAGATTATTAAAGTTATGATTGGTCCAGTTCTTGTTGCGAGTGAAGACCACGGGAAACGTTTAGAGTTTTCCGCTATGCTTCGAAGTATTGGTTATCGTGTTATTGAAGCAGAAAATAGCTTACGTACGATTGATCTTTTACATAGACGTAAGAATATAGTACTTGCGTTGCTTGATGTTGTTATGAGTGATTTAGGTGTGGGTGATGTTATCACAATGGCTAGGAATGCTGGAATTTTTTCTCCTATTATCGTTATAGCCCAGCAAGATAATCAAGAATTACTCCAAAAGGCTTTAAAAGCTGGAGCTATCGATTATTGGATTTACCCAGTTACACCATTGCGGCTGCAAGTTACCCTTAGCAATCTTTTGTTGATTTCTGCACTAGAACGTGAAGTTTGTTATATTCAGAAAAAAAATAAGAATCAGTTACGATTTTCTGATCTTCATATGAAGAGTAGTGCGATGCAGAAGATTTTGGAGCAGCTAAGAAACTCTGTTTCCTCTGTACAAAATTTTTTAATAGAAGGTGAGGTTGGAACTGACCGTGAGACTTTAGCTCATATTATTCACAATGAAAGTATCTTTTCAGAAGGTTCTTTCGTTCGTTTTCAATGTTTATCTATCGTTGATCCGGAGGAGGAGAAGCGTGCATGGTTTGAAAATTTTTTGCCATTGATTTCCTCCCTTAAAAAGGGGACTTTGTGCCTTTGTGATGTTGATAAGCTCGGGTTGATGCAGCAAAAGCGCCTTATGCATTACTTTAAAGAAAAAGCAGAATCTGTGAAAAATGAAAATTCACAGTTTAGGATCATTTCTACTTCGACGTCGCATCTTGCAGATTTGGTTAATGAAGATAGTTTTTTACGCAGTTTGTTTGAATTTCTTTCTCCATTACATGTTAATGCCCCAGCTTTAAGAGAATTGAGAGGGGATCTTTTAGAAATTTCTCAGCGTTTGATCGATCGTATCATTGTGGAAACGGGTCGATCTCATATACATGGTTTAACGGGATCAGCTCTTGCGTTACTCATGCAGTATGATTGGCCTGGAAATCATAGTGAACTCGAAAATTTGCTGTTTCGTGCAGTCTTACTTAGTGAAGGGCCATTATTAACGGTTCGAGATTTTCCGCAATTGGTAGGAAATCCGCTGTTTAATTCTTCGAATAATATGAAGGGTGATATCCGAGAGTATTATGGGGAGAAGTTTATAGATTTTTTGAATGTTGATGGACATGTTCGCCCTTTTGCAGATATGGAGCGTGACATTATTCAAAAGGCAGTCAAGCATTATAAAAGGCGTATGAGCGAAGTTTCTCGCCGTCTTTGTATAGGGCGTTCAACGCTTTATCGTAAAATGGAAGAGTATGAAAGCAATAAATAATTGCAGATGAAAGTAAAATTTATGATATTTTGTTGATGGATACGTGATGGAAATGTCAGACAACAAAATGGAGATTTGGGATTCTTTTTTTCAAAGTTTCGTAGGGATTGTGTTTTTAGGTTCGTTGCGAAAATTACTTTATTATCTAGGGTTTACAGGTTTGAAATGGTTCCTAAGTAATCAGAGCTTTTGAATATGTATGATATTTACGGGTTTCTCTGTGTTTTTATTGCCATTATGTTTGCAGTATACTTAATTTACCGCTATATGGCGAAAAGATAAAAAATTCCAATATGGCATCGGGATTTTTTGGGATGGAATAGGCATATAAAATTCAATATTACTGCTCTTCACAAATGTTTACACCGAGAATGTTTGCTAATTATTTAGCATCCAGTGCTGTTTGGGTAGCATGTGCTGATTGTGCACCTTTGTAGTAGGGATCTATCAAAGAAAGTATGATAGATCTTATAAGTTTAAGTGAGATAATATTAAGTATAAGTTGTGGTAATTACGACCTTGCAAGAAAGTTCGTATATACGGTTTTAAAATTGATTGTAAAATTATTCTTGTTAGATCTTAAAGCTTTGTTTAGTAGTTATTTTTGTTAAGCATAGGAACGAATATTTTATTTAAATATGTTCCTTAATGACCGAATAAATTATAACTACCATCTATGTGAGGTGTGGTACAGAGGGAATATTTTTCTTTTAATTTTTTTATAGCATGGCATAATTTTGCTCAGACCCGAGATTTATGAGAACCGTAGTTGCATATTAGAGTTTTTGCGGTATTTTTCTGTTAAAGGAATTTGGTTATGGCAAAAATTATTGAGACGAGAACAGGTGCATTGGCGCTTACCTTTGATGATGTGTTGTTGCAGCCGGGTTATTCTCTTGTTATGCCGAGTCAAGTTGATGTTAAGACGCGCATTGCTGCAGATATTGAGCTCAATTTACCATTGCTTTCTGCCGCGATGGATACAGTAACAGAGTCGCGTTTAGCTATTGCTATGGCTCAAGCAGGGGGGCTTGGTGTTATTCATCGTAATATGTCTGCTGTTGAGCAAGCTGAAGAAGTTCGCCAAGTAAAGAAGTTTGAGTCTGGCATGGTTGTGAATCCAGTGACGATTGGACCAGATGCAACGCTTGAAGAAGCAAAGGCTCTTATGCTTTTTCATGGTATTTCAGGTATTCCTGTCGTTGAAAATGATGTTGAAGGTCGAGTTTCTGGCAGGCTTATTGGTATTGTAACGAATAGAGATGTGCGTTTTGCATCGGATCCAAAGCAAAAAATTCACGAGTTGATGACATGTGAAAATCTGATTAAGGTGCGTGAGAATGTACAATTGAATGAAGCAAAATATCTTCTGCATCATCATCGTATTGAAAAATTATTGGTTGTTGATGAGCAGGATCGTTGTGTTGGTTTAGTGACAGTTAAAGATATTGAGAAAGCACAGCTGCATCCGAATGCAGCTAAAGATTCTCAAGGTCGCTTGCGTGTTGCTGCGGCAAGCAGTGTTGGAAATGATGGTATTGAACGCGCGGAACGATTGATTGATGCGGGTGTTGATGTTTTGGTAATAGATACAGCCCATGGGCATTCCCAACGTGTTCTGGAGGCGGTTCAACGGATTAAGAAAATGGCACGTTCTGTGGCGGTTATTGCTGGCAATGTAGCTACACCGCAGGCAACGCAAGCTTTAATCGATAGTGGTGCAGATGCTGTGAAAGTTGGTATAGGTCCTGGTTCTATTTGTACAACACGGATTGTTTCAGGCGTTGGTGTGCCCCAACTGTCGGCTATTATGGATGCCGTAGAAGTTGCTGATAGGGTAGGTATTCCAGTTATTGCAGATGGTGGTATAAAATCATCAGGTGATTTTGCTAAAGCTTTAGCAGGTGGGGCATGTGCAGCTATGATTGGTTCTCTTTTGGCGGGTACGGAAGAGAGTCCTGGTGAGGTGTATCTTTATCAAGGTCGATCTTTTAAAGCATATCGCGGTATGGGTTCTGTCGGGGCGATGGCAAGGGGATCTGCGGATCGTTATTTTCAGGATGAAGTGCGTGATGAGCTCAAATTAGTTCCTGAGGGAGTTGAGGGGCAGGTTGCCTATAAGGGACCTATAGCATCTGTTCTGCACCAGTTGGCTGGGGGGTTACGTGCTTCAATGGGGTATGTTGGAGCGCAAAATTTGGCAGAGTTTCGCGAAAAAGCAGCGTTTGTTCGCATCACAAATGCGGGACTCTATGAGAGTCACACACATGATGTTGCTATTACGCGTGAAAGTCCAAATTATCGTGGTCCGATTTGAAGTATGGATTTTTGTATTTTTTTGTCGTGGTGTAATAATTTTTCTGGCGATATAATTTTTTTATCTGTAATTATCTGAGGTGCATGAGGCAGTTTGGATGTGTGTATGATTTGTGCAGGAATGAATTGGTAGTGCTCTTTTAGATCGAGATGATTTGAAGAAGGGAGCAAGTTATTCTTTAATACGGGGATTCTGTTCTCTTTTTAGTAAAGATAAATACTCTATGAGTGATGTTTTCTTCTTGGTCGTTTGTTTCTCATGGATCTAGAGTGCGAGTATTATTCTCGTCGGTTTGTAGCTAGAATGATAAACCTTAGAAGATTATTTTAGTTTAAGAGTTGAAATTATATGTTTCAATGTGGTGGGAATTATCCATAAGTGAATGATTAAGGGATATAAATTTCGTAGAAAAATACGCTACTTAAACACTAATAATTGTGTACCAGCTCATTGTATAAATTTTTCATAAATTGATAGATTTATTAGGAAAATATGCGGGTTTTGCATAATGCTATTTTTATTTATGGCTTTGTATATTAGAGGTAATTCTGTTTTTTCTAATTCAATAGTTTTTTTAAAAAATTCGTATTAAAGTGTTAAAAATATTCAATTTTCAATGTTTAATTTGATGGTAATATGGGCAATAAATGTGCTCATTATTGTTTTTGTTTGTGTATCAATTTTATAAATTTAGAAAAGGATGAATGAATGCGATTGGGTGGGCGTTTACAGGCAGCGATAGATATTCTCAAAGAAGTAGAAATGCAACATCGTCCTGCAAATGAATCTTTGAAAGATTGGGGGCTTTCTCATCGCTTTGCCGGAGTAAGTGATCGTGCAGCAATTGGTAACATTGTTTATGATGCCCTGAGACGACGTCATTCATTACAGTGGCGTATGGATAGCAGTAATGTTCGGGATTTAGCTTTTGGAGCCCTTTTGGATTTTGGGGGGATGACTATTGAACAAGTTGAAAAATCTTTGGAAGGAGATCGATTCGCGCCTCATCTACCAGAACCTAAGCAGCGTAAATTGTGGGAAGAACGTTCGTTACGTGATGCTCCAGATTATATTCGGGGTGATATTCCTCAGTGGTGTAAGACACATTTTTCTTTTTTGTTTTCAGATAATTGGGTTGTTGAAGCAGCTGCTTTGGCAACACGTCCTTCATTGGATTTGCGTGTAAATAGCTTAAAAGCAACACCGGAGAAGGTAAGCAAAGAATTATCTAAAGTAAAAGCTTACGCTCTACCATGGTTTTCGCAAGCGTTACGAATTGCACCTATTGAAAAATTAAGCCGCCATCCAAACGTTCAAGTTGAGCCGTCTTTTCAAAGGGGATTTTTTGAAATTCAAGATTTAGGATCTCAGATTATTTCTTGTCTTGTAGAGGCAAAAGCGGGGATGCAGTTATTAGATTATTGTGCAGGAGCTGGTGGCAAGACACTGGCTTTGGCTGCTCATATGGGTAATAAGGGGCAGATTTACGCTTATGATTCTGATAAGACTCGCTTGGTTCCTATTTTTGATCGTCTTCGGCGAGCAGGCGTCCGTAATGTGCAAATTCGGGGGCATACAGAGGAGTTGAAACCGTTAATCGGGCAGATGGACATTGTTGTATTGGATACACCATGCAGTGGTACAGGAACATGGCGTCGCCGTCCAGATGCGAAATGGCGCTTGACACCAGAGCAAGTAAAGCGGCGTCAAGCTGAACAGTGTGCCATTTTAAAT
This sequence comes from Bartonella ancashensis, assembly GCF_001281405.1. Taxonomy (NCBI): domain Bacteria; kingdom Pseudomonadati; phylum Pseudomonadota; class Alphaproteobacteria; order Hyphomicrobiales; family Bartonellaceae; genus Bartonella; species Bartonella ancashensis. Next base: position 1,424,544 of record NZ_CP010401.1, on the reverse strand, counting down.
TCATCTCTTAACTATCTTAAACAGGGTGGCCGTCTAGTGTATATGACGTGTTCTCTTCTTATCAGTGAGAATGAAGAACAAATTTCTTATTTTCTTAAGCGGTATCCTGTTTTTTATCCAGTTGATATGAAGGCACTTTGGCAACGGCATTTTGGTTCTTCAGGTGTGCAGCCGACATTTTCAAAACACGGTTTGACTTTATCTCCGGCGGTGACACAAACAGACGGCTTCTTTTTATCTATTTTGCAGAAAGGGTGTTGAGATCTATTTTTTTGCATTTTTATCAGGAATTTCACTAAAACAGTACTTTTCTTGCAACAATGGCCTTGTTGAAATAGGAATGATTAAATAGTAAGGGGGAGAGAACGTTTGCTATTTTGCTATTATTGATTGGTTTTTTTATGTATACATTACGTTCAGATACGGTCCTTATTATTGATTTTGGTTCGCAATTTACACAACTGATAGCTCGACGGGTGCGAGCGATAGGTGTGTACTCTGAAATTGTTCCTTTTCAACGGTCTTTGGAAGCAATTAAGCGGATAAATCCTAAGGCCATAATTTTATCAGGGAGTCCCCATTCAGTTATTGATGAAGGATCTCCGCGTGCTCCTATGGAGGTTTTTAAAGCGGGTGTTCCAGTTCTTGGTATTTGTTATGGTGAACACGTTATGTGTGTTCAGCTTGGTGGAAAAGTTGAAGTTGGGTCTGAACATGAATATGGGCGTACGTCCTTAGCAATAAAAGAGGAAAGCGCTCTTATTGAGGGGATTTGGGAAAAAGGATCATCTCCGCAGGTGTGGATGAGTCATGGTGATTACGTGACAGTTTTGCCAGATGGATTTCGCGTAATTGGAACATCAAAAGGCGCACCTTATGCTATTATCGCTGATGAAAAAAGACACTTTTATGCAGTGCAGTTTCATCCAGAAGTTGTCCATACATTAGATGGAGAAAGAATCTTACAGAATTTTGTTTGTAAAATATCTGGTCTAAAAAGAGATTGGTCTATGGCTGCTTACCGTGATCAAGCTATCATTGAGATACGTAAAAAAGTTGGAAAGAGCCGTGTAATTTGCGGCCTTTCTGGTGGTGTTGATTCGTCAGTTACAGCTGTGTTACTTCACGAAGCGATAGGAGATCAGCTAACATGTGTTTTCGTAGATCATGGATTAATGCGCAAAAATGAAGCGGAAGAAGTCCTTAAACTTTTTCGAGACCACTACAATATAGCACTTAGGCACGTTAATGCCGCAGAAATATTTATCAATGCATTAAAAGGTGAAGTGGATCCAGAGAAAAAGCGTAAAATAATCGGTCGTCTCTTCATTGAAATTTTTGAAGAAGAAATGAGAAAAATAGGTGGTGCAGAATTTTTAGCGCAAGGAACGCTTTATCCAGATGTTATTGAGAGTGTTTCAGCCATTGGTGAGACGCTGACAATTAAGAGCCACCACAATGTAGGAGGGTTGCCGGAACAAATGAATATGAAACTTGTAGAGCCGTTGCGTGAGTTATTCAAGGATGATGTTCGTGCACTAGGGAGAGAATTAGGGTTGCCTGAAGAGTTTATAGGTCGTCATCCTTTTCCAGGCCCAGGTCTTGCAATTCGGTGTCCAGGGGAAATTACACATGGTAAGTTAGCAATCTTGCGTGAAGCTGATGCAATTTATCTCGATGAAATTCGTAAAGCTGGGCTTTACGATAAAATCTGGCAGGCCTTTGCTGTTCTTCTTCCTGTTCAAACTGTTGGTGTTATGGGAGATGGGCGTACCTATGAGTTTGTCTGTGCTCTCCGTGCTGTAATATCTGTAGATGGTATGACTGCTGATTTTTATCCATATAATATGGATTTTTTAGGTAAAATAGCTGCACGTATTATCAACGAGGTTCGAGGTATTAATCGTGTTGTTTATGATGTGACTTCAAAACCTCCTGGCACCATTGAGTGGGAATGATTGAGCATAACCGCTTTTTTTTGAGAATTATTTGGAAAGAGGTTTCTCTTTGGAAGTATGTGGGTTTATATTGGTCACCAAATCATCGTTTTACTTTGTTTTAGTTGATAAAATCTTGAGGTATGAAATTGTGTATGCATAAGCCAAAGATTGTTGCTCATCGTGGTGGAACAAATTTCTATTCTGAAAATACGCTGTCAGCTTTTCGTCATGCAGTTGAAATGGAAGTTGATGAAATTGAATGTGATGTTCATCTTTTGAAAAGTGGAGAGGTGGTTGTATTTCACGATTTTTATCTTGAACAATTAGTTGGGCAAAAAGAATATATTCACAATATTGATAATGAAATGCGCAAGAAGATGCATGTAAAGGGAAGTACAGAACCTCCTCCTTTATTAGAAGAAGTTCTCGATCTTCTTGTTCCAACGAATGTTTCTCTTCGCCTTGAGATTAAAACACGTGGTCAGCCTGATAATGAGAGTGCTTTATCTCAGAGAGCACTTGAATTGATTCGTAAAAGAAATTTAACAGAGCGTGTTTCGGCAATTAGTTTTGATGCTGTTAGCCTTGTTCCTTTCATTGAGGAAGGAATTCCATCTGGTCCATGTATTGATCATTTTGAAGGTGACATGACGCATCACTTTTCTCAATGGAAAAAATTAGGATATTCCGAGTTAAGCTTGGATGGTTCAATTGTATCTCATGGTTTTATTGAATCTGCACTAAATGCTGGATTTACCGTAGGTGTATGGACCATAAATGGAGTAGCGCGTTTATCATATTGGTTGGATATGCCTGTGCACTACATCACAACGGACCAACCTGACCTTGCCCTGAAATTGCGTTCAAAAAAATAGCAGATATTTTTTGATATGTAGGGATATGACAGTCGTTCTGAGGCACAATAAAGAATGTGTAATGAGACTTTTTCACTAATGGACATGGTTGTCTAGGATCTAAGATTTTACTTAAGCCGGTTACGTGCGTTTTCCCGTTTTTTTATTAAAAGTATGAAAATTTTCATAAGAAACGGTAAAACTTAAAGTTTGCCCATAGTCTGCTGTAATGCGTTCTTTCATGTCAATAGTAAGGAGAATATTATTCCAACATGTTAAAACCTGGCACCCTACACCTATAGGTTTAATCAGTTCAATATGCGTATGAAAAACGAGGCCCTTATTAGGATATTCTCCCAATAAAATTTTTTCTGGTCTAAACGCTAAAAGATCAGTTTCTTTGCTGTAAGAAAGTAAAAGATTTGAGGATTGCTCTAGGATATGACGATCAACAAAATTCATAGGAGGAGAACCAACAAAATCTGCAACAAAGATTGTTTCAGGGTAGTCATAAATTTCTGTTGGAGTCCCAATTTGTTCTATGGATCCTTTATTCATAACGACTATTCTATCAGCTAACGTCATTGCCTCTAATTGGTCATGAGTAACATAAAGGCTTGTTGTTTTTAATGAACGTTGTAATTTCTTGATTTCAATACACATGTGAGCACGCAGTTTTGCATCAAGATTTGAAAGCGGTTCATCAAAGAGAAAGATACGCGGTTGGCGAACAATTGCACGCCCCATTGCAACACGTTGACGTTGTCCCCCCGATAACTGTCTCGGTTTTCTTTCGAGAAATTGTTCTATATCCAAAAGTTTTGCAGCATGTGTAATACGCTTATTGATTTCTTCTCTAGGTGTTTTACGGTTCTTAAGACCATATTCTAAGTTCCCGCACACAGTCATATGCGGGTATAGCGCATAGTTTTGGAAAACCATTGCAATGTCACGATCCGCAGGTTCGCGGTTATTAACACATTCATTGTCAATATAGATCTCACCTGAAGTAATTTTCTCAAGGCCAGAAATGATGCGCAATAAGGTTGATTTTCCGCATCCTGAAGGACCCACAATAACAAGAAATTCACCATCAAAAATATTTAAATTTAAATCATTAATGACCAAAGTATCATTGTCATATTGTTTTTTTATATTGAATAATTGGATTATAGCCACGGTTATTTCTCTGTTTCAATGAGACCTTTGATAAAAAGTTTGTGCATGAAGACGACAATTATAATGGGTGGGAGCATTGCAACAATTGATACTGCCATAAGAATATTCCACTGAGGATTATGTTGAAGTGATTCAATTATAAGCTGCTTTAAAATGATGAGAATAGTTTGATGATTTTTATCTGTTGTAACTATGAGGGGCCAAAGATATTGTACCCATCCATAAATAAACATGATGATGAATAGGGAAGATATGTTGCTTTTACTGAGAGGTAAGAGAATGTCTTTAAAAAACCTAAATGGTCCTGCCCCATCAATGCGGGCAGCTTCCAAAAGTTCATCGGGTACAGTTAGAAAAAATTGACGAAATAAAAAGGTAGCTGTTGCTGATGCAATCAATGGAATGATCACGCCACCGTAAGTGTTGGTCATATCTAATTGTGCAACTACTGTATATGTTGGGATGATACGGACTTCTATGGGAAGCATCAACGTAATAAAAATAAGGAAAAAGGTGATTTTTCTTAATGGAAAGCGCATATAAACGATTGCATAAGCAGACAAAAGTGAAATACTGATTTTTCCAATGCTAATACCAAGAGCTATAATAAATGAGTTCATCAGAAGTGGCCAGAGGCGAGGAAGGCCTAGTTGTGTGAGGCCATCACCAAAAATCGTTTTATAATTTTCTAAACCATATTGACCTGGAAGAAGAGGAAGAACTCCAGAGTTAAATGCGCTTGAACTATGAGTTGAAGCAACAATAGCGATATAAACTGGAAAAAAGATAATGATGATACCGATAATAAGGACGAAATGAGTTAGAAACGTCAAAAATGGACGATTTTCAACCATGGTTTTTCCTTTAATATTGCACGCGACGTTCAATCCAACGAAATTGGATGAGTGTTAAGAAAATAACCATGAACATCAATATAACTGATTGTGCTGCGGATGTACCAATCATTTGATTTCGAAAACCATCATCATATATCTTATAAGCGAGTGTAGTTGTTGCACGTGCAGGACCTCCGGACGTTGTATTTTCAATGATTCCAAATGTATCAAACATAACGTAATTGGTATTAACCACAAGGAGGAAGAAGGTTGTCGGTGAAATTTGTGGAAAAGTTATGGTCCAGAAAACGCTTGAAAGGGCTAGCCCCATCAATTGCTGCTGCCTCCAACTGTGAGCGTGGAATTGATTGAAGTCCGGAAAGAAAAAAAGAAAATTGTAGGAAATTTGTTGCCAACTGGCTGCAATTATGACGAGAATCATTGCTTGAATTTCGTTGACACGATAATTCCATATAATGCCTGTTTTCTTCAAGATATCAGGGATGATTCCGATAGTAGGATGGAAAATAAATAACCATAATATACCCGATAATACAGGAGCAACAGCATAGGGCCAGAGCAAGAGCACAGTATACGCTTTTTTTGCATGAACTGTACGATCAACAGATACTGCTAGAAGAAGTGATATCGTCATAGATACAGCTGCAACAATAGCAGAAAATATTATGGTTGTAAGGAGCGATTTTACGTAAGTCGGGTCAGATAAAATTGTTACATAATTTTCAAGACCAATAAAGGTTGTAGTAAAACCGAAGGGATCCTCGCGCTCAAAAGACGACTTTATTGCCTGAGATGCAGGCCAAAGGAAAAACAAAAAAATTATGGTAAGCTGAGGAAAAAGTAGCCAGTAAGGGAGTAAACTGTTTTTAAAATACGCATATTTTTCATTCATGTGCAGCGCTCTTTGAATAAGAGTCAGAAAAAATCAGGAAGTCAGCTTTTAGAATCAAATTTTTAATATTGAATGACTACCGTAAAATTAACGGTTAGTTCTCTCAAATTCGCGTAAAAGCTTGTTGCCGCGTTTAACTGCTGTATTCAGTCCAGTTGTGGGAGTTTTAGAGCCTTTAAGAACAGATTCTAATTCTTGATCAAGAATAGAGCGAATTTGCGGAAAGTTACCAAATCTTAACCCCTTAGAATTTTTTGTTGGAGAATTGATGTTAATTTGCTGAATGGCAATATCAGCTCCTGGATTTTTATCATAGAAACCCTGTTGTTTACTTAATTCATAAGCAGTTTTTGTAATTGGTAAGTACCCTGTTTCTTGGTGCCATTTTGCTTGGTTAGCTGCTTGTGAGAGGAATTTTAAAAAAGCCGCTGCTCCCATGTATTCTTTAGCTGTATGGCCTGCTAAAACCCATATGGAAGCTCCTCCAATGATTGAATTTTGTGGTGCACTCTGCACGTCAGAGTAGTAAGGTAACATGCCAAATCCAACATCAAATTGAGCATCTGCAACAATTCCATTGAGTGATCCTGAAGATTGCATGAAGATTGCACAGTCCTGTGCCATAAACATGGGGGTTGAGTCTAACGCACCAGCTGGGCCACCGTAACGAAAAATTCCTTGATCCGACCATTTTTTCAGATCTGTCCACATACGAATCTGCAAGGGGCCATTAACTGTAAGCTCTGAGTCAAAACCATCAAAACCATTATTTTTCGTTCCAAAGGGAAGATCATGAAATGCAGAAAAATTTTCTAAGCCGATCCATTGAGCTGCGTAGGCCATTGTAAAACCGCAGCGTGCTGCTCCACTGTCAATAATTTGTTTTGAAAAATTTTCAACATCTTCCCATGTTTTAGGGGGGAGTTCAGGATCAAGCTTTGCTCTTTTGAAAATATCCTTGTTATAAAAGAGGATTGGTGTTGAAGCATTAAACGGCATAGAGAACATTCGCCCTTGAGTGTCAGAATAATAGTTACTGATGGCAGGCAAGTAATCTAAAATGTCGAACTCTTGTTTTGTATCATCCATAAGTTTGTAAATTGGATAGATAGCCCCTTTTGCAGCCATCATGGTTGCAGTACCAACTTCATAAATTTGGGCAAGAACCGGTTGTTGTTTTCCACGAAATGCTGCAATGAGAGAGATCATGGTTTCTTCATATTCACCACGAAATGAAGGGACAACAGTATAATCGGATTGGCTTGCATTAAAGCTGTTTACTAAACTTTCAGTCTGCCGTCCCAGATCACCACCCATAGAATGCCAAAAGCTGATTTCTGTTCGAGCAAAAGTCACCGTTGCAGTGGTAGCTGTAATAATGAGCACTAACGCAAAAAAGCGAAAACGGTCCATAATTTACCCCCTTAATAAGCCAAAAGAAAAATTATTCTAACATTCAATATCATTCATGAAAGTCTCATGCATGGATCCGTCCGGAGTAATGCAAGACCATTTAAACATGAACTATGAAAAGGTCAAACAAAATTGAGAGATTATATCAAGTTCACCATTGCTATCATCATAGACTATAATCACTTTTGCGGTTTGTGATGGAACGATCGAAATAGAACAAGGTTACATTATGTGCTTTGATTTTTTGTTATTGAATTGATGATGGTATCAATATTATGTTGTATCATATCGATGTAAGTTGCAGCCGGTCCATTTTTTTCTGATAGTGCATCGGAGTAAAGAATACCACCAATCGTAAGTCCTGTTTCCCTTGAAATTTGCTTAATAAGACGTGGATTAGATATATTTTCAACAAACACCGCGGAAACGTTCTTATCTTTTATCTGCCGAATGAGTTTGGCAACATCTGCTGCGGTAGCTTCTATTTCTGTTGAGACACTTTCAGGAGAAAGCACGGTAAAGTCGTACTCGTGAGCAAAGTAGTTGAAAGAATCATGGGATGTAATGATTGTACGTTTTTTTTCTGGAATAGTTGCAATCTGCGCCATAATTGCCTTTTGTTTAGTATCGAGTTTTTGAATATAATCATCGGCATTTTTATTGTAATTTTTACACGATTTTTGGTCTATCTTACAAAGAGCAGTTGCTATATTTTTGACATAAGTTTTTACATTAGTGATGCTTTGCCAAGCATGTGGATCTAGACTGCTTTCAGAATGATGATGTGCGTTGTGAGTATGGTTTTTTGCTTTAAGGGGGATAATGCTAGTACTTGCTTCTATGAGGGGAGCCTTAGTGCCGCTTGCTTTGATGAGTCGGTCAATAAAATTTTCTAAATGAAGTCCATTTATAAAAATAATATCAGCTTGTTTTATAATTTGTGCATCGCTAGGCGTTGGTTCGTAGGTGTGAATGTTCGCATTAGGACCGACAAGGGTTGTTACAGAAATGTGGTTACCCCCTATATTGCCGACTATGTCTGCAAGAATAGAAAAACTTACAACGGTTTTGATTGTATGTGCGTAGGAAAAAAAGGAAAAAGGAAAAAAGCCTAAAAGAGCAAGCTGCTTAGTGAGTTTATGCATAATTATCTCCTTATTCTGTAGAAGTATGAGAAAAGCGAGGAAACCATGTCGCAATGAGGCCATACGGGCTTATAAGACAGGAAAGAAGGTAAATAGATCCCGCAACCATGATAATAGCTGGTCCAGATGGAATTGACATATGAAAAGATAGTAGTAGGCCAAATATACTAGAAATCATTCCGAAAACGATGGAGAATATACAGATAGGCCCAAGACGTGCAAACCAAAAACGAGCTGTGATAGCTGGAATCATCATGATGCCGATAGACAATAGCGTTCCAAGCGATTGAAAACCGCCGACTAAATTACACACCATAAGTTTGAGTAGTAATATATGCGTATATTTCCCCAATGAAGAAAACGACTTAAAGAATAAAGGATCAAGGCTTTCTATCACAAAAGCACGCCAAAAAATGCATACACTACTTCCTGTTACCACGGTTATAGTGCCAATTAACCAGAGGTTTTGTGTATCAATCGCAAGGATTGAACCAAATAAAAGGTGGAGAAGATCAATCATTGATCCTTTGATCGAAATGATGGTAACACCTGCTGCCAGTGCAATGAGGTAAAAAACAGCCATCGATGCGTCTTCTTTTTGGACGCTATTGCGTGAAATTAAAGCGGTTGCTAACGCGACAAAGATTCCTGCCAAGATACCACCAATTGTCATAGGTATGAGAGAGAGACCAAAAAGGAGAAAAGCAATAGCAACACCTGGGAGAATGGCATGAGATATGGCGTCACCTGTTAAACTCATACCACGTAGTGCTAAAAATACTCCAATAGGACAGGCACTGATTGTTAATAAAATTGAAGCTATTAAAGCGTTTAACATAAACTGAAAATCAATGAAAGGAGCAAGAAAGAATGCGTACATATCTTACAATCCAGTTTGCCTAGAAAAGTTGGTTTTGAAATAGTTTTTTTGCTGCTTGATAGGAAAAAGATTGCTCATAAAAGGAGGTGTAGTGTTATGATCATCCATTTCTAAAAGTGGAGTTGTTTCTTCGTAAGAGGCGTGTTGTTTATCAATCTGAATTATTTTAGGGAAATGTTTTTGTACTATAAGGGGATCGTGCAGTGCTGTAAGTATCGTCCGACCTTGCCTTTGCCAATGAGCAATTAGTGAAAGAAGGTCTTTTTGAGTATTAAGGTCGATACCGTTGAAGGGCTCATCGAGTAATATAATGTCAGAATTCTGCACGATGATACGCGCAAAAAGGGCACGTTGCAATTGGCCGTTTGATAATTTATCGAGTGATGATTTTTTTAATGCAGAAAGTCCAACTGTTTCTAGTGCATTATGGATTTTAGATTGGTAAGGGGCCTGATTTTTTAATAGCCCGCAGAAAAACCATAGCCCTGTTTTAACAAGTTCTTCTACATTAATTGGAAATGTTCTGTCGATATCACACTGTTGAGCAAGGTAAGCAATACGACTTTTCGTTGATTTTGTTATCGTACCACTAATAGGTTTGATTAGTCCTGCAATGGCCTTAAGAAACGTGGATTTTCCAGCGCCATTATCACCGATGATTGCAACAGACGAGCCTGCAGTAATAACTGCAGAGAAGTTCTTTACAATTTTCCTGTTCGTATATCCTAACGTTATATTGTCGACGTGTAAATTCATAGAGCATGCCATATTTGAGGTTTCCACCTCTTGTGAAGTTATGTTATATAGTTACATTTGTCAATGATATTAGGTTATTGTATTTATCTTAAGCGGATTACTGTACCCGTAATGCGAAGGTCGTGGAAAATTTAAATAGCGTTTGAATTTTTCTTGCACGCAATAACGTATATATATACTATATATAGCATCATGATAGTTAATGATTCTATAGAGTGTGCTTTAAAGTATAGAGTGCGTTTCGTGGAGCTTCGTTTTTCTGTATGGTAGCGAGTGGGGTTGTGTTGATGTAATAGAAGAAGTTTTGCTAAGAGTTTTGGCAAAGGGGAAGGGGCTGTTTATAGGCTCGAGGTCCGTTATGTGATGTGCAGGACATGGAAAGAGGTGTTTTGCTTTTGTGTTGAGAGTGTTCGAATACAACGAAGAGATTAGGCTCACAGCGGGTGGTTGTTCCGGAGGGGTGTGTTGGTGGTAATGATTGTGCATCGGTGTTTTTGTTTTTTTGGAAAATAAGTGTAGTAATCTAGGCTGTGTTTGGTGCATGTTGCCGTTGTCTAAATTAGCCTGCGTGTGTGTTGTATATAGTTTTTATCGTTTTTGAGTATCCGTAAGTCGTTATGTAGTATTTGCAATTATGTGGGGTGTTTTGCAATTATCGAAATTAATTCTTTTAGGGTTGTTTTTTGAAATATGAAAGTTGGAGATAATGCCTGTCACTATTTACAGTAAGCCGTCGTGCGTTCAATGTAATGCCACTTACCGCGCCTTCGATGCTAAGGGGGTCCACTATCGCGTTGTTGATATTTCTCGTGATGAACAGGCTTATGATTTTGTTCAGTCTTTGGGATATCGTCAAGTTCCTGTTGTGGTTTGTGGTGATAACCATTGGTCAGGGTTTAGACCAGATATGATCAATAATCTTTGTAGCTAATGGGGCTCATTGTTTATTATTCAAGTGTGACAGGGAATACCGAGCATTTCGTTGGTCGGCTTGGTCAGAGGTCTTTGAAAATTGATAAGAAAAAGCCCCCTGTATTGGTTCGTGAGCCTTATGTGTTGGTTGTGCCTACTTACGCAGATGGAGAAGGAAGAATGGCTGTGCCAAAGCCAGTTATTCGCTTCTTGAATGAGTTGGAAAATCGCCAATTAATACGTGGGGTTATAGGCGGTGGCAATCGCAATTTTGGTCGCAATTATAGTTTGGCGAGTAAGATCATTGCAGAAAAGTGTTTTGTGCCTCGTCTTTATAATTTTGAGTTACGCGGAACCGATGAAGATGTTGTTTTTGTTAAAGAGGGATTAAGAGAATTTTGGAAAAAATGGGTATAGAGAAGCTGCAAAAGCCGGATCAAATTACGGATTATCATGCATTAAATGCGATGCTTAACCTTTATGATGAAAATGGTCATATCCAATTTGATATGGACCGGCTTGCTGCGCGGCAGTACTTCCTTCAGCATGTCAATCAGAATACAGTTTTTTTTCATAATTTGAAGGAAAAAATAGATTATTTGATGGAAGAAGGTTACTATGAAGAGGAGTTGTTTCGGCTTTATGATTTTTCCTTTGTAAAGGAAATTTTTAAGCGCGCTTATGCGTTTAAGTTTCGTTTTCCTACTTTTTTGGGTGCGTTTAAGTACTACACGAGTTACACATTAAAGACTTTCGATGGAAAGCGTTACCTTGAGCGTTATGAAGACCGTGTTTGCCTTGTGGCATTATATTTGGCACAAGGGGATAGGGATTTCGCCATGAGCTGTGTTGATGAAATTATGACTGGACGCTTTCAACCAGCAACACCAACATTTTTGAATGCAGGGAAGAAGCAACGAGGTGAGTTGGTATCGTGCTTTTTATTGCGTGTTGAAGATAGTATGGAGTCGATTGGTCGCTCCATTAATTCAGCGTTGCAGCTTTCAAAGCGTGGGGGAGGTGTAGCGCTTTGTTTGACTAATTTACGAGAAGCAGGAGCACCAATTAAGCAAATAGAAAATCAGTCTTCTGGTGTTTTGCCTGTTATGAAATTGTTGGAAGATTCATTCTCCTATGCCAATCAATTAGGAGCACGGCAAGGTGCTGGTGCTGTCTATCTGCATGCTCATCATTTGGATATTATGAGTTTTTTGGATACAAAACGTGAAAATGCCGATGAAAAGGTAAGAATTAAAACTTTATCACTTGGGGTGATCATTCCTGATATTACTTTTGAGCTTGCACGTAATAATGAGGATATGTACCTTTTTTCGCCTTATGATATTGAGAAGGTCATGGGGAAACCTTTTAGCGATATTTCTTTAACGGAGCATTACAGGTCTTTTGTTGATAATCCGAAGATTCGTAAAAAGAAAGTCAGTGCGCGTGCTTTTTTTCAGACATTGGCCGAGATACAATTTGAATCAGGGTATCCATACCTTTTATTTGAGGATACGGTTAACCGTGTTAATCCGATAGAGGGTCGCATTAACATGAGTAATTTATGCTCAGAAATTTTGCAAGTGAATGAAGCTAGCGAGTTGGAGGGGGATTTATCGTACAGTTCTATTGGCAGTGATATTTCTTGCAATCTCGGTTCAATGAACATTGCAAAAGCGATGGAAAGTAGTGATTTTGGGAAAACTGTTGAAACAGCCATTCGTGCTCTTACAGCTGTTTCTGATATGAGTAACATTTCTTGTGTACCATCCATTGCCAAAGGAAATTCCGAAAGTCACGCAATTGGTTTAGGACAGATGAATTTGCATGGTTTCTTAGCGCGCGAAAGAATTTATTATGGGTCGCCAGAGGCTGTCGATTTCACCAATATTTATTTCTACACAGTAGCATACCACGCATTGCGTGCTTCTAATATAATCGCACGTGAACGTAAAAAAACTTTTGCAGGATTTGAGAAATCTGCTTACGCGGACGGAAGCTTTTTCACAAAATATATCGAAAAGGAGTGGAAGCCACAATTTTCAATTGTGCGAGAAATTTTTGTACGTAATAACATTGCTATACCCAGCCAAGAAGATTGGGAAGAGCTTAAGAAATTGATTGCTCAGTACGGTCTTTATAATCGCAATCTTCAGGCAGTTCCACCTACAGGTTCCATTTCTTATATTAATTACTCGACCTCTTCCATACATCCGATAGCTTCAAAGATTGAAATCCGAAAAGAAGGTAAAATTGGTCGTGTTTATTATCCTGCTCCTTATATGGATAATACAAATTTAGATTTTTATCAGGATGCTTATGAAATTGGTCCTGAAAAAATTATTGATATTTATGCTGTGGCTACACAGCATGTAGATCAAGGTCTTTCACTAACATTGTTTTTTCCAGATACAGCAACTACGCGCGATATTAATCGAGCACAGATTTATGCATGGAAAAAGGGTATAAAGAGTATTTATTACGTGCGGCTACGGCAAAAAGCCCTAAGTGGAACGGAGGTTGATGGCTGTGTTTCGTGTAGTTTGTAGGAGATTGTCATATGACACAGATAACATCTAAGAATCCTTGTGTTCGTGCGGTTAATTGGAATAAAATACATGATGAGAAGGATCTTGAAGTTTGGAATCGTTTAACTGGAAATTTTTGGTTACCAGAGAAGGTTCCGCTTTCTAATGATATTCCATCATGGTCGAGTTTAACAGAAGATGAGCAAAAATTAACAATTCGCGTTTTTACAGGGCTCACTTTGCTTGATACGCTTCAAAATACTGTAGGGGCTATTTCATTGATGGCTGATGCCGTGACAGAACATGAAGAAGCTGTTTTGACAAACATTGCCTTTATGGAAGCGGTTCATGCACGTTCTTATTCTTCCATTTTTTCAACCTTATGTTTGACTGTGGATGTCGATGATGCTTTTAGATGGTCAGAGCAAAATGTTTATTTGCAAAAAAAAGCGAAGTTAGTGCTTGAACAGTATGAAGCACGTGATCCACTAAGGAAAAAGATTGCTTCAACTTTTCTTGAGAGTTTTTTATTTTACTCTGGTTTTTATCTTCCTATGTATTGGTCAAGCCGCGCTAAGTTAAGCAATACGGCTGATTTAATTAGGCTTATTATCCGTGATGAAGCCATACATGGTTATTATATTGGGTATAAATTTCAGTTAGGTTTTGCACAACTTGATGAAGTTCGTAAGCGGGAGATAAAAGATTTTGCTTTTAACATGTTGTTTGACCTTTATAATATCGAATATAAATACACCGAAGATCTTTACGATACGATTGGGCTAACGGAGGATGTGAAAATCTTCCTGCACTACAATGCCAACAAGGCGTTGATGAATTTAGGTTTTGAACCTCTTTTTCCGCCTGAAGTTTGTCGGGTTAATCCTGCTATTTTGTCTGCATTATCGCCCAATTCTGATGAAAATCATGATTTTTTTTCAGGATCGGGTTCTTCTTATGTTATCGGGAAAGCTGTTGCAACCACAGATGAGGATTGGGCATTTTAATGATTAAATGAAAAAAGAAGTGCGCGAGGAATGTTATTGAGGTCTTTGCGTGTTTCTAAACATTTAAAGCCGTTTTGTTCAAATATGTCACAAACTATTTCATTTTGAGAATAACCTACTTCTACGGCGATGTGGCCTCCTTCTTTTAGATGGTTTATTGATTCACGAGCAAGTTTTTTGTAAAAGTAAAGGCCATCTTTTCCACCAATAAGAGCGCGTAATGGGTCGTGGTCGCGTACCTCTTTTGCAAGGTTTTTTATGTCTTTTTGGGGAATATAAGGTGGATTAGAAATTATGAGATCAAATTGACCAGAAACAGCGTTAAACCAATTGCTGAGTAAAGGCGTAAAGCGGTGTGCAATTTTTGCATTAGTTGCATTTTTGACGGCTGTTTTTAGAGCATTTTCAGAAATATCAACGGCTACAGCGTGGGTTTTATCGACGTTTTTGAGAAGTGCAACGGCAATAGCACCACTCCCCGTTCCCATATCAAGAAATATAATATTTTCTAATCGTTTTGCATGTTGCTGAAGAATGGGTAAGACAAGATCAACTAACGTTTCTGTATCAGATCTTGGTTCTAATGTATCTCGAGATAGAGTAAAGGGGATACCATAAAATTCTCGTGTGCCTATGATACGATAAAGGGGTTTTCCAGCAATGCGCTGTTTGATGGCTTTTTTTAACTGTGCAGTTTGTTGAGGGGATAGTCTTATATTTGGTCTGATAACTATGTCAGTAGGGTTTGTCTTTGTGATCCAATTGACAAGAAGTTTTGCTTCAAGGCTAGCTTCAGGAATTCCGTTATAGCTTAAGGTTTCTTTTGTTGTTTGAATAGCTTCACTGAGATGATGCATAAGTTATCCATCTATCTCAGTTAGGAGAGTTGTTTGGTAATCAGAAATAAGTGCATCAATAATCTCATCAAGATTTCCTTCCATGATGCGATCAAGCTTGTATAAAGTGAGGTTAATACGGTGGTCTGTAACACGTCCTTGTGGAAAATTATATGTGCGAATACGTTCTGATCGATCACCGGAGCCAACTTGGGTTTTGCGAGATGCTGAGCGTTCAGTTTCAGCTTTTTGTCTTTCGATATCTAATAAACGTGAGCGTAAAATTTGGAGTGCACGCGCTCGATTTTGGTGCTGTGATTTTTCTGCTTGTACCACCATAATGCCTGTTGGAATATGAGTGATGCGAACTGCAGAATCTGTCGTATTAACATGTTGTCCACCTGCACCTGACGCTCGCATCGTATCAATACGAATGTCTTCAGGGCGGATTTCAATATCAATTTCTTCAGCTTCTGGTAGTACTGCAACAGTAGCTGCTGATGTATGGATGCGTCCACTTGTTTCTGTTTCAGGAATCCGTTGTACACGGTGAACACCTGATTCAAATTTCAACTTAGAAAAGACACCTTTCCCTGAAATGGTTGCAATGATTTCTTTGTATCCTCCAATTTCACCATCGCTTAATGAAATGATTTCAACTTTCCAGTTATGAATACTGGCATAACGCTCATACATACGAAAAAGATCACCAGCAAAAAGTGCGGCTTCTGATCCACCAGTTCCAGCACGGATTTCAATTATAGCACTTTTTTCATCAGCGATGTCTTTAGGAAGAAGAAGAATCTGCAAGTCTTTTTCAAGATGTTCAATTTTTTGACGCAATAATGGGAGCTCTTCTTGGACAAGAGAACGCATCTCTGTATCTGTTTTGGTATCGCTTGCTATAATCTCAAGATCACCAACTTCTTCATAGAGAGCATTTAAGGCTCGTACAGAGTTAACAATTGGCTGTAATTCTGCATACTCGGATGCTAATTTTACATAAACTTCAGCGTTTGGATTTTCAGCCATTTGGCTTTCAATCATTTCAAAGCGTTTTTCTAGTTGCTTTATACGATCTTTTGGTAAAGAAATCATGATAAGACTAATCTAACTCTAGTTTGATATAAGAAATGAATAACTATCCGACGATAGAAAACTGATAAAATAGAAAGATATTTTTGCCAATAAAGACTACAAAACTTTCAGTGGAATTTACGCTAAACTCTATTATGGGAACGTTTTTTTACTCCATTCATAGAAACGTTGTTTGAGGAATTTTGTTTTTTTCCGTAAAGCTCGAAACGATGATGGATAACATTGTAACCGAGGGAGTGAGCTATCTCCTCTTGCAATTGTTCAATAAGATTTGAGCTGAATTCAATAATTTGTCCTGTTTCTATGTCAATGAGATGATCGTGATGTTTTCCATCTGCTTGTTCAAAACGAGATGGTTCTCCACTGAAAGTATGACGATGAACCGTTCCATGTTCTTCTAGTGTTTTCATTGTGCGATAAATAGTGGATAATGAAATGGTTGGATCTACTTTGCTGGCGCGTTTAAAAATTTCAAAGGCACTTGGATGATCATCCATAGAGATCAAAATATTAAGGATGAGACGTCTTTGACGCGTCATCTTTAATCCTGCACTGCTTAGCATAGCACGGAGTGTTTGTTCATAATCTTTCCATTTATTCATTCTGAGTGTCTACTTTTTAGATAAAAGCCCCATGACAATGTTTGTATTTTTTTCCTGAGTTACAAGGACAAATTTCATTCCGTCCAATTTTTCCCCACGTCATTGGGTTATTGGGGTCACGCTCTTCTGGACGAGTAAGAGTATTATCTCGTTTTTGTGTCCATAGTAGATCACTATCTTCTTTGTCTGGATTTTCAGATATGGAGTTTGTTTTTTGCTCTTTTTCAATAATTTCGGATTCTATGGGTTTTTGAACAATTTCAAAGTGCATAAGCTTAGAAATAACATTTTTGCGTAAATTTTTAAGCATGGCTTGAAAAAGCTCAAATGCTTCGGTTTTATATTCACTAAGCGGGTCTCTTTGTGCGTAGCCACGAAAACCAACAACAGAACGTAGATGATCTAAGCTGATTAAATGTTCACGCCACAAGACATCAATTGTTTCGAGCAATATTGTTTTATAGCAATAAAGCATTATTTCTGGGGGGATGTTTTCAAAGCGTTCATTTTCAGATTTTATAGCAGCATTTGATATGCGTTGGAAAATTTCTTCTTCAGCGATCCCATCTTCATTTGCCCATTCTTCCATAGGAAGCTCAAGATTAAATGATTTATAGAGTTCTTCTTGTAGAGTTTTCATATCCCACTTTTCAGAATATGTGCCAGATGGGATATAGGTTTCTACCAAATCTTCGATGACATCGTTGCGCATTTCAGAAATCATTTCGGTTAAATTTTCTGCATGCATGATTTCTATGCGCTGCTCAAAAATAACTTTACGTTGATCATTCATTACATCATCGTATTTTAAGAGATTTTTACGAATTTCAAAATTTCGTGCTTCAACCTTCTTTTGAGCTTTTTCAAGTGCTTTGTTGATCCATGGATGGATAATGGCTTCATCTTCTTTTAAGCCGAGTTTCTGTAATATGCCATCCATGCGCTCAGATCCAAAGATTCTCATCAAATCATCTTGAAGAGAAAGGAAGAATTTTGAGCGACCAGGGTCACCCTGACGGCCGGAGCGGCCACGAAGTTGGTTGTCAATCCGGCGACTTTCATGACGTTCGGTCGCAAGGACGTAGAGACCACCGGCAGCCAGAGCTTTTTCTTTAAGTTGTTGAACGTCTTTTTTGATTTCTTCAGTTTTGGCAATTTTTTCTGCTGCGTCAGATACATTATGTAATTCTTGTTGGAGCCGCATTTCGATATTTCCACCAAGTTGTATATCTGTTCCACGACCAGCCATGTTGGTTGCTATGGTTATTGCACCAGGAACACCTGCTTGCGCGATAATGTATGCCTCTTGTTCATGGTAACGTGCATTCAGGACTTGAAAATTAATTATCCCTTCTTTTTTTAGTCGTTCTGCAAGCTGTTCTGATTTTTGAATGGAAGTGGTACCAACGAGAACTGGTTGTCCTTTTTCATGTGCTTGGCGTATATCACGTATAATAGCACGATATTTTTCTTCTGTTGTACGATAAATTTCATCATCTTCATCAAGACGTTGTACAGGAAGATTTGTAGGAATTTCAACAACATCAAGGTCATAAATGTTGCTGAATTCCTCCGCTTCTGTTGTTGCAGTTCCCGTCATACCAGATAATTTTTTGTACATACGGAAGTAATTTTGGAAAGTAATAGAAGCTAATGTTTGATTTTCTGGCTGAATTGGAACATGCTCTTTGGCTTCTAATGCCTGGTGTAGACCTTCAGAATAACGCCGTCCTGGCATCATACGCCCTGTAAATTCATCAATAATAACAATTTCATCATTACGGATGATGTAGTCTTTGTCACGAGAAAATAGCTTATGGGCCTTCAAGGCATTATTGATATGATGGACAATAGCGACATTCTCAATATCATACAGACTATCATTTTTTAGGTGCCCAGCTTCTTTGAGCAATTTTTCAATCTTTTCAGTTCCAATTTCGGTAAATATTGTTGTTTTTTGCTTTTCGTCTATTTCGTAATCTTCTTGGCTAAGATCAGAAATAAATGCATTCATGAGATTATAAAAATCTGTACGATCTTCTAGAGGACCAGAAATGATGAGAGGAGTACGTGCTTCATCGATTAAGATTGAATCAACCTCATCAATAATTGCGTAATGGTGCCCACGTTGGACCATCTGAACTGGGTCAAAAACCATGTTGTCACGCAAATAATCAAAACCCAACTCGTTATTTGTTGCGTAAGTGATATCACACGCGTAGGCTTTTTTACGGGCATCTTTATCAAGATCATGTAAAATAACGCCTGTTGTTAAGCCCAAGAAGCTATAAATTTTCCCCATTGCATCAGCATCTCTGCGAGCAAGGTAGTCGTTAACTGTGACAACGTGTACACCCTTTCCTTCTAATGCGTTAAGGTAAACCGGTAAGGTTGCCATGAGCGTTTTGCCTTCGCCTGTACGCATTTCGGCGATTCCTCTATTGTGCAAAACCATCCCACCAATGAGCTGTACATCGAAAGGACGCATGCCGTACACACGCTTTGAAGCTTCACGCACGACTGCAAAAGCTTCTAACAAGATAGAATCAAGAGTTGCTCCCTCAGTTAATCGTTGACGAAATTCATCCGTTTTTTGGCAAAGTTGCACATCACTCAATTTTTGAAATTGTTCTTCTAGCTCATTAATGTGCACAGCCTTTTGACTAAGGGTTTTTATATAGCGTTCGCGCGTTGAACCCCAAAATTTGCGTGCAATAGTACTCAAGCTGACCATTTCTGGTCCTTTCTTTCATTTGTTGTCACTGCAGCATGATGCTTCATACGCGATACTCACATGATCGTTGGTAAATATACTTATGCACAGTTAGGATACAAGCAGTTCCTAAGATATAAGTGGTGTTACCTTATGTTTCAACATGCAGCTTTTCCGTGTAATTCTCTTAAGGTAGAGATAAGGGGGGAAGTGCGTTGTGTCAACTTTGGTTCATCATTTGGCGGACAGAATACAAAACATTTTGTGGTTGGTACGGTGTTTCTTACACGTAAATTGGAAAAACTAATCTTGTGCTATTTTGAAATAAAGTGGCTAATTTATCTGTTAAAATCTAAAGTGTTATGGTACGAAGAAGTTTAAGATTCCAAACGTGCGTTTATTTTCAAGGAGTACATTTATGAAATTCAGATTTACCTCGCTGTTTTTGGTGCCAACTTTGTTGGTAGGTACAAGTTTGGCAGTGATAGCTCGCGGTGATATGAAGTTTGCGCAAAATGATTTGAGCAGTTTGGAAAGGACTTCTGAGAAAACACTTTCTCCTTCTCATGTTATGGCTGTCATTGATGGTAAGAGCATTACGGTAGGACAGCTAGATGAATTGGCGCTTGAAATTAATTCTAATTTATCTCGTATCCCTGATGAACAGCGTCGTGTAACTGTTTTGAAAGCCTATTTGGATATGCAAGCTCTTGCTAAGGAGGCTCTTAGGAAGGGTATTGATAAAACAGAAACCTACGATAAGCGTATGGCGATGATGCGTGATAATGTTCTTCAGCAGATTTATTTTAAACAGGTAGTTGTTGATAAAATTACGGATTCTGATTTAAAAGTTTTGTATGACAAGGAGGTTACCTCTTTTCCTAAAGAAGATGAGGTAAAGGCGCGTCATATTCTGGTTAAAACAGAGGAAGAAGCGAGAGCACTCATCGAGCGTTTGAAAAAAGGTGAAGATTTTGAAGAAATCGCAAAAAAGGATTCCACAGATGGATCGGCTGCTGTTGGTGGCAATCTTGGCTATTTTAGTCAGGGTCAGATGGTTAAACCCTTTGAAGATGCGGCGTTTCGTTTGAAAGTTGGTGAATACACGGAGGAACCTGTTGAAAGCCCATTTGGTTGGCACATTATTAAGGTAGAAGATCGTCGTTTAAGGCAGCCGCCTGCATTTGATGATGTTAAAGAGATTCTGCGAACGCAGGTAGTAAAAGAGCGTTATCAGACTCTTGTAGCTGATTTGCGCAGCAAGGTTCGCGTCGAGTATCCTGATCCTGAAATCGAAAAGCTTATGCAGTCCTTTAATGATGGTGATGCATCACTTCCGGGAATTTCTCTTGAAGAAGAGTGATACGCATTTCTAGGATAGGGGTTTGATTTATTCTTTCTCTTAAAGGAGGGGGCAGTGAGCAGGCTGTTTGGAGGTGAGCTTATCTTTAGTTTGGAGTTTTTGTAATGACTGTAAGGGTGTCGCCTTTATCTCCAAAAAAAATAGAAGAGTTACCACCGTTGCATGGTGTGCGGATAGCGACTGCTGAAGCTGGGATCAAGTATAAAGATCGCACAGATCTTCTTCTCATTATTTTTGATAAACCGGCAAATGTTGCAGGTGTTTTTACTCGTTCAAAATGTCCATCTTCTTCCGTGGAGCACTGTCGTGCTTCACTTTCTCATGGAGTTGCAAAGGGGGTTGTTGTTAATTCTGGAAATGCTAATGCTTTTACGGGTTGTAGAGGAGAAAGAACGACAAAAGCAATTGCAAGTGCTGTAGCCAATGCTTTGAAAGTTGAAGAAAATGAGATTTTTTTAGCTTCTACAGGTGTTATTGGTGAACCAATGGATGAATCCCGCTTTTTAAATTTGTTTCCTGGTATGGTAGCTAAAGCAGAAGAGGGAAATTGGTTAGAGGCTGCGAAAGCTATTATGACGACGGATACATTCCCAAAGCTTGCAACTCGTCGATTTGATTGTGGAGGGAAATCTGTCGTTATTAATGGAATAGCAAAGGGAGCTGGTATGATAGCACCAGATATGGCGACGATGCTTTCTTTCGTGGTCAGTGATGCGGCGATTTCTTCAGATATTCTTCAGTCTATGTTATCGGAGGCAGTAGAAAGATCTTTTAATTCGATTACTGTAGATAGTGATACCTCAACATCAGATACGTTAATGCTGTTTGCAACAGGAGAAGCGAAAAGAGGCTTTCCTTGCATAACAAGTAAGTTTGATCCACGTTATGGGGTATTTGCGAAGGAATTGGGGAATCTTTTGCACGATCTTGCTTTACAAGTTGTTTGTGATGGTGAAGGTGCTCGTCATTTGATTGAAGTAAATGTGATGGGTGCTACAACGGATAGTGATGCTAAAATTATTGCTTTATCTATTGCCAATTCACCACTGGTTAAAACGGCTATCGCTGGTGAAGATGCAAATTGGGGCCGGGTGGTTATGGCGGTTGGTAAAGCAGGTGTCGAGGCAAAGCGTGATCTATTAGCAATTTGGTTTGGTGAGCATCGTGTAGCTGTTAATGGGGAGCGTGATCCAAGCTATAGCGAAGAGGTTGTTGGTGCTTATATGAAGAATCAGAATATTAAAATTTGTGTTAGTCTTGGTTTGGGGCATGGTGAGGCAACGGTTTGGTCTTGTGATTTGACGAAAGAATATGTTGCAATTAATGGGGACTACAGAAGTTAGTATATGTGGTATTAATGAGGTGCCATTTTGAGTTGTTGAGTGCTTATATAAGTGCTTATATATTTGGGAGTCCTTATTGGGTGTTGCAGCCTTTACTATTGGAGAAGAAGAGGGGTATAGTGAAAGAGACTATTCCTATTGGAGGCTTGTATGGATGTAGGTGGCCCGCTTCTTCTTGTTGTTGCATGCGCATTATTGAATCGAGATAACAAGGTATTACTTGCAGAGCGGCCTCGGGGAAAACCAATGGCTGGCCTCTGGGAGTTTCCAGGTGGGAAGATTGAGAGTGGTGAAACACCAGAGGAATCGTTGGTTCGTGAATTAGAGGAAGAACTTGGTCTTTACGTTCAGCCTAAAGATTTATTTCCCTTGTCGTTTGCGAGTTATAGCTATGAGACATTTCATCTCTTGATGCCATTTTACCTTTGTCGCCATTATGAGGGTATTCCTCAGGGCAGAGAGGGGCAAAATTTGCAGTGGGTTTTTGTTAATGATCTTGATCAATATCCTATGCCTATTGCGGATAAGCCGCTGGTAAAAGCCCTGAAGAATTATCTTTTTTAAACATGTTTTAAGAAGGTTTTTTTGTGAATTTGTCAAAGAGAAAGATTTTTTAAAACGGTTATAGTGCCTTCTTTGAGATTGCGCATGTGGTTTGTCGATTATCTCTATCATTTTGATGTATTGCGCATTATGATAAGAAAATAGCTTGTTTTACCTTTAAAATATCTTTTTTAAATAAGTATAAGTATAAATATTATAAAACTATTTTTATATAATATAAACTATATCAATATTTATTTTTTAAAAATTATTACATTTATAAATGATAATGCTAAGATGTAATAATGATATTATACTTTCTCATTAATTTATCTATATTTATTGTATTTTTATTTCTTATTGCAAAAATTAGGAAAAGTGGATGGAGCTTTACGCTGTGTGTTATGCTAAGCCTCATCGCGGGTCTAATTTTTGGTGTCATGCTGCAGTTTATTTATGGAGAAAATGCTTCCACTTTGTTAAGATCCATCGAATGGTTTAATATTGTTGGGCAAGGCTATGTATCCTTGCTACATATGGTTGTTATGCCGTTGGTTTTTATCTCCATTATTTCAGCTGTAGCTCATTTACATAGCTCTAATGCTGCGAATAAAATTGGCATCATGACAATTTCAATATTGCTTTTTACTACTTGTCTTTCGGCATTAATTGGTATTCTAATTGTCAATGTTTTTGGCTTAACGGCCAGTGGTTTGGTGCATGGAGGAGAAGATATTTCCACTGTTATTGGGGAACGAATTTCTCAATTTGAAGGTATGAGTATACCACAATTAGTTCTATCATTTATTCCTCAAAATCCGTTTTTTGATTTAGCAGGAGGGCGGCGTACGTCAATCATAGGTGTTGTTATTTTTTCAGCTTTTTTAGGAGCTGCAATTATTCTTTTGAAGCAGGACAATCCTAATAGAGGAGAACAGGTTTTTTCATCAATTCAGACTACCCAGCTTTGGATTATGCGATTAGTTAGGATTGTGATTTCTTTAACACCCTATGGTATTTTTGCTCTTATGATCAAGATTGGAGCAACCGCAAATATTGCTGATATTTTAAAATTATTTATTTTCGTGGTTGCCTCTTATCTTGGTATTTTTATGATATTCGGAGTTCATACCATTTTACTTTTTTTATCAGGTATTAATCCATTTATCTTTTTCAAAAAAGTTTTTCCTGTTTTGATATTTGCCTTCAGTAGCCGTTCAAGTACAGCCACTATCCCATTGAATATTGAGGCTCAGTCACGATGGATAGGTGTACCACAATCAATAGCTAGTTTTTCAGCTTCTTTAGGAGCAATAATTGGGCAAAATGGATGTGCAGGTCTTTATCCAGCCATGCTTGCTGCAATGACAGCACCATCTATGGGGATTAATTCTCTTGATCCTATATGGATTGCCACTCTTGTAGGTGTTGTAACATTAAGTTCCATTGGTGTTGCTGGTGTCGGGGGAGGAGCTATTTTTGCTGCATTAATAGCATTGCCAATTATGGGACTTCCTGTTTCTTTGGTAGTTGTTCTCATATCTATAGAACCTTTAATAGATATGGGGCGTACGGCTCTCAATGTTAATGGTTCAATGCTAGCTGGAGTCATAACAAGTCAAGTATTAGGTAAAACGGATAAAAGTATTTTTGAAAAATAATTTTTATATTAAAATGCTATTTTTTGATATTTTTATTTTGTTTTTCTAGAGCGTCTATAAGAGATATCTGAGCAGAGCCAGGTTTCATGGGTTTTTGTTGGCTTGGATCAGGAGCCCAACCAGACAGCCAGATGAAAGAAAAACATGCGCGAATGCGACCATTGGTATCGCTATATTGTTGCGCATAGATTTCAGCAGCACGGAGAAAAAAGCGTTTAGATACAGGGTATCGTGAGCGATGAGTGAGAGCACTCTGCATTCCCATAGCTTTAAGGTCGTGCATGAGGTCAAACATCGTATTATAGTATATAGTGATGTTTTCAACATCCACAACAGGTAGAGCAAAACCAGCACGTTGTAAAAGAACTCCAGCATCACGAATATCGATAAAAGGATAAACTCTTGGACTAACTCCACCGTAAATTTCCATTTCAGCCTGTAGTAGACTTTCTCGTAATTCCTGTAATGTACAGGCTCCTGCCATAACGGCAAGGAATAAACCATCTGGTTTAAGGGTATTTCTTATTTGGTTGAGGACACCAGGCATATCATTGGTTAGTTGTAATGACAGGAGTGATATGATCAAATCACAGTAATGTTGGGGAAAATCAAGAAATTCTCGATGACGAATATGAAATTTTTTACTGTGACTTTGGTATAATATATCAGTTTCAACACGTTCGATGGAGTGTATTTTGTTAATTTTTTCAATTTCTTGCACAGCAAGACCTGTATGACTGTGCAAATCTAAGGCTAATGTAAAGTGACGATTAACGGTGCTTAAACGCTTGCAAAGATCATCAACTGCATAGGATAGCAAAAAGTCACATCCTTTTTGTGCTTTTATGAAGGCACGCTTGCGGTACTGCTCAATACGAGCATAATCAAAAATTAAAGGATGCGACATGTTATTTAGAATTTTCTTATTATCAAACTGCGTGCTTTCAATATACAGTATATCAATCTTACGGTGTAAAAGGAAAACTTTGATGAAAGATGTTAGAGTTTTTTTACTGTTTAAAATTTAAGGCATGCAAAGAAGCTATCGCATGTTACATAAAATAGATGAGAGGACAATTGAAAAAAATTTTTTTAAATGGTGGAAGTTTTTAGATACATTAGTTGGGCATTTTATGGTTTTTTTGTATCCACCTATTTGTCCAGGTTGTAAGGTGATTATTTTTACTCATGGAACGGTTTGTTCTGATTGTTGGAAAGATCTTCAATTTATCACAAAACCGTATTGTCCTGTTATGGGAATCCCTTTTTCTTGCGATATGGGAGATGGTTTTTTAAGTGGTGAGGCTTTACAAATTTCTCCACCTTTTTCACGTGCTCGTTCAGCAATTGTACATGAAGGTTTGGCACGATCTTTAACGATACGGTTAAAATATGGTGATCATTTAGAGCTGGCACATTTTATGGCAAATTGGATGGTCTTTGCAGGGCGTGAAGTTATTGATGAGTGTGATATTATTATTCCTATACCATTACATTTTCGTCGTTTTTTAGGACGGCGTTATAATCAATCAGCAGAGCTTGCTCGTTACATCGCAAAGACACAAAAAAAGTTTTTAAAGCCTGATTGGCTTGTTCGTTGCAGATATACGCATCCACAGGTTGGCTTGTCTTTGAGGGAGAGAAAATTGAATATGCGGAGTGCTTTCAAAGTTCCAGATCGCGTAAAAAAGCATCTAAAAGGACGTTCTATTCTATTGGTAGATGATGTTTTCACGACAGGTGCAACAGTGATCGCTGCTGCTGCGGCATTAAAGCGTGTAGGTACACGAAATGTTGATGTTTTGACATTTTCACGGGTACTGAAGGATCCTCCCACTCTGCCTCATTTTTGAAAAATTTGTAAAATTAGTTATGCAAATGATTAAAAATTGATTATATGAGGGGAAGGATTGGAGAGTTTTAATGAAAGAAGTAACGGTTTATACACGTCCTAATTGCCCTTATTGCGTGAAGGCGCTTGCTTTACTTGATAAAAAGGGCATTAAATATACGAATATTGATGCGTCAACTTCCCTTCGCCAACAAATGGTGCAGCGGGCAAATGGGCGTAATACATTTCCACAAATTTTTATAGGTGATTATCATGTCGGAGGGTGTGATGATCTCCATTCGTTGGATGCTGAAGGTAAGCTTACCCCTTTGCTAGAAGATATTTAGTAATTGTAGTTATTTATTCTGGGCGCTGTGCGAGGAGCATGTAATTGATGTCCATGTTTTTTGAACGGTTCCAGCTATCATTGAGTGGGTTGTAGGTGATGCCAATCTCATCGATAACGGTGAGAGTGTTTGTTGATAGAAGATTTTTGAGTTCTTCAGGTTTCAAGAATTTTTTGTAATTATGAGTTCCTTTGGGAAGCCAATTAAGGATATATTCAGCGCCTATGATGGCTAAGCTCCATGCCTTCCATGTACGATTGAGTGTTGCTATGAACATAAGCCCTTGTGGTTTAAGCATTTTTGCTGTGGCTGACATAAAGAGACTGACATTAGAAACATGTTCTATAATTTCCATGTTGAGGATAACATCAAATGTCTCTTTTGTATCTGCTAGTTCTTCAGCGGTAGTGGTACGGTAGTCAATTGTAAGATTACTTTGGATGGCGTGAAATTTAGCTACTTCGACATTAGTGTGTGCTGCGTCGATTCCTGTAATAGAAGCTCCAAGACGTGCCATCGGTTCGCACAATAGGCCTCCTCCACAACCAACATCAAGAATTTTTAGGCCCTCAAAAGGTTTAAATGAGGTAGGATTGCAATGAAATGTTAGACAAATTTTTTCTTTAATATAGGCAAGGCGTGTTGGATTGAATTTATGAAGGGGACGAAATTTTCCTTGCGGATTCCACCATTCAGCAGCAATTTTTGAAAAATGATCAATTTCTCTTTGATCTATAGTTGTATGTGTTTCATTGACCATAGTGCTTCTCCTTTTATCCTCAATAACCAAGCCAAACGAATTAAAGTCAAGGAAAATAATGTGTGTATGTTACGCTTGCTAAGATTGTTTATATTAGCTATGTCAGAGACGTTTAGTACAGTGTAGGGCTTCATTCTAGCTGTCGTTTGAAATGAAAAACGTAAGAGCGTTAATAATGGCACGTATCGTTATGAAGTTTGGTGGGACATCTGTTGCAGATATTGAGCGCATTCAAAATGTTGCACAGCATGTTAAAAGAGAAGTAGATGCAGGCCATGAGATTGCTGTAGTCGTATCAGCAATGGCTGGAAAAACTAATGAGCTTGTTCAGTGGACATACGATGCATCTTCAACGTACGATAGCCGTGAGTATGATGTTATTGTTTCTTCCGGAGAGCAGGTAACAGCGGGTTTATTGGCTGTTACTCTTCAGAGTATAGGAATAAATGCTCGCTCATGGCTTGGTTGGCAAATTCCTGTTCGTACTAATAGTGCACATGGTGGTGCACGAATTATTGGTATTGATGAGTCTTTGTTGATACAGGGGTTTAGAAAAGGGCAGGTAGCTGTTATTGCTGGTTTTCAAGGATTATCTCCAGATAATCGAATTTCTACTTTGGGACGAGGTGGATCAGATACGAGCGCTGTAGCGGTAGCAGCGGCTTTGCGAGCTGATCGTTGTGATATTTATACCGATGTTGATGGCGTTTATACAACTGATCCAAGAATTGAACCTAGAGCACGCCGTTTATCAAAGGTATCTTTTGAAGAAATGCTTGAAATGGCTTCTTTGGGAGCAAAGGTTTTACAAGTTCGTTCTGTTGAGTTAGCTATGGTTCATAAAGTTCGCACTTTTGTGCGTTCGAGTTTTGAAGAACCTGGTTCTTCTGCTATATGTAATAAAACTAGTTCATCTGGGACACTTATTTGCGATGAGGATGAGATTGTGGAACAGCAAAACGTTACTGGTGTCGCTTTTGCTAAGGATGAGGCACAAATTTCGTTACGAAGGCTTTCGGATCGTCCAGGTATTTCTGCAGCAATCTTCGGTCCTTTAGCCGAAGAGCTTATTAATGTTGATATGATTGTGCAAAATATTTCTGAGGATGGATCAAAGACAGATATGACCTTCACTGTACCATCATCAGATGTTAATAAAGCGGTTGCGATTCTTGAGAAAAACCGCATGGAAATAGGGTTTGATGTCATTCAGTTTGCAAGTGGGCTTGCAAAGGTTTCTGTTGTTGGTATTGGAATGCGTAGTCATGCAGGTGTTGCTGCTATAGCGTTTAAGGCTTTGGCTGAAAAAGGTATTAATATAAAAGCAATAACCACTTCAGAAATAAAAATTTCTGTTTTAATTGATAGTGCTTATACTGAGCTTGCGGTAAGAACATTGCATGCCGTTTATGGCCTTGATAAGGTACAGTAAGGTTTCTATAGCATTAGAGTTTTTCTGATATTTTAAACTTTAGATGAAGAAGTTATTCAATTTTTCAAGCAAGGTGTAAGCATATTTAGGGTTGGCAAATAAAAGTGCGGTGGCGATTGCTCGTAGAAGAACAACATTGCTTGCGGCTTCGATATGAGAGGAAACATTCACACAGCAAAAAAGGGTAAGGAATTGCAATTTTCTTCTCCCAAGAGGGATTGCAGAAGAGGTATAATGAGGGAAAATTGGGAGAGGTTAGAAACATTTTATATGTGCCATCCTGTTTTACAGAAAAGGTCCTTTATAAAAGTAGATTATAAATTTAATTGTTTAAAATGGAACTTATCTCATGAAATGGATTATTTTAGCTGCAGCTACATTTCCAGAATCATTCTCAATAATATTTAATGCATCAACAGTGAAAAATATACAGAGAGCAGTGAGTATTTGTTCTTGCATAAGCGCTTTCAGGTCAAGGTAGTCAGGGGTGTACAGGTAATTTAACATGGAAGTTAAGTGCCAGTGTGGGGTAGACTGGCCAACCGTATTCTTTAAATCAATATAACAGAAAATAAAAGGCCTTTGATACAAAAGGCCTCTTATTATACAAGACACATAGCCTAATAAAGAAACACAACTATTTTAGTGTCCCAGATTTTGAAAAACAGTATTCATATTCTATTTTTCACTGCAGTTTTTTGTACATAACTAAATGCCTATCTTATCGTATTGCAGAACGCAAATCCCTTCAAAACTTTGCATTTAAATTTACCGTTAAACTGAGACCACTCCCTCCAGCCGTTGTATGAATCAGCACTCATTTTAAATTTGTCACCTTTCGAATATTTTGAAACAAGGTCACTAAGGCGTCTTTGATCGTGTGAAGTTCGCGAAGCAGCAGGACCATGCGCGCTGACTGTCACTGGGGATAATACCGAACAAAATACAGAAAACAAAGCAGCAGCTACGACAATACGTTTCATGAGATAAATTCCTTTATACAAATTACATATCTATAAAGAATTCTGAAAAAGAACTCTTAGTTACAGATCAATGTAATACACATTTTGATTTTTATTGTCAACTATATAATATACATTTTGTGTTATATAGCATGTTTTAAAACCGCCTTCAATTTCTCTAATGATATCTCTTTTACACATTCCTTTTGAGAGCATAAACTATAATTTATTACCTTTTTATATTGTGTAAATGCTTGACTTATCTAACATTTATCTGCACAAAAGGTTTCAACTGATCATGGAGATTAGCTTTATAAAAGTTAGTTGTATTATCCATACTTCGTGAAATAAGAGACTACCGTCTTTTGCCCTTCTTCAAGGGAAAAGATAGAAAATTAATGATATAATGTATTGTATATTGATAACATCACTGTACAAGTAATATTAGAGGCTACACGGGCATTTTGCGGGGTTATTTAACAGCATTGAATAATTTGTATGATTATCTTTGTCGTATTACAATAAAACAATGACATTATTATAAATAATTTAAATACATTATGTTAATAATTAGGCGATTTTAAAGATCTTTAAAAACACGTATTGATTAATATAAATTCATAATTTTTTAGAAAATCATATAAGGATTTAAAACTTTGGTTGAAAAAGGCCTTAATGTTAAGGCGATAACTAATTCAGAAATAAAAATTTCTATTTTAACTGCTATGATTATATTAAATTTTCGGCGAGTATCGAGTATATTGGGTGCCGTTTATAGTCTTGGTAAGATATAGTTATTTTCTGTAAACTCGAATTTTTTTTGATATTTTAAATTTCAGGTGAAAAAATTGAACAATTTTTCAAGCAAAAGGAATGTATGAGTTCTACATTCTTCTTATCAAAAGGTATTGTTCGTTTGAGATGATTATTAATATTATTTGCTTGAGAATTTACTAAACAAGATTCTGTGCAAGGGAACGCTCAAGCACAATTACATATGTCATGAGTTGGCAAAGAACTTTTTTCTCTATATTTTGTTTTTTAGTTCATTTCTTGATCGATCTTGTTGTATCTTTAGATAGTATGCCAAATTTATTTAATATACACCACTTTATAACAGTAAAATGGGCTAAGCTATTTTTGAAGAGTGTGTTTTCACAGCACGATACTGTTTTAGTGATTAAGGTTTATTGTATTTTATATAGATGATCCCGTATCCAAGACCTATGAAAGCGGATAAACCGGATGCACAAAGAACACCAATTTTTGCAGCATTAAGCTGAGCTCCATCTTGGAAGGCAAGCATTGAAACAAAAATAGACATTGTGAAACCTATTCCTGCGAGTAATCCAATCAATAATATCCCTGCCCATGTCGTGTTGGGAGGGAGTCGGCATAGCCCTAATTTTACGGCAAGATAGCTTGCTGTAAGAATCCCCAGTGGTTTGCCAATACATAGCCCCACAATGATTCCAAGAATAATCAAGAGTGAGTTATCAGAAGTAAGATCAAAATTTGCAAAGCTAACACCAGCATTGGCGAAAGCAAAAATCGGCATTATACCATAGGCTACCCACGGATGTAGTTCTTTTTGGATTCTTGTTACAGGTGCAATAATGTCACGTTGTCCTTTACGCATCTTTTTTAATGTCGTTGCAATATGGTGCGAGTCTGTATGCATGTTTTTATCTTGAAGGATTTTAACCGCGTTACTGAGTGTTTTTAAGGGAGATACAAGATTGCGGGTAGGAAGAACTGGTGTCATCATCCCTAAAATAACACCAGCAAGTGATGGATGCACACCTGTTACCATTAAACCCCACCAAATAAGGATTCCAGGTAAGATATATATCCACGCTGATGCGAAGCCAATCCATTGGAAAAACAATATGATAGATATGCCCGCTGCTGCAATAACCAAACCGCTAGGATCAAGGTTTGTCGAGTAAAAAAAAGCGATGATGAGAACAGCGATGATGTCATCTATGATTGCTAATGATAAGAGAATGACATGTAGATTTGAAGGAATGGCTTTTCCGAGAAGAGCAAGAATACCTAAAGCAAAGGCAATATCTGTTGCTGTAGGAACAGCCCAACCATATGGATATCCACCATTGAAGTTAATGATAAGATAAATAACAGCGGGGAGAAAAACTCCTCCTATAGCAGCAATGATTGGTAAAGTTGCTTGTTTTAGGTTTGCAAGAGCACCTGCATGGATTTCACGCCGAATTTCCATTCCTGCAACAAGAAAAAATATAGTCATAAGGGCATCATTAACCCAAAAATGTAAATCCCATGATAGGTTAAAATTGCCGAAGTGAAGACCAAAAGGCGTATGCCAGAATGATTCATAAATGGAAGCGTAGTTAGAGTTAGCAAATAAAAGCGCAGCAGCTGCTGCTAATAGAAGAATAACACCGCTCACTGCTTCGATATGAAGAAAGCGTTCAATAGCAGAGAATGCACGATTGGCGACAAGGGAAGCACGATTAGGTAAGCGACGCTGATGTAAATTAGGCATAAAGCTGCTCCAAATATCGGTATTTTGAGTATATATATTTAATTAAATGGTTCATTCTTGATAGTTAGATTTACTTTATCAAGAAGTGATGACAAATTATTCTTCAAAATGTCATTTAGATCTGAAGCTTTAAGCCCGTTTTTATCTTTTGCAGTGATTTCAATTGTTAACGATTGTGGATTTTTAACAAAATCGTGCAGGGCTTTTGAGATATTTTCAGCTTCGGGACGATTTTTCAATAATATTCGTGGGCTTTGGGTCATGATTAAAAGGAGATCATCATAAAGCTCCTTTTTTAAACTTTGTTCACCATCTTGAATATCTCTTGCGAGGTAAGAAAATATTCTATCAATAAGTCCGAGATCTTTATAGTTCATATTAATTTTTGCTACACCGATCTCTTGAAAAGAAGCGATGATTGCATCTTTTTTGCCTGAAAAGAATTTTTTATCCATATCAACAATTTTGGCTGATATAGTCCCGGAAGCGATTTTATTGACATACAAGGATAATGTGTTGAGAAAAAATCTATTCTTTTTTTCATCGTAAGAAACATCAACTGCTCCTGAAAAATCAAGATTTTGAAGACCTAAAATTTTGAGAAAATTTAAGTGCTTTTGGGGAAAGATTGAAAAGTCAGTTACGGAAAGTAGAAAATTTTCTGGTATAGGTTGCTTCCACCCATTTGATTTTAATTTGAGTAAATTAAACGCTGCTTCAAACTGCGGTGTGTTGAGGTTTATTTTTTTCATTTCCGCATCAATTGAAGTAATAGCCGAAATAGCTGTCATGAGAATGGCACTCTGTGCTATTTTTTGATCCTTTTTATTATTTGTCTTCTTTGCTTCAAAATAGGCGTGGAGAAGTTTTTTAGGTGCTTGTTCAAATGGTCTCATGTTGAATTCAAACATTTTGAATTCACCAAGAGAAAAAGAAGAGCTTTTTTCTCCTTCTTTAAAAAGGTCAATCATCGTATTTTTAAACAGAACTTGACCAATGACAGTTTTATTCTGGTTATTGACTTTTTCAGCATCAAAAATAACGGAATAGACATAAGCAACATCAACATTATAAGCTTTTGCTACATCACTTTTAGCAACTACATTTGTTTTGTGCAGGTGACTAGAAGTTGTTGAAGCTAAGTTTACATTACTTGTTATATTATCGATGTTTATGGAACGAATATAGCCATTTTTCAAATCAGAAAGTTGTAAATTTTCTATAGTGAATTTTTCGATTGGTGTGTTTTGTGTAGAAAGTGATATATTTTCAGCATAAACGGATGCAACACCAATACGCATAAGGGATTGTAAGAGAAGAGATGCAATCGTAGGATCCTTCTTCTTTAGGGATATGCCACTGATAAAAATTTTGGGGATTTGTAAGTGAAGATCGTCATATTTAAACTCAACATCATAAAGCACAAAACTACCAGGAATGAAGAAAATAGGAGGACGACCTGAAACGGCCCCAATTTTGAGAGACATATTGTTAGGGGTTGGCACGGTGACTTGAGTCAGGTTCACTTTGCCCATAATGCTTATTTCGGATTTTTCTACCTCGATTGCGCGACGGGAAATTTCTTTTTTCACAAAGTTATCGAGGTAAGGTTTTGCCATGTGAAAGCAGCAGAAAATTATAACTGCGAGAATTGAGCAAAACCCAACAGCATAGATTAACAAAGATTTGTAGCTATATTGGTGCTTATCACGAGCATCTACCATTATTATTTCTTCCATTTTTATCGCATGATTTAGAAAATATAGACGAATCTCTTTAAGAAACGATAGGGATTAAGGTACAGCATGCAAATAAGATATTTTTTATTTTTTTGCAATAAGCTTCCATCAACTGGTACCAAGTTTTTTAGTCTTAAAAAGACATGTCACGCTTAGAGTAGATAAAAGCCAATATATACTCAAAAACTACATTTTTACTTATTTTTTATAATCTTATAAAAATACCTGTAACCCTGTTGTATCGTTAATCATAAAACTTTTAATGTTTGGCGATGGTGTTCAGCTCAGCATTATCGGATGATTTGACACCAATTTTGTCACGACATGTCACCCCCCTCACACTATCATGTTCCTTTGTTCCCTACAAGTACAAGGAAAGCATTTGGTTGTTGTCATGATGCTGTGGTATTGCATTTGGGCATAACAAAATTTATCATTTAAGTAAGCGATAATAGCAACATAAAATGAGTATGGTTAAAATCACTAATATTTTTATTACTTTATAATAGGTGTTTTGAAAATGCTGGTGTATTAACTTTTGTGCCCTTATGGTTTCTGCTGTTTTTACGCAAGCCTTAGGTGTTTACGCTTGTTGCATTTTGAAATCATATATTTTTACTTAATTATCTAGATTATTGAAGGGACCATTTACTCTTGTTGAACGGGTGATAAGCTAGTATGTTGAGAAGATTAAAAGTGTGAATTTGTTACAGATCGGTCCCTTTAATTTGAGGATTTTTAGTTTGTGGAGGTACCGTTTTTACCCATTTACACGTAAAAGCGCAGTCATTGAAATTTTTTCTGAGGATAGAATATATGCTGTACGACAGTTTTGTTCGCGAGGTTAATGAAGAGCTCCGTCAAGAGAAGATCTACACTTTTTGGAAACGCTATGGTGTTTTCATTATTGTTGCATTAGTTATGTTTGTCTTGACAATAGTTGCTTATCAAATTTTTTCTCATAGAAAATTGAATAAAGAAAATGCAATTAGCGATGCGTTCATGAAGAGTATTGAGCTGATAGAGGAACATCATTTTGGTGAGGCAATGCAGCAATTAGAAAATGTTAAGGCCTCTAATCTGGGAGGTTATCCTTTTCTTGCTCGTTTGCGTGAGGCTTCTTTGATGAGTGAAAGAGGTGATGATGCTCAAGCAGTGAAGCTATTTGACGCAGTTGCATCTCATAAAAAAGCACCACTACTTTTACAGAAAGTTGCAAAGGTTCGGGCTGCGTATATTTTAGTTGATACAGGAACACTGGATGATGTTGAAAAGCGCGTGAAAGATATGGCAAATGATATTGATCCTATGCGAATGTCTGCCAGAGAAGCATTAGGTTTGGCTGCTTATAAAGCAGCTAAAATGGATGAAGCTGCTTACTATTTTCAAAAGAATGCTGAAGAGAGTTTGTTGGGGTTAGGGATAACCGATCGGGCAAAGGTGATGCTTGAGCTTATTCAAGCTACGGGAAAGACAAATAAAAGGTAGATTTATGAGTTTTACCGTTGCTATAGTGGGGCGTCCTAATGTTGGAAAATCAACCCTGTTTAACCGGTTGGTCGGAAAAAAGTTGGCATTGGTTGCTGACGAGCCAGGTGTGACGCGTGATAAGCGTGTTCACGCAGCAAGGTTGCAGGATGTTTATTTCGATGTAGTTGATACAGCTGGTTTGGAAGAAGCGGAAGATCATACACTTGAGGGGCGTATGCGTTTTCAAACTAAGACTGCTATTGATGAAGCGGATCTCATTTTATTTGTTCTTGATGCAAGGAGTGGCATAATATCAAGTGATTTAATTTTTTCTTCATTGGTTCGTAAATCAGGGAAGCCAGTTGTTCTTGTGGTTAATAAATCTGAATCAAGAACAGTGATGGAGAGAGGGTATGAAGCATGGTCATTAGGACTAGGTGAGCCTTGTTTGATATCTGCTGAGCATGGTTTAGGTCTTTCAGATCTTCGTGATGCGATTGTTGGTGCTGTTGGAAAGGACAAAGCTTTTTTTGTGAGAAAAGAAGAACAGGCTGCTACATCTTCTGCATTCGTTGATAATGGTGATTTAGAGGGAGATGATGTCGTTTATGATGAAAAAAAGCCCATTCGAATTGCGATTTCAGGTCGTCCTAATACAGGGAAATCTACACTCATAAACAGTATGTTGGGGTACGAGCGCCTACTGACAGGATCTGAGGCTGGTATTACACGTGATTCTATTTCTATAGATTGGGAATGGCATGATCGTCATATAAAGCTTTTTGATACTGCAGGTTTGCGTCGAAAATCAAAAATTCAAGAAAAATTAGAAAAAATTTCTGTGATGGACAGTTTACGCGCAATTCGTTTCGCAGAGGTCGTTGTAATTGTTTTTGATTCAACAAAACCCTTTGAAAAGCAAGATTTGCAAATTGTTGATCTTGTGATTCGTGAAGGGCGTATTCCCATCCTTGCATTTAACAAATGGGATCTCATTGAAAATAGCCAAGAGACACTAGCTGATTTTCACAGAAAATGTGAGCACCTTCTTCCTCAAGTTCAGGGCTTGAGAGCTATTCCTGTATCTGGCCAGTATGGTCGAGGAATTGATAAACTCATGGAAAATGTCATTATGATTCATCGGATATGGAATCGTCGTATTTCTACAGGAAAGCTTAATCGTTGGCTTGAAAAAGTTACAGCACATCATCCTCCTCCGGCAATTTCTGGCCGTAGATTGAAGATTAAATATATCACACAGATTAAGACACGACCTCCTGAATTTATGATTTCTTGTTCACAGGCAAAGGTAATGCCTCAGTCATATTTGCGGTATCTTTCAAATGGATTACGTGATGCGTTTGATATGCCAGGTATACCTATTCGGTTATCACTGAGAACATCAGATAATCCTTTTGTAAAAGGCGTTAAGAAGTGATGATTCTTTTTAATTATTTTGGAATAATGGCTTATAGTGCATAGTTTGAAATAGATTTAGCTGATTTTAGAATGATCCAAACTCAAAATGTGCGGGGAAATATTTAAGATTTGCCATATTTATTAGGCTGATTATGAGGTATAGGTTAGTTGATGTACATGTGGGGCATGTAGTGAAAGTGGTGGTTGTTTTGTATGTTAATGAAAATCTTTGTGGTAGGTTCTTTTGAAAACTTGACGAATAAGTTAAGTAACAATATGTTGCTATCTGGGTCTTAGAGATAATTTCGGTTTTTCTTTTTTGATTGAGGAGCTGAGTGGCTGTGGTACGGGACGGTGAGTTCGTCATGTTAGAGGAGAGGCTCAAGAAACGGGAAAGAGAAGTGTCTTCTCTTTTTGGGGATTTAGATTGCCGCAGTAAAGACTTAGAGTCGGCTTTGATGCGTAAGCGGGTGTCTGGGAAGCAGGGGGGTGAAGACGGCGATAAAGAAGGAAAAAATAGAGTGGCATATGCCGTTAAGTTATCTAGTGAGTTTTTGGCAAGCGTTATTGTTGGTGTTGTTCTAGGATTGGGGTTTGATGGATTGGTCGGTTTTCCCCCATGGGGCTTGGTGTTTTTTCTTTTCCTTGGGTTTGTAGCCGGTATATTTAATATTTTAAAGGCTGAGGGTTATATTACTCCTAATCGATAAAAGAGGTAGGGCGTTTTTTGCGCTTAAATGAAACGGATCAGTAAGTTTAGTAAATGAGGTTGAAGTGACATCGCATGCTCCGAATCCCGTTCATCAGTTCGAAATTTCGCGGCTGATTAGTATTTCCGTAGGTAATGTGGATTTTTCTTTTACTAATGTGTCTTTTTTTATAATTCTAACGGTTGTCGTATCTTCGGTGTTTCTCTTTGTTTCATCGTCAAGTGGTCGGTTGATTCCAACACGAGTGCAATCTATATCTGAAATGGCGTATGAGTTTGTAGCATCCACTTTGCGCGAATCGGTTGGTGTGCAAGGGATGCAGTTTTTTCCTTTAGTTTTTTCCCTATTTATTTTTATTTTAGTGGCTAATTTTATTGGTCTTTTCCCTTATTTTTACACAATTACGTCTCAGATTATGATTACCTTTGCATTGGCTATGCTGGTAATTTTAACTGTGATTGCTTATGGTTTTTACAAGCATGGGCTTGGTTTTTTGAGATTATTTGTACCCAGAGGGGTTCCTGTCGCTATTTTGCCTTTGGTTACGATGATAGAAGTTATCTCTTTTTTTTCTCGTCCTATTAGCCTTTCACTTCGTCTTTTTGCGAATATGCTTGCAGGTCACATTACACTCAAAGTATTCTCTGGTTTTGTTGTTTCGATGGTTGGGATGGGAATTGTAGGTGTTGGTGGTTCGATTCTTCCACTTACCATGACTGTGGCGATTACTGCTCTTGAGTTTTTGGTGGCGTTTCTTCAAGCTTACGTCTTCACGGTTTTGACCTGTATGTATTTGCATGATGCAGTTCATCCAGGACATTGATCAAATCGGCGGATTTCCGCTAAGTTAATGCAATTTTGTTTTTAAAGGAGAATGGTATGGAATTAGCACTTGCAGCAAAGTATATTGGCGCTGGTCTCGCTTGCTTTGGTATGGCTGGGACAGCTTTGGGTCTTGGCAATATTTTTGGTAGTTACCTTTCTGGTGCGCTACGCAATCCATCAGCAGCAGACAGTCAGTTTGGTCGTTTGGTTTTTGGTTTTGCGGTAACAGAGGCGTTGGGTATTTTTTCTTTGCTCATAGCGTTATTGCTCCTGTTTGCGGTTTAGTAACTTTTGAAGGGGTATATCCGTTTTTCAGTAAGAAAGGCGGGTATATCATTGATGATTGTTAACAGAAAGTGTCAGTAAGTTGTTATAAGTTTTGAGATAGTGGCTTTTGGGGTATTTTGAAGGATGAGGTGCAATGTTTGTTTCCACTGCCTGTGCACGAGCTGTTGAAGCGTCAATGGGATATGCTGAAAAGACGCAGCAGCACGCAGATCGTGTATTTCCTCCTTTTGATTTGTCGTATTTTTGTTCGCACTTTTTTTGGCTTGTTCTTTCTTTTGGGCTTTTTTATATTTTTATCAGTCGTGTGATTGTACCGCGTATCGGTGGTATCATCGAGACGCGTCAGGGGCGGATTGCGTCTGATCTAGATCAAGCGATGCGTATGAAGCAAGAAGCAGATTCTATTGTCGAGATGTATGAGAAAAAGTTGACGGAAGCCCGTCTACAAGCGCATCTCGTTACTCAAAAAATGAGTAATGAGATTAAAGAGAAATCTGAGCTTGAACGAAAAGAAATTAGAGAAAATTTGGAGAGAAGTTTGGTGGATGCTGAAAATAGAATAGCAGAGATGCGGGATGAGGCTGTACAGCATATTGATTCAATTGCGGGAGAGATTGTTCCTGAAATTGTTAAAAAGTTGATGGATGCTGATGTCAGTAGGGGATCTGTTAATTCGGCTATTAAAGCTGTAGCTCATTAAGGATCATAAAGATGACGGATACATTTTGGGCGTTGGTTGGATTAATTCTTTTTGTGATGCTTCTTATCTATTTTAGAGTTCCTACTATGGTTATACGTAGTTTGGATGATCGAGCAAAGCGTATAAAGGAAGAGCTCGATGAAGCTCTTCGTCTTCGTGAAGAGGCGCAAGAACTACTTGCCGAATATCAACGTAGATGTGCCGAAGCAGAGAAGGATGCGCAGGGGATTCTTGCTGCAGCTAAACGTGAAGCTGAATTTGTTGTTTCTGAGGCGCGGATAAAAACAGACGAATACATAAAAAATTGCACTAAGTTAGTAGAGCAAAAAA
This sequence comes from Bartonella ancashensis, assembly GCF_001281405.1. Lineage (NCBI taxonomy): Bacteria > Pseudomonadati > Pseudomonadota > Alphaproteobacteria > Hyphomicrobiales > Bartonellaceae > Bartonella > Bartonella ancashensis. Next base: position 1,384,685 of record NZ_CP010401.1, on the reverse strand, counting down.
TTTCTCAAGCAGAAAATGATGCGATTAGGGAGATTTCTTCGTCTGCTGTTGATTTAGCAATTTCTGCTGCCCAGATGCTTATCAGTCATGAATCTTCTTCTAAGAAAGAAGACGGCTTTTTTGGAGAAGCAGTAGCCACAATCAAGAAGAACTTACACTAGTCTTTTCAAAAAATAGGCGTATTCAGGGAAAATTTTTTGTCCTGCAGAACCGGATATGAAGAAAGAGTGAGATAACAGGAAGCTTAGCATCAAGTTTGAATCAGAAATGCGCTAAGTGATAATTTTTGAAAAATCCGCTATATCTCGTGTGAGAGTGCGAATGTGTTCAAGGAGAGAAAGACGGTTCAGGCGAGTGAGAGCGTTTTTATCATTGATCAGAATTTTTTCAAAGAATGTGTTGATAGGTTTAGTTAAGGGTACTAAAGCATCAAGTTTGAGCGTGTGATCCGCCGCTGTGCCACTGAGATTTTGAAATTTTTTCTCTACCGTAAGGACGGTTTGATATAATTGCTTTTCTTCTTCCTCAACTAAAAGCTCGGGATTTATCCTATCTATGGACACTTCTTTAAAGGATTCATTTTCTAAGATATTTGCAATGCGTTTCATAGCAGCCAGAAAAGTATTCCCATTATCCGTATTTGTGAAAGTTATAATTACTTCAATGCGGTGTATAATCGATGAAAAATCATCAGTATCTTTTGTTAAAACAGCTTCGATAATGTCGTGGCGAATACCTTCATCTTTAAGGTGAATTCTTAAACGTTCATGCAAAAAAGATAATAGCTCCAATATAAGATGCTCTTCTTTTTCTGAAAGCATATTATATGTTTGCATATTCCTTTCTTGGGAGACACTCTGTTCACTCCTTTGTTGTAAAAAAAGATTTATTGCTTGGTGAAAAAGTGGAACAAGCTTGATAACCGGACGTTTTGAAAGAATTATTTTAATAATCCCTAACGCTGCTCGTCTTAGTGCGTAGGGATCTTTAGAGCTTGTTGGTTTTTCATTGATGAGCCAAAATCCTACCAATATGTCAATCTTATCAGCTAAGGCAACGGCAATGGCTACAGGTTCATGGGGAATACGATCTTTAGGTCCTTGAGGTTTATAATGGTCTTCGATCGCTTCAGCTACACGAAGATCTTCTCCTTGCAGAATAGCATATGTTCGTCCTACAAAACCTTGTAATTCTGGAAATTCAGCAACAACTTCTGTTTGTAAATCAGCTTTAGCAAGTATTGCTGCACGCTTAGTTAGTAAAGGATCTGCTTGCACCGAATATGCAATTTTTTGTGCTAAAGAAGAGATTCTCTTTACCCTTTCACCTTGTGTTCCTAATCGAGCATGAAAAGTAACATGTAAATGATCAAGTCGTGCGGCACGTTGGTCAAGGGGCTTATTTAGATCGAGATCAAATTTTTCAGCAGAAGGTCTTAAATTTTTAACATCAGGTAAATCTTGTTGATCAGTATTCCAAAAATACAATGCGTCAGAAAGACGGGCATGCACAACTTTACTGTTACCTTTTATAATTTCCTTACTTTCATCTTTTGCAATAATATTAGAGACTAACACAAAATGGTTAGAGAGTTTGTCCTTTTCATTTTGTTTTCTCGTTACAAAGCACTTTTGATTTGCTCTAATAGTTAAACGGATAATTTCTGGAGGAATATTAAGAAAAATTTTATCAAAATTACCCATGAGGACAACAGGCCATTCAACGAGTCCTGCAACTTCTTCTACAAGGGCATGGTCTTCGACTAACTCTAGACCATTAGCAAAGCAGAGATTTTGGGCATCTGTCAAAATGATACTTTTTCGTCTTTCTGCATCAAGAATAACTTTATGTGTTTCCAGCTGAGAAATATAATCATCAAAGCGCCTCACTTGGATAGGTTTCCCATCACTTAGGAAACGGTGACCATAGGTTAGATTGTTACTTTTCAGGGAACCAACTGTAAATGGGATGATATGTGTTTCACCGATTTGCGGTCCGAAAACACAGAGGATATTTTGCAAAGGTCGAATCCACTTCAATGCACTACATTTGGCTGAATTTTCACCCCAACGCATTGACTTTGGCCATGAAAAATTGCGAATAATATCGGGAAGAATATCGGCTATAATCTCTTCTGCCGTACGACCTCTTTTGATAATTTTTGCAACATAAAAATTACCTTTTTTGCTATCATGTTTGATATTAGCTTCAGTGATATCGTTAAGGCCTGTGGCACGCAAAAAACCATCAATTACGTTTTGTGGTGATTCTACACTTGGACCTCTTCGCTCTTCACGGATATCTTTCGATTTTGTTGAAAGGCCTCGTATATCGAGTGTTAATCGACGAGGCGTCCAATATTCACAAGCAGCTTTATAGGTTAAACCTGAATTTACAAGTTGGGTTGTAACATTTTTTTTGAGATCAGCAGCTGCCTTGCGCTGCATACGAGCAGGAATTTCTTCGCTGAAAAGTTCAAAAAGCAAATCAGACATCAGATCTTTTCCTTAGCATGTGTTGTACCAGCTTCAGTTAACAAAAAGGCTTCACCGCAGCGGCGCGCAAGATCACGGATACGGAGAATATAGCTTTGCCTTTCAGTTACAGAGATAACACTACGTGCCTGTAACAGGTTAAAAATATGGCTTGCTTTTATACATTGATCATAAGCCGGCAAAACGCATTGATGAAACTCAACTTCTTTACTGGGCATCCCCGCTTCAAGGAGTGCAAGACATTCATTTTCTGCATCGATAAAGTGTTGATGTAGGATTGCAGTATTTGCAAATTCAAAATTATAACGTGAATATTCTTCTTCTGCTTGCAGAAAAATATCACCGTAACTAATGCGATCTTTTCCATCTAAGCCATTGAAATTAAGATCATAAACATTATCAACACCTTGGACGTGCATAGCTAATCGTTCAAGTCCATACGTAATTTCTCCTGAAACTGGTACACATTCGATCCCACAAACTTGTTGAAAATAAGTAAACTGCGAGATTTCCATACCATCACACCAGCATTCCCATCCAAGTCCCCACGCACCAAGTGTTGGACTTTCCCAATCATCTTCAACAAAGCGGATATCATGAAGCGTTGTATCAAGATTAATGGCTTGTAGTGATTTAATGTAAAGTTCCTGTAAATTGAGAGGGGAAGGTTTAAGAATGACTTGAAATTGGTAATAATGCTGTAAACGATTTGGATTTTTACCATATCGCCCGTCTGTTGGACGTCGAGAAGGTTGGATATAAGCCGCCTTCCATGGGCGTGGCCCCAATGAACGTAGCGTTGTAGCTGGGTGGAAAGTGCCAGCACCTACCTCCATATCATAGGGTTGTAAAATTGCACACCCATAATTAGCCCAGTAGTTTTGTAAGGCAATAATAAGCCCCTGAAAGGAACGCACAGGATTAAGGTGTTCAGGAAAATTCACACGCTATACTCTTCGTAATGTTGCACGTTTAATCAAAACCAAATAAGTTTAGTCTCAAGATACTTGTCTATAATGTCGTATGCATATGGTCAAGTGTTGTTGTATTTTGAAGACCAAATTTCAATTTTTCTTTTATTTTTTCTATATCTTTTGATTCCCCATGAATAGCATGCTTCCATTGAAATATTGCTTTGCGTTTAGAACCAACTTGCCAATATGCATCTCCCAAATGATCGTTTAATGTTGGATCTTGAGGTTCCAATTTAACCGCACGTTCTAATAATTGGACGGCTTTGTCATATTGTTTAAGTTTGTAATAAGCCCATCCTAAAGAGTCTAGGATATAGCCGTCATGTGGTTGTAATTGAGAAGCTTTTTTAAGCATGTTGAGTGCTTCGTTGAGTTTTTTATTTTGTTCAACAAGGGAATAACCGAGATAATTGAGAACTTGTGGTTGATTTGGGAATAACTGGAGCGCTTGGCGCAGATCATCTTCTACTTGCGTCCATTGTTGTAAACGTTCAGATGCGATGGCTCGTTGATAGAAAAGTTTCCAATCGTTTTGTTGAAGGTTTTTTATCTGGGAAATAGCATGACTGATGACTTGAACAGCTTCAGAAAAATTATCTTGCTGTATGTAAAGGATAGCAAGTATCGTGACAATATCATGATCGTGTGGAAATTTTTTCTTCAATTCTATTAGAAGGTTAATAGCTTTATCGGAGTTGCTATCATTGGCAAAAATTAATGCTAGTTGGAGTTGGCTAATCTTGTAATAAGGGGAGTGGGGTGATAGGGAGTTATATAATTTAATAGCTTGAGTGATATCATTAAATTTTATAGAGACATTCGCCAATTGGAACATGGTGGCCCCATTATCAGGATATAAGGCCAAGGATAATTGTTGAAAAAAACGTGCAATATATTTTGATTCTTGTTGATTGAGGGCCGTTCCAAAATTGTATAAAACTTCGGCAGCTCCCTGTTGAGGTGTTTTGATAAGATTGTTTACACGAGATTTATTTTCAATTTGTTGTAAAAGATATATGAGTTCTACTCGATCTGGTAATAATTTTTTACCGGTTTGAATTACTTTGATCGCTTGATCGTGCATTTTATGGCGTAGTAAAAAATGTGCATAAGCTATGACTAAATGTTCGTAGGTATCAGGGACAGAGATAGCGCTTTGTTGATCATTGAGTGCTTGTATAAAGTATTTTTTTGCCTCTTGATCGTGTTTTGCTAAGTTATTCATAAGGGCTAGGTGATAATATATAAAGAAATTATCTTGAGTGGGGTCCAAAAGCTTTTCAAGATCAGCTATTGCCTGAGTTTTGTTTCCAGATCCGAATGTAATCCAAGCGCTTATCATATCAAATGCAGGATTATTAAGATGAGGGGGTATTTTTTCTTGCAAAAGAAGTTGAGCGGCTTTGTAATTTTTTTTTGTAAAATGATCAACTGATAATATTAAAGAAATAAGAGGATTGCTTTCTTCTTTTTTCTTCAGGTTTTTAGCTTGTTCGAGAGCATCTTTAAACGCACCTACAGATAATGCAGTTTCGAAGACTTCCCTTTGTACTTCTGTATTATCAGGTTTGTAGGTGAGTGCTTTCTGAAAATAGCGTATAGCAAGATCGTTTTTATTTTCATGGCGTGCAATTCGCCCTAGCAGATAGGAAGCTGAAAATGAATGTGTATCGGTAATAACATCAATTTCATTATGGGTTTTTGACAGTACCAACATAGCTCCAATCATAAGAGAAGCAAAAAGGAAGAGTGCTTTTGCATGGCGCATGGGGCCAATCCTTTTAAATTTTGATGCTATTGAATACGTGAAATTGCTTTATCAAGTAGTATAGCAATTTTTGTGAAAAATTAGTTTACACGTGTGATACAGAAATCAATGATTTCAATCAGGGCTTTTTTGAAATCTCCTTCTTTTACAGAAGAAAGAGCATCAATGGCTTGTTTTCCATAGGTACGTGCATATTCTACAGTATCAATCAAACTGTTATACTTTTCCATTAAATGCTGTGTGTGCATTAAAGCTTCATCACTATGATGACCATTTTGAAAAGTTTGTTCCAAAAATTTTTTTTCTACAACATTTCCCCTTTCATATGAGAGGATGACAGGCATAGTAACTTTACCTTCTCGAAAATCATCACCAATATTTTTCCCCAAATGTTGAGCCTGACCACCATAATCTAGTACGTCGTCTATCAGTTGAAAAGCTAGTCCCAGTGATGTTCCATATTGGCGTAATGCAGAGCGTTCTTCGTTTCCATAGCCAGCAATGATAGGGCCAACTTCAGCTGCTGCTGAAAAAAGTGCAGCTGTCTTTGCATTGATAATTTTTAGATAATTCTCAATGTCATTATTTATATTTTTAGCGGTAGCAAGCTGCATAACTTCCCCTTCAGCAATAATTGCTGCAGCGTTTGATAAAACAGTGAGTGCCTCCATTGAACCTACACTAACGATCATTTTAAATGCCTGCCCTAACAAAAAATCACCGACAAGCACACTTTCTTGATTTCCCCAAAGGATACGTACAGTAGATTCTCCACGCCTTAAATCACTTTCATCAACGACATCATCATGCAATAAAGTTGCCGTATGCATAAATTCAACGGCTGTTGCAAGCTTTATGTGTTCGCGTCCTGGATATTCGAACATACGAGCAGAAGCTATCGTAATCATCGGGCGCAATCGTTTCCCTCCTGATGAAATGAGGTAGTTGCAAATTTCGGGAATAATCTCAACGTCTGATTTGACTGTGGACATAATTAATTCGTTTAAACATCCCATATCGTTTTTTGTAAGTTGAATGAGGGGATGGAGAGAAATTTGAGTATCTTTTTCTTCATGTTGTTTTGTTAGGGTGTTCAAAGTATTTCTTCCCCAGAGTGTAGTAAATGGATGAACTAGATTTTGTTGATTGTGCATCATAAATAAAGGGAGATTTTTTGCAACTCAAGTCTTTGATACCGCTTTAGGGTAAAGATTCTAAACGATATGGAAAAATGATGTTTTTTGTATCTGCTAAACTAAATGTGATTGTTAAATAGGTCATTTGAGTAAATAGTGGAAAGAAGGGCAAATAATTAAAAAATTGTTTCCAATTAGAAATGGACAGAGAAATGAATGACCGAGATGAAACGATAGATCAATTTCATCGTGGAAAGTTTTACTTAGTTCAACCACGTCTATCTGGTCACCGTTCTGGTATGGATGCCATGTTGTTGGCAAGTTTGGTTCCTAGTTTTTTTGAAGGAAAGGTTGTTGATTTAGGTGCTGGAGTTGGTGCTGCAGGATTAGCAGTTGCAGCGCGGTGTTTACAGGCTCATGTGACGTTGGTTGAGCGGTCTGCTTTTATGTTATCTTACGCTCAAAAAACACTTTCACTTAAACAAAATGAAAAATTGATTCATCGAGTTTGTTTATTAGATGCGGATGTTACTTTAAGGGGGAAAGCACGTTTAAAAGCAGGATTAATAAATGATACTTTTGATTTTGCAATTATGAATCCACCTTTTAACAATCCTGTGGACCGCAAAACACCAGATAAGCAAAAATCTGAAGCACATGTTATGCCTGAGGCTATGTTTGATCATTGGTTGCGGAGTGCTGCTGCGATTGTGAAACCCGGTGGATATCTGGGGTTAATTGCACGTCCATATTCACTCATCGACATATTAAATGCTGCAAAAGGGCGTTTTGGTGATGTACACATAATTCCAATCCAACCTCGTACAGAGACTGCCGCAATTCGTATATTATTTTATGCTAAAAGGGGAAGTAAGGGCACTTTGTCTGTGTTACCAGCGTTGATTATGCATGAGGATAATAGCCACAATTTTTCGCAGCGAGTCGATGCAATTAACAATGGACTTAGAAGTCTATGGGAAATTTTTGAATAATATGCCGATTCTGAGTTATTTATTGAATTAAAATTGTTTTTTTGGTAGTAATGCTGGCTTTCTCTGTTATTCTACTAGTATTTATATGGAGATTTTATTTTGGTTAAATGCGTAAAGTGTCTTATTCCACGTCGGTTTTGTTCTCGCGGATTTGATATCCCCGTCGTTCGTCTTTGTGGTGCAATTATGGATTCAACTACAGCTGTAGCTCGTACTCTTTCACTAGGGAGGTGTGCAAAGCTCTTAGATAGGGCTTTTGCTAACAGGAAAGCGCCAGCCGTTGCTTTGATTGTTAATTCCCCTGGTGGTTCGCCTGTGCAGTCGCGTCTTATTTTCAAACGTATTCGCGATCTGGCGAATGAGAAAAATAAACAGGTTCTTGTATTTGTTGAGGACATTGCAGCATCAGGAGGTTATATGATTGCCTGTGCTGGGGATGAAATTTATGCAGATCCATCTTCTATTATTGGTTCTATCGGTGTAGTTTCAGCTTCTTTTGGCTTTCCGGAATTTTTAAAGAAAATTGGCATAGAGCGCCGTGTTTATACAGCGGGAAAAAGTAAAGTTTTATTAGATCCATTTCAAGAAGAAAAAAAGGTAGGTGTTGAACATTTGAAGTCTTTACAACTTGAAGTGCATCAAACTTTTATTGATTTAGTTAAAGAACGTCGTGCATCAAAATTATCAGATGATCCGGATATTTTTACAGGGAGCTTTTGGACAGGAAAAAAAGGTATTGAGCTTGGTTTGGTTGATGCATTAGGTGATATACGTTCTGTCATTAAAGAGCGGTTTGGTCCTCGTACAGGACTTCGAGTTATTTCTCCTCCAAAGAGTTTTTTTAGTTCTAAAGTACCTTCCGGAGTTTCTTCTGATTTTTTTTATACAGCAGTCGATAGTGCGTATATGGCAGCGGAAGAACGGGCACTTTGGCAGCGTTACGGCTTGTAACAAGAGTTGGTGTGAATTCTTTAGTCTGTCTCTGATTCATATAGAGATCGTGTTTAGGGATTTTTGTACGAAAGGAGAGATACGGGCTTGCACGGTTTTGTTTTTTGAGTTTTGTTCATTTAATGCGCTTTCATGTTGGCTTTTTGCTTACATGTTAATTGTGGTGGGAGCTGCAGTGTTTTTTGCGCGTATGGAAGTGCAGGTATGTAAGAAAATATTGATGAAAAATTCTTTTACAGACGTCGTGTGTAGGATGTTAAATGCATAAAATTCATTGAAGAGGTCTTTCTGTGTGTTTACACCTATTAAGTTAAATCTGGCCTTACACGTTGTAGGAAAGCGTCTTGATGGTTATCATTTATTGGAGAGCTTAGTTTATTTTTCTTTCAGTGGTGATTATCTAATTTTTACCCCCTCTAAGGAAGAGCGATTTGTTGTGGAAGGGCCTTTTGCACAGGGGATCGTTCCTGGTTCAGGTAATTTAGCTATTTGTGCACGTGATTTTATGCGTGCAATGTTTCCTAAAAGTGCTAAACCTTCTTTTTTCAGACTTATCAAAAATTTGCCTATTGCTTCAGGTACAGGAGGTGGATCTGGCGATGCTGCTAGCGTTTTGAGCATATTGCGCCGATATTGGGAGCTCAATTGTTCTTGTGAAGAGTTAGCAAAAATGAGTTCAGTTCTTGGTGCTGATGTTCCGATGTGTTTTTTAGCGTTAGAATATAAACAGCCTTTTTTAGTTAAAGGGATTGGTACCGATATTATACGATTAGGAGAGGCTTGTCCTATTGCATTAGTACTGGTTAATCACGGTCAGCAGATTGCAACGCAAGCTGTTTTTAAGGCTTTGGAAGATTATCGTTATCCATGCTTAAAGTTGAAGCCAGGATCTTTAAAAACAGTTTTTTCGTTGGTTGAGTTTTTGCAAGAAACACGCAATGATCTTTTTGCTTCAGCATTAAAAATAGCTCCTCAATTGGCTGAAGTTTTACGGGAATTGGATGAAAGTGGCTCTCTTTTTTCTCGTATGTCTGGTTCTGGTGCAACCTGCTTTGGTATTTTTAAGGATCAGCAATTAGCGCAGGAGGCAGCTTTCTCCATTAAATCAATGCATCCAAATTGGTTTGTTAAACCTATAATGACCGTAGGCGTTTCTTAACTGTAGTGAATGTAACTAAAGAATTTATTGAAGGAGTGATCGGTATCATATTCGCACACGCTGATGGCACAAATAATAAACTACGATTTTCAAAATCTTTTGAAAATAAAAGTAGTATGTGAACTACTTAGGAGAAAATAGTTATTAATTTTTGTAGGACTTGCAGAAAATAAGTGGTGGTGCGAGAATAAACAGATATCGTATAATTTTTATTATTATGTCAGGTATGTTTAATTTGTTATCTCAACCAAATTTTTCATATGAATTAAGTCTACAGAATCAAGGCTTTCGTTATATTGCAGGCGTTGATGAGGTTGGGCGTGGTCCTTTAGCTGGTCCAGTAGTAACAGCAGCAGTTATTTTAGACAAAAATCATATTCCCAGTGGGTTAAATGATTCAAAAAAACTTTCTATTCAAAGGCGCAATGAACTTCATCATGAGATTGTAAAAAATGCATTTGCAATTTCCATTTCTAGCATCTGTGCTCGTAAAATTGATCAATATGATATTAGAAAGGCAACTTTAGAAGCAATGCGGCGTTGTATAATGGGACTTGCGATTCCTGCTCATTATGCACTGATTGATGGGTGTGATATTCCTCCTTGTTTGCCATGTCCTGCAATCGCTTTAGTTAAGGGGGATCAGAGTTCTGTTTCAATTGCAGCAGCATCTATCGTTGCTAAGGTAACTCGTGATCGGATGATGAAATATGCAGGACAAATTTATCAAGGTTACGGTTTAGAAAAACATGTTGGCTATGCAACGATTGCTCATCGTGAGGCCATTGCCGCATCAGGTCCTATCGCAGGATTGCATCGTTATAGTTTTTCCCCGATTAAAGGGCATTATAGGGAAGACGTTTCATGACAATTTTACATTTTAATGACACTTCGATGAAAGAGGCTGTTGCATTCTTAAAACAGGGTCGATTAGTCGCCATACCAACAGAAACTGTTTATGGGTTAGCAGGTGATGCAACTAATGGTAAGGCTGTGGCTTCTATTTTTGCTGTAAAAAAGCGACCACAATTTAATCCTCTTATCGCTCATGTAAGTAGTATTGCAATGGCAGAATGTTATGTTGAGATTGATTTGATTTCACGTCAGTTGATGGAAGAATTTTGGCCTGGTCCTTTAACATTTGTTTTGCCTTTAAAGCGTCATCATGATATTCACCCCCTGGTAACTTCTGGTCTCGATACATTAGCAGTTCGTTTTCCATGTGGTTGTTTTTCAGAAATTATCCGATATTTAGGTCGTCCTTTAGCTGCCCCTAGTGCTAATAGATCGGGGTATTTAAGTCCCACTTCAGCTGGATCTGTTTTTGCTTCTTTAGGAGAAGAGATCCCTTTAATTATTGATGGGGGGCCTTCAAAAATAGGCCTTGAATCAACAATCATTAAAATTTGTGGTGAGAATATATATCTCTTGCGTCCAGGGGGAGTAGCTTCTAAGGATATTGAGGACGTAACTGGAAAGTCCTTAAAGAGAATAGACCAATGTGCTGCAGTTGAAGCTCCCGGAATGTTACAATCACACTACGCTCCAAATGCTTCGGTACGTTTGAATGCACAGGAAGTAGATAGTGGCGAAGCTCTTTTGGCTTTTGGACCTAAGCGCATTTTTGGTGTTGAAAATGCTGTGGCTATTTTGAACCTCAGCGAGAGCGGTCAGTTAAATGAAGCTGCATTTAACCTTTTCCAGTATATGAGAAGATTGGATTTATTTAAGGTAAAATCCATTGCAGTGGAGCCCATTCCATCTTACGGATTAGGTGAAGCCATTAATGATCGCTTAATGCGTGCAGCAGCTCCAAAAGGAAAAGTAGATGGAACAGGATTTAATTAGGTGTTTCAGTGAAATTGTTGGTTCTGCACATGCTATAACAGATCAAACACTAATTGCGCCGTATTTGCGCGAAAATAGAGGGCTTTTTCATGGAAAAACGTCACTGCTTTTGCGTCCATCATCTACAGTGGAGATTGCATCCATTATGCGTTTGGCTAGCCAAACACGCACGCCGATTGTTCCTCAAGGTGGCAATACAGGCCTTGTAGGAGCTCAACAACCAGATGAAAGCGGATGTAGTGTTATCTTGTCAATGGAACGTTTAAATAAGATACGAACGTTGGATATTGAAGGAAATTACGCTGTGGTAGAGGCGGGTGTTGTCTTGCGTGATTTACAAGAAAAAGCAGACGAAATGGGGCGTCTGTTTCCTCTTTCTATGGGATCGGAAGGTTCTTGTCAAATAGGAGGAAACCTCTCGTCTAATGCTGGAGGAACAGCTGTTTTAGCTTACGGTAATATGCGCGATCTTTGTCTTGGTTTGGAAGTTGTTTTGCCTGATGGGCGTATTTTGGATGATTTGCGTTTTGTTAGAAAGGATAATAGAGGCTATGATCTAAAAGATCTTTTTATTGGTGCAGAAGGGACCTTAGGGGTTATTACTGCAGCAGTATTGAAGATTTTTTCAAAACCTAAAGGGAGAGCTGTTGCTTTTGTCGGTTTGAATAGTCCTGCTAATGCTTTGGAATTTTTATCTATTTGTCAATGCTATGGAGGCTTTTTGTTAACTGCGTTTGAATTGATGGATAAGATAAGTTTGCAGATGGCCTTAAATTATAAAAAGTGTGATCTGTCTCCTTTTAGTCATGAGCATGAATGGTATGTTTTAATTGATGTCACATCAATGCGCAGTGATGACGATGCTTTGTCAGTGTTGGGTATTATCTTGGAAAAAGCATTTGAAGATAATATTTTAGATGATGCAGTTATTGCACAATCATTGAGACAAAGAGATTTTTTTTGGCAGCTACGTGAAAGTATGTCACTTGCACAGAAATCGGTAGGACAGTCTATTAAGCATGACATTTCGATTCCTATTGCGTCTATTCCTGATTTTATTAGGGATGCTGCTCTCATTATCAAAGAAATGGTGCCGGATGCTCAAGTTGTTTGTTTTGGTCATATGGGCGATGGTAATCTTCACTACAATGTTATGCAGCCTGTAGGGAGTGATCCTTCAGATTTTTTAAAATTATGGTCACAAATGAATCACCATATTTATTGTTTGGTTATGCATTATCAGGGGTCATTTTCTGCTGAACATGGGATCGGCCAGCTTAAGAAAACTGAGTTACGTGCTTTTAAGTCATCTATTTCCCTAGAAATTATGCAATCTATTAAAAAAATTTTTGATCCATTAGGGATTATGAATCCTGGCAAAATTTTGTAATTTAAAAATAAAATTTTTTGCTTAGTCTTTTAATAATTTGATGAGAAAAGGTTGTTATATATCCCTCTGAGATCAATAGAGGGAATAATATGTTATGGTAAATCAATGCTTGGGGCAAGAAAGAATAGGATTTGAATTTAGGTTGAATCCGTGTCGTTTACCACAAACAACAAGGTATCTTGCATCAAAAACTGGAAATCAAATGTTTTGCTCATTAAATGAGCAAAGTGTATTCTTAAAAATCGAGACTCCTTCAAATTTATCACATTTGATACCGGTTTGCCATTTTAAGGGAATTGCTACCCGCGTAATAAAAACTCTTTCAGGGGAGAAAGCTGTTACATTAGAATTGTTTCATGCTGACGAGGAAGCTTGCATTCCGCTTTTAATGTCTAGAGACTTGAGCAGTGTGCTGTTGGATTGGCGATTATGGGCAGATACTTATAGTCTTCCTATGCTTATGATTAATGAAGATGGTAGCATTACTGCTGTTGAAGATCGCTTTACTTTACGCCAATTTTTTAGCATGACATCGCATCCTCTTGTTCACAAACGTTTTGTCATTAATTGTGATCGTTGGTTAGGTGTGCGTTTGGTAATTGATCATAAGGCTATTCTACCATAGCGTGGTTTGTGCCTTTCTGATTGCATGAAAGATATCTCTTGTTTTTGAGTGTTTTTCGATTTTAATTTTCATTTAAGAAAAATTGCAGATCCCTGTAGTTTTGGATAACAAGCCTGTATGTTATGTTGCAAAATACGATAGTAGAAATTATACAAATGCAAATCATTGGCTTATGGCGTTATATTTAGAAATCAAAAATATTTTTATACTATGTGGTGCTGTCTGAGTTCACGATATATTTGTATCCTTTGTGTATTTTGGTTATTTGTAGGGCATCTAGGTTACAATATCGGTATACTACTTAGAGAAGTGGAATTTCATGGAAATGTTCGATTATTTTTTAATGGAAAATAGAATACCAATGCATTTGCATGCTTTTCATATTTTAATTTAAAATGAATAGCCTTTTTGCTAAATGATTGACAACGAAGAGTTTATCCTTGAGTCTCTTCTTCAAGGGTGCGCTTTTTTCCCGTGACAGCACGCCATCCTATATCCCGACGCACAAAACCCTGTTTCCAATCTATACAATCGACAGCATCATAAGCATATTTTTGTGCTTGAGCAATATTTTTTCCTATTGCAGTTATATTTAAAACACGTCCACCGTTAGCAATAAGTTCTCCATTGTGTAAAGCAGTTCCAGCTTGAAATACCTTTACCATAGGAAGTTTATCTGCTTTATCGATATTTCGAATAATACTCCCTTTTTGAGGAGAATCAGGGTAGCCTTCTGCAGCCATGACAACTGTTAAGGAAGCATTTTCGGACCACTGAATATGTTTATTTTTAAGATTTCCTTGGGCTGCAGCAAGAAAAAGTGGTAAAATGTCCTCTTCGAGGCGCATCATTAAAACTTGGCATTCAGGGTCACCGAAGCGTACGTTAAATTCAATTAGTTGTGGTCCTATTTGGGTTATCATCAATCCAAAGAAGAGAATTCCCTTAAAAGGTGCTCCCATTTCGGCCATGCCATTAAGAGCTGGTTTAACAATATTGTTGAGTGTCTGCTCCATCATTTGTGAAGTCATAATGGGAGCTGGTGAATAAGCTCCCATACCACCTGTATTTGGTCCTGTGTCTCCATCACCAACGCGTTTATGGTCTTGTGCAGACCCGAAAGGAATAGCAATATTACCATCACAAAGACAGAAAAAGCTTACCTCTTCCCCTTCGAGAAAATCTTCAACGACAATCTTTTTTCCTGCAGAGCCAAACACACCTTCAAAGCATGCATCAACTGCATTGAATGCTTCTTCTAAGGTCATTGCAACAACAACCCCTTTTCCTGAGGCTAAACCATCAGCTTTAATAACAATAGGAACACCTCGTTCACGGATATAAGATTTTGCCTTTTGAGCATCATTAAAGCATTGATAGATGCTCGTGGGGATATTATTTTTATAACAAAGGTCCTTTGAAAAACTTTTTGATCCTTCTAATTGAGCAGCTTTTTGAGTAGGTCCAAATACACAGATATTGGCAGCGTTTAGGGAGTCTGTTATTCCTGCAACCAATGGTGCTTCTGGTCCAACGACAACAAGATCAATGAGGCGCTCTTTGCAAAAAGAAATGATAAGTGGATGGTTATCGATGTCCAAGACAACATTTTCACCGAATTTCATTGTCGCAGGGTTTCCAGGGGCACAATATAATTTTGTGAGGAGAGGTGATTCTGCTATTTTCCATGCTAAAGCGTGTTCCCGTCCGCCTGATCCAATAAGAAGAACATTCATGGTTTTGTCCCTATCATAAAATATGAAACTGGTTTTTTGATCATAAGAATGAAATCTCTTTACTGCAAGGAAAAAGGTATAGCCATTTGATGAAAAAAACGACAATATTAAAGAGATTCAAACTTATGCAAAAAAGGAATAAGCTGTGAATACCTCCGTTAAACAGTGGATATATAATTTTCTTCCACCTTCTTTTGAGCTTTATGCTCAGTTAGCACGCTGGGATAGGCCTATTGGATGGAAATTATTGATGTGGCCTTGTTTTTGGTCAGCAACTATGGCTTTTCTTTCTTACGAAACGCAGAGCCTACCTCTTGTGACGGCTATATTCCACTGGGGGTGGTATCTTTTCCTTTTTTTTGTAGGATCTGTTGCTATGCGAGGAGCGGGGTGCACTTGGAATGACCTCATTGATCAGGAAATTGATTCGCAAATAGAGCGTACACGCTCTCGCCCTTTACCTGCAGGCAGAGTGAGTCGTTTTCAAGCAAAAATTTTCATATTAGTGCAATGTTTTGTAGGATTAGCTGTTTTATTACAGTTCAATAAGTTCAGTTTTTATTTGGGTATTTCATCATTGATAGCGGTTGCTCTGTATCCTTTTATGAAACGTGTGACAGATTGGCCACAACTTTTTCTAGGGATTGCATTTAATTGGGGAGCATTGATGGGGTGGGCTGTTGTGCATGGAAGTTTAAGTTGGGCTCCGATTGCACTTTACGTGGGATCAATCTTCTGGACGATCGGATATGATACAATTTATGCGCATCAGGATAGAAAGGATGATGCTGTTGTAGGTGTGCGCTCTACGGCACTTCTTTTCGGGAAGAATACTAAATGTGCACTGGTAGTGTTATATGGTGGCTTTATAATACTGGTTGGTTTAGCATTTTGTCTGGCAAATCTTCCTGCTGTTAGTTTTCTAGGGCTTTTATGTGCTAGTGTACACATGTTTATCCAAATTAGAATTCTCGATATAGATAATGCTGAGCAGTGCTTAAAGCTTTTCAAATCTAATTCATGTGTTGGCTTTTTTATCTTTTTAGGTCTCGTCTGTGGTGGTATTTTTTGGGCACTACATTTTTCTTGATGATTTTACAAAAAGTAAAAAACAATTTTTCTTTGCATTTCAGAGCAAACCTACTTCGTAAAATGCAAAGTTATGGCTCTACTATGGGTAGAGTTGTTGCTTTGTCCAGTCGTTTTTTTCAGTGGAATTGCGTGTGAAAAGTAAGCGATCGTGTAAACGAAATAAGCGGTCACACCAAAATTCCATGAAAAGAGGCTTGATACGGAATCCAGACCAATGAGGTGGTCGTGGGACAGTTTTGGTTGCATAATGTGCAGTGTATCGAGCAGCAGATTTTTCAAGGAAGAGCCTACTTTCCAGTGGCTGAGATTGTTGAGAAGCCCATGCACCAATTTGGCTTTCACGTGGCCGCGATTGAAAATATGCATCTGCCTCTTCAGAAGTGGTTTTTTCAACAATACCTCTAATTCTTACCTGGCGGCGCAGAGACTTCCAGTGAAAAGCTAGGGATGCTTTCATTGATTTTAAAATTTCTTGTCCCTTACAACTTTTATAGTTTGTATAAAAGACAAATCCTTCAGGACTGAAATTTTTAAGGAGGACGATGCGAACATTGGGTAGACCTGTTTCATCGACGGTTGCTAATGCCATGGCATTAGGGTCATTAAGTTCACTTGCTGTAGCTTCTTTAAGCCATTGTGCAAAAAGAACAAAAGGATCGTGTTCTTGTATAAAACTATCGTCTATCTGTGGTATGGTGCTCATAGTATGATCGAGTATCCGCTTATGTAGATGCAATATGCTTCAATTTTTTTATCTGTAAAATAAAATATTTCTGCCTTATACTACACAAAGTCAATGAAGTGATGCACTTTTATTACAGTTCCTGAATAGTGTTTATTTGAGGTACGAAAGTAGCCTATTTCATTTTTGTTCTTTTATAAACCTATGAATATAGGGAATGGTGATTCTTTTGAAATAGTTTTATGGGGCTGTGCAGGTGTTGTCTTAAACACGAGGAGTGTATATTGAGAACAATGGAAAGGTTAAAGAGAGGGCAATATGCGTGATCCATACACGGTTTTAGGTGTGGAGCGTACCGCAAAACCGCAAGAGATAAAGTCTGCATTCAGGAGGTTAGCAAAAAAGTATCATCCAGATCATAATATGGGTGATGCGCGAGCCAAGGAAAAATTTTCTGAAGTCAATCAAGCTTATGAAATTATAGGCGATAAAGATAAAAAGGCACAATTTGATCGCGGTGAAATTGATGCGGAAGGAAAACCTTCCCATCATGCATACGGTTCTAAAGAACATTTCGGCAGCAGACAACATCCCTTTACAGGAGGAGCAAGGAATTTTGATTTTAGTTTTTCAAACCGTACAAGTTTTGATGCAGGTGATATTTTTCGTGATTTATTTGGAAAAGAAAAAAATTTTTCGAGTTCTGCACGCCAAAATCAGTCTCAGTCAGAGGCTCATATTCGGGTAAATCTTTCAGTAACACTGGAACAGGTGATTGGTGCTGATAGAGTAGAGGTGGATTTTCCAAATGGAAAAAAGTTAAAAGTTAAATTGCCAGCATATGTTGAGGATGGACAAATCATCCGTTTAAAAGGTCAGGGAGAAGAGATTGCATATGGGCAAGTTGGGGATGCTTTGGTAACTATTCATATTCAAAAGCATCCCCGTTTTCGCGTTGAAGGACGTGCGTTGCACTTTGATTTACCAATTTCTCTCCAGAATGCTGTTTTAGGAGCAAAAGAAGAAATTGAAACTTTGGATGGAAAGATAGTTTTGACAATTCCCGCTTGGTCGAGCTCTGATCGTGTTTTGCGATTGAAAGGAAGGGGGCTTCGTTTAAAAAATGGGGAAAGAGATGATCTTTATGTGCATGTTCGCATCATGTTGCCAGAGGGCGGAGATGGCGCGTTGGAGAAATTTTTTGAAATGAAGAAAAGCTAACTGTTTTGATTGTGTAAAAGCGTAATTTTAATTTTATTTTGAATCCAATTGCTTGAAGAAAAGATTAACCTGTGTCATAGGCAAGATAAGGGTGTTGGTTTTTAAGTAGCAATGAGGCAGTGCTAATGATGAATAGTAATGGTTTATTGTGTGGGAAGCGTGGTCTTATTTTAGGATTAGCGAATAGTCGCTCTATCGCTTGGGGAATAGCCAAGGTGGCTAGTGCAGCAGGAGCAGATATTGCTTTTACCTATCAGGGTGAAGCGATGAAGAAACGTGTTGAACCTTTAGCTGCGGAATTGAACGGGTCTGTTGTTGGTCATTGTGATGTTTCTGATAAGGCATCCATGGATGCGGTCTTCAGTGAAATAGAGAGAAAATGGGGTAAGCTTGATTTTCTGGTTCACGCTATTGGCTTTTCAGACAAAGATGAGTTAAGTGGCCGCTATGTTGATGTGAGTGAATCGAATTTTATGATGACAATGAATATTTCGGTTTATTCGTTGACGGCTCTTACGCAGCGTGCAGAAAGATTGATGCCAGATGGGGGATCAATTCTGACGTTAACCTATTATGGGGCAGAAAAGGTTGTTCCCCATTATAATGTTATGGGCATTGCAAAGGCTGCTCTCGAGGCGAGTGTGAAGTATTTGGCTGTTGACCTGGGACCTAAGAATATTCGTGTTAATGCTGTGTCTGCAGGGCCGATAAAAACATTAGCGGCTTCAGGGATTGGCGATTTTCGTTATATTTTAAAGTGGAATGAGTATAATTCTCCTTTACGTCGCACTGTAACAATCGAAGATGTTGGTAATTCCGCTCTTTATTTTTTGTCAGATTTGTCTCGTTCTGTAACTGGTGAGATTCATCATGTTGATTCCGGGTATAATGTGATTGGTATGAAGGCAGTGGATGCGCCAGATATTTCTGTCGTTAAGGGATGAAGTTTATTAAGCGTGATCTTATTGTACTGAGATGTTATTAAAATAGAAAATGATCGAAATGCACTTGTGGTGTAGCATCTCGTGTTTGATTTATTCTGTTCTTCATATATTCAAGTGAGAATACAGTGATTTTTATTTGTGCAAGTTGTTAGCGCTGTTGTGCTTTGTTAGACGTGTAAACTTACAAAAGTTCTCCTCATTAGTACGAGCTATTTTGAAAGTTTTAGAAAATACTCTTATGAATGCTAGAGGGAGTGCAAATATTAATCAAGATATGTGTTACGTAGAGATGTTAGAATGGGTAATGAATTTTACTCTCTTTAGGAATGGAAATAGAGAAATTTCAAGTAGTGAATTGTAAGCGGGTATCGTTTTATCTGATTTGTTTCATTTTCCTTTCGTTTATTTGATCTTCTAGTTATCCTGTTGATATTGAGTACAATAATATTATGATAGAGGAACGCACTAAAAGTAGAGTGGATTTTGTTTTTGTAGATGAGGTGGCAGTTACTTGTGTTATTATTCCTTATCGTTTGAGGTTTTGTAGCCGGGTTGGATATTTTTGAAAGGTGAGTAATGGATTATGACCATGAAAGAGTTGTTTCTGCTATTGAGGCCTTTGAAAGCGGTGAAATGGTTGTAGTCACAGATGATAATGATCGTGAAAATGAGGGTGATTTAATCCTTGCAGCTGTGCATTGTACGGAAAAAAAAATGGCTTTTATCATTCGCCATACATCCGGTATTGTCTGTGTGCCTATGCCGAAGCGAGAGGCACAACGGTTTGGTCTTTCTCCCATGGTCTTGGATAATGATTCGCCACAGAATACAAAATTTACAGTTACTGTTGATTTTAAGTATGGGATAACAACGGGTATTTCAGCGCACGATCGCGCATTGGCTGTCCGTAATCTTGCTAATTCTGATGCTAATGCCAATGATTTTGTTCGTCCAGGGCATATTTTTCCTTTAATCGCAGATGAAAACGGTGTTCTTGTACGTTCTGGTCACACCGAGGCAGCCGTTGATTTATGCAAATTATCTAGTTTACCACCTATTGGTGTCATAGGTGAGCTGGTTAATGATGATGGTAGTGTTAAACATGGAGATGAAGTTATAAAATTTGCACAAGATAATAATCTGCATATCCTGACAGTTTCTGATCTTATTGCTTATCGTTGGCGCAAAGAAATGTTTATTAAGCAAATTGAAACCACGTCCATTGAAACGTTTTTAGGTTCAGCTACTGTTCAAAGTTATCAGCTACCTTGGGAGTTAGTTCAGCATGTTGCAGTTATTTTTGGTGATATTGGTGATGGTAAAGAGATACCTATATATTTGCACTGCGAGGATATTTTAAAAGATATTTTAGGACAACCATCAGATATCAAAGTTGTTACGCAACGTATGATAGAGAGGGAAAAACGTGGTATTTTAATTTATTTACGTCAAGGATTTGTTTGTGTTAATTCGCGATCTCCTATTTATGCTTCAGAGGGAGGAGTAGGTAGTTCGGAGAGGCATATGCAGGCGATAGAGCGTGAAAAAGAATGGCGTCCAATCGGTTTAGTAGCACAAATTTTAAAACATTTAGGAATAAGTTCTGTTATTATTTATGCTCCGGTAGGACATTACTATACCGATCTAGAAAGTTTTGGAATTAGCATATCTAGAACAGATAGCTTGTGAGGATTGTATGAGACAAGAAGCGCAAAAAACAGATATTACTACATTAAGTTTTGAGGAAGCGCTTAAGCAGCTTGAGATGATTGTTGAGAGTCTAGAGCGTGGCGATGTTCCATTGGAGCAGTCAATCGATATTTATGAGCATGGAGAGGCTCTTAAAAATCATTGCGATAAATTGTTAAAAGCAGCAGAAGCTAAGATTGAAAAAATTCAACTTTCTAGTAGTGGATCTCCAGAAAGTGTGGCATCTCTTGACTCTGAGTAGTGCCATTGTAATTTTGGTATATTGGTTCGGTTAATAGGAAAATCTGCAATTTTGTTGATATTCTAAATAGGGTTTTGTGGGTAACCTCAAATGGGTGTGTTATTTTTGCAGGGATGTACTGTATGTTGCGTGTAATAATGAGCGGTGTGTCTTTATTGCTTCGATTGTGATAACCACAGGAGGATTTTTTGTCTCGGCCATTAACGCCACTGCTTGATTGTATTAGTTCGCCACGAGATTTACGGTCGTTGCCGGAGTCTGATTTAGCCCAGTTAGCTGATGAGCTACGAGCTGAAACAATAGATGCAGTTTCCATAACGGGGGGGCATCTTGGTGCTGGTTTAGGCGTCATTGAGCTAACCATTGCATTACATTATATTTTTAATACGCCTGATGATAGAATTGTTTGGGACGTTGGTCACCAAACTTATCCTCACAAAATTTTGACATGTCGTAGGAATAAAATTCGGACATTGCGTCAAGATGGAGGATTATCAGGTTTTACTAAGCGTTCAGAAAGCATATACGATCCATTTGGTGCGGGCCACTCTTCTACGTCGATTTCAGCCGGCCTTGGGATGGCAGTGGCGAATGCACTGCAATCAGAAAAGAGGCGCAATATTATTTCTGTCATTGGTGATGGTGCTATGTCTGCTGGTATGGCCTATGAGGCAATGAATAATGCAGGTGCTTTAGATGCGCGTTTAATCGTTATTCTCAATGATAACGATATGTCTATTGCTCCTCCCATGGGTGCTATGAGTGCTTATCTTGCACGGTTAGTTTCTCGTCCTTCTTACCGTAGTTTACGTGAGCAAGCAAAAGTGTTGAGTAAAAAATTACCGCGAGTTTTTTCTGAAAGAGCACGTCGTTTAGAAGAGTTTGTGCGCGGTTTTTTGGTTGGAGGTACTTTATTTGATGAATTGGGTTTTTATTATGTTGGGCCGATAGATGGTCACAATTTTGAGCATTTACTTCCTGTTTTTAAAAATGTTCATGCTCATCCTAACGGTCCTGTTTTGGTGCATGTAGTAACATGTAAAGGGAAAGGGTACATACCTGCAGAAAAAGCGCTTGACAAATATCATGGTGTTAACCGTTTTGATATTGTTACAGGAAGGCAGGTTAAATCACAAAGCACGTCCCTCTCTTATACTAAGGTATTTTCTAAGGCTTTGATAGAGGAAGCCCACCGTGATCAAAAAATTGTTGGCATAACAGCGGCTATGCCAACAGGAACAGGTCTTGATTCTTTTGCTGAAAAGTTTCCTAAGAGAATGTTTGATGTTGGTATTGCAGAGCAACATGCTGTAACTTTTGCCGCAGGTATGGCTTGTGAGGGATATAAGCCTTTTGTCGCAATTTATTCCACTTTTTTGCAACGTGCCTACGATCAGATCGTTCATGACGTATCTATTCAGAGATTGCCAGTGCGCTTTGCAATTGATAGAGCTGGTTTTGTTGGTGCAGATGGTGCAACACATGCTGGAAGTTTTGATATTGTCTTCTTGGCAACACTTCCTCAGTTTGTTGTGATGGCTCCATCTGATGAAATTGAACTTATGCACATGGTACGTACAGCAGCGGCTTATGATCAGGGCCCCATTTCTTTCCGTTATCCGCGTGGTGAGGGCATTGGTTTGGATTTGCCACAGAGGGGAAAGCTTTTGGAAATTGGTAAAGGACGTGTTGTGCGTGAGGGAAATAAAATCGCTCTTGTGTGCTTTGGAACACGGTTATCAGAGGTTTTAGTCGCGGCTGATGAGTTGATGGCAGAGGGATTATCTATAACTGTTGTAGATGCACGATTTGCAAAGCCTTTAGACAAAGATCTTATACGCCGCTTGGCACGTGAACATGAAATGTTGGTGACCATTGAAGAGGGGGCAATAGGTGGATTTGGTGCACATGTATTGCAATTTTTAGCGCAAGAGGCATTGTTAGAACGTGGTTTAAAAATTCGAACACTACAATTTCCAGACGATTATTTAAATCATGGTTCACCGAATAAGACTCTTGCACGAATTGGTCTTGATGCGACTGGTATTATTAATGCGGTTTTGGTTGCTCTGGGGCGTAAGGTGCAGAGAGTATCCAAGAGTTACGCGTAATATGAAGAGACTCGATATTCTTTTAGTTGAAAAAAAGTTTTTTACAACGCGTTCACGTGCACGTGATGCAATTGTACGGCGAACAGTTAAGGTTGATGGAGAAATAGTTTTAAAAGCTGGGAAAATGGTTTCTGATAGTTCAGAAATTATTGTATGTGATCCTGCACGAGGTTATGTTTCACGTGCGGCATTAAAACTAATTTATGCTCTGGATGCATTTCCGGTTTCAACAACTCAAATGGTTGCACTTGACATTGGTGCATCAACGGGTGGTTTTACAGAGGTTCTTTTAGAACGTGGAGTAGCTCACGTTATTGCTGTTGATGTTGGTCATAATCAATTCGATGCCCGTTTATCAAAAAATAGTGCGGTAACACTATTAGAAGGATTAAATATTAGGGATTTGACTCAACAACATTTAGGTAATCGTGAAATTGATCTTATTGTATCAGATGTCAGTTTCATTTCTCTTAAACTTGCTATGCCACCTGTGTTATCTTTAATAAATAAGAGAGCTCAAGCCGTTTTATTGGTAAAGCCTCAGTTTGAAGTCGGTCGAGGAGGTATTGGTAAAGGTGGCATGTTGAAAGATCCATTGATGGCGGAAAAAATGGCTGAAGAGCTTTTTAATTGGCTAAATACTCAAGAAGGATGGACAGCAAGAGGTTTTCTCCCTTCTCCGATTACAGGTGGTGATGGTAATCTAGAATATGTGTTATTCGGAGAAAGAGAAGAGTGAGAAGCGATGTCATCATTGATCATATTGGAGCAAACGGTCATGGTGTTGCTAAAACAGTTCATGGTTTGGTTCATGTTCCTTGTACTTTACCAGGGGAGGTTGTTGAAGCTTTTTATCACAGTAAATACGGGAATCTCATTGAGTTAAAAGAGAAGTCACTAGAGCGTGTAAGTGCACTTTGCCGACATTTTGGTAAATGTGGGGGATGTGCCCTTCAACATTGGCATTTTGATGCTTATCATTCCTGGAAACGGCAATTGGTTGTTGATGCACTCAAAAGATATGGTCTTGATGTTAATGTTACACCTTTAATTGAATGTGAGCTCCATAGTCGTCGGCGCATTACTTTAACAGCTATTGCAAATAAAAAAGGCTATGATTTTGGTTTTAACGGCTACCATTCTCATGAGGTTATAACTGTTGAAGAATGTCCGATTACTCGTGTAGAAATTGTTTCCAGGCTATCAGATATTAGAAAAATATGCGCTGTTTTAGGTAGTGATTCTAAGAGATTTCATATAAAAGTAACATCTGTTGATAATGGGCTTGATATTTCTTTAAGTGGTTGCTCCATTTCAAATGAAATTACACGTCAAGAGATGATTTGTGCTGCTCTTTCTTTGGGAATTATACGCCTATCAGTTGAAGGTGAGATTTTAGTTGAACGGAGAAAGCCATTAATACATTTTGATGATATATGTGTTGAGTTTCCATCTGGAGGTTTTCTTCAGGCAACGGTCAAAGCAGAGAATGCTATAAGTAATATTATTTTAGATCATTTCAAAAAAGCAAAAAATGCGGTTGATTTATTTTCAGGGATAGGAACTTTTTCTTTGCGGATGGCTAAGAAAATGAATGTTCATGCCGTGGAATATGATGAAAAAGCGTTAGCAAATTTAGATAGGGCAGCGCGTGTTTCCACTGGTTTAAAAACGGTTACTTGTGAAAAACGTGATCTATTTCGTCGTCCACTTTCTGCAAAGGAACTTGAGTTTTTTGATAGTGTTGTTTTTGATCCTCCACGCGTTGGTGCAGAAGAACAGGTTCGCGAACTAGCAAAAACAACAATATCCCGGGTAGTTGCTGTTTCATGCAATCCTATCACATTGTCTCGAGACTTATCTATTCTTACTGCGGGTGGTTACATAGTAGAAAAAGTTATACCTATTGATCAATTTCTATGGTCACCTCATGTAGAGACTGTTGCGATTTTGAATAAACGCAAAACAAAAACGCGCTGGAAGCTTTAGGTTAGAAGAGTATGGCTTTTGAGAAAAACATGAATAAAAAACTTCTCAGAATTTTTTATTATCTACCTTATGAAACCTCTGTTCCACCAATTGTCATATTATTCATCCTAAGGTGAGGTTGTCCAACACCAACGGGAACGTTCTGTCCTGCTTTTCCGCACATACCTATGCCATTATCTAATTTACTATCATTTCCAACCATTGTGATACGTTTCATTGCTTCTGGTCCATTACCAATGAGGGTAGCACCTTTGATAGGTGTTGTAATTTTTCCATTTTCTATCCTGTAAGCTTCGGTACATTCAAATACAAATTTTCCAGAGGTAATATCAACTTGTCCACCACCAAATGAAACGGCATAAATACCATTCTTAAGAGATGATAAAATTTCTTCAGGTGTTTTATCACCACTTAGCATCATTGTATTTGTCATTCGCGGTATTGGTGTATGTTCATAAGATTCACGCCGCCCATTTCCAGTCAAACTCATTCCCATGAGTCGTGCGTTCAACCTATCTTGCATAAAACCGACTAATTTGCCATTTTCAATCAGAACATTTTGTTTTGATGGAGTTCCTTCATCATCGATAGTAATTGAACCACGACGTTGAGGGATGGTGCCATCGTCAATGATTGTTACATCTTTTGCTGCAACTTGTTGACCTAATAATTCAGAAAAAGCAGATGTTTTTTTTCGATTAAAATCACCCTCTAAACCATGACCGACAGCTTCATGCAGCATAACTCCCGGCCAGCCATTAGCTAAGACAATATCAAATGTTCCTGCCGGTGCGGGTTTTGCTTCCAAATTCACCAGAGCCATACGGAGCGCTTCATCAGCTACTATTTTCCAGTTTGCTTCATTAATAAATTGATTAAATGCTTGTCGTCCACCACATCCATAAAATCCACTTTCATGCCTGTTGCCATTGGTAATTATTACAGATATGGAAAGCCTTACAAGAGGGCGGATGTCACGGACGAGCTGTCCATCAGCACGCAAAATTTCAACATGCTGAAATAACCCAGAAAGAGATATTGTCACTTGGTGCACTTTGTCATTTTTTTCACGTAGATAGGCATCAATATCTCGCAAAAGTTTATTTTTTTCTTCAAATGACGGTGTTTCAAGAGGATTAATTGATTGGTAGAGCTTTCGATTCATTTGTTGAGGTGTAGCTTTATAAGATCCCACACAATTATGATAAAGGACTGCTTTAGAAGCTTCACTAGCACGTTTTAGAGCAGCAACAGAAAGCTCTCCAGAATGAGCATATCCTGTTGCTTCTTCAGATACAACGCGTAGACCAAATCCTGTATCTTGATGGAACGAACCGTTTTTAAGACGACCATTGTCAAATAAAAGTTCTTCACTTTCTGTGTATTCAAGGTAAAGTTCGCCGTCATCAGCCTTGTGAAGCGTTTCTTTTACGAGCTCTTGCACCTTGGATGGAGCAATATCAAAGTGATCGATCAGAGATTTCATGGTTATTACCCTATTTTATCGACGATTCAGAAGGACCTATTTCTAGAAGAATTTTATCAAAAAGGTTTATTAGCTGTACAAAGAGCCTATAGTTTATGAGCAATCTTTTGTCATTACGGCAAGTTCTTGTAGGCTTCAGTCAGACCATGAAGGTTGATGAGACCGCCAATTTTTTGTTCAGGAGTTATAAAGATGGTATATGTTGCTGTTTTTCCTTTTAAAAAGTACTGAAACAGATTATCACTTAAGAGAGTTTCAGCTACACAATGATCACCTAAGCAACGGCGATACTCTAATGTCCCTATATCCGTATTATCAATTTCAACAGCAATGCCAGGACGTAATTCAACCCGAATAGGGACAAAGACACGCATCAAAGTTCCTTGGTTTTTAGGTAGCTTATAAAAGATAACACGGAAAGTGATATCTTGGCGTTCCTGTATACGAATATCTTGTACAATTTCACATTGCATATTAGGTGTGCCAGGTGGCAGAGAACAAACTTTTGTCCACGTACCGTAAATTTGTGGGGCGGGGGTATCGTGCGCACTAGATATTTGCGCAACAGAGTGACCAGAAAAAATGCTAAAAAACGTGCAAACAAAAGCACTAAGAAAGGATATTTTTTGATGTATTTGATAGTGTACCATGAAAAATTTTATCCAACATTGTCACTAGAATCTACGTATAGGTTTTTCCAAAAATTACTCTTTTGAATTGCTCACAAAGAAACTAGTATACTGAACGCGTAAAGATATAAAGTGTGAGAAGGCATTATTTTACAAAAATAAGATTTTTCAAGCATATTTTTCATATTTTGTGGAATATGTTTTATTTTGTAGTGCGGTAATTTATGTTGAAAGACGAGTATTTGAATTAAAATATACTCTATTTTAAAGTTATTTTATCTCATTTAGAATGAGAATTATTGAAGCAATATTTTTAAAAACAGTGTATCATTAATCATCCTCTTCCCCATAGATTGGGATGAGTCTTTAAGTGCTGGGTGGAATGATACGAATAAAGGGTACTTCAGCGATATGTCTATCTCAGAAAAATTATTGTCCAAAAATGATGGATTAATTCCGCAAGGAGGTGGTGTTTTTGATTATATTACATTGTTAAAACCGAGGGTTATGCTACTGGTCGTTTTTACAGCTTTAGTTGGATTGGTAGTGGCACCTATTTCTGTAGATCCATTGTATGGCTTTATTGCAATTCTATGTATCGCTGTGGGGGGAGGAAGTGCAGGAGCTTTAAATATGTGGTATGAGGCGGATATCGATGCAGTGATGAAACGTACCCAAAAGCGTCCTATCCCTAGTGGTAAAATTAGTTCTGTACGAGCATTTGTTTTCGGATTTATTCTTTCTATCCTCTCAGTTTTTGTTATGGGGATTGTCATTAATTGGTTTTCAGCAATTTTTCTTGCTTTTTCGATTTTCTTTTACGTTGCTATCTATACAATTTGGTTAAAACGTATAACACCGCAAAATATTGTTATTGGTGGCGCAGCGGGAGCTTTTCCTCCAATGATTGGGTGGTCAGTTGCGACAGGATCGGTGTCTATTGATAGTTTTTTATTGTTCTTAATCATTTTTATGTGGACCCCACCGCATTTTTGGGCTCTTTCTCTATTTTCATCAAGTGATTACGAAGCTGCGGGTATTCCTATGATGCCGAATGTGCGGGGAGAGCGTTCGACAAGGAAACAAATTTTAGTCTATTCTATTTTGACGGCAATATGCGCTGTTGGACCTTATGTGACAGGTTTTGCAGGAAGAGGTTACGGTATTTTTGCAGTAATTTTAAGTGGTACTTTTACTTATCGAGCCTATCGTTTATGGAATGCTTGTACGCAAGATGAAATGATTCGTATGGCAAGAAAAATGTTTTTTTCTCACTGCTTTATTTAGGTGCATTATTTGGAGTTCTTTTAATTGAATTTTTAATCTATCGTTATTTAGCTTGACAAAGTAGAGGAAAAAAATATTGAAAACTGTGCTGCTAATTAGTGGCTCAGTGGTAGTTGCATAGAAAAACGTATTTTTGATCTGTAGGAAGAAAATATTCCTATCTTTTTTGTGATTGTGAGTGTATAGTCGGGCGCCGGTGTGCGCAGATACACAAAAATACACAAAAAACACGGATACTGGAGGTGAAAGATGTCTGTACTCCCTTCGTTGACAATACGTCTATGCAATCCACGGGGTTTTTGTGCTGGGGTTGATCGTGCTATTCAGATTGTCATCTTGGCACTAAAAAAGTATGGTGCTCCGGTGTATGTACGTCATGAAATTGTGCATAACCGTTATGTAGTTGAAGGGTTGCGGGAGAGAGGGGCCATTTTCATTGAAGAACTTAGTGAAATTCCAGAAAAATATTATGGTCGACCTGTTATTTTTTCTGCTCACGGTGTTCCAAAATCTGTTGTAGAAGAAGCTCATCATCATAATTTGTTTTACCTGGATGCAACATGTCCGTTAGTTTCTAAAGTTCATAAACAAGCAGTAAGACATCAGCGTCGTGGCTGTCATGTTATTTTGATTGGTCACTCCGGTCATCCTGAAGTAGTGGGGACTATGGGACAACTTGAAGAAGGGACTGTTACGTTAATTGAGACAGTAGAAGATGCTTTGCATTATCAACCAGAGAATCCTGATAAATTAGGATTTGTAACGCAAACGACACTTTCTGTTGAGGATACGAGAGAGATTGTAGATGTGCTGAAAAGGCGTTTTCCTGCATTGGAGATGCCGACAGCTGAATCAATTTGCTATGCTACTACAAATCGGCAAAATGCTGTTAAAGAAGCAGCATTAGGGAGTGATTTATTCATAATTGTTGGAGCGCCAAATTCTTCCAATTCGCAGCGTTTAGTGGAAGTTGCCAGGAGGTTTGGTGCACGACAGTCTATTTTGGTGCAACGTGCTGATGAAATTGACTTTGACAACTTGAAAAACCTTTCAGTCGTAGGTCTTTCAGCCGGAGCATCTGCTCCCGAGATTATTACTGATGAAGTTATTGAGGCTTTTCGTAAGCGCTATAGTATTACAATAGAATTGATTGAAAATGGGGAAGAAACACAAGAATTTTTAGTTAATCGTGAATTGCGTGATGTTACTTTGACGCCTCAAGATATGGAATTTGTAAATGGATATACTGATGTGCAGAAGAATAGTAGTGCTGATGCATTAATGGGTAAAGTATAAGAAAAGTAATACTTGCGAAGATTGGTTAGATTTCTTAGAAATTGGTATAATTACTATTTCAAAGTAGAGAGTGTGGTGTTGAGATACGCTTATTCTTACACTTCAGTATGATCCTGTAATGAGGCTAAAATACTAGTGAAAGCTCTATTTTAGTTCTGTGTGTTTTTTCAGTTTACACGAATTCCGTTATTTTTGATTTGTTTTGTGAAATTTCATAAAATGAGAAATGAAAACATGCTGCTGCTGTAAAGTGTGGCGGATTTAGTCCAATTCTATATTGTAAAATGAAATTTTTAACCACAGAAACACTTTTCATGTAATTTAATTACGGCGCAGAATATGATGGGATTCTAAAATTTTTTATTCAGATATTCAGTATATTGTTTTGATACTGAGAAAAGCTAATTGAAAATGCGAATAAAGAAGTAATTTTTCAGTAATATGTCGTCGTGGATTGAGCTAGGTATTTGATTCTATGTTAGATCAGAAAAAGATCGTTGAAATTTATACAGATGGTGCCTGTTCAGGAAATCCTGGACCTGGGGGGTGGGGTGTAGTTTTACGCTGGAATGGCCATGAACGTGAGTTATATGGTGGAAGGGAGCACACAACCAATAATCAGATGGAATTGATGGCAGCGATTTGTGCATTAAATGCTCTCAAAGAGCCTTGCTCTGTAGATCTTTACACAGATTCAGTTTACGTGCGTAATGGTACTACCACATGGCTTGAGAATTGGAAAAAGAATAATTGGCGCACTACATCAAAAAATTCTGTAAAAAATGTAGAGTTGTGGCAAGCTCTGGATGATGCTCGTTCCCGTCATAATGTGCGATGGCATTGGATCAAGGGACATGTCGGTCACCCAGATAATGAGCGTGCAGATGAGCTTGCACGTAGAGCAATCACTGAATATCGCCAAAATGGGTATTTTGGGAAGGATCCCTATACTTAAATATTGTAATCTAATTTATTGTAAATTCTCCACTGAAGGAATAATCTTCAGAAGAGATTGTATAAAAGACGGTTTTACTTTTTTCATTTGGCGCAAAATATATAGGAGCGCTGAAAAATGTGTATTTTTCATGGTCTGTTATTTTTTTTGCTGGTCCAATTTGCATTTCTCCTCCATCTAAAAAAAGAGACAAAGGCGTATTTTTTGCATTCTTGCGTATTGTTATGAGAAGCGAATTTCGGTCTCTTTTAGCATTTATTATTTCTTTGTTGTGTTGTATGTGTCTGGGTAAAGTAGATTGAGCATTTTTAAGTAAGGATGAGGGAATGTATATATTTTCCCCGTAAAACGAAGAAAAATTAAAATTGATAGTTAAAGGAATACAGAGTTTATTACAAATTCCAATAGTCAAAGAACCACTGAGATTATCGTCTGAACCTAAAACACTAAAAGGTAAGGTAACTGCATCGGTGTAACCGAACGACCAGTCATTTTCCATTTCATAAAGCTGTGGTGTAGGGTAAAAAATTTCATAAGAAACCTTCTGGTCAAAATGAAAAAATGGCACAATTCCCGAATTTCCTGGATTACGCCAATAGGTTTTCCACATCGGTTTAAGTAGGATTTCAATTATCCCATGTCTTTCTTTGGAGGCAGAAGGTTTCGTTACAGCTAATCTAACACGACCACCTTCTGATTCGTTCCAAGGTGTTGAAATAAGGAATGTTTCTTTTTTTTCTTGAGCATTAGCAGTGGGAATTAATAATTTTAGAAATGCATATATTAAGATTAAAGCTATAAGAATAGCTTTATTATACAACGAGATCTTTTTTTTAGAATTAAAGAATATGTGTAATTTTTTCATCGATGTTTTATTTTTTTCTTGTACTTTTTTCATTGAAGTTTAGCATTTAGCCTATGGAGAATCTTAAGTCATTGGAAAAGTGTAGTGGGTTTTTGAACGGGCAGCTGCTTATAGCAATGCCTGGAATGGATGACAAACGCTTTGTTCGCTCTGTTATTTATGTTTGTGCTCATTCTGACGCTGGTGCGATGGGCATCATTCTTAATCAGTTGCATAATATCAATTTTCTAGAGCTTTTATTACAAATTGGGGTAATTGAACGAGAAAAAAAGGATGATCTTGCCGAATCGATAAAAAATTTTCCAGTGCTCTATGGTGGGCCTGTTGATCCTTCTCGTGGTTTTGTTCTGCATTCGGATGATTATTGTTGTGAGGCAACTGTTCCTGTCGCAGGCGGAGTCTGCCTCACCGCGACTGTTGATATATTAAAGGCGATTAGTTGTGAAGATGGGCCTCGGCATGCACTTGTTGCCTTAGGTTATGCTAGGTGGGAAGCAGGACAGCTTGAAACTGAAATTTCTGCTAATGGTTGGTTGATTAGTTCTGTATCTCTTGATTTTCTTTTTGAAAGTGACTTAAGTAAAAAGTATGATGAATGCTTCACTCGTATGGGAATTAATCCAGTTTATCTTGTTTCAGAAGTGGGGCACGCGTAGACATCTCAGTCTTTTTTCCTTTTTATTTTTTGTCGGTTCCACTGCCTGATGTTTTAGGCATTGTAAGAATGTTTTAAGCATTGTAAGAGAAGTGTTTTTGAACGAGAGCGATCAGTGCTTCAATTGTGACTGGTTTTGTTATGGTTGTGCTTTGAACGTATTTGCATCCTTCTTTTCGTAAAAATATAGCATCTCTTTCGCTCTCGACACCTTCTGCGATAATCTGCAAGTTAAGGTCAGAGGCTATGTTGATGATTGATTTGAGAACGATCTTTTTCTCAGGAGAATCGACAGAAATAAGTGAACGATCCAACTTAATCATATCAAATGGATAACGAACAAGGTGAGTGAGTGATGAATATCCCGTTCCAAAGTTATCAAGAGCAAGATTAACACCCAATGATTTTATTTGCTCAAGAAAATGAGCTGATTGTTCAGGATTTTCTCTCAAGACGGATTCAGGGATTTCAATTACTAAGCAATTTTCACTAAGTGGATTACGAAGAAAAGTGGATCGTAATTGACTTACAAATTCAGGGTGTATCATTTCCGTGCTCAGTAAATTAATCGAAATGAAGAAAGATTGCTGGGAACATTTCTCTTGTATATGCATGAGGTTGTTGATGGCCTCATTGATAACAAATTGAGTTAGGTCCATGATGACTTTTTCGCTTTTTGCAATTTTAACAAAGTCATAAGCGTTTAGGCGTCCATAATTTGGGTGATGCCATTTCAGAATAGCTTCAAAACCAATAATTTTCCCATCTGATAAATTCAAAATAGGTTGGTAAAGGATTTTCATTTCATCATGTTTGATAGCGTGGTGAATATCGTGTTCTATATTGTTGTATCCGAGATCTAAATTGCGAAGGTGAGGACTAAAAGGTTCAATGTGATTACCACCTTTTTGTTTTGCTTGTATCATCGCTAACTCACCATCACTGAGAATGTCTTCAGCCGTTGATCTGTTTGCATTCCACATGACAAGTCCAATAGATGTTGAGAGGATTATTTTCTTTTCTGAAATTTCAATAGGTGCTGAGATTACTTTGTGTAGGTGATTCACGAATGTTGCAATCTTTTCTGTTTCAGTCTCACTGAGTAAGATAATTGCAAAACGGTCTGCAGAAAGTCGCGATAAGGTGTCTTGAATATTAATGAGACGGTTTAAACGACGTGCGATAATTAGCAATACAGTGTCTCCGATAGCTATACCAAATTTCTGGTTAATTTGACGAAAGTTATCAAAATCAATCATGAGAACAGTTGGTCTAATTTTTATATTTGTTTTAGCCAGAGCAGTGTAATTTTGGAGTCTATCAAAGAAAATTTGCTGATTGGGGAGACCTGTTAAATTATCATGAATTGCATCATACAAGAGACGTTCTTCAGCTTTTTTGTGATTGGTGATGTTAACGATGGTTCCGATGACGCGAGTAACTTTTCCATCTTTTTGAATAGCTGGGCGCGCACGAAGCGAAAACCAATGGTAGTAGCTATCATCGGAAGATAACCTCAAAATTTGATCAATGCGCCCATTTTTATTTTTAAGAATACTGTCTAATACAGCTTGAAAGCGTTCACGGTCATCATGATGTAGGGCTGAAATCCAGCTATGCATGGTGCCATTAGTTTTACAGATATTGGTGCCAAAGATAGTTGTTATATCCGGATGAATGGTGATACGGTCACGTTCAACATCCCAGTCCCAAATAACGTTTCCAGCACCTCTTGCAGCAAGTGCTTGTCGTTCGAGGTCAGAGAGGATGCCTTCGTGAAAGGTTTCATTAGAGAAGGTTTGCTGCATGACAGTAAAGCTTATGATAAGAACGATAAGTACTAATCCTCCTGCTAAAGCTGGTTGTATAATGTTATTATCTAAGTGTCCTGCTATGCTTACATAGGATCCGAATGACCAAAAGCTTATGAGTAACCATGCTGGAATAAGCATAATCGCTCGATCATATTGGCGAATGGAAAAATAGCCAATTAAGAGAATACCGAGTACAGTTGTAAGGCCAAACGATAAGCGGGCAATACCAGCTGCTTTTATCGGGTCATAAATAGCCATTGCTCCCAAGCCGCAAAATGCTACAACCCACGCAACAGCACCATAATTGAAGTGATAATGCCAGCGATTAAGACGCAAATAAACAAAAAGAAATATGAAAATTGTTGCAGCAAGCGCAATTTCTGTACCAGCTCGCCAAACCGGTTCTATTATTGTTGTGATTGCAAAAATTTTGTTTAAGAAATTAAAATCAATACCAATATAAAAAAGGACAGCCCAAGCAAAAGCAGCGGTTGCTGGAAAAAGTCCTGTTCCTCGAATAACGAATAAAACAGTTAGCAAAAGAGCTAAGAGACCTGATATACCTAATAGGATTCCATGGTAGAGTGTGTAAGCATTAATAGTGTCTTTATATATCTCAGGTTCCCATAAATAAATTTGTGGCAGATTATCAGAATCGAGTTCTGCAACAAATGTAATAACAGAACCTGGATTGAGTGTAATGCGGAAGACATCTGCATTTGCACTTGATTGGCGATCAAGTGAAAATCCTTCACTCGGAGTGATAGATTGGATACGCGCTGATCCAAGATCTGGCCAAAGGAATCCTGAGTTAGCTACGCGGTAGTGAGGTGCAACGATGAGTCGATCAACTTGTTCACTTGTTGGATTTGCTAAAGAAAATACCGCCCAATTACCGGAAAAATTTTTATTGTTGGCCTGCACTTCAATACGCCAGATGATGCCGTCTGGTCCTGGCGCTGTGCTGGTTTGAAAAATAGAGCTGTTTGTGCGGTGAATTTCAATCGCTTTTGATAAGTCAATTGCTTTATCTTGAGAAGATATTTTAACAGGTTCGATCGCTTGTGCTGATGAAAGAAAACCTAAAAGACACATTACTACGATAAAAGTGATATTGGCCACTTTTTGCAGATTTCGTACATTTAGTTTTTGTAGGCTGTTCAATTTTAAGTTTATCTTTTGCAGAGATAGAATCATTTTACAATTTTTCACAAAAAGCAGTTAACTATTCAAAAAGGTGACAAATTTTACACTAAAACAAAAATGCACTACTATTTTAGCAGCACAGAAAAAGCTAAAGTAGTATCCTATTTTGTAGGAAGCAAAATTAAATCACCTGTTTTCGGATTTCATACAATTATCATTTCATTCGATCTTTTTATCATATGAAGCGTTTATTTGGTAGTTTCACGAATTGTTTTGGTGAATATTTCCTAAGTTTATTTAATGGTAAAAGCTTTCGCGTTAATTTTCATTCTGGGATATATGTATTTTATTAAATGATCTGCGTTTCAAGTTGCTTTGGCTATCTACAGTGGTACGGCCTTAAGTTTCTGAAGGGTTTTCTTTGAGAAGCTTTTTTGCTGAAGAAGAAGGAATGCTGCTAGCAGAAAGAGCTGATACTAGATTATTAAAACTGATAAGAGATTTTATAGGGCCAATGGCTGCTAATGTTGGGGTAGAGTTTGTAAAGAGACGATTTGCTAATTCTACGGTTCGTTGTGGTGTTATAAGGTTCAAAAGAGTCATCGTTTCAGAGATTGGAATTGGTCGGCCATGAAGAAGTATCTGTCGAGCAATGAAATGTGCTTGACTGACGGGATTTTCTTGCGACATTATGAGATTTGCACGGTACTGCGCTAATGCGCGTTGCAGTTCTTTTTCATCGATATTTTTGCTTATGTTGGATAGCTCATTGAGAATGATAGGTATGAGCGTTTTTAATCCTTCTTGTCCAGTTGCGGCATGAATGCCGAAAAGTCCGCTGTCTGAAAAGCCCCAATGAAAGGCGCAAATTGAGTAGCATAGCCCACGTTTTTCTCTTATCTCCTGGAATAGACGCGATGACATACCTCCCCCCAGGATAGTTGAAAGAATTTGAGCTGTATAGAAGTCATGTGTGTGGTAAGGAATTCCTTCAAAACCGAGAAGGATTTGTGTATCCATTAAGTTTCGAGATTCACGAAAATCACCACCGGTGTAGTGGGCAACATCAATAGGGATAGTTGTCGAGTGAGGACAAAAATTACCAAGACGGTGTTCCACTTCACGCAAAAAAATTTCATGTTGTACGGCTCCTGCTGCAACCACGATCATACGGTCTGCACTATACTGTGTACTCATGAAGCTATGAAGATCACTTGATGTGAAAGATTGAACAGTTTGAGATGTTCCCAAAATAGAGCGACCAAGAGGCTGATGATGAAAGGCTGTTTCAGTGAAGTGATCAAAAATGATATCATCAGGTGCATCATAAGCTGCACTGATTTCTTGCAGGACAACTTTTTTTTCTCTTTCCAATTCATCATCATCAAACTTTGAACATGTCATGATGTCAGATAGAATATCAATAGCAAGAGGAACATCATTTTTGAGAACACGTGCAAAATAGGAAGTGGTTTCAATACTGGTGGTAGCATTGATTTCTCCACCAACATTTTCAATATCAGCTGCAATACTGAACGCTGTCCGGTTTTCTGTTCCCTTAAATGCCATATGTTCAAGCATATGAGCGATTCCATGTTGTGTAGAAGTTTCGTTGCGTGAGCCGACTTTTACCCATATCCCGAGTGCTACACTGTCGATATGTTGCATCGTGCATGTTGCTACGGTTAAACCATTACTCAAATGGCTAATATTTATGCTCATAGATCTGCAACTCCACTAAAAAGCCAAGTACTCAATAAAATTAAGAGCATTGGAGTATATTTGATTGAAATCAGTGTATTTCACTATCAATGATAGAATATTCGCAATTTCGAAAGGTCATGATTCTTCCGTTGTTGCAAAGGCTTGTAGAGTTTTTACCACAGCATATCAAGTTATTTAGGAATAACATTTGTGAGCTATAAGAGCTGTAAGCAGGCGAAATTTTATCATGAAATGCAACAATATAGCGAATAGATCGCAGGAGGTAATTAATAAGATTATCGCTATATAAATCATCTGTAACAATAATTATTTTTTCACGAAAAACTTGAATTTATACATCCTGTATAAAAACAATTTATGCGCTATCGGTTTACTACACACATTCCAAAACCCACTTACATACCATGTTTTAGGTGAGGGATTGTACAAGCTGGTATCGTATAAGGTGTTCTTGATTTAAGAAGCCTGCCACGTTTCCATTGCCTTTATAACCTCCAGTAAATGGGCATGTTTAGTAATAACTGTTTCCGCACCAGAATCTACAAGGTCATTGGAGTGGTTTAGATAGCTGTGAGATCCTCCTGTAAATCCAATAACACGCATACCCGCTGCCGTTGCCGCTTGTACACCGTAAAGAGAATCTTCTATGACGATAGTGTTTTTTGGATGTACGCATAGTTTTTGCGCTGCAAAGAGGAAAATATCTGGTGCAGGTTTTGGTTTTTTAGTGCCCATTTCAGGTGCAGAAAATATTTTATCTTCGAAGAAATTATAAAGATTAACGGTGAGAAGCATCTGTTTTATATCTTCACTTGTTGAGTTAGAACAAATACAGTAGGGGTAGGAAGATTTAATGTTTTTTATTGCTTCCGCTATTCCGTCGATAGCACGTAAATCAGTTTTCATTTGTTTGCAAAAAAGAGTAGACATTTTGTCTATAAGGTTTGCAGAAATGAGCCTTCCTGTTTCTTTTTCAATTTTTTTGAGAATGTCGGAAAAGATGAGTCCTGCATAACGCTCACTTAACTCCTCAGGAGATATTTCATAATTTATATCCTTCAGCAATTGCGATCCAATTTTTGCTACGAGATATTCAGAGTCTACGAGTACTCCATCACAATCAAAAATAATAAGATCAATCTGAGGCATAAAAACTCCTTTATAGTCATCAGTGTTGAAGATTTTACATAAAAATAATGTTGAAAGATTTTTGTTTTACAAGCGTTATGTTCTACCAGGTTGATTTTATAAAAGTTATACAGAGTGTAGAATATGTGAATAATATAACAAAGAAAAGAAAAATAAAAAATAACTGCGCATGGCACATTATATTTTCTAATTTGAAAAGCAGATATCAGTTTTACAAGATTTTAACGATACATTTACCCTATTTTGTCAATATCAGTTCCTAAATCATCTTAATTGTAGGTAATTTTTTGATGTTATTGAGTATTTTATGACAGTTGTTCATCTTAAAAAAGATTTTGTTCACACTGCTGTGCAGGAGAAATGGTGCAATCGTATTTTAAAAGGGGATTGTGTTGCAGCATTGGGGAAACTTCCTAAACATTCGGTAGATATGATTTTTGCAGATCCTCCTTATAATTTGCAGTTGGAGGGAGCTTTGTATCGTCCGGATCATTCGCTCGTTGATGCGGTTGACGATGCGTGGGATCATTTTGAAAGTTTTGCTGCTTATGATGCCTTTACGCGTGCTTGGTTGCTTGCTTGTCGCCGTGTTTTAAAACCCAATGGAACTATTTGGGTTATCGGATCTTACCATAATATTTTTCGTGTTGGTGCGATGTTACAGGATTTAGGTTTTTGGATGCTGAATGATATTATTTGGCGTAAAAATAATCCTATGCCTAATTTTCGTGGACGTCGTTTTCAAAATGCTCATGAGACACTCATTTGGGCAGTTCGGGATCAAAAAGACAAAAAATATACGTTTAATTATGATGCATTAAAAGCAGCAAATGAAGATGTTCAAATGCGTTCAGATTGGCTTTTCCCTCTTTGTACGGGTTCTGAGCGTCTAAAGGATGAAGAAGGACGTAAATTGCATCCAACACAAAAACCACAGACACTGTTAGCACGTGTTATTTTGGCTGCTAGTAAGCCTGGAGATATCATCCTTGATCCATTTTTTGGTTCAGGAACAACGGGCGCTGTTGCAAAGCGTTTAGGCCGTAATTTTGTAGGTATTGAACGTGAGCAATGCTACATTGATGCTGCTTTAAAAAGGATTGCTGCAGTTCAACCTTTAGCAGAAACAGAGTTAGAAATTTTAAAGGGAAAAAAAGAAGAGCCACGTGTGGCATTTGCTAGTTTGCTTGAAGCTGGTTTACTTCACCCCGGAAAAGTTCTTTATGACAAGAAAAAGAGAGTATCCGCTGTTATTAGGGTAGATGGTACTATTGTATGCGGTGGCGAGGCTGGGTCCATTCATTCAGTGGGGAGAAAAGTGCAGGGTGCGCAAAGTTGTAATGGCTGGACATTTTGGTATTACGAAGAAAATGGTCAATTGAAATCAATTGATAATTTGAGGACAATTGTGCGTTCACAATTTTTGAAGGTTAGTGTTGCATAAATTTTTAGTCGAATCCCTATTTCTATCACAGGATTGGATTTTGCTTATTTTGAATTCCTATGTAAGGTGGAGTTATTTTGGTTTAAATAGATTGGGGATGGCCATAGCAATGGCTTTTTTCATGACAGTAGGTAGAGCTTCATTGGCAAGTTGATGGATATCACACCACCAACCATTTTCAAGATCTAATTCATCAATGTTATCAGTGTAGTATATATCAAGTTTTAAGGAAAAATGGGTAAAAATATGTTTGATTTGTCCTTTGAATTGCCAATTGGTAGGGAAAGGTGGATGAAGCTTTCCATTTTCATCGTTTGATCCAATATTGTTAGGAATCTGTGTCATTCCATTAAGCAATTTTTGAGTGGATCGTTTTTCTAAGTAAATTTGCCTATTTGTATTGAGTATCACAAAAGCGGCGCCAGTTTTAGAGGGCTGCGCTTTTTTAGGTGGTTTTACTGGAAAGTTTTCTGCCACCTGCATTTTTTTTGCTTCGCATAAATTTTCGAGAGGGCATGCTGGACACAATGGTTTACGGGGTGTACAAACCGTTGCTCCCAGATCCATCATAGCCTGTGCAAAATCTCCTGGGCGATTTAAGGGGGTGATTTTTTGTGTTTTCTCTTTAATTTCAGGTTTTGCTTTGGGTAATATTGAAGCTATAGCAAATAGACGGGTTACAATGCGTTCAACATTGCTATCAATAACAGCGATAGGGTGGCCGAAGGCAATAGCGGCAATTGCTGCTGCGGTATAATCCCCAATTCCAGGCAAAGTCCGTAATATTTTCATGGATTGTGGAAATTTTCCTTCATAATTTTCCATAAGTTGGTGAGCGCAATTTTTAAGATTACGTGCACGGGAATAATAACCAAGGCCAGCCCATGCTTTCATGATATCGTCTTGTGATGTAAGTGATAAAGATGCAAGATCAGGCCAAAATTTTATAAATTTTTTAAAATATGGCTTGACGGCTTCAACCGTTGTTTGTTGGAGCATGATTTCGGACAGCCAAACTTTATAAGGATCTGGAAAATTTCTTGTTGCTTGTTTTTTAGGAGCAACACGCCACGGCAAAAGGCGATGATTTTTGTCATACCAAGCAAGAAGGCGTGAAGAAATCTCATCCATTGTTGTTTTTAACCACAAGAATGGATAAAATGTAAAGAGGGGGTATTATTTTTCGTAATTTACTTTCTGTGTTAAACAGAAATTATTGGGGTGCTGCTTATGTATGGCGGTAGTTAAATCGTTAATGAGGTTTAATGGTTGGGGGAAATGGGCTTGTATAGAGAGAGGGTATTGCATCTTCAAAATGTTCAGTGATACGATGAACAAGAAGCATCAGGGGTATTTTTATTCTCTTTCTGAGTCTGTTTTTGGTGTGCTTGATCCAGTTCTATGCAAACGGACAGGGCTTAGCGTGAAGCTTTTGGAGTACTGGTCGCAAATTGTTGGCTGTGATATCGCTGAGTGCACAATGCCGCTTAGAATTGTTTGGAGCCGTCGTTTACATCAGGATGAGGATTTTTATCCTGCTACACTCATTATAGCATGTGAGAGTTTTTTTGCACCTAAGTTAATGCATGAAATAAGTGAGTTGATTCAGCGAATTAATAGTTTTTTTGGGTATATTGCAATTAATCGCATAAAGATAGAACAAAAACAGATAGTAAGTGTTATTGATAGTTCGAAAAAGGCAAGAACTATAAGTGAAGAAGACAAAAATCGTGTGAGAAAAATGCTGCAAAATATTGAAAATGAGACTTTATGCCAATCACTTTATGAACTTGGATGTTGCATTTTCGCAGAAAAAAATAATAAACGGGGTGTTTTTATATTTTTTAGTACACTGAGGAAGCATCGTGCTTATTTCATTTAATAACGACAGAGAAGTGTTCTTTATGTTCCATCGCCATTTTTTTTCTTTTTTCAGAGTTTTTTTTACTTTTTCTGTGATTATGCTTTCTCACGAGGCGACAGCTTTTGCTGGTGCGATGAGGTCAGCTCCAGCGGTGGATATGGTCAAGCTGCTCCAATCAGGCGGTGTATCTGATAGATCTGAAGGTGATGTAAATGCACCTGTGGTAATTGTTGAATATGCATCACTCACATGTGTTCATTGCGCTGATTTTTACAATAGTATACTTCCTGAGATTCGTAAAAAATACATTAAAACAGGGAAAGTGAGACTTATTTTTCGTGATTTTGCTTTTGATCCTCGGGCAACGGCAGGTTTTATGTTGGCACGGTGTGTACCGGAAGATCGTTACTTTCCTTTGATAAGTGTTCTATTCCAAAAACAAAATGAGTGGGCTTGGGTACAAGATGCTTTAACGCCGTTAAGAAAAATTGGTTCTATGGCAGGTCTTACAGATGAGGGTTTTGATTCTTGCTTACAAAATCAATCCATTTTGGATGAAGTTAATGCATCTGCTGAGCGTGGAAGAGAACTTGGTGTTACGGCGACCCCTACTTTCTTCATTAATGGCTATAAATACGAGGGTTTAATGTCAATGGATAAATTTTCCTCGATAATTGATAGTTTTCTTTAAAAGATATTATCGTTGATAATAAAAGTCGATAAATCTAGATCATGCGACGTGTTAATATTTATAATAACAGAAAGGCTGGTGCCGTGACGAAATGGGTTTATGCTTTTGGCGATGGTAGTGCAGAAGGGAATGCTAATGAGCGGGATCTCCTCGGTGGTAAAGGAGCTAATTTAGCAGAAATGAGCAATCTTGCTCTACCTGTTCCACCTGGTTTCACCATTACGACGGAGGTTTGCAATTTTTATTATGCGCATGATAAAATCTATCCGGAAGGGTTGAAAGAGGCTGTCGGGAAGGCATTGGAGCGTATAAGTAAGCAAACAGGACGTGAATTAGGTCATAGTAAGGTACCACTATTACTTTCTGTTCGTTCAGGGTCTCGGGCTTCTATGCCAGGGATGATGGATACAGTTCTTAATCTCGGCATGAATGATGAAACCGTAGAGATCATTGCCAAGCAGAGTAATAATGAACGATTTGCTTACGACAGTTATCGCCGTTTTATCCAAATGTATTCTAATGTTGTTTTAGGGCTAGAGCATTCATTTTTTGAAGATATTCTTGATGATGTAAAGGTTAAAAGCGGTTATACTTTTGATACGGAGGTGACAGCAAATGATTGGAAAAGTGTCATAACTTCTTACAAAAATTGTGTTGAAATAAAATTGGGAAGGCCTTTTCCACAAGATCCTGAAGAACAGCTGTGGGGTGCGATCGGAGCAGTTTTTTCTAGTTGGATGACAGCACGTGCAATCACTTACCGTCGGTTGCATGCTATTCCTGAAAATTGGGGGACGGCGGTTAATGTACAAGCCATGGTATTTGGTAATATGGGAGAGGATTCGGCGACAGGTGTAGCATTTACACGTAACCCTTCTACGGGAAAGAAAGAACTGTATGGTGAGTTTCTAATTAACGCGCAGGGTGAGGATGTTGTAGCAGGTATTCGTACGCCACAAAATATCACGGAGTCAGCTCGTTTAGCTGCTGGTTCATCTAAGCCATCATTAGAAAAAATTATGCCAAGAGCTTTTGAAGAATTTTGTCAAATAGCAAATAGGCTTGAACAGCATTATCGAGATATGCAAGATCTCGAATTTACAATTGAAAAAGGTAAATTATGGATTTTACAAACTCGTTCTGGAAAACGAACAGCACGTGCAGCTTTAAAGATAGCAGTCGAAATGGTCGAAGAGGGATTGATCAGTCGTGAGGAAGCTGTGATGCGGATTGAGCCAAAATCTCTTGACCAGCTTTTGCATCCAACTCTTGATCCTGAAGCAAAACGTTTTATCGTTGCACGTGGTTTACCTGCTTCTCCAGGTGCAGCAACAGGTGAAATTGTTTTTAGTTCAGATGAAGCAGAAATAGCTTCAAAAGAAGGGCGAAAGGTTATTTTGGTTCGTATAGAGACGAGTCCAGAAGACATTCATGGTATGCACGCTGCAGAAGGGATTTTGACAACGCGTGGTGGTATGACAAGTCATGCTGCTGTTGTTGCACGTGGCATGGGAAAACCTTGCGTTGCTGGTGCAGGGGGAATACGTATCGATTATAGAACAAATACAATGATTGTTTCAGATCATAGCTTCCAGAAGGGTGATATTATTACTATTGATGGTAGCAGTGGAGAAATTTTAGAAGGAAAGGTTGCGATGTTGCAGCCGGAGCTTTGTGGAGATTTTTCCAAGCTTATGGCGTGGGCTGATGGAATGCGACGAATGAAAATTCGCATCAATGCGGATACTCCATCTGATGCACGTATGGGGCGTTCTTTTGGAGCAGAAGGTATTGGTCTTTGTCGTACTGAGCATATGTTTTTTGCAGGTGAGCGTATTATCGCCATGCGTGAGATGATTTTGAGTAGCGATGAAGATGGACGCCGTAGGGCATTAGATAAGCTTTTGCCGATGCAGCGATCAGATTTTACAGAGTTATTTGAGATTATGTCTGGTTTACCTGTCACTATTCGCCTTTTGGATCCTCCCTTGCATGAATTTTTGCCAAAAACAGAAATAGAAATTCACGATGTTGCAGTGGCTATGGGGATTT
Organism: Bartonella ancashensis; assembly: GCF_001281405.1. NCBI lineage: Bacteria > Pseudomonadati > Pseudomonadota > Alphaproteobacteria > Hyphomicrobiales > Bartonellaceae > Bartonella > Bartonella ancashensis. Next base: position 1,340,563 of record NZ_CP010401.1, on the reverse strand, counting down.
CTGTGGAAGTACTTTCTGAACGTGTTCAGCAACTGCACGAGTTTAATCCTATGCTCGGGTTGCGAGGGTGTCGTCTAGTTATTACTTATCCTGAAATTGCAGAAATGCAAGCTCGAGCAATTTTTGAAGCAGCAGCAGAAGCATTTCAAAGTTCTGGAGCTCCCGTTATGCTCGAAATTATGGTGCCACTCATTGCTCTTAAAGCTGAATTGGATTTTGTTAAAGCTTGCATTGATCATGTTGCTAGTGAAGTGATGAAAGAAAAGGGAGTGCATATTCAGTATATAATTGGAACGATGATTGAACTTCCAAGAGCAGCTCTTCAAGCAGACAAAATTGCAGTAACTGCGGAATTTTTTTCGTTCGGCACAAATGATTTGACACAAACAACTTTTGGTATTTCACGGGATGATGCTGCTCCATTTTTGGCAACATATCTTCAAAAAGGAATTCTCAAAAAAGATCCTTTTGTATCGCTTGATTGTGATGGGGTAGGTGAGCTTATTTCTTTAGCTGCACAGCGTGGACGTTCTCGGCGTGAGACGCTTAAATTGGGTATTTGTGGCGAACATGGAGGTGATCCTCATTCTATTGCTCTGTGTGAAGAGAATAATTTGGATTACGTTTCATGCTCACCTTTTCGGGTACCTATTGCACGTTTGGCAGCTGCACAATCTGCAATTGCTAAGAAAGAACTGAGCTAAAGATACTATTTCTGTTTTTGATGAGGGGGTATTTGTAGAGAAATTGTTGTGCTTTTATTGTTAGAAGTTAGTTTTTCAGGAAAAGTTTTTTGAAGAGGTGTTTATGCAATTTATGTTACAGGTAAGATCTATTCATGAATCGCTATTTACAGTTGGAAGAAGAAAGCAGAAAAATAATAAATCATCTATTTTATGAGGATAGATAGTTTTTGTAATGATATAATGCCAGACTTAATTGAATTGAGTATAGTAGGTTTTTTGTGGAGGTAAGTAGGGTTCAAATATGAAGCAGTCATCGCTATGTGTTAAGTTTGATGGTGGTTTATGTATTTAGAATCTGGCAATATTGTTTTTAGATATTATAGTGTGTGTATTTTGCACTATTAGGTAGTGAGGTTTCATGATAGAATAGCGGGGATTTACTGTAGCGGTAGGTGCTGTGTTGCGGTAAGTTTGTTTTTTTCATTTTATTGGGGAGAAAGCGCCAATGTTCTGAGGGGTATTTAAAACTCTGTTGTTATTGTAGATAGGCTATTTATACTAGAGAAAAATAAGGGCTTTTACTTTCAAGTGTTGTGTAGGATTACAAGAATCGGTATAAGGCGCAGTCATAGATATAATCGTGTTTTTGGGGTATAGCCAAGTGGTAAGGCACCGGTTTTTGGTACCGGCATTCCCTGGTTCGAATCCAGGTACCCCAGCCAGGGTTCTAAAAAAGTTCACCATAATAAATCGTTTTTGATGCACAGGTTCGTTGAGTGATGTTTTGTTGTCTTTTTTATATTTTTTTAGACTGGCATTTGTGGTTATTTAAAGAATTTCAGTTTTAAACAGATGTTCTGTGTGAGTAGTTTAGGGTAATTTTTCTTACTTTTTTAGTTTGTTTGTGAACCATAATCATGAAAATTTGGTTATTGGAGGCAGTGTTTTTGTGATGTTCTTTTAGAGGCTATAGGCGCCGGGTTAGATTAGTGAGTAATCTTAAATAATTAGAATAGAGGAGTTTTTGAAATGGCTTTTGAATTAATTGAATTACCTTATAATTATGATGCTCTTGCACCTTATATGTCGCGTGAAACGCTTGAGTATCATCATGATAAGCACTACCTAACGTATCTTATCAATGCCAATAATTTTATAAAAGATTTAAAGCTAGAAGAGAAATGTCTTGAAGATCTTGTAGTAGAAAGCTTCAATACTCATGTTGGTTTGTTTAATAATATATCGCAGTATTATAACCATACTCACTTTTGGAAATGGATGAAGAAAGATGGTGGTGGTAGCAAAATTCCTGAGAAATTAATGAAGTCTTTGGAAAGTAGTTTTGGTAGTTATGATAAGTTTCGTGCAGATTTTATTGTTGCGGGTACATCTCAATTCGGTTCTGGTTGGGCATGGCTTGCTGTTCAGGATGGTGAGCTGAAGATTATGAAAACACCTAATGGTGAAAACCCTCTTATCCACGGAGCTCAGCCGATTTTAGGTGTTGATGTGTGGGAGCATTCTTATTACATTGACTATCGCAATGCGCGTCCAAAATATTTGGAAGCTTTTGTAGATCATCTGATCAACTGGGATTATGTTTTGGAGCTATATGAAAATTGCAAATTCTAGGAGGGTGTATAGTACATATGCTCAGCTGTAGGTCTTGTGGTTGATCAGGTTGGAGGAAGTGTAAGGAAAATGGAGGGATTACCTTTAGAAGCCGTTTTTTCTGCTATTTTCAGAATGAATGCGTATATGTAAGCAACTTCTTCCAGTTTTGAAAAGCGCCCTGTTGCGCCTGTGTGGCCCGCGTCCATGTTTATACGCAGTAAGATAGGGTTATTGTCTGTCTTCAAATCACGCAGTTTGGCTACCCATTTTGCAGGTTCCCAATAAGTTACACGAGGATCCGTTAGTCCTGCTGTGACAAGAATTGGGGGATAGTTTTGTGCCTTAATATTGTCATAAGGTGAGTAAGAAGCAATGAGATCGTAATCTTCTTTTGATTTGAGAGGGTTTCCCCATTCTGGCCATTCTGGAGGTGTTAAAGGAAGTGAAGGATCAAGCATAGTTGTTAAAACATCAACAAAAGGAACATTAGCTACAATTCCTGCAAAATCCTGTGGAGCCATATTAGCTATGGCTCCCATCAGCATTCCTCCTGCTGATCCACCTTGGGCAATTAGTCGATCATGAGCTGTAAACTTGTTATTGACGAGGTAGCGTCCACAGGTAATAAAATCTGTGAACGTATTTTGTTTGAAGGAAAGTTTTCCCTTTTCGTACCATTCCATACCTTTTTCTTTTCCACCACGAACATGGGCAATTGCGTAGATGAATCCTCTATTGATGAGTGAGAGTATGTTGCTATTAAAATTTGCAGATATGGAAAGTCCATAAGCACCGTAGCCGTACAGCAAACAGGGGGCTTGGCTGTTTAGCTTTGTTTTTTTGTGGTAAAGAAGTGAGATAGGAATTGTTTCACCATCTTCTGCAGTTGCTGTGATGCGCCGTGTTATATAATTTTTTCTATTATGTCCGGAAGGAATTTTTTGAGTTTTTAAGAGCTTTCTCTTTTGGCTTTCTACTTCATACTCGAAAAGTTGCTTAGGTGTTGTCATAGAGGAGTAAGAAAAACGAATGCTCGAACTATCATATTCAGCAGCGCCATGCAAATTTAAGGAATAGGCTTCTTCTGTAAAAGAAACAGAATGAATTTCTTTGCTGGAACGGTTCATGAATTGTATGTGAGGTAATCCCTCAATTTGTTCAAGCCAAACAAGAAAATTTTGGTAAGCATCATGTGATAAAATTAGACGTCCAGGTTTATGAGGTACGAGTTCAGACCAGTTTTCTGACTGTGGTGATGTGCATGGTGCTACCATGATTTTGAAGTCTTTTGCATTGTCTTGATTGGTAAGGATGTAAAAAACATCACCGCCTTCTGTTAGTGAGTATTCAACGCCGTGTTGCCGCTTTTGTACACACTGGGGAGGAGAAAGAGGTGTAGCGGCAGGAATAAGCCATATTTCTGAAGTTTCGTGATTATGAGCGTTAATATAAATTACATCGTGAAGTTTGGAACCACATATCTGCAAAAAAAATCCCGGATCATTTTCACAGAAAATAAGCTTATCTTGAGATTGATCAGTATGCAATAAATGGTAATAAAGTTCTGAGGGACGATGATTTTTATCTATTTTAGTATAAAAAAATCCTTCAGATTTAGAATCCCATACGAGTTGTCCAGATGTGTCAGTAACTGTATCTTCGTAGTCAGATAGGGTTTCAAAATTTCGGATTTTAATTGTATAAAATTCGGATCCATTGTCATCATAAGCCCATGCAGCATGAGTATGATTAGGAGATATTTTAACTGAAACAAGATTAAAGTAATTCTTGTCTTTAGCTAAGCTATCACCGTCAAGATAGATAGTTTTTTTACCTCCATCCCTTGGGGTGCGAAAATAGTGTGGTTGCTGTCCTCCGGTGACGTAAAAAAATCCATAAGCGAAAGAACTACATTTAACAGGAACAGAACTATTGTTTTCTTGAATACGATTTTTCATTTCTTTTAGAAGGAGATCTTGCAGTGATTTGGTATCAGCCATTTGAGATTCTTGGTACTTGTTTTCACTTTCAAGATGATGTTGAATATTTTTATCAAGACAAAGAGGGTTTTTAAAAACATCTGAAAAATTAGAAGCACGTAGCCAATGATAAAAATCATTGCGACGAACGCCGTGTTGTACGTCTTCATGAGCGATCTTACGTGCTTTGGGAGGAAATACGGATGAGTCAGTCATAATGATCCTATCGAATATGTCAGTAATTTTTTATGTATTAATGTAGAATAAGTTTAATTGTATCTGTGAAAATAAAGCTCTATAGGTTGTAAATATTTTTATTATCATGAATTGGTGTATTTTTTATTTTAATTCAGAATATTATTGAAGGGGCCTAAAGATATCAGGAAGCGATTCTTTATAAAATAAAGGTACATTTCAAACACAAGAATATAAAGCTGCTAAAAGCTGTTACATGTTTCATTTAGTGTTTTTACTATTTTATTTGGGATGTGAAATCACCTCTCATGAGGTATTTGAAAAATAAAATGATCCCAAAAAAGGAAATAATTTGTTCTTTTTAGTGTTCTTATATCAAAAATAAGAAGTTTATTTATTTTTTTTAGAGTTAAACATACTTTATAGAATAATTGAATTGACAAAAAATATTTTTGTACAATATGAAGCTTATGCGTGTGAGGTTTTCGTGTTACGAGCGCAAATGCGAGTAGTGTCCCAATTTTAGAGTTGAAGGAAATAAGGATGGAGCATTACCAAGCCCCGGAGGTTGAAGGCAGTTTAGTTGTTACGTTGGTTGCAGATGTTGTTGCTGCTTATGTGAGTAATAATTTGATTCAGCCAGCTGAAGTGCCGAGCTTGATTGCTGATGTTCATGCAGCTTTTCTTAAAGTAGGGAATGCGACGCCATTGGGAGGCGAAATTGAAAGGCAAAAGCCTGCTGTTAATCCGAAACGTTCAGTTTTTCCTGATTATCTTGTCTGTCTTGAAGATGGCAAAAAATTCAAATCTCTGAAACGTCATTTGATGACACATTATAAAATGTCACCCCAGGAGTATCGTGAAAAGTGGCAATTGGATAGCTCTTATCCCATGGTTGCTCCTAATTATACAAAGGTGCGCTCAACTTTAGCTAAAGAGATGGGGCTTGGGCATAAGCGGCAAAAAAAGAAGACCAGGTAACTATTCATTACAAAATGTGCTTTATGAGTGCGTTCGTTTTAGAGAAGAAGGCTGCAGTTTTTCTGAATCCTTAATAACTTTCGGCACGGATACGTTTAATCATTGATTTTAGGCCATTCGAGCGTTGGGGGGTTAAGTTCTCATTTAGGTTGAGTCGTTCAAGGAGTCCTTCAACGTCGGCTGTGCGAATTTCAGAGGCTCTTTTTCCTGAATAAAAGGAGAGAAGAATATAAATGAGGCCACGCACGATATGGGAGTCAGAGTCCCCTTGAAATGTCACAACTGGATTTTCTGAGTCATCGCGTGAGGATAAAAGCCAAACTTGGCTAACGCAGCCAGATACTTTGTTGGCATCAATGCGAGCTTTTTCAGGAAATGGAGGTAATTCATAGCCAAGATCAATGACATAACTGTAACGATCTTCCCAGTTCTCAAGGAGGGAAAAATTTCCTATGATGTCCTCAATCGTATCTGCCATAATCTCAATCCTTGTTTTATGAGCACGCGGTTTATAAGGTTGGCAGACGAGCTGTCTGCATTCTCAAGAAGTAAGACAACAGCTATGCTGCGAGTTTTTTCATAGGGAATTTATCACATTTTCGTTATATTTTTAGGGAGAGATAAAGATTTCCCTAAATCAGTATTTTTTTCTTGGGTTAGATTTTTGTTATCACCAAACATATGATCAAAGTATTCATAGGTTACTTTTGCACCATTGCGAGCACGTTCTCCAATTGAGTTTAGAAAAGATTTTCCTACTTCACAGGTCTGCACATTACGTCTACAAAATCTCCCTAAATCTTGCACAGTTTCTTTAAAGGTCATGAGTACATCACCTGTTGTTATATCTTTTTCTTTTGAGGATAAACGATTATTATCTGATCTTTCTGCAAAAAGCGAAACAACTACAAAGATAAAAAACAAGAAAAAGATTATTTTGATAAAGAAACGTATCATGGCGGTTAGATATATTGCAATGACAAATAAATGAAAAGGGGCGGCTTATATTAATTTTTACTAAAAGACCTTTAACATCAGTATTTTACAAAGTTTTTTATTTATTTTTACTAAAAAATATCCCTGCATATGAGATAGATAACAATATTGATATCAGAAAATCATCATGTTCTTCTCGTTGAGAGAGATACATATTAGTATGCAGTGAAAGTTGAAATGAAGAGTGACAGTATCTTAAATAGTAATAGTACTCATCGCGAAGGTTTAAGATTTTATTTATCGTTGTTTCTGTTTGATAAAAAATGGAAATATAAAATGTTTTAGATAGATTTCATATGTACTTAGCCATGAAATGATATTTTTAAGTTAACTGGAGTGGTATAGAATTATGTACGAATAACAATGTTTTTTATGATTTTGGTTCTGCAGTTTTTTCTTGTTTGTGAATAGTAAGAGAGTGTTGTTACTATATACGTGATATATCTAAATTTAATTGTGGGTGTGGTTGCAGGATTGTATGCAGATCCTACCGATTTATACAAAGACCAGTTGTACGCGGTGATTAAAGACGGTGCATGGTTGCTCGCTTTATCTAATTTTATACACAAAGCGATACATTCTTAATATATATTAGAAGGTATTAAGAACATAAGATTAAGGGGGCTGTTGCATTTTAATCTGCTGTTAATTTAGATATCATTCGATGATTATACTCGTTTCATTTTTTGAGGAGTTGTATGCAGTACCATAAACTTCTTTTTTACTTGTTTGAAATAGAATGCGCGTTATCCGATTCTATGTAGAAGATAACAGTCAGTAAAAATAGAAAACAATGGTAAAAAAACGCGAGAGACGTGAGAAAAAAACTGTAAGGAACCGTAGTTTTATCGGAGCATTTTTTTTGCTTAGTGGGCGTTTGTCCCTTTGGCTGATAAGGTGGTTTTATCGTTGTATTCGTGCGAATGCTTTTCTCGTTACAGGCCTTTTTTTATTTGCCATAAGTTTTGGATTTGTCTTGGTTAATGCTTTGTTTTTACAAACTAAAACAGAAAAATCTTCTTTCACTCAGCTACAATTAATTTCAACCGGGGCTATAGTATATAATTCTGATCTGCATAGAAAAAGGGAATTTACTGATCAAGCTGAAGTTCCAACTCTCTTAGTTCCAGTTTCGAGCCATTTTCATCGAGATTTTGCTAAAAATTTTTTGGAGTCTTTACCTGAAAATTTATTAGAAGTTCAGGAAAAACTAGCAAAATTGGGATTATATGATGGTCCTTTAGATGGGTTGGATGGTCCAAAAACACGCCATGCTGTCGCTTTATGGAAACAAAAGGTTTCTGATGGGGTTGTATCAACACGAGATGATATTTTATCAAATTATCCAAAGGACGAGATTTCTGCATTAATCGAGTGTAGCGAAATGCAGATGGAAAATGATGCTGTAATGACAAGTGATGTAGTTCAGTTTGAGGATGGTACTTCAAGATTTTCTGTTGCACAAGTGCAGGAGGCGTTGCGTGTTTTTGGCAGCCATGAAGTTGTGATTACTGGTGTAGAAGATCAAAAAACTGTTGATGCTTTGGAAGAATTTCAAAGAATGTTTCATCTACCAATAACAGGTAAAATTGATGATAAGGTTTTGATGAAGATGCGTGAAGTGGGTTTATTGAGCTAATGATTATTAGCTCGTATGTTTTGGATAGCTTTTAGATCAGCATTGAGATTCATCGATAAATTAATATCAGGAATGTTGGAGATAGTGTGAATTTCTTTTTAGCATTTTAGTTAAATCTACAAAGGAGATGAGAGAGTTTGGGTTATCAGTATTGATTAGCGTAATTTATGCTGCATAATGTTACTGTGAAGGTGAGCACATGAACAAGAAAGATGAGGAAAAACGTTTCAGATTATGCTGCTTTTTGCGAAAAATCTGCAAATCTCGTAAGGATGTTTGTGTCCTTAAATCATGTATTGTTTTTATTTTTTTGTAACTTGTGGTTTTTATTATTTGATAGGTTCTCCGAAGGTTAAAAGCTATTTTTTTAATGAGTTAATGGATAAAGAGCCTGGGCTTTTAAATGAGCATGAGAAACTTGTCCGTCTGCAAACACTTTTTTTTCGTAACCCTAATGATGGTCAAATTGCAGATGAGTTGGCTGTAGCCTACCTTGAAGCTGGTATTTTTCAGAATGCAATTAATGTTTATTGGGAGGCACTGCGTTTAAATGGAGAGTCAAGCCCGAGATTAGTAGGCTATGGTTTGGCATTAGTTGGTTATGAAGGTGGTGTGATTACGCAAGAAGCACAGAGTATTTTCCAAAAAGCTGCGGATTTAGCGCCGAAAGATTTTTATCCTCGTTTGTTATTGGCAGACGCACTTCGTCAAGAGGGTAAATATGCACAAGCGGTGCAGTTCTTACAGAATTTTCTCGATGAAATGCCTCAGGATCTTTCAGGACGATCACGTATTGAAGAAATGATTACCCAATTACAAAAAAAATCTGATTAGCTTGTTGAAGCAACATTTGAACTATTAGAAAAACAGATTTTCTGGATTGATACTGAAAAGATTTCATAAGAAGTTGTACTATTTTGAATGATGTGCAAAGCTATTCAATAGTTGGAATATATGTGTAAGAAGTAATGTGTGCAGCAGCGACCTGTTAATGAGTTACTATTTTATAAGTGAGCCATGAGTGATCAATCGTTAAAGAATTTTTCTTCACTGCAATTTGTTTTAAAGAAACGAAAAAGAAATCGATTTCTGATGACATTGTTGTGTTTTATTGTGCTAGTAATCTCAGCATGCCTTATAATGTATGCAGTGCGTAATACAGCTAATTTTTTTTATACGCCATCTGAAATTACTAAAGAAAATATCTTAATCGGTCGCACTTTACGGTTAGGAGGTGTTGTTGAAAAGGGAACTGTCAAATATAGTGGAGAAACTGGTATTACTTTTTTTGTAACAGATAGTTCAGGACGCATTGAAGTAATTTTTAATAGTTTATTGCCTGATTTATTTCGTGAAGGGCAGGGAGTAATTATAGAAGGTCATTTTGATGAACGAGGGGTTTTTGTAGGAAAGCGTGTTTTAGTGAAACATGATGAGACTTATCGACCTAAGAGAAAAAAGTTGATAGCTTCAAGAAAAGTTATGGTATCAAGAGGTAAGCATCGTGCTCGTTGAGTTTGGCCATATTCTCTTAATCGCAGCGTTCGCTACAAGTTTACTGTTGCTATTTTTATCTACTTTGGGTGTCGTTTGGAAGAAGTATTCGCTGATGCATGCAGCCGTACCTCTTACATACGTCGTCTTTATGGCATTGATTATATCATTTTTGATTTTTGTTCGTTCTTATGTAGTATCTGATTTTTCTGTTTTAAATGTTGTGAAAAACTCTCATTCAGAAAAACCACTCTTTTACAAAATCGTTGGTGTGTGGGGAAATCATGAAGGATCAATGTTTTTATGGGTCTTAGTTTTAACGTTTTTTAGTGCACTCGTTGCCTTCTTCGGGCAAGAATTACCAACTCAGTTTAAAGCTTTAGTTTTAATTTGTCAGAGTTTTATGGTGAGTGCTTTCCTCTTATTCATCCTTTTTATGTCTAATCCATTTTTACGTGTTGATCCACCAGCACTGCAAGGGGATGGTCTTAATCCTGTTTTACAGGATATTGCTTTGGCAATTCATCCTCCCCTTTTATATTTAGGATATGTAGGTTTTTCTGTGTGTTTTTCTTTTTCAATTGCTGCATTAATTACGAAAAGTTTTGGTAAAGATTGGGCATGCTGGGTGCGGCCGTGGGTCCTTTTTGCATGGTTTTTTTTGACACTTGGTATTACAGTTGGATCATACTGGGCGTATTATGAGTTAGGTTGGGGGGGATATTGGGTTTGGGATCCTGTTGAAAATATTTCGTTGATGCCTTGGCTTTCTGGAACAGCCCTTCTACATTCTGTGATTGTTTTTGAAAAGCGGAATATATTAAAGGGATGGACCTTATTTTTAGCTATTGTTACTTTCTCCCTTTCTCTTATGGGAACTTTTCTTGTTCGTTCAGGCATCGTAGCATCCGTTCATAGTTTTGCTGTTGATTCAGCTCGTGGACAGGCACTTCTTTTTATTTTATTTTTTTTACAGGTGGTGCTTTTTTACTTTTTGCTATCCGAGCGCCTATTTCAAGAGCGAGTGGATTTTTTGAGCCCATATCGCGTGAGGGTTTTTATTATTCTCAATAATTTATTTCTTACAACGGCAACAGTGACAGTATTAATCGGGACACTTTATCCTTATTTTGTTGAATCATTAACTGGAAAAAAGATTTTTGTTGGTGCTGCTTTTTTTAACCTTACTTTTGGGTCTTTGATGATTCCGCTATTGTTATTCGTTCCTTTTGGACCAATGATGGCGTGGAAACGTGGTGATTTACTTGCGGTATTTGAGAGGCTGTTATTTACAATTATGCTGTCGTGTATTGTATGTTTTGTGGCATTTTATGCAACATCATTCCGTGATATTGGAGCAGCTTTAGGTATTGGGCTCTCGGGTTTTGTTTTTTTGGGTGGTTTGACTGATCTTTGGGTAAAAAGTGGTCATAGAGGTATCTCTTTTGGGGTGCGGATTAAGAGGTTCTTCAGATTGCCATGGTCTGTTTTTGGTGCTACGTCAGCACATATGGGGTTGGGTGTTACATTGTTTGGCATTATTTGTGCGTCTGTTTTTGGGGAAGAGCGTATTTTAGTTATGCACGTAGGAGATACGGTTACATTAGCTGGTAAAACTATATGTTTTGATAACATTTATAATGTTGACGGTTCAAATTATTCTGCGACAAAATTTTATTTTAAAATATATGAAAATGAAAATTTAATTGGTGACATAACAGCATCAAAGCGGTTTTATGCAGGTCACGATACATTAACAACAGAAGTTGGGATTAGAAGTTATGGTTTCTCCCAAATGTATATTGTTCCAGGTCGCATAGATGATCGGGGTCTCTCGGTGCATGTGTGGTGGAAACCTTATGTAATTTGTATTTGGTTTGGTGCATTGATGATGGCTATGGGAGGTATTTTTGCTTTTTTAGGTTACTATTTTCGTGTGCATGTACGTCAAAGAAAAGCTCTCAATTCTAACTACATAGAAGAAGAGAGATTGGAATGAAAAAGTTCTTTTTTTTATTTTTTATGAGCTGTGCCATCATCTTTTCTGTGCATCCAGGAGAAACGGTAGAGCCAGATGAAATCTTAGAAGATTCAATGCTTGAAGCGAGGGCACGTGATCTTTCATCGTATTTACGGTGCCCTGTTTGCCAAAGTCAATCAATTGATGATTCAGATTCTCCATTAGCACGTGATTTACGTCTTTTAGTACGTGAACGTTTAAAGGAAGGGGATAGTGATCAGCAAATTATTGATTTTCTTGTTGAGCGATATGGTGAGTTAATTTTATTAAAACCACCATTTAATAGTATTACATGGTTTTTATGGTTGTCACCTTTAATGATGATTATCATTGGTATCAGTTATATATCTTTCCGAGTAAAAAATTGTAGATATGAAAGAGAAACCAATAAAAGTGTTCGTTCATAAAATAGTTAGCGATTGTGTTACAACTGTTGGAAATGTTACATTGTAAACGGTAATGCGATAAAATTATATAGGTAATTTTTCTCTTTTGAGATACGCGGTTTTGCATAATCTTACAAAACTTTAACAATTTAGACAGAAAACGGTAAGGTATGCTGCTTTACAACGATTTTTGATAGAAACATAAATGCCAATGAAAATAAATAGGAGCGTACAGAATGGTTAAGCTAACTTTCCGTGAAACACTGAGTGTTGTGGGTTTCTCAGCAGTTTTAGCGAGCACGGTTTTTTTTGGTAAGTTGAATTTATGGGAGACAGCTGCATATGCGAAGCCTGTATCTGTTACATCAGCACAACAGCAGGGATTTGCAGATGTTGTTTCTCAAGTAAAGCCTGCTGTCGTTGCTGTACAGGTAAAGAGTGATAAAAGAGAGCGAAGAGAAGATCGATTTTTTGAAGGATTTTTTGGTGGTCAAGGTTTTGATCAATTACCGGATGGGCATCCTTTGAGGAGATTTTTTCAGGAATTTTATGGCCACACTCGGCCAGATGATGGACGTTCGGATCGTCCGCGCAAGCCGCGTTCTATTGCGTTTGGATCAGGGTTTTTTATTTCAGAAGATGGGTACATTGTAACCAATAATCACGTTATTTCTGGTGGAACAAGCTATTCTGTCGTTCTTGATGATGGTACAGAACTAGATGCAAAGCTCATTGGGGTGGATACTCGAACTGATCTTGCAGTTTTAAAAGTGGATAGTAAACAAGCGTTTGCATATGTTGATTTTGCGGATGATACAAAAATTCGAGTTGGTGATTGGGTTGTTGCTGTGGGGAATCCGTTTGGTCTTGGAGGAACCGTGACGGCTGGTATTGTTTCAGCACGTGGGCGTGATATTGGCACTGGTGTTTATGATGATTTTATTCAAATTGATGCGGCTGTTAATAGGGGTAATTCTGGTGGACCAACCTTTAATCTTAATGGGCAGGTTGTTGGTATTAATACAGCAATTTTTTCTCCCTCTGGTGGGAATGTTGGGATTGCGTTTGCTATTCCATCAACGACAGCAAAGCAAGTAGTCGAACAACTTATTAAAAAAGGATCAGTTCAACGTGGTTGGCTTGGTGTTCAAATTCAACCAGTTACACAAGGTATTTCTGATTCAATTGGTTTGAAAGAAGCAAAAGGTGCTTTGGTTACTGATCCGCTAGAGGGGCCTGCAAGAAAGGCAGGTGTTAAAGCAGGTGATGTAATCATTTCAGTGGATGGTGAACAAGTTGCTGATGCACGTGATCTCGCAAGGCGTATTGCAAATATTGCACCAGGGAAAAAAGCAATTTTAGGTATTTGGAGATCTGGTAAAGAGGAGAAAATTAAAGTTCAAATTGCTTCGATGCCAGAAAATAATGCTGATGGAAAAGGTTTAAAGTCCCCAGATAGTAAAGGTGACGCTAAAACCCTTGAGGATTATGGTTTGGTTGTTACTCCTTCTGACGGTGATTCAGGATTAGTTGTAACTGATGTCGATTCAGACTCGGAAGCTTCAGATAAGGGGATTCGCCCTGGCGATATTATTGTTACAGTTAACAATAAACCTGCCAATAAAGCATCTGATATTACTGATGCCATTAAAGATGCACAAAAACTTGGAAGGACTGCCATATTATTGCAAGTGCGCACAAATGATCAAAGTCGCTTTGTAGCTCTTCCAATTATAAAAAAGTGATGTTGTGTTTATTATAGGGACAGAATTTTTTCTGTCCCATAATCATTGATAAAAATGATGGAGGTCCATTCTGTATGAAGATACTTGTCATTGAAGATGATCGTGAGACGGGACGCTATCTTGAAAAAGCATTTTTAGAAGCAGGGCATGCAGTTGATATCGCTTGCGATGGGGATACAGGGTATGCTCTAGCTGAAACAGGACATTACGATGTTATGGTTATTGATCGAATGTTACCAAATCGGGATGGTCTTTCTATCGTTACTGAGTTGCGCGCAAAGGGGAATGAGACGCCGGTTCTTATTCTTTCTGCTTTAGGACAGGTTGATGATCGTGTAATAGGGTTGCGTGCAGGTGGTGATGACTATCTAACAAAGCCCTACGCTTTTTCTGAGTTACTGGCGCGTATTGAGGTATTGCAACGACGAAAAAATCCTAAAGAAGCAGAAACAGTCTATTCTGTTGATAATCTTGAACTTGATCGATTAGCACATACTGTAAAGCGTGGTGATATGAATATCGTATTACAACCACGTGAATTTCGCCTACTTGAATATTTAATGCGTTATGCTGGCCAAGTCGTGACACGTACAATGCTCTTGGAAAATGTGTGGGATTATCATTTCGATCCACAAACAAATGTCATTGATGTTCATATATCTCGTTTAAGAGCAAAAATTGAAAAAGGTTTTGATGTTCCACTTTTACATACGGTTCGTGGAGCCGGATATATGCTGAAAGCTCCAAATAAAAAATGAGTTATTTAATTAATATAATGCGTACAACTGCATTAAGACTTTCTGCGCTTTATATTTTGTTATGTGGTTTGGTTGCAGCAGGGCTTTCTATTTATATGATGGCGTTTTCTGTTTCACTATTAACAGATCAAACGGAGAAGGCTTTACGTGAAGAATTGAAGAATATTGAAAATGTATATAATTATGGGGGGCTTTCATTATTAATACGTACCATTGATTATCGCTCACGGCGACCAGGAGCGTTTCTGTATCTTGTTACAGACCCAGTGGGGCGCATTTTGGCAGGGAATGTGGCGCGTATAGAACACGGTTTTCTTAAGCATCGTGGTTTGCGTCCTCATTCTTTTTCATATTCACGTTTTGGAGATCAGGGGCAAACAAGTGAGCACCGTGCTCTAGCAATTATTATTGATCTTCCTAATGCTATGAAATTGCTTATTGGACGAGATTTAGGTGAACCGGAGCGTTTTGTAGTTGTTATCCGTAAGGCCATGATAATCTCTCTTATTGCGATGGTTGTAGGAGCTTTACTGATATGGTTTTTTGTTGGTAGACGAGCTTTGCAGAAAATTGATCGTGTGACTGCTGCATCGCAACGTTTGATGGATGGAAATTTCAATGAGCGTTTACCTATATCTGCTGCGGGTGATGAGTTTGATAGATTATCTGCCAATCTTAATGTTATGTTAGACCGCATTGAAGAACTAAATATTGGCTTGCGTCAAGTATCTGATAATATTGCTCATGATCTTAAAACGCCGTTAACGCGTCTTAGAAATCATGCTGAGGAAGCTCTTTTAGGGAAAAAAACAGAATTTGAATATAGACAGGCTTTGGAAGGAGTTATCTCTGAATCAGACCAGCTTATTCGTACTTTTAATGCACTTTTGATGATTTCACGTCTTGAAGCAACAAGCTCAACAGAGCATTTTGAGATCGTTAATATGCGGAAAATTCTTGAAGATGCTGTAGAACTTTATGAACCTTTTGCTGAAGAAAAAGGAATTATGCTTCATTTAGGGCATGTTTTTGATAAAGAGCTTAAACTGAATCGTGAGCTTGTTGCACAATCTGTTTTTAATCTCATTGATAATGCGATAAAATACGCTTCCGAAGGAGAACAAAAGACAGAAATTTCTTTATCTATGGAAATTTGTGATGGACGTTTATTGGTTACAGTAAGTGATAATGGGCCAGGGATTGCAGCAGATAAGCTTGAAAAAGTGACAGAGAGATTTGTACGGCTTGAAGAAAGTCGCACGCGGCATGGTTTTGGTATTGGTTTGAGTTTAGCAAAAGCTGTTATGAAATTGCACGGAGGAGAACTGTTTTTAAAGAATGCAAATCCTGGTTTAAGAGCTATTTTGGCATTTTCTGAATAGGTACTGTAATGGTCACGACAGTACCTTTTCCCTCTTCAGAAGTTATTTCAAGTTTTCCATGGTGTAATTCTATTAAGGAACGGGAGATAGCTAACCCTAGACCCGAGCCAGTGTGAGTTTTTGTGAATTGGTTTTCAACTTGCTCAAAAGGTTTTCCAAGCTTTTTTATTGCTGATTTAGGAATGCCAACTCCTGTGTCTTTTATGTTAACAACGAGTATATTTTCATTTTGAAACGCACAGATGTTGATAATTCCTCCAGATGGTGTGAATTTAACAGCATTGGAGATAAGATTAAGAAAAACTTGTCTCATGGCACGGCAATCAACTTCTGCATGAAGTTTTGGTATAATATTGGTTGTAATAGAAATCTTTTTCTCTTGTGCTTGCGGTGTTAGTGTACGAATTGCTTCACTGATGACTGACTCGATATCAATATTTTGACAATCGATGGTAAATCTACCTGCTTCAATTTTCGACATGTCAAGGATATCATTAATGAGTGTTAAAAGGTGAGTTCCTGAATTGTGAATATCACGCATATATTCTTGGTAGCGTTGTGAACCAAGAGGGCCAAAAGTAGATTGTAACATGATATCTGAAAAACCAAGAATAGCATTGAGAGGTGTCCGCAGTTCATGAGATATATTTGCCAAAAACTCTGATTTAGCTTTGTTAGCATTTTCAGCCCTCTCTTTTTCAGCTTGCAGACTTTTATTAAGTTTTTCGACCTCCGTTGCACGTTGTTGGGCATTTCCCCGTGCGCGCTTGAGTTCTTGAATGAAAGAAAAAAGCCGTCTTTCACTGTCTTCAAATTTTTCTTGTTGTTGTTTAAGCTCTGAAATATCTGTTCCGATACATACAAGTCCTCCATCTTGGGTGCGCCGTTCGTTGATTTTAAGCCAGCAACCATCTGCTGTTTGTCTAATACTGGTTAAATTACCAGTTCCATCATCTTCTTTAAGAAAGTATTCACTAATAGCGGGTCGTGCCATAGCTGTGACAGTTGCGCGTTGAATTCCTGATTGTAGCATTTTTTTGGGTATAGCTGCATATTCGCAAAATTTGCTATTCGACATAACAAGACGTCCTTCAGAGTCCCATAAAACAAAAGACTCTGAAATATTTTCAATGGCATCACGGATACGGAGATCGGCTTGTGCTGTTTGTTCGGCAAATTGACGTTGTTCACTAATATCAAAGGAAATTCCAACTAAGTGAGGTTCTTCTCCATCAGTGACTTCAGCACGAATACGCATCCACACATAATAGCCATCAGCGTGACGCATGGGAACATTAATATCAATGTGTTTTTTTTCACCATTCATTAATTCTTGAGCGAGGTCAAAGAAATTAGTATCTGTTGGGTTGATGATGGCAGTAATCTGAGAAATTGATAAAAGGGCATTTTGAGGCACATAACCTAGCATCTCATACATTGCGCGCGACCAATAAACTCGTCCGCTTGCCATATTCCAGTCCCATAATCCACAACGTCCGCGTATCATTGCTGTGTCAATACGGTTTTGAATTTTTTCGGAAACTAAATCCATATTACGTGTGCGTGTAATTTGATTGTAGTAGGTATAAAGGAGAGCTAGCATAATGCTAGCAGTTCCCACGAAAAGTGTTATGTTTAGTGAAAGTACTTTTTGCCACTCTGCGTAAATGTGGTGTGTTTTTTTACCAACAAATACATTATACTCACCATTTGTTGTTTTGCGAAATGAAGCTAAAGAAGGCTTTTCTTCTATTGTGATATGCAGAGTGTTACGGTCAGTATCGGAATTTGGTAAAGTTGTATTTTGAAGAATGAAATCTCGTAAAGGTTTTTCTAACGCAATTTCTGAATTTGATGAGGCTAGAATTTTTCCACTTTTGTCAGCAATAGCAATAATAGTGTCGCTGTTAATTGATTCATTCTTTATCAAATTTGCTAAGATATTTTGCAAATAGGTATGAGAAGGGGTAAAAATTTTCCTCTGTTGAGAAGCAGATAATAAATCACGATCAACTATATTAACGATATGGGAGTTCACAAGATCTATCGTAGCAGCAGCATCTTTATCAATCTTTTGGCGCCAGTCATATATTGATGTAAAACGGATTATCGCAAGTATGACAAGGAATACGATGATGATGAGTGAAGTAAAACGTCGTAACCAGGGCTCAATGAATAAGAGTCTTTGATAAGTTAAATCAGAAAGTTGGTCGATACGCGCTGTTTGTATTTTGTGACTTTGCGCCTTCGCACTTGAATTGGAATGTATTTCTGTGGGCGCGTCGTGCACGTCCAGTTTTTCCATCTTTGGTTCCCTTATTAGAATGATGCGGTTTAAAGCCGTTTCAATGTTCGTACAATTCAGTATAAGTAGTGAATCAAAACAAGAGTCCTCTGTCTAGTCTTTTTTTAAATTTCCTGGAAAAAATTTACTCTTTTCCAGTAGGCGTTGATAATAGGAAGCCATAAAAATTTTAAGAGGACTAATCGATAGATTTGACTAAGTTTTTATATATTGAATTATTATCGGACGAATA
Organism: Bartonella ancashensis; assembly: GCF_001281405.1. Lineage (NCBI taxonomy): Bacteria > Pseudomonadati > Pseudomonadota > Alphaproteobacteria > Hyphomicrobiales > Bartonellaceae > Bartonella > Bartonella ancashensis. The sequence goes on along the minus strand of NZ_CP010401.1, from coordinate 1,322,151 downwards.
TTTGTTAATTCAGCATACGACTAATAATATCTGCAACATCACTTGATAATTTTGGCTCCATTGCGATTGTTTGTAACGCAATTTCGAGTTTTTGTTTCCGGACAGGTTCCCATTGTCGCCAAGAGCGCATGGTTGTTAATAAGCGTGAAGCAAGTTGTGGATTATTTTTGTCAATATCTAGAATTATGCGGCATAAGAAGTGGTATGCTGCACCGTCTTTTCTATTAAACCCTACTTGGTTTTCAGCAGCAAAAACTCCAATTAAGGAACGTACCCTGTTAGGATTTTCTTGTGAAAAGAGTGGATGCTTCATAAGTTTTTGAACATGGTCAAGTGTTGAGGGATCAGCAACTGTTGCTTGGATGGAAAACCATTTATCTATTACTAAAGGGTCATTTTGATGCCGAGTTTCAAAGTCATTTAAGGCATCTTGTGTTTTCTTACTGTTGCTAAAATATTGTGTTAAAACATGAAGGCTAGCGATGCGATCGGTCATATTATTAGCTGTTTTATACTGTTTTTCAGCACGATCTGGTAAATTTTCAGCGACAGATAGATAATTTAGTGCAATATTGCGTAATGCTCTCTTTCCAGTTTGTTCAGCGTTTGGTGAGTAGGGTTCTGTTGTCTGTGTCTGTGCATAAATTTTTGCAAGAATCTCATAATGAGTATGAGCAATAGAGTTTAAAAATTGACTGCGCACAGAGTGAATACGATCTGGATCTATGTTATCGATAAGGGCATGAGCTAATTCAACTTCACTAGGTAAATTTAAACAAAACGCGCGAAATTCGGGTTCAAGAGTTTCATCTGTGACAATGGTTTCTATCAATTGAAGCAAATTGGAAGGTACAGCTATTTTTTCAAATGTCTCACTTGTAATTTCTTTAATGAGGGCATGGGTTATAAGATAATTGAGTGATTGCCAGCGATTCACTTGATCATTATCGTTTTTAGCAAGAAAAATAAGATCACTCTCATTGAATGGAGTATGTAAGTGAACAGGAGCAGAAAAATTTTGAAGTAATGATAGAATAGGTTTTTGACGCAGTCCTTTGAATATAAATGTTTGGCTTTCTTGGGACAGCATCATTACATTTGACTGGACATTTGCACCTGCTTCATAGGTGAGAGGTTTTCCGTTATATCCTAATAAATTAAAAGCAATAGGAATGAGCATAGGACGTTTTTTATTTTGTTGAGGTGTTTTTGGAATTGATTGTTTGGCATGAATTACCAAAATACCATCGTTATAATGGCTATCGATTTCTATTTTTGGTGTTCCAGCTTGTTCATACCATAGCATGAATTGTGAAAAATTTTGATGAGATACTTCAGCAAAACAGGAGATAAAATCTTCGATAGTACAGGCTTGTTTATCATGGCGTTGAAAGTAAAGGTCCATCCCTTTTCGGAAGAGAACTGGTCCTAAAATGGTATGTACCATACGGACTATTTCTGCTCCTTTTTCGTAAATAGTTGTTGTATAAAAATTATTTATTTGACTATATTGGCGAGGGCGCACGGGATGAGCTAATGGGCCAGCATCCTCAGGAAATTGAGAAAGTTTTAACGTTTTTATATTCTTAATTCGTTGTAAGCTGCGTACGTTTTGATCAGCAGAAAACTCTTGGTCGCGATAAACAGTTAATCCTTCTTTTAAACAAAGCTGAAACCAATCACGACAGGTGATACGATTTCCTGTCCAATTGTGAAAATATTCATGAGCGATAATGCGTTCAATATTTCTGTAATCAGAGTCTGTTGCTGTTTTTGGATCTGCAAGGATGTATTTATCATTAAAAATATTAAGGCCTTTATTTTCCATTGCTCCCATATTAAAGTCTGGGACAGCTACGATGTTAAAAATATCAAGATCGTATTCGCGTCCGAAATGCACCTCGTCCCAGTGCATAGAGCGTTTGAGTGCATCCATTGCGTAAGCAGCTCGTTTGGTTTTTCCTTTTTCTACATAGATACCGAGCTTGACATACCGTCCAGATTGAGTAACGAAATTATCCTCTAATTTATCAAGATTTCCACCAACCAGTGCAAAAAGATAAGAGGGTTTTGGATAGGGATCTTCCCAGATAGCAAAATGCCGATCTGTACCGAGCATTCCTGTTTCAACAAGATTTCCATTAGAAAGTAAGATGGGAACTTCTCGAAAATCTGCTTCCATTTTTACTGTATAAGTAGATAATATATCCGGACGATCGTAAAAATATGTAATCCGACGGAATCCTTCAGCTTCACATTGTGTGCAGTAAATTCCATTTGAAAGATAAAGGCCCATAAGCTGATGGTTATGGGTTGGGTTGAGTTCTGTGATCAATTGCAAGGTGAACGGAGTTATAGGTGGGGTTGAAATCTTTAAAGATGAGGGGGTGCTTTCGTAAGAAGTTTTAGCTAACTTTTTGTTATTGAGAGTAATAGAAATTAATTCGAGTTCATCTCCAGAAAGAATAAGAGGTATTGGTTTCGCTATCTCGTCACGTGGTTCGATAAATAATGTTGCTGTAACGTAAGTCTTGGTTTGTTCCAAACAAAAATGAAGCTGTATTTTGGGTATCGTATAGGGTGTTGGTTGGTAATCTTCTAAGCGATGAATGGTTGTTGGTTGTTTCATAGATTGGTTCCTAGTGATATTTTGAGCAAGGAAATAGTCGAAATGGTTTCAAAAAAGTGAAATAAGGAAATTACGTAAGATTGCTTAAAAAACTTTTTACTTCCAAAAAGTCTGTCCATGTAAGTTTTTTTTGGCTTGGGGTTCGTAGGAGGTAGGCAGGGTGAAAAGTTGGCATAACAGGTATTTTAATGTTGTCAGCAGTTTCATAGGTTAACCATTTTCCTCTCATACGGATAATGCCACTTTGGGTTCCTGTAAAAAATTGTACAGCGGTTCCTCCTAGTGCCACGAGGACGCGAGGGTTAGCAAGCTGAATTTGACGTTCAATGAAAGGGCGACACAGAGCTATTTCTCTTGGTGTGGGTGTGCGATTCCCAGGTGGTCGCCATGGAATAGTATTGGCTATGTAAACATTTTCTCTGGTTAAGCCGATAGAAGCAAGTATTTTATTGAGTAGCATACCTGCTCTTCCCACAAAGGGGATGCCTTGTATATCTTCTTCTCGTCCTGGAGCTTCACCTATGAGCATTAGAGGGCTTCCTGCTGTTCCATCTGAAAAACAAGTGTTTTTTGCTGTCAATTTTAGTGAGCAGCCATCAAAAGAAAGGAGAGCAGATTTCAATTCATCAAGTGTTTTGATATTTTTTACCATCTCTTCTATTGAGTCCTTGAATCGCATTTTGTCAGATTCGTAGGATGAAGTGCTCTTTTGTTCAAGAGAAGATAACGTTTGTTTATTATGGGAGATGTCGCTTATTTGTTTAACTTCATTTTCTGCAGAATGTGATTTATGGAAGTGGTTAACAGGTGTATCTGTCAGAGCAGTATCGGCACCACTTTCTTTGTAGAAATTCAAAAGTTCTTCATATGATATTGGGCAGTGGGTTATTTGTGACATTTCGATTTTTGAATAACAATTGATTCATCGATGAATAAACTAAGCAAGATTATTCTTCAAGTTTTATAATGAATTTGTTGGATTACGAATGTTCCCATATACTCACGCATTTAGATTTGGATATTTTAAAAAATAGGGTGTAGCTTTGTTTGCTGCGTAGTTGAATACAGACTCATCTCTTAAATATCTAGCACAAACATTCAGATTTTTATGAAAAAAGTTATGGTAGGACGGTCAAGATGAGTTTAGCCTGAATGTTATAAAGAGGGAGAATTTTTTCATAATTATAAAATTAAAATTTTAAAATACTAATCATAATAGATTTAATTCTTAGAGCTCACAGTATTAATGTTATGCAAAGTATGTTTTAAATGGGTGTATTGGGTTCATCCCATGATTAGGTGAGTTTAAGGGGAAAAGAAGTATAAAAGAATGTGAAAAAGTTTTATCAAAAAATTATACTAGAAATTTCATAATATTTTAGAAATTCTTTAGAAGAATATCATGTGTATATGTTTTCGCATTTTTTTACAGCTTCAGTGATTGTGTTGTTCAGTGCTAAGTGCACGGCAATGGCGCTTGAAAGCAGGCAACCTGTTCCACGCATTTTTGTTTCTAGGCGTGGAGTTGAAATATTGATGATTTCATTTTTACCAACCAAACTGTCAGTTGCAAGGGGGCCATCTGCGTGTCCACCCTTTATCAATATATAGCGTGGACCTAATGCAAGAAGTTTTCTTGCTTGTTGTATCGCTTCTTGATGATGAGAGGCATGTGGACTTTGACTCAAAATTGATAATTCTTCTAAATTGGGTGTTAAAATTTCAGTGTGAGGAAATAATTCATTAATCATTGTATCTACAATTTTCTCCACCACTAATTTTCCTCCAGATGAAGCAGAAAGTACAGGGTCTAGCACAACAGGAATGCGGTTGTAATGTTTTAATGTGTGGCAAATTTCCTTTATGATATCTTGAGTTCCTGTCATGCCGATTTTGATCGCATTTATTTGTTTAGCTTTCAGAGCTATTTGCATTTGTGCCGCAACAAACACTCCATCCATTGGAACAATGGCAGCAACATGGTTATCATCTTGTACATTAACAGAAGTAATTGCTAAATTTGATTTTATTCGAAAGTGTGCAGCTGTTTCTATATCACGAATAATGCCAGCACCTCCTGTTGGATCAGTTCCTGCAACTATGAGAATAGAGGATTTTAACGCCATTGTTCAGTTGCCTTCATCCATTGTTGAACGCGTTCTTCGGGTTTTTCGTGGAAGACAATGTCTGTTACAACAGCAGCACTATTTGCACCTGCTTTTAGAACGTCTATTGCTCTTTTAGGGGTTAAACCACCGATGCCAACTAGGGGTAAGGTACCAATTTTTTTTTCCATTGTTGAATTTTTTCTAATCCTTGTGGTGCCCATTTCATTTTTTAAAATTGTTGAGTACACAGGGCCGAGAGCAATATATTCAGGGAAGAAAGGCAGAGAATTGTTTAATTCATGCTCATCGTGGGTACTAAGTCCTAATTTTATGCCATTTCGTCGAATTGCGATAAGATCAATTTTTTTTAAGTCTTCTTGTCCAAGATGAATAAAATCGCACTGCTCCTCAATTGCTATTGTCCAATAATCATTGAGGATGAATTGTGCTCCAAATTGATTACAGATGTTTTTTGCTCGTTTTGTATGGTGCCGTATCGTTTCTATATTTTGATTTTTCATGCGGAGTTGTACGAGCTTCACCCCGAGAGGAACAAGACGTTCAACCCATTCGGCACTGTCAACAATAAGATAAAATGGATCTAATTTCACGAAAAAACAGCTTTTCCAATGATTGGTGTAGAAGGAACAGCCACGTCACGTGCTTCTAGAAGTCCTGCTTTATAACCCATACGACCTGCTTTAATAGCTTGAGAAAATGCTTCAGCCATTAGTACAGGATCCCCTGCTTTAGCGACAGCAGTGTTAAGGAGAACCGCATCATAGCCGAGCTCCATCACAGTAGCTGCATGCGATGGACGCCCAATTCCTGCATCAATTACAAGGGTGATGTCGGGGAGATAAGTGCGGATAGAACGTAATCCATCTGTGTTATGAGGGCCTTTAGCCGATCCAATAGGAGCACACCATGGCATGATAACACGGCAACCAATTTCAAAGAGTTTTTCAGCAACGATAAGGTCATCTGTTGTGTAAGCAAAAATTTGGAATCCTTCATTATTCAGGATACGTGCAGCCTCTACAAGAGAAAAAACATTTGGTTGTAGTGTATCTGGATTTCCAATGATTTCCAGTTTGATCCAAGATGTTTTAAAGAAATCTCGTGCTAATTTTGCTGTTGTAACTGCCTCTTTTACAGTATAGCAGCCAGCGGTATTAGGGAGTATTGTAATATTAAGTTCTTTTAGGAATTGCCAAAATTGCTGACCATGATTTCTACCTGCAGCTTCTCGGCGCAATGAAACCGTTACAATTTCTGTATTGGATTTGTAAACAGCTTGACGAAGAATTTCTGGTGAAGGATATTGGGCTGTGCCAAGTAACAGACGGGAAGAAAATTCACAATCATAAAGAGCAAGCATTCGTTTAACCTCCTTGCATTGGAGCTAGGATTTCAATTTTATCCCCTTCATGTAGAGCAAATTTACTGCGTTCACTGAGAGAAATAACTTCAGAATTTACAGCGGTTGCTAGCCAATTTCCTTGATATCCTAATTCTTCGAGGAGAGAATCTAAATAAGTTATTTCTGTCTGCAATATTTCACCATTAACGAATATTTTCATGTTTCATTCCAATGCTAATTGTACGGTTTTTTTTGCAATTTCTGGAGATAAAAGGAAACCATGTCTGTAAAAACCATTGATAGAAATATGGTTATTATATTTATTTATGCGAGGTAAATTATCAGGATAGCACGGACGTATGCCAACGCCGGTTTCAATAATTTCTGCTTCAGCAAAAGCGGGGTGCAAGCTATAAGCAGCATTGAGTAATTCCATCATTGATCTTACTGATATTGCACCACTAAAATCACTTTCAATCATGGTTGCTCCGATCATAAAAATATTATCTTGTCGAGGTACAATATAGAGAGGGATGCGTGGATGTAAGAGACGAATAGGACGGGAAATTTTAATATCTGAGCTGCTTACTAGGAGCATTTCTCCACGTACGCCACGTATATTTTTATCTACTTTTGAATATGCTATTCCTGTTGTATCAATGATGGCGTCAAAATCTTTTTCAGAAACTTCTATATCAGAGAAGAGTGCTCCATTCTTCGTGAGGATATTTTTTAATGAGATAAGTGCTTTACGAGGATCAATATGTGCTTCATTTTTATAAAAAAGCGCATGATGAAAGCGTCCTGCTAAATCTGGTTCGAGATAAGCTATTGCTGTCTCATTGATAGTCTCATGATTATGCGTGCGTTTCGAAAATTGTTCAAGTTCTGCTACGTCTCGTGCATGTGCAACAACTAAAGTTCCCATTTTTGTTACGATTTCAGGGAGAACATCGCTCCACCATTCTATTGCTTGTACGCCAAGATCTTCAACAATTTGTTCAGCATTTTCTTTTTCACAATAAGGTGCAAGCATGCCTCCTGCATACCAACTTGCAGATCCTACAGGGGAGTGAAGAGGAGCTGATAATGTAATGGAAGCTCCCTTTTGTTGCAATATAAAGGCAACTGTTAAACCACCTACACCTGCACCTTTTACGAGAATTTTTTTCAATTATCTATTGCTTCTTTTTTATTAGGCACGACTTTCATGTAGAGATCACCATTTTTTTGGTATTTTTGAGCCATGATGATCATCCCTTCTTCCTTTTTCTTTTCTATTTCTGCTGCTTCACGGATATCATGAGAAATACGCATTGAGCAAAATTTAGGTCCGCACATAGAACAAAAATGCGCTAATTTGTGAGCTTCTTTAGGGAGTGTTTCATCATGGAATGCGCATGCTGTATCCGGATCAAGAGAAAGGTTGAATTGATCATGCCATCGAAAATCAAAGCGTGCACGTGAAAGAGCATCATCACGCAATTGTGCTCGGGGAAGGCCTTTGGCAAGATCAGCGGCATGAGCTGCGATTTTATAAGTGATAACACCAGTTTTTACATCATTTTTGTCCGGTAATCCTAAATGTTCTTTAGGTGTGACATAACAAAGCATAGCTGTTCCAAACCAACCGATCATAGCAGCACCAATAGCTGAAGTGATATGGTCGTATCCAGGAGCAATATCAGTTGTAAGAGGACCTAAAGTATAAAATGGTGCTTCGTGACAAAGTTTAAATTGTTGATCCATATTTTCTTTAATTTTATGCATTGGGACATGACCAGGACCTTCAATCATAGTTTGTACATTTTTACTCCACGCAATTTTTGTTAGTTCTCCTAAAGTTCTAAGTTCTGCAAATTGAGCCTCATCATTGGCATCAGCAATAGAGCCAGGACGCAATCCATCACCCAATGAGAGAGAAACATCATAGGTTCGTGCGATGTCACAAATTTCATCAAAATATTCATATAGGAAACTTTCTTTGTGGTGATATAAGCACCACTTAGCCATGATGGCGCCACCTCGTGAGACGATACCTGTTACGCGATCAACAGTTAAGGGAATGAAAGGAAGCCTCAATCCTGCGTGAATGGTAAAATAATCGACACCTTGTTCGGCTTGTTCGATGAGAGTGTCTCGAAAAATGTCCCAGGTTAAATTTTCGGCAATGCCGTGTACTTTTTCAAGCGCTTGGTAAATTGGAACAGTTCCGATCGGTACAGGGGAGTTTCTAATGATCCATTCACGAATATTATGAATATTACGTCCTGTTGAAAGGTCCATAACAGTATCTGCTCCCCAGCGAATAGCCCAAACCATTTTTTCAACTTCTTCTGCCATAGATGAAGTAACAGCTGAATTTCCAATGTTAGCGTTAATTTTAACATGGAAATTGCGTCCAATAATCATTGGTTCACATTCTGGATGATTGATATTTTGAGGAATGATAGCACGTCCGCAAGCAATTTCATTACGAACAAATTCAGCTGTATAGATTTCTGGGATTGATAGGGGGTATGTTGCATCTGATATTGTTTTTTGTTTATTTACATCTATTAGACCTTCATTTTCACGTATTGCAACATATTCCATTTCTTCTGTGATAATTCCTGCACGTGCATAAGCCATTTGTGTAATGTCTTTATTTTTCTTCGCGCGTAAAATGGGTCTTTTTTGCTCAAAAGCTGGGGTAAGATTTTTATCATGAATAAAACCATTATCTTCAGGTTTTACTAATCGAGCAGGATAAATTTCAGTATCAGAACGTCTGGATAACCAAGGGCTCTTTATTGAAGGCAAACCTTTTGTTATGTCAATATGTACATTTTGATCAGTATAAGGTCCTGAAGTGTCATAGACATTCAAAGATTCTTCGGCATCACTATTTGTTAAGGAAATTTCACGTAATGGAACATGGACATCAGAGAAGAGATGACTCTTTTTATAAATTTTGCGTGAAGCAGGAAAAGGCTTGCAACTAACTGATGGAGTTTGTTTTTGCACAAACTTTCTCCTTGTAAATTTTTCAATCAATTCAATGGTGTGTTGTAAGGATGGCATAAATCTTTAAAAAGCGATTAAATCACAAATATCATTCTCTCAAGAAGACGCATACAACGCCACTTCAAGAAAAATGCATACCTTATAGGACGAAGAAATCTCTTTTTAAAAAATCAATGAGAAAACCCCTAGTCATGCTCTCTACACATATCCCACCTCCGATTAGAGCATTTCATCTATGTGGCTATGATCGGCTTAAATGCTGATATTGTCAATCGCAAAGATGTATTCTTAACGACTTTGGATAATTTTTAAGATGGAGAGAATAATCATCGTCAATTATTTATCTTATTATTCAGGCCGTTTTTCTACAAAGAAATATAGGAAAAGATGTTTTGTATTTTATTGTATGTTGCAATATAGGGATATGAAAAAGAAAAATTGTAATTAATCAACATTTAACATTAGAAATATTTTTATGAGGAATACTTACTACAATATCTAGTAAGAAAAACATATGCATCACGAGAAGTATTGTTGTGACTATTGTTGTTGAAAAATTATAAATTTTTTGCGTATAAATGTATAAATTATGTATCTAAAGTATTAAGAAAATTTTTCAATTTTTATTAATAGTTATTGGCAGTAATATTCTATTGAATTCAGTTGTTGGGAGCAATAGTTTGGAATAGGGTAAGCTTTTTTCCCGTGTGCGCTTAAAATTTGCGATAGTACTTTGTAAATATATTTGAGGTTTTTTCCCATCATATGGTGAGTTGTTTCTAGTGAACTACAATCTAGAATTGCATACCATGGGGCACAATCTTTATCACTAAGATTAAAAAAACGCAAAAACCAACTGTTTAGACAGTCAGTTTTTACGTTTTTGTTTCACACTAATTAGAAAGAACGCTGAATACGAAGCATACCCTGTATAGCATGTTTACCATTTAAAGAACTTGTATAAACTGGCACTGAATTTTCATTTCTTCCGAAAGTGCGATCATCATTCCAGGACATGTAGCTCACTTCAGGTGTAATTGTTAGGCCTGGCACCAATGTGTACACAACATTGGCAGATGTTGCAAAAGTTTTTACAGCACTATAAGAAACTTGGGCATTGAGCTTCGCTTTTGGAGTCACTTTGTAAGTTGCTCCGGCCCAAATCGCCCAGTTTCCACCCCAATTTGCATAAATTGTGGTATTTTCTCTAGACAATCTATTTTCAGCATCAGCAGTGTAGTAATCTGTATTATCCTTATAACCACTCATGGCCCAAAGGCTTGTACGGTCATCAACATTGAAATCTACACGTACTTTACCTGCCCACTTTTTATAGTATGCATCATACGCGGCAATAGTTGATACACCACCCCATCCCTGAGCAAATTTCATCCCCAAAAGAACATTAGGAGTATAATCTTTTACTTCTTTGCTTGGAAGAGAAGTGTTAGCAACCTCAACAACCCTATCGCTACTATTGATATAGTAATATTGTTTATTAGAGTTCGTTGTAGGTCCTGAAGCATTACCTAATTCAGCTCCAATAATAGCAGAAAAGCCCGAGCTACCACTAAAGATATAAGAAACAAAATTGGTACGTGAATTTCCTGCAGGTGAAATTATATCATCATTCAGAACAGAACCGTAGCCATCTACCCATGTTTCAAAAATTGTACTTTCAACACCGACACTAAAGCCAGCAAGCTCAATATAAGCAGCATGAAGTCTTCCACCATTTTTTTCTTTTCCATTACTCCATTCAGAGCTAACTCTTGCATGAGAACGCAATGTTCCTAACTCAGTTTCAGAAGCAGTATCAAAGGCGAGTAGCAAACGTGAAGATGCACTATAAGTTTTCTTACTATCATCTAAATCAGCGTCAGTTGTTGCATCAATATCGTCACCCCCAGAAACAATGGTACGGACAGTACCTGATAAACGCATACATGTTTCTGTTCCAGGAATATAAAAATATCCTGTACCATATGCATCACAGACACGAACATATTTTACATATTTCGGTTCTTTGACAACTTCTGGAGTTGCATATGCTCCAGAAACTCCAGCCATAACTATTGTAGATCCTAAAAGGAAAGTTTTTACATTCATAACCGATCTCCAGTTGAAATTAATTACATGGGACCAGAAGTATAATATTACTTGCGGATACGTTAAGATAATATGGAACCCTAAAACCCAATTGACTTATGGATCATAACCATTTTTACAAAATGGCAAACCTAAAAAGATGTTTTTTGAAGTTACCCACATAACATTTTAGTTAATGTGATAGAAAAAGCACAGTATTCTTTTAGAGTACTTTATTTTTCCTTATAATGTTAAGTATTGTTATGTTCAGTTTATTGTCAAGTATTGGTATGGTGTTAAATTTGACGTTAATCGCTAGCTCAGCACTAAATTGATGAGATCAATGAAGAAAAATTTTAAATTATTCGGAAAGTATCTTGAATTTTTTCTAAAGACCATTTATGGGTCGATCCCGGAGAGGTGGCCGAGTGGTCGAAGGCGCTCCCCTGCTAAGGGAGTAGGGCTCAAAAGGCTCTCGAGAGTTCGAATCTCTTCCTCTCCGCCATATTTTGCAAAGGTCGATTTATATTTGCGTTAGAGAATCTTACCTTTTACAATGCTTTTTTCCTTACTGCTGTTGTTTAAAATTTCCCCTGGATACGTGTCACGATGTGGTGATGTGTTTGGTCTTTTTTGAGGAATTTTTTTATCGACTCTATTCTAAGACTTGAAAGGTGCAGACTGGCCGCGTTGCTGAGTGAAGAGAGGTAGTTTGTAGATATCCATATTATTTTTATTAGAATTGAAGGACTTAATTTGGGAATAAGACTGCAGTTACGTGGTATCAAGTAGGGAATGGACGAATTATGTCTGTTATGTTTTTAAATTTTTAAGTTTATTACAGTTAGAGAACATAGTCTCATTAATATTGTCTAAAAAAATATTGTCTAAAAATGGTTGCTAAAAATCACACGATATCGGGTATTTACTTGGATTATATGTAGGTAATTAGCTCAAAAAGATACTAATTTAAGATGGTCAGATGTGTTTTAATGGTTAGAATTCCTAGTTGATACGGACCCATTGAAAAATTAGTATATTAGAGGTTATCTGTTCTTTGGAATGTTCTCTTATAGTTTTAGTACGTTAAATAGTTTGTTTCGTATTAATTTTGAAAATGTAGTTGTTGTTTTCATTATTTATTGTAATGTGTTAATTTACGAAGGTCTAAATCATTATTTTACCATCATAATTGCAAGAAGAATTCATCCATTCACGCATAAATTACAATTGCTTTAATATAGTCCGTCTTTATTTTGTAATCATATGACCTAATTGGAAGATTAAGGTGATTTTTGTGTGGTGTTTTTTGTATAAAGCATCGTGAAGAATTATGGTTTACAGATTTAATATTTCACGAGTTTATCATTGGGAATAAAAAATGATCGTCGATCTAATAATTAATATTAAATTATGTTTTAAAATGACACAGCTTAATTTTTTTATATAAGAGTTATTAGTTATATAGATAAGCATTTAATAAATCTTTGGAGGGGGAATTTGTATAAAATTGATTATAATAGCTATTGTTCTGTCAAAAGCTTTAACAGCCGTATTCGCTTCTTGATAATGCATTTACACTGCAGTTGACATTTAAAATGTCAATAGCCATCTCTTACAGGAGATGGGGTTAGTGCTCATTATCTTGTTCCTGATCTTTCAGATAAGTCGTATATTGAATCTAGTTTTAAAGATTTGCGAATTTTTAATTTAGTTGATGAAGATAAACGTTCGTGGCATGCAGGTGTTAGTTCATGGGCTGGGCGCACAAATCTGAATGACACCACTATAGGGATTAAGACGGTTAATTTGGCTACCGATGATGATGGAGTATTTGTATTTCCACCTTATAATCCAAGTAAAATTGAGGCAATTAAAGAACTTTTGTTGAATATTTTGCAATGTTATCCGGATATTAGTCCAACAAACGTCATTGGGCATAGTGATATATCCGTTGGAAGAAAAAGTGATCCTGGCGCTTCTTTTCCGTGGAAAGAGCTTTATGAAGCAGGTGTAGGGGCATAGTATGATAACGTAACAAAGGATAAATATTACAAGGCATTTTCAAGAGGAAGGAATCTTCCAAGTAAAGGAGATCTGATTATTAAACTGAAACAATATGGTTATGATACTTCAGATTCACATAGTTATGAAGGTTTTGAAGCTTTGCCCCGAGCATTTCAGCTCCATTTTCGTCAAGAGAACTATGATGGCATATTAGATATCGAAACTGCAGCAATTCTTTATGCATTGGTGGATAAATATTTTCCATCAAAATAATTCATTTTAAAACTGAAATATGTAAGTTTTTGTAATGTAAAAAAGCTCATTTATCCTTTATAAGGTCTCTTGATATTTTTGATGTAGTGGAAAATATCTTTAAACGATTTTAGCAGTCTTTATAGGTTCTGTTTGAAAGAATTCAGTTACCCTATTTTGCAGTTATTTTTGATATAAACAATCGGTACATATGTACATATATTCCGCTACTCTTTATTTTACTGTTTTTTACATTCGTTATGTCTATGGAGTGAATTTTTTGCAACAAAGAATACATAAAGTAAAAACGTATATTAGTAATTATAGCATGCCTGCTTTATAGCGTGGGATAAATGTTTTCAAAGAGGTAAGTGATGTAGAGGTTCTTTACTATTTTCCTGCAGGGTTGACATCCTTGTTTTTCATTATACGAATATCTTCTTTGTAAGGGGAAGCTGTATGTGGTAATATGAAGGGGGTATCTTCTTTGGGAAGCTCAGAAACATTGAGCATGCAGTGATATACGTCACGTAAGTTTTGCGTTTTCAAAACAGTAAAGGCAGTGCCTTCACAGTGGATTTTTCCTTTCTTTAACAATATTATTTTATCAGCGTAATGGGCAGCAAAATTGAGGTCATGTAGGACCATAAGAACACCACCACCACAGTTAGCGAAGTTTTTGGCGATATTCATGACAGTAAGCTGATGTTGAATGTCAAGATTAGCAATTGGCTCATCTAATATTAACCAACGTGGTATCCCATTGCAGATGGGTTTCCATATCTGGCAAAGGACACGTGCTAGTTGTACTCTTGCTTGTTCGCCACCAGATAATTGATGATAATATTTATTATCATAGTCAACAAGGCCAACTCGCTCTAAAGCTTCTTTGGGAAGGGATTCCAGGTCCCTTTTTGTGACATCAGGTTGATTTTTAGAAAGACCTAATTTTACCACTTCATGTACTAAAAACGGAAATGCTAATGTCGTTAATTGTGGTAAAATTGCGCGCATCATAGCCATTTTATGGATTTTTGTTTGAGTGATATCACAACCATTGAGTGTCATTTTTCCACTGTAGGGAATTTCTCCACTAAGTGCTTTAATAAACGTGCTTTTTCCCGATCCATTAGGGCCTATAATAACAGTGAGGGCACCACTTTTAATTTGAAGACTAATATGATCAATGATGCACACTTTCCCACGTTTTATGCAGAGATTGGTTGCCTCAATCATGAAAATTTACTCTCCGTTGATAAAAGAGTATCCAAAGAAAAAAGGGAGCTCCAAAGAGTGCTGTAACGATTCCAATTGGTAATTCTGCAGGAGAAACAACAAGGCGTGCAAATATATCCGCAAAAACAAGGAGTGTAGCTCCTAAAAGAGCAGAGCAAGGAATGAGATAGCGGTGATCTGGACCGATGAGGAGGCGTAAAATATGTGGTACTATAATACCAATGAAGCCAATTCCACCACTGACAGCAACCGCTCCACCACACATAAGTGCGACAAGTATGATGGTGATGTTATTAATTCTTTGGGTATGAAAACCAATGTGAGTAGCAACAGATTCACCGAGGGAAAGGGCATTCAGTGCGCGTGATAAAAAAGGCGAAAAAAGAAGACCAATCAAAACAAAGGGTAGAGTCAACCCAACTTTTAACCATGTAGCACTTGCAAGAGACCCAAGATTCCAGAAGGTAATGTCACGTAATTGCTGATCATTTGCAATAAAAATTAAAACCCCAGTTATAGCACCGTTTAAGGAACTAAGGGCAATACCTGCAAGAAGAACTACAGCTACAGAGGTACAACTGTGGTGTGTTGCGATTATATAAATGATAGTTGTTGATAATAGCCCACCCAAAAATGCTCCCATGATGAGCTTATAAGGTTCTAAGAATGGCGTTAATAGAGGAGGAAAATTAATGCCTATAACAATGACTAAAACTGCACCAAGACTTGCACCCGCTGATACGCCTATAATTCCAGGATCAGCAAGTGGGTTACGGAACAATCCTTGCATTAAAACGCCAGATACTGCTAAAGCTGCACCAACTAATAACCCTAAGATGATACGAGGTAATCGTATGTCTATAAGTACAAGGTAATCGTAAGTTTTACTACTTACTGTCAAATCCTCTTTAAGAAGTGTGTGGACGAGATTGATAAAAGAGACATTTGATGCACCATTGAAAAGCCCACTCAAGATACTTAACATAAGGAGAAGAACTAAACTGAATAAAGCTACCCTTTTTTCGATTTATAAGTTCACGTTTCTTTATTTTAGATACATAATTTACGAAGATATTATTGGTCATCTTGATCAGTTTTACAGGTTAGTCTGTTTTATAGAGCATATCGATAAGTTCTTTTGATGCATGTGCGGTACGTGGGCCAAAACCTAAAAAATACATAGTATCTATTTGTTTAATAGCATGATTACGGGCTGCAGGTGTTGCTTGAATTGCAGGGTTATTTTTAAGCTTATCAAAAGCATTTTTGTTTTGGATGTGATTAGTTAGTAAAATAACGTCAGGTTGCGATTTCAGTAACGCCTCATTGTTTAAAAGTTTATATCCTTTGTAGTCAGAAACAGCATTTACAGCACCAGATAATTTTATCATAGCATCTGCAGCTGTGTCTGCTCCAGAGACAAGGGCTCGCCCATCTTCTATTGAAAAAACAAAAAGGACACGTCTTGGTTGAGTTACTTTTGACAGAAGGGCATCATTTTCTATAAATTGATCGTTTATTTTTTGAATAAGGACAGCAGCCTGTTTTTCTTTGTGAAGAGCCTTACCAACAAAACGAATCTTTTCTGTTATATTTTCACGAGAAAAATTTTCTGGTACAATCAGAATAGGGATTGATGTTTTTTTGAGAAGGTCAATTGTTGAAGGAGGGCCGCTCCCCTCAACAAGAATTATGCCTTCTGGAGAGAGTGATAAAACACCTTCAGGCGAAAGGGCACGCATATATCCAAGCTCAGGAATTTTAAGGACATCTTCCGGGTATGTGCTTGTACTGTCACGAGCAATGAGTTGATCTTGGGCACCTAATGCATAGATAATTTCTGTGAGTGCACCACCTACAGAAACAATACGCGCATTTTCAGGAAAATCAGTTACAAAATCAGCAATTGCCTTTTGGAGAGAAAAAATAAAGGAGAACAAAGTGCACGCAAAAAAAACACTTGAGTATCTACGCAAAAAAGATGTGCACATGCTGTACCTTTATCTTCATTAAACGGTAGCTGTTTCTTGATACAAAGGCAAATTATTTAACAAAAGACGCCAATCTTCACGTTCTTGTTGTCCTTCTTTGCGTAAGCCAAAGAATTGAATAATTATTTCGCCATTTTTATCAAAAACTTCGAGTGAATTAACATAACCATCTTTAGTAGGTTTACGAACACGCCATGCCTTGTCAATTTCTGAGGTGTACAAATGCATGCTAAAAGTTGGATCAAGAATATTAAGCCAAGGCCCCATTTTCTTTATATTTTCCACTTTTCCAGTAAAAATCTGGATACAACCCTTATTACCAACAAAACACATAATGGGTAGTCCTTTTTGCGCAGCCTCACACAGCATAATCTCAATGGATTCTACTTCTAATTCGCTAGCAAATTCACTACCAGCATATTTAACAGCGTCATGTCTACTTATTTTAAATTCAGAAATGATCATATGAAGTTGATGAACATCTGTCATTCTTCGCCAACGATTACGAAAATCTTCTACATCCAATACTGTTGGACTTTCTAATACAGCCTGAGGAACAGGAAGAATGCTAAGATTGAATGACTGATCTGTATGGAGTAATTTCTCAACAAGAAAATCCCATTCCTCAATGTTTGTCGCATCTTTGCAATAAACTTTGAAAATAGCCGTACCGTGCTTGTCAAAAAATTGCAGGCTCTTCGTAAGTTTTCCAGCAATAACCATTTCATATTCGAAGCAGAATTCCCATCTTTCAGGAAAGATGCGTAAATCAACCTCACCGAGTGTCAAAAGAACATGTTCACCTTGAACAATCTTTTCAAAACACCCAGTCACTTCATGAACAGCAACATCATTGCGCGTCAGAACCATAACCATCCCTACTTTGGGCATATGCTCAAGAAAAGCAACGACGTCAGGGCGCAACCTCTTCGCTTGTCCAATTGTGCAATAAGCAGCAACAAATTCCGCCTCAGACATACCAATAGAAGCCGCAAAATCACGATTGCGCATATCTCTTTTTTCTTCACGTAAGCAAATGATCTCTTCTGCTGTATAAGCCATGGATTTTCCTTAATACTACATAAACATCTAATTCTTTATAAAATTAGACTACCCGGAATAATAAATCCAACCCATCGCCAAGAAAATCCTTACTGTTTAGAAAAACGGCTAAGAATTAACAGATTGAAAATTCAAAAACTCCTATCTTAATTCTCAATTCAAGAAAATCGCAACAACTCCCCCCTCCATCATTATAAATTTTTCATAACCAAAAATCTCATAAATCAAAACTTCTGCACAAAGGACACCTTGAAATTACGACCAGGTTGACTAAAGTAATCCTTAGGGAGGGGAGAGACTCCTCTGGGAGAAGCTTCAGGAAGGTCACTCGCATTCCAATATTTTTTGTCAAAAAGATTATAAACACCAGCTTGCACAATAGGCCCTTTCTCTCCCAAAGGCTTCCACCAACTTAGCACATCAAAAAGACCATAAGCTGGAACTTTCCCATAATAAGATTTATTCTTTACATTGTTGTCTTCAGCAACCAGTGTAAGTAAAACGTCCAATCCCCATTTCCCCCCTTTTTCATATCCCAATCCAACAACCGACTTCAATGGTGGAATTGAGCTCAGATCTTGTTTCTTATCAAGATCCCTTCCCTTGGCATAAGAAACACCAAAATTACTATGAAAACCATTCTTCAAGTTCCAGTGCACTGCTGCTTCAACACCATGAATTCGTACATGTGCGAGATTTACGTAGTGATTACGCTGAAGCATAAATTCTTCTGACGGCCCTTTATCTACACGCTCAATAAAATCCTTATAGTCATTTACAAAAAGAGATACAGCCCCGCCCCAATGAATATTACCATATTTTATACCAAAATCATATCCATTGCTGATTTCAGGTTTTAGATCAGGATTTCCAACCACGTAATACATGGGAGGTTTCGCATATGCGACATAAAGTTCTGAAACACTCGGCATGCGAAAAGCTTGCGCCCATTGAGCATAAAGCGTTACCTGAGTGTCTGCATCCCACTCTACCCGTAACTTTGGAGAAAAACGTGAAGAACTTCTCTTCGGAGGGTTTTCTTCAGAATCCCTTATTTGCGCATAAGCATAAGAGGAAGTTTTCTGAGGGGTATGCACATACCAATCATAACGAATTCCAGGAATTACGCGGAAACGACCACCATGAACATCAATCGCATCTTCAAAAGCTATACCAAAACCGGTACTATCTGTGTCTGGAGAATCCGACATGTTCGTGCGTAAAAAAACACATGCTCGTTTATTTTCTGGCAAATGACAATTATCTTCACCATATGCATATTGATGAAACTTAGATGCAAAGATATTTGCTGAAAACCGCACTGTGTTGCCTATCGTGCTAGTACCAAATCTCTTCAAATCACCACTTGCACTAAAACCATAAACCGTATTTTGGATCAGATTTTCTCTTAGATATCTCCCTTTTGGTGACTGCAACCTATGTCCACTCATTACGTGGTCACTTGACTGCTCTTGCCAATAAAGCTGCCCATGAAAAGCATCAAAAACAGTATCCCCATCACCATTGTAATCATAGTAGAGAGAAAAACGTTTACGGTCTCGATCATCTTCATCATGAACAGATGCCGGAGCATACATTGTGGATGCAGCATTCAGAGAATGGGTATCCTTCTTGTAATTAAAACGCTCCATAGCAAAACCTAACCTATGGTTATTGCTAAGGTATTGATGAACCTTGAAAAGGATATTATTCCGGTCAAAATTGGCAGGGTTAGCATGTGTACGCTCTTCCCCATAACCACCGATTGTTCCCATACTATTACGTTCATGACCATCCACTACAGACCCTTGAAAAAGAATAAGGGTTTGATCAGCACGCATTGCAAGAGCCTGATCTAGACGCCAACTCTTATCAATAGAACTATAACCACCTTTCGTTATCATGCCCCAATTCTTTTCAGTAATAAGAAGGTCTTCAGGATTGAGAGTATGCAAGTTAATGGTTCCACCTAATGCGCCAGAACCATACAGGCTAGAATCCGAACCTTTAACGATGTCAAATGCAGAAAGGGCATTCATATCAAACATTGACGCACCACCCTTCACACCGCGGATCTCATCACTTAACCATGGAAGAGGTATACCATCAATTTGTGTTAAAATGCGGTTGGCATCTAAACCACGAATGGCGAAACTATCGTTAGCTACATTATAAGTTATAGAAGGATCAAGGCGGTTAACATCATGGATGCCATCTATCTGCTTTTGATCAATATCCTGAACATTTTTGCGGTTTGTTAGAACCGTTATTGCATTTGGATCTACACGACCGCTCTCAATCACAATTGGCTTCAGTTCAACCACAGAGTCTTCGTTATTTTGCGCGAGAACAAACGAAGATGCTCCAACAGACAGTACACCAAAAGCCACACAATTTCTATAAAAATTCTTCCACTTGACTTGCATGATAAACCAACAACCTTATCAAATAAACTAAACAATTTCTATCCCAGTATTCTTCCTTCCCAACGCAAGAGAGCATCGCATAAACCAAAAAGATCATTCGGGAATAGTCAGACCCTAATCAACTGAACAATACCAATATTAAGAAGTTAATGCAAAACAATGAGTGCAGCATATAAAATGCGACAAAAATCGTCAAGAAAAAAGTTGCAATTTGAAAATAGCTTGCTTTAATGAAATCACGTGCAAAGCTGAGTTAGAATGGGGATGGATAGGTTTATGAGTTATGCAAATATTGAACGATTATCGGTTGTTTGGATATGTGCATTTTTTGTTGCTATTTTTCTGCATTTTGCATTTTGGATGCAATTTTATTTCCACAAAATGAGTGTAGCGAGCAGACAGGGAGATGTTTTTTTTCCGACGGTTATGCTGACTTTTACGCAAGAGGGTGCACAGTCCGATCTAGATGAAGAATTTCATTCCGATTTTTTAGATTTTGGGAAAGATAGTCAAGAAATGTTGGAGTTAGTTGCATATGAAGATGGATCAAAAGAGATTCAATCTTTTGAGGAACAAGAATTTATTTCGAACAGAAGTGATTTTATAGTGCAAGAGTTTCAAAAAAAAGCATCTCTTCCGGAGGAAAAGAGCGAAGTAGGGGAAGAGAGCAAGGTAGAAGAATTATCAATAACACAAAAAAATCAACGCAATAAAGGCCATACAGAAACTGCACAATTATCTACTTTTGGTAAGCACAATAGTACGAGAATGTACGATAATACTTTGTTGGCACAGTGGTTTGCGAAGTTGCAGGCACAATTGGAAAGACAAAAAAAATACCTTATGCGAAAACGTATTCGCCATGTAAATGGGATTGTGCAGTTAGAATTTAAGGTGCAGGAACAGGGAGAAGTCGTTTTTTACCGTATAGCGCAGTCTTCCGGAAATAATGAACTAGATCATTTAGCTATAGTAGCACTTCAACGAGCTTCTTTTCCTCCTCCCCCGTATTCGAATATAAACGAAAAAATAAGAGTGTCTCTAATATTTAATTAGTTTTACGTAATTTGTGATTTTAGATACGCAGGGGGTCTTTTTCAAAAAGGTAATCTTTCATCATTTGGATGGATACCTAAAATAAAGTCAGTCTCCTTTTGTCAAAAGGTATGTAAATCGATTTTTGTACTATGGCAAATTTTACAACTTCCGATATAAGATTTGTTTTCAGCGAATGAGTTTAGTTATCTGAGATGCCCAGGATGCCCAGAAACAAGGTCCGTTTTTATATCCATTGTTCCGACAAGTCTCATTTTATAAATTCCATAATTTTCCATGACACGCATTATGTAATGGCGGGTTTCTATGTAAGGAATACGTTCTATCCAGTCGATCACTTTCTCAATGGGTTGCTCTCTGGGATCACCATAGCGTTCTATCCATTCATTTGCCCGTCGGGGACCTGCGTTGTAACTAACGAGAGTTAATACAAAAGATCCATTAAAACGTTTTAACTGCTCATCCAAAAAATGAGCACTCAGGGTGGCACTATAACCGGCATCATTGGCTAATTTTTGTTGAGACCAAGGAATTGAATGTTTATTAGCAAGTTCTTTTGCTGTTGTGGGAAGTAGTTGTAACATGCCTTGAGCACCTGCTTTTGATACGGCTTTAGGGTTAAACTCACTTTCTTGGCGTGCAATGGCATAGACGAGTGCTTTCTTTGTTGTGGAAATATTGACAGATGATGGAATGGCCCCTATAGGATAGGAGAGGGCATCAATATCATTATCTTGTGGAACGGGAGTTTTTTCCGATCTTGAGGCTAGTGTAATAATCCCCTTTTTTTCTGCCATAACAGCCAAGAGGGCTAATTCACCTCTGCTTTTTATCATTTTGCTAAGTTCACTATAAAGAATTTTTGCCAAATGGGTCTGACCAATTTTTTCAAGTTTTTTGATAGCCTGAACAGATTTTCTCGCACTAAAGCGCTGTCGTTCCTCAGGTGTAGGTTTTGGAAAAGAGATTGTGAGTTTTGTTCTTTTGAGCTTGGAGTTTGCTAATTGACCATAATATGTTGTTTTGAAATGAGCTGCGCGGTGAAAATAATTAAGAGCATCTTGATGATTGCCTAATTTTTCTGCTGCTCGTCCTATCCAGTAATATCCACGAGATGTATGAAAGGGTGTTGAAGATAATTTGGGTATATGTGTAAAATGTTGCATGGCCAATTTAGGATCACGCAAAAATTGTAATGCATACCACCCTGCATGGAATGCAGCATCAATTTTTGATGAAGGCTCTGCGCCGGTGTCGTGTGCAACAAGTTGATAAGCAATTTGAGGTTTATTTAGATCAAGCATTTCACGAGAAATAGCACGTCGTTCTATCCACCACGCATGAGGATCGACAAGGTTTTCTGTGTCTTGTGGTGCTCTCATCATGAGTGTTGCTGCAGCGTTATATTGTCCTGTTCGTCTCAAATATCGAATTTGCGCAAATTGCAGGAGAGGATCTTTTTGCCATGATTGATCAACAGCTTTTAATTTTTGTGCGGCTCTAGGGTCATTTTTTTCAACTGCAGCAAAAGCTTTAAACAGAGATTGAGCTTGAGCTAATACAGCAACCCGTTCAGCTGAGTTGATACGATTAGCATAAAGCATGATTTTCATGCGTTTTAGGTGATCAATAGGTTTCAATATAGAGTGTGTTTCCTTAAGTATAAGCTTTTCTTCTTCTGCAGTAAGCTTTGTTTTATGCCACCATGGTGCAATGATCTGTCGTGCACGAGAGGTTTTTCCAGTTGAAACAAGTGCCTTAATAAAGGCAGCCATACCTTGTGCTGTAATAGGAGGGTTATAGGAAAAAAATTGAATAACCTTTTGTGCAGAATGAGTTTCACTAGCAAAAGAATATTCAGCATTTCTTTGTATGATGGTTATACCAGGCCATTCTTTTAATTCATTGATTGTATTAAACAATTCAGCGCTTGGAGTTTTAGGGTTATTTGATACACCAATTGCCCATGTTAAAATTTGGCGGTCGAGGCTATTTGTTGCCATTACATCGCGAAGAGCTATCGCTTGGATGACATTATTATTTGCAAGAGCATTCAGGCCTGATTTGAGTTGGTTGGATACGATAATGTTCTTGGTTGTATCAGGAGATATTTTTTCATTACGAGCGGGCTTGGACGGTTTTTTGAGATTTTTTACTGTTGTTGTAGAAACGTGAGGACGAGGTAAAGGGATTGGTACTATGGAAGGAATGAAGGGGTTTTGTGCAGATACGTTCGGTGATAAAATTGCTACAAGCATCAATGCTATCAAAGATCGTATAAAAAAGTAAGTGAACGGTAAGTACATTGGGAAAAAACCTTGCAATTTAGCCTCTATAAACCCCTATAATTTTTCCCATACCGGAGAATCTTAACGAAAAAGAATAAAGTTTGTGTCAATATAACAATGAGTTCTCTAAAAAATGTTTAAGGTGGTGAAATATATGTGAAATTTTCTTTGTTTCAGTTATTATAATAAAATTATGCTTTGTAATCACTATTTTTGAAGGTATTACTTCAGGTAAATTGAGTATTACTAAGGAGTTTATCATGCTCAGAGGAGCATTAACCGCACTTATTACACCTTTTCGCGAAGATTGTTCCATTGATGAAAAGGCATTTTGTGATTTTGTTGAGTGGCAGGTTAAGCAAGGTATCAATGGTGTAGTTCCTGTTGGGACTACAGGTGAGTCGCCTACTTTAAATCACGAGGAACATAAGAGGGTTGTTGAGTTATGTGTTGAGCAAGTTGCCCGGCGCGTTGCTGTAGTTGCAGGGGCAGGTTCAAATAGTACAGATGAGGCTGTAGAGCTTGCACAGCATGCTGAAAAATCTGGCGCAGATGCGGTTTTAGTCGTAACTCCTTATTACAACAAGCCTAATCAAAGAGGGATATATGCTCACTTTGCAACTATTGCTAAAGCTGTTTCTATTCCAATTGTAATCTACAACATTCCAGGGCGTTCTGTTGTTGATATGACGGTAGAAACTATGGGAGAGCTTTCTAAGAATTTTAAAAATATCGTTGGTGTTAAGGATGCGACGAGTAGAATTGAGCGAGTGGGTGAGCAACGAGAAAAATGTGGGAAAGTTTTTGCACAGCTTTCTGGAGATGATCGCACAGCGTTGGGATTTAATGCTCATGGAGGCGTTGGATGTATTTCCGTTTCATCTAATGTAGCTCCGAAGCTTTGTGTAGAGCTTTATTCCGCGTGTCTCCGTGGTGATTATAGGACGGCGCTAGAACTCAATGATCGTTTGACACCTCTTAATCACGCTATATTTGTTGAGCCGAATCCTGCAGGCATTAAATATGCAGCTGCACGGTTAGGAATTTGTCTTGATGTTGTTCGTTTACCGATCGTTCCACTAGAAGACAGCACCAAGAGGATGATTGATGCGGCTTTGCAATATGCTGGCCTCATTGAAGAGTAAAATTATGTTAAAGTGGTTATGAATAAAAGAAAAAATCTACCAATACGTAAGGTAATCGCGGAGAATCGCAAGGCGCGTTTTAATTTTGAACTTTTCGAGCATCTTGAGGCTGGTCTTGTGCTTCATGGAACAGAAGTTAAGTCTTTGCGTTCTAATCATGCTAATATTGCTGAGAGTTATGCTAGTTTTGAATATGGGGAATTATGGTTAGTTAATAGTCATATCCCTGAATATGAGCAAGCAAACCGATTTAATCATGAACCGCGTCGTTTGCGAAAATTACTCATATCATCTCGTGAAATGGCACGTTTCTTCAATGCAGTTTCTCGTGAAGGGATGACCATTGTTCCGCTGAGAATTTATTTTAATGAACGAGGACGTGTCAAATTGGAGATCGCATTAGCACGTGGTAAAAAGCTTCACGATAAACGTGAAACAGAAAAGAAACGTGATTGGAATCGTGAAAAAGAAAAATTATTGAAGCAATATAGGTTGTAGGGTTGATTACGACACGTTTTTTCTTGTCATATTAATATTAGTGGTTGCAATGTTGATCTAGGTACATTCTTGCGTCGTGAAAAATTTGATGAAACATGGCATTCGTCAGCCGACCAGTGTTAGTGTTATAACGTGAACAATGGTAGCTTGAGAAAATACGTAATTTACCTATGTTGTATGTTTTTCCGTGACCAAAAGGGTATGATGTTGCTCGTGCGTTGAGGGCACGTATGGTTGAAAGATGAGCAATATTTCCGAGGGTGATAACAGCTTGAAGTTTAGGAAGATTTTCGAAAAGAGGTGAGAAGAAAGATCGACAAGTGTTAATTTCGGTACTAGAAGGTTTATTTTCTGGGGGAACACAACGAACTGAATTGACTATTGTCGTATCGATGAGTTCTAGGGTATCATCGATCCGTTCTTCAAAATTCCCTCGAGCAAAACTAAACTTTTTCAGAGTAGAATAAAGAAGCTGACCGGCATAGTCACCTGTAAAAGGGCGTCCAGTTCTATTTGCTCCACGCAATCCAGGGGCCAGTCCCACGATGAGGAGGCGCGTTGTTTCCGCACCCCTATAAGGAAAAAAAGGACTTACAGGTGCGTTATGCCAGTGGGGTTCTTTTAAGCGCCAATGAGCGATAAAATTATGGAGACGTGGACATAAATTACAATTTGAAGGTGGTTCCAGGCAAAAAAGTTGTATTCGTTCATGAACTGTCATTGTGAATATCCGTCACCTCTGAGTTAATCTACCGTAGTGTCATTGGATAACATGATGAGTCCCAACCTTTATGCTAATGAGGAGCATCTTATAGTGTAGTTTAGTAAAAGATGTCACTGATTATTTTATGCATTAAAAACAATTTTGTTTAGATATTTTTTTAAAAATATAAATTTTTGCCAAGAAAATGGGGTTGTTTTTGTTTGCAGTAATGATAAAAATAGCGACAGCTCTGAGAAAATTTTAAAATGTTGAGTATGCTGGAGTGAGAATTGAAAATTTGAACAACCCAATTAATATTCAGAAAATTATGTAACTTTTAGCGCAAAACATAGTTTTGCAGAATAAATGATATCTTAGGATGTCATTTATGGGGCAGCTATAGGAGTAATATTTTCTGGAAAAATATTAGGAGACAGTGTTGTTTTTTTAATTTTTCCTTTAGAATACAATGTATAATTTTGTTGGTTGTTGGGTTTTTGAACTTTGTAGAAAGGGGCAGGAATGGCTCGCGTGACAGTAGAAGATTGTCTCGATAAGGTTGATAATCGTTTTGAGTTAGTACTTTTGGCTGGGCATCGTGCTCGTCAGATTTCACAGGGAGCACAGATTACTGTTGATCGTGATAATGACAAAAATCCGGTTGTGGCTTTGCGTGAGATAGCGGATGAAATTTTGTCTCCTGCTGATTTGAAAGAAGACCTCATTCATTCATTGCAAAAGCATGTAGAAGTAGATGAACCAGAGACGGTCACTGATTTTATTTCCCATTCAGGAAAGTCTGAAGCTTTAGGTGCTTCGTCAGAAGAAGAGAACTGTTCGTTTGATTATATGACAGAAGAAGATCTTTTAGCTGGTATTGAGGGTTTGGTTGTTCCAGAAAAGAGCGATGATTACTGATATTGCTATCTAGCAAGAAAGTAAAGTATCGTAGGCTATTTCTTTCTCTGTGTTTTCGTTTTACATCTGTATGGGTAATGTTTGGCAGTGCTTTGTGTGTGGAGTTGTTGAGGATATGCTTGTATGATGCATCAGTATGAGCTTGTTGAGCGTATTCGGCATTATAAGCCTAACGTCAATGAAGCTTTATTGAAGAAAGCATATGTCTATGCAATGCAGAAGCATGGTCGTCAGAAGCGTGCTTCTGGTGATCTTTATTTTTCTCATCCTCTTGAAGTGGCTGCTATTTTAACGGATATGCGTTTGGATGAAGCTACAATTGTGGTTGCTCTCCTACATGATACGATCGAGGATACAGACGCTACAAGGGCAGAAATTGACCATCTTTTTGGATCTGAAATTGGTAAGTTGGTTGAAGGGCTCACTAAGCTTAAAAAGCTTGATTTTGTGTCAAAGAAAGCTGTACAGGCAGAAAATTTGCGAAAACTGCTTATTGCGATTTCAGATGATTTTCGCGTTCTTTTAGTTAAGTTAGCAGATCGTCTCCATAATATGCGTACTCTTGGAGTCATGTGCGATGATAAGCGTCGCTGGATTGCTGAAGAAACAATGGATATTTATGCACCTCTTGCTGGTCGTATGGGGATGCAAGATATGCGAGAAGAATTGGAAGACCTATCCTTTTTCTATTTAAATCCAGAAGGATACAGTGCTATCACTGATAAGCTTTCTGATCTCTTGGAACGTAATCGTGATTTGCTTTTTACGATTGAAAACGAGTTAATGAAGCTTTTTTCCGAGCATAACATCAAGGCTGATGTCAAAAGTCGCCAAAAAAGACCTTATTCTGTTTTTCGCAAAATGGAGAGTAAAGCTTTATCCTTTGGGCAATTATCTGATATTTTTGGGTTTCGTGTAATCGTTGAAACAGTTTGTGATTGCTACCGTGCTTTAGGAATTATCCATACTACGTGGTCGATGGTTCCTGGACGTTTTAAGGACTATATTTCAACACCTAAACAAAATGGTTATCGTTCAATTCATACGACAATTGTTGGCCCTTCACGGCAACGTGTTGAATTGCAAATTAGAACGAATATCATGGATAAAATCGCAGAATATGGTGTAGCAGCGCATTCCATTTACAGGGATTATGGAGCTAATCATTCGATTCCAAAATTTTTGAATGAGATGAATGCCTATGCATGGTTGTGTCAAACAATTCAGGCTTTATTGGATGGGGACAATCCTGAAGAGTTTTTAGAGCATACGAAGCTTGAACTTTTTCAAGATCAGGTTTTTTGTTTTACGCCAAAAGGACGGTTAATTGCCTTGCCAAAGGGCGCCATACCCATTGATTTTGCTTACGCTGTTCATACTGATATAGGTAATTCCTGTGTTGGGGTAAAGACTAATGGTTGTGTTATGCCTTTGATGACCAAGTTAAAAAATGGTGATGAAGTTGATATTATTCGTGCACAGGTTCGAGTTCCACCAGCTGCGTGGGAGTTTCTTGTTGTAACAGGGAAGGCACGTTCAGCAATCCGTCGAGCGACACGTGCAGCGGTTCGTAAGCAATATTCGGAGCTTGGGTACCGTGTTCTTGAACGTTCATTTGAATGTGCAGGAAAACAATTTTCTAAGGATGTTTTGCAGAAATTTTTACACCGTTTGGCTCGTAAAGATGTAGAAGATGTGTTGGCATCTGTTGGTTGTGGGGAGTTGCAGGCTTCTGATGTTATCAAGGCGATTTATCCAGATTACCAAGACCAACGGTTGATTCAAAGATTATCTTTTAAACCTGAAGAAGATGGGTGGTTTAATATTGAAAACGCACAAGGTATGATTTTTAAGGTTCCTGAAAATGAAAAGGATAAGACTTTAGAAGGAGAACATCAACGTAAAGAGCTTCCCATTCGAGGCATTAGTGGAGATATTCCAGTGCGATTTTCTCCCGAAGGTGCTGTTCCAGGGGATCGGATTGTTGGCATTATGCAGCCAGGTGCAGGTATTATTATTTATCCTATTCAATCTCCATCTTTAATGGCTTATGATGATCAGCCGGAGCGCTGGATTGATGTGCGCTGGGATATCAATGCCGAGATGGATGAGCGTTTTCCTTCCAGAATCAATGTGTTAGCTATTAATAATCCTGGTTCATTGGCTGAAATTTCTCAGATCATTTTTGCTAATGATGCAAATATCCAAAATTTATCATTAATCCGCATGGCACCAGATTTTACAGAAATTATAATCGATTTGGAGGTCTGGGATTTAAAGTATTTGAATCGGATTCTATCTCAGTTAAAAGAATCAAGTTCTGTTAGTGTAGCACGTCGAGTACATGGATGAAGTAAGAGATTTTAGAATGAATACGCAAGGTGTAATTGATATTTTTAAACAAGCAAATGCTATTTTACATGGACATTTTATTTTAACGTCTGGTCGTCATAGTGCTGTTTATATCCACAAAGCAAGAGTATTTATGCATGCTGAGTTGACAGAAAAATTGTGCTACAGTCTCGCCCAAAAAATCAAAAGTCACGTTAAAGGAACGATAGATTATGTAGTTGGTCCTGCGATTGGTGGTCTTATTCCTGCATATGAAACATCGCGTCATTTAGGAGTGCCGTCTCTTTGGGTAGAGCGTGAGAATGGTGTATTCCGTTTGCGTCGTTTTGAAATTAAAAAAGGTGCAAGAGTTGTTATTGTTGAAGATATTGTAACAACGGGTCTTTCTATTCGCGAGACAATAGAAGCTCTCATTTTGGCAGGAGCAGATGTTGTCGCAAGCGCATGTATACTTGACCGTTCTGGTGGAAATGTTGACGTTGGAGTGCCATTGATTGCGTTAGCTGAGTATGAAATAGAGTCTTATGATGCTGATGCATTGCCTACAGAACTTTCCGTGCTTCCAGCTGTCAAATTAGGGAGTAGAAATATTTAATTACCTTTATTTACTTTTATTTTTATGTAAAATTTGGGTGATGTTGTCTAGAATCATTGTGTGTGCGTGGGAGGTTTTGTACACGGGAGAATATGTGAGCATTGCATGCTTTTTGATCATCGAAAGTTAGTAGCTCTTGGAGAGCGGGTGTGGGGTTTTGTTCAGCGACATTGCTCGTTTTTTCGCTATATGTATAGGCGTGTTTTGTGTATATCAGCAGAGCCTCATAGGGTAGCGTTAGGGTTTTCTATGGGAGTTTTTTCAGCTTTTTCTCCCTTTCTAGGATTGCATATCATTCTGGCGGTGTTTTTTTCTTGGGTTTTTCGCGGTAATTTTACTGCAGCAGTTATAGGAACTATTTTTTCGAATCCGCTGACGTTTTTTTTCATTATTGCCGCTGATTATAAAGTAGGGCATCTCCTTTTATGGTCTTTTGATTCTGGTGATGCGATATCTTTTTCTCAAATTAGCATGATGTTCAATAATTTGACATTTTCTCAGGCGTGGTTGTTTTTTTTACGCACGTGGGACTTGATTCTGGTGCCGATGATTGTGGGTGGTACTTTTTTGGGTTTTATTTTTGGAAGTTTGTCTTACGTAGGCATCTATAGAGTGGTGACTCGTTTCCAAAAAAGAGGAACCAGGAGATAATGCAAAAATTGTATTTATTGCAAAATAATAAGGGACGTATTTTATGATCGTTGGCCTTGGTAGCGATATAATTGATATAAGACGTGTTGAGAAAATGTTAGCTCGCTACGGTGATCGTTTCATTCAGCGTATTTTTACAGATGCTGAACAAAGTAAATCTAATGGTCTTCGTAGAAGTTCTTGTTCTTATGCTAAAAGGTTTGCTGCTAAAGAGGCTTGTGCTAAGGCTCTAGGGACAGGGTTTTCTTGTGGTGTTAGTTGGAAGGATATAGGAGTTGTTAATTTACCATCTGGTAAACCGACAATGAAGTTAACTAATTATGCATACTCACGATTACAAAAGTTATTGCCACCTAAACATGAGGCTATCATACATCTAAGTCTAACAGATGATTTCCCTTGGGCGCAGGCATTCGTTATTATAGAGGCGCTTTCATGTAAGTAGATATTTGAGAGATTGTGTTTTTATTATTTAGGAACTATGATTTTAGGTGAAGATGGGTTTCATCTGTAAGGAAGGTAGCAAGTGATGAATCAAGAAGAAGTAATGCAAGAAAAAAAGGGGAAAGGTGGGATCCTTGAGTTTATTTCGGTTTTGATTCAAGCTTTTTTTTGGGCAGCGCTTATTCGTACATTTCTTTTTCAACCATTTACTATTCCATCAGGTTCAATGCGTCCTACTTTATTGGTAGGAGACTATTTGTTTGTTTCGAAATATTCATATGGATATTCCCGATTTTCTTTTCCCTTTTCTCTTCCTCTTTTTAAAGGACGTGTCTGGGCATCCCAACCAGAACGCGGAGATGTTTTAGTTTTTCGTTTGCCTAGTAATACGGACATTGACTATATTAAGCGCGTTGTTGGATTGCCAGGGGATCGTATTCAGATGCGGCAGGGTGTTCTTTATGTCAATGATAAAGCTGTTCTGCGTCAATTTATAGGGCAGATTAGTGATCCTGATATAACGGAACTTGATCGCCCAGTTGATGTTTATCGAGAAACAATGCCTAACGGTATCAGGTATGATACTTTGAGTTTAGGCTATTTCCCACAGGTTGATAATACGAGGGTCTTTGAAGTTCCTCCAGGGCATTATTTCATGATAGGTGATAACCGTCATAATTCAGACGATAGTCGGCTGAGTGTGGGATATGTCCCGGAAGAAAATCTTGTTGGTCGAGCAAATTTGATTTTTTTCTCTATTAGCAATGGTTCATATGCTTGGCAAATTTGGCGTTGGCCTTTTGATGTCCGTTGGAAGCGTTTGTTGTCTTTTATTCACACTGTTCACGATTTTTCGCTGAGTGAGTAGGAATTCGAAGATGAAACGTCATAGCACTGATCATCTCAAAAAATTGACAGGGCATGATTTTAGGGATGAAGATCAATTAAAAAAGGCGTTAACACACTCCAGCGTTCAGAATTCAAAGCAGGGTAATTATGAGCGGCTAGAATTTTTAGGTGATAGGGTTTTAGGACTCGTTATTGCAGAAATGCTCCACCATCTTTTTCCTGAGGCTAGTGAAGGTGAGTTATCGGTGCGTTTAAATGGTCTGGTAAATGCACAGACATGTTCTGAGATTGCACAGGAAATGAATTTACCTGATATGATTTATGTTGGCTTTGAAATGAGAAATTTGGAAGAGCGTCGTCTAGCTAATATGTATGCTGATGTTGTTGAGGCTTTGATTGCAGTAATATATCTTGAAGGAGGACTCGAAAGTGTCCGTCGTTTCGTTCAGAGATATTGGCAAGATCGAGCAAGGAAAATGGATGCCAGTCGGCGTGATGCAAAGACAGAGTTGCAAGAATGGGCGCATATACAAAATGGTGTGCAACCTATATATAGAGTTATTCAGCGTTCTGGGCCGGATCATGATCCTGTTTTTTTAGTAGAGGTAAGTGTTTCTGGTTTTGTATCGGAGGTTGGTCAAGGAAGTTCTAAGCGACATGCTGAAAGAGCTGCTGCCGAGAAGATTTTGCGACGGGAAGGTGTTTGGGAATCGGGTGATAAAGGACAACTATGAATGATGTTGAAGAAACGCGCTGTGGTTTTGTCGCGCTTGTGGGGGTTTCTAATGCTGGTAAATCAACGTTAGTTAATCAACTCGTTAAAGCAAAGGTTTCGATTGTAACTCATAAGGTGCAAACGACACGCACTTTGGTGCGTGGTATTGTCATTTATGAAAAAACACAGATTGTTTTGATTGATACACCAGGTATTTTCCATCCTCGTAAGCGGTTAGAACGCGCTATGGTGTCTGCTGCTTGGGGAGGGATTAAGGGGGCTGATGTTCTTTTAGTTTTGATTGATGTTCAAAGTGGCCTTTCGGATGAAGTCAATGCGATGTTGGATGTTTTGGAAAATATCAAAAAGGATAAGATTCTTGTCCTTAATAAAATTGATATTGTTTCTAAGTCGTCCCTTTTAGCTTTGACGATGAAAATAAATGAGCGGGTAAATTTTTTACAGGTATTTATGATTTCAGCTTTAAATGGCTCTGGTTGCAAAGATCTTCTTCACTATCTCGGTAAGACAATGCAGTTGGGACCGTGGTATTATCCAGAAGATCAAATTTCGGATATGCCAATGCATCAGCTTGCTTCTGAAATTACACGTGAGAAACTTTTTCTTCGTCTTCATGAAGAACTGCCGTATTCTTTGACAGTCGAAACAGAAAGTTGGGAAGAGCGTTTGGATGGTTCAGTTAAGATTAGCCAGGTTATATATGTGGAGCGTGAAAGCCAAAGAAAGATCATTTTAGGAGCAAGTGGACAAACAATTAAGGCAGTTGGTCAGGCATCCCGTAAAGAAATAGCAAAAATTTTAGAACAGAAGGTGCATCTTTTTTTATTTGTAAAGGTACGCAGTAATTGGGATTCTAATCCAGAGCGCTATCGCGATATGATTTCAGATTTTTCTTGATACGATGAAATGGAAAGAACGAGCATTTATTCTAGGTATGCGCCAGCATGGTGAAACAAGCGTTATCCTTGAAGTTATAACACAGCAACACGGGCGTCATGTTGGGGTAGTCAAAGGAGGGCGTTCTCGTCGTATGGCTTCTCTTCTCCAGCCAGGAAATTTTGTTGAGGTTGAATGGTGGGCACGTTTAGATGAACATTTGGGTCTTTTTAAAGTTGAAATCGTTGATTCGTACGCTTCACGATTAATTTTTATACCGGAAGCGCTGTATGCTTTTCAGTTAATGGTTTCTCATTTTCGTCTTCTTCCTGAGCGTGATCCCCATCCATATCTCTACGATATGCTGCACCTCTTTATGCAAAATTTTGGTGAATTATTTACAAATGCTGAGTTGCTTGTGCGCTTTGAAATACGTCTCTTAGAAGAACTTGGTTTTGGTCTTGATTTGTTTCATTGTGCGGTGACAGGTTGTAAGGAAAGGCTTCATTATGTATCACCAAAATCAGGGCGTGCTGTATGTGATGAGATAGGGAAGCCTTGGAAAGATAAACTTTTACTTTTGCCGCAATTTTTGGTACGGAAGGTAGAGTATTCTGTTTGTTTTGATGATATAAAGAATGGCTTCATCCTTACGGGTTTTTTTTTAGCGCGTCATGTTTGGGAATCACGAGGTATAAAACAGCCACAAGCGCGTGCCAGTTTTGTGCGGTTATTTGAGGAAAAATTCCGTCCAAAAATACCAGTAAATTAATTTTGTGGGAATGGATAGAACGTAGTCATGCGCATTTTAAAAACAGTTACTGAGGTACGTCAGCATCTTTCAGAAGAGCGATGTTTTGGGTTTTCAATAGGTTTTGTACCGACTATGGGGGCTTTGCATGAGGGGCACTTGACGCTGGTACAGAAAGCAAAGGAGATGTGTGATCGCGTATTAGTCTCCATTTTTGTTAATCCAAAACAGTTTTCCCCTTGTGAAGATTTTGAGAAATATCCAAGAGATCTTCCAGGAGATTGTGCTTTACTAGGGAAAAAAGATGTTGATTATGTTTTTGCGCCTTCCGTGGAAGAAATGTGGCCACTAGGAAATCAAACAGTTGTAAATGTAGAAAAATTGTCATGTGTCTTAATGGGGAAATTGCGTCCAGGACATTTTTGTGGTGTCACTAGTGTTGTCGCAAAATTTTTTAATATTGTTCAACCAGATAGAGCTTTTTTCGGAGAAAAGGATTTCCAGCAGCTTTTGATTATTCGTCGCATGGTTGAAGATTTAGCTTTTCCTGTTGAAATTATTGGAGTTCCTACTTTACGTGATGCAGATGGTGTCGCAAGCTCTTCACGTAATAGGCTTTTAACACCAGAAGATCGCAAAGCTGCAGTGATTATTCCTGAAAGTGGGAAAGCTGTTAAGAGTCTCTACGATCAGGGTGAGAGATCGGTTAATGTTTTGTGTCAGACAGCTCGTAACATTATAAAAAGGGAAACACGTGCTGTTGTTGAGGCAGTAGATCTGCGAGACATAGAAAATTTAAGTGCTGTTAAGGGGAAGTTGAGTGTGCCTGCAGTTCTATTGCTGACTGTTCGTTTTGGTACAGTTAGACTGATTGATCAATACGTATTATGGTAGGAGATTGCAAAGATGAGCGCACATAAGGCGATAAAGCGGGTTACTGTTTCTGACATACGATCAAGAAAGAGGCAAAAGCCTATTGTTTCTTTGACAGCGTACCAAGCTTATAGTGCACGGATTGCTGATCCATATTGTGATTTTCTTTTAGTTGGTGACAGTGTGGGTATGGTTGTGCATGGATTTGATACAACATTACCTGTGAGCGTGGATATGATGATTATGCATGGAAAGGCGGTTATGCGCGGATCTCAGCGCGCGCTTGTAGTCGTAGATATGCCTTTTGGTTCTTATGAAGAGAGTCCGGAACAAGCTTTTTCTAATGCTTCACACATTATTGCAGAGACGGGTTGTAGCGCGGTTAAGCTTGAAGGTGGTATTCATATGGCTGAAACAATCGATTTTTTATGCAAACGTGGCATTCCAGTTATGAGTCATATTGGTCTCACCCCACAAGGAGTGAATTGCTTTGGTGGTTTTAAAACACAAGGGCGCGATAAAGATGATTGGAGTAGGATTGAAGCTGATGCGGCAGCTATTGAAAGTGCTGGTTCTTTTGCTGTAGTGTTAGAAGGTATAGTAGAATCTCTGGCTGTAAAACTTACGGAGAGTCTCTCTATTCCCACAATTGGTATTGGTGCCTCTAATCAATGTGATGGACAAATTTTAGTAATGGAAGACATGTTAGGATATGGTTCTTGGGTACCAAAATTTGTGCGTCGCTACGGTGCTCTTGAACAAGCGATGGAGATGGCAATTAAAAATTATGCAGAAGATGTTCAATCACGTGCTTTTCCATCCGATGCAGAGGTTTACAAGTTTAAGTAGAATTATGAAAAAATATCAAAATTCTCGCTTTGTTGTTTGGTAAATAAGTCTTTGATCATGTGTTCTTTATTCCAAATTTTTGCATTACTTTTGCAGTAAGCAGCATATGTAATATTTTGATAGTTTCGGGATAAGATTCAATTTCACGTATTGTTGCAGTAAGAACAGGGTAGTGTTACGGTCAGATAATATGCTCGCAAGGGGAAGTTTGTTTTTATCGCTTTTATCAGGGCAAGTGAGGGTATGAATAAATTTTTTTCAGAATTTACACATAAAGGGATGATGATTTTTATGAATCTGTAATGCTCTTTAGATTTTAGTCTTATTAAATTGCGCTAGAAAGTTTCTTCCAATTTTTTATGCAATATCCGGTTACAAATTAAGAGCAGAAGGCAAAATCCTACGTAAAGGAAGATTCTCTTATGTTAAGGGTTTATAATGGATGCTAATCGTGTAAAAGTAGCGTAAGATTGGCATGAAAAAAGGAAATATGCGTCATGTGAGAATTAAAGGTAGATCTTTACAAAATATTTTCTTTGCTCAGAGTGGATATTTTGAATGTAGTACGTGGTAAATGCATTTTATTTCTTGTACAATCATTTTAATATGAAAAACGAATAAGGCTACAGTCACTATATTCACGTTAACAAGAGAAAATTTAAAAAAGTTTGAGCTGTTGATTAGAGAGTATTTTTATAAGGAGAAGCTCATTCATCTGTATGATTTTTTTAAAGTGGCTAGTCGTTACGGTATTTCAGGGGAAAGAAAAATTCACATTTTCAGGGATACTTACTGTCACGGGATGATTATTGACGGTTAATGGAATTTCTTGTGTCATGGCATCTTTGACATGGTCGATGCGCATTAGAACTAAGGCCTCATTTTCAACACATGTTCCTAGTTGTCCGAGTACTTTATTTCCTGCTTTAATATCGGCTCTTGGCATTAAGAGATTTTGGCCTTTTACGATCAGAATGCGGCGGCGAGCTGTTCTTCGATGATGCATTCGTGAAACGATTTCTTGTCCAATGTAACACCCTTTATTGAAGGATACTCCATCAATTTGATCGTAATTAATATCATGGGGAAATACTTTTCCTATTTCATAATCCTGGCTACTTTCTGTAATTGCATAACGGATACGTATTTTGTGCCAATCATTATCATGTTCTGGTATCAGGGGGAGGAGTATATCCATATATTCTGACAATTTTTTCCTTTTCTGGGAACCTGTTATCAAAAAAACTAAATTAAAATCATAAGGACTTATTTCAGTTTGCCAAGAAATCGTTATAACTTCTTGTAATGGCTTCGTAATATCTATTTTTTTTTGCAATTTATACATGAGGAGGCGTCGTTGAAAAGCGTCAGCTAAAGATTCAGCAATATCGATAATATAACCTTGATCTATTTTTCCGATTAAAAAATCAGCGGTAACTTTGCCTTGTGGAGATAGAAGAGCGCCGGGGAGAAGTTTTTGTGCTTCTATCATTTTGACATCTGTAGTGATAAGGCTTTGGAGAAAATCTGTTGCATCTTCACCTGTTATTTTAATGATTTTCCGATTTTTTAAGAAAATAATATTTTGTTTTTTGAGCATAGTTATTGCCTTTCTGCTCAGAGTTCCATAATCGGTAAAGGTAACACATTTAAGAGGCACTGCTAACATGTTTAAAACATTTGATACAATTTTTAAAGGTGCAACACTTGTTAATCATGATGGGATAGGTAACCGTGATATAGGTGTAACAAATGGCCGTATTGCTGAGATTGGTGATCTTACTCATGCATCTGCTGATGAAGTTATTGATTGTACGGGGCTTCACATTGTCCCTGGTATTATAGATAGCCAAGTTCATTTCCGTGAACCGGGTAATGAACATAAGGAAGATTTAGAAAGTGGCTCTCGCTCAGCTGTTTTAGGCGGAATCACAGCTGTGTTTGAGATGCCTAATACATATCCTATGACCACATCAGAGGGTGCATTAGCTGATAAAGTTAAACGTGGATTTCATCGGATGCACTGTGATTTTGCGTTTTGGGTTGGAGGAACGCGTGAAAATACACATGAATTAGCTGAATTAGAAAGGCTTCCTGGTTCTGCAGGAATTAAAGTATTTATGGGATCTTCCACGGGTGATCTCTTGGTTGATGATGATGAAAGTGTGCGTCTCATTTTACAGCATGCACGCCGTCGTGTAGCATTTCATTCTGAAGATGAGGTGCGTCTTAATGAACGTAAAATTTTTTGTGTTGATGGCGATGTATCATCACATCCAGTTTGGCGTGATGAGGTCGTTGCTCTCAAATGTACACAGCGTTTAGTTACAATTGCACGTGAAGCAAGGGCACGCATTCATATATTGCATCTTTCTACAGCAGAAGAAATTGATTTTCTAAGAAATCATAAAGATATCACAACGGTTGAGGTAACACATCATCACTTAACCTTGACTTCTGAAGATTATCGAAGATTAGGTACACTCGTTCAGATGAATCCACCTATTCGTGCAAGTCATCATAATGAGATTCTTTGGTATGGTGTTCAGCAAGGTATTATTGATGTTTTAGGTTCTGATCATGCACCTCACACTCTTGAAGAAAAACGTAGATCTTATCCTTTATCTCCGTCAGGTATGACAGGTGTACAAACATCAGTACCTATTATGCTGAATTACGTAAATGAGGGAAGGTTATCTCTTGAACGTTTTGTCGATCTTACATCACATGGTCCTCATCGTGTTTTTGGAATAAAGTGCAAAGGGCGTATTGCTGTCGGATATGACGCTGATTTAACGATTGTTGATCTTAAGAGAGAAGAGACCATAACCAACGCAAAAATTGGTTCGCGTGCGGGTTGGACGCCTTATGATGGTCAAAAAGTTAAGGGGTGGCCCGTTGGCACAATCATTCGTGGTATGCGGGTTATGTGGGAAGGGGACATTGTAACACCTTCACAAGGTGAACCCATAAAATTTATAGAGGCGTAATTGTTACTAATAAATGGTTGAAGGTACTGTATAAAGTTTTGTAGTTACCAGGATTTTTTTATAATTGTTTTATCGCGTATCTGGGACAGTAGCCGTGAGATTTATTTTGCTCATGGAAATATTACGATATTGTATTCAGTGCAGTTTTACACGGAATTTTTCGTTGGAAACTTTGTAAGATTATACAATTCATATTGCAGCTTATTACTTGATGCTTTTCCATGATAGTTATAATGAACATGATTTAGGAAGGAAGTAGCAGTGCTACTGGCGGAGTATAGTGATGGGAAGTTTGAGGTTTTATAATACACTGACACGTAAAAAAGAAGATTTTGTACCCATTGATCCTACTAAGGTACGTCTTTATGTCTGTGGTCCGACAATTTACGATTATGCCCATATTGGCAATGCGCGTTCTGTGATTGTCTTTGATATTTTATTTCGTCTACTGCGTCATGTTTATGGTGAAGAGCACGTTATATATATTCGTAATATTACGGATGTAGATGATAAAATTAGTGCACGAGCCCTATCTGAGTATCCGGAGTTAGAACTTAATGATGCTATCCATGAGCTAACGAAGTGTACATATGATCAATTTCAGCGAGACATGTCAGCACTTGGCTGTTTGTTACCAAGCAGTCAACCACGTGCAACTGATCATTTAGATGAAATGCGGTCTTTAATTGAGAGTCTTCTTGTGAAAGGTTTCGCTTATATATCAGAAAATCACGTATTATTTTCTGTCAATAGTATGGAAAAAAATGTCAGTTACGGCGCATTGGCAAAACGATCCCTTAACGAAATGAAGGCTGGTGCACGTGTTGATGTTGCTTCTTACAAAAAAGAAGATATGGATTTTGTTCTATGGAAGCCTTCGACAGAGAAGGATCCAGGTTGGATTTCTCCCGCAGGAATTCCTGTTTTAGGTCGTCCAGGTTGGCATATTGAGTGTTCAGCAATGTCGATGGCAAAATTGTTGGTGCCTTATGGTGGTGGTCTAACCTGTGATGATACTAACGCGAATGTTTTTGATATTCACGGTGGTGGGAGCGATTTAATTTTTCCTCACCATGAAAATGAAATTGCCCAAAGTTGTTCAGCTTTTGGAACTGAACGAATGGCTAATTTTTGGATGCATAATGGTTTTTTACAAGTTGAAGGCCGGAAGATGTCTAAAAGCCTGGGTAATTTTATCACTGTTCATTCCATATTAGAGAATAATTTATTTGAGTTTAGTCATCTGATAGCAGATGAAATAAAGCAGAATTGGGTTGGTTTATCTATACGTTTTTCAATGTTGCAGACCCATTATCGTGAACCATTAAATTGGACAGCTCAACGTTTAGAAAAATCTAGTGATGAGTTATTTCGTTGGTATGAATTTCTTCGTTGTGAGAGAGAATGTTTAGATAACCATGAGGTGCTTGATAGTTCTTTGATGGATGCGTTAAGTGATGACCTCAATACCCCCAATGGGTTTGCTATTTTACGTAAGTTTTATAAAGAAAAAAATGCTGGGGCTCTTGCGCGTGGTATGGATTTGTTTGGGTTATTACGGTGGGAATGGGTTCAAGAAGAATGCCCGCTTTTTGTTAAAAAGGCAGCTCTAGACTCAAAATTAATTGATCAATACATTGCAGAAAGGTTGTCTTTTATATGTAATAAGGAATGGAAAGCTGCAGACGAGATTCGTGATAAGCTTGCAAAAGAAGGGATCTCATTAAGGGATGAAAAAGATCCACAGACGGGTGAGCGTACAACCAAATGGGAGGTAATATGATTCGATTTTGATAAGAAGAATCATAGCGCTTCGTGGTTGAGGGTATGAATTCCCCACGTTTCAGTCATAAGTTTTGCTCTTTAGGAAAAACAACAGATTGTATTTTGTCTATTAGCTGGTGTTGATCATCAAGCCAAGTTTACTGTGCTATTTGAGCTTTCATATCCGGTATGTGTGTTTTGATTGGTTTTTCATAGGAAAGAATATTTTACTGATCTTGGAATAGCATATTTAAAGGGGCACAATTTTTTAGATATTTGTGTACATAATCTTATTGCAATGTTATGTGAGTGGCGTTGTGGGTACCGGATTATTTTTATTTGGTTAGGTATTAACGGTAGATTTTTTTGTGATGTAGTTTCACTCTAGTTTGAAATTACCGTGTATACGATCTGTAAAAGTGGTTTGTGGCAGAATGGTTGAGGGCTGACATGAAGCACAGCGATCGGGGGATATTTTAATCTAGAATTGTTTAATCTTTCAGTACTTTGAGTGTTATGGATTATTGATAGTCAATAAAACTCGGTAATTATTAGAGGGGAAATAGGTTGTTGCATATGTATATTCAGAGTGAATTTGAAGAAACAAAGACTTTATGAAACAAGATAAAAGGATAAAAACTGTACCAGCAGATACAGGTCAGACATTTCGCGCACTTTACAATCTGTGGCCTTATATGTGGCCATCAGGCCGTCTTGATCTGAAGATTCGTGTTATATGGGCAGTATTTTATCTCATCGTAGCAAAACTCATTCTTATATCTGTGCCGTATTTTTTTAAATACTCTACAGATTCATTGACCGAAGGACCTGAACATCCTATGTGGCTTTCTTCTGCTTGGGTTGTTCCTGTTATGCTTGTTTTAGCATATAACATGGCACGGATCCTCCAGGTTGGGTTAAATCAGTTGCGAGATTCCCTCTTTGCAACTGTCGGTCAATATGCTGTCAGGCAATTGGCCTATAAAACTTTCGTTCATGTTCATGAGCTTTCGTTGCGGTTCCATTTAGAGCGACGCACAGGTGGTCTTTTTCGAATAATTGAACGCGGTACAAAGGGAATTGAAGCTATTGTTCGATTTTCGATTCTTAATACAGTACCAACTATTTTAGAATTTTTTCTAACAGCGCTTGTGTTTTATCTGAACTATGGGTGGCGCTACTTACTCATAGTGTCGATCACAGTCGGTTTGTATATATGGTTTACGATCAAGGCAAGCGATTGGCGTATTAATATTCGAAAAGAAATGAATGCTGCAGATAATGAAGCGAATACACGTGCTGTTGATTCTCTTCTAAATTTTGAAACAGTTAAATATTTTGGAAATGAGGCTTTAGAAGCGCGTCGATTTGATTTTTCTATGGCAGGATATGAAAAAGCTGCGACGAAAATCTGGACATCACTGAGCTGGCTTAATTTTGGTCAAGCTCTTATCTTGGGTATCGGAATGACCCTACTCATGTTGATGTCAGTCTACGAGATTGTTAATGGGACACAAACGGTAGGGGATTTCGTTCTCATCAATGCGTTGTTAATACAACTTTCTATTCCATTGAATTTTATTGGCTCAATTTATCGTGAAATTAGGCAGGGTATAACAGATATTGAAGCGATGTTTGAGCTTTTAGGCACTCAACAGGAAGTTGTTGATAAACCATATGCTAAACCTCTAGTTATAAGTAATGGAACCATTCGGTTTAATAAGGTGAAATTTTCGTATGATTCTGTTCGCCCAATTCTCAAAGAAGTTGATTTTGAAGTTCCTGGGGGTAAAACAGTTGCGATCGTTGGACCATCAGGTTCTGGTAAATCAACTATTTCTCGATTACTTTTCCGATTTTATGATATTGAAAATGGAGCAATAACAATTGATGGGCAAGATATTCGCGATGTGACTCAAAAAAGTTTACGTGAGGCCATCGGTATAGTGCCACAAGATACAGTTTTATTTAATGATACAATTGCTTATAATATTTTTTATGGACGTCAGAGTGCGACGAATGAAGAGATGCATAAAGCTGCTGAGATGGCTCAAATATCAAAATTTATTAAGGCTTTGCCAGAAGGTTTTCAGTCTTTGGTTGGTGAGCGCGGTTTAAAATTATCAGGCGGTGAGAAGCAACGTGTTGCCATTGCGCGTACGCTTTTAAAATCACCTCCGCTTCTTGTTTTAGATGAGGCAACAGCAGCTCTTGATGTGGCGACAGAACAAGATATTCAACAGGCCTTGGATATTGTAAGCTCTGGTCGTACTACGTTGATCATTGCTCATCGTCTATCAACTGTTATTGGAGCAGATGAAATTTTGGTACTTAAAGATGGCCATATTGTTGAGAAAGGTACACATGTCGATCTCCTGAATAAAAAAGGCTTATATTCTGCGATGTGGAATAAACAGCTTGAGGCTTCACAAGTTGAGGAAAGATTATGTAAGATACGTGAGGAAGATGAGTTAGGTATCATTGACCGCAAAGAATGAGCTATGCTGAAGAAAGACAGCTTAATGTGTGAAAATTGATTGGGGTAGTGTATAAAGAGCTAAAGAGGATGAAGGCTTTTTTGGATTTTTTAATCATCTAATAGTAGGAATTATTATGAGTGTCATTCAATCTATCTGCAATAGTTTTGTTCCAGTTCATAAAGAGGGGTATCCTTTTATTGCAGTATTTTTTATCATTTCACTTATTCTTGGTTGGATATGGGATCCGCTATTCTGGTTCGGCTTCGTGCTAACGGTTTGGTGTATATATTTTTTTCGTGATCCAGAGCGCGTGACACCCATAAATGAGAATTGGGTTACTTCTCCTGCGGATGGACGTATTTCATTTGTTGGATTAGCTATTCCTCCAAAAGAATTAGGATTAAGTGATGTAGAAATGCTGCGTGTTTCTGTATTTATGAATGTTTTTTCATGTCATATAAATCGGTCCCCTGTAAGTGGTGTTATCGATTCTATCACCTATTCTCCAGGTAAGTTTGTTAATGCAGATTTTGACAAATCTAGCCAATTTAATGAGCGCAATAGCTTGGTCATTGACAGTAAAAACGGAAAAATTGGTGTTGTACAGATAGCAGGATTGATTGCTCGTCGGATTGTTTGTTGGTCTAAAGAAAATGATTCTGTTACTGCTGGGCAACGCTTTGGAATGATCCGTTTTGGATCTCGTCTTGATGTATATATGCCAGCTGGGATAAAACCTTGTGTTGCAGTTGGTCAGACAGCTGTTGCTGGAGAAACAGTATTGGGTTCTTTTGATGATGATGTTAGCATAGCCGATTTTAAACTTAATTAGGACGATTCATGAAAAATTCTTCGCCATTTTCATCATTTGATCTTGAAGGACCGCATGACGATGTTTCGCTCCGGCAGCGTTCTCCAACACCAATGCGTTATGTTATTCCAAACGTTATCACTATTTTGGCAATTTGTGCAGGGGTAAGTGGTATACGTCTGGCCTTTGAGGGGCGTTATGAAACAGCTATTTTAATGGTTCTTTTGGCTGTTGTTTTAGATGGAGTAGATGGTCGTATTGCTCGTCTGATAGATGGCAGTTCATCTTTTGGGGCTCAGATGGATTCTCTTGCTGACGTTATTAACTTTGGTGTAGCTCCTGCTCTTGTTGTGTATTCTTTCATTCTTAATCAAGCTAATCAGGTTGGTTGGGTGGCTGCACTGGTGTATTGTATTG
Organism: Bartonella ancashensis; assembly: GCF_001281405.1. Classification (NCBI taxonomy): domain Bacteria; kingdom Pseudomonadati; phylum Pseudomonadota; class Alphaproteobacteria; order Hyphomicrobiales; family Bartonellaceae; genus Bartonella; species Bartonella ancashensis. The sequence goes on along the minus strand of NZ_CP010401.1, from coordinate 1,277,937 downwards.
CTTGTTGTTTGCGCTTAGCTCGTTTTAATGTGATGCTTGACAACCCTGATGTGCTGGTATGGAAAAAAAATTATTTTGTTGGTGTTCCTGCTCCAGCAGGGGCCTTGTTACTTTTATTACCTGTTTATTTAGGGGCTCTTGGCCTGGTTTCAAATTGGGGTTGGGCTCTGTTTTTTAGCCTTTACACCGTTGTTATTTCTTTTCTTTTAGTTAGCCGTTTACCAGTATGGAATGCAAAAACGATCGATCGCACGTTAAAACGTGATGTTTTTGTGCCATGTATGTTAATTATGGTTATATATGTTGGTTTTCTAACAACATATATATGGCATACTTTGTTGATAACGGCTATTGGCTATATAATTTTTTTACCATGTAGTGCTTTTTTTTACAGTAAAAGAGCTAAAATAGAAGAAGAAACGCTAGATGATTCTACAGATCAAATTCTGTAAGCTCTTGTTAATGTAACAAGAGAGAGGGTGGATGGTTGCTATTTTGGTTTTATTTAGTGAAAGTGAAGAAATAGCTAGTCGGGCGTGCGGTAATTCATGAATCTATTTTTGCGTACATCGAAAAGTTTACCTGTTTCTTTTAGATTGGGTGAAGTGAGGTGAATGATTTTTTTTGCAATGTTTTGTGGAGAAGGTAAAGTTTTTGGATCTTCATTGGGCATGGCTTGCGCGCGCATTGCAGTACGTGTTGCTCCCGGATTGACACAATTAACTTTTATATGCGTTTGTTTAAGTTCTTCTGCCCAACAGCGTGCAATAACTTCTAGAGCTGCCTTAGAAGCTGCGTAAGGTCCCCAGAGTGCACGTGCAGAATGAGCAACGCTTGATGATAACAGAACGACGCGGCCAGCATCAGATTGGAGTAAGAGGGCTTCAAAAGCTTTCATTAAGCACCATTGGCTGGTAAGATTTACTCGTAAAATTTCTTCAAAGGTTATATTCTCGATGCGGGAAATCGGTGATATTGTGCCAAGAAGGCCAGCATTTGCAATTATAATATCGAGTTTTTTCCAGTGATTAGCAATGGAGGCACTTAAGCCGTCGATGGCGTCTGTGTGACGCAAGTCAAATGGTATGAGTGTTGCGGAAGAGCTATTTTGTCGTATTTCTTCATCAAGTTTAGTTAGGCCATTGGTTGTACGTGCAAGAGCGATAACGTGGGCGCCACGTGCAGCTAGTTCTAGAGCCAGATGATAGCCAATACCCCTAGAAGCACCCGTGACTAGCGCCACACGTCCTAGAAGACTAAAGTCAGATTTTTTCATGATTAGCTTCTTGTTTTTAAAACAGAGAGCTTGTGGATTTCTTGAATATTTTTTTGATCAACAAGGTCTGTAGGGTAATCACCGGTAAAATAGTGATCAGTGAATTGTGGATCAGAATTATTTCTCGGCTCTCCTGAAACAGCAAGGTATAGGCTGTTCGTGGAAAGAAATTGTAGTGAATCAGCTCCGATAAAATTACACATAGATTCTAGGTCTGGATATCGATTAGCTAAGAGATTTTCAATTTCAGGTGTGTCAATACCATAAAAATCAGGGTAAAAAATCATAGGACTTGCAACTCGCATATGAACTTCTTTTGCTCCTGCTTCGCGAAGCATTTGCACGATTTTGACAGATGTTGTGCCTCGTACAATGGAATCATCAACTAAAACGATACGCTTTCCCTCAATAACAGGACGGTTTGCAGAATGCTTTAATTTTACACCAAAAGCACGAATTTGCTGTGTTGGTTCTATAAAGGTTCGACCAACGTAGTGATTACGAATGATGCCAAGCTCAAAGGGAATTCCAGTTTTTTGTGCATATCCAATGGCAGCAGGTGTTCCTCCATCAGGAACAGGAACGACAACATCAGCATTACATGGTGCTTCCTGCGCTAGATAGGTGCCCATATTTTTACGTACTGCATAAACACTACGTTCTCCAACAATTGAATCAGGGCGAGCAAAATAAACATATTCAAAAAGACATAATTTTTCAGGCTTATCTATCTCTGATTGGATAACTTTTGTGGTAACCTCACCATCTTTCTGTATTTCACATATGATGATTTCACCATTTTTAACATCACGAATATATTTTGCTCCAATGATGTCAAGCGCGCAGGTTTCTGAACAAAAGATTGGTTTTTTATCGAGTTCACCCATGACGAGGGGTCTAATGCCGGTTGGATCACGTGCAGCAATAAGTTTAGTACGTGTTAACGCTAACATAGCGTATCCACCTTCTACTTGCCGAATTGCATCTACGAAACGGTCAGACGATGATTCATGGCGAGAGCGGGCAATAAGGTGAAGAAATACTTCTGAGTCTGATGTTGATTGACAGATTGCCCCAGAGGAAATCAATTCATGTCGTAATGTAAGGCCATTAGTCAGATTGCCATTGTGCGCAATTGCAATTCCTCCAGCTTTTAATTCTGCAAACAAAGGTTGGACATTTCGTAATGCTGTCTCTCCTGTTGTTGAATAACGTGTGTGTCCAATAGCACGGTTTCCAGGAAGGCGAGCAAGTGTTGCGGGATCTGTATAGTGATCTCCGACAAGTCCAAGGTGCTTTTCTTGATGAAACACGTTCTTATGGTAAGAAACAATTCCAGCAGCTTCTTGCCCACGATGTTGAAGAGCGTGCAATCCAAGGGCTGTTAGCTTTGCTGCTTCTTCATGTCCAAGAATTCCAAAGACTCCACATTTTTCATGAAGAGCATCATCAAGTGATGATTCTTGATAAGAAGTATTTTTTGTCATCATGTTCTTTCAGTATACTAGTTGGAGGTATAAGGTATTTAGTGCTACACACCAGTGTGTTATTTGAAACTGATTATTCTGTAGAATAACCCTCATTATTTTGTAAAGGCATATCCTCATTTTGTGTGGGCATGTTCTTATGCATATCCTTTTCAAGGATATTGTCTATCTTTTCAAGGATATAGTCGGTATTAGGAGATAATGTCTCCCACACTTTTTTACTAAGAGAATCCAAGATAGGCTTTGCTTTGGCATTTTTTAGCCAACCGGCTTGCTGTTCAGGTTTGACAAGTGTGTTAATCAGCATAACACTTATAACCATGATAAACATACCACGGAACATTCCAAAAATGAAACCGAGTATGCGATCAAGCATACAAACCCGGCTACCTATGACTGAATCTGCAATTTTCATTGTAATAATAGATATGATACTAAACATAACAACGAAGACCACAACTAATGTAGTGATTAATGCGATCATTTTATTAGAGATATATGGTTCGACAAAAGGCAATAAGAATCTAAATGAAAAAAACGTGATGATTGCTGCTATTATCCAAGATGTTAAGGACAGAATTTCTCGTGAAAAACCTCGAACCATAGCTAAAAAGGATGATAATAAGATAGTTACTATAATAATACCATCTAAGAAAGTTATTGCCATTTTTTTGCTCCTTAGTGTACAAATCACGTTTTACTTACAGCTGGTACAACAGTATATAAAATGTATCGTTGGTTATGTTAGTTTTTACTTTAGATCAAGATTAATTTATGCAGCATAGTGTCATGATTCACTATTTTACATTATTGCTGTGCTCATGAGATTGTTTTTTATCCGAGATAATAGCTGTAACTAGTTCAGAAAGATTTGAGAATGTTTTTTTCTGAAAATTTTGAGATTTAGTTTGGGTCATTGTAAGAGGTTGAATGGCTCCCTGAAATCCCAATTTTTCCGCTTCTTTAATGCGTTGTTCTGAGTAAGAAACTGCACGAATTGTTCCAGAAAGGCTGACTTCACCAAAATAGACGTAATGTGCAGGAAGAGGAACATTTGCAAGAGAAGACACCAATGCTGCTGCAACAGCCAAGTCAGCTGCGGGTTCCGAGATTCTGTAACCACCCGCGACGTTGAGGTAAACATCATGTTGTCCAAAGCGAACTCCACAATGGGCTTCCAGTACAGCCAAAATCATTGAGAGGCGGTTTCCATCCCATCCTACAACAGCACGTCGTGGAGTGCCTAAGGAAGAGGGGGCTACAAGAGCTTGAATTTCTACTAATATAGGTCGAGTTCCTTCCATTCCCGCAAAAACAGCAGCTCCAGGTGCTTTTTCATTACGCTCACCTAAGAAAAATTCAGATGGATTGCTAACCTCTTGTAATCCTTTATCAGACATTTCAAAAACGCCAATTTCATCTGTTGGTCCAAAACGATTTTTTACAGTTCTTAAAATTCGATAATGGTGATTTCCTTCTCCTTCAAAATAGAGGACACCGTCAACCATGTGCTCTACAACGCGAGGACCAGCAATTTGCCCATCTTTAGTGACATGACCAACAAGGACGACAGCTGTTCCTGTTTTCTTAGCAAAACGGATGATTGCTTGAGCACTAACTCGTACTTGTATTACAGTTCCAGGAGCTGAATCAGTAGTGCTTGACCATAAAGTTTGAATTGAATCAATGATAACCATGTCGAGTTTTTTACATTCATTTAAGGTTGCAAGAATGTCTTCAACATTGGTTTCTGCTGCGAGCTGAACTGTTGTATCTTGAGCGCCAAGTCTTTGTGCACGTAGGTGAATTTGAGCAACAGCTTCTTCACCTGAAACGTAAACAACATTATAGCCTTTTTGCGATAGGGCAGCAGCTGTTTGGGTAAGTAGTGTTGATTTTCCAATTCCAGGGTCGCCGCCAACAAGTAATGCAGATCCACGAACAAAGCCGCCACCAGTAACACGATCCAGCTCATTGAGACCGGAATGAATACGCGGAGCATCTTTAATATCTCCAGAAAGAGAAGTTAATGCTATGACACGCCCCTTCTGCAGGTTGTGCATCATAGGGCTACCGCCAATACCACCATTCATATTTTCTTCTTCAATGAGGGAGTTCCATCTTCCACAGGAGGTGCACTTACCAGCCCAGCGTGAGTGGGTTGTACCACAATCTTGACAAACAAATTGAGTGCGACTGCGTACCATAAAAACTCACCCCAATTGTTCTGGAAGGTAATTGCTATCTGCCAAGTCGCTGAAGCGTGTATACTCTGATTGAAAAGAAAGATGAACTATTCCTGTTGGTCCATGTCGCTGCTTCGCAACAATAATATCAGCTTTTCCAAATATCTCATCCATTTCAGTCTGCCATTTTAAATGTTCAAGACTACCTATTTTAGGTTCTTCATTTTTAAGATAATATTCTTGACGGTAGACGAAAAGAACAACGTCTGCATCTTGTTCAATTGAACCAGATTCTCGTAAATCCGATAACTGAGGACGCTTGTCTGCTCGGTTTTCAACTTGACGTGAAAGCTGAGAAAGAGCGATAATGGGGATGTTGAGCTCTTTTGCCAAAGCCTTTAGTCCTGTTGTAATTTCAGTAATTTCCTGTACGCGGTTTTCAAATGAACGCTTTGAGCTACTTGTCATTAACTGTATATAGTCAATAATCAATACATCTAATCCATGTTGCCGTTTCAGACGGCGTGCGCGTGCAGCTAATTGAGCAATTGATATACCACCGGTCTGGTCGATATAGAGTGGCATCTTCTGTAAGCGATTTACTGTTCGCAGTAATTTGACAAATTGCTCTTCTGAAATGTTACCACGTCGAATTTCAGAAGAGGATATCTCTGTTTGTTCTGCAATGATGCGTGTTGCAAGTTGTTCCGATGACATTTCAAGTGAAAAGAAGCCTACGATGCCTCCTTCATTTTTTTGCGATGTATCTTCGTTACTAGTCTCACTCGTGTAGGCATTGGCAATGTTAAAGGCAATATTGGTAGCAAGAGAAGTTTTTCCCATACCAGGACGTCCAGCCAAAATGATCAAATCTGAAGGTTGTAATCCTCCCATTTGTTCATCAAGTTTTTTAATATGTGTAGCGATACCTGATAATTGTGAAGAGCGCTTTTTTGCTGCTCCTGCCATATCAATAGCTTTTTGGATAGCACGGTCGAAACCTTCAAATCCTCCACCATATTTTCCAGTTTCTGCGAGTTGAAATAAATTACGTTCAATAGTTTCAATTTGTTGTGCTGGATTTAGATCAATAGGGGTGTCAAAAGCTGTGTTAACAATTTTATTTCCAAGATCGATTAAGGAGCGTCGTACAAAAAGATCATAGATGACTCGTCCGTAATCTTCAGAATTAATGATTGTAACGGCTTCTTTAGCTAAACGAGTCACGTAACCGAATACGGTGATGTCTCCAATTATTTCCTCTGATGGAATGAAGGGTTTTATGGTGATAGGATTTGCCAGTTTCCCCTTTTTAATAATTTGTGATAAAGCACTAAAGATTACTTGGTGTAATTTCTCAAAAAATGTTCTGGTTTCAAAAAAATCTGAGACACGATCAAGAGCATCATTATTAATGAGAATTGCTCCTAGCAATGCTTGCTCAGCTTCAATATTGTGAGGAAGTTGCCGAAAAGAAGGAGTTTCTTCTTTGTTGGAAAGGCTAGAATTTAGGATGTTTGTCTCTTCCATAATAATCTTTTCTGCTCACATTTTGATGAATTGCTTTAAGGAACGAATGAAACACCGTACCCTAAAGGGGTAAAATATAGGCTGCCACATAAACCAAAACAATGTTATTCACATTTTAGCAACATCCACACAATATCCGCTTATCGTTAGTAAACAATCAGAGTGATACGAGTAGAAGATTTTTATCATAACTGGTTGTTTTAGTTAAGTTTTTAAAAAACAATACGCTAAAGGTTCACTCCTTAACAATGAAGGGATTATGTTTTTAGTAGCAGAACAACCGCAAGATACTCTGTTTTTTTAGACTGAGCATTTTACAATGTTTGTACACAAAGAGGCAGAAGGTAAAAGGTTAGATAAATGAAAAATACTAATTAAGAATTTTCAGCGACATGATCAACGTCATCATTTTTCGTTATCATCTGCTCTTGATCTTCCTCAGCAGATGTAAGATTTCTACCTTCTATTTGTTGCTTTGCTTCATTGGCTGAACGTGCAATATTAATTGTTACAGTAATTTGAACTTCAGGATGTAAGCTTATAGCGACTGTGTGAAGGCCGATCATTTTTATCGGATGGTGAAGTTCAATTTGGTTACGCTCAATAGAAAAACCATTTTCTATTATAATTTCTGCAATATCACGTGTTGATACAGAGCCATAAAGCTGTCCTGTTTCACCAGCAGAGCGAATAATTAAAAAAGATTGACCAGAAAGTTTTTCCGCAATTGCTTGGGCTTCACTCTTGCGTTCAAGGTTTCGAGCTTCAAGCTGAGCGTGCTGCATTTCAAAATATTTTTTATTAGTTTCATTAGCCCTTAAAGCTTTCCCTTTTGGTAGCAGAAAATTACGTGCATAACCATCCTTAACCGAAACAATATCGCCAATCTGACCAAGGTGAGTGATGCGTTCGAGTAGAATAATATCCATGTTTTTTCCTTTCAAATCAGTTAATTAATGTTTATCACCGCGCAATAGGACGGTTATATTGAATAGTAGCCCAAATACCCATAAGAAGAATGATGAATAGAACAGGTGAAGCAAAAACTACCGTTAAAATCGCAATATACACAAGTGACAATATAATGATCCTGCTATTGATTCCTTGTGTAATATTATGAAGATAGGCCAGACCACTAATCGATATGATGATGATATATGCAGTGGTGAAAATACGTGCACTTAAATCAAGAAAGAAACCCAACTCAATCATTGATGATATGCAGGCAATGATAAAAATAGCAAGTCCAGAGATTGGAAGACGGAAAGTTTTTTTCCAATCATCACGAGGCCGTGTCAGCCATTTCATACGCTGTGCTATTATTGTTGAAAAATAAAGATTACAAATGAGAAAAACCAAGCTATAAATAGTAAGTGCAAGAGCTATTAAGAGTGCTGAGTGTGTTACAAAAAACTCACCAAAAACTAGAATATCACTTTCATCAATGGATTGCGATTGCTGCATTGCTCGTATGACGCTTTGAGTAATTTTTTGAGTTATAGTCGGAGTATCTGGGTGAGACCCAATATAAAATCCGATGAAAATTGAGATACAAGCAATAAAATTTGTTAAAAGAAAGATAACCGATGATAGTGGATACCACCGTAAAGTTTCGTTTTCTTGTGTTTTTTGTGCGAGTCCAAGTAGCCAAGCAGTATAGACCGCAGGAAGAAAACACAGCAACATAAAGCCAACAGCAATATAAACATGGTTAGCTACAGCAAGAACACTAGTAGCACTTACTAAAGCGATGATACTGTATGAAGTTCCAAGACCAAATGCAGAGATAAAAATTGGAAGAGAAACAAAGCAACCGAGAAGAAAAGACAGGTAAGGTGCAACATGCGCAACAGCAACAGCAACAGTCACTACAAAAGCAGAAAAGACTCCAGATAAAACGGAGACGATCACCTCATAAGTACAAAAATTTCTCATTTGTCGCTGTCCTGCTTTCCACAGTTAGGAGCACTACAAGTACCCCAGCTTTGAGTATTTTATGTGTGCTTTCTGGTGTCTTATTTTACGATATAAGGCAGCAATCCAAGAAAGCGGGCACGTTTAATTGCTTTGGCCAATTCACGTTGTTTTTTCTGACTAACAGCCGTGATACGCGAAGGAACAATTTTACCACGTTCAGAAACATAACGCTGCAATAACTTGACATCTTTATAATCAATCTTAGGAGCACCTTCATCTGAAAACGGGCATGTTTTACGACGACGATTAAATGGACGGCGCATAGAAGTTTGGCTAATATCTGTCATTATTCTACTCCCTCTTCAGAATCCTCGCGCTGGTGACGTGAAGAGTAGGATTGATCTCCCCCTCTATTTTTGCCAGCAAAATCTTCACGATCAGAACGTGAAAGCATGGCAGACGGCCCCTTCTCGTGTTTTTCTACACGAACAGTCATGTAACGTAAAATCTCCTCATTAATGCGCATCTGACGCTCAACCTCTGCAATTGCAGCAGACGGAGCATCGATGTTGAGAAGTACGTAATAAGCTTTACGATTCTTGCGAACACGATAAGCAAGAGATCGGAGCCCCCAATTCTCAATACGGACAACTTTCCCACCGTGCGTTTCAATGACATTTGTATAAGTCTCTACAAGTGCACTAACCTTCTGCGGTGCAATATCCTGCTGAGCAAGAAACACGTGTTCATAAAGAGCCATCGTTGTACCTTTCTTCAATCAAACTTCACTGATCTTGACGCAAAGCCCCTGCGACTTGTCTTTTTGGATGATATCCAAAGAAGAAAGGACGCTTTTGCAATTCGAGACATCCGAGAGCGAAGACACGGGAGGCCAGAATCATTACGCTTCTTACCGGGTAACTGCCCAGTCCTCCGTTCAATCTCCAGCCAAAATACCAGCGTGAACAGCAGATCTTTACAATTTATCTTAGAAAATAGCAAGCTTATATGTGTAAAAATATTGCTTTGATGAAATACATTTTAATATATTTCAGCTGTTCGCGATTCACGTGTATGTACTGTGGCTTATTCGCTAAAATGAAAAATGGAAGTTTCCAAAGTGATATTGAACAAAATGAGAGAGGAAGATGGATTTCATATACCAAGTAGTGAGTTTAGCGTATCAAATTGATGTAATACTTTTTAAGACACTTGCAGGTGACTACCAGACGTGGCCTGTTTTTGCTTTTTGGGGGATTCTCTGTGCAAAATTCTTAGTTTATAGTATTCCACTACATCTTGTTTTTTTGTGGTTTTGCGGTGGGCGTGCAGAGAGATATGTAGTACTTAGTGTCTGTGCTAGTATTGCTATGGCTCTCTTTCTAGGGTACTGTATTTCCTTGATTTATTTTCGTCCTCGTCCATTTGTCACGCATTTAACGCACTCATTGATACAGCACCGGGCGACGGCTTCTTTTCCAAGTCATCACGCGTTAATTTTCGCATCTTATGCGTTTTGTCTCTATTTCCATAAATGTAAAACAAGTCCTAGATTGGCATTAATATCTTTAATTTTTGTTTGCTGGGGGCGCGTTTTTGTGGGTGTGCATTATCCTCTTGATGTGTTAGCTGCCGCAATCTTAGGATATTTAGTAAGCTTTATTATTGTTAAATTTGTCGTGTTACGTTTTCCTAAATTTTTATGTGAAATTCCACCTTTAAGGTATAATTTAAGGATGAATATTCATTCAGAGTAGGTTGTTTTGTTTTAATTTGTGTTTATAGTTTAGTTTATGATGTGTTGTTTATTGCGTTAAGGAAGTATTAGTAATGGGCGTTGCGTTTACTTTTCCAGGGCAAGGTAGCCAAGTTGTTGGTATGGGAAAGGTTCTTTCGGAGCAATTTTCTGCGGCAAGGATGGTTTTTGAGGAAGTTGATGATGCATTAGGCGAGAAATTATCACGCATAATTTTCGAAGGTCCAGGTGATACATTAATGTTAACAGCAAATGCTCAGCCGGCGTTGATGGCAGTGTCTGTTGCAGTTATTCGCGTTATGGAAGGGTTAGGTTTTGACATAAGGTCAAAAGTAAAATTTGTTGCAGGTCATTCTTTGGGAGAGTATTCTGCTCTTTGTGCTGCTGGTGCATTTAGTTTAGCTGATACGGCGAGGCTTTTGAGAATTCGTGGAAATGCTATGCAGGTGGCTGTTGCTGTTGGTGCAGGTTTGATGGTTGCATTGATTGGTCTGGATAAGAAAGATATTGAAGAAATTTGTAAAATTGTCTCAGAAGAAGGGGTATGTCAGATCGCCAACGATAATGGAGGTGGTCAATTTATTATTTCGGGTGAGGCAAGGGCTGTCAAAAAAGCGATGGAGATTGCCTCCGAAAAAGGGGCCAAACGTGTGGTTTTACTTCCTGTGTCGGCTCCATTTCATTCGATTTTGATGCAACCCGCAGCTGATGCGATGGAAGTCGCTCTGAGATCCGTCGATATGGTCGCTCCTATCGTTCCGTTGGTCGAGAATGTGTCTGTCACACCAGAAAATGATCCTGAGAGGATTCGTGCTCTCCTTGTTCATCAAGTGGTTGGGCAAGTGCGTTGGCGTGAAACAATCGAGTGGTTTGGGGCTAATGGAGTGGATACACTCTTTGAAATTGGTTCCGGAAAAATATTAACAGGTTTGGCTCGTCGTATTGATAAAGATATGAAGGGTTTGACGGTTGGTACAGGTGAAGAAATTGAAGAAGCATTGAGAGTACTCAATCTTTAAGTTAAGAAAGTCTAAAAAATGTTCAAATTAACAGGTCGAAAAGCTCTTATAACGGGGGCTTCAGGGGGAATTGGTGAGGCGATAGCGCGCCTTTTTCATGCACAGGGAGCGATTGTTGGGCTTCATGGAACACGTAAAGAACGGTTAGAAGAGATTGCAACAGACCTTGGAAAAGATTCTTTTGTATTTCCAGCTTGTCTTTCTGAGCGTGAGGCTGTTAAAAAATTAGCAGAGACAGTAGAAAATGAAATGGGGGGTGTTGATATCCTCGTGAATAATGCTGGTATCACTCGGGATGGTCTTTTCATACGTATGCAGGATACAGATTGGGATGATGTATTGGCTATCAATTTGACAGCTTCCTTCATTTTGACGCGTGCATTGGTACATGCTATGATGCGGCGTCGCTACGGTCGGATCATTAATATAACGTCTATTGTTGGTGTTGTAGGAAATCCTGGGCAAACAAATTATTGTGCAGCCAAAGCTGGTCTGATAGGTTTTTCTAAATCTTTAGCGCAGGAAATTGCATCAAGGAATGTAACGGTTAACTGCATTGCTCCGGGGTTTATTAAATCTGCAATGACCGATAAACTGAATGAAAAACAAAAAGAAGCGATTATGGCAGTGATTCCAATGAAGCGTATGGGAACGGGTGAAGAAATTGCTTCTGCAGCTGTTTATTTAGCTAGTGATGAGGCATCTTATGTTACTGGTCAGACAATGCATATCAATGGTGGAATGGCAATGATTTGAATATTTGCTTGATTCTACATTGATTTATAAATCGTATTATTCTAGATAACGGTGCACGAAATGGAACGAGGTATTTGTTTTGTATAACGGTTGCTGGGCTTGTGCAGGATTTCTAACTGGTTCGTTGAATAGGGAGTATCCACAATATGTGCTGAGTTTTGATTAAAATTCTATGGTAATATATCTATCATTTGGTTAGATGAAGCTGCATGGTTAGCTAAATACAGAAAATTAATTAGTTTAAGGATTTCAATATGAGTGATACAGAAGAGCGTGTTAAGAAGATTATCGTGGAGCATCTTGGAGTTGACGCAGACAAGGTAGTAGAGAATGCGAGCTTTATTGATGATCTTGGAGCAGATAGCCTTGATACGGTTGAGCTTGTTATGGCTTTTGAAGAGGAATTCGGTATAGAAATCCCAGATGATGCTGCCGAGACGATTTTTACGGTTAGTGATGCAGTAAAGTTTATTGATAAAGCTTCTGCGTAGTTTTACTGAAGGGCAGAAGTGTGGAGTGCTTTTGCCTTTATCCTTTAGAGGAATATGACTTTGAGGGGTAGGTTATTGGTTCAGGATTGAAAGTATATGAGGCGTGTTGTTGTTACTGGTTTAGGATTGGTGTCTCCTCTTGCTGGTGATACCGAGAATAGTTGGAAGCGTCTTCTTGAAGGGAAAAGCGGTGTTCGGCGTGTTACTGAGTTTGATGTGAGTGATTTGTCGTGTCAAATCGCTGCACGTATTCCCGTAGGAGATGGGACGAATGGCACGTATAATGCTGATTTGTATATGGACCTTAAGGAGCAGCGTAAGGTTGATGCTTTTATTACATATGCAATAGCTGCTGCCGATCAAGCTCTTGCAGATGCTGAATGGCATCCTAAAAATGATGAAGATCAAATTCGTACTGGTGTTGTTATTGGCTCCGGAATTGGTGGTGTTGAAGGTATTGTTGAAGCAGGCTATACTCTTCGTGATAAGGGACCTCGTCGAGTTTCTCCGTTTTTTATACCAGGACGTTTGATTAATCTTGCCTCTGGTCATGTTTCCATCAAGTATGGCCTACGCGGTCCCAATCATGCAGTTGTAACTGCTTGTTCGACAGGAGCACATGCAATAGGAGATGCTTCTCGTCTGATTGCTTTTGGTGATGCAGATGTAATGGTAGCTGGAGGAACGGAATCTCCAGTGAATCGAATATCCCTCGCTGGATTTGCAGCTTGTAAGGCCCTTTCCACAAATCGCAATCATGATCCTGAGCATGCGTCGCGTCCTTACGATGTAGATCGCGATGGTTTTGTTATGGGAGAGGGGGCTGCGGTTGTTGTTTTGGAAGAGCTTGAACACGCAAAAAAAAGAGGTGCTCGTATTTATGCCGAGATTGTCGGTTACGGACTATCTGGTGACGCTTATCATATTACAGCCCCTCCGGAAGGAGGAGAGGGTGCGCAGCGTAGCATGATTTCTGCCCTTGAGCGCGCGCGTGTGAATGTGTGTGATGTAGACTATATCAATGCTCATGGTACATCAACGATGGCTGATGTTATAGAGCTAGCAGCTGTAGAACGCGTTTTTGGTCACTGTGTGTCCAGCATTTCAATGTCGTCTACAAAATCATCTGTTGGACATTTGTTGGGAGCTGCTGGTGCAGCAGAGGCTATTTTTTGTATTTTGGCTATACGAGATAATATAGCTCCAGCAACGCTTAATCTTGATGACCCTTCAATCGAAACTAAAATTGATCTTGTTCCACACAGGCCGCGTGAGCGAAAGATTGATGTAGTTCTTTCTAATTCATTTGGTTTTGGTGGAACGAATGCATCTTTGCTTATGCGACGTTTTGTAGGATAGAAAGTATTTTCATTTCATGGGGTCTTTGTAACAAAATCATGGAAGAAGTGATGATATCATATCTGAGGGGTGATTAAGTTGACTGACCTGTCCGATGCAGAAAATAAAGCATCCCTACAGGATACGGGTGTTGCTTTATTGGGTGATTTGGTTAATGAAGCTGATATGTTAGCATGTGAGAAGCATAAAAGATTGCATGTGCATAACTCATTTATTGTTCTTGGACACTTTTTTATAACACTGATAATCTTCGTTCTTTTGGTGATTAGCGTCCCTATCTATATCGGGAAAATTATGTTTGAGGGAAAGAGATCAGTTGAAAAAGAACAGATTATTTCTATCCGTTCTGGTGCAGGAATTTGGGAAATTGCATCACTTCTTGAAAAAAATGGTCTCATTCGATCATCAGACGTTTTTGTATACGGAGTTAGCTATTATCAAAAATCAACATACCTTAAAGCAGGTGAGTATCTGGTACCAGCGAATGCTTCGATGAAAGATATTATGGACATTCTTGTTCGAGGAAGGTCTGTTGAATATTTTTTTACAGTGCCAGAAGGTTTGACGGTTCAGCAAATTTTTGATCGATTGGCGACGAATGAGATTTTGACAGGTAATCTTCCTGAGGAATTACCTCCAGAAGGTAGCTTAATGACGGATACAGTGCGTTTTACCCGTGGCACTACACGTATGGAGATTATAAGGCGGTTGCGTGAAGGGCAGGCCAAGTTAGTGAAAGAAATATGGGATGCTCGTTCGCCAAATTTACCAATTAAATCTATGGATGAATTTGTTGTACTAGCCTCAATTATTGAGAAAGAAACAGCAATCCCAGAGGAAAGATCAAAGGTTGCTGCGGTGTTTTACAATCGTCTCATCAAGGGGATGCGTCTGCAATCTGATCCTACGGTTATTTATGGTATTTTTGGTGGAAGAGGTAAGCCACCAGGTCGTGCTATTTATCGTTCAGATCTCGAAAAGGAAACGCCATATAATACATACAAAATTAATGGACTGCCGCCGACGGCTATTGCAAATCCAGGTCGAGGTTCTTTAAAGGCAGCAGCAAATGCACCTGAGATTGATGCGCTTTATTTTGTTGCAGATGGTTCTGGTGGGCATGTATTTTCCAAAACCTTGGAAGAACATAACGCCAATGTTCGTAAATGGCGCGCATTAAAGCAGGATCATTGAACTGTCATGAAATTTGGAGCTTATTACTAATATCTTTTAGAAAAATTTTGAAAAAAGAAGAATAACATTATGACATTACTTGAGAGAAAGTTTGATGCTCAAAGGATAGGCGTACGTCGTGGTTTTTTGTTTATTCTTTCATCTCCTTCAGGTGCTGGTAAATCAACTCTTGCGCAGTTGATGCTAAAAGATGGAAAGTTGGATCTCTCCATAAGTATGACTACACGACAAAGGCGCTCTAGTGAAGTTCATGGTCTTCACTATTATTTTGTTTCAAGAGAAGAGTTTGAACGTAGATGCGATAGAAATGAGTTCGTAGAGTGGGCAGAAGTTCATGGTAATTACTACGGAACTCTGTATGACAATGTTAAGAATACATTGAACGCTGGTCGAGATATGCTTTTTGATATTGATTATCAAGGTACTAAGCAACTTAAAGAGAAAATGCCAGGTGATACGGTATCTGTTTTCATTCTTCCCCCATCAATGAAAGAACTTGTTTCGCGGTTACATCGTAGAGCAGAAGATAGCCACGATGCTATTCGTCTACGCTTGAATAATGCACGAACAGAAATACAGCAGTGGCACCGTTATGATTATGTTATTATCAACGAAGATTTAAATCAGTCGTTATTTTTTGTTAGGTCAATTTATTTTGCAGAAGCAGTAAAACGAGAGCGCTGTTGTTTTTTAGAATCTTTTGTTAACGAGCTAGCTTCTGAAAAAATTGATTAGAGATTTTTAGGAAGAGCTCAGTGATTTTAAATAAGTAAATTTGCTAAAGTTACGAATTCAAGAACTGAAAGTGTTTCAGCTCGACGTGTTCCGTCAATATTTGCTTTTTTCAAAAGCATATCTCCTCCGATGCTCTTTAGACTTTGGCGGAGCATTTTTCTTTTTTGTCCAAAAGCAGTTTGTGTTACCAAGCTCAGTTTTTGTTCTGAGCACGTGAGGGGTTGCAAGCGTGGGGTAATATGAACAACAGAAGATACTACTTTAGGGGCTGGTATAAAAGCTTGAGGGTGAATATCAAAGGCGATTTTTGCAATGGTGCGCCAGCCAGCTAAAACACTAAGGCGGCTATAATTAGGCGATTGGGGAGAAGCAACGATGCGTTCAGCTACTTCGCGCTGAAACATAAGAGTCATCGATTGGTAGAATGGAGGCCATGATTGTGTCAAAAGCCAATTTAATAGAAGCTGCGTTCCAATGTTATATGGAAGGTTTGCAACAATATATGGTTTTTCTTTGTTTATATCAAAAATATTTGAGAAGTCTTGTTTTAATGCATCACCACAGATAATCCTTAATTTTTTTGGGTAGTGTTTTTTTATCTCTAACAGTGCTGGTATGCAGCGTTCGTCACGTTCTATTGCTGTTACGATAGCACCTTTCGTGAGTAAAGCGCGAGTAAGACCACCAGGGCCAGGGCCAATTTCAAGGACAGGTTTGTTCTCTAAGTTTCCGGCCTGATGAGCGATTTTAGAAGTTAAATTAAGATCAAAGAGGAAATTTTGGCCTAAAGCTTTATGAGCTTTGAGCCCATATGTGTTGATCACTTCACGTAGAGGAGGAAGGTTATCTATTGACATACTAAATAATTATTATTTGCGAGTTTATCAGCTGCTATAAGGGCAGCAATAAAACTTTCAGGAGAAGCTATACCACGATTAGCAATATCAAAAGCAGTTCCATGATCTGGTGATGTTCTAATAAAAGGTAACCCTAAGGTAATATTAACAGTATTGTCAAAATTCAATGTTTTAACAGGAATGAGGGCTTGATCGTGATACATACAGAGGGCTACATCGTATGTTTGTCTTGCACGCTCGTGAAACATCGTATCCGAAGAGAGGGGACCTACAATTCTTACTCCCTTATCCTTAAGGTTCATGATAGCAGGTGTAATAATTTCAACATCTTCTTTTCCGATTGCTCCATTTTCTCCGGCGTGAGGATTAAGACCAGCAACAGCTAAACGGGGCTTAGAAATTGCAAATTGCGTCCTTAAAGATTTTTCAACCGTTAAAGCAGTTTGTACAATTAAATTGGAAGTAAGATGTGAGGATATTTCACTGAGTGGAATATGAACAGTAATGGGAACTGTCTTTAATTGAGGTCCAGATAGCATCATGACTGGATGGTAGCGTCTGCCGGAACTCTTATAAGCAAGATGAGCAAGAAATTCAGTATGACCTGGAAATTCAAAACCAGCATCATAAAGTATTTTTTTTGCAATAGGACAGGTAATCATCGCACGTGCGTGCCCACTTTGAATTAGCTGAACAGATTGTCTTATTGCTTCAATTATTCCAGCAGCATTGCTTGGCGAAGGGATTCCTAATTGGTCACTTTGCGAATTTTTTTTAGCGGCATTACAGGAAGAGCTGTTTGAAAATTTTTTGGCAAGAGTGTTTAAAGAAACAACTTCTATAGCGATATCGAGTTGTAAAAAATTAGCACGTGATCGAATAATATCAGGATCAGCAAGAAGAAAAAAAGGTGGAATGTGACGCATATTACGCATATTCCACGCTTTAATAACCGCTTCAGGCCCTATACCCGCTGGATCACCGCTGCTAACAACTAACGAGCTCATTGCGAATTTTCAATATGTGCCGCCTGCCGCAATTCGTTTAAGTACTTTTTGCTCAAAGCTTCAAGTTTTTGAGGAGCACTTTTTTCATTATCCTGGATGGAAAATAAAAGCTGCGCAACACGATCATCAGAAACTTTTTTTATTTTACAAACAGCAAGCATCTCTACACCATACGATGTTTCCTGCAAATTGGTTATTTTTCCAACAGCTGTTGAGCGAACGTCTTTCTCCCAATTTTTGGGAAGTTGTGGTTCCAAAAATCTTCCCAAACTGCGGATAGTGACATCTACAACGCCTTCTGCCTGTTTCTTAGAATGCTCACAACCTCGGAAGTGTGTACGAAAATTATTTGCTTCTTGTGTGCGCTTTTTTAAGAGCTCTGCACGGCGATGAGAAGGAATGACAAAAATAATTTGCTGCAATGTATATTCATTTGTTGAGGGTTTTACACCACCATTCTTTAATATCCTGTGAGCTACCTCTTGCTCAGTGAGGAGGTTACCTTCAGCTTGATAACGCGCATTAACAAGACGTCCCCATCCTATTTGGTTACGGATAAATCCCTTAAAGTGTTCCACCGTAATATCCATTTGAGTTAGTATTTTGCTGAGGTAGTCAAGAGTCATATTATTTTGCTCTGCAAAACTTTCAAAAGCGTCGTCAACTTCTTCTTTACTAACATCAATACCACGATTCTTTACTTCAGTACTTTTGAGTATTTCATCAATGAGCTCTTCTCTTGCTTGCATAGCAAGATTCCCCTCTCTTTGCTGTAATTTAAGAAAGGCAACACGTTTCTGAATATCATAACTTGTTATGGCATTGCCATTGACTGTGACAGCAATTGAAGTTTGTGCGACAACTTGTGATACAAAGAGCTGGTTCAAATATGAACCACTCGCACTCAAAAAAGCGAGACAAAACAAAGCAAGGGCAGTATTTTTGAATCTGTTCATGAAAATAGACTTTCACATTGTTTTCAAACTTTCACTGACTATTAGGATACATGTTTTTTACGTAAAAACAACGATAAGTTGGGATATTTATATATTCCTTCCATCAGTTTAGTTGCATTTTCTCACCAATATCTGAAATTGTACGCAGTGAAAGAGAAAGGTTGAAATTTTTAAGATGTTTTGAGGTATGTGGACTTATCTCCTGCTGATAACCAAATGCTATTTTGAAGCATTCGTCTTCGTAATTTAAATTTATCCCCTGTTTTACAAACTTTTTGAAGGCCAAATCATAACCACTTCTACCACCGATAGACCAGTTATCAGATAATTTTATGCTCGTTTGAAAAGAAATTTCTTGTCGATTTTGTACATATTTATCAGCTAGATAAGCATATTGTACAGCTAATTTAAAGTTTAACCACCTTTGTGACGCTTCTATTCCACTGTGATTGATTTTTCCTGTTTTTTGGTCAAAACGCCCACGAGATGTTATGGAGAAACCGCTATTGTGGTTTACATTAAGCATGGCGACATAGTCAGAGTTAGCTGTTTCGAGGCCAGAAATAGGATCTTTTCCTGTAAAAGGGTTTTTTCCAGCAAGATGAAGTGATTGACCGATGAGGCTATAAAATGACCAATTGTTATTAAAGCTTCCAGAATACCGTAAGCCTATATTTGTTCTTGTCCCTCCTTCAATACGATCATATCCAGGAAATTTATTACGTTGAAATAGGGTTGTTGCATCAAATATGAAGTTTTGCGCATCTTCGTTTGGTAAGTATTCGGTGTAGTGTTCATTATTGCGCACGAAAATCTGGACTATTGGTTCTAAAATTTGTGAGGAAATTTTAGAAGTTATGAGAAGAGGATAACGTAATTCTAAACCCACCGTCGCTACACTATGGATTGCAGATGAGGCAGTATCCAATTTTATTGAAGAGCTATCAGTAGCATATGTGGTATTATTGTTATGAGTATTGAATGTGATTGCGTTTGTACGTAGGGCAAGAGTAGGCGCTATAATTAGTCCGTTCGGGGTATTAAAACGTTTTTTCCACTCTAACTCTCCTGTCAAAAGGAAATTGTTTCCAGATATTTCAGAGGTTTTTGTGGTATTAGGGGAATGATTTTGCCAGTTGTCTCCCGTAACATAGGTGTGATTACGATAGATTGAGCGCATATGGCCATGAAAGCTAATCTCCCCAGTGTAAATTGGTTCATCAGCTGTCCAAAAATATTCAACACGGGGTAGTATCCATGCTTGTGGAAAATGGCGCCTGTTTATTATATCATTGGACAAGGAGTTTTGGATTTGAAAATGATAAAAACGTGCATCAAAGTAATTTTTACCTGCTAAGCCATTTAGGTAAATTTGAGAAAGTTGCACAGGGTCATTGTAGTCTGTGAGTTTGTATGTACGACTAAAGTTTTGGTCTGATTGTGCAAGGATATCCCAACCGTAGGTCCAGTGTGAATTAATACGAAAACCACCTTTCGTTGCCAGCATATAGCGATGAACTTTTTTAGAATCGATCGTATTATCATCAAAGAGATGAGGATTTATCTGGTACATATGGGCAAAGCGGACGTTGTAAGAGCCTGTTTCAAACTGTTGATGCCATTCACCTTCGGTTAAAAGTCCCTGTTTCATGTAGATGGTTGAGGATAGAGTAAAATCGTAATTAGGAGACAGATTCCAAAAATAAGAATTCGTTATACCCATGCCAAGGTTATTGTTGTAGGAAAAATGGGGGATTAGGAAGCCGCTGGCACGTTTTACAGTTGGATCCGGGAGTTCAAAAATTGGAAATGAGATAATAGGTTTTCCAAAGAGTTCAAAGTGGCCACCCTCGAAGCGGATTGTTTTATTCTCATTATTCCAGATGATTTTTTTTGCTTTAATTTGCCATAGAGCTTCTTTACTTGATGTATCGTGGCACGGTTTACAAGCTGTATATATAGCATCATTAAAGATTATTATTTGGTCATTCTGTCTTCTTGCATTAGCGGCGGCGAAATAAGTATTGTTGATTGTTTCTATACGTAGGGCATTTATAAAACCGTCACCAAAATTTTTGGTCATGTCAATTCTGCTAGAATAGATTTTATTTCCGTTTTTTTGAGTGATTTCAACATTTCCTTCTGCCACAACTTGTCCTGTTTTTTGGTTATAAGTAACTTTTTGGGCAGTAGCTTTGTTGCCATCGTATTCTATCTGAACATTTCCTTGTGCAGAGACGGTATAAGCACTGTGGTTATAAATGAGTTCATCGGCAGAGAGTAGAAAAGAGTCCTTTGAGTCTAATTTTCCACTAAAAGTAGCCGAGCTTTGTGCTTGTACAGGATATAGTAAAGATAGGCTTAAAACAAAGAAAAGAATATGGCTTAACGAAATCATATTCAGTGTTTTCAGAATTATTTTATGAAATGTTGGTATTAATAACGCCACTTATCCATCCTCTTTATGAAGTAAAAAGGAGACACCTAAAAATAGCGCAATGATAACGGGTATCCAAGCTGCAATGATTGGTTGAATATATCCAGCATTACCAAAATTTCGAACCAGGACGGAAATGACATATAGCACAAATCCAGAGATAATACCACCAAGAATTAATTGTCCAGATTGTTCCAAACGGGTAAATTTTAGTGATACGGTTGCTGCAATGAAAGTCATGGCTATGAGCAGTGCAGGTAACGCGATGAGCGATTGTAAATGCATATCAAATTTATTTGAAGAATATCCAAGAGATCGGGCAGTCATAATTTTTTTAGGTAATTCATAAAATGGGATTGTCATGGGATCAGCCAGATATTCTGTTAAAAATTCCGGTTTCAGATTTGTTTTTATTTGAGACTTAGCAAATTTTTCAGGGGGGTAGCCAGTTCTGTAAATCGTCCCGTCAGTTAATATCCAGAAATCGTTAGCGAGTGTTGCTCTCTTAGTATAAATCCAATTTTTGATAGTTGCATCTTCATTGTATTGTACAAATGTTGCTTCAATGAGGGAAGGTTCTTTATCTAAAATTACTCTTGCACCAATTGTTGTTGTTTCTGATCCTGTGCGATGTGTTAACCACGGAATACGATGATTTTCGGTGGAAATTTGGACATTATTGTTTTGCCACGCAGTGGTTATTTGCTTTGCTTTGGAATGTCCCCATGCTGCAAGTGGGTTAAGGAGGAAAATTGAAAATAAGCCAAAGAGGAAGGCACCAAAGCAAGCAGGTATGAGAAATTGCCATGCAGAAATACCGATTGAACGAGCTATAACAAGCTCAAATTTTTTGTTTAGTGAGATAAGCATAATCATTGCAGAGGATAGAGCAATAAAAGGGAGTATTTGCTGTACGATGGGGAGAACACGCAAAGCTGAGAGAAGAAGAGCTCCCTTTATTGTATAGTGAGGAAACGAAGCTAGTTTACTAGAATTTTCTGTAAAATCGATTAAAAAAATGAGTATAATAATGCCTAATAAAAGGTAGCAAGTTGCTTTGAGATAACACATGAAAAAATACCGTCCAAGTGTCCATCCAATCATGATATATTATCCGATGAAGATTGTGATTTGTGATATTCAAATTTGCTTATCACTTTTTGGAAAATTGTTTGAATAAGATTGTCATATTTCACAAAAATATTTGTTTTGTAGTCAAATAATAGTCCCCCAAATAAGAACATGCTCATCCCAATGGGCACTGCATAGAGAAGAGGGATGTAGGCAGGGTTATGCTTTATTTTTTCAATAAAAAAATATTCCATCCAATAAATTAATAAAGAAATGGTAATTGCAGAAAATGTTGCAGGTATACGCATTTGCCGATGTGAATATGCATTGCCTGCTATGATTACCGAAACAAGTGTAAAAACAACAGGATAAAACCATTCTATGAGTCTTCGGTGAAGTTCAGCTTTATATTTAAGGGGAGCAAGCTGGTAAGAAGGGTCATCAGGAGTCGGGTTCAATAGGTAAGAAAGAGGTCTGTCTTTGGGATAAATTGTAGGTATTCCCTTATCGGAAATGAATTCATTGAGGTTGAAAGTATAAGAGCTAAATTTAATAATAGAAACACTACTATTTTGATGGTTAAGTTGTTTCATTTCACCGTCATTAAGAACTAAAAAATTACCATTTTTGTTATTAACGATTGCTCCTTTCACCGCATAATAAAGAAGGTCGATTTTAGGGTCACGCTGATCAGCTATAAATAAGCGTCCGATGGTGCCATCTGGGTGGCGTTCGCCTATTTCCAGGTAAAGGTTATTAGTTAATTTTTGAAAAGTTCCTTCAGTAATGAAAAAATTAATAAGGTCAGAATGAGCATTAGCTATCATTTGCCTCATGTGAAGTCGCGCCTGAGGTGCTATAAAATTGGTTGTAAAAAAAGATACGCATGAAACAATAATAGCAAGAGAAAGTATAGGTTTCCAAATGATGCTCTGGGGAAGACCGGAAGTGCTTATAATCGTTAATTCTGAATCTTGGTTCATTGTGGAGAGGACAGTAGTTATTGCAATCACTAGCGCAAATGGGATGACAAGAGCAATGACAGAGGGGATTAATAAGGATGAAAAATGTAAAGTTGTTAAGAATGTCTGTTTACTTGTTGTGAGAAAATCGATGCGTGTAAGTATTTGCACCGTCCACATGATGCCAATTGCTGCAGTCATTACAAAGATGAATGAAATAAAAATACGTTTCAGGATGTACAATTCAAGAATATGCATAGCTGGATAACACCCTTAATTAAAAGCTTTAAAATAGATGGTATCTATAATATGTAAAGCTTAACTACCATGACTCTTCCTCAAGAATCTTTCAGATATTTGTGTGTGCTTTTTTTACGAAAGAGAAAAGGCATTTAATGCACTCTATCTTATTTTGCCATACGTCATATGCTATATTCAAGTATAGAGTAGTGAATAATCTTAGATAATACAGTATGTTACTCCATTATTTTAAATTAATGTTTACTGCATATTACAGACATGTAATAGTGAGAATTATAGAGGGAAGTTATTTCTTTTCCTGTCGGAAATAAAAAAGATATTATTCTTTATGGTGATAGGGTAGTGCAATTGAGATGGTTGATATTCTTTTTTATCATTTAATGTATTCGACATTGGAAGATGTTTTGCCGGTTCTTGTAGAGCGTTCCCTCACGCGCTTTGGTAAAGCAACAATACAGTGTGTAAGCAAAGAACAATGCGATGCTCTTGATGCATATCTATGGGTTTATACTGATGATTCATTTATTGGACATGGAACTGAAGGCGATTCTCATCCAAGTTTTCAACCGGTGTTTCTTACTACAGGACATGAAAATCCAAATGATTCAAAGATACGTTTTCTTGTAGAAGGTGCTGTCTGTTCCAATATTAATTTTTATCAGCGGCTTGTAATTATGTTTGATGGCCATGATGATGTACAGTTGAATTTGGCTCGTGTGCAATGGAAAGCCTATAAGGCTCAAAATCATGATGTGACTTATTGGCAGCAGACTGAAGATCGTCGTTGGGAGAAGAAAGTTTAATGCTTGCAGATGCTTGAGATTTTAGTTTTTGTAAATTGTTATGAAAATGATGGATTTATGGTTCGTTGTTGCGGAAGATTTTAGAGTTTGGGAAGTTTTTGCTGTAATTTTTTTAAGATTGGAAATAGTGTTGTCAGGAATTAAAGGATTTTTTCAGTGATTGATAAGGTTCTTTTGAGTATTTTGGCTGTAATATCATCTTTTTTTGTGTTGCATGGTTAGGAGAAACGCATGTTTTGTCGCAATTATTCCCGATTTCTTACTTGAACATAATTGTTGATATTCTATTCTTTCTTTTTTGTGCATTATTTTCTGGGTTATTATGGTGGAAAGTACCAAGGCCCATATCTTTAAAAATAAAATTGATCATGTGCTTATTACTGGTCTTTATTTTATTTTTTATCGCATTGTAGTTGAATATTTTCACATACATAAAGTTCATCAAAAAAATTAAATAAGATGGAAGGAAGAAGGGGGACTGTAGCCTGATATGTGGTGATATTGATGTTTTACATCGGATAGCATGAGGGCTGCATTTATATCATTTACTAAAGTGATGGTTGTAGGAGGGGGCGTGTCCGATTATTTTTGTAATATTATAATAAAAGCGAAAAGCCTTAAATAAGCTGTCATCTTATTCCTGAGATTGCAAATAGATGATGTACATCACGGGATACAATATTATCTGTAATTCGGTGGTAATAATTTTTTACCGTTCAATGCGGAAACTGCAGTGTTTTTTTCTCATTTGCATTTACCTGAAAGAGAAAACGAATCTCTATAAGGTAATTTTTTTGCGAGTATAGCAGTGAAATTGTGTATTTTCCTTTACATAGCAACAATGTAGTTACTCAAAAGATAAATTTACAACAAATGTAATAATCTATCTTTTATAAAAACGATATTACCTTTACTATACACCATTATTTCAGCTTTCACGAAAAAGAAGACGGTGGCAGAAATGTTAGATATTCAACTGCTAAAGTAAAAATTGTTATTTAAGATTTTGGCAAAAGGCCAAATTATTGACGATTATACTAACCGATATTATCTATTCCAAAAACAGCAAAGATAACTCCGAACAGCATCTTGATTCATTTGCTGATTTATTTAAATTTACATGGGTTGAAATTTCGATAAGCAGAACTACATATAGCAAATGTTTCTTTAGGCATGAACGGTAAGGATGAAGTTATGAAATATAAGTGGAAGTTGAGTTATTGGGCATTGATGATTAGTAGTTGCCTTGTACACCCTATTAGTGTTAATGCGACTTATTCTGGTGCACTTGGTGGTCTTTCAGGGGAGAGGAGTCCTGTAACAGTAGGGGGGGTGAATTCTGTAGATATAGAATGGAGTGAAGATACTTTAAGGGAAGTGCCGTCCTTTGTACCCGCAGAAATAAATATACCAGTATCAATGGAGCTTGATGGGTATCCAATAAGGGATGAAACTGAAGCGGTACCTTATCCAGGAATGTACGGTATAACAGGAGGGAGTGGGATTTCTACGCTAAGGGGTGAAGAAGGGGTAACAATATCATCTTGTAATTTTGGCAACAGTCAAAGAAATTCTGATGGTAATAAATATACCTGTGTAATAGAGGAGACAGATGAGGTGGTAGAAGTTGATAAGTCTGGAGATCGCACCGTCATTAAGCCTCATGGTAAACTAAGTTCTTTTGGGGAATCGTATAGAGTAAACAACGCACATATTCTCATTGAAAAGGGAAGAGAGTTGCGTGATTCTATCCTTGTTTCTGGCCAACAAGCTGAGATAACTGCTGATGCTGGAAATGATGCTCCAGGGCTCTCTTCAGATAACGTAGTTAAATCTGGCGGCGAAATTCACGTTAGAGGTGGTGTTAGTAAAAAGACTATGATTGAGGATGGTGGAATTGAGCTTGTTGAAGCTGGTAATGGCAAGCGCGGCACTTCTGAAAATGCCACTGTAAAGTTAGGTGGATTACAAAAAATTGACAATGGAGGGCAGTCAACGGGCACCGTAATTCACGGTGGTAAGCAGATTGTGACCGGGAAAGCCGGGAAAGATGACACCATTAAAGATGATACTCAAGATAGTTTTGCCGGTGCCAGTAGGGCTTACGATACGAAAATTTATGGTGATGGCGATACAGAAGAAAAGCGGGGAGAACAAAAAGTATATGATGGAGCGGTAGCTTATAATACCAAAATATTTGAAGGTGGATCACAGCATATTACCAAGTCTTCTGCAGAAGAAAAAGTTGGAGGAACTGCTGTAGATACTGAAGTTTTTAGTGGTGGTAGGCAGTATGTTTCAGCAGGAGGATCCGCCATCAAAGTAGTTTTACATGGTGATGCTGCTCAGGGAGTGTATACTGGAGGATATGTAAAAGATTTAACCGTTAATGATCGAGCAAGATCATGGGTAAATTTTGGCGCAGTATTGGATGGAAGGGTAGAAATTAAGGATCAGGGAGCTATCCATTTAGAGGCAGGAGAAGGTAAGAACCGTACCAAAGTAGATGATCTCATTTTGTCAGGAAAAGATACGTTATTATTTGCTGTTGGCGCAGGGAAAAATGGCAATAGTACGTTGATTAAGAAGTTAAGCGGTAATGGAACCGTGCGTTTTACTTTTAAGGAAGATGGGCCATATTTCTCTCAGCTGCATATCGATGAACTTCTAGGAAGCTTAGATTTTGAATTTAATACCTCTATAGCAGAAGGTAACGGTGATTATCTTTTCATCGAAAAGGGAGCAGGTGATCATAGGGTGGTAGTTTATGATTCTGGTGTTGAAATCACAGATCCTCTCTCAAAAAAGCATGATTTAATCACTGATAAAAGCAAAGGTGCCAATTTTACATTAACAAAACTCTCAGGTGAAAAAATTAATGCTGTTGATGGTGGGGTGTATATGTACAGCCTCTATGACAGAGAAGATGATAATGGAAAAATTTGGTATTTAGCTACAAAAGATGACAAAGAGCCTGAGCCAGATAAGCCTAAACCCAGTCCTTCCCCGACGACTCCATCAACCGATGCGATATTATCTATGGCAGTAGTTCCAGGGCTCGTTTTTCATAATGAGTTAAATAATTTGCGAGCTGGAAAGGCATTGTTGAATAGAGATAATAAAAATAACGCTTTGTGGAGCTATTTAATCAAAGGAAAAGAGCGCATAGCTAGGGATCATATGCACTTTGATCTTGATCAGACGGGCATGATATTGGGTGCTGATCACCTGGAAGAACTGATGAGTGGAGAGTTTTACATTGGTGGTTTTGGTAGTTATGATCAGGCACATGTTACTCACGTACGTAAGGGTACCAGTAATGTAGATGTTTATAGTGCGGGAATATATGCAAGCTACTTTGATAATAAAGGATGGTATGCAGATAGTATTTTAAAGTACAATTATTACAGAAACCATCTTAATGCGATTTCAACAAATGGAGACTCGGTCCGAGGAGATTACAAGCGAAGAGCATTAGGAGGTTCCCTTGAACTAGGCTATCGTTTTCACACAGAATTCAATACTTGGGTGCAACCTTACGGTCAATTAACGTGGCTGAAAATTGAAGGTAAAGATGTTGAAATTTCAAATGGTATGATGGCCGAGATAGATTCTACTACTTCATTACGAAGTGCAGTAGGTTTGTCTGTGGGGCATGACTTTAGTGTTGGCATGAACACTCAGTTAATGAGCTATGTCACAGCATCTTGGTTGCGCGAGTATGTTGATGATAATTACGTAGTCATAAACAAAAAACATAGATTTGTTACCGATTTGTCAGGAAATATGGGCAAATTTGGAATCGGTCTGAAGGGTATGGCAAATGAGCATGTAACATTTTATGGAGAAGTTGATTACCTTAAAGGAAGTAAAAAACAGCAGTCTCTTTATGGAACTCTTGGCTTACGTTACAGCTTTTAGTTTCTAGTAAGAGACAAGAAATGTCCGGTTTTTATTATGGGCTATGTTGTTATTCTTAAATTTAGCATTCCATAATAATTAAAGGATTTTCATTTGAAAAAATACCTAACGCACTTATCCCTCCCATTTGATAAAAAATCTTTGGGAGGGTTTTTCAGAATCCTAAAGTTTTTACAAGCCGTAAACCAGCTGAGATGAAAGTATGGTGTTTTAACATCAAAGTAAGTTTTACTTGGACTATGTAGTTTTAAAAATTAGCATAAATTTTTCACTATTACTTGGCAAAGTGTCCATTACTCGTTATAAGCTGGTGAGGCAGTTTTCCAATTAAAGTGAAGGTAATCAGATGTCTGTAGAACGTACGTTTTCAATGATTAAACCAGATGCAACACGTCGTAATTTGACGGGAGCGATTACAAAGATGCTTGAAGATGCAGGGCTTCGTGTTGTCGCATCTAAGCGTGTATGGATGAGTGAGCGTGAGGCTGAGGGATTTTATGCAGTTCATAAAGAGCGCCCATTTTTTGAAGAATTAGTAGCGTCTATGTCCTCTGGTCCAACTGTTGTGCAAGTTTTGGAAGGTAAAGACGCGGTTGTTAAAAATCGTGAAGTTATGGGAGCGACGAATCCTGTGGATGCACGGGATGGGACAATTCGTAAGACGTATGCTTTATCAATTGGAGAAAATTCTGTTCACGGTTCAGACAGTTCTGAAAACGCGCAAATAGAAATAGCTTATTGGTTTTCTAATACTGAGATTGTTGGTTAACAAGTATAAAATCTTGAGTAGCTTTTTGAAGTTTTTTGTAAAGATATAAGTTGTTAAAAATGCGTGTAAGTGGCATATCTTAGTGGGGTATCCTTTTTGCAATTTGGTAGCTTATAAGCTGGCTTTTTTCGCACTTAAAAGTGATATAAGCTTTTCAAAATGGTTCACTGTAAAGATGTTTGAAATGTAATAGGGGTTTCAGCGGTCTCATAAAGTCTCTTTTCAATTTCATGAGAGCAATCATAGGTAATCCTCTACCCTAGGATTACTGCTTGCTGTGTGTGTTTCTTCAATAAACTTTGAACATGCCTTATAGAATATGAAGCTCTTATTATTAATTGGGAACAAGAAATTTTTCAGAAGATATTTAGATGTTTTGAAGAACTGACTTGGATACAGTATTATTTTAGCGTCGATCAATCTATATGATGACGTGCTTAAGTCCTGCACGAAAATAGTCCCATCCTGTCCATAAAGTGAGAAGAGCAGAGATCCACAGCATGGTTATGCCAAGTTCGATAGTATATGGCATAATTTTTTCACCAGCTGGACCTGCTAAGAGGAGTACTATAGCAATCATTTGTACAAAGGTTTTCCATTTGGCGAGACGAGAGACAGGAACGCTAACTTTCAATTCAGCTAAATATTCACGTAATCCAGATACAAGAATCTCACGACATAAAATAATAATTGCAGCCCAAAGAGTCCACCCAGCGATAGTGCTATCTGCTGCAAGCAGTAGTAAGCAAGAAGATACAAGAAGTTTATCGGCAATAGGGTCTAACATACGGCCTATGTTGGATGTTTGTTTCCAAATACGAGCGAGATATCCGTCAAAAAAATCTGTTATAGATGCCATTACGAAAATAGAAACAGATATCCAACGTGCGATATCGTCTGATTGTAGCCGTCCTTCTGAAAAAAAACATGCCACTACTAGTGGAACAGCAATGATTCGTGCATAAGTTAGAATATTAGGAAAAGAGAAAGTATTATTTTTCATAGAGCTATTCTTAATTTTGCAAGATTCAACATATTGTGAACGTAACAAGGCATAGAGCATGAGACAAGTTTTATTTTTCATTAAAGTAGTTGTAAATTTTTTGCGCCATTGTAACAGAAATGTTTGCTACGTTTGAAAGGTCTTCTACAGATGCACTGGCGACAGCTTTGGCACTTCCAAAATGATTGAGTAAAGCACGCTTTCTCGTAGGACCAATATTATTGATCCTATCGAGTGGGTTTTTGAACATTTCCTTTTTTCGTTTTATTCGATGCGTTCCTATTGCAAAACGATGTGCTTCATCACGTAAACGTTGCAGAAAATAAAGAGTAGGATCACGTGGAGGTAGTGTAAATGGAGATTTTCCTTTTATAAAAAATCGTTCACGACCTGCTTCCCGCTCAATACCCTTTGCCATACCTATTACCGTGACAAAATTGTCAATTCCTAATTTACATAGCATTGTACTAGCAGCGTTTATTTGTCCCTCGCCACCATCAATGATTATGAGATCAGGCCAAACAGGGCAAGAGGATTTATCGTTTATTTTATCATTTTTACTAGGAAAACCGTGTGTTTTAATGAGACGTGAGAATCTTCTTTCGATGACTTCTCTCATCATACCTAAGTCATCTCCTCCTGAAATATTTGTTGAGCTAATGTTAAATTTACGATACTGGCTTCTAACGAATCCTGTGTGATCGGCAACAATCATTGCGCCTACTGCGTTTGTGCCCATGATATGTGAATTATCGTAAACTTCTATGCGTTGTAAAATGCCAGGAATTTGAAACGTTTTAGCAATATTATGAAATAATATTTTGTGTGTTGATATTTCAGAAAGTTTGCGTCCGAGTGCTTCATGGGCATTTGTGTAAGCATGGTTAATGAGTTTTTTGCGTTCACCTTTTTGTGGTACAGACAGAGATACTTTGTGTTTTGCTTTTAGACTTAATGCTTCTTTAAGAAGTTCTTTTTCTTCCACTTCTTCGGATAAGAGAATAAGTTTCGGAATTTGTTTATCATCATAAAACTGGGTAATAAAGCTTGCCAAAATTTCAGCACTAGAAAATTCTGCATCAGCTTTTGGAAAATAGGCTCGATTACCCCAATTTTGCCCCATACGGAAAAAATATACTTGAATACAAGCTATCTCTCCTTGTTGTACGATTGCGAAGATATCTGCTTCTTCCGTCGTATGGGCGTTAATTCCTTGATAACTTTGTATGTGGGAGAGGGCTGATAAGCGGTTACGGTAAGTTATAGCCCGTTCAAAATCAAGATTTTCTGCAGCTTGATGCATAATTTGTGCCATATGTTGTTTTATGAATTGGCTTTTTCCAGAAAGAAAATCTGTCGCTTGTTTAACAAAATCCATATAGTCATCGTTACTAATCTGATTTGTGCAAGGAGCTGAGCACCGTTTAATTTGATATAATAAACACGGGCGTGTACGATTTTCAAATGCTGAGTCTGTACAGGTTCTTAATAAGAAGGCGCGTTGCAGAGCATTAATTGTTTGTGCAACCGCTTCAGAGGAGGCAAAAGGTCCAAAATAATGTGCTTCACGTGTTGGAGCACCACGGTGTTTGTACAGAGCAGGTGCGCGGTGACCTTTAGTAATAATGATATGAGGGAAGCTTTTATTATCACGCAGCAGTACATTGAAGCGTGGTTTTAGTTTTTTGATCAGGTTGGCTTCCAGAAGGAGAGCTTCAATTTCAGTGTGTGTAACAACAAATTCCATGTGACATGTTGTACGAATCATATGAAGAATACGATTATTATGACCTTGTTCACGGGTATAG
This sequence comes from Bartonella ancashensis, assembly GCF_001281405.1. Classification (NCBI taxonomy): domain Bacteria; kingdom Pseudomonadati; phylum Pseudomonadota; class Alphaproteobacteria; order Hyphomicrobiales; family Bartonellaceae; genus Bartonella; species Bartonella ancashensis. The sequence goes on along the minus strand of NZ_CP010401.1, from coordinate 1,246,376 downwards.
CTTGCGACGCGTTTTTTTAAGTTACGCGCTTTTCCAATGTAAAGGACGTCACCGTTTTCATTGAACATACGGTAGACACCTGGCTTATGGGGTAGCTGCTTAACAAATTTTTGTATGAGTTTTGATCCTTTAACTCTTGATTGACCTTGATGAGAATCTTCTTGATTAGTTCTGTTCCATGCGATGTCAGATGAGAAAGGTAGTTCTTTTTTTATTGAAGAATAAGGTCTATCGCTTTTGGAGATCATTTTGCCAGCCTCAAAAACATTTCAAACTTATCGAATAGTGCTAGAAGTTACAGGGAGCGTTCTATAGTTTAACTTGTAGAGTTTTGCTTTATGCATCGATTGTAAGAATTAACCTTATTTTATGAACCCCTCCAGAATGATCCGATTAAGGGCAAAAATCAAGATTACGTATTTAACTATTGTGTTATGTGTGTTACGCACATTTTTCGTTAAGGTATATGAAAAATAAGAGCTTATAATACTACATATCGGTTACTTTTTCATAGAAATGATATTTTCGTGATTTCGGTAAAACTTTAAAGTTTAATAAAAGCTTAGTGTGAGAAAGAAATTTAGTATAACAGTTCCTTACGAAGCCATTTATGGGTTATACGTGCGCTTTCGTCCTGTCCAAGACGTGTGATAAGAAGTGGGCTAAGTTTTTTTATCTCCTCTTCAAGGATGTAAGGGGGATTGATAAGGATCATGCCGCTTCCATTCATTTTAGGAAGTTCTGAACTTTTTCGGATATGCATTTCGAGCTGTAGAATTTTTGAAATTCCTGTTTCATGGAGTCTATTAAGAAAATGTTCAATTTTTTTATCATGTTTGACAGGATACCATAAAGCGTAGATTCCACCAGGAAAGCGTCGATATGCCTTAATAATTTTTTCAATAAAGCAAGAAAATTCATCGAGTTTTTCAAAAGGAGGATCAACGAGAATCATGCCACGCCGCTCCTTAGGTGGTAAATGAGAATTTAAAGAAAGCCACCCATCCAAATGGAGAATTTTTGTTTGATAGTCACCAGCAAAGTTATTTGCCAGAGTTTGATAATCTGAATTATGTAGTTCAATAGCAGTTAATCTGTCTTGTTTGCGTAATAATTTACGAATGAGCATAGGTGACCCAGGATAGAACGTGATGTTCTTTTTTCCTAGGTTAAAAATATCAATGATGTGTAACCATGGGTCGAGGAGTATTTTCGGCTCTTCAGGGATAGGAGCTAATAAAAAGCGCTTAATACCATCTTGGGATTCTTCTGTTTTACGTGCTTCTAAGGAAGAAAGATCATAAAGCCCAATTCCTGCATGTGTATCTATGACACGAAAGGCTTTATCTTTACGTTTGAGGTATTCTATGATGCGTGTGATGATGATATGCTTAAAAACATCAGCAAAATTGCCAGCATGATAAATATGCCTATAGTTCATCAGAAAATCCCATTGCTTAAATAGTTTCTTATCCAATTTTTTGAAATGCAATACAACAGTGATCAGATCAGTAAAAATTGGATGAAGTAGTAAGATTCAAATTAAACGATTGATTATAGTATCATTTATATGGGTAATATACATATTAATGAGGGGTTTCGTAGAGTTTCAAAGTGCTCTTTCATGACAAATTTTTTTATTTGGGATATGTTTTTGATTTATGGGGCATTTAGATGAAACTTTGTCACATTTAGAGATTTTTTGGTAAAAAGTTTTTTATGTACTTGGACAACGAATTAAAGTGTGATGTGTTTTGCTGAGATAGTTCAAAAAGAAGTAAAATTACGAATTGTTGAGATAAAGTTGCATTTTGCAAAAAAGTATAAAATGAGACAAAGCAGAGATTAGTTATATGTTTTGCTGAATAACTGTTGTATGCGGCGAAACGGAGCTCGTTAGCAAAAGATTACATACCATATATAGATTCTTCACACAGTATCATGACGCGTTGAATAATATGAGCACGAGGCACTTTTTCGCTAATTATGCGTATTTATCGATTAAGTAAATAGCGAGATATAGAGGGTATAAGAATTTTAAAATGAAAGCTATGGTTACTGGTATTTATGGTCCTTTTTTGAAAGATGATGAAAAGGAATTTATTGAAGAATACAAGCCTTGGGCCTTTATTCTATTTGCACGTAATATTGGCACCAGAGATGATGTGAAGAGACTTACTGCATCGTTGCGTGAAGCTAGTGGACGTGAGAATGTTTTTATTTTCATTGATCAAGAAGGAGGTAAAGTTCAGCGTTTGCATCCACCGTTAGCACCTCATTATCCAGAAGCTAGAACTATGGGAGTGCTTTATGAAAAAGATCAAGAAAAAGGATTGCGTGCTTCATGGATTATGTCACGACTTCACGCTTTTGATTTAACAAAGCTCGGTATTAACGCAAATTGTCTTCCTGTGTTAGATGTACCTATGCAAGGGGCTCATGATATTATTGGAACACGTGCTTATGCATTCAAACCAGAGATTGTAACGGCTTTAGGATTTGCAGCAGCTAGTGGGCTTTTGGATGGTGGTGTTTTACCGGTGATGAAGCATATTCCAGGGCATGGAAGGGCCTTTTCCGATACACATGTAGCGCCAGCACACGTGAATACACCACTTAATGTTTTAGAGCAGCATGATTTTGTACCTTTTAGAAACTTAGCTGATTTACCAGCAGCAATGACTGCTCATATCCTTTATGAATCTATTGACAGTAGAGTGCCTGCAACTTTGTCGAAGAGAGTTATTGATCATGTTATTCGTGAGACAATTGGTTTTGATGGTGTTTTAATATCAGATGATATATCGATGAAGGCACTTTCAGAATTTAATGTTTCAGGAGATTTTGCATATTTAACCCATCAGGTTTTTACGGCAGGATGCGACATTATTCTTCATTGTAATGGTCATTTAACTGAAATGCGTGCTATTGCCAATGCAGCACCACCTTTGACAGGAAAGGCACTCGAGCGTGTATCGAAAGCACATTCCAGGGTAAAGCGGCCCGACACTTCAGATGAAATTCTGTTGAGAGAGGAATTCTCTGAGCTTTTAATGTCCATTTAGATGCAAATACAATGTTTGAAATAGCTTGGCTCATTATGATATGCTAACTTAAAGGCAAGGGTGAGTTGAAAAGATGTTAATTTTAAGATGATGAGCGTTTGGTAGCTTATTGTCTAGGAGGACAATATATCCATAAGATTGGGTATAATTGGAGGGTTATTCAAATGAGTAAAGAAAATGCAATTTAGGAATAGAGGAAGTTATGGGTAATATTTTTTCACCAACTCACTTGATAGTGATTTTTTTGGTTATTCTTATATTGTTCGGACGTGGTAAGGTTTCTGATTTGATGGGGGACGTTGCAAAAGGTATCAAAGCATTTAAGAAAAATTTGAAAGACGAAGAAGACAGTCTTGATAATGAGCTTGAAATAGCGAAGAGTTCTGAGAGAGTGGATTCTAAATTTCAAGGATCTCATTTTTCGTCAGCGAAGCGTGCAACAAGTACTAAAAAGGTTTCGTCTCTTAGCAAAAGTGGAAAGGGATCAGCTTCCAAGAGGTAATATATGTGGTAGTGGAGTGTAAGTGTTTCATTTGGTATTGAGGATTTGAGGCAAAAGAGTTCGGTGTAAATAATGTTTGGGATAAATGGGGCAGAATTTTTAATTATTTTACTCGTCTTTGTTGTTGTTGTTGAGCCAAAAGATTTGCCTAAAATGTTGAAAGCCATAGTTAAGATGAAGGAGTATCTGCGCTCTGTAATTAGCGAATTTCGTTATCAACTTGATGATGCCATAAAGGAAGTTGATTTGGATAATCTGCAAGAAATACCACGGAACATAGATAAGCTCAGTTCTCAGAAAAAATCTAAGAAAGTTCCCAATCCAATACAGGATGTAACAGAAGGTTTTCATGATCCTTTAGTCACTGATGTTACTGCGCCAACAGAAGAAAATGAAAAGGTTCGTAGAAATATAAACAACATATTAAATAAAAATTTAGCAGCATTTAATGATTTACCCAGTGATGGGATTACGTGTGCGATTTCTAAAAATTAGGGAAAATACTTTGTGGATTTTAGTAAAGACGAAGTTGCTGCCAATGTAGCAACACTTTTGGAACATTTGATGGAACTTCGCCGGCGTATTATTGCTGCCTTAGTTGCTTTTTTTATAGCATTTATCATATGTTTTTTTGCAAAAGATTATATCTTGAATTTTTTAATATGGCCTTATCAATGGGCAATGAAAATGTCAGGTGGTAATCCTGGGAGTATCCGTTTGCAGTCGACGCAAGTATTAGAGACTTTTTTAACTAAGATGAGGCTTGCAGCTTTTGGTGGCGCTATTTTATCGTTTCCTTATACAGCTTTTCAACTTTACAGCTTTATAGCACCAGGGCTTTACAAAAGTGAGCGTATGGCCTTTTTGCCATTTCTTATCGTAGCTCCGGTGCTTTTTTTGGTTGGGGGAGGATTTGTTTACGGTTTGTTCGTTCCAATAATGCTTTGGTTTAGTCTTTCTCAGCAGGGATTACCAGATCTTCACTTAAAAATAGAGTTTATAGCACGCATTTCAGATTATCTGAATTTTATAACGTTATTTATTTTAATTTTTGGTTTTATTTTCCAGTTACCTCTTGTCATTACCTTATTGACGAAGGTTGGATTCGTAACGTCCCATATGTTAGCATCTGTTCGGAGATGGACTGTTCTTATTTTTGTCATCATTGCAGCTATGGTGACGCCATCGGATTTTTTTACCATGTTTGCGGTGGTTTTGCCAATGACAGCGCTGTATGAGGTATCAATTTTGATGGCTCGATGGGTAGAAAAGGAAAGAAAACCTTCTTAAGAAATTTATATTTTCATAGTAAAAAGAGACGATAGAATGATGCAAGTGAGGAATTTTGATGCTTGATATTAAATGGATTCGTGAATATCCCGAAAAATTAGACGAGGCACTGGCAAACAGAGGGTTTGAGCCACAGGCTGAGCGAGTGTTAGCACTTGATCTTGAGCGTCGTTCACATGTCGCTAAAGTTCAGCAAGCGCAGGAGCGTCGAAATTCAGCTTCAAAAGATATAGAACGAGCATTGATTGCAGGCGATAAAGAAGTTGTTGAGCGCATAAAAGTTGAGGTTGAAGAAATTAAAAATTTTCTTTCTAGCGCTATGGCAGAAGAAAAAAGATTAACAGAGAATCTTGAAAAGGTTTTATCCGCTATACCTAATATTCCGTTAGATTCTGTTCCAAAAGGAAAAGATGAAAATGATAATGTCGTAATTCGGCATGTTGGCACGCTTCCGGTGTTTGATTTCAAACCTAAGGAGCATTTTGATCTTGGTCAAAATCTTAAACAGATGGATTTCAAGAAAGCGAGTCACTTATCTGGCGCGCGTTTTACGATCCTTTCAGGGGCATTGGCAAGACTTGAGCGCGCATTAGGTCAGTTTATGCTTGACATACATGTTGATGAGTACGGTTATAAAGAGGTGTCGGTTCCTTTTCTTGTGCGTGATGAGATCGTGTATGGAGCTGCACAATTGCCTAAATTTTCTGATGATCTATTCAGAACAACAGATGGTCGATGGCTTATTTCTACAGCAGAGGTTCCATTAGTTAATTTAGTGAGTGATGAAGTGCTTGATATACAGGATTTACCGTTACGTTTTACTTCGTTGACTCCATGTTTTCGTTCAGAAGCCGGAGCTGCAGGACGTGATACACGTGGTATGTTGCGTCAACACCAGTTTTGGAAGGTGGAGATGGTATCAATTACCACTGAGGAGCAATCTTGGATTGAGTTGGAACGTATGACAGAATGTGCAGAGGATGTGTTAAAGAGGCTTGGATTACCTTTTCGTACTATGCTTCTCTCTACCGGTGATATGGGGTTTGCTGCACGGAAAACTTATGACATTGAAGTTTGGTTACCAGGTCAAGAGTGTTACCGCGAAATTTCAAGTTGCTCAGTTTGTGGAGATTTTCAGGGGCGGCGTATGAATGCCCGATATCGTAAGGATGGAGATAAGGCGTTATATTTTGTGCATAGCTTGAATGGTTCAGGTACTGCTGTGGGTCGTTGTCTTATAGCTATTCTTGAAAACTACCAACAAATTGACGGATCCATCATCATTCCGGATGCTTTGCAACCCTATATGAAAGGGATAAATCGCATTACCATTTAATTTTGCGAAAAATGAAGTGTCTTGGTATCGTTGGTAGAAAGTAGAGTAGCCTTTATGTAGCAAAAAGCGTTCTGTAAAAGAAAAGTGTTGTGCATAAATGGGATAGCTACCGTGTTGGAAATTAAGTGATATTATGGAAAAAAGGCAGGATATTTTACGATTTCGTGAAAAATTGGCGAGTCTTGTTTTAAAAATGCGCAGTAAGGGAATAGATGATGTTCACTTTTTTTCGGCATTTGAGAAAGTTCCACGTCAGTATTTCGTTTCTTCCCTTTGGTTTGATAGAGCCTATGATAATAAGGTTATTCCGATTGAATGTGGAGAGTATATTGAGCGCTTAGAAGAACAGCTTTTAATTCTTTTTGCATTGTCACTGAAAAAAAACATCGCGTTTTTAGAAATTGGCACGGGTTCAGGTTTTTGTGCTGCCTTTGTGGCTTGTTTGAGTGATCGCGTAATGACAATTGATCGTTACAGGACACTTGTTGATTCTGCGCAACAAAGATTTAAAAATTTAGGGATTGAAAATATTACTGTGCAGCAAATTGATGGGAGTCGTGGTGTTGTAGGTTTTGGACTGTTTGATCGTGTTCTTATTTGGCCATCATGCTCTGAAGAACCAAAAAAATTTTTAGAATTGCTAACAGGAAACGGTGTGCTCATTCAGGCTATTGGACCTGATGAAGGAGTCCAAACGATTACGCGCTATATAAAGGTTGGTAGTCAATTTGAGAGATCGGAATTGTTTCAAGTACGGTATCAACCATTCATTGAAAATGTTGCGCTAATTCTCTAATTCTGGATTAAGAGACTACAATAATACTATTTTTACTATGCTGCTCCATTTTCTGTAGAAATATTTATAAATAAAATATTTTTTAACTTTTAAGTAATTTTAGCAAGATCTAATAGAATCAGTTGAAGTTGGCTGATGAGCAAATCATGTCTTTAAAAGATTTGGATAAAATTTTTAGGTGTAGTCTACAGAAAATTGTTTCTTGGGCAGTAATGGCATTTGTTGTCGTTGCTGCCGGGTGTAGTTTTAACACAGAACGTTTTTCTGATGGTTTTTATGAAAATGAGGTGCATAGCCAACCATCTAAGAAAGCTGCTATAATCCGCGATTATTATGGGGCAGAAACGGGTGGTGTGATAGAAAGTAGCGAACTGCCACCTTTAGAATCTCTTGATGATTCAAGAGATCACAACAATGGATCTTATAATTTTTTAAGAGAACAGGAAGAACGTTCCCCTAACGAGAGTAAGTTTTTTGCTGATGGACGGATTGTAGGAAAACCTCCACGCAATCTTGGAACACTTCCTCGTTCGATTGAAAATAGCTCTCCTGTCTTTCAAAAAGGGAGTTATATTGTGCAAAGTGGGGATACGTTGTCGAGCATTGCACAGCAAATGGGAGTTAGTATTGAAGCATTGAAATTAGCAAATGGTATAAAAGGTGATTCTATTTCTATTGGTAAAATTCTGATCATTCCAGAAAATCGTGTGGTAGTTGCAAAGATCAAAAATAGTGCGCAAGATACTAAAATTTCACCTTCACCTCAATCTGAAAAAATACCTCTTGCTGATAACAAAAAAAAATCTTCTAAGAGTCCTGTCGTTGTAGAAAAAAATGTTTCTTCAATAGCTAATATGCCGACTTCTCAGCAAAAATCTTCTACAACCGAATCTTCAGTGGCTTCATCAAGATTGGTTGCAAGTTCACCAAAAACAGTTACCGATTCGAATGATGCGGCTATTCCTCAGACTACAGGAATTTCTAAGATGCGTTGGCCGGTACGAGGACGTTTATTGAGCCAGTTTGGGCAAAAAAAGGGGATAGCTGTTAATAAGGGAATAGATATTTCTGTACCTGAAGGTACCTCTGTGAAGGCTGTAGAAAATGGTATCGTTATCTATGCGAGTGATGGATTAAAAGAGCTTGGTAATGTTGTTATGATTAGGCATGAGGATAACATCATCACAATTTATGGGCACAATAGTCAACTTGTTGTGAATAGGGGACAGAGAGTAAGACGTGGCGATGAAATCGCTAAATCTGGTATTTCTGGAAGTGCCCAAACGCCGCGTGTTTATTTTGAGATACGTAAAAATTCTCTTCCTGTCAACCCCACTCAGTATCTAGAGAATTAGTATTAGATTGCTTTAACTTTAACGATGCATCTCTCTGAACAGTATCTAAATAATAAATGAGGTTTGCCTTGAGGTGGTTTTATTTGACTAATCAAGTAAACGGGCCATTTTGCACCATTTTATTTTATCTTTAATCTAGAAAAAAATGGTATTTGTATGTACAAGGAGTGATAGGAAATTCTTTTCATTAGTCTCTGATTTAAAGGTTATTTTTGGAAAAGCTGTGGTTGTGTAGTACGATGATTAGAGCGTGATAGTTAAGATATGGTAGTGTGATGTTGAGATGAATTTCTGGATTTAGATTAAAAGTTTGTCTAGGTTTAGGTGGGAAGTGTTTGAAGTTTAACTATAGGAGATAAAAATGTTGAGTAGTGATGCTTATGCTCAAGCTGCAGGGAGTGTTTCTGGAGGGATGTCATTCGTTACTTTTATTCCTTTTATTCTGATTTTTGCGATTATGTATTTTTTAATTATTCGTCCACAGCGTATACAGATGAAAAAGCGGCAAGAGATGCTTAATGCTGTACGTCGTGGTGATGTTGTTGTTACAGGGGGAGGGATTGTTGGTAAAGTTGTAAAAGTTTTTAGTGACAGTGGCGAATTGGATGTTGAGATTGCTGAAGGTATGTCTGTTCGTGTTGTACGTTCTACATTAGCTGATGTTCGTGTTAAGGGTGAGCCACTTTCAGAAAAAGAATTGGAAGCTCGTTCACAATTAAAAGTTTCAAAGAATTCTGCAAGTAAAGCTACAGTAAAGACAAATGCGGTTGCTGCGAAAAAGCAGAAAGGAAAATCAGGTGGTGAAAAAGCAAAAGTATAGTTGTAAGTTATAGGGATTTTCATACTTTCTTTTATAAAAGTGAAATTCTTTCTGCGGGAGGTATCGTTTTGCTTGGTGAGAGTCGGGATTACCTTGGGTGCGGTTTTGGTTGTTTATTTCGTTTTTATTAGGATTTTTTAGGTTTTTTGTTATAGCTGTTCCTTTTGTTATAGCTGTTCCCATGTGATCAAAATTGTACATTTAAAATAATAAAGTTTTGCATATTTTTTTGCTAAGATCTTGTTATTTGCTAATTGTTTTTATATCCTCCAGGATTTTTTGTGTGCGAAACTTACTCTCAATTATCAATGTTGCTGGCGCCCGAGGGAGGGGTTTTTCGTCAACATTCTCGTGAGAGGCATTATTAGGAATTTTTTTATACTTAATCCGTGGTTTGTTTTAATTTTAAAATAAATGCGATTGGGCTTTCAAAACGGAGCTTTTATCATGTCCCATGCAATTCAGGTACGTAAGGCGCATTTTTTAAGTCGTGCTCCTATTGATGCTTATGGGAACGGAGGTTTTCGTTTTGCTGATATGTCACACAGGGGATCTATTGTATGTGTTCCGTCAGGCATTTACGGTATTGATATGACAGGTCCTGTCCCTAATTTGAGCGATATTTCCCGTATTTTAGAAGAGGCAGATAAAATTGAAGTTCTGCTTATAGGAACAGGAGTTGAATTATTACCTTTACCAAAACAATTACAGATATCTTTAAGGGATAGGGGTATTTCGACGGATACGATGAGTACAGGAGCAGCAGTGCGTACATTTAATGTTTTGCTAGCTGAAGATCGTGCAGTTGCTGCACTATTGTTTGCGGTAGAATGATGGATTTTCTTTCTTATTCGTTGAATGTTTTACGAGCTACAGATCGCGATCGTTATATATCAGTATTGTTTGCTCCTAAAAAAGAGCGTAGGGCATTGGCTGCTGTTTATACTTTTAATGCAGAAATTTCACGTATTGGCGAAGATGTGCACGAGCCACTTATTGGTGAGATGCGGTTACGTTGGTGGTACAATTCTATTGCTAGTGGTGAAGGTAAAGATAGCAATCCAATTCTTAATGATTTACTGGAAGCAATAACTTCGTTTAATTTGCCTAAAGAGGTTTTTTTACATTATTGTGATGCGCGAGTTTCTGAGCTTTACAGCAACCCGATAGCAACTACGTGTGATCTTGAGATTTATTGTGAAAAAACAGCAGGAAGCATTCTATATCTTGCATGTCAGATACTGAATTTTAAATTAGCACAAGATTTTACAGATGTTTGTAGACACGCGAGCATTGCTCAAGCATCAAGCGGTATACTTCGTCTTTTGTCCCTTGGGCAATCACGATATCGAAACTATTTCCCATCAGATCTTTTGAAGGCCACGGGAGTTGATAGGGAAGAATTAGAGTCTGATCATGTCGATGATACACAAAAAAAGCGTATCATTGAAGCTATGGTAGCTTTGTCACGAGACCACTATCTTAAATTTCTTGAACATTCTACTATTTTGCCTAAAACGCTGAAATTAGCATTTCTTCCATTGGCTATTACACCAGCGTCTCTTCAAAAAGTAACAAAATTAGGAGCTAAAATTTTTCAGGAGAATGCGGTCTTGTCACCCCTCCATCGCTATTGGTTAGTAACAAAAACAGCAATCGGTGGGCATTTCCCACAATTATAGCAGGAATTTTACAAAAATTTTTTCGTTAGAACATAGAAAAAACATCTGAAAATTTAGTCCAGTAGTGTTTTCCCTCACTCATTAGATGGTAAAAGTCCTGCCTCATCTTAAAGATTAAAATTTTACTTGAAAATCCAATCATGCTATGTGAGTTGCGTAGAGATATACGCAATAATATGACCTTAAGCGAAGAAGGACGATTAGATTTTGCAGCGCATCATCTAAGATGATGCAGAAACTTTATTGGGCAATATTGAAAATTCTATTATAGTTTTGGCCATTAATTTTTACAGGATGCTCACTGTTTGCAAATTGTAGCATTCCTAGCTTTAGATCTTCTCTGATCATCATGTCCATACTCGCTCGAATGTCAGGTGATATAGTGAGATCCTCTACATTTTCAGGTACAGTCAATGTTATGACCTTGTAAATAATGCGGCTTTCTTCAGTGGTACTTTTTACTGCACCATAATGACCTTTTGGACCAGAAAATAATGCTTTAATTCCTTCTTTTCCAAAAAGGTCTAGAGAATCTTGACGTCGTAAAGCCTGTGTTGTTTGTTTTTTAACACCAAGCTGATCTGCAAGAGCATCAAACTTTTTTCCTTCGGTGAGTTGCTTTAAAATATTGTTTGCTTTTTCATCAAGGATTCGCTGAGCTTCTTCATGTTTCCATTGAGCAATGGCATCTTGCTTGACCTCTGCAAGGGGTCTGCTACGAGAAGGGATAATTTGGTCCACTTGGTACCAAACATATCCTCCTCCGTGAAGAGGGATAGGATCAAGCTCTGCATTTTCAGTTGATTGATAGATAGCCTTCAATAAGGTTTCTTTTTGAGGTAAATCAGCAACAACCGTTCCTTCAATTGTTTTTCCTGTTCTGTCTAAAGTTATTTTTCGAAGCGGCAAATTATACTGATTAGAAAGTTCTTCAAAAGAGAGGCCTTCGAAACGAGAATCTTCAACTGCCGCATACTGGTTGCGTATAACAGTTGTAGCACGATTCTGAATGAGTGTTTGGAGAATCTCTTCTTTTACTTTTTCAAAGGAGACAGGACCTGATGGTATGATACGTATAACGCGAATGATCAGTGGTCCTTGCAAGCTATTAATGACAGGACTAATCTGCCCTTGTTTAAGTTCAAAGATTTCGGACGCTAAGTAGTCAGGAAATTCATTTTTTCCTAAAGGTCCCTTTGTTATCTCTTTAAGCGTCTTTTTTTCAGCTTTGACCAAATTTTCAAAACTCAGACCTTTGATTATTTTCTGAGCTGCTTCATCAGCAGCTTCGCGCGTTGAGAAACGCAATTCTTCAATGATTCGCTTTTCGGGCGTTGTAAAACGTGAAGCATTTTGGGTGTAATAATCCCTAATTTCATCTATTGAAATATTTTCCTGTTTTACAACTTCCTTTGGAGACATTGATAGCAAAGAAACTGTACGATATTCTGGGGAACGGAAATGATCTTTGCGAGCATCGAACCATTTTTGTAGTGTTTCTGGATCTGGATCGATAATTTTTTTGTCTTTGTTTACGCTGATAATGAAATAGTCAGCAACGCGTTTTTCTTCTTTATGAAGGAAAAGAGCTTTATGAAGGATATCCGGTAGTTTCATTCCGTCTAGGGACGCCGCAACAAGTTGGTTACGTTTTCCCTTCTGAGCATAAAAGTCTAAAAGATTGTTCTGGTTAACATTTGACTGTTTTAGGTAATTAAAAAATAATCTTTCGTCGAATACTCCATCGTTTTGAAAAACATTATCAGCACTAATAATGTGGGCTAACATATCTTTTGAAAGACCAATCTTCATCCTATATGCTTGTTCATCAAGTAATACATCTTGTCGCAACTGGTCAAAGACAAAAGCAGGAATTCTGTATTGTTGGATTTCATCTTGTGAAAACATTCGTCCTAGCTGAGAGGCCGATGCAATACGGAGTGCTTGATCAAAGAGTGCAAGGCGGTAAGAATCGATGGTTATAGTAGATTTTCCAGAAGAAATAAGATCCTCTTTGTGTGTTGTGTATAACTGCGGTACACCCCACAAGAACACAAAGCATAGAAGTAAAATGGTGAAAAAAACTCTTGCAATCCAATGACTTGCAGCGTTTCTTATGGAGTTAAGCATCATCCGGTTCCGTGTCTAGCATAATTTTGCGAAAAAATGATAAAATCTAACGTTAAAACTAACAGCAAAAGCACACAGGATGCAAGTCTTAACGATTTCCTTCCACTCTGCAGTCTGTTATTTGAAAAGTGATAAAATTTTGTCGAGATAGTTATTGAGGTAAAAACATGATTCCCAGTATTCAACCTTTACTTGCTGGAAATTGGAAAATGAATGGGACAGGAGAATCTCTTGAAGAGTTGCGCACTATCGCTTCTGGTGTGTGTTCTGATTCGGATTGTTCATTTGAAGTACTTATTTGTGTTCCAGGGACGCTTTTATTTCGTGCTTCCGGTGTATTGGAAGGCAAAAATCTTTTTTTAGGAGGACAAGATTGCCACTTTAGTGACAGTGGTCCTTACACGGGGGATATCTCGGCTCATATGCTTAAAGAAGCAGGAGCAAGTCACGTTATTCTTGGTCATTCAGAACGTCGTGTAGCTTATTGTGAAAGTGATTCAATTGTTTGTGCTAAAGTAAAGGCTGCATGGCGGGCTGGTCTTGTTACCATAATCTGTATTGGTGAAACGTTAGAAGAACGTAAAGATGGTAGAGTGCTAGATATTCTTGAGCGACAACTTGAGGAATCTGTGCCAGATGGGGCTGCATCATGGAATACTGTCATCGCGTATGAGCCTATATGGGCAATAGGTACAGGTCAAATACCTACTTTGGCGGATATTGCGCAGGTACATGGTTTTATCCGTGAAAAAATGCGCTGCCGTTTCGGTGAAAATGGGCTCACAATGCGGTTACTTTATGGTGGGTCAGTGAAATCATCCAACGCGCGTGAAATTTTAGGTGTTGCTCACGTAAATGGTGCTTTGATTGGTGGTGCAAGTTTAAGAGGACTTGACTTTTTGTCTGTTTGCGATGTTTATCGTAAGCTGTGAATGAAGATTGCAATTGCTGCTTGTAGTTAGGCACGATTGCAATTTGCATGTGAATGATCTACTTGTATCCCATTTGCGTATGGTTGTAAGAGGCAAAGTTATGCAAACAGTCCTGATTGTTATACATTTTCTAATTGTTATTGCTCTGATAGGCGTCGTTTTGATTCAACCATCCGAGGGCGGTGGTCTTGGTGTGAGCAGTGGGTCAGGGTTTATGGGAACACGTGGTGCTAAGAGCGCATTGACTCGTTTAACAGCTATTTTAGCAACCTGTTTTTTTGCCGTATCTATTACGCTTGTTGTTATTGGAAGTATATCGAACTCAGGCTCTGATATTCTTGATCGTATTCCAATGGATTTAAAGAAGAATTCAACAAATAAGGGTGAAATAGAGAATATTCCTTCATCTAAGGAGGAAACTGGTCCTTCGATTTTTGAGCAATTAGGCGGTGCGTCTTCACAGAAAGCAGGGTCATCTGATTCGGCTGTTGAAAGTCCAATTCCGCTTCCGCTTGACAATACCAAATGAAGGTGAGGTTTAGCTAGATTTTTGGCGGGTAGTTCACGTTTATAGGGCGATTTTTTATTTTCATGCTGTGAAGTTAGGGGCTGTGCGTTTTTTTTCTGGAAAAATTGTTATAAGATGCTTATCATTGCAAACCCATGACACGTTATGTTTTTATTACTGGTGGTGTGGTTTCTTCTCTCGGAAAAGGTGTTGCGGCTGCGGCTTTGGCTGCGCTTCTTCAGGCTCGTGGGTATCGGGTGAGGATTCGCAAGCTCGATCCTTATTTGAATGTTGATCCAGGAACAATGTCACCTTACCAGCATGGTGAGGTATTTGTTACTGACGATGGATCTGAGACAGATCTTGATCTTGGTCACTATGAGCGTTTTACGGGGTGCTCTGCTAGTCGTCGTGATAATATTACGACAGGGTGTATTTATCGCAACGTTATTGAACGAGAACGACGCGGCGATTATCTTGGAGCGACAGTTCAGGTCATTCCTCATGTTACAGATGAAATTAAGGCATTTATTGTTGCAGATAGTGAAGAGTTTGATTTTGTTCTATGTGAAATAGGTGGGACAGTTGGTGACATTGAAGCGATGCCCTTTCTTGAGGCAATACGCCAGCTTCGCAATGAATTACCGAGACAAAGCACCGCTTATATGCATCTTACACTAATGCCCTATATTTCTTCTGCAGGAGAATTAAAAACTAAACCGACACAACATTCTGTTAAAGAGTTGCAGTCAGTTGGTATTTCTCCTGATATTCTGTTAGTTCGTTCAGATCGTCCTATTCCTGAAACGGAGCGGAGAAAATTGTCTCTGTTTTGCAATGTTCGTCCTAGTGCTGTGATTCAGGCATTGGATGTTCCAACGATTTATGATGTGCCTATTGCGTATCATAAAGAGGGTTTGGATTCAGAAATTTTGTCTGTTTTTAGAATTAGTCCTGTTCCCAAGCCACAGATGGAACGTTGGGAAGATATTGCATGTAGGATTCACCATCCTGAGGGGGAGGTTACGATTGCAGTTGTAGGGAAGTATGTAGGTTTGAAAGATTCCTACAAATCTCTCATGGAAGCGATTGCACATGGTGGTCTAGCCAATAAGGTGAAAGTGAATATTGAGTGTATTGAGGCGGAATTGTTTGAAAAAAATGATCCTGCACCCTACTTACAAAAAGTCCATGGAATTTTAGTTCCTGGGGCTTTTGGCGCGCGTGGTGCTGAAGGTAAAATTCGGGCGATTCAGTTTGCTCGTATACACAAAGTTCCTTTTTTGGGTATTTGTTTTGGAATGCAACTAGCTTGTATTGAGGTTGCGCGTCACATTGCAGGGATTGAGGGTGCTTCATCAAGTGAATTTTGTGAAACGAGGGATGCTGTCGTTGGTTTGATGACTGAGTGGCTTAAGGGGGATGTTCTTGAAAAACGTGCAGCATTCGGAAATTTAGGTGGTACAATGCGCCTTGGTGCTTTTGCAGCTCAACTAAAAGAAGGTAGTCATATTTCCAAAATTTACGGTACTAACAATATTTACGAGCGTCATCGTCACCGTTACGAGGTTAATATTCATTATAAAGATATATTAGAGCAGTCTGGGTTGATTTTTTCTGGGATGTCTCCGGATGGAGTTTTACCAGAAGCAGTAGAGTATACGGATCATCCGTGGTTTATAGGTGTTCAATATCATCCGGAATTAAAATCACGTCCTTTCGATCCGCATCCACTTTTCTCTTCTTTTATTGAGGCCACAATAGAGCAGAGCAGACTCGTTTAACTGGCTAGGTCGGTTTATTTTATGAGGGATAGAGTGCTTAAACCTAATTATTCTGTCAAAGTTGGAAATGTTGTCTTTTCGAATAAGGCTCCGTTGTCTTTTATTTTGGGGCCTTGTCAGATGGAAAGTCGAGATCATGCTTTTGAAATGGCAGGTCGTATCAAAGAAATTACCGATCAGATTGGTATTAATTTCGTTTACAAATCAAGTTACGATAAAGCCAACAGGACGTCCCTGTACGCAGCGCGGGGAATAGGTCTTGAGAAAGCGATGACTATTTTTGATGATATTAAAAAAGAGTTTGGTTGTCCTGTACTGACCGATGTGCATACCGAAGAACAATGTGCGGTTGTTGCGGATGTTGTAGATATTTTACAAATACCAGCTTTTTTGTGTCGTCAAACGAATTTACTCATAGCGGCGGCAAGGACAGGGTGCATTATCAATGTTAAAAAAGGTCAATTTTTAGCACCTTGGGATATGGAAAATGTCTTAAAAAAGGTAATTCAGAGTGGTAATCTTAACGTAATGTTATGTGAGCGCGGGACTTCGTTTGGTTATAATCGTCTTGTTTCTGACATGCGTTCATTGCCAATTATGTGCTCATTTGGTGCACCTGTTATTTTTGATGCAACACATTCTGTTCAAGAACCAGGTGGAAATGGCGATTCGTCTGGTGGGCAGCGTAAATTTGTTGAGGTGTTAGCGCGTGCAGCTGTTTCTACTTGTATCGCAGGTGTTTTTTTTGAAGTACATCAAGATCCAGATAATGCACCCTCGGATGGTCCCAATATGATAAAAATTGATCACTTACAAAAATTGCTTGAAAATTTGGTGGATTTTGACCGTTTAGCCAAAAAAAATGAATTGAGTGTGTAGTAAGTAGAGTTTTTATTTGTTGTGAGTGAGTTAGGTTTTTTTGTCAGTTTAAAGGGATTGGTGATGTTTAGAAATTTAGGAGGATTGCGTGGCTAAAATTATAGGTATCACTGGTCGTGAAATACTTGATAGCCGTGGTAATCCAACTGTGGAGGTTGATGTGCGCCTGGGAAATGGAATTCTAGGGCGCTCGATTGTTCCTTCAGGGGCATCAACTGGTACACATGAGGCGGTGGAGTTGCGTGATGGTAGTAAGCGTTATCATGGTAGAGGTGTTGAAAAAGCAGTTTCTGCCGTTAATGGTGAAATTTTTAACGAGTTAAACGGGAAGGATGCAAGAGATCAAATAGCTATTGATCAAGCGATGATTGCTTTAGATGGAACACCCAATAAAGCTCGTCTTGGTTCAAATGCTATTTTGGGAGTTTCATTAGCTGTTGCAAAAGCAGCAGCAAAATCATTGAGACTTCCATTATACCGTTATATTGGTGGGGTGCATGCATGCCTTCTACCTACACCTATGATGAACATTATTAATGGTGGTGTCCATGCTGATAATCCAATTGATTTTCAGGAGTTTATGATCATTCCAGTAGGGGCGCCTACCTTTAAAGAAGCAGTTCGTTATGGCAGTGAAATTTTCCACACACTTAAAAATCGTTTAAAGGATGCCGGTCATAGTACCAATGTTGGTGATGAAGGTGGTTTTGCTCCTAACTTAAAGAGTGCTGAGCAGGCAATTGAGTTTATTATGGAGTCTATTATAGACTGTGGATATAAACCAGGTGAACAGATCGCTCTTGGTTTGGATTGCGCCTCAACAGAGTTTTATAAAGACGATTTATATTTGTATGAAGGTGAGGGGAAGCGCCGTGATGTGCAAAAGCAGGTAGATTATTTATCTTATCTCGTTAATTCTTATCCGATCATTACAATTGAAGATGGAATGGCAGAGGATGATTGGGAAGGTTGGAAGCTTCTTACCTGTTCGATTGGTAAAAAATGTCAGCTTGTTGGTGATGATTTATTTGTAACAAATCCAGAACGCTTGCGTAATGGTATTGCAATGGGTGCAGCTAATTCTGTTCTCATTAAGGTTAACCAAATCGGTACATTAAGTGAGACACTTAATGCTGTGGAGATAGCTCACAAAGCGGGTTATAGTGCTGTTATATCTCATCGTTCGGGTGAGACGGAGGATGCTTTCATTGCAGATCTCGCTGTTGCAACTAATTGTGGGCAAATTAAAACGGGCTCATTAGCACGATCAGATAGGTTAGCGAAATATAATCACCTTATCCGTATTGAAGAAATGTTAGGGGTACAGTCCCATTATGGGATGAGTTTGTAATTATTTAGCAGTAGAGTCCATACTTATTTTTTCGGGTTGAGTCATATTTTTGTTAAAATGGAACTCCTTACAGTAATGATGTTAAAATTTTTGTTGATTTTTTTATGTGTGATTGTACGGGTGGCGATGGTTTATACAAGTCGGTGTCGGCGTGTTAAGTATGGGGCTTGTGTGTTGCAGAGATAGCTCGTGAGGGCAGTGCTTCTGGTGTATTTTGCCATTTGGACGGCTAAGGGTTTAGTTGCGTGGAGCCCTTTCAAGTATGTGGGCCAGGTGATTGGAATTGGTGCTGGTTCATAGTATAAGTTTTGACTTTTGTGATGAAATTTCGGGCTTAGGGGTGGAGACTTAGGTGTTGATATGTTGGGAGGGTTAGATTTTTATGTGGACAAAACAGAAGTCTAGGTCTCCTTTGATACGTTTTTTTTTACCATTTATTTCCGCTCTGGTTGCAGGTTACTTCTGTTATCATATTTACCATGGTGAATACGGACTTCATTCACGTGGTGCCGTTAACGAGCGTGTAGTTGAGTTGAGGGAAAAGCTTCGGGAAATAGAGGCAGAGCGGCTATCTATTGAGAATCGCATTTCTCTTTTGTATGATGGGCACATCGAAAAGGATATGCTAGACGAGTACGTTCGAGAAAATTTGAATTTTTCCAAACCGAATGAATTAACAATTTTGGTTTCTCCCCAGTGATGATGGGAGTGGCCGGTAAGGCTGAAATATCCTTAAATCCAAAGTATTTTTGTTAAGAGTGTAGGTTTTTTTGTGTGCTCGAAGGATGTCTATGGTTGTTTATAATTCTTTCTTATGGCAATGGTTCCTCTTTCTTTATTACAATCTTGAAAAAGGGAAGGTATGGGTTCTTTGTAAAATGGAGTTATATAGAAAAACTTTTTTACAGATTGCCTTTCCAAAAATGGTATGCCTTAGAGAAGAAAAGTGTGGTAATGTGTGGGGATAGATAATTTTTATCTATCCCTTGTTCTGGCTCTGTTGTGGGTGGTTAGAGCGACTGAGAGGGTATCAGAAAACTTAAAGAGGAGTTCCTTTTTTGGTTGGTAATGGGTATCTTTTTTCTACAGTTAGTTTTGTGTGCTAAGGGAAGCATTTTAGGCTACCGGGATTGCAGCATCTTGTGAGATCATTGTGCTTCATCATAGTACAACCGCAAGTCGGCTTTACTTTACTATTCTGGTTGGTAATAGGAAATTGAAGTGACTTTATCAGCGTGATCCTGCAGGTTGGCTGAGTATCATTGTTTCGTTTGCATTGAAGAAATGCAAGGAGTGTAACCCCCTGCCGTAGAATGATAGCTCGTTGCTATTTAGGAATTTTAGATCATTCTTAAACTGAATGAACTTGCTACTCTGGTTTTGTTTTTGGGCTAGTGAAATTGAAAAGATATTCTAAGGAAGCTTCTCATAATATGCTTTGAGCTAATTTATAATGCTTGTAACTTTTGTTCGTAGAGGTTATTTGCAAAGCATTGTTGAAGGGAGTTTGATATGGCAGAACGTGTGAAAAAAAACTCTGCACCAGTTCAACTATCTGCATCGTTAGATAGTACTAGGGCCGTGTGCACAGAGGCACGGGTAGCTCGATTTACAAAAGAAGAAGATCTCGATGTTTATCGTGAAATGCTTTTGATTCGTCGTTTTGAGGAAAAAGCGGGTCAGCTCTATGGCATGGGTCTCATTGGTGGATTTTGCCATCTTTATGTTGGGCAAGAGGCTGTTGTTACGGGTACGTTGAGGGCGGCAAAGGAGGGTGATCAAATTATTACATCCTATCGTGATCACGGCCATATGTTAGCAGCCGGTATGAGCCCACGCGGAGTTATGGCAGAATTAACAGGGCGTAGAAATGGTTTTTCTAAGGGGAAAGGGGGCTCTATGCATATGTTTTCTAAAGAAAAGAATTTTTATGGGGGGCATGGTATTGTTGGTGCTCAGGTACCAATAGGCACGGGTCTAGCTTTTTCGAATCAGTATCTTGGTAAGGATAATGTTGCGCTGATTTATTTTGGTGATGGTGCTGCGAATCAGGGACAAGTCTATGAAAGCTTCAATATGGCTGCATTGTGGAAATTACCTGCTGTCTACATTGTTGAGAATAACCAGTACGCTATGGGGACATCAGTTTCTCGGTCATCTGTTGGGGTAGATTTTTCTCGTAGGGGGCTTCCTTTTGAGATACTGGGAATTTCTGTTGATGGTATGGATGTTTGTGCAGTTAAAGGAGCTGCTGATGAAGCAGTTTCTTGGGCTCGTTCTGGTAAGGGACCTATTATTCTGGATATTCAAACTTACCGCTATCGTGGACATTCTATGTCCGATCCAGCAAAATATCGCTCAAAGGATGAGGTAGATAAAATTAGGACAGAACATGATCCGATTGACCAGGTAAAAAGTAGAATTATTAAAAAAGGTTGGGCTAGTGAGGATGATCTAAAATCCATTGATAAAAAAGTCCGTGCGGTTGTCGCTGATGCGGCGGATTTTGCTCAAAACGATCAAGAACCAGAAGCTTTTGAGCTTTACACTGACATTTTTGTTTAAAGTGAAAGGGAGTAGGTATGTCTATCAATATTTTAATGCCAGCGCTTTCACCGACGATGGAAGAAGGGAAATTATCTAAATGGCTCAAAAAAGAAGGAGATTCAGTTAGTTCTGGTGATGTAGTTGCTGAAATTGAAACTGACAAGGCTGTTATGGAAATAGAAGCTGTCGATGAAGGCGTTATAGGTAGGATTTTGATTTCTGAAGGAACTGAAGGGGTGAAGGTAAATACTCCAATTGCTATTTTGTTAGAAGAGGGAGAAACTGTTGGGGATATTGCGCAAATAGAGGAAGTTTCTCAAAAATTATGTAATGAGCCTTCAATTCTTGTTTCACAGACTTCTATGCTTCCTGTGTTTTGTGCTGCTAGTGATCCTGATATTCCTGTAGGTACTGAGATGATTACCATGACAGTGCGTGAGGCTCTTAATCAAGCCATAGCAGAGGAAATGCGTCGTGATGATATGGTATTTTTGATGGGTGAAGAGGTAGCAGAATATCAAGGTGCCTACAAAGTGAGTCAGGGTTTACTGGAAGAATTTGGTGCTCGCCGTGTTATCGATACTCCAATTACAGAGCATGGCTTTGCGGGGTTGGGTGTTGGTGCTGCATTTGCTGGTTTGCGTCCTATTGTTGAGTTCATGACGTTTAATTTTTCTATGCAGGCAATTGATCAGATTATAAATTCAGCTGCAAAAACCCGTTATATGTCTGGTGGGCAGATGTCTGCACCTATAGTGTTTCGTGGTCCTAATGGTGCTGCTGCGCGCGTTGGTGCTCAGCATTCACAGTGTTATGCTGCATGGTATGGTCATATTCCTGGTTTAAAAGTTGTTATGCCTTATAGTGCAGCAGATGCAAAAGGTTTGTTGAAAGCTGCTATTCGTGATGACAATCCCGTTGTCTTCCTCGAAAATGAGATTCTTTATGGTCACCAATTTGAGGTGCCAAAGATAGATGATTTTATTTTGCCTATTGGTAAGGCACGCATTCATAAATTAGGGAAAGATGTAACGGTTGTGGCTTGTGGAATTGGAATGCACTATGCTGTTCAAGCTCTCCCTGAGATTGAGAAATTAGGTATCGATGTTGAATTGATTGATTTACGTTCTATTCGTCCTATGGATTTACCAACAATTTGTACATCAGTTCAAAAGACAGGTCGGTTGGTAACAATCGAGGAAGGTTATCCTCAGTCATCTGTTGGAACTGAGATAGCAACGCGTGTTATGCAGCAAGCTTTTGATTATCTTGATGCTCCAGTTTTAACGATTGCTGGAAAAGACGTCCCCATGCCTTATGCTGCTAATCTTGAAAAATTGGCTCTACCAAGTATTCCTGAAATTGTTGAGGCCGTTAAGGCTGTGACTTATAAAGCATAACGGAGGGAAACATCATGCCTATTAGGATTACAATGCCTGCACTTTCTCCCACGATGGAAGAAGGTAATTTATCAAAGTGGAATGTTAAAGAGGGAGACAAGGTTCATTCTGGTGATGTGATTGCTGAAATTGAGACAGATAAAGCAACAATGGAAGTAGAGGCTATTGATGATGGAATTGTTGCTAAGATTGTCGTTCCTGCTGGAACACAAGGAGTTAAAGTTAATGCTTTAATCATGATACTAGCAGAGGAAGGTGAGGATCCAGCTCAAGCAGCAAAAATTGTAGAAGATGAATCTCGTGTTTCGACACAAAGGTCAAATACTGAGAAAAATGAAAAGCTTATTTCTAATACACAACTATCTCAAACTTTATTGCAAGGAGATAGAGGTAATTTGCGTGTTTTTGCATCCCCATTAGCACGAAAATTAGCTGCTCAGGCTGGTCTTGATTTATTAAGTATTTCGGGAACTGGTCCTCATGGGCGAATTATCAAGCGTGATGTGGAGAAGATTTTAAGTGGTGATGATTTAAAAACTACTTACTCACCGCGGAGCAGCCAGCCAATGGCTTCAAGTATTTCTGATGGGCAGATAATGAAATTATTCAGAAAAGATGAATATACCGTCGTACCTCATAGCAGCATGCGTAAGACGATAGCCAAGCGTTTGGTCGAATCAAAACAGATGGTACCTCATTTTTACGTAAGTGTGGATTGTGAGCTTGATTCGTTATTAAAATTGCGTGCGGAACTTAATGCCGTTGCTCCGATGATTGAAACACAAGAGGGTGTAAAGCCTGCTTATAAATTATCTGTTAATGACATGGTCATTAAGGCTGTTGCATTATCCTTGAAAAATGTTCCTGATGCTAATGTATCGTGGCTTGAAGAGGGAATGCTTTATCATAAACATTGCGATATTGCTGTTGCCGTTTCTGTTCCAAATGGGCTGATTACACCGATTGTTCGTTGTGCGGAAGAAAAACCTTTACAAGTTATTTCTAATGAAATGAAGAGTCTTGCTGCATGTGCGCGTGATAATAAGCTAAAGCCAGAAGAATATCAGGGAGGGACAGCGGCAATTTCAAATATGGGAATGTACGGTATTCAGAGTTTTTCTGCCATTATTAATCCTCCACATGCAACAATTTTTGCGATTGGTGCAGGTGAGAGGTGTGCAATTGTTAAGGACGATATCTTGGCAGTAGCAACAGTGATGTCAGTAACGCTTTCTGTTGATCATCGTGCTGTTGACGGAGCATTGGCGGCGGAACTTATTCAAACTTTTAAAAGGATGATTGAAAATCCATTATTAATGTTGATCTAGGTATTCTTGCGATTTTATACTAATATTCGTAACGATAAAAAGTATATGATGTGGTAATTGAAGTTAGTAAGCCTGAATGTTTTAGCTGTGGTTTAGTAATTTTTTGTTTGGGAATGTTTTTTGGTGTTTGAATAAGATACGCGGGAGGGCTTGTGCTGTTGTTTTTTTACTAAACTTCAGTAGTTTGGTTCGTTGCGTATGTATCCATGGGAAGGGATTGCTGTGGGAAATCTTTATGATGTAATTGTAATTGGTTCAGGGCCAGGCGGATACGTAACTGCAATTCGTGCAGCGCAGTGTGGTTTTAAGACTGCTATTGTTGAGCGTGAGCATTTAGGAGGAATTTGTTTAAATTGGGGCTGTATTCCAACAAAAGCGCTTTTGCGTTCAGTGGAAATAAAGCACTTTGCCGAGCATGCTAAAGATTATGGGCTAGAGATTAGCGGTTCTATTAAAGCTGATATTGAAAAGATTGTTGCACGTTCACGCGGAGTGTCCGCACGTTTAAATGCTGGTGTTGGTTTTTTGATAAAAAAGAACAAAATTGATCTTATTTGGGGTGAAGCAAAATTAACAAAAAGAGCTAAAGGTAGTCAGTTTGCTGAAATTTTGGTCTCTCCATCATCGAAGTTAGCTATGCAACCACAAAATTCTGTGCCCAAAGATGTGTTAGGTGAAGGTGTTTATCAGGCCAAGCACATAATTGTTGCTACTGGTGCGCGTCCACGAGCTATTCCTGGTATTGAACCAGATGGAAAGCTTATTTGGAATTATTTTGACGCTATGGTACCAAGAGCGATACCAGAAAAGCTTCTGGTTATAGGTTCTGGAGCGATTGGCATTGAGTTTTCCTCCTTTTATAACGGTATGGGGTCAAAGGTTGCTGTCGTTGAAATGATGCCGCACATCATGCCAATTGAGGATGTAGAGATTTCAGTATTTGCACGTAAACAGTTAGAGAAGAAGGGTATCAACATTTTAACTGAAGCAAAGGTTGTGAAAGTTGAGAAAAGCTCGGATAATATTACGGCGCATATTGATGTTAAGGGTCGGGTAGAAACGATGATAGTCGATCGACTCATTTCAGCTGTTGGAGTGCAAGGTAATGTCGAAAATCTTGGGTTAGAATCCTTGGGTATAAAAATTGATCGAGGGTGCATTGTAACGGATGAGTGGAGTTGGACAGGTATAGAGGGTATTTACGCCATTGGTGATGTTGCAGGTCCTCCTATGTTAGCACATAAAGCGGAAGAAGAAGGTGTCATATGTGTTGAACATATTGCAGGTTTGGAAGATATATATCCGCTTGATAGAAGGAAAATTCCAGGCTGCACATATTGTACGCCGCAAGTTGCTTCTGTAGGCTTCTCGGAGGCAGCAGCGAAGGAAGCAGGTTATGATGTGCGTGTTGGTCGTTATTTTTTCTCTGCTAATGGTAAAGCAATTGCCTTAGGCGAAGATCAAGGATTGGTTAAAACCATTTTTGATAAAAAAACGGGACAGCTTTTGGGTGCTCACATGGTTGGAGCGGAAGTGACAGAACTTATTCAGGGTTTTGTTGTTGCAATGAATCTTGAAACAACAGAAGAAGAGCTGATGCGTACTGTTTTTCCGCACCCAACTTTATCAGAAATGATGAAAGAAAGTGTACTGGATGCCTATGGTCGGGTTCTGAATGCTTAAGTAGATCATGTAAAGGTATTTCTTTGTAATTTCCTACTGGTGTTTTGTGTGTTGAAAAGGGTTTTAGATGGTTACGGTAGTTGATAATGTTTCAAGTAGGCGTGTACGTCACCCTGAGAAGGCGCACCGTCCAGATAGCGCTGTTGAAAAAAAACCGGATTGGATTCGTGTTAAGGCACCAACATCACAGGCATATCAGGAAACGCGAAGTATTGTACGTGCTAATAAGTTGGTCACAGTTTGTGAAGAAGCAGGTTGTCCAAATGTTGGTGAGTGTTGGAGTAAACGACATGCTAGTTTCATGATCTTGGGTGAAATATGTACGAGAGCCTGCGCTTTTTGCAATGTCGCAACGGGTATTCCACTTGCAGTTGATGATGATGAGCCGGAACGTGTAGCAGATGCTGTAGCTCAGATGGCATTAAAACACGTTGTGATTACTTCCGTTGATCGTGATGATCTTTGTGATGGTGGAGCGCATCACTTTGCAAAAGTTATTTATGCTATTCGTCGTAAATCTCCGGGTACAACAATTGAAGTTCTTACACCTGATTTTCGTCACAAGGATCATGCATTGGAGATTGTGGTTTCTGCCAAACCTGATGTTTTTAATCATAATCTGGAAACTGTTCCGTCGAAATATTTAAAAGTGCGGCCAGGTGCGCGTTATTTTCATTCATTACGTTTGTTGCAGCGTGTTAAGGAAATTGATCCAACGATTTTTACGAAATCTGGAATTATGGTCGGTTTTGGAGAGGAACGAAATGAGGTTCTTCAATTAATGGATGATTTACGTTCTGCTAATGTAGACTTTATGACAATAGGACAGTATTTACAGCCTACACGAAAGCATCATCCCGTTGTTCGTTTTGTTCCGCCTGATGAGTTTGAGTCTTTTTCTAAAATAGGTAAAGCAAAGGGTTTTTTGCATACGGCTTCTAGTCCTTTGACGCGTTCGTCTCATCATGCAGGGGATGATTTTGAAATTTTGCAGAAAGCACGTATTGAGAAATTTTCTTGATAAAGGGAAGTTATGTCAATTTTTACAACACGTAGGAGAGTTTTACATACTGCTAAAGAAATGTTTGATCTTGTTGCTGATATTCAGCGCTATCCAGAGTTTGTACCAATGTGTGAGGATTTGGTTGTGCGTTCTCGGAAAGAGTGCGAAGGGTGTCCGCTACTTATTGCTGATATGACTGTTGGTTACAAGATGATTCGTGAAACTTTTACAACTCAGATATTTCTGCAATCAAACAAAAATCTCATTGAAGTTAAGTATATTGATGGCCCATTTAAGTATCTCGAAAATCGTTGGAGGTTCTACGAAGATGAGGGCATGAATGCGTGTGATGTGGAATTTTTTATTGATTATGAGTTTAAGAGTAAAATGTTTGGATTATTGATGGGATCAATGTTTGATATTGCTTTCTGTAAGTTTGCAGATGCTTTTGAAGAGCGTTCTCACCAAATTTATGGTTTTCCAGTTACATAATTTACCAAGAAATATCGTGAATTTTGTAAATTATTTATGGCAAAACACGGAACTCAAATGTTTTTAAGGAATTTTAAAAGCATCAGTTAGCTTTTGTATAGTGGAACAACATCTTGGTCTTTTTTGCGTGTTTTGTAAGTGGGAGTGATGCCTTTTTGGTGACAGATGTAAGCATTAACAAGTTTCTTTTGTTAAAATGTGTCACTCTGGAGTTTCTCCTGGATAAATGACAGTAGCTGTTGCAAGAGCAGCAATTCCTTCTTCACGACCAATAAATCCTAATTTTTCATTTGTTGTCGCTTTAATGGAAATACGATCCACTGAAATCATAAGTATCTTCATAAGATTTTCCACCATAATATGGCGATAGGTAGTAATTTTAGGTCTCTCAGCTATTAATGTAATATCTACATTGGCAATGCGCCCTCCTGCTTCTTTGACTATTTTAACGGCGTGGTGCAGAAAAATTTCCGACGATGCTTTGTGCCATTTGGGATCAGAAGCAGGAAAGTGTGTACCAATGTCTCCAGCACCTTGGGTTGCTAGAAGAGCATCTGTCAGTGCATGAAGAGCAACATCAGCATCTGAGTGCCCACTCAATTTTTTATCAAAAGGAATTTTTATACCACACAATATGACACTATTCCCTTCTTCAAAAGAATGAACATCATAGCCATTTCCGGTGCGAATATTAGGGAACATCTGCTGTCTCTTAGATAGTTGTAAATTTGCTTTTTTAATGTCTTCTTGCCATGTTATTTTGATATTATCAGGATCACCTGGAATGGCGTATATGGGGATTTTAAACCACTCAGCAATTGCTGAATCGTCGGTAAAGTTTTGTTTGCAAAGTCGCTTTGCTTGTTCATGTGCTGCTAGAATGAGTTTGAATGGGAAACACTGAGGTGTTTGTGCACTATAAAGGTGAGGACACGGAATCGTTTCTAAAACACTATACGTATGGCTTATACGTTTAAGGGTATCAGAGATAGGAAGAACTGGAAGAATTCCCCTTTCATGATTGATATTGGTGTGGATTTTTTCAAGGAGTTTATCATCAACAAAGGGGCGAGCACCATCATGAATATGAACGTAATTTGGCTTGAAATCTTTAAGTGCATACAGTCCGTTTAAGGTAGACGCTTGACGTGTGTCTCCTCCCTCAACAATGATGAGACGTTCTCTAAAGGAAGTTACAGCTTCTTCACATATTTTTCGGTCATCTGGATGAATTACCAAAACAATGGAAGTAATTGCTGAGTTTTGTAAAAAGCTGCGTATAGCGTGACAAACCACAGGCTCTTTCCCCAAAATTTGATACTGTTTCGGGCCATTTAGAAAAGATCCTGCTCTGTTTCCGCGTCCTGCGGCTAATATAATTGCTGCAATAGAAATGTTTAATCTCCTTAAGTTTATACAACTGTTTTATTTTTTCCCCTTTAAATAGGTTTTAAAAAGGAATTATAAAGAATATACGTGTGAGGAGCTAGCTGCTGTATGTATTCACATTATGAGGAAATTATTTTTCAGAAAAAATATAAGATTTCAATATTAATTCATTAATTTTTCTATTACCAATTAAATATGTATGATTGAGGCTACCATTGCATTTTTATGCTGTCCATAAACAATCTTTTTTAAATCTTTAAGAAAATAATCTAGATTTGAAAAATTAATATAAGATGCGTTCCATTATTTAAGAGGTAACTCTTTTCACATGAGTACTGTGATCTTTGTTTTTGATCTTTTTTTAAGAAAGTTCTGGTTGATTTGCACATTCCCTTAATTGATAGTATCCTCGGCGCTGTTTTCAAAAAGATGAAGTTTATTGTAATTCATCGGTTAGCTGTATATCCATAGTAGTTGAATTCATTTTTTCTACATAGTGGTATGTGGGTGACATGAAGTCGGTAGTGTATGAGAATTATGAGTTCAACATCTATGGTATACTCCAAAAGCGTAAATCAAAATACTTACAATGATGGGGCGCGTCGTTTAAGTGGGGTATACACTTTTTTAGGTGCTGTAATCATTACTTTGGCGTTACTTACAGCGTCTATCTCATTTATCATTCTTGTTGGTTTGACTCCTATCATTCCGAGTAGAACGGTAACATTGATCTTGATAGGTGTTAATAGTATTTGGATTTTAGGGTTGGTTGTTATTGTTGTTTATGAGGTGATACCCATCATGCACGCATGGCGCTCGCAGCGTGCGGCTTCGCGCCTTCATGTGCGTCTCATTTCATTATTTGCACTCGTAGCTACATTACCAGCTGTCGCTGTTGCTCTTGTATCAGGTCCCGCTCTGAATTTAGGGCTTGATCGATGGTTTGATACAACAACTCGGCAAATTGTAGGATCTTCCATCGATTTAGCAAACGCCTACGCAGATGAAATGCTGCAAAATTTGAAGAATTTATCTTATGCTATGGCTTTTGCACTTGATAATAAAGAGCTTTTGTTACGAAATCCAGCTGAATATAGGTTGCAATTGACGCGCCACGCCGCAGGTCGCAATCTCCGTGGAGCATTTTTATTAAGTTCTATAGGTACTATTTTTGCATCAAGTGATCTTGGTGATGAAGATAGGTTGCCTATACCTCCATCTAATCTTATTCAACAGGCAACTAGTACGAGACCATTCTCTTTTCAACCAGGAGTGCATGATTATTTTGGTATAATTCTGAAATTTACCAATATTTCGAACACATTTTTATACATAGTTCGTGATGTTGATAGGTCTGTTTTATCTGCTTTACGTTTAACTGAGGTTAATACGGATCGATACCGTGATCTTAACGAAAATCGTCTACCAACACAGATTGCATTCGGTATGCTTTATTTATGCCTTTTTTTAAGTTTACTCCTGTCTGCTATTTGGGCTGGTATTGCAGTTGCGGATCGTTTGGTACGTCCTGTTAGATTGCTTATTGGTGCAGCTGATGACGTGGCTTCCGGTAACATGGATGTTTTTGTACCAGTGCGTGCGAAAGATGGTGATATTGGTCAATTATCAAAAACTTTCAACTACATGGTGAGTGAACTGAAGAGTCGGCGTAATGAGCTGATAGCAGTTCGCGATCAGATTGATGAGAGACGGCGTTTCTCTGAAGCTGTTTTGTCTGGTGTAACAGCAGGTGTTGCTGGGATTGATGATAATGGTGAAGTTACTATTATTAATAGATCTATTGAAACGATGTTTGGTGTTAATTCTGATCAGGTCGTTGGGCGAAATCTTTTATCATTAAGTGTTGAAATCGGGCGAGTTTTTGAATTTGTCCGTGCATCGGGACGTAAAAATCATAGTGAGCAAGTAACCTTAAGTGTTGCAGGTAAGGAACGTGTCTGTAATATGCAAATTACGATGGAGGAGGAAGACGGACAAGGACAGTCATGGGTTTTGACAATTGATGACATTACAGATCTTGTAGAAGCACAACGCTCATCAGCGTGGGCAGACGTTGCACGTCGTATTGCGCATGAAATCAAAAATCCATTGACACCTATTCAATTATCTGCCGAACGTATTCGTAGGCGTTATGATAAAGCTATTACGCAAGATAGGGAAGTTTTTGATCGGTGTATAGATATAATCGTGCGACAAGTTGGGGATATTGGGCGTATGGTCGATGAGTTTTCCTCTTTCGCACGTATGCCTAAACCACAGATGCGTGTTTTAGATGTCCGTGGGTTGCTCCGTGAAGCATGTTTTTTGATAGAGGTTGTCCGACATGATATTCATTTTGAACAAGATTTAGGTAATGTGCCGCTTATAGGTGAGTTTGATAATCGTCTCATTGTTCAGGCTTTCAGTAATGTCATAAAAAATGCTAGTGAAGCAATTGATTCAATTGTGAGAGAGGAAGGTATTTACGGTCATATTTTGGTACGTTCTTATCACCAAGAGGATTGTTTATTTGTTGATGTTATTGATAACGGCAAGGGGCTTCCCAAAGAAAAGAGGCAAAAGTTGTTAGAACCCTATATAACAACACGAAAAAAAGGCACAGGGCTTGGGTTAGCTATAGTACGAAAAATTATTGAAGATCACGGCGGTTATATGGAATTGCATGATGCACCAGGTGATTTTTATGAAGGTCGTGGTGCGATGGTTCGTATGGTTTTTCAGCAAATAAGGATGAATAATATAGGCTGTAAATCATAAAATAAGGGAATGGTATGGTATCAGATATCTTAGTTGTTGATGATGAGGCAGATATTCGTGAACTCGTTTCTGGTATTTTGGATGATGAAGGGTACAGAGCGCGTGTTGCATGTAATTCTGATGAAGCTTTGACACAAATTAATGAATGTGTTCCAAAGTTAGTCTTTTTAGATATTTGGTTGCAGGGAAGCCGTCTCGATGGTTTAGCACTTCTTGATGAGATAAAGGCTCGATATCCATTTCTTCCAGTAGTTATGATTTCTGGTCATGGTAATATTGAGATGGCTGTTTCTGCTATCAAACGAGGAGCGTACGATTTCATTGAAAAACCTTTCAAAGCGGATCGATTTATATTGGTTGCTGAGCGAGCTCTTGAAAACTCAAAATTAAAACAGGAGCTTTTAGGGTTACGGAAACGATCGATTGAAACCCCTATGCTACTTGGAAAATCGACAGTTATGAAGCAGTTGCGTCAAATTGTGGAAAAGGTTGCTCCAACAAATAGTCGTGTAATGATCACTGGTCCTTCAGGTGCAGGAAAGGAAGTAGTCGCACGTGCTATTCATGCACGTTCAGAACGTTCCATAGGACCTTTTATCACAATAAATGCTGCAACAATGACTTCTGAAAGGATGGAAATAGAATTATTTGGAAATGAAATGGAGGGTGGAGAACGTAAAATTGGTGCGTTGGAAGAAGCGCACGGTGGGATACTCTATATCGATGAAGTTGCAGATATGCCGCATGAAACTCAGAGTAAGATTCTTCAAGTGTTGACAACTCAGACGTTTGAGAGAGTTGGGGGTACGAAGCGTGTTAGGGTAGATGTGCGTATAATTTCTTCAACAGCGCAAAATCTTGAAAGCTTGATTGCTGATGGACGGTTTAGAGAAGACTTGTTTCATCGGCTTTCAGTTATTCCTATTTCTGTTCCTCCATTGTGTGCACATCGCGAAGATATTCCGGAGCTTGTTCACTATTTTGTAAAAATTATATCTCAACAGGTTGGCATTAAATTTCGTGCAATTAGTGATGATGTTATTGCGGTTTTGCAAGCACATAATTGGCCAGGAAATGTGCGTCAGTTACGTAACAATATTGAACGCCTTCTTATTTTAGCACGCGATGGTGATGGTCCAATAACACCAGAACTACTTCCTGCTGAAGTGAGTGATTCTTTTCCGAGTATCCAGATGGAAACAGATCAAAATATAATGGACTTGCCGTTGCGTGAAGCGCGCGAATTGTTTGAGAAGAAGTATTTGATAGCACAGATTAGTCGTTTAGGTGGTAATATATCGCGTACCGCTGAATTTATAGGTATGGAACGTTCAGCTTTGCATCGGAAGCTTAAGGCACTAGGGATTTCATAGGTCAATGCGTATTATTATTTGTGGAGCAGGACAAGTTGGTTACGGGATGGCAGAACGCCTTTGTGCTGAGAATCACGACATCACTGTTATAGATATTGAAGAAAAATTGGTCGAGAGAATTCGTGACCTGTTAGATGTTAGAAGCTTTGTTGGTCATGCTTCTCATCCAGAAGTTTTGTTAGCCGCGGGTGCTGATAAGGCTGATATGTTTATTGCGGCAACTTTGTTTGACGAAGTGAATATGGTTGCTTGCCAGGTCGCTCATTCACTGTTTAATATTCCCACAAAGATAGCGCGGATTCGTTCACAATCGTATTTAGAGCCATCGTACAAGACTCTTTTTGCAAGAGAAAATATCCCTATTGATGTTGTAATTTCACCGGAAATAGAAGTTGGAGAGATGGTTCTGCGCCGCATAGTCCTGCCGGAAGCAGTGAACGTTTTGCATTTTTGTGATGATAATGTTGTTGCGTTAGCTTTAGAATGCATGGAGGATTGTCCTGTTATTAATACACCTTTACGGCGATTAACAGAATTGTTTCCAAATCTTCAAACAACAGTTACTGCTATCAAGCGCGGTTCAGAGTTACTGATAGCGCATTCGGATACACAATTGTGTGTTGGTGATGTTACATATCTTGTTTCATCCCGTGATCAAGTGCGTCGTGCACTTGGACTTTTTGGTCATAAGGAGCAAAAAGCACATCGCATGATCATTGCAGGGGGTGGTCATATAGGTCTTTATGTTGCTCAATCAATTGAAAAACGTTTGCATAAATTAAAATTGAAAATCATAGAAGCGTGTAAAGAGAGAGCATTGATAATCGCTGATCAACTTGAAAAAACAACTGTTTTGTGTGGTAATGTGCTGGATCCTTTAATTCTTCAAGAAGCAGGAATTGATCAAGCTGATCTCATAATTACGTTAACCAATCAAGATCAGGTTAATCTGTTGAGTGCGATTATAGCTAAGAGGTTAGGATGTAAGGCTAATATGGTGTTAATTAATAATGCTGCCTATCAAGAAATTGGCCGTGCTGTTGGTGTGGATGCACATTTTAACCCTCTCAGTGCAACTATATCAAAAATTTTACAACAAGTACGGCGCGGTAGAATTCGTGCTGTTCATTCAGTTTTTAATGGTGCTGCAGAAATTATTGAAGCAGAGGTAATGAAAACTTCTGCATTGGTTGGAAAATTATTGTTAGATCTTAATTTACCAGATGGTTTAAGAATTGGTGCGATTTATCGTAATAAAACTATGGTGCAACTATTGTCGGATACAAGAATCTTGCCTGGTGACCGTGTAGTGATTTTTGCACTTTCTGAAAGTGTCCGTCATGTTGAGCAATTATTTCGCGTCAGTTTAGAGTACTTTTAGTGCATAAAGTTTTGAGTGTATTTGCTGAGGCATAAGGCAAAGTTGATATACAAAGAGATGTACCTCATGGTGTTTGAATGTATTAATCTAGAATATTTTTTGCAATTTAATGATCCCAATATAAAAATCCCCTGTACTTATTTGGTAGAGGTAAGGGTAATTTTTATTAGTTAGATTTTTGTTTTTTCTTTGTTTAGTTGGAAGAAAGAGATTAGCTTTTTAAAGTTGGATTCGAATTATGAAATCAAAAATTAGTAATGGTAATTTTTAAACAGCATAGTTTTTCACGAAAGATACGATGTCATCTTAGACTTTATGCATATAAAGTTTCTTGAATGGTAGAGGGGCCCCTGAGGTTATTTTGCTATCGCAGAGAAAAATTTTGTTTTGATTAGGATGAGTTTTTTTGACGGTATTCGTTCTGAGTATTGATTAATTGCTGGCATTGTAATCTTTCTTTGTTGCGGCTCATTGTGGCTTGCATGAGAGAGTGGTGTTGGCTTATGAATAGCTCAGTTAGCATATAAAATGGCGATTCTTAAATATCGATGGAAGTAAATAGATGAGTGATCTTGTAAAAACGGCTTTAAATTTGGTACCCATGGTTGTTGAACAAACTAATCGTGGTGAGCGTGCTTATGATATTTTTTCTCGTCTCCTAAAAGAGCGGATTATTTTTATTAATGGTCCTATTGAAGATGGTATGGCAACACTTGTGTGTGCTCAATTGCTCTTTTTAGAGGCAGAAAATCCTAAAAAAGAAATTAGTTTATACATCAATTCTCCTGGTGGTGTTGTGACGTCTGGCATGGCAATTTATGATACTATGCAGTTTATCCGTCCTCCTGTTTCAACGTTATGTATGGGGCAAGCTGCATCTATGGGATCATTACTTTTAACAGCTGGAGAGAAGGGTCGTCGTTTTTCATTGCCGAATGCTCGTGTAATGGTGCATCAGCCATCTGGGGGCTTTCAGGGTCAAGCCTCTGATATTGAACGGCATGCACAAGATATTATAAAGATGAAGCGTCATTTGAATGAGATTTATGTTCATCATACAGGACAAAGCTATGAAGTTATTGAGAAAACTCTTGACCGTGATCATTTTATGAGAGCAGGAGAAGCGAAGGCATTCGGTTTAATTGATGATGTTATTCAGTGTCGTGCAGAATCTCAAGAAGAAGATTAGAAGTTTTTTAAGTTACACATCGTTGAAGTAAACAAAGGCTGCCCTTAAAATAGCTACTTTAAGATATAGGTTATTTGAAAATAATACGGCGTTTGTATGTTTGAGTGTATCTTTGTATTTGTAATTATAAAAAACTTCTTTAATAAAGGAAGAAAGTATTTCTATGTTGGAGTGAAAGGAAAATGAAATGAGCAAAATTAGCAATAGTGGGAGCGAATCGAAGAACACTCTCTATTGCTCATTCTGCGGAAAGAGTCAGCATGAGGTACGTAAACTTATTGCGGGTCCCACTGTATTCATTTGTGATGAATGCGTGGAGCTTTGTACGGACATTATCCGTGAAGAAAATAAGTCTTCAAATATTAGGGCACGTGATGGTGTTCCTACCCCACAGGAAATTATAGAGGTTCTTGATGATTATGTGATTGGTCAGAAGTATGCAAAACGTGTTCTTTCTGTTGCTGTCCATAATCATTACAAGCGGCTCGCACACCAATTTAAGAGCAATGCTATTGAGTTAGCAAAATCAAATATTCTTCTTGTGGGACCAACAGGGTGTGGTAAAACTTATTTGGCACAGACTTTAGCACGTATCATTGATGTGCCTTTTACTATGGCAGATGCTACCACTTTGACTGAGGCTGGGTACGTAGGTGAAGATGTTGAAAATATCATTTTAAAGCTTCTTCAAGCAGCTGATTATAATGTTGAACGCGCGCAGCGCGGTATTGTATATATTGATGAAGTTGATAAAATTTCTCGCAAAGCTGACAATCCCTCTATAACGAGAGACGTTTCAGGTGAAGGTGTTCAGCAAGCCTTACTAAAAATTATGGAAGGAACAGTTGCTTCTGTTCCTCCACAAGGTGGGCGTAAGCATCCGCAGCAAGAATTTTTGCAGGTTGATACTACGAATATCTTGTTTATTTGTGGGGGAGCGTTTGCTGGTTTAGAGAAGATTATCTCGGGACGTGGTGAAAAAACCTCAATAGGTTTTTCTGCTACAGTTAAGGCACAAGATGAGCGTCGAGTTGGAGAAATTTTTCATGATTTAGAACCCGAAGATCTTGTGAAGTTTGGTTTGATTCCAGAATTTATAGGTCGTCTTCCTATTATAGCTACTTTAGAAGATTTGGATATTAACGCGCTATTTAGGATCTTGTCGCAACCAAAAAATGCTTTAGTGAAACAGTATCAGTATCTTTTTGAGATGGAGAATGTCGAGTTAACATTTCATGAAGATGCTTTACGGGCAGTTGCTCGTAAGGCGATTGAGCGAAAAACTGGCGCTCGTGGGTTACGCTCTATTATGGAAAAGATTCTTCTTGATACCATGTTTGAGTTACCATCTCTCGAAGGTGTACGAGAAGTTGTGATTTCAAGCGATGTTGTTGAGGAAAAAGCTCAGCCGTTATATATTTATTCAGAATGTGTAAAAAACAAAGAAAATGTATCTGCGTAGTGTTGCTGTAGCTAGCTGTATAAATTAGTAAAAAGGGATATTTGGAAATAAGATATTTCTAAGCTTGTTAGCACAGTACTTGATTTGTTTATCATTTGTTACCATCTTCTCTATTGCAGGGGTGGGGGTTCAGGTTTTGAAAGTAATCTGTGTGATGAATATCATCATAGGTTTCGGAAAGGAAAAGTATGCAACATATTAATGGAGAGATACAGGGGACAGCAGAGGAAGCTTATGCTGTTTTACCCCTTCGCGATATTGTTGTATTTCCACATATGATTGTTCCACTCTTTGTAGGGCGGGAGAAGTCAATACATGCTCTTGAAAAAACAATGGCAGCAAATAAGCCAATATTATTGGCAACCCAAAAAAATGCTGCTGCAGATGATCCAAAACCAGAGGATATTTATGATATCGGTACTTTTGCTAATGTTCTTCAACTTTTGAGGCTTCCTGATGGAACTGTTAAAGTTTTGGTTGAAGGGAAGGCTCGTGCCAAGATTGTTCATTTTACCGCAAATGAAGAGTACCACCAAGCGTATGCAACTGTTGTGGCGGAATCTGAAGAAGATGAGATTGAAATTGAGGCTCTTTTTCGATCGGTTGTCGTTTATTTTGAGAATTACGTGAAGCTTAATAAGAAGATTTCTCCTGAAATTGTAAATGCGGTTAGTCAGATTGATGATCCTTCTAAGCTTGCAGATACTGTTGCTTCGTATTTGGTTATTAAGCTTCCAGAGAAGCAAGAAATATTAGCTCTATTTTCTGTAAGAGATCGCTTGGAACGTGTGCTTTTTTTTATGGAAGGAGAGATCTCTGTTTTGCAAGTTGAAAAGCGGATTCGTTCGCATGTTAAAAGGCAGATGGAGAAGACTCAGAGAGAATACTACTTAAATGAGCAATTAAAGGCTATTCAGAAAGAATTGGGGACGGGTGATGATGGTCGTGATGAATTGTCTGAGATAGAGAGTCGAATCAAGAAAACGAAATTATCAAAAGAAGCTTGCATAAAAGCTGAAGCAGAGCTTAAAAAGCTTCGGAATATGTCTCCTATGTCTGCAGAAGCAACAGTTGTCCGTAATTACCTCGACTGGATTTTAGCTGTACCCTGGGGGAAAAAATCGAAGATTAAGAGCGATTTAAATTTTGCTGAAAAAGTAATGGACAGTGAGCACTTTGGTCTCGAAAAGGTGAAAGAGCGAATTGTAGAGTATCTTGCGGTACAAAGTAGATCTTTAAAAGTAAAGGGGCCAATCATTTGCCTCTTAGGTCCTCCAGGCGTTGGGAAAACGTCATTAGCGCGTTCTATTGCAAAAGCAACGGGGCGGGAGTACGTTCGTGTTTCACTGGGAGGTGTTCGTGATGAAGCGGAGATCCGTGGGCATCGTCGGACTTATATAGGGTCTATGCCAGGAAAAATAATCCAATCTATGAAAAAGGCTAAGAAAACCAATCCGCTCTTTTTACTTGATGAAATTGATAAAATGGGGCAAGATTTTCGTGGAGATCCTTCTTCAGCTTTATTAGAGGTTCTTGATCCTGAGCAAAATGGTGCATTCGTTGATCATTATTTAGAGGTGGAGTATGATCTTTCTGATGTTATGTTTGTTGCTACTGCAAATACGCTGAATATTCCAGGTCCACTCATGGACCGTATGGAGATCATTCGCATTGCCGGTTACACCGAGTATGAAAAGGTGGAGATTGCTAAGAGGCATCTCTTGCCGAAGGCGCTAAAGGATCATTCTTTGTCCAAAAAGGAGTTCAGTGTTTCTGATGATGCAATAAGGTCGGTCATTCAATTTTATACGCGAGAAGCAGGTGTTCGTAGTCTTGAGCGAGAGCTCATGAAGTTGGCACGTAAGTCAGTTACAAGAATTATAAAAGATAAAAAGAAGTCTGTGAGTGTTACAGAGAAAAACATAGATGACTTTTTAGGTGTTAGGCGTTATCGCTTTGGTCAAATCGAAGGTGAAAATCAAATTGGAGTTGTTACTGGACTTGCATGGACTGAAGTTGGTGGAGAGCTTTTGACTATTGAAGGTGTCATGATGCCAGGTAAGGGGAAGATGATCGTAACCGGAAATTTACGTGATATTATGAAAGAATCTATCTCAGCGGCAGCATCTTATGTACGTTTTCGTGCCGTTGATTTTGGTATTGAACCGCCACTTTTTGAGAAGTGTGATATTCATGTTCATGTTCCGGAAGGTGCAACGCCTAAGGATGGCCCGTCTGCTGGGATTGCGATGGTTACAGCAATTGTTTCGATTTTAACAGAAATACCTGTTCTAAAAGATGTAGCAATGACCGGTGAGATTACTCTGCGAGGGTGTGTTTTACCAATTGGTGGGTTAAAAGAAAAGTTGCTTGCTGCTCTGCGAGGGGGGATCAAGAAAGTTCTCATTCCTGAAGAAAACGCAAAAGATTTAGTTGATGTACCTGATGATATCAAAAATAGTATGGAGATTATCCCAGTAAATCACATAAGTGAAGTTCTTAAGCATGCATTGGTCCGTTTCCCTGAGGCTATTGAGTGGGTAGAACCTTCTACCGTACCCACAGTTTCTAGGACAGAAAATGATGGTGAAACTCTACCGGTTCATTGATTCATTTTTCTGGTCGATTATCCTATTTTTCGGTGATTAGAGCCTTTTTAGGCAACGTTTGCTTTGTCTTTCTTGAAAAAAAGATGAAAAAACCGTGAATAACTGTGATTTTTGTTAAAAAACAACATTCTGAAACAAAATAACTCTTCAGTTTATTATAGTTTTTAATAAACTTATTGATGGTCCATTTACATGTTATTCAGTAATATAGGAAAGGAAACATTCAATGAATAAAGGTGAGTTGGTTAGCTCTATTGCTGAGAAGGCTGATATTTCGAAAGCACAGGCTGCTTCTGTTTTA
Source organism: Bartonella ancashensis (assembly GCF_001281405.1). Classification (NCBI taxonomy): domain Bacteria; kingdom Pseudomonadati; phylum Pseudomonadota; class Alphaproteobacteria; order Hyphomicrobiales; family Bartonellaceae; genus Bartonella; species Bartonella ancashensis. The sequence continues at coordinate 1,207,011 of NZ_CP010401.1, read as the reverse complement.
GATGCTTTTATTGCTTCTGTAACGGAGACTTTGGCTCAAGGAAGTGATGTGCGTCTGCCGGGTTTTGGTTGTTTTGAAGTTTCTCAGCGTGCAGCCACAAAAGGGCGTAATCCTTCGACGGGTGCTGAAATTGACATTCCAGCGCGTTCCGTGCCTAAGTTTTTTGCAGGCAAAACTCTTAAAGAGGCTGTCAATAAAAAGTGATTTGAATTTCATTTTTAAAAAACCCGGTTTATCGATAAGCGGGTTTTTTTAGAGGGTCCTTTTAGATGTTTTTGTGAAAAAGCGTTTAAGTTGTAGAAAATCTTTGATGTTGTTAAGATTTTTGGGAGTGGGGGGGTCTCGTTCGATGCAGTATCTGTAAGGTTTGTTTTGATCTAAGTAAGGTGTTAGGTCTGTAAAGCAAAGATATCATGTTTTTGTTGTTTGTGGCTTGTTATTGTGCTGACGTCCGCTGTTGGAAGCGGGGTATTCACGTTAATAGAATTGGGTATTCGTTGGATTGGAAACCAAGAATGATCGATTAAGAGGCTATTTTTCGTTTGTTAGCCACTTTGTGCAGTCATTTAGAGCTCGTGCAGTTATACTCTCTCTCTTTTCTTTTTTTGTGCATTTTTCACCGAAGAGTCGGTGGAATCAATAGGCGGAAATAGACCAAAATTTATATTCATAGGTTGAAAAGATTTTTTCCCTACTTCATTGGTTACAATATGTCCATCTGTGATGTAGTTCAGGAGGGCCCCTAACGCAGTCGTTTTTGGTGGTAAAGAGGGGAAAGAATGATTGTATTCAGCAACAGCGAATCGTCCTGCAAGAAGTCCTATTGCAGATGATTCTACATAGCCCTCACATCCTGTAATTTGTCCAGCGAAACGTATCTGAGGTCTCTCTTTTAGACGAAGTGTATGATCTAGAATAATTGGAGAATTAATATAGGTGTTGCGGTGGAGGCCACCAAGACGCGCAAATTCTGCTCGTTCGAGGCCAGGAATTTTTCTAAAAATACGGACTTGTTCACTGTATTTCAGTTTTGTTTGAAATCCAACCATATTGTAAAGTGTACCGAGAGTATTATCTTGGCGTAGCTGTACAACGGCGTGAGCTTTAACCGTGGGGTTATGAGCATTTGTTAATCCTATTGGTTTCATAGGGCCATGCCTCAGGGTATCAATACCACGCTCAGCCATGATTTCGATTGGTAAGCACCCATCGAAGTAGGGAGTTTTTTCAAATTCTCGAAATTCTATTTTTTCTCCATGTATTAGTTCTTGAATGAATGCTTCATATTGTTCTTTATTCAGAGAGCAGTTAAGATAATCTTTTCCAGTTCCTCCAGGACTGCTCTTATCATAGCGAGATTGATACCAACAAACGTCCATATTAACGCTATCAGTGTAAATGATAGGAGCAATGGCATCGAAGAAAGACAATGATTCTATCCCTGTTTCCCTTTGTATTGTTCGGGCCAATGCTGATGAAGTGAGGGGGCCAGTTGCAATGATGACGTTGTGCCAATCTTCAGGAATATCAAGTACTTCTTCTCGCATTATTGTGATAAGAGGATGATTTTCAAGTATCTCTGTAATAGTTTGAGAGAAGCCGTTGCGATCGACAGCTAGTGCACTTCCAGCAGGTACTCTATGAGCGTCTGCAGCCTTCATAATGAGGGAATTGGCAAGTCGCATTTCGGCGTGTAAGAGTCCTACAGCATTTGTTGATGAATCATCTGAACGGAATGAATTAGAGCATACGAGCTCCGCGAGTTTATCAGTTTTATGGGCCTCAGATGTTTTTATTGGTCTCATTTCGTGTAAAATTACAGGAATTTTTGATTGAGCGATTTGCCAACTTGCTTCGCTTCCAGCGAGACCACCACCGATAACGTGAATTGGAGTGTTGTGTTTGTTTAACATGATCCGACTCTATATAAATATAGTATTATCTGAATAGTAAAACTTTTTTCGTAATGTGAAAAATGATATATATGGGTTAGAATGTATTTTCTCTCTTTTTTTCTTTAATTGGTTAAAATTGAGTGATATAGAAAATTGCTGATGCGAAGCTATTTATTTTCAAGTTTAGCGGATGTGGCGAAATTGGTAGACGCACCAGATTTAGGTTCTGGCGGGAAACCGTGGGGGTTCGACTCCCTCCATCCGCACCAAAGGGAGTCGCTTTCAATACTCTAAATTGGGAGTGTGTGGAATCTGCCTTATATGAAGCTGACACTTTAGGTGTTGAGGTATTGTTATTCCGGGAGATGTAATTATTCATTTCCTAAAAAGACGAAGGTTGTTCGATGCAGGTTACTGAGATAGTCAATGAAGGATTGAAACGCGAGATTAAAGTTGTAGTTCCAATGGACAATTTGGAGCAAAGGTTAAGTAAGCGGTTAGATGATACTAAAGATAAGATTAAGTTAAATGGCTTTCGTCCTGGAAAGGTACCTTCCGGTTATCTTCGTAAAATGTATGGTCAGTCTTTTATGGCTGAAGTTCTGAATGAAATTATGAATGATGCTCCTCGTTCTATTTTAGCGGATCGTAATGAGCGTTCTGCAGTGCAACCGCAAATTGAAGTATATGAAGACGAAAAGGTCTTAGAGGGTAATGCTGATTTTGTATTTAGTTTAAAATATGAAGTTCTGCCGGAGTTTGAAATTAAAGGTTTCGAGAATATTGAAATTGTTCGTGAAATTGCAGATGTTCTTGAAAAAGATGTGGATGAGCAAGTTAACAAAGTTCTTTCCTCTACCCGGAACTATTCAGAGAAGGAGGGTTTTGCTGAGGAAAATGATCGTATTACAATCGATTATTTAGGTAAAATTGATGGCACTTCATTTGATGGTGGAGCAGCCAATGATGTGCAGTTAGTTCTTGGTTCTGGGCAATTTATTCCAGGCTTTGAAGAACAATTAGTTGGTGTAAAAGCTGGTGACACACAAGAAATTTCTGTTAAATTTCCTGGCGATTATGGTGTTACACACCTAGCTGGTAAAGATGCAGTTTTTGATGTTACCGTTAAGGCTGTTTTTAAACCAGATGAATTGAAAATTGATGACGAGTCAGCACAAAAACTTGGTTTAGAGTCTCTCTATCGTCTACGTGAAGTTGTTCACAAGCAGATTGAAAGTCAGTACGGTTCCATGACACGTCAAAAGATCAAGCGTCAAATTCTTGATTCACTAGATGCTGATTACCATTTTGAAATTCCTGAGCGTCTTGTAAAGATTGAGTTCGATAATATATGGGCTCAAGTCAGTGCTGATTTGCAAAGGACAGGAAGGTCTTTTGAGGATGAAAACACTACAGAGGAGAAGATGCAAGAAGAGTATCGTACGCTTGCACAACGCCGTGTTCGTCTTGGCTTAGTTCTTTCTGAGATTGGAATGAAGGCTGGTATTGAAGTCAGTGAAAATGAATTACAGGCAGCGATCTATGATCAGCTGCGTCAGCATCCTGGACAAGAAAAAGAGATTATGGACTTTTTTCGTCGCACACCAGAGGCTGTTGCAAATTTGCGTGCACCAATTTTTGAAGAAAAGGTTATTGATTATTTACTGACACAGATAAAAGTTACAGATAAAAAAGTAACAGTTGATGAACTGATGAAGGAATATGATGAGTCAGACTTAATTAAAAAGGATTCAACAAAAACAGAATCTGAAAAAGGTTCTTCAGCGAAAGCAAGCACTAAGAAAAAGGTCGCAGATAAGAAGAAATAGTTTTTGAATCAGGAGAAGTTGCGTAGGGAGACTTCATTTGCAGGTTTTGTGTTCTGAGTTCATGCCTATGATGATTTTGAGGAACATTAAGTAGTATTTTAGAAGCATTGGTAATGGATTGGTAATGGAAATTGTTGATAATCGCACCCCTGATCCTAGGCGCTTTATTGCTGGAGCGACAGGTGATTGGGAGGTCGTCATTGGCATGGAAGTTCATGCGCAAATTAAGTCGAATTCAAAACTTTTTTCGGGAGCATCTACGGAATTTGGTTCTGAGCCGAATAATAATGTGTCACTCATTGATGCAGCTATGCCTGGAATGCTACCTGTTGTTAATCAGGAGTGTGTTCGTCAGGCTATTCGGACTGGTTTAGGATTAAAAGCTCAGATTAATTTGAGGTCTATTTTTGATCGTAAGAATTACTTTTATCCAGATTTGCCGCAGGGATATCAAATTTCGCAGTTTCAATACCCTATTGTTGGTGAAGGGAAAGTTGTTGTATCGATAGGGCCGGACTCAAATGGTGAGTTTGAGGATATTGAGGTTGGGATTGAAAGGCTTCATCTTGAACAAGATGCTGGGAAATCTATGCATGATCAGCATCCAATAATGTCTTTTGTTGATCTTAATCGCTCTGGTGTTGCCCTCATGGAAATTGTTTCCAAACCGGATATGCGTTCGTCAGAGGAAGCTAAGGCTTATATGACAAAATTGCGAGCAATTGTTCGTTATTTAGGGACCTGTGATGGTAATATGGATGAGGGGTCTATCCGTGCTGATGTTAATGTATCTGTTCGTCGTCCAGGTGGAGCGTTTGGAACGCGTTGTGAAATAAAGAATATTAATTCTATCCGTTTTATTGGCCAAGCTATAGAGTATGAGGCACGTCGTCAGATTGCCATTTTAGAGAATGGTGGTACGGTAGATCAGGAGACTCGGCTGTTTGATGCAGTTAAATGTGAGACGCGGTCTATGCGCTCAAAGGAAGAAGCGCATGATTACCGTTATTTTCCAGATCCTGATTTATTACCGTTAGAATTTGATCAGGCATTTGTTGATGCTTTGGCTTCAGGGCTGCCGGAGTTACCTGACGATATAAAAGCGCGTTTTATAGATAGTATGGGGTTGACTGCGTATGATGCTTCCATTCTTGTAACGGACAAAGCAATTGCAGATTATTTTGAAGAGGTAGCTTGCGGGCGTGATGGGAAGATGGTTGCTAATTGGGTGATCAATGATCTGTTGGGTGCCCTAAATAAAAGCAATCTTGCAATTGAGAACACGCCAGTTACGCCAAGTCAGTTAGGAGCAATCATTGATCTAATAAAAGAAGGTGTTATTTCCGGGAAAATTGCTAAGGATTTGTTTGAGATTGTTTGGTGTGAAGGCGGGGATCCGCGTCAAATTGTAGAAAAGCGCGGCATGAAGCAAGTAACAGACATGGAGGTCATTCAACGTGCTGTTGATGATGTCATTGCCAATAATCCAGATAAAGTTATCCAAGCAAAAGGGAAGCCTGCTTTGGTTGGGTGGTTTGTTGGACAGGTTATAAAGGCGACGGGGGGGAAAGCCAATCCCCAAAGTGTTAATGAGTTTGTTAAGTCAAAGCTTAAGATAGATTAAAATAGATAAAGAGGCTTGGGCAATATATTTTGAAGTGTTTGAAATGCAATTTAGGAAGCTTCCGGTTGGGAATCTCTGTTGAATACTGAGACTGTTTTGTTACCTTTTGTAGTTGAAAAGGTTGTGTGGATTCACATCAGTAGTTTGGTTTGTGAGGGTGTTGAAGAGGTAAGGTAGCAAATGGTTAGTTTCTTAAAGCAAGTCTTCACGTGGTGGAATGGTAATACTGTTAATACGCGTTTTTTTACGTGGCGTAAGGGGAGGCGTGTGGGGGAAGATCAGTTTGGTAACATTTATTATGAAGGGGGCTATCATAAAGATGGCTATCCGCGTCGTTGGGTGATTTACAAAGGGTATTCTGAGGCTTCCACTATTCCCCCAGGTTGGCATGGTTGGATTCATCACCGCTGTGATGCGCCGCCTACAGATGATGGTTATCAACTCCACGAATGGGAAAAACCTCATAGTGCGAATATGACGGGTTCAAAGAGAGCATATCGGCCGAAAGGATCCATTTTTCATAATGTTGAGAACTTTCATGTGTGTAAAGATTACGATGCATGGATACCCAACAATGATCCTTAGGAAGTAGAGCATGTGAGTTGTTTTTTCGTTTTCTGAAATTAGTGTGCTGGCAGTTAATGTCATTTTTGTTAAAGTTGTTTTTGTTAAATTCAGTTGATGTGATGCGATGAAGTTTTCTCTGTTATCAAAATTAGGGTGCTTTTTATATGCTATTTTAATGGGGATAGGGGTAGTTTTGTTTGTAGTAGGTGAGGTACAGGCTCAGCGTGTTAGCAATGAAATTGCTATTCTTTCAGGTCTTGACAAAATCACTGGTCGAACGACTCGTTTTGAAGTTCCTATTGGTCAAGTTTACCGATTTGGTGCTTTGCAGATAACGCCTCGTGCGTGTTACGCAAGTTCTAAAGATGAGCCAGCTCGTACGAGTGGTTTTCTTGAAGTTTATGAGGTAGTCCAGGATAAAAAGGTGCAGCGTATCTTTGCAGGATGGATGTTTTCGGATAGTCCTGGTCTAAATGCTGTGGAGCATCCCATTTATGACGTGTGGCTTGAAGATTGTAAAAAAAATTGAATAATATCACGCTGCATTCTGCACAATGATTTTTGAAGGTAATGCATTCGTGATATGAAATTTCTCATCTGGTTCGAAAAGATGGGTGAGCTCATATGTTAGGGTTTTTTAAGTAAGGGAAAGTTGTAAATGTCGTTGCTTTGTACTTGATTGTATGAATAGCGACAAAACAGTGTTGGCCAAATCAAATAATGGTGGGCGTTTACTGTGGATGTGTAGATGATAAGAAAAAATTCTGAGAATTTTCTACGGAAGTTATTTCAAATTCTTCATGTATTAAGCTAGATTTTGGCTAGTATACGGTATTACAGCAGGTTTATTCGTGTCAACATTGTGAAAAAAAGCTGGGATGGTTGGTGTAGTGAGTGCTGTTATCAATTATTCAGTTTTTGTGATAATTTTTAGCAATCTTCTTTTTTGTATTGGTAACAGCTTTTTTCATGGAGTTGTTTTATTTTTTATAAGAGAGTGCAGTACTACTTATCGGTGCTTTAAGTAAAGCTTTTGGCCTGATAGGTGTTATTGATTGCATGGTTTTTGTTTATTTTTAATGTTCGTGTGGATCTGGCCTTGTTATTGATCCTGAGCCACTTGTGTTTAAATGTCATACTTATGTGTATTGCTATTGTTGTATGGTTTGCAGAAAATTAAAATATATTTGATTTTCTATAAGAAAATAGGAGATCATGGTCTTAGGTGTTTGTGAGCTGTGTAGAGTGCGATTGTCGCTGCATTTGAAACATTTAGGGATTTAATTTTTCCAGGCATATCAAGGCGCGCTAGTGTGTGAACTGTTTCGCGTGTTTTTTTGCGTAAACCTTTTCCTTCTGCCCCTAAAACGAGGGCAATTTTTTCTCCTGTTAGTACGTTCTCTAAAGGAGCGTCACCTTCTGAATCAAGTCCGAAGGTGATAAAATGAGCTTTATGGAGGAATTTAAGTGCTTCAGCAAGGTTCTGTACCATAATGTAATCAATCGATTCTAAAGCTCCAGAGGCTGCTTTAGCAAGTACACCACTTTCTTGCGGTGAATGACGATAGGAAGTGATAAGTGCTCCGGTTTTGAATGCAGCTGCGGAGCGCATAATAGCTCCAACATTATGAGGATCAGTAATTTGGTCCATTACGATAACAAGATCAGTATGAGTAAGTTCAGATAAGTCGCGTGATTTCAGGGGTTCAGTTTCCAGCACAACTCCCTGGTGGACAGCATCACTTCCAACAAGTGTATCAAGCTTTTTAGGCGAAGATAATTCTATAGGGCATGGCAAATTATGGTTGCTTATATCTAAACGTTTTAAAGCATTTTGTGTAACGTAAAGATGTTTAAGAACTCTATTGGGGTTTTTGAGGGCAGCGTCGATGGTATGGACCCCGTAGAGATGAATTGTTTTTTGCATCGTAGAGGTGTGATCGTATTTTGAATAAGTTGAAGGCGAGATGGAGAGACCCTTTTTGTTAAAGTCTCGATGATAAGAATGCGTGAAGTGAGATTTTTTGTGTATTTTTTGTGACATATTTTTCTTATAGCGTGTTATGTAGAAAAATGTTTGTAGAAAAAACAAAAAATAAAATTAATTGACGTAAAATTTGTACAAAACTATATTTATTTTATTGACAGATATAATGGTAATCGTCAAAATCGGTACGCGATTGGCTTGATTTTGGAGTCGCATCGGTTTCAATCTTGCGACTTATCCGGTGTGATGGAGGGGTGCCCGAGTGGTTAAAGGGGACGGACTGTAAATCCGTTGCGTATGCTACGTTGGTTCGAATCCAACCCCCTTCACCATCCGTCGGAATAGGCCGTAATGCGGGTATAGCTCAGTGGTAGAGCAGCAGCCTTCCAAGCTGAATATGCGGGTTCGATTCCCGCTACCCGCTCCAAGGTGTTAAGTTGGTACTGTCGCGGTGGGTGTTCTACCGTATTCGGGTATGTTTTTGTCTTGGGGTGGTTTTGTAGCCAAGCTGGTGGGTTGTTTCTGGTAAGGTTTGGTTGTGGTAGCTTATTTTAGGTATTTAGAAAAAAGAGATTGATAGCAATGGCGAAGAGCAAATTTGAACGTACGAAGCCGCATGTTAATATTGGAACGATTGGTCACGTTGATCATGGTAAGACCTCGTTGACTGCAGCGATTACGAAGTATTTTGGTGAGTTCAAAGCGTATGATCAGATTGATGCTGCGCCTGAAGAGCGGGCTCGTGGCATAACTATTTCAACTGCGCACGTTGAATATGAAACGGAGCAACGCCATTATGCGCATGTGGATTGTCCTGGTCATGCTGATTATGTAAAGAACATGATCACGGGTGCAGCTCAAATGGATGGTGCTATATTGGTTGTTTCTGCAGCGGATGGTCCGATGCCTCAGACACGTGAACATATTTTGTTGGCGCGTCAGGTGGGTGTTCCTGCGATTGTTGTTTTTTTGAATAAAGTTGATCAGGTTGATGATGCGGAGCTTTTGGAGCTTGTTGAGCTTGAAGTTCGAGAACTTCTTTCGAAGTATGATTTTCCAGGTGATGATATACCTGTTGTTAAAGGCTCCGCTTTGGCGGCTCTTGAAGATTCCAACAAGAGTATAGGAGAGGATGCTGTTCGCCTTTTAATGAGTGAGGTTGATAAGTATATACCGACGCCAGAACGTCCAATTGATCAGCCTTTTTTGATGCCTATTGAGGATGTTTTTTCGATTTCGGGTCGTGGAACGGTTGTTACAGGTCGTGTTGAGCGTGGTGTTATTAAAGTTGGTGAAGAAATTGAGATTATAGGGATTCGTCCTACGTCGAAGACAACAGTTACGGGCGTTGAAATGTTTCGTAAGCTTTTGGATCAAGGTCAGGCGGGTGATAATATTGGTGCCTTGCTTCGTGGTGTTGATCGTGAAGGGATTGAGCGTGGGCAAGTTTTGGCGAAGCCTGGTTCTGTTACACCTCATACTAAGTTTAAAGCCGAAGCTTACATTTTAACGAAAGATGAGGGGGGTCGTCATACGCCTTTCTTTACAAATTATCGTCCACAGTTTTATTTTCGTACTACGGATGTGACGGGGATTGTTACTCTTCCTGAAGGTACGGAGATGGTTATGCCCGGTGATAATGTTGCGATGGATATTTCTCTGATTGTTCCAATTGCAATGGAGGAAAAGTTGCGTTTTGCGATCCGTGAAGGTGGCCGCACCGTCGGAGCAGGTATCGTCTCTAAAATTGTTGAATAAAATGTATATTAAAGCACATTTAGGGAATGTATTAAGGAGTTAGGGGTATAGCTCAGTTGGTAGAGCGGCGGTCTCCAAAACCGCAGGTCGCGGGTTCAAGCCCTGCTGCCCCTGCCATGCAAGCTCTCTTCTTTGTGATGGGAGTTTTAACTTCTTTTTTACTTCTCATATAGGGCTTGTTTTTTTGTGTGTGTTTCGATATTTGATAGGTGATAAGAGAATTCGCGTGTGGGATGACGGGTTTTTTATTTTGCGTCTGTTTTGTTGCGTGATTTGTGGAAAGAATATGTATAGCTGATGATGCCTAAGACTAATTTAGTTACTTTTTTAAGACAGGTTCGTGCAGAGACTGCTAAAGTGAAGTGGCCTACATATCGTGAAACTATGATTTCTACCGTTATGGTCCTTCTTGTTACTGTTTTTTCCTCGACGTTCTTTTTTATCGTAGACCAGGTCATAAATTTTAGTGTATGGCAGGGTATTGATTTTTTGAAATATCTTTTTAGTTGATCGCACAGGGAAGTATGGCAGTGGTTGCTCGTTGGTATATCGTTCAGGCATATTCAAATTTTGAAAAAAAGGTAGCGGAGGCTATTGAAAAAGAGGCTAAGCAAAAGGGGTTGGATCACTTGTTTAGCAGGATTTTCGTTCCGACTGAACGTGTTGTTGAAGTTCGTCGAGGGCGCAAGGTGAATTCTGAAAGGAAATTTTTTCCAGGTTATGTCCTTGTTTGTGCTGAATTGACAGATGAGGTATATCATCTTATTAAAAATACTCCAAAGGTAACGGGTTTTTTGGGTTCAGATGCAAAGCCTTTTCCTATTTCTGATAAAGAGGCTGAGGAGATTCTTCAGCAAGTTCAGGAAGGTGTAGAGTCTCCAAAGCCATCTGTTTCTTTTGAGATTGGTGAGCAGGTTCGGGTGGCTGATGGGCCTTTCGTGTCTTTTAATGGTATTGTTCAGGACGTTGAGGAAGATCGTTCTCGTCTTAAGGTTGAGGTATCAATTTTTGGGCGTCCTACGCCTGTTGAATTGGAGTTTGGTCAGGTAGAAAAGCTTTGATTGGATTTGATTATGTGGGGTGATTAAAAATTACCCTAAATTGAGTGGGAGGTGATTTTATGGCTTTTGCCGGCTTAATGATCCAGACCACTAGACTGCGGCAGGTATTCGGTATGGTAAGACATCCGTTTATCAAAGTTAATTGAAGGCAGAATTATGGCAAAGAAAAGTGCAGGTCAGTTAAAGTTGCAAGTTCCTGCAGGAGCTGCAACACCCTCTCCACCGATTGGTCCAGCTCTTGGACAGAGGGGTATTAATATCATGGAGTTTTGTAAAGCATTTAATGCTGCGACCCAGGAAATGGAAAAAGGGTCGCCAATTCCTGTAGTCATTACTTATTATCAAGATAAGTCCTTTACGTTTTCTCTTAAGACTCCTCCCGTTTCTTTCTTTTTGAAGAAGGAAGCAAATTTAAAGTCGGGTTCAAAGGAGCCTGGTAAGGTATCTGCAGGAACAATTTCTCGTGATAAAGTTCGTTTGATTGCAGAAGCAAAAATGAAAGATCTTAATGCAAACGATATTGAGGCAGCGATGCGTATGGTTGAAGGTTCTGCTCGCTCCATGGGTTTAGAAGTGGTAGGCTGATGTTATGGCAAAGCTAGTGAAGAGATTAGAAAAAATTCGTGAAGGTGTCAATTTTAACAAACTCTATACTTTGGCCGATGCGGTTTCTATGGTTAGAGAACGTGCAGTTGCTAAATTTGATGAAACGATTGAGATTGCAATGAATTTGGGCGTTGATCCACGTCACGCAGATCAGATGGTTAGAGGGGTTGCTCATTTGCCTCATGGAACAGGACGGAATGTTCGGGTTGCTGTTTTTGCGCGTGGTGATAAAGCTGATGAAGCCAAAGCAGCGGGTGCAGATATTGTTGGTGCTGAGGATTTATTTGAAGTCATCGATGGTGGAACGATAGAGTTTGATCGTTGTATAGCAACACCAGATATGATGCCTCTTGTTGGTCGTCTTGGTAAGATTCTTGGTCCAAGGAGTTTGATGCCGAATCCTAAAATTGGCACCGTGACACTAGATGTCGCTAATGCCGTTAAGGATTCTAAGGGAGGGGCTGTGGAGTTCCGTGTTGAAAAGTCTGGTATTGTACATGCCGGTGTTGGCAAGGCTTCTTTTGAGGCTAACAAGATAGTGGATAATGTTAGGGCTTTTGTTGGTGCAGTCATTAAAGCGAGGCCGCAAGGTGCGAAGGGTGAATACATTAGACGTGTTGCAATTGCTTCAACAATGGGTGTTGGAATTAAAGTTGATCCCGTGACAGTGCGTTCAGAATAAGTTAAGGGTAGGTTAGTAATTTTGCTGAAATATATATAGTCATTGAATATTGTTTTTTGTGTCAATTTTTTTGGCACATAGTTATCTGAGCCTTGTTAGGCTCGGGTCATGCCGGGAGAAATCCCGGAATGTCCTGTCCGAGATTGTAGGTGATATTTTTAGAATATCTTAATTTAAAGGCCTGCATGAGACTGGGGTAAAAACTTTAAGGTTAAAAAAACTTCAAAGGTTTGAACCAGAGTTACCTTTGATCGTTTGTGCGTGAAGAAGGGGGCAGGATCCTCATCGGTAGCATAAGTATTTTGTGTTATCAAAGGTAACAAGCGGATTTTTAAGTAAATCTGTTAAATGGAGAAAGACAGTGGATAGAGCAGAAAAACGTGCATTTGTTACATGGTTGAATAAGGCTTTTCAGGAGTCTGGTTCTATCGTTATTGCACATTATTCCGGTTTGACAGTTTCACAAATGAATGATCTTCGTTCAAAGATGGGTGAGGCTGGTGGTGCTATTAAAGTTGCCAAAAACCGTCTTGCAAAAATCGCTCTTCAGGGCACGGAGTCTGAATCGATAGCGGGTTTGTTTACTGGGCAGACACTCATAGCGTATTCAGAGGATCCGATTACAGCGCCAAAAGTTGCTGTTGATTTTGCGAAGGTCAATGATAAATTTGTCATCCTTGGTGGTTCAATGGGTGCTACAAGCTTAAGCGTTGATGCTGTAAAATCTTTAGCTGCATTACCTTCACTCAATGAGTTGCGAGCAAAGCTTGTGGGTATGGTTTCTACTCCTGCGACTCGTATTGCTCAGGTTGTTGATGCTCCTGCTGGTCAAATTGCTCGTGTCATTGGTGCGCATGCTCAGGGGAAGAAAGCAGCTTGAAACTGTTTGGTTTATTCGTATTAACGGGACGGTTTTGTTGCTTTTCTGTTTTTTTGAATGAATTTTAAGTGATAATCTAAACCTTTTAACTTGAAGGAATTTTAATATGGCTGATCTAGCGAAGATCGTAGAAGACCTCTCTAACCTTACTCTTTTGGAAGCTGCTGAGCTTTCTAAGTTGCTTGAAGAAAAATGGGGAGTTTCAGCTGCTGCTCCTGTAGCTGTTGCCGCTGTCAGTGGTGAAGCTGCTGCAGCTGCTGAAGAAAAGACAGAATTTGATGTTGTTCTTGTCGATGGTGGCGCTCAGAAAATTAATGTAATTAAGGAAGTGCGCGCTCTTACAGGTCTTGGTCTTAAAGAGGCAAAAGATTTGGTTGAAGGAGCTCCTAAACCAATTAAAGAAGGTGCTTCTAAGGATGAGGCAGAAAAGATTAAAGCTCAGCTTGAAGCTGCAGGTGCTAAGGTTGAACTTAAATAAGTTTCGTTTGTTGGCAGGTATAAATTATCTGCCGACCTCTTTTCTTTTCGGAAGGGTTTATGAATATTTTTCTAACGATTTAGCAGCTATGGAGAACGCTTTTGCCTCGTAGATTTTTAGTGAATATGGTGGGCATTGGCAGTGTAGCTGTTGGGTGTGTGTCGAAGAGAGTTATATTCGTTTTTGGTATTAGGTAAACAGGTCTGCGTGCGCAGATTAATAGTAGGAAGCTTTCAAGGTTTAGTCTACCTTGGATAGTAAAATTGAGGAGCAACGATGGCTCAGACTCTAGCAATGATGTCTCAATTTAATGGTCGTAAACGTGTACGTAAATTTTTTGGTAAGATTTCTGAAGTGGCGGAAATGCCAAATCTTATTGAAGTTCAGAAAGCGTCATACGATCAATTTCTCATGATTGAAGAGCCGGAAGGCGGGCGTCCAGATGAAGGTTTACAGGCTGTTTTTAAGTCAGTGTTTCCAATATCAGATTTTTCCGGTACCGCCATGCTTGAATTCGTGCGCTACGAGTTCGATTTGCCGAAGTTTGACGTTGAAGAGTGTCGTCAGCGTGATTTGACTTATGCAGCTCCACTAAAGGTAGTACTGCGTTTGATTGTTTTTGATATTGATGAAGATACGGGTTTAAGAGACATTAAGGACATCAAGGAGCAGGGTGTCTATATGGGAGACATGCCGTTGATGACGGGTAACGGTACTTTTGTCATAAACGGTACGGAGCGCGTTATCGTTTCACAGATGCACCGTTCTCCAGGTGTGTTTTTTGACCACGATAAAGGAAAATCTCACTCATCAGGAAAATTTCTTTTTGCAGCTCGTGTGATACCTTACAGGGGATCTTGGCTTGATATTGAATTTGATGCAAAGGATATCATATATACTCGCATTGATCGGCGGCGTAAGATCCCAGTAACTAGCCTTTTGATGGCATTGGGTATGGATGGATCTGATATCCTATCGACCTTTTATAATAAGCTTACCTATGAGCGGTTTGGAGATGGGTGGCGCATTCCCTATTCAGTTGGTCGCTTTAAGGGAATAAAGTTAGTCTCTGATCTCGTTGATGCAGAGAGTGGGGAGGTTGTTGCTGAGGCTGGTAAAAAATTAACGGTCCGTAGTGCGAAGCTTTTAGAAGAAAAAGGCTTAAAGGTAATCAAAATCAGTGAAGATGATTTATTAGGATCTTATTTGGCGGATGATGTTGTCAATTATCAAACAGGCGAGATTCATCTTGAGGCCGGTGATGAAATTGATGAAAAAGCATTGAAAATTTTGTTGGATGTTGGTGTTGATACAATCAATGTTCTTGATATTGATCATATGAATGTTGGTGCATACATTCGCAATACCTTAAAAGCAGACAAGAACGAAAGCCAGCAGGATGCCTTGTTTGATATTTATAGAGTTATGCGTCCAGGTGAGCCACCCACGATGGATACGGCAGAGGCTATGTTCCATTCGTTGTTTTTTGATCCTGAGCGTTATGATCTTTCTGCGGTTGGTCGTGTTAAAATGAATTCACGTATGGGACTCGATTGTCCGGATACGGTTCGTGTTTTGCGTCAAGAGGATATTCTGGCAGTTGTTAAGATGCTGGTTGATTTGCGTGATGGTCGCGGCGAAGTTGATGATATTGATAACCTTGGTAATCGTCGCGTGCGATCCGTTGGGGAGCTGATGGAGAACCAATACCGGGTTGGTTTATTGCGCATGGAACGTGCGATAAAAGAGCGCATGTCTTCAGTTGAGATTGATACTGTTATGCCACAGGATCTTATTAATGCGAAACCGGCTGCTGCAGCTGTTCGTGAATTTTTTGGATCCTCACAATTGTCACAGTTTATGGATCAAACAAATCCTTTATCAGAGATTACGCATAAGCGACGCCTTTCTGCTCTTGGACCAGGTGGTTTAACTCGGGAGCGTGCAGGTTTTGAAGTGCGCGACGTGCATCCTACGCATTATGGTCGTATCTGTCCAATTGAAACCCCTGAAGGTCCGAATATTGGCTTAATAAATTCTCTGGCGACTTTTGCACGCGTCAATAAATATGGATTCATTGAAAGTCCGTATCGTAAAATTGTTGGTGGGAAAGTGACGGCAGAAGTTGTTTATCTTTCTGCCATGGAAGAGTCGAAGCATTATGTGGCTCAAGCTAATTCTTCATTGGATTCAGAGGGGCGTTTTACGGAGGAATTTGTTGTTTGTCGTCATGCTGGTGAAGTTTTAATGACACCGCGTGATCACGTAGATTTGATGGATGTTTCGCCAAAACAGTTGGTTTCAGTTGCTGCAGCTCTTATTCCGTTTTTGGAAAATGATGATGCAAACCGTGCATTGATGGGGTCGAATATGCAACGTCAAGCTGTTCCCCTTATTCGTGCTGAAGCTCCTTTTGTTGGCACCGGTATGGAGTCTGTAGTTTCTCGTGATTCAGGTGCTGCTATTGCTGCAAAACGGGGCGGTATCGTTGATCAAGTTGATGCGACGCGTATTGTTATTCGCGCAACAAAGGATTTAGATCCTTCAAAATCTGGCGTTGATATTTACCGTTTACAAAAATTTCAACGTTCTAATCAATCTACATGTATCAATCAACGCCCTCTTGTTCACGTTGGTGATAGGATAGAAAAGGGTGATATTATAGCTGACGGTCCATCGACAGATCTCGGTGATTTGGCTCTTGGTAGGAATGTTCTGGTGGCATTTATGCCTTGGAATGGTTACAACTACGAGGATTCTATACTACTTTCAGAGCGTATTGTATCTGATGACGTTTTTACTTCGATTCATATTGAAGAATTTGAGGTTGCTGCGCGTGATACAAAGCTTGGACCAGAGGAAGTTACTCGTGATATTCCTAATGTTGCAGAGGAAGCTTTAAGGAATCTTGACGAGTCAGGTATTGTTTACATTGGTGCTGAAGTTCAACCTGGTGATATTCTTGTCGGTAAGATTACGCCAAAGGGTGAAAGTCCTATGACGCCGGAAGAAAAACTTTTGCGTGCGATCTTTGGTGAAAAAGCTTCAGATGTTCGTGATACTTCGATGAGAATGCCTCCAGGAACTTTCGGGACTGTTGTGGAAGTTCGTGTTTTTAATCGTCATGGTGTAGAAAAAGACGAGCGGGCTATGTCTATCGAGCGTGAAGAAATTGAACGTCTGGCCAAAGATAGGGATGATGAGCAGTCGATACTTGACAGAAATGTTTATGCGCGTCTTTCAGATATGTTGATGGGTAAGTTTGCCATAGGGGGACCGAAAGGTTTTTCAAAAGGCAAAAAACTTGATAGTAGCATTATGGATTCTTATCCGCGCTCACAGTGGTGGCAATTTGCTGTTGATGATGAAAAACTTCAGGGTGAAATTGAAGTCTTGCGTAATCAATATGATGCTTCAAAAGAGGCCCTGCAACGTCGTTTCATGGATAAAGTTGAAAAAGTTCAGCGTGGCGATGAGATGCCTCCGGGTGTCATGAAAATGGTGAAGGTTTTCGTGGCTGTAAAACGTAAAATTCAGCCCGGTGATAAGATGGCAGGGCGCCATGGTAATAAGGGTGTCGTGTCTCGGATTCTACCTGTGGAAGATATGCCGTTTCTTGAAGATGGAACTCATGCTGATGTTGTGTTGAATCCATTGGGTGTTCCAAGTCGTATGAATGTTGGTCAAATTCTTGAAACTCACCTTGGCTGGGCTTGTGCTGGTATGGGTAAAAAAATTGGTGATTTGATCGATTTTTACAGAGAGACAGGAGATATAATTCCATTGCGTCAGCGCATTGAAGATTTTATTCCTGATAATGGTCGCAACGAGCCTGTGCGTAAGTATGATGATGAGAGTCTTTTGAAGCTGGCTCTTCAGATGGGAAAGGGTGTTTCGATTGCAACCCCTGTTTTTGATGGAGCACATGAATCTGATATCAATATGATGTTAGAGGATGCAGGTTTAGATAGTTCTGGTCAGGTGACACTTTATGATGGTCGTACTGGGGAGCCGTTTGATCGGTCTGTGACTGTGGGTTACATCTATATGCTTAAGTTGCACCATCTCGTTGATGATAAGATCCATGCACGTTCGATAGGGCCATACTCACTTGTTACTCAACAGCCGTTGGGTGGTAAGGCACAGTTTGGTGGTCAACGTTTTGGTGAAATGGAGGTTTGGGCACTTGAAGCTTATGGTGCTGCTTACACTTTACAAGAAATGTTAACAGTTAAGTCGGATGATGTGGCGGGTAGGACAAAGGTTTATGAAGCAATTGTGCGTGGTGATGACACCTTTGAAGCGGGTATAC
Organism: Bartonella ancashensis; assembly: GCF_001281405.1. Lineage (NCBI taxonomy): Bacteria > Pseudomonadati > Pseudomonadota > Alphaproteobacteria > Hyphomicrobiales > Bartonellaceae > Bartonella > Bartonella ancashensis. Next base: position 1,189,332 of record NZ_CP010401.1, on the reverse strand, counting down.
CTGAAAGCTTTAATGTTTTAGTTAAGGAAATGCGTTCACTCGGTTTGAATGTAGAACTTGACGATGTACGTGAATTTACTGCGCAGCGAGCCTTGCCTGAAACGATAGATTAAATGAGAGCGCACTGAGAGTTGTGCGCTCTGATCATTATAAAACGCTATAACTAGAGGAATTTCTATTGAAATAGCAAGAACAGTTTTAGTATTGGAAGCACCATTTCTAATAGAGCTGTAATGGAAGAGGCTATGAGAGATTCTGAGGATCTTTAAAGGAGAATGGCATGAATCACGAGGTTATGAATCTTTTCAATCCTCAAGTACTAGCACAGACATTCGATTCTATTCGTATTTCAATTGCGAGTCCTGAGAAGATTCTGTCTTGGTCTTATGGTGAAATAAAAAAACCAGAGACTATTAATTATAGAACATTTAAACCAGAGCGTGACGGTCTTTTTTGTGCGCGTATTTTTGGTCCTATTAAAGATTATGAGTGCTTATGTGGTAAATATAAGCGTATGAAATATAGGGGTATTATTTGCGAAAAATGTGGTGTGGAAGTTACTCTTTCACGTGTACGACGTGAACGTATGGGGCATATAGAGCTTGCAGCACCAGTTGCGCATATTTGGTTTCTAAGATCATTGCCAAGTCGAATTTCTACCCTTTTAGATTTAGCTTTAAAAGATATAGAGAGGGTTCTTTATTTTGAGAATTATATCGTAACAGAGCCGGGTTTAACATCCCTTAAGCTGCATCAGCTGCTTTCAGAAGAAGAATATATGCTTGCTGTTGATGAATTTGGAGAGGATCAATTCACAGCCATGATAGGCGCAGAGGCTATTTATGATCTTCTTTCTTCAATGGAGTTAGATAAAATAGCGGGAAACTTGCGTGTTGAGTTAGCAGCGACAACTTCAGAAATAAAGCAAAAGAAGTTGATTAAAAGACTTAAAATTGTCGAAAATTTTATTGAATCCGGCAATAGACCAGAGTGGATGATAATGAAAACGATTCCGGTAATTCCACCGGATTTGCGTCCATTGGTTCCTCTAGATGGTGGTCGTTTTGCAACATCAGATTTAAATGATCTTTACCGGCGTGTTATAAACCGTAATAATCGTTTGAAACGTCTTATTGAATTGCGTGCCCCTGGAATCATTGTGCGTAATGAGAAGCGTATGGTTCAGGAAGCGGTTGATGCTTTATTTGATAATGGTCGTCGCGGTCGTGTTATAACAGGAGCGAATAAACGTCCGTTAAAGTCACTCTCAGATATGTTAAAGGGAAAACAGGGTCGTTTTCGTCAGAATTTGCTAGGGAAGCGGGTTGATTATTCAGGACGTTCTGTCATCGTTACGGGTCCTGAGTTAAAATTGCATCAGTGTGGTCTTCCTAAAAAAATGGCTCTCGAATTGTTTAAGCCGTTCATTTACGCTCGTCTTGATGCGAAGGGTTATTCATCGACGGTAAAACAAGCAAAGAGACTTGTTGAGAAGGAGCATCCGGAAGTTTGGGATATTTTGGATGAGGTTATTCGTGAGCATCCTGTTTTGCTTAATCGTGCGCCAACACTTCACCGTTTAGGAATTCAAGCTTTTGAGCCCGTATTGATTGAAGGAAAAGCGATACAGCTTCATCCATTAGTTTGTACGGCTTTTAATGCGGATTTTGATGGTGATCAGATGGCGGTTCACGTTCCTCTTTCACTTGAAGCACAGCTTGAGGCTCGTGTCTTGATGATGTCAACGAACAATATTCTTCATCCAGCCAATGGTGCGCCAGTTATTGTTCCGTCTCAGGATATGGTTCTCGGTCTCTATTATCTCTCTATTGTTTCAGAGAAAGAACCAGGTGAAGGGATGGCTTTTTCTGATATGGGAGAGTTGTATTATGCTTTGGAGAATAAGGTCGTAACTCTCCATACGAAGATTAAAGGTCGTTTCAAGAATGTGGATAAAGATGGAAAGGAAGTTGCTAAGCTTTATGACACAACACCTGGGCGCCTAATTATTGGTGAGCTCTTACCAAAAAATCCAAATATTTCGTTCGATATCGTTAATCAGGAAATGACTAAAAAGAATATTTCCAAGATGATTGACCAAGTCTACAGGCACTGTGGACAAAAGGAGACGGTTGTTTTTTGTGATCGTATTATGCAACTTGGTTTTTCTCATGCCTGTCGTGCAGGGATTTCATTTGGTAAGGATGATATGGTCATTCCTGATAGTAAACCTCGTTTAGTTGCTGAAACGGAATCTTTGGTTAAAGAATATGAGCAGCAGTATAATGATGGTCTGATTACACAAGGAGAGAAATATAATAAGGTTGTAGATGCTTGGGGGAAATGTACTGACCGCATCGCAGATGAAATGATGAGGCGTATTCAGGCTATCAAATTTGATCCCCAGACTGGCCGTCAGCAGCAAATGAATTCAATTTATATGATGTCACATTCTGGTGCATGTGGTTCTGCTAATCAAATGAAACAGTTAGCTGGTATGCGTGGATTGATGGCAAAACCATCAGGCGAAATTATTGAAACGCCAATCATTTCGAATTTTAAAGAGGGTTTAACTGTTAACGAGTATTTTAACTCGACCCATGGTGCACGTAAAGGGTTAGCAGATACCGCTCTAAAGACTGCAAATTCCGGTTATTTGACACGGCGTCTTGTTGATGTTGCACAGGATGCTATCATTCTAGCTGTCGATTGTGGAACTGTAAAAGGGCTTACAATGCAGCCTATCATTGATGCAGGGCAGATTGTTGCAACTCTTGGTCAAAGAATTCTTGGTCGTACAGCGCTTTTGGATATTTTGCATCCAGTATCTGGTGAGGTTATTCTTGAGGGCGGAGCGATGATTGAAGAATCTGATGTTGCGAGAATTGAAGAAGCAGGGATTCAGTCTGTTCAGATTCGTTCAGCTTTGACATGTGAAACTCGTCTTGGTGTTTGTGCTAGGTGTTATGGTCGTGATTTGGCACGTGGAACGCTTGTTAATCAGGGTGAGGCCGTTGGTGTTATTGCAGCTCAATCCATTGGTGAGCCGGGGACACAGCTTACTATGCGTACTTTTCACTTAGGTGGAACAGCACAGGTTGTTGATTCATCTTACTTTGAAGCGTCGTATGAGGGTAAGGTAGAACTTCGTAACCGTAATGTCGTTCGCAATTCTGAAGGACATTTAGTGGTTATGGGGCGTAATATGGCTGTTCTTATCAAAGATGAGGCTGGCAAAGAACGTGCTGTGCATCGTATCAGTTATGGTGCACGGATCTTTGTTGATGATGGTGATATGATTAAACGTGGTCAGCGTATAGCTGAGTGGGATCCTTATACTCGTCCGGTTTTAACAGAGGTTGATGGTTATGTGGCGTTTGAGGATATGCTTGATGGTTTATCAGTTACTGAAACGACTGATGAATCCACTGGGATTACAAAACGTCAGGTTATTGATTGGCGTGCTAATCCACGTGGTGCTGAACTTAAGCCTGCAATCGTTATCCATACGGATAAGAAAGATGGTAGTATTGCCAAGCTGCAGAAAGGTGGAGAAGCACGTTATATGATGTCGGTGGAAACTATTCTTTCTGTTGAACCAGGTTCTTATGTCAAGGCAGGTGATGTTATTGCGCGTTTACCGATGGAAAGTGCTAAAACAAAAGATATTACAGGTGGTTTACCGCGTGTGGCTGAACTTTTTGAAGCACGGCGTCCGAAGGATCATGCTATCATTGCTGAGATTAGTGGTACAGTACGGTTTGGTCGGGGATATAAGAACAAACGTTGTATCATCATTGAACCTGATGATAATACTCTTGAAGCGGTAGAATATTTAATTCCAAAAGGGAAGTTGTTCCATCTGCAAGAAGGTGATCAAATTGAAAAGGGTGATTATATTCTTGATGGTAATCCGGCTCCTCATGATATTTTAGCTATTAAGGGTGTTGAAGCTTTAGCGTCTTACCTTGTTAATGAAATTCAGGAAGTTTATCGCTTGCAGGGTGTTTTGATTAATGACAAACACATCGAAGTCATTGTTCGTCAGATGCTACAAAAAGTGGAAATTACTGAATCGGGTGATTCTGATTACATTCCGGGGGATCATGTTGATCGCATTGAATTAGATGAGATTAATGATCATCTCATCGCAGAAGGCAAAAGGCCTGCTTCTGGTAATCCTATTCTTCTTGGGATTACGAAAGCATCTCTCCAGACACCATCTTTTATCTCAGCGGCATCATTTCAGGAAACAACTCGGGTTCTTACTGAGGCAGCAGTTTCTGGAAAAATTGATACTCTGCAAGGCCTTAAAGAAAATGTTATTGTTGGTAGGCTTATTCCTGCAGGTACGGGAGGTGCAATCGCTCAGATTCACCGTATTGCTACTGTTCGTGATGATTTGATCGTGGACGAACAGCACAAATCCAGAAATGATGATGCATCTAAGGTGTTATTGGCCGATATGACGGAAAATACTCTTTCTGAATGATGTGAATGTTGGTTAAGGTTAAAAGAAAAAGCGCCTGAATGAAATTCGGGCGTTTTTTATTGGGTTTTGAATGAAGAAAAAATCCGTTGCTTCAAAACAAATTGTGCTAATTATCGTTGTGAGTTTCAGAAATTTTTGTTGTTAGGTTTTATAGATTTTTAAATATTTGTATTATTATCAGCCGTTTAATTTACATAAGAAAATGCAGCGTGCTTCATTAAAACTGATTGATAGAGGGGTTTTATTGTTTGAGAAATAAATGGAAAAAGTTATCTATAAAACAACATATCATTTTATATTATTTCTGTGTCTTGGAAAGTTGTGAACAGGATTGCATTAGGATGTGAGCGTGTATTACTAAATTATTGTACAGATTTTTTCCGTTATTATTCATACAGAAAGTTACTTATCAGACATGTGTTGATATTTGTTTTTTGATAAGGAGGGAAAGAAATGACAAATTGTACTCTTGATGTTTTCCAGTCTATTTTATCACGAAAATCAATCAGGGCTTTTACTGACCGAGCTGTAAAAAAAGAAATAATTGAGGAAATTTTGAAGCTTGCAGCACGAGCTCCATCAGGAACAAATCTTCAACCTTGGAAAGTTACTGTTATCACGGGAGAAGCATTGCAGAAAGTTGGCAAAGAGCTTTCGCAACTTGCGTTGTCAGGCGTAAAAGGGCAGCGTCAGTATCACTATTATCCACGTCAATGGAGAGAACCTTATCTGACTCGAAGAAAAAAAATTGGCTTAGATCTTTATAAAAGTCTTGGAATTGAAAAAGATGAAAAAGAGAGAATAATTCGCCAGCAAGCGCGTAACTACTCATTTTTTGATGCACCTGTTGGGTTACTTTTTACAATGGATCAAGATATGGAGGTAGGTAGTTGGCTTGATTTAGGTATGTTTATGCAGACAGTGATGCTAGCAGCACGTGGATTTGGTTTGGATACATGTCCTCAAGCTGCTTTTGCTGATTATCATCAGCAAATTCGTGTTTTGTTATCGGTTCCTCCTGAAGAGAAAATTATTTGTGGTATGGCACTTGGTTATCGCGATATGAATGCTCCAGAAAATAATTTTGAAACTGAGCGTGAGCCAATCGAGAATTTTGTACGCTTTATTCAATGATGCTAGTAGAGTGATTTAGTCTTTCTGGAGCATTTAATCTCATAGATGTTTTGGAAGGATGCGAAGCTGTTTTAAAATGAGCTTATGATTTCTATCGAGTTTTAATATTGCATACGAGCACCTGTTTCATTATACTTCTCCCGTTAAGGAATGATTATTCATCCTTATTAATGGGTACACTGTGCAGGGGTTAGCCTTGCGCAGGGAGTTGTTGAGGAGGAGGTTCCAGGCCGGTGGCGCGCTGTGTGTGGTGTGCTTTGTTTTTTCTGCTTTCTCTTGCAATTTGATTTTGTAAAAGGTGAACATCAAAGTAATAAGAGGAATAAGGGAATGCTCACTGAGTATATGCTTGATTTTAGGGGAGGGGAGTGTGTTTTTATCTGTTTTTGAGCTTTTTAAGGTTGGTATTGGTCCTTCTAGTTCACATACGATGGGGCCGATGGTGGCTGTGAGTATGTTTTTGAAGGAAATTTCTTCTCTAAATCATTCTTCGTCTTTGTGTGCGAAAATTTCTCGTATTCGTGTTTATCTGCATGGTTCACTGGCATTTACAGGGATTGGTCATGCTACGGATAAGGCTGTTATCTTGGGTTTATTAGGAGAAAATGCTGCTACGGTTGATCTTGATTGTATAGATTTTTTGATAGAAAAAGTTAAATTTGAAAAAAAGGTGCAACCAGAAAGTCATCCTGTTTACCACTTTGATCCGCAAATTGATCTTGTTTTTGAACGAAAAGTTACTTTATCAGGGCATAGTAATGGTCTTGCCTTTGAAGGTCTTGATTCTAATGGCAATATTCTCTTGCGGAGAGTTTACTATTCTGTTGGGGGTGGTTTTGTTATGACTGAAGACGAGATTAATAATAGAAGTTGTATGACAGATCAAAGTATGCCTGAGGTGCCATATCCTTTTGATTCAGCAAATAAAATGTTGTTGATGGCACAGGATTCTGGGCTTTCAATTTCCGACATGAAGCGCATGAATGAAGAGACAAGAATGGAGCGCTCTGCTTTTAATGCAGCACTTGATGAGATTGTTTTAGCTATGAAAGACTGCATTTATAGAGGTCTCTCACAAGAAGGAGAGCTACCAGGGGGGCTGCATGTTTTTAGACGTGCTAAAAAGCTTCATGATAAATTTCTAAGAGATCAAAAAATGAAGGATGATTATTCGTTCTTTGCGAATGATTGGCTTTCCGTATATGCTATGGCAGTTAACGAGGAAAATGCTGCTGGCGGTCGTGTCGTTACGGCACCAACAAATGGTGCTGCTGGTGTTGTGCCTGCTGTTTTATATTACTACTTAAAATTTAATAGCAGTTCAAATCAGGAAGGCGTTTATAATTTTTTGCTAACAGCAGCGGCTATTGGTGGTATCATCAAGCATAATGCTTCTATTTCTGGGGCAGAAGTTGGTTGTCAAGGTGAAATTGGAGCTGCGTCCTCAATGGCAGCAGCAGGGTTGGTTGCGGCATGTGGAGGAACTGCTGCTCAGATTGAGAATGCAGCAGAAATTGCTCTTGAACATCACCTTGGTATGACCTGTGATCCAGTTGCAGGGCTTGTTCAAATTCCTTGTATCGAACGTAACGCTATGGGAGCTGTTAAGGCTGTAACGGCTGCTTCTCTTGCTTTACATGGAAATGGAAGCCATTTTGTTTCTCTTGATGCTTGCATTGAGACAATGCGCCAGACAGGAAATGATATGAGTGGACGTTACAAAGAAACGAGTCAGGGAGGCCTTGCTCTTAATGTTACGGCTTGTTAAGTAGGATTTCCATTATATGGTGGTGTTTTTGTGCTATGAAGATATACTCTGGAGAGGAGATATTATTCGCAAATAGGAGTAATCATTTTTGCTGTATCTGGTTGTTTAATAAAATAAGCTTATTTTTGAATAAGATGGATTTTTTTGAGGTATAAACAGGAAGAATGAGAGTTTTCTATCTTGTTTCAAGCATCATATTTTTTGCAAGAATTGTATTCAACCATAATCTTCATAAAGTTATACGTCTTTCGCTTCAAACTCATTTGAGAGAAAGAGAGTTTTGACATAGCCTTTTCGTAGATTAAGGATAAAAAAAATTATGTCAGGATTTTTGAGAAAGTAGGTAGAGTGCACCCTTTGTGAAAGAAGCATTTTTACTAAAGTTAACTATTTGTTGCACCAAGACGAAGTTTAACAGGAACATTCCCCGTTCTGCTTATAACGCGCAGATGGATGCGCACTGGGGGTATAGCTAAACGACGATATCTAGCTATTTGGCAGGTTAACAGGTTGATCAAGGAGAGTCTGCTTGATTTAGCAAGGGAGTTTTTAAGATGAGAAAATTTTATTACAGCCTTATGAGGGGTACGTAGAGGAAGGAACGACGGATAGCTTAGCAGCTTTTCTTTTTTAGAAAGTGAGAAATTAGTGTTGTATGTCATGGTACCGTCCTTGACGCAGAGTCCTGAATTTCTTAGTAAACTACAGTGTAGCAGTTAAAATTTTCTTTCTTTAAAGTAGAACAAGCATCAAGTGCGGCTTTTCTAGATTGAAAGCCAACGAAACGAGCGCGATAATAGCGGCGTCCATTTTTTTCAAATAATTGCGTGCTTGAGGATGTGTTTTTTAAGAGAGAAGGGACAGAATTTTTTGCTTTTGCAAGAAGAGAATTTGCATTTTCTTCATTGGGAAGAGAGCCAATTTGGATAGCCCACCCACCATTGGTCAATGAAGAATCTCTCATGACACTATCTGCTTGATCTGCTTGACTAAGCTTGACCTTGTGAGGATTTGGGATGGGTATGATCGCTTGATTGACAGCAGCTATCGCAGTGTTAGCATCATTAGGTTGTGATGTAAGCGCGGTCAAAAGGACAGAAATATTGTCTTCAAGGTTAGTTGGGCTTGTTTTGGAAGCAGGTATTGGAGCTTCTGCAGCAGTAGGCAGAGAAGCAATTAGGTGCCCGTTTGTTTGAAAGCGGCTTGATTTTGGAAGATACTTATTTAATAAGTTAGCCATGTGGATGTCACGTTCGGTAGAGGATTTTCCTCCCATGACAACAGCTACAATGGAGTGTCCGTCAATCTGCATTGAGGTTGCTAAGTTGGAACCTGACATTTGTGTGTAGCCTGTTTTTATTCCATCCACACCCTTCATTGTTTGAACTAGTCTGTTGTGACTATTAATTGTCTGGCCACGAAAAACGAAACTTTTCATTTTAAAGAGTTTGTATTGTTGAGGAAAATTTTTACGTAAAGCCAATGATAAAGTGGCCATGTCTTTTGCTGTAGAGTAGTTGTTTACATCTGGAAGGCCTGAAGCATTTGCAAACTTCGTATTCATCATGCCTAATTTGTGAGCTTTGGTTGTCATCAATTTTGCGAACTTTTTTTCACTTCCTCCGAGATATTCGCCGATGGCTGCTGCAACATCATTTGCAGATTTTGTAATGAGAGCTTTCGCTGCGGCTTCTGCAGAAATTGTTTGACCTGCTTTGAGCCCAATTTTTGTTGGAGGCCGCTCTGCTGCGTAAGTTGATATAGGAATAGGTGTGTTAGGTGTTATGCGACGTTCTTTCATTGCTTCGAAGAGCAGGTACAATGTCATCATTTTTGTTAAAGAAGCCGGATAACGCTTTGCTGTTTCATTAGCTCGAAATAATGTTTTTCCTGTATTTGCATCTATAACAATAGCGGCATATTTATCCGGATGTGTCCCTTTGGGAGCAGCCTGTGTCCAAGAGCAAGAAAAAGCCAAAATAATGAGAAAAACCATAATTTTTTTGTAGTTCATGTACACTTTTTACTCCGTTTATCCTAAAAGGTTAGTGAAGCTATTTTTTTGCGTCTTGTTACCTGATGTGTTGTAGATAAATGGTATTACCAATTTATTTATAAAATGTATTGAAAAGTGCTACATTTCGTTTAACGTAATCATAGAATAAAGTTTTTCCCTCTTTTCACAATCAATTATTGTAATGGGGATAAAGGGATTTAAATGAATCTTAGGAGCCATATTTCACGAAAAGTTACGGTATTATGAATTCAGGATCTTACAGTATGTGTGATGAAGAAGGAAAAAAAAACAGTAAGGGTGAGAGTAAGTATGATTCTGCTATTAGGGCTCAAATGAAGCCAAAGCTTCAAAAACCAAGGCTATATCGTGTTTTTTTATTAAACGATGATTATACTCCTATGGGTTTTGTTGTTTTCATTTTGGAAAAAATTTTTAAAAAAATTTTTGAGGAGGCAACCTGCATCATGCTAAACGTTCACTATAACGGTGTTGGTGAGTGCGGTCTTTATACCCATGAAATGGCTGAAATGAAAATTATGCAAGTGATAGAGTGTGCACGTAAAAACGAGCATCCATTACAATGTATCATGGAATAAAAGTGAGGGACTATGCCATCTTTTACACCCAGTCTTGAAGAGGTTTTGCGTCGTTCATTAACGATTGCTTCCCAAGCGCAGCATGAATATGCAACTTTAGAACATCTTTTGCTTGCCCTATTAGATGATGTGGATGCCAGCTCGGTTATTTGCGCTTGTCAAGTAAATTTAGAGAAGTTACGAGAGCGTCTCACTCATTATATTCAGTCAGAATTAGATGTACAAATTAAAGGTGACGAGGATACACAACCAACAGCATTTTTTCAACGTGTTATTCAGCGAGCGGTGATCCATGCTCAATCAGCTGGGAAAGGTGAAGTTTCTGGAGCAAATGTTCTTGTTGCAATTTTTTCTGAAGGTGAAAGTTATGCAGTACATTTCCTTAAGGAAATGGGGATGACTCGTTATGATGCGGTACGTTTTATTTCACATGGTATTGTACGTGATGATGAATTTTCTTCATTGCTTGAGGGGTTTGAAGAACATTTGGATCAACAAAATTTAGAAAATGATGAAAAGGTAAAAAGTGCGCTTTCTGCTTATTGCATTAATCTGAATGATAAGGCTCGCGAGGGCAACGTTGATTTGTTGGTTGGTCGTGATACAGAAATTTCAAGGATAATTCAGATTTTATGTCGGCGATCAAAAAATAATCCACTTTTGGTTGGTGATCCTGGTGTTGGAAAAACAGCTATTGTCGAAGGATTAGCTAAACTTATTGTTGATAGAAAAGTTCCTGAAGTTTTGTCTGGTTCAACAATTTTCTTGCTTGATATGGGAGGGATTGTTGCTGGCACGCGTTATCGCGGTGATTTTGAAGAGAGACTAAAGCAAATTATTAAAGAGCTTGAGCAATATCCGGGTTCCATTTTATTTATTGATGAAATTCATACATTAGTTGGAGCTGGGGCAACTTCTGGAGGGAATATGGATGCAGCAAATCTTTTAAAGCCCTGTTTATCTTCTAGAAGCATTCGTTGTATTGGTTCGACAACTTATAAAGAATATCGCAGGATTTTTGAACAAGATCGTGCTTTGGAGCGTCGTTTTCAGAAAATTGATGTAAGTGAACCATCTATTGCTGACGCGATTAGAATCTTACAGGGGTTAAAACCCTACTTTGAAGATTTTTATCAAATAAAATATACTGATGAAGCGATGAAAGCATCTGTAGAATTGTCTTCTCGTTACATGGCTGATCGTCGACTACCAGATAAAGCAATTGATATTGTTGATGAAAGTGGCGCCGCGCAGATGCTTTTGCCAAAAAACAGTAGAACAAAGAAGGTAGGGATTAAAGAAATTGAATCGGTTATCGCTGCAATGGCAAGGGTTCCAGCCAAAACAGTTTCTAGAAATGAACAGAAATTGCTTAGTAATCTTGAAAAAGAGCTTAAGCGTGTCATTTACGGGCAAGATCAGGCAATTGTAGCTCTGGTGTCATCAATTAAATTGGCTCGAGCAGGGTTGCGTGAGCCAGAAAAACCGATAGGAAGTTATTTATTTTCAGGGCCAACAGGTGTTGGAAAGACCGAGGTCGCAAAACAGCTTGCTTCCTTATTGGGCGTTGAGTTATTGCGTTTTGATATGTCAGAGTACATGGAGCGGCATACAATTGCACGTTTAATTGGGGCTCCTCCAGGCTATGTTGGTTTTGATCAGGGAGGTCTTCTCACCGATGCGGTTGATCAGAAACCTCATGCGGTCGTTTTGCTAGATGAAATTGAAAAAGCTCATCCAGATTTGTTTAACATCATATTGCAGGTGATGGACTATGGTCGTTTGACAGACCATAATGGAAAGAAGATCGATTTTCGAAATATCATTTTGATTATGACAACTAATGCTGGCGCTTCAGAAATGGCAAAGTCGGCAATTGGGTTCGGTAGAACACGTCGTGATGGTGATGATGTAGATGCAATAAACCGATTATTTACGCCAGAATTTCGTAATCGTTTAGATGCTATCATTCCATTTGCAACTTTATCTCAGTCAATCACTGCGCAAATAGTGCAGAAATTTATTTTTCATCTTGAGGCCCAACTAGTAGATAAGGGAATAACTTTTGAATTAAGCACTCCTGCCATAGAGTGGCTTGCCAGTAAAGGATATGATTCTCAGATGGGAGCACGTCCGCTAAGTCGTGTTATACAAGAGCATATTAAAAAGCCATTAGCCGACAAAATTTTATTTGGAGAGTTGAGTAAAGGAGGAATAGTTCGCATATTGACACATAAGCCCGATGGACAAAAAGAAAAGTTAAAATTAGAAATTTTTCCTTTTGACATATCTGCAAAATCAAGAGGTGGAAAGATCACAGGAACGCGCACGCCGGGCCTTATAAAGAGGCGCGTGCAAAAAAGCAGTTCTACAATCTAAAAAATATCTTAAAGGAACTTTTGGATTTCTCGGGCATGTTTTTCTAATATTTCTGTGGATGTAGTGATATGATCATGAGAGGAGAGTTCTACTCCTTCCATGCGTGGAATAACATGAAAATGAAGATGAAATACGGTTTGGTGGCTAGCAGGTTCGTTTAGTTGCATAACGGTTATGCCGTCTGCTTGAAATGCTTTTTTGACTGCAATGGCAATTTTTTGAACAGCTTCGATGACTGGAAACAATGTCTCAGTATCTGCATCTAATAAATTTCTGGATCCTTTTCTGGGAATAATCAGTGTGTGACCTGGTGCTTGGGGTTTGATATCCATAAATGCAATGACGTCATTATTTTCGTAGACTCGAACGGAAGGGATTTCATTACGGATTAGTTTGGCAAAGATGTTGTCTTTATCATAAATATGTTTCATATATTTCCTCATTTTAACAATATTTTTTGTTCAAAAATTATCAGCATTTAAAATTTAAGTGCATAAAACGAAACGAAGAAATTTACTTCTACATTGCTTATAGACAGTAAATATTTTGTAGAGAGTTAGATCTCTATAATAGCTTCTATCTCTACCGGTACATCCATGGGCAGCACAGCAACACCAATGGTAGAACGACTGTGCTTACCAACTTCGCCGAAGATCTTAATCAGTAAATTGGAAGCTTCATTTGCGATAGAAGGAAGATCAGTAAAATTGGGGTCAACAGCTACAAAGACAGTAATTTTTACTATGCGTTTTATTTTATCTAGATTTTCAAGAAATAATTTTGCCTGTGCAAGGATATTTAAGGCACATAATTTGGCAGAATTCTTTGCTTGCTCGGTTGTCACTGTTGCACCAACTTTCCCAATCACCAAAGGCTTCCCATTGGTGAGAGGAAGTTGTCCCGAAATAAAAAGCTGATTGCCACTTTGCTGTACGGCTTTATAATTTGCGATGGAGCTTGTCGCCACGGGGATGACAATGCCCAATTGTTCTAAATGGCCTTCAATAGAATTTGTCATGTTATACCCTAGCAATTTTTCTATACACTACATCAAATATAGACTATTTTTCGACACAAAGAAATGCATCGTTGTGCGCGGTCAAACTTTTTCTTTGGTTGTCTTCTCTTAAGAAAAACCGAAAGGCAGGAATTGGAAATGGTTAGATGGTTGTTTGTGCTAAGTATGTATATTGCTCTCTTGTATCCAGTAAAGGCAGGGGATTCTATTTTTTTGGTACCTCATCGGGCCGTTTATGATTTGCAGCTTCATGATGCCGATCCTGTAGCTGGTATTTCAAGAATATCTGGCAAAATGGTTCGTGAATTCGCGAATTCAGCATGTCAAGATTACACCACGTATGTACATTTAGAGGGAAAGATTTATTTTGGGGACGAATTCGCACTTCCAATGGAGTGGAAGAGTGTTGATTATGAGACAAGAGACAGTCGTAAGTTTCATTTTGAGACGAACCGTAGGATTGGACAAGGACCTCATGAGAGTAGCGAGGGGGTGGTTGAGCGGACCCAGGATAAAGTCGTAATTAAGATGAAAAAACCAGATGAGAGAAGTTATGAGGTTTCTCTAGCTAATTTTCCTGTCATGCAGTTAAAAACCATTATTCAACATGCAAAAAGTGGTCGCCATTTTTATCAGGGAAATTTGGTAGAGGATGGAAAAATTGTCAAGGTGAGTGTGATCATAGGAGAAAAGGTAGCATCGTCATCTTCTGGAGTAGAAAAATTAGCAAATAAGAGTTATTGGCCTCTCACTATTTCTTATTTTGATGATACAGGGAATGGTGATGGTTTGCCTACATACAGTGTTAAATCTCTTTTAAGTGAAGATGGTGTTATGGGTGATCATGTAATTGCGTATGAGGATTTTTCTATTAGTGCAAAATTGGTGCATTTTGAGCATATTGATTATAAAAAAGATTCTGATAAGTGCGAACATTGAGCTGTATGTAGAAAATAACTTGAAAAGGAACTGTGTATTTAATATAGTCTTCTTATTCCACACGCGAAATTTGGGTGTTTGCTTAATTGTTTGGGTGAATGTCCGCCGGTAGTATGTTTTTACTTTTTTCGCGGAGGCTAAACCGGAAAGGATAGAATATGGCATTACCAGACTTTACTATGCGCCAGCTTTTAGAAGCAGGTGTCCACTTCGGTCACCAGACGCAGCGCTGGAATCCGAAGATGGCTTCTTACATTTATGGGCAGCGTAATAACATTCACATTATTGATCTTGCACAGACCGTTCCTCTTTTGCATCGAGCTCTTGGACTTGTTTCTGATACAGTAGCGCGTGGCGGTCGTGTTTTATTTGTTGGAACAAAACGGCAAGCTTCCGATATTATTGCTGATGCAGCTAAACGTTCAGCGCAGTATTACGTTAATTCCCGTTGGCTTGGCGGCATGCTTACGAATTGGAAAACGATTTCTAATTCGATACATAGGTTGCGCAAACTTGATAAGATTCTTGCTTCTGAAGCTCATGGATTTACGAAGAAGGAGCGTTTGAATCTTGAGCGTGATAGAGAAAAGCTTAATCGTGCGCTTGGCGGCATCAAGGACATGGGGTCCGTTCCAGATCTTATGTTCATTATTGATACCAACAAAGAGAGTATTGCCATCCAGGAAGCAAAGCGTTTGGGTATTCCGGTTGTTGCTATCATTGATACTAATTGTAATCCTGATGGTGTTGATCATCCGATACCAGGAAACGACGATTCTTCGCGTGCAATTTCTCTTTATTGTGATCTTTTTGCTCGTGCAGCTCTTGATGGTATCGCGCGTGCACAAGGTGCTATGGGTGTTGATTTGGGAGCCCAAGATGAAGCTCCTAGTGAACCTGTATTGGAAGATGCGGTTTTGCTTTCTGATTAGTGCTTTTATGATACCTTTTCAGGTATTTATTTTCTAAAGTAGAGATTTGTAATGTGTATGAGTTTTCTTGTGCACATATTCTCTTTCGCTAAAATAACAAGAGGAAGATATGAACATTACTGCCGTACAAGTAAAAGAACTTCGAGAATTGTCAGGCGCTGGTATGATGGATTGTAAGGCAGCTTTGGCAGAAGCCAATGGTGACATGGAGGCTGCTATTGATTGGCTTCGCAAGAAGGGGATTGCCAAGGCAGACAAGAAGGCTGGGCGTACAGCTGCAGAGGGGCTAGTCGGTGTTGCATCAAGAGATTCGAATGCTGTTTTAATTGAGGTTAATTCTGAAACAGACTTTGTTGCACGTAATGATGCTTTTCAAACGATCGTACGCAATATAGCGGTTGCTGCCCTGGATACAGAGGGTAGTGTTGAAGCTATATCCGAATCTGTTTATCCAGGTTCTGGAAAAACTGTGGAGGCTGCGATTAAGGATGCAATTGGTACAATCGGCGAAAATATGACGTTTCGTCGTTCGTTTAAGTTGTCTGTCAAAGAAGGGGTTGTTGCCACTTATGTACATAATAGTGTGGCGGATGGTCTTGGTAAACTTGGTGTTTTGGTTGCCATTGAAACAGCTGGTGATAAAGAGGCTGCTACTAATTTTGGTCGTCAAGTTGCGATGCATATTGCTGCAACCAATCCATTGGCATTGAAGGTAGAGGATATTGACTCCAACATTGTCGAGCGCGAGAAAGCAATTTTTTCAGATCAAGCACGTCAGTCTGGAAAGCCTGAAAATATTATCGAGAAAATGGTAGAAGGACGTATGCGTAAGTTTTATGAAGAAGTTGTATTGCTTTCTCAGGCTTTTGTTATGAATCCTGATATTACCGTTGAAGCTGCTTTAAAAGATGCCGAGAAGTTAATCGGATCTCCTGCAAAAATCACTGGCTTTGCTCGTTTTGCATTAGGTGAGGGTGTAGAGAAGGAAGATGTTAATTTTGCTGCGGAAGTTGCTTCTGTGGTAAAAGGGTAATTGTATCCATGAGTTGTTGGGTAACGATTTTAAGATGGATTTCTGAGTGAAAAGTTTCATTAATCGAAGGGGCATCACGTGACAAGGTGATGCCCTTGGTGTATCGAGGAGGAACGGAAGTGTGCTCTTTTGGAGATTATTATGACATTAACTTTTCGATATAAGCGAATTTTGTTAAAAGTGTCCGGTGAAGCTCTCATGGGAGAGCAGAGTTTTGGGATTGATGTTTCTGTTGCAGATCGTGTTGCTGCCGATATTGCTGAGGTGCAAGCGATGGGTGTGGAGGTTGCTATTGTTATAGGGGGAGGTAATATTTTTCGTGGAGTTGCTGTGGTTTCTCGAGGAGGAGACCGTGTTACTGGTGATCACATGGGAATGTTGGCAACAGCCATTAATTCTTTAGCATTACGAACGTCATTAACTAAATTGGGAGTTGATTCAGTTGTACTTTCTGCAATTTCTATGCCGCAAATATGTGAAAGTTTTTCTCAGCGCAAAGCAATAAGCTATATGAATCAAGGAAAAGTTGTCATTTTTGCTGGGGGAACAGGTAATCCGTTTTTCACGACTGATTCTGCTGCAACTTTACGTGCTGCAGAGATTGGTGCAGATGTTTTATTGAAAGGAACGCAGGTAGATGGTATTTACTCTGCTGATCCGAAGGTAGATTCGACGGCTAAGCGTTTTGACCAATTGACACATGTTGAAATTTTACAGTTGGGGTTGTCTGTTATGGATACGACTGCGATAACTTTAGCACGTGAAAATAATGTGCCCATTATTGTGTATTCTATCCACGAAAAAGGTGGTTTGGCTAAAGTATTAAGTGGGACGGGATGCTGTACGATAGTGTCAGGATAAAAGTGATTTCAAAATATTATAGGAGGTAACAACATGAGTGTTACGCTAATCACAGATGATTTAAAACGTCGTATGGAAGGTGCTGTTTCTGCTTTTAGGCATGAGCTGAGTGGTTTACGAACTGGACGAGCATCGGCAAGTTTGTTGGAGCCATTGACAGTAGAAGCTTATGGTTCTGTTGTTCCTATAAAACAGGTTGCTAATATTTCTGTCCCTGAGCCACGGATGCTCTTGGTTTCTGTGTGGGATAAAACGATGGTGGGAGCTGTGGAGCGTTCTATTCGAGAGTGTAGTCTTGGTTTGAATCCTATCGTTGATGGCATGAATTTACGGATTCCTTTGCCTGAATTAAATGAAGAGCGCCGTAAAGAACTCGTCAAGATTGCACATCAATATGCAGAACAGGCTCGAGTTGCTACCCGCCATGTTCGTCGTGATGGTATGGATAATTTGAAAAAGTTAGAAAAAGAAGGAGAAATCAGTCAAGATGAGTCTCGTTCTCTATCTGAAAAAGTTCAAAAACTTACTGATGAAACAATCACAGATATCGATAAAATTCTTCTTGTGAAAGAAGCTGAAATTATGCAAGTTTGAAATTATTCTATTAACGAAATAATTTAGCTACGGTAATTTATATTGGCGTCTTATATAAAAAATCAGAAAAGATGCCTTTCTGTGTTCTATCTTTAAAGATGGGTGAGAGTTGTTAAGGATGGTTTGTGTTCACTAAAACGGAATAAAAGTCTTCTTGAAGGGTTGTTTTTTGTCGAATAGTCATAACTTTAAAGTACGGTTCATATAGTTCTGGGTTAATAAAATTCATCTTTGATATTATTAAGGATTGATCGCTTTTTTGCAAATGTTTTACAGGGAATCCACGAGCTTGGGGTATAGTATATTGTAAATATATTTTTAGTGCTGTTGCTAGTAACGTGTAGAATTGCAGGAATGAGCATGACGGTGTCACTAGTAATTTTTATCACTTTTAACAAATGGTAAATTATTTTTGCAACAGAGTGGGTTCGACATGAAATGGGTGTCAAATTCTGGTTTATTGACATATATTGTGATGGATCCTTAATTCATTTGTAAGATAAGAGAATATTTTAGTTTGTATTTACATTTGTTGTTTGATTTTTATCTAACTGATTTTTGAGTAAGCGGGAATTTTTTGTTGACTTTTTGTGATCAATTGGAGGTCATTTTGTCTAATTTTTGTTTACGTGTTTTGACGGCTTCTATTTTTTGTCCTATTGCTCTGAGTTTTACCTGGCTTGGAGGAATTTATTTCTTGTTATTTGTGTGGAGTATCGGAGGTTTTATCCTTTATGAATGGATTAATATTACCAAAGAAAAATGGAATTTTTTACAAAAAATATTAGCTGGTATTTTTTACTTTATTGTTTGCCTATCTTTCATGTTAGGAGCTTCAGCTTTTTCAATTTTTTCTATTTTGATAATATCAGCGGTGTTATTGGGTATTATATCTGTTAAGAATATTGGTTGGGTCTCTTGTGGCTTTTTGTATGCGTCTCTTCCGGTTTTGTCTTTACATTTTTTAAGGGGCTATGAGACATTAGGATTTTGGGTAGCCATTTTTTTATTTGTAATTGTGTGGGGAACAGATATTGCTGCATATTTCGCCGGTCGTACATTTGGTGGACCTAAATTAGCTCCACAATTTTCCCCTAATAAAACATGGTCAGGAGCAATTGCTGGGACGGTAATCGGGGTCATTGGTGGTACATCAGTTTACTTTTTATTTATGAACCGATTGAGTATTTTTGTGGCACTGCTTGCTTTGATCTTATCCATTGTTTCACAGATAAGTGATTTAGGCCAATCATGGTTAAAGAGGTATTTTTTTGTTAAGGATTCCGGTTGTTTATTGCCCGGACATGGTGGTTTTATGGACCGCATGGATGGGCTGGTTGGTGCTTCTTTTTTCCTTTATTTAGTTAGTGCATTTGCATTTGATATGAACGCACCTTTTAAGTTTTTTATATGATCTAGTTAATTTTACTTGATCTAGTTAAGAGGTGTGTTTTGGAAATTTTAAATCATGTGTTTGCTGTAAGCGATGTTCTTTGGAGGATTTCTAGCGTTATTTTTACCATTATGGTTGTTGTTTTTGTGCATGAAATGGGGCACTATCTTGTTGGTCGATTATGTGGTATTAGAGCGTCGGTTTTTTCTATAGGATTTGGACCACCGATGTTGTCTTATACGGATAAATATGGCACGCGGTGGCGTCTATCGTGGATTTTTTTAGGAGGATATGTAAGATTTGTTGGTGATGAAGATGAGACGGATGTTTCTTCGTCGAAAGCATCTTTACTAGTTAGAGGTTCATTTTCTTGCGCTCGTGCTTGGAAAAGGGCAGTGACTGTGTTTGCTGGTCCTTTATTTAATGTTCTTTTTGGTATTATTGTTTTAGCATTTTTTTTCTTTTATTCAGGGAGTATGACTGTTGAGCCTGTTGTTGGTTCTTTAGTGAAAGATTCTCCTGCTTCTCAGGCTGGTTTGCTATTAGGAGATCGTTTTATTGAAATAAACGGTCAAAAAGTTAAAAGCTTTGAGGATTTAGCAATTTATGTGGCTTCTCATGGTGAAAACTCTATAGAATTTACAATGGAGCGTGTGGGAAGAATATTTAAAACTGTGATCGTGCCCAAAGTAACAGAGCAAGATGATGGATTTGGTAACAAGATTCAGTTTTTTATGATTGGAGTGGGGGCACCAATCGATCCAGAAAATTCCGTGCGTTTAAATCAAGCTTATGTAAAAAAAGTTTACTATAGTGCTGGAGAAGCGGTAAGGGAAGCGTTGAGACGTACGACGTTTATTGTCACTCAGACGATTTTTTTTATTGGTCGCTTGATGAGTGGAGGAGGAGATTTTTGCCAATTAAGTGGTCCCTCAAAGGTCGCTACAGTTGCTTGGAAAATAAGCGAGACAGGATTTATCTCATTACTCAATTTTTCTGCTTTTCTTTCGGTTAACATTGCTCTTATTAATCTTTTTCCAATCTTGCCACTTGATGGTGGGCGTTTATTATTTTATACGATTGAAGCCGTTATTGGACGATCGGTGCCCGCCAAAATTCAGGAAGTGCTTTTCCGGGTAGGTATCTTTACGGTTTTTACCTTTGTGGTTTTTGTGTTCTTCAATGATTATTTTTGTTGGTTGAGTTAATTAAGTGATAGCAAAAATGCTATAAGTTAGCTAATAGTGAAACTACGCGAACCGGGTAATAGTAGGAAAAGATGAAAATTAGAAAGCTTTCTTCTATATTAGTCAGGGTGCTGTGCTGTTATAGATTTTATCTAGAAAGCCTTTATTTATCAAGTAAAGAAAATTTTTTAATGTTTATTAGGGGTTAGGGTGAAGGTGCCAATGGCTACAAGTTCAAGATTTTTTAATACAGTATCGATGACTGTGTTGACCGCGTTTATGTTTTCTTCAGCAATGGCAGTTATGTCAGTTTCAAGCGTTGAAAGGGCACAAGCATCCGTTGTTCATGATATTGAAGTTCGTGGTAATAAGCTTGTCGATTCTCAGATGATTCGGGATAGGGTGAATATCAAATCTGGCAAAGATGTTGGGAGTGGTGATATTGATGCCGCCGTGAAACGTCTTTTTGATTTAGGGTTATTTTATGATGTTAAAATAAACCAGAACGGCAATAAACTGGTTGTAGTTGTCAAAGAGTACGAGATGGTCAATGAGGTACTATTTCAAGGAAATAGAGCACTCAAGGAAGCTGATCTTAAGCGGTTTACTTCTCTGAAGCCAAATACAGCTTTTAGTCCTGCTAAGTTATCAGCGGATATCAGAGTCCTCAAAGAATCTTACCGCATGGTTGGTCGTAATAATGTTTCTATTACGGCTCGGACTGTCAGTTTGGGTAAGGGGCGTGTGAATATAGTTTTCAACGTTACAGAGGGAGCTAAAACAAAGATTTCAGACATTACCTTTGAAGGAAACAGTGTATTTGGAAATCGTCGTTTGCGTGACGTTATTTCAACGAAACCTTCGGGAATATTATCTTTATTAACACGAGGTGATATTTATAGCCCAGAAAGATTAGCTGCGGATGAAGAGGCGCTTCGTCGTTTTTATTATAATCACGGTTATGCAGATTTTCGCATTGTTTCGTCTAAAGTATTTTTTGATAACGTGAGTAATAGTTATAGAATTCATTTTATTCTTGACGAAGGTGCGCGTTATAAGATTGGTAATGTAAGTGTTGAGAGTGATATCAGTGGAGTTGATACTCAGTCTATAAAGGCAGCACTTAGAACTCGTTCAGGCGATATTTATAGTGCAGAAGATATTGAAAGGTCTGTTGCAATTATTAACAATAAGGTTGCTGATTCTGGATATGCATTTGCTCGAGTAGATCCACGAAGTAATCGTGATTTCAAGAATAAAACGATTTCTGTACATTATAACATTGAGCAAGGGTCTCGGGTTTATGTTCAGAGAATTGATATACGTGGTAATGAAAAGACTCGTGATTATGTTATTCGTCGTGAAATTGATTTGAATGAAGGAGATGCTTATAATCAGACACTTGTACAACGGGCAAAGCGTCGATTAGAGAATTTAGGTTTCTTTAGATCTGTTGATATTTCTATGGTACCAACTGATGAATCTGATCAAGTGATGTTGCTTGTCAATGTAGTTGAAACTCCAACAGGGGATCTTTCCCTTTCCGGAGGTTATACGACAGGTGGTAACAGTCCTGGTATGTCACTTGAAGCTTCTGTAACTGAGCGTAATCTGAAAGGGCATGGCCAATATGTCCGTTTAGGATTGGGAGCTGGCCAAGAAAAGTCTCGTAATTATAATTTGTCTTTTGTAGAGCCTTATTTTTTGGGTTACCGTTTGTCTGCTGGAGTGGATATTTTTCGTAGCACTTATCGTGCCGATAAAGCATATGATGTGCGTCAAACGGGGGGATCGCTTCGATTTGGTATGTCGATCAATGAGCAGTTATCTGCTAGTGTGGCATATTCCTATGTGCAAGAAGAGTATGATTTTGGCGGTAGCTATGATTTGAATAATGAGAAAGTCATAGAAGAGCTATATGATAAATATTCTGGTGCTATTGTTCAGGCTGCAAAGCAGAGTCCCTGGAAACGTTCGTCAATTATCTATGGGCTTACTTACAACTCTATTGATGATATGAAAAATCCGCATGATGGTTTATATCTTCGTGCTCTTCAGGAATATGCGGGTTTAGGTGGGAGTGCACGGTTTTTAAAAACAACTACCAAAGCGATGATGTACAAGACACTTTCTGATAAAATGGATCTTGTTGGTCTTCTTTCTTTCGGTGCTGGTTATATTCATGGGACTTCCAAGGAGGGAGTTCGCATTTTTGATATGTTTAAAAGTGGTACTGATATGATTAGGGGGTTCAGGCACAATGGGATAGGTCCACGTCAGGTTTCCAATAAGGGAGAGGTGTATTTTTTAGGAGGAACAACGTATGCTAACGCAACAGCTGAAGTGCAGTTTCCTATACCTCTTGTTCCTGATAGCTTAGGCTTTCGTGGTGCAGTGTTTGCAGATGCTGCAACTCTTTATGGTAATCATTATAGCTCTGTCCTTAAAGATGAAAAGCCAGTCACGGACACCAAGAGTGCGTGGCGTACGTCTGCTGGTGTTAGTTTGATGTGGGAGTCGCCATTTGGCCCTCTTCGTGTCGATTATGCTTGGCCAATAACTAAGCAAAAGGGTGATTATGTGCAGAATTTAAATTTTGGTATTTCCACCAAATTTTAGTCCTTGAAAAGAATAGAGCGTCTGGAAAAGGTATACTAAGCTGGGAGATGAAGTGTTTTTATGGCGGATACATTTTTTTTATGCCGTCTCGGCGATTGACTGTTGCTGATGCTGCGGAATTAACTGGTGCAAAGCTTTTGAATCCTGAGTTTTCGAACATAGTCATAAGCACTCTTTCCTCTGTTGAAGATGCCCGAGAAGGTTCTTTGGTTTTTATAGAGAATTTGAAATTTTCTGATGCTTTATTAGGTAGTGCTGCGGTTGCCGTTTTTTGTACGAGCGATGTTGTTATGAAGGTTCCAAGGTCTATTGCGGTTCTCGTGACATCTACTCCACAACGTGATTTTGCTCGAATAGGACGTATTTTATTTCCTGATTCTGTTCAGCCGGTTCCCTGGTTTGGCCAAAAGGAAATTTCACCATACGCGTATATTCATCCGAGTGCTAAGATTGAAGATGGTGCGTGTATTGAAGTAGGAGCAGTCATTGGTAAAAATGTTGAAATTGGTGCAGGTACTCTCATCGCATCAACAGCTGTTATTGGTGAAAATTGTCGCATTGGGCGGGAGTGTTATATTGCCCCTAAAGTAACGGTTCAGTACTCTCTGATAGGTGATAAAGTTAAGCTTTATCCCGGTGTGTGTATTGGGCAAGATGGATTTGGTTATGTCCGTGGTTCTTCTGGGATTGAAAAAGTTCCACAGCTTGGCCGTGTGATTATTCAGGACGGTGTAGAAATTGGAGCTAATACAACAATTGATCGTGGAGCTTTTGGAGATACTATCATTGGTGAGGGTAGTAAAATCGATAACCTTGTGCAAATTGCTCATAATGTAAAAATTGGTCGTTATTGTCTTATTGCTGCTCAATGCGGCATTGCTGGTAGTACATCTATAGGTGATATGTCTCGACTTGGTGGGAGTGTTGGGGTTGTAGATCATGTTACAATAGGCGAAGATGTTCAGATCGCTGCTGGTAGTGGTGTTATGAACGATATTCCTGATGGCGAAAAATGGGGAGGTAGTCCAGCTCAACCGTTTAAAAAGTGGTTCCGTGAGGTAGCAGCGTTGCGTAATATTGGCCATAAAAGAGGAAAAAAATAGTATGGTTAGCGTAGGAAGAGTAGAGAGCCTAGAATCTGCGGATATTACTCGATTATTATCAATATTGCCGCATCGTTATCCATTTTTGTTGATCGATCGTATCATCGAAATTGATGGTGATCAGAAGGCGACAGGTATCAAGAATGTAACAATTAACGAACCTCATTTTATGGGGCATTTTCCTGGAGAGCCTGTTATGCCTGGAGTTTTGATTTTAGAGGCTATGGCACAAACGGCAGGGGCTATTTCACTTTTAAATTTGAGTAACCAGAAAGTAGGTTTGGTCTATCTCATGACTGTTGACAGTGCCAAGTTTCGTAAACCTGTTATACCCGGCGATCAATTGAAGATTCATGTTCAGCTATTAAAAAAACGATCTGGTATTAGGCGTTTTCTGTGTGTTGCAGAGGTAGAGGGTATACGTGTCTCTGAAGCTGAAGTATCTGCAATGATTGTTGAATCAAAAAAAGCAGTAGGATTTTAGAAATGTCTGATACGAAAATTCATCCAACTGCTTATGTGGAAAAAGGAGCACAGCTTGGTGAAGACGTATTGATAGGCCCTTTTTGCCATATTGGGCCAGAGGCTGTTATCGGGAATGGATGTCGTTTAATGAGCCATGTTGTTATTATGGGAGAGACGGTGTTGGGTGCACATAGTACGGTGTTTCCCCATGCAGTTTTAGGAGCATCTCCACAGAATAACAAACATAAAGGAGGGCGTACAACTCTTTCCATTGGTAAAAATTGTATCATCCGTGAGGGTGTTACAATGCATAGAGGCTCTGATTCAAGTATAGGGACGACCGTTGTTGGTGATAATTGTCAATTTTTTTCTTATGCTCATGTTGCCCATGATTGTCATGTAGGTGATCATGTAACATTTGCAAACAATGCGATGATTGGTGGTCATGTTACAGTTGGTGATCATGTCATTATTGGTGGTGGTTCTGCTGTACATCAGTTTGTTCGTATCGGGCATCATGCGTTTATTGGTGGTGTTTCTGCACTAGTTGGTGATTTAATTCCCTACGGAACGGCTGTTGGTGTGCAAGCTAAACTTGCTGGGTTAAATATCATTGGTATGAAACGTTCTGGTCTTGAGCGAAAAGAAATCCACGCACTGCGTCATGCAGTAAATATGCTGTTTGATCGCAGTAAGCCGCTGAAAGAGCGCGTAAATGATGTTTTTTCTTCTCATTCTACTTCTCAATCTGTGATTGATGTTTTGAATTTCATTAAGGAAAAAGGAAGACGTTTTTACTGCACACCTAAATTTGAAAGTGATATGATGCTCTTAAATCAGGACTAAGGATGTCTCTTCTTTGTCATAAGGATCATTTTTCTGGTCGGACTGCTATCATAGCAGGAAGTGGTGTGTTGCCTATAGCTGTTGCTAAAGCTCTTGAACAACGTGGAAGTGATCCTTTTATCATTCTTTTGCGTGGAGAAGTAGAACCTGTGCTTTATGCTTATGAGCACTGTGAATTATCGATCGTAGAATTAGCGCGATTGTTGAAGGTTTTAAAAGAGAAAGAAATTTGTAATGTTGTTTTAGCGGGAGGTGTTAAAAGGCGTCCCGCTCTTTTTCAGTTGCGATTTGATTGGATAACTTTGTCTATCTTACCTAAACTTTTAAAAGTATTGAAGAAAGGGGATGACGCGCTATTAAAAACTTTTGTACAAATTGTTGAATCATACGGTTTTTGTGTTGTTGGTGCTCATGAAATTGTACCAGATTTATTAGCGCCACCAGAATTTGATTTAACATTGCGACGTGCCAGTCAGAAAGAAAAGTCTGATATTTTATTGGCAGTTTCAGCCGCTAAGTCTTTAGGTCGATTAGATATTGGGCAAGCTGCCGTGGTTATTGACGGTAAAGTAGCCGCACTAGAGGGAGCTGAAGGGACGGATGCTATGCTACATCAGATTTATGAAATGAAGAAAAGTGGAAAAGTAGCACTTCAAGGAGGAATCCTTGTTAAGTGTGTTAAACCACAACAAGATTACCGCTTTGATTTGCCATCAATTGGCCCTAGAACAATCATTAATGCTGCAAAAAGCGGATTATCTGGCATTGCAGTGGAAGCAAATAAGAGTCTAATATTATCTCTTAGAGAGACGGTAGCAGAGGCCAATAAGAGTAAATTATTTATAGAAACATTTGAAATATCTGATAATGGGTAAATTTTCTTTAAAAATTGCTGTTATTGCAGGAGAAGAGTCAGGTGATTTGCTTGGAGCTGATTTGATTTCTTCTTTATCTTCTCAAGAAGCATGCAATATCCGTTTAATTGGTGTTGGAGGAAGGCACTTAGAGGGTTTAGGCTTAAAGAGTGTTTTTAATTCCAGTGAGATTTCTTTGATAGGCCTTGGTGCAGTATTAAAAAGATTGCCGATTTTGTTGATGCATATTCGGAGTTTGTCCAGGTTTATTGCACGAGAGAATCCTCATTGTTTAATTATTATAGATAATCCTGATTTTGCACATCGTGTTGCTAAAAGGGTGCGAATTTTGGCTCCTTCTATCCCTATTATTCAGTATGTTGCGCCAACTGTGTGGGCATGGCGTCCGGATCGCGCCAGGGCTATGTGCAAATTTGTTGACCATGTTTTAGCAGTTTTTCCCTTCGAGGAAGAGATAATGAAAAACTTAGGTGGGCCGCCTACTACTTATGTAGGACATCGTCTCTCAAGTTATGCTCCGCTTTTAAAAATCCAATCAAAAAGGAAAAATTCAACAACTAAGAAAGATTTTTCTTTTACAATGGTCATTTTACCAGGATCTCGCCGCTCAGAAGTTCGTCATTTGATGCCTATTTTTGAAAAGGTAATAAAAATATTAAGGCAGCGTGTTCCTCATTTACGCATTATTCTACCAACTTTACCACATTTGGTAGATGATATTCATTCCTTTGTACAAAATTGGGAGGATAAAATTGATGTTGTTGTTGGTGAAAATGCAAAATGGTGTGCTTTTTCAGAGTCTGATGTTGCACTTGCGGCACTCGGTACAGTATCACTTGAACTAGCGTTAGCAAAAATTCCAATGGTTCTTTGCTATAAGTTAGATCTTTTTTCCAAATTATTTATTTTTCCGAAATTGATGCTGTGGAGTGCTGCTCTTCCAAATATTATCTTAGATAAGCCAATTGTTCCTGAGTATTTGAATGAATTTTTGCGACCAGGTATGTTGGCAAGACAAATTGAGCAGCTTTTATATAATTCTTCATTGCGACAGCTGCAACTTAGTTCTTTTGATATAGTAAAAGAAAAGATGGAAGTTGAGATACCACCAGGGATTCGAGCATCTCAAGTAATTATGGATCTTTTTCGAAAAAAGCGGAATACCAAAGATTATCCGCGTAGTGATACTAGCTCTTAATTTTTATGAAAAAATCGTAAAATCACTGAGAGGAAGGATTAGTATGAAAAATATCAGTTATTGTGTTTTTGATGATTTTTTTATTTCTTAGAAAAGATCTTCTTCTTACAACTTTGCACAAGAAATTCACTAATGCACTTGGCAGCTTCAGCATCCAAATTTATATTATGTGGTATTGAGAAGTTGTTGTGCTATTTGTGGGAATGTCGAATAAAAACGATAAAAACTCCATAACCTTATTATTTCGGTATTAATAAAATCTTTTTAGGCTATTTTTGTTTACCGCAAGTGTCGCGTGAGATAATGTTCAATAGCAGTGATAAAACAATGAATTAGCCCTACGATGGAGAGGTAAATAATAGAGATCCAAATGTAAACTTGAAAATCGAATGTACGTGCGTAAATTAATTTGGCAATTCCCATTAAATCATAAATTGTCAAAAGTGAAGCAATGGCACTAGATTTAAGTATCAAGATAAATTCATTTCCTAAAGGGCGTAAAGCTATAACTATTGCTTGTGGTAAAATAATTTTTAAAAATATCGTAGAATTGCGCAGACCTAAAGCCTTTGCTGCTTCATATTGTTCAACTTTTATTGATGAAAAACTTCCAGTAAATATTTTTGCTTGATAAGCAGCAGAATTGAGTGAAAAAATGAAAAGACAACAATACCACGCGTTTTGAAAAAACCACCATAAATCAATTTTTTCCCAAAATCCTTTCATTGATCCGAGGCCGTAGTAAAAGAGAAAAAGCTGCACTAATAAAGGAGAGCTACGAAAAAAGTAGATATAGGCTTGTGCTAAATAACGTAAGGGTTTTTTATTTGACAAATATGAAAAAGTGACAAACATACTAAAAAAAAGTCCAGAAAAAAAGGAAATAAATACAAGCTCAATTGTGACAATAAACCCCTTAATCAGCTGAGGGCCGTGTTGATTAAGGAGATCAGAACTGAAAAGAGAGTAAAGCCATGCAGGGGTCATTAAGCTAGAACCCTTTTATAGCTTATTTGAGTATTCTTTTCTAAATATCGAAAAATAGCAGAAGAAATTGCTGAAAATGATAGATAGAATATGCAGGCTATGAGATAAAAAAATATAGGTTTATTAGTTGTTGCAGCTGCTAAATTTGCTTGTCGCATGAGGTCAACGAGAGAAATTGTTGAGACAAGAGATGTATCCTTGAGTAGCATAAGCCAATTATTAGAAAGCCCTGGTAAAGCATTGCGAATCAGTTGAGGAAAAATAATCTGAAAAAATGTAATTGAACGCGAGAATCCCAGGGCTTGAGCTGCTTCATACTGTCCTTTATCAACAACTTTGAATGCTCCGATCCAAACATCACATGAAAAGGCTGCAAAAACCATGCTAAGTGCTAAAACACCAGAAACAAAAGCATTGATACTTACAATGATTTCAATATTAAAGTAGTCAAGCGTCATTTGAATAATATTTTGCAAACCATGATATACAAGAAACAAAATCAAAAGTTCTGGTAATGCACGAAATATCACCGAAAAAATGGTAGCTATAACCCGTGCAGTTTTGATGTTTGATTGAATCATCATTGCACCTATGAGCCCTAACGGGAACCCTAAAAGTGCACAACATACGGATAATGATAATGTTACACCTGCACTCAACAGCATCACCGCACCCCATCCCCCATTACCGAAAGACAGTAGCGCCAAATTTTCAATCATCTATAAAATCCTAACAAAAACTTAAGTATGTCCTCATCAGAGATGTAGGTTTTTTTTATTTACGCTTCAGCTTGCTTTAATAAATATCAAAATCGAAATATTTTTTCATAATTTTATCGTATGTCCCATCAATACGAATCTCTTGTATAGCTTCATTAAAGGCATTTTTTAGGTCTTCATTATTTTTACGCAGGCCAATTGCGACAGGGAACTTTGAAGATTTGATAGTTCCCAAAAGTTCACAACATTCTTTGCCATCATTTGCAAGCCAATTCAATATTTGCAATTTATCAATGAGGATAACATCAAGGCGATGATTTAGAAGATCACGATTGGCTTCTATTGTGGTGGGATAAATTTTTACATTTACCCCTTGAGGTGCATAATTATCTTCTGCATATGTTGCCTGTACCGTATTTGATTGTACACCAATATTTTTTTCCTTAAATGCTTCCACTGAAATTTCATTTATCTGAGAGTCCTTAGAAACGATAACAGCCGTTTCTGTGCTATAATAGGCATCTGTAAAACTTATTTTTTTAAGTCTCTCTTTTGTGGGAGATAGTGATGCAACGATGGCATCATACTTTTTAGCAAGAAGGCCTGGGATTATTCCATCAAAATTTTGGGCAGTGATAATACATTCAACTTTCATTTTTTCGCAAAGTGCGTAGGCTATGTCAATATCGAATCCGTGTAGTTTGTTATTTGAGTCCATGTAGTTGAAAGGAGGGTAAGCGCCTTCACTTGCAATTCTTAGTGTTTTTGCATTAGCTTGTTGAGAAAATAGCACCATGCTTGCTGCAAGGGTTACTGCAAATAGTTTCATTATGTTCTCCTAGTTGGGTACACAGGAAGCTACCACATTATCATGCTCTTGAGATCAGTGATTTTTACCGAAAAAACGAAATAATACGTAGATTCCTTTTTGGATACAGCCATGATGGGTCATGAATTAGTGTCATGTAGCTCATAGTGTAAACAATTTATCAAAGACATTTGTAGTCGTCGTTTCATCTGTGTAAATTTGTAATGAATGATATTGAATTGTGATGTTCTAAGCATGTCAATATTTTAATAATTAAAGGGATAATTAATCAACAAAGCCCCGTTGAATCAAAACAACATTGATTTTATTGTTTTGAATCTATACGATTATCCATAGTAACGTAATTTCGTTTAACGTGACCCATATAAAGTTGGCGTGGTCTACCGATTTTTTGCGCTGGATCTTCAATCATTTCTTTCCACTGAGCAACCCAGCCAACACTACGCGCTAATGCGAAAAGAACAGTAAACATTTCAGTAGGGAAACCCATGGCCCTCAATGTAATACCAGAATAAAAATCAATATTAGGATAGAGTTTCTTTTCAATAAAATATTCATCATTGAGAGCAATGTGTTCAAGCTCCATAGCGATATCAAAGAGTGGATCATTTTGAATATTTAATTCTTTTAAAACCTCATGACAGGTTTTTTGCATAAGCTTTGCACGTGGATCATAATTTTTATAAACTCGATGACCAAATCCCATGAGGCGAAAAGGATCATTTTTATCTTTTGCACGCGCAATGAATTCAGGAATTTTTTTAATAGAACCGATTTCCTGCAGCATTTTTAGGCATGCTTCATTTGCACCACCATGGGCTGGTCCCCAAAGACATGCAACACCTGCTGCAATGCAGGCGAATGGATTAGCCCCTGATGATCCCGCGAGACGCACTGTTGATGTTGATGCATTTTGTTCATGGTCTGCGTGAAGAGTAAATATTCGATCCATAGCTTGAGAAAGAACAGGATTTACAACATATTCTTCGCAAGGAACAGAGAAACACATATGAAGAAAATTAGCTGCATAGCCAAGGTCATTACGTGGATATACAAAGGGTTGTCCGATGCTGTATTTATATGCCATCGCAGCAAGAGTTGGAACCTTTGCAATAAGGCGGACAGAGGCAATCATTCGTTGTTGAGAATCCGTAATGTCAATAGAGTCGTGGTAAAATGCAGACATTGCACCAAGGCAGGCAACCATAACAGCCATAGGATGGGAATCACGACGAAAACCATGAAAAAATCGTGCAAATTGTTCATGCACCATTGTGTGCTGCATAATACGGCGATCGAAATCTATTTTTTCTTGTCTATTTGGTAGCTCACCGTAAAGCAAGAGGTAACATGTTTCAAGGAAATCACCATTTTCAGCTAGTTGATCAATGGAATAGCCATGATACAGCAATATCCCTTCATCTCCATCGATATAAGTAATTTTTGATTCACAAGAGGCTGTTGAGGTAAAACCAGGATCGTAGGTAAAAATGTTTGTTTCTTTGTGAAGGGATGCAATTTCAATAACATCAGGACCGATAGTTCCTTTACGCACTGGTAGGTCTATTTTTTTATCATTTATGATAACGCATACTCTATTCTCAGGCATTCAGTCTTCCTTTCGGTTCCCTTATCTTTCATATCCAGGTTCTACCAGATAGGAAGCTATATAATCAAAACATTTTTTAGTTATACGTAAAGTAAATTTGCTATGAAAATAAGCGCATGCAATTGAAGGATAATCTTTTATCAGTTTTAGATATTATATACTTCAATCATTAATTGTTATTATTGAAGTAAAGACACATTTTAATTCTTGTTAAAGAACTTGTACTTCAAATAACCTCATTAGATAGCGTAGATTTTTTTTGCATCTATTTGATCATTTATGCGATTAAGAGATTCAGTTTTTCCTAATAAAACAAGAATATCAAAGACACCTGGCGATGTTGTACGCCCAGTGAGCGCAGCTCTAAGAGGTTGGGCAACTTCTCCGAGTTTAAGTTCTTTCTTTTGTGCGTAACAGCGCAAAGTTTCATTTAAGACCTCTGTGGTCCAGTCAGGGCACGCCTCAAGAATGGGGTAAATTTCTCGTAAGATAATCCATCCATCTCCATTTAATAGTTTTTTTGCTTTTTCATCAAGTTGTAATGGTCGTTCTGCAAAAATAAAAGACGTACCGTCAATGAGCTCAAGAAGTGTTTTTGAACGTTCTTTTACGTATGGTATTGCAGCCAAAAATTGAGCACACCGTTCTGTGTTAAGTTTATTTATTATTTCTATACCACCTTCAATTTCAGGTAAAATACCCAAACTATAATCAAAAAGATTTTGATTATCACTCACACGTATGTAGTGCCCATTAACGGCATCAAGTTTTTTGAAATCAAATCGGGCAGGACCTTTATTGATGTCATCAATATCAAACCAAGAAATCATATCTTCAGTTGAGATGATTTCATCATTGCCATGGCTCCAGCCGAGGCGAACAAGATAGTTGCGTAGAGCATCAGGAAGATATCCCATTGTTCTGTAGTTTTCAACACCGAGTGCGCCATGCCGTTTCGATAATTTTGCACCATTTTCACCATGAATCAGTGGAATATGCGCCATTACAGGAATTTCCCATCCCATTGCATTGAAAATGATTGCCTGGCGAGCTGCGTTTGTAAGATGATCATCACCACGGATGATATGAGTGATTCCCATATCATGATCATCAACAACGACAGCATGCATATAGGTTGGAGTCCTATCAGAGCGTAAAATAATGAAATCATCAAGATCTTTATTTGGAAAAAGGATCTTCCCCTGAACACGGTCATGTAAGACAGTTTCTCCATTTTGCGGTGCTTTGATGCGAATGACAGGTCTTACACCCTTAGGAGCTTTGGAAATATCACGATCACGCCACCGTCCATCATAGCGTGGTGGACGGCCTTCTGCACGGGCATTTTCTCGCATTTGCGCTAATTCTTCGGGAGAAGCGTAGCAATAATAAGCCTTACCATTTTTTACCAATTGCTCAGCAACTTGACGATGACGTTCTGCTCGTTCAAATTGCGAAATAGGATCTCCGTCATAATCAATTCCCATCCAATGCAGACCATCTATGATAGCTTTAACAGCTATATCTGTTGAACGTTCTCGATCTGTGTCTTCAATACGCAGAAGCATCTTTCCATTATTATGTTTTGCGTATAACCAGTTAAAGAGAGCGGTACGAGCACTACCGATGTGAAGAAAACCTGTAGGCGATGGTGCAAAACGGGTAATGACAGACATGGGAATATCCTTTCCATAAGATGTTATCCGTGGAACCGTATTAAGTGATCATGTTAGCATAGCTGATGGAGTGTGCAATAGTCGCACTTTTAAGTAAAGCGGGAGGGTGAAAATATTGGATAAAAGCAATCCATCAACAGAATCTGTTTTGGAGAATGCAAATTTAACTTTAGCCCAAAAGGGGTTTCCTCTCATCATTGATGTTCCAAAGGATGCGACCTATGATGAGAAGAAATTTTCTTTATCTTCTCGTGTGATAGAAGGCATTGTTCTTGTACAGCAATGGTTTATGGAGTGCATAAGAAAAGAAATTTCTTTTGGGCTACCTTTTTTGTTGATTTTAGTATTTTGCGTTGTAGGAGCTATTTTTTATTTCAATTTAGACAAAGAACCAAGTTGGGAGCAATTTGTTGCACTGATTATTTTACTTTTCGGGTTGCTGTATGGTGCACGCAATTATTATAGCGTGTGGTTAATTGTTTGTTTTTTGTGTTGCATTGTACTGGGAGCTTTGTTTGCAAAAATAGAGACGTGGCGTATGTCTACACCGATGTTAAGTAGCAACATTTCTACCACATTAACAGGACGTGTTGTTTCTGTTGAAGCTTTAGAAAAGGGGGGATTTTATGTAATTGTAGATGTATTGAAAACAGAAAAGCCAATTTTACGTCATAGTCCTGATCGTGTGCGTTTAACCGCAAAATATTTACCATCTAAGTTATCTCCGGGTGATGGTTTATATGGAAGGGTAAGGCTTCACGCTTTGTCTGGAGCTATGCGTCCAGGAGGTTATGATTTTAGCTTCCATAATTATTTCAAAGGAATTGGTGCTTATGGAACTTACTTAGGCCAACCAATCAAGATATCTGTTTTTCAACCGGGCGCTTTATTAGCGCGGACCTCACAGAAAATTGAAAATCTACGCATGGAAATGACTCTGAGGATAAGTGCAGCCATTGATGGAGAAAATGGTAAGGTTTCTTCTGCCTTAATAACAGGACAGCGTGGCGGTATTTCAGATAATACCAACGAGGCATTGAGAACATCTGGATTGGCACATATCTTATCAATATCAGGTTTGCATATGGCTTTGCTCAGTGGCATAGTTTTTATTTTTATACGTGTTTTTTTTGCATTTTTTCCAGTTTTTTCATCTCATTATTCAACAAAAAAAATTGCTGCTATTGCTGCATTAATAATTGCAGCTTTTTATTTAGCATTATCTGGAGCTAGTGTCTCGGCTCAAAGGAGTTTTGTGATGGTTGCTACTATGTTGATTGCTATATTATGCAACCGTTCTGGCATCACAATGCGTAGTTTTGCTATTGCTGCTTTGGTGGTTATTGCTATTTCTCCACATGAAATATTAGGTCCTAGTTTTCAAATGTCATTTTCAGCAACTGCAGCTTTAATTGCTGCTTTTGAGTGGTGGGCTAAAAGGCGATCTTCTGATGTAAAAAAACAATACCATCCTCTATTGGAGCTAAAGTATTTCGCTTTATTTTTTTATCAGTTGTTTCAATTTGTTCATCTTCTCTTATTGCAGGTTCTGCTAGTGGAATTTATGCTGCACATCATTTTTACTAATGTGGCATCACTTAGTGTAATTAGCAATGTTTTGGCTCTTCCTATCGTATCAATCTTAGTAATGCCTTTTGGACTAGTGGCAGTACTCGCAATGACTTTAGGGCTTGAATGGTTCCCATTGCAAATTATGGGTTTTGGTATTGGTCTTGTGATTAAGATTGCCTATATGATAGCATCTATTTCTCCTACGTTTAATCCAGGATTTATACCGTCATCTGCGTTAATTTTTTTAAGTTTAGGTTTAACAGGTTTAATTTTTTTCAAAACACCGTTGAGATTCATTTTTGCTATCCCCATAATCGCAGGTGTACTGATTTATGGAATATGTTCATCTGTGCAACTGATTGTATCAGATGGTATGAACCTCGTGGGTGTTATCAATAAGAAGACGTTATATATCGATAAGTCTCGTGCATCCAAGTTTACCATATCTCAATGGAAGAGGTTATTTGATGTTGATGAAATTATTAAACCAACAAGAAGTGGGCCAACATTGAACGGACAATTTATTTGTGATGATAATGTTTGTACATCTCTACCAAAAGATGGATTAAGAGTTTCTATTTTACGTAGAAAAACTAGTCAATGCATAAAGGTAGATGTCGTAATTAAAGAATCTACGGTAGATGATCGAGTGTGTGTTCAAATATCAGGAATAATGATCACGCCTCAGCAGCTTTTATCAAGAGGGAGTGTTATGGTAACCAGAAATAAAGTTGTTATGTGGTCTTCTGTGGGTTTTCATCGACCGTGGAGCATGCATAGGCAAGATTTAGAAAAGTTAGGTATATAAACATTCTCATTGCTATTTCAGATTGATTAAGGTGGTAAAAGTATAGCTCAAATGCTACAAGAAGTTGGCTACAAGACCTTGATATTGAAAATAAATTTCAGTTTTATTTAGAGGAATATACTTAATTGGATGGTATTTTTTCAAATATCATGCACCGTGTATTGTCTTCATGTTTTAAATTTTATCTGAACTATGTTCAGTAGGTTTTTATGATCAATTGAAACATTTTTTATTTTTAAAAGGTATAAAGTTTTTACAAAATTATAAAAATGGGGGGTAAGAATAAAGAAGGAACAGATTGTTTTTCTAGCTCACTTATGGTTTTAAAGATATGGTTGATATTATAGCAAAGTTGTTGCTTTTAAGAACAAGTGATTTTACCCCAGTTTTTGTCAGGCTTGGTAAATAAGTTTACGAAGGGATTTCGTTGATTATTGTGTTACGCTTCTGGTATTTTAAGATTGGATGATGATAAATGAATCTGCAATAAGTTAAATCGATATAATGCTTTTTTTACCGTTAACTCATAATATGTATAGATAATAAGTTAAAAGGAAAAATAACTTATGGATGCTCAGGAATTAAAAAAACTGGCAGCGGCAAAGGCACTTGAGTTTATTCAGGATGGTATGCAGCTTGGTATTGGTTCTGGTTCGACAGTTAATGAGTTTGTTCGCCTTCTTGGGGAACGTGTTGCTGGTGGTTTACGCGTTATGGGAGTGGTTACATCACGTTATTCTGAACAGTTGTGTCATCAGTTTGGGGTGCCTGTTACTACCTTAGAAAAAATGCCTGATCTTGACCTTGATATTGATGGAGCAGATGAAATTGATCCACATATGGCCTTAATTAAAGGAGGTGGTGGGGCATTATTGCGCGAAAAGATTGTTGCTTCCGCCTCTCGTTCGGTATTGATTATAGCCGATGAAACAAAATTAGTAAGAAAGCTTGGCGCCTTCCCACTTCCAGTTGTTGTTAATCAGTTTGGTGTAAATGTTACCCGTAGAGCTATTGAAAAAGTAGCCGATGATTTTGGTTTTTCAGGAAAGATAACGTTACGGATGAATGGGGACAATCCCTTTGAAACGGATGACAACTTCTTTATCTTTGATGTAGCTTTTGGGTATATTGCACAGCCAGAGTTGTTATCTGCTGCACTTTATGAGATTCCAGGTGTTGTTGAACATGGACTTTTTTTGGGGGTAGCATCACGTTCAATCATAGCGATGGCAACAGGTGATGTTCAAGTTTCAGAATCAAAGCATTATTAAAAATTTCAATTATAGTAACCAATGCAGGTTACAATAACTACGGAGTAATTATTGGATGAAAAATATATCTTCTTTTCAGCGCGTTGTTGCACTGTTCTGTTTAGTTACCTTTTTAGCTGTAAATATCGGGGTATCTTATGCGCAAAATGTCAGTGAACAGCATTTAGAAGCTGCTAAAAAAATGATAAAGGTGATACACGCAACTGATCAGTTTGATAGTTTTTTGCCAACAGCTGCGCGAGATCTTAAGAATGAATTAGTGAGTAGTGATCCAAATTTGGAAGCGGTTATTTCTGATATTGTTGATAAAAATGCGCTTGCTTTGGCCAAGCGGCGTGCTGATTTAGAAAAAGCAATTGCTTATGTGTACACAAAGTACTTTAGTTTAGAGGAACTTGATAAGATTACAGTATTTTATAGTTCTGATGTTGGTAAAAAATTTCTAACAGAGGTTCCTAACATTGCGCGTGACTCTTATGCCGTATTTAACGAATGGAGTTCTTCTCTTATGGAAGATCTTGTGAAAAATGTTGAGAATGATATGGCTAAGACAGTTCGTTTAAACAAGTTAGCGGATCCTAAAAAATCTTTTCCTTCAAAAAGTTTGAAGTAGTTTTGTCAATTATGTTACGGGTGAGATAACATTAACAATTGGCTATTTTTATTGAATGAGGCAAGCTTCGCTAAGATTTAAAAAAATGAGCGTCTCTGCCTATATGGGTAGAGTTTTTCTTAGGATATAGAAACTTTTTGGGGTGAGTAAATGACTGCAGCTTGTGCGGGTTGAGCTTTATAGGAGGGAGAGGTCTATGACGTCTTTTGATTTTGATTTGTTTGTTGTTGGAGGTGGTTCTGGTGGGGTGCGTGCTGCTCGCCTTGCTGGAGCACTTGGTAAGCGTGTTGCTATAGCAGAAGAACACCGTGTGGGTGGTACTTGTGTTATCCGTGGTTGTATCCCTAAAAAGCTTTTTGTTTATGCGTCGCAGTATGCACGGGCTTTTAGTGAAAGTACTGGTTTTGGGTGGCAATGTACAAATCCAATTTTTGATTTGCAGAAATTGATTGCAAACAAAGATAAAGAAATATCAAGATTAGAAGGCCTCTATCGTAATACACTGAGAAGTAACAATGTTCATATTTATGAGAGCCGTGCTACCTTCATAGACGATCATATGTTGGAACTTTCTAAAACAGGTGAGCGGCTGAGGGCAAAAGAGATTTTAATTGCAACAGGAGCAAGAGTTACTCCTCCTATGGTGGTAGGAGGTGATTTATTTCTTACTTCTAACGAAATCTTTGATCTTAAAAAATTACCAGAATCAATAATAATTGTTGGAGGTGGTTACATTGGTGTTGAGTTTGCTGGTATCTTTCACGCATTAGGAGTCAATACCACATTGATTCATCGTGGTGACCTTATTCTTCGTGGTTTTGATTACGATTTGAGAAAGATTCTCAGTGATGTAATGATTGAAAAGGGAATTTCCATTATTTATGGAGAAATACCTTCTCGAGTAGAGGTTAATAATAAGCACTATGATATTACTTTGTCGAATGGACAAATTTTAAGTGCTGATCAAGCTGTTTGGGCTGCGGGGCGTGTACCTAATACGATGGGCTTAGGACTTGAAGATGTAGGGGTTAAGCTTAATAATTCTGGTGCGATCATTGTTGATGAAAAGATGATGACAAATGTGCCACATATTTGGGCAGTTGGAGATGTAACAGGGAATGCTCAATTAACACCTGTGGCCATCCACGAGGCAATGTGCTTTGTTAAAAACGTGTTTAAAGATATTCCAACAGTACCTGATTATGATTTAATTCCGACGTCTGTTTTTTCGCAGCCAGAGATTGGAACGGTCGGTATTTCAGAAGAAGATTCTGTAGGCCTGTATAAGCGTGTTGAAATTTACCGTACATTATTTCGTCCCATGCGAAATACTCTTTCAGGAATTTCCGAAAAAACTTTTATGAAACTCGTTGTTGATGGTGAAAGTCGTGTTGTCGTTGGTGCACATATTTTAGGGGAGGGCGCCAGTGAGATGGTGCAGCTTATAGCAGTGTCTCTTAAAGGAAAACTAACAAAAGATGTTTTTGATGCTACTATGGCACTGCATCCAACTGCGGCAGAAGAATTAGTGACAATGTATGAACCGAGTTATGTATATGAAAATGGAAAAAGGTTATAAAAATAGTAAAAGCTCGTGGTAAGTAAGAAGTGTTTACAATAGGGGCATGGATGGTGAGTGTAATGGTAAGTGGTGGGGATTTTAAGAAAAGTAGCCTAGTGGATTGGGTACAACTTTCAGTTTTTTGTGAGTGAATATCGAAAAAGGCAGATATAAATACTTCATCCTGGTTTTTACTAGTGAAATGTGTAATCTAACAGTTGTTGTTATTAAAGGATCATGTATTTGTTGAGAGGTGTACGGTAGTTATTAAGGTATCTTGTCTATTGTGTATTTTTGCACTAAGTGCCCTGGTGTTTCAGAACATATTCAGAAAGAGTAGGAAGGCTACTGTCAGTGGTTTATAAATTTAGCTATTATTCGATTCTTTGATGGCTTTTAGAAATGAACTCATTTTATGTTTTAGTGAGTTTTGCTCGCTGTAGCCGATATAAAGACGGATTATAGAGTATCTTGGGGTGGTAAAGGATTGAAACAGGGATGGTTTCAATTTTTTGTCTTAGTGCGCGTATTCTAAGCTTGTGATTGTACGATATTGTTGTAATTATGGTTTTTCTAAAAAATAAGAGTTTTTTGAATATATTAAGGGGAAGTGATTTACAAGGATGGTGTTTATATTAAAATTGCAGACCTTGTAATTTAACTGAAGACATGGACACCGTATATGCGTATTTTGGTGATTTCTTAAGATTGTCAATTATAGTCCTCACTCATTGAACAATGAAGAGAACAGCTAATAAGACTGTATGTAGAGTTTTTATTTTGTCATTCATTGATTTCTTTGAAAAATGTTAGATTATCAAAATAAAATTTATGCTACGATAGACTGGTTATGGTGATACAAAAGTTCATAAAAGATGATTTTCGGATTGTTGTTGCTCAGTTAAATCCTGTCATGGGTGATATTGAGGGAAATTTGTCTCTTGCAAAAATGGCTTATCAGGAAGCACAAGAGAAAAATGCTGATCTCATGCTATTAACTGAGCTTTTTGTAAGTGCGTATTCACCAGAAGATCTTGCACTTAAGCCTTCTTTTGTGAAATCTTGTGAAAATGCAGTTAAAAAATTAGCAGAAGTTACAAAGGATGGGCCAGGCATTGTTATTGGTACTCCAATAAGCAACGGTAAAGCTGTTTATAATGGTGTCATGTTTCTTGATGATGGGAAGGTTATTGCTGAGTATTTGAAATTTGATTTGCCAAATTACGCTGAGTTTGATGAGAAACGCGTATTTTCTCCTGGTCCATGTCTTGAACCTATTGTTTACCGTGGAGTGGTGTTAGGCATTGTGATTTGCGAAGATATATGGAATAATCCTTCTATTTGTGAAGATCTTAGAAAGAAGGGGGCTGAGATCATTCTCGTTTCTAATGCCTCTCCTTATCGTCGTCATAAAACGTTGGAACGTATCAGTATTGTTTGTGAGCAAGCTATTCGATCTGCTGTACCAATTATTTACGCTAATCAAGTTGGTGGTCAGGATGAGCTTGTTTTTGATGGGGGCTCTTTTGCATTGGATGGGCAAGGGGCAATAGCATTTCAGATGAAACACTTTGAAAGCCATGTTGCATTAACTCATTGGCAAAAAAAATCTGTTGGATGGCAGTGTATTTTGGGACCAAAAGAAGAACTTTTAAGCGGGATTTGTGCTGATTATCACGCCTGTATTTTAGGGCTAGGGGATTATGTTAACAAAAATGGCTTTAAAGATGTTCTTCTTGGTCTTTCGGGAGGCATTGATTCAGCGCTTTGTGCGACAATGGCAGTTGATGCTCTTGGAGCCGACAGGGTTTGTGCAGTAATGATGCCTTATCATTACACCTCTCAAGAATCATTGCAGGACGCTGAAGATTGTGCGCGTCTTTTGAATTGTCGTTACGAAGTAATATCAATTGTTCAGCCTGTTGAGAGTTTTTTAAATGTAATGGCACCTATCTTTTCAGGTCTTCCTTCTGATGTTACGGAGGAAAATATTCAAAGTCGTGTACGTGGCACTGTTTTAATGGCCCTTTCAAATAAATTAGGTTCAATGGTGATTACAACGGGTAATAAGTCAGAAATGGCTGTTGGATATGCGACACTTTATGGCGATATGAATGGTGGTTTTAATCCTATTAAAGATCTGTACAAGATGCATGTTTATGCATTAGCTGAGTGGCGTAATAAAAATTATTCACACCGTTTTTTAGGAAAAGAAGGGGTTGTTATTCCTTCTAATATTATAAAGAAAGCACCATCTGCAGAATTGCGAGAAAATCAAAAAGATGAAGATTTTTTACCACCTTATCCCATTCTAGATGACATCTTGCAATTGCTAGTAGAAGATGACATGAGCATTGACGATGTTGTTCAATGTGGCTATTCACAGGAAGTAGTAAAGCGGATTGAACATTCTCTTTATGTATCCGAACATAAGAGAAGGCAATCTGCGCCTGGTGTTAAAATCAGTTACAAGAGCTTTGGACGCGATCGTCGTTATCCAATTACTAATCGTTTCCGCGATAAAAATTGAGCATTGTTTTATGATAAAAGTTCGTTTTGCCCCATCTCCAACAGGCCATATTCACATCGGCAATATTCGCGTTGCATTATTCAATTGGCTTTACGCGCAAGCGCATAAAGGAATGTTTATTTTGCGTTATGATGATACGGATTTTGAGCGCTCTAAAAAAGAGTATGTTGATGGTATCATGGTTGATCTTAAGTGGCTTGATATTCATCCAGATGAAATTTATTTTCAATCTGAAAGATTTCATCGATATGATGAAGTTGCAGAAATATTGAAGAAGAAAGGTCTTCTTTATCCTTGCTATGAAACGGAAGAAGAATTGGAAAGACGTCGCAAAATGCAGATTTTGCGTAGGCGGCCTCCTGTCTATGATCGTGCGGCGTTAAAGTTGACAGAAGGAGATAAAAAATTACTAGAGGATCAAGGACGTAGGCCTCATTGGCGTTTTCTTTTACCAAATTTTGAAAATAATCCGTTTCAGATTAAGCGAACAGAAGTTTGCTGGGAAGATGTTGTAAAGGGAAAGCAGGCGGTAGATCTTTCTTCTCTTTCAGATCCCATATTGATTCGTGAAGATGGAAGTTACCTTTATACATTGCCTTCTGTTGTTGATGATATTGATATGGGCATTACCCATATCATTCGTGGAGATGATCATATTACAAATACAGGGACGCAGTTTGCTATCTTAAAGGCTCTTAATGCGCAGCTTCCTACCGTAGGACATATTAATCTTTTAACTACAGTTTCAGGAAAAGGGCTTTCAAAACGCAATAGTGATCTTTCTATTCGTTCTTTGAGGGAAGAGGGATTTGAACCTGCAGCTATCCAATGTCTTGCCGTTTTAACTGGAACGTCGAGTAATGTACAAGCTTATCGTGACCAAAAGTCTCTTTTGAAGCATTTTAACCTTCAAAATACATCAAAGTCAGCCGCAAAATTCAGTGTTGTAGATCTTGTTTCTTTGAACAGTCATTTTGTACGTGATTTAACTTATGAGGAAGTTAGAAATCGGCTAGAAGATCTTTGTATTAACGGAGAAAAGGCAGAGAATTTTTGGAATGCCATAAGGGGTAATATTGATAAAGTAAATGACGCAGTTTTATGGTGGGATATTATTCACAGTAGTAAAGCTTTTGGTACTGTTCCTTTAGAAGATCATGTGTTTGTGCGGCAGTCTGCAGCTCTATTACCTGAAGGAGCTTTAAATGATGACAGTTGGAAAATTTGGACAACTACATTAAAGGAAAGAACGGGGCGTCAAGGAAGATCTTTGTTTATGCCGTTACGTCAGGCTTTAACAGGAAGAGAGCATGGTCCTGAGATGGGGAAAATCTTGCCACTTTTAGGGCGTGAGAGGGTAATCAATAGACTAAACATTTAGAACAAATCAGCAATATTGGGAGAAGATTTTATTCTTTGTGCGTTGGTTTTTAAGCACTAATTCTCAGTTTAGCTATGGGTTTTTATGAGCATAAATGCTGGAATGTTGTCACCAAACCCGAAAAGAGGAGGATCTTCTTTTTTTCAGCAAGATTGTCGAAAGGTGTCTTGTTGCTCGCTGTTTTAGTATGAGAAGTTGTACCCTTTCCGTCTTTTTGAGAAAAGGAGGCGGTGCGTTTCCTTTTTGAAGATGTTTGTAATGATTCCGTTGTAGGCTTTGTTTCTGAAGAAGAGCTCTTTATTTCATCGTTATCTACTAAAGTAGGGAGATCTCCATCGAGCCATTCAATTTTTTCGTTGCTCATTTCTTCGATTGCATTGATATATTTTTGATCAGTTTTTGTAACAATTGTGAAAGCCTTACCGGTCCGTTTTGCACGTCCTGTACGTCCAATGCGGTGAATGTAGTCCTCAGCATGTGTAGGAACGTCATAGTTAAACACATGGCTTACATCTGGAATATCAAGTCCACGGGCCGCAACGTCAGAAGCAACAAGAAATTTGAGCTTATTTTCCTTGAAATTTGCTAATGTATTCATGCGGGAGTGTTGGTCCATATCACCGTGAAGCGCTCCTGCACTGAAATTATACTTTACAAGTGATCTAAAAAGTTCAGAAACATCTCTTTTTCGGTTACAGAAAATGATAGCATTTTTGAGTTCAGCACTTTCGCTACGGATAATTTCTCGTAAAATGGCTCTTTTTTCCCATGCTTTATTTCCAGATTTTACGAGTCTTTGCGTTATCGTTTGGGCACTCGAGGATGCTTTTGTAATCTCAATACACACGGGTGATTGTAAGAATTGCTCTGTCAATTTTGTAATTTCTGGCGTCATTGTTGCAGAAAAAAACAATGTTTGACGTTTAGAAGGGGTTAATTTACAGATCCGTCCAATATCCGGAATAAACCCCATATCCAGCATACGATCTGCTTCATCAATAACGAGTATTTCAACGCCCATTAAGAGCAATTTACCACGCTCAAAATGATCAAGAAGACGCCCTGGAGTTGCTATAAGAACATCGGCACCTCTTTCCAATTTATAATCTTGATGCTCAAAGGAAACCCCACCGATCAAAAGAGAAACATTTAGACGGTGGTTTACACCATATTTGTCAAAGTTTTCTTTAACTTGGGCAGCAAGTTCTCGTGTTGGTTCTAATATAAGAGTACGAGGCATCCTAGCCTTTGCACGACCCTTCTCGAGTAATGTGAGCATTGGTAAGACGAAAGATGCTGTTTTCCCGGTACCTGTTTGAGCAATTCCCAGAATATCTTTGCGTTGAAGCACATGAGGAATTGTCTCACTTTGAATCGGGGTTGGACTCGTATACCCCGCGGATTGAACCGCTTTTATCGTTTTTGGAGAAAGACCTAAATTATTAAAATTATCCACAGATGAGGGCACACTATTTATCGGTTGTTTTGCAATATTAACTACGTCAGTCATGATATTGGTAAGGCTAAGAATTTCACATTACAAGAAGGGGTAAGGTGGATTGGTGAAAAAGTCAACTGGAACGTATCCTACATGTGTAGAAAGTGATACAAAATGATTAATGGCGAAATTGTTCTGATAAGATGCGTTCATCCCATGAATGGTTAGAATCAAAAAGTATGGAGACTTTTATTTCCATAGCGGAAGAGATAGTCACTGATTGGACAGATTTTACTTCAACGTTATCTGCAGCAGCATTAACAGGACGTTTGTCAGCCTCAAGCATGTCAAAATGTACTACCACTGTATTAGGGAGCAGTGCTCCACACCAATGCCGAGGACGGAAAGGGCTGATAGGTGTAAGCGCCATAAGGGGAGCCATAAGCGGTAAAATGGGACCACGTGCTGATAAATTGTATGCAGTTGATCCTGCTGGGGTTGCA
This sequence comes from Bartonella ancashensis, assembly GCF_001281405.1. Classification (NCBI taxonomy): domain Bacteria; kingdom Pseudomonadati; phylum Pseudomonadota; class Alphaproteobacteria; order Hyphomicrobiales; family Bartonellaceae; genus Bartonella; species Bartonella ancashensis. The sequence goes on along the minus strand of NZ_CP010401.1, from coordinate 1,144,386 downwards.
ACGAGAATACCATCACAATTCAATTGTTTCATACGAACTTTTCCATCGATACTAATGCAGACTTTAGCAGCTTGATAAGATTGACGGAACAGGGACACTTCATTAATTGCAAGTGCTTCTACACATTCCTGGGATTCAAAATTCGCGATCATGCGTAACGGATGGATTTCCTTTTTATGTGCTGCGGCAATGCGATTCGGCAACTTATTTTCGTGGAATTTATTCATCAAGAACCCTACTGAACCTCGATTCATACCATAGATAGGTTTTCCGCTATTCATAACCTTTCGCACTGTTTGTAACATTGTTCCATCTCCTCCGATAGAGATAACTACGTCGGCTTCTTCTAGAGTAGAGTGGCCATAAATGGAAATTAATTTGTTGGTGGCCTTCATGGCTTCTTCAGTTTCAGCGGAAATAAAGTGAAAGCGATTGGGTGATAAATTCATTAAAAACTATCCTAATATACACAACTTATTTTTAGGTTTAAAAAGCGAACATAAAGGTCATTTAATTAAAAGAGAACAGTTTTACATAAGAGGTAGTTTGCTTAGGGAAAAACATCATGGTTTTTCCGATAGCATAAAAAATTAAATAATAGCTATTCTTTTTATAATTTCGAGTGAGAACAGTAATTCTTCATTGAAGCTGAAGGCATGATCAGTTAGAAGTTACGTACAGCAGTTGGTAAATGATCGTAAGCACCCGTAGCTCAGCTGGATAGAGCGCTGCCCTCCGAAGGCAGAGGTCACAGATTCGAATTCTGTCGGGTGCACCAGTTTTTCCCCTTTATTGCGATTGTGATGAGGTAGAGAAGGGCTTTTCATTTTTAAGTAACGCTAGTGATAATTAGAATTTCTCTTATAACTCTTAGTAAGTTTTCCAATGGGTAGTTATTTTGTTTTCTTGGAATAATTTAAGGAAAACATAGAAGAGCATACGCAAATCTTAGATCTTTGCACCATTCTATACTTCGAAAATATCAGAAATAGAACATAAAGAATCATAAAATAAAATGGTGGGCATGACAGGGATCGAACCTGTGACCCCTACGATGTCAACGTAGTGCTCTCCCGCTGAGCTACATGCCCACATTGTCTTGTGCATACAGCACATAGGAATACAAACGTCAATGTTTGTTTTATTTTTTAATTAAAGATAGAATAATAGGAACAAAGTGTCCATTCAAGCAGCCAAAAGCATTTTTTCAACTTCATGAACTAATTCACGTAGATGAAATGGCTTAGAAAGTATTTTTGCATCAGGAGGAGCAGAATTGCTTGAATTTAGCGCGACCGCTGCAAACCCCGTAATGAACATAACGCGTAAATCAGGATCAATTTCTGTAGCACGACGTGCTAGCTCAATCCCATCCATTTCTGGCATCACGATATCAGTCAAAAGGAGAGAAAATGGCTCTTCTTGTAAACATTCATATGCGCTGGCACCATTATCAAAACCAACAACTTCATAGCCCGCACGTTCCAATGCTTTTGCGAGGAATCGGCGCATATCATTGTCATCTTCCGCAAGCAAAATTCGTTTCATAGTTATATCCATTTGTTACATACGTCAGAGATTTTTGCATTATATATTATAAGCTGTTCATAAAAAAACTATAAATCACCTGATAACTTGAATGAGTAGAAAAATGGTTAATTCTCACAACTTCATAGTATGTGTTAAGAAGACATCGTTTTTTTAGCCCTGGCAAATAAAGTACGTAAATAGTGTATAAAATGGAAAGAAGCGCACAATAAGAATTTTGTTTTCTTGTTTTTAAAACGAGAGATTATTAATTAAATTAAATTATTAATAAAGTAAGATAATTATATGATTTTATATTAAAATTATATAATTTGTTAAGTGTTTTCTTTAATACAATTTTGGCCATGTAATTTTAGTTTTTTTATTAAAAATTACGCTGAAAATTTTCCTTTGTAATATTGTTTTTCTCCTAAATATGAAGGTTTTTTTTGTCATTTTATGGTGCATTTTGGGTTTGGTATATTTTGCATTTAATAACCATTATGGTTGTTGGTAATATATTTTACTCTTTCAGAAAAAAGGGATTTTTTCGTTGATGTATGAGGTGTGTATGGTGGTGATTAGAGAGCACTTTTGTACTTAATTTATGCAAATTATGAAAAAAAGAGTTGAAATAGAAAAGATTCATACCCAGATAAGCACTACAATCGCCAATGATGGGATTGTTTGTTTATACGAAAGCTTGCCATTTGGAAGCTATATAGGTCAGTTGTAAGTCGCTCTAGAAGGAGGGCAATATTATGCGTCAAGTAGATTTTTCACCGTTTTATCGTTCAACAGTAGGTTTTGACCACCTTTTAAACTGGTTTGATTCTAGAACTCAACCAGAAGATCTTTCTTCTTATCCTCCCTATAATATTGAGCGTTTAAGTGAGGATTCTTACAGGATTTCTATGGCTGTTGCTGGTTTTTCTCTTGATGAAATTGATATCGAAATGCATTGTAATCAATTAACCATTAAGGGCGAGAAAGTGCCTGGGAATGATGAAGGACGAGAATTTCTTTATCGGGGTATTGCTTCACGTGCTTTTGAGCGGCGCTTTCATTTGGCTGATCACGTTAAGGTTATCGGGGCTGAATTGAGCGATGGTCTCCTACATATCCAGTTGAAGAGAGAGATGCCTGCTGAATTAAAACCGAGAAAAATTGCTGTGCAGGCGCCATCATCTATTACTAAAAGAAGTTCCAACGAAGAGAATCCAAAAATTTAGATTATAAAACTGCGGTTAGTCCTCAAGCTTTTATGCACGAGACTTTTGTCTCGTGCTTTTTGTTTTCTAGACTGAGAAATTGTTGAGGAGAAGGCTGTTTAATACGTGAAAGTTATTGTGAATATAAGAAAAGAAATTGTTATGACAATAAAATCTAAGTGCTTTATAGGTTTCTAGCTACTACGTTAGCATGATTTCATCTTACATTATCCAGTCCAACACTAGAAAGAATGGTCGGAGCGGCGGGATTTGAACCCACGACCCCTTGACCCCCAGTCAAGTGCGCTACCAGGCTGCGCTACGCCCCGAACCATCCAGAACGACTAAACGACTGTTTCTTTAAAGGCAAGAGAAAAATCAATAAAAAAAGATCTCATAAAAACGTCATTTTTTTTACTTGAAGAGATTTAGGAAGAGATACAAGAAAAGTGTTTTTAAACTGATTTAAAAGTTATGAAGCTAATTTCCTATATCATATTCTTGTTTAATAGGGCGTAAGCAGTTTATAATATCACGAGTGAGTGACAAAACTACTCTCAGTGGGATGGATACAAGGATTTTTCAGGGGCGATTGCAACATGAAATTAAGAAGGATCGTTGAAATATTTTTATCAATTCCGTTTATTCAGTATCACAAGGAGGTTTTCTGAATGTAGTTGTCACAATTTCATATGCAACAATAGATCCTGAATTAAGAATAAAATATTTCGATTGATCTCTTGTTCCGTTGTTTTTAGTAAAATGGCATCGTGCCCTCGTGAGAGTTTATTCATAAGGTACTTGTTTGGCGAGAGAAGAGTAGGTGATGAGTAGTTATTCAATAATAAGTTTAACAGAGTCTGCAATAGAACGCATTAAAGACATCATGAAAACAAAAGATGCTCGTGGTATACTTGTTGATATCAAAAAGGGGGGATGTGCAGGTATGGAATACAAAGTTTCCTTAGTTACAGAAGAGATGCATGATGTAGATATTGTCGAAATCAAGGGAGCTCGTGTTTTTATTGCACGAGATGCAATATTATTTTTATTAGGAATGGAGATAGGTTACGAAATTACTACACTGCGTTCTGGTTTTACATTTAATAATCCAAATCAAGTTTCAGCGTGTGGGTGTGGCGAGTCGGTAGAAATTCGTCCTGTTTTGCCTAGCGATCTTGACAAGCTGCGTGGAGCTCATTGAATTTAGAATGAGCACTGCTTATGCAGGGTAATCATTCTATGTGCCGTTGGGTGGTAGTTCTTGTTTTAGGTGCATTTTTTGTATTACGCATCCCAACGTTTATGAAACCACATCCACTGCCCTGGATGTTCGCGTACCCAAGTCTCAACAATGTCATTAAGTTTTTGTACAGAAGCATCTATATCAATTTCATTATCTGCCTTTGATGGAAGTTCAATACGTTCATACAGTTCTAGACGGTGGCGTCCTCCAGGAAGACGAATGCAGCGTGCAGGATAAATATCACATTTGTATTGCCGTGCGAGTTTTATAATTAATGGGTTGGTTTTAAGTGGTCGATTAAAGAACGTGCTAGAAATTCCCTGACGAAATTTTTGGTCAACAAGCATGCCAACATTTTCACCTTTTGCTAACTTTTCTGCTAGTGTCCAGACTGCGCCAGCTTGAGATGGTACAAGATTCCCCATGGATGTCTGTCGAGCTTTAAAAACTCTTTTTGCAATATGAAAATTATTGGGAGGCCTAAATAATACCGTCATATTGAGAGAGAACTTCTGCGCACATACAGGAAGAAGCTCAAATTTCCAGTATGAGCTGTAAAAAAAGGTGTGGTTTTTTTCGTTTCTTAACCTTTTAAATATTTCAATGCCGCTAACTTCGATTAAACCTGGTTTTTCAGCATCAGGATCAAAGTCAAAAATTTTATCAAGAAAAACGTATTCAGCAAGCAAGAGTCCCATATTCTCCCACATCTCCATGACAATCTCATGGAGTTCTTGTTGTGTTTTTTCTGGATATGCAGCTTTGAGATTGTTAAGTGCAATTTTATGACGATGAACGTGAGGACCAAGTGTCTTTGCCAACCAAGAAAAAAAAGATAGTCCAATTTTTATAGGAAGGTGTCGTAAGATAGCTAAAAAACTGATTAGCGAATACGACCACAATAATATTAATATATTTTTTGTAATTATTTTAATATGATATATTAAATATTTAATGTAACTCTTTATCATAATTTAATCAATTTTGAGAATAATTTTGCCAAAGACATCACGATTTTCCATGCGTCTTAAAGCTACATCAATTTCATCAAGGTTAATAATGGTATCAATAACGGGATGTATAGCACCTTGTGCCATTTTTTGCATAGCATTTGCCATATTTTCCATACGGCAGCCAAATGAACCAAATATTTTAAGTTGTTGCTGAAACAATTGCATCAAATTCATAGAAACCGAAACACCAGAAGTAGAACCACATGTTACTAAACGGGCTCCTCGTCTCATACATAACATAGAGGCTGCCCATGTATCAGCTCCTACATGCTCAAAAACGACATCAACCCCTTTTTTTTGAGTTAATTTACGAACAACACCTTCAAAACGATCTTTACGGTAATTAATAACGTGGTCTGCTCCAAGAGACTGTGCCTTTGCAATCTTATCGTCTGAGCCCACAGTCGTGATAACTGTACAATTCATACGTTTCGCGATTTGAATGGCTGCTGAACCAATACCAGATCCACCTGCCTGTATTAAAATCGTTTCTCCCATTTGTAATTTTGCATTATCAAAAAGCATATGTTCCACTGTACCAAAGGTGATAGGAGCAACGGCAGCTCCTATCTTACTGCATCCTGTAGGAGCTGGAATTAATAAGCGCGCCGGAATGTTTATGAATTCACGACTAAATCCATCTAAATGAAAACCGTAAACACCTTTCACATTATGGCAAAGATTATCGCGTTTTTCACAACAGGCCTGACAGATACCACAGGTCTGTGCTCCATAAATAGAAACGAGTTGCCCAAGTTGTAAATTTTTTACATCATTTCCTAATTGAGTAATCTCTCCAGAGGCTTCTGCACCTATGATGAGTGGCATTTTTCTTTTTGCGAATGCCATACCACGCCATCCCCATACATCAATATGGTTAAGAGCAACAACCTTTATACGTACTGTTGCTTCATCAGGATTTGGAGGAGGAGGAGGAGCGATATCAGTAATTTCAAGCCGACGTTCATTGAATAATTGCAGTGCACGCATTATTATTATTACCTTTAACTATATAACATAATATATTGATTATTCATTATTTTTATTAAAAAAATTGTTTCCATTGTAAGCAGTAATAACAAGGCTGGTATTTTGACCACCAAAACCAAATGAATTCGATAAAACTGCATTGACATGAGCCTTACGACTACAATTTGGAACGACATCCAGAGGGATAGCAGGATCAGGATCGTCATAATTAATGGTAGGAGGGAGGATTCCCGATTGGATTGTCAAAAGAGAAAAGATGGCTTCTATGGCTCCTGCAGCAGTCAGTGTATGGCCAATCATCGATTTATTAGAAGAAACAGGGATACACTCCAAAATTTTACCAAAGACTGTTGATAGTGCCAAATACTCCATCTTTTCATTTTCAGGAGTTGAGGTGCCATGAGCATTGATATAATCAATTCCATGTATGGTTGTATTTGCATCCGCTAAAGCTTTACGAACTGCTTCAATTGCTGGTGATGCGTCAGGTTTTGAGCGTGTACGGTGAAAATCGTCAGCTGTTTCTCCACAACCAGCTATGATGCCGAGAATGGTTGCATTACGACTTAGAGCACTCTTGAGGGATTCAAGAACAAGAGCACCTGATCCCTCTGCCATAACGAAACCATCTCGATCTCTGCTAAATGGTTTTGCCGCTTTTTCTGGAGGATCGTTATGTGTTGAAAGTGCAGATAACAAAGAAAAACGGATAAGAGATTCTGCAGAGACTGAACCATCAGTTGCAATTACAAGTGCACGCTCTGTTTCACCCCGTCTGATTGCTTCAACACCTAATTGAATTGCTGTTGCACCAGATGCACAAGCAGTTGAAAGTGTAATTGGTAATCCTTTTGTTCCAAATGTTTCTTGAATTTTTTCTGCAATACTGCCAAGTTGAACAGACTCAAAAATCTTCTGATGAGGTTTGTGACTGCATATCTCGAGGAGGCGCGCATAAGAAGGTTCAGTATTGGGTATTTCTTCTTTATCAAGAGCAAAACGTTCTTTCCATTCGAGCTCAACAGGGGGTGACGCTAAAAACAGCGGCCCATTAAATTCTTTTCCATTGAGATCAGCTTGTTCTAAAGATTCTTCCGCTGCAAGGTGAGCCAATTTTTCAGAAAGAATTGAAGCGCCCATGGTACTTTCTTTAAGAAAATCAACAGTTCCTGCAATATGAGTACTTAATCCTTCAATAGAAAAACGTGTTATTTTGTGGATACCACTAATGCCATTGACTAATTTTTTCCAGTTTATTTCTTTTCCTTGTCCTAATGACGTTACAATCCCAGCTCCAGTTATCACCGCAATAGGACGTCCAAGGTGATCACTATAATTTATCATGGAGAACAACACCTTTAAATGGAAACTAGACGTGCCACACCTTCAGCTCTTTTTACGCCGACTGTAGAAACGAAAGCTTCACAGATTTCTCCAGAAAACGACTTTTCGTGAATACTGAGTGCTGGAAAGCTCTTCCTATTTTTAACAGCAATGGCAGCTAATGCAAGTGCTAACGGAAATTGGGCTTCCCATAAATGACCGAATAATGTTGTAATGCCGCGATAAAAAATATTTTCTTCATCAAGTGCATTTTTTTCTGCTTTCGTTGTCTCGTGAAACCCTGAGGCCGCTGAAATCATAAAAGAGGAGTTTGCTCCTATTTTTTTTAGCATTGTTGAAATTGTCTCTTTAAGTAAATTCTTTTTTCTATTCGTTTGATCTGTAATAAGTTCAGCAATTTCAGCATAAACATGTGCGTTTCTTCGTCTTGCATGTTCAGCACCTTCAAGAACAAGAAAAACAGCGCCAGATCCAGTAATAACACCACCACCAAGGCTATTTTTACGGTCCCAAACGGGTTTCCATTCACCGCGTGTTAAGAGGTTTCCAAGTTCGTACGCTAATAACATATCATAGCGTTGTGCATTATAAGAGGCACCCACAAGAACGTGAGTACTCTGTCTTGATTTAATACGAGAAGCAGCTATTTGGATAGCAGAAAGTCCGCTTCCTTCTTCACCCATGAAGGTACGAGAAGAACCAGTAACTTTGTGAACAATTGAAATATTTCCTGCTAAAAGATTTGATAATTGCGCCAGAAATAAAGTTGGGCGAAGCTCATTGGATAGAGATAAGTTAAGCATCAGGTCACGATCAATTTCTGTGCGTGCTCTGGTTAATATTTGTGTATCAACAGAAATGTCACGCTCACCCCCACCCGCAGCAACAATCATATCCATTGTAGATGTTAATTTTTCATCATTTTTGATTTTTGCATCTTCAAGAGCAAGACCAGCTGCATAAGTCCCAAGACGTTGCCATGTTTCCATTTGCCTTTGATCACTTTTCCGAGGAATTTGCTTATTCCAATCTACCTCAGTTAGCTTGTGGACAATATAAGGTGCAAAGCTTACATCATCAATATTTGGTGTAACCATAGGATTATTCAGTTTATCCCAATGACTGCTGACTCCTTCACCCAAAGAGCTAATTAATCCTATACCAGTAATGAATACAGCCTGATCTTGCATGATAAAAAGCTAATTATCCGTCTTTAGAGCAACAAGTTCGTCAATTTTTGCGCAAAGATTTTTAAGGACAAAATACTCCTCAGTTGCAACAGCACCTTCATTAATTTCTTGTGTCCATTGCTCTAAAGGGACCTTGATTCCAAAAGCTTTATCAATAGCAAAAACAATATCAAGAAAATCAAGACTATCAATTCCTAAATCGTCAATTGTGTGGCTCTCGGGGACAATCACACTGCGATCAATTTCACTAATTTCTGCAATGATATCAGCAACTTTATCAAAAGTAGAAGACAATGTAAGATTCCTTATAATGGTTAATCATGTTATAAAAGCTCCTAAGGCTACTCTATCTAGCCTCTTTTAAAAAGAAAAAAATATTAATTCCAAATAAAACTCTCTTTTGATAAAGCTGTGTTATAGCAACTTAATATCTTTATTTTTTCAAATAAAAAAAATCATTCGTCGTTAGCGGCGTTTATCTCTATCAGTAAGACTTTCACTTATTTTGTTGTAAAATTTTTTTCTACTAGCAGCAAGAACTGCGAGTGCTGTTATGTTTACAACTCCTCGTGATGTCACCGATGGTGTTAAAATATGGACAGGGCGGGCAGCACCAATCAAAATAGGACCAACATGAAGTGAATCCGTTAAATTTTTAACAATATTGAGTGTAATGTTTGCAGAGTCTAGTGTAGGAAAAACCAGTAGGTTAGCTTCATTCTTAAGACGCGAATTTGGAAAAATACGATCACGGAAAATTTTGGATAATGCAGCATCACCTTGCATTTCTCCATCTGCTTCCAGATCTGGATACAGTTCAGAAAGAATTTCGGCAGCACGGCGCATTTTTTGTGCATTTTCCGTATTTTTAGAACCAAAATTTGAATGTGATAACAATGCTGCTTTGGGTGTTATACCAAAGGTTTCAACTTCCTGTGCTGCGAGGACAGTCATTTCTGCGATTTCTTCTGCAGAAGGGTTCTCGTTAACATAAGTATCTGTTAGAAAGATAGTTTCGTTAGGAGAAATAAGCAAACTAACAGAAGAAAAAAGACTAATATTGGGATCAAGACCAATAATTTGTTCAATTAATTTAAGATTACCCTCAAAGTGGCCTTCTAACCCACAAATCATTGCATCTGCTTCTTCGCGCATTACTGCAAGAGCAGCGATAGTTGTTGTTGAAGTTCGCACGGTTGTCTTGGCAACTTCAGGTGAGACACCACGCCTCTCCGTATAACGAAGAAATAAACTAACATAATCACGAAACCGTGGATCATTTTCCGGATTTATAAGTTCAAAGTCTACACCAGGGCGAATTTTTAAACCAAAGCGTTCCAATCTTGTTGCAACTACGTGAGGGCGACCGATAAGAAGGGGGATCGCAATTTTTTCTTCAAGAACAATTTGCGCTGCACGTAGTACACGTTCATCTTCACCATCAGCATAAATTACACGTTTGAGTTTTGCTGTTTTTATTGCTGCAAAAACAGGTTTCATTGTCAAACCAGAACGAAAAACAAAACGGCTAAGTGTATCACGATAAGCGGAAATATCTTCAATAGGTCGAACGGCTACACCAGTTTCCATCGCGGCTTGGGCAACAGCAGGAGAAATACGTAATATTAAGCGTGGGTCAAAAGGTGATGGGATAAGATAATCTGGTCCAAAACGAGGGGTTTCTTTAGAATATGCACGTGCTGCGATATCGGAAGATTCTTCACGGGCTAAGGCTGCAATAGCGTGAACTGCTGCCACTTTCATTTCATCATTAATTGCAGTGGCACCAACATCAAGTGCACCACGAAAAATATAAGGAAAACAAAGAACATTATTCACCTGATTTGGATAATCAGAACGTCCCGTACAGATCATTGCATCTGGTCGAATGGTGTGCACTTCTTCTGGCATGATTTCTGGTGTTGGATTGGCAAGTGCTAAAATCAGAGGGTTCGGAGCCATTTTTTTTAGGTACTCAGGCTTTAGAACACCACCTGCAGAAACGCCTAAAAAAACATCTGCATGTTCAATGATTTCAGATAAAGTGCGTGCATTAGTTTTTTGTGCGTAATTAATTTTCCAACGGTCCATAAGGGTCTCACGACCTTCATAAACAACACCATCTAAGTCACTGAGCCAGATATTTTCAATTTTAGCACCAAGACGGACTAAGAGATTAAGGCAGGCTAATGCAGCTGCACCTGCACCTGAAGTTACTATTTTTACATCTTCAATTTTTTTTCTAGAGAGGCTCAATGCATTTAATACTGCGGAGGAAACAATGATAGCAGTTCCATGTTGATCATCATGGAAGACTGGAATATTCATTTTTTCACGGAGTTTTTCTTCAATTTCAAAACATTCAGGTGCTTTAATATCTTCAAGATTAATACCACCAAACGTTGGTTCTAATGCAGATACAATTTCCACCATTTTTTTGATATCTGGCGCATCTAGCTCAATGTCGAAAACATCAATATTTGCAAATTTTTTAAATAAAACAGCCTTGCCTTCCATAACTGGTTTTGAAGCAAGTGGGCCTATATTACCTAATCCTAAAACAGCCGTACCATTCGATATGACAGCTACTAAATTGGAACGTGAAGTGTATTGGGCAGCAAGTTTTGGATCATTATGAATCGCAAGACAGGGAGCTGCAACGCCAGGGGAGTAAGCAAGTGCCAAATCACGTTGATTCCCGAGAGGTTTTGTTGCCTGTATCTTTATTTTTCCAGGAACTGGGTGCTGATGATAAAAAAGCGCGGCATCATCAAAGCCGGTCTTTTGCAAATTACCATCGTTACGTTTTTCTGTAGACATTTGTATGATATCCAGGTTTTAGATATACGCTTCATAGAAGAAACGTTGTTTATAATAAGATTTTTTTACAATTATAGACTTTATTGTGCTTCCTGACGGATTATGTACTGCAGGCCCTTACTTTTTCGATACATTTTCTGAATAGTATAATCTCTCCATTTGTATGTTGGTAACGACACTTGCTATTCCTTTTAATAAAATAAGGTTATTATTTTTTACCGCAGCTTCTCACTATAGCACTTAATTCATAAAAATATTACGATAATTTTTTATTTATATTTTTCATTGGTAAATGAAGAGTATGGCTATAATGGCCTTTATTTAAGATGCTGAAAATTTCAAAATGAATAACAGTTACCATATGTTCCATGGTGAACGTATAGGGGAGCAAGATATACAATACCGCGCAAAATTGTATTCAATTTTAAATGTACCCAAAAGTTACAGCTAATTGCACAACCAATATGTTAAAGCAGCCGTTCTTTTATTTGCAACCACAACAGTATATGCACTGCATAAATAGTACGTACAGTACCCTAGAGGCGAGCAACTAACTTTTAATTGCTAAAAAATCTATGTGTTCAATCACAACCTAAACTTAGAAAAAAGGGAAGAAAATGCTTTCCCTTTTTACCTTTTTATTGGATCCGTCCACTTGCATGTGAAAGTATAGTATAAACTTTTCCAGCATTTGATACTAAATGTTTTTGAGCTGCACCTGCAGTTCCAGAAGAACGGGATGCATCGCGCAATAATCTCTCGAAATCTGCAATATATCGATCGACTACACGTTTGAAATCAGAGTCTTTCACGTACTTTTTCTTGATTTTTTCAAATATCATTTGTCCACTTGCAGTGTAGAGACGCTCCACTGTGATGTTTTTCTGTCCACGTTTATAATGCCTCCACAACCCAACAACAGCGTCATGATTAATGGCTTTTAAAATGTTAGCAGCAAGTAAATTAAGGGATTCTTTCATAAGCTGGGGTTTTGTTTGTACTTGTGAGGCAGTAGCAGTGGCAGTAGATTCATCATTCCTTTCCTCATGAGAAGCTCTCTCCAAGAGATTCGATACCCACTTGTTTTGATTCTTGTTATTTTGTTCAGTTTGCACAACAGACTTCGGTAGTGTTGCCTTTTTGACGATATCAGGGAATACACTATTTTTCTTACTAGGCGCCAAAGATTCAAGAACCTTTGGTATCAAGCGCTCTTTTTTATTATTATTTTGCACAACATTCGCCAAGTCTTTTAACACAGAGATTTTTTCTTCCAAAGCAAGATGAATAGCATCTATCGTTTCTTGCGCTTTTTCTGGTAATTGCTGAATACTTTCATTGACATTATTGCTTATTTTTGAAAGTTCTAAGCGTACTTCATTAACAGAGTTATGTATATCTTCTGCAGATTCTGAAAAACGTGTTGAAGCTTCATAAACAAGTTTATTCAGTGTTTGTTGCAATGACTTTTCAGAGTTACGTGCGTTTTTGTCAGTACGTTCAAATGCCGAATTGAGGGCATTTTCATAATGCTGAATTAATTTGCTAAACTCATCAAATTTTGAAACAAGAAGATCACCCAATTCATAGAGTACATTCTGCTTCTTTTTAAAGGCTCCGCTAAGCTCAGATTCTGATTCTTGAAGAGCATTAATAGTTTCAGAGAGTGCTTGAGTGTGGCTGCCAAAATTTTCCGTTATGTTACTCATTTTATTGAATGTACCTTGTACAAATTCTTGTAAAATTTCAACAGTACTATTTAATTCTTGGCTAGAGTTTGAAAAATATTCAGCTGTCTTACTAGTATTATGGAAGAAGTTATTTGCAGTTTCATTAAATTGACCATCAACACTTTGAATTGTGGAGACCAAAGCATTGCTATTTTCATGAATATTGTAAATTGACTGATTCAACTGTTCAAGAATACTTGAAACATTACCAACTAGGTCTTCTTTTACTGTGTTTACGGTTTGAATAGTTTCAAAATTTGCTTGAGTCAAAGTATCAACTAAAGATTGGTTTTGTGCATGAATTCTCTTTTCCACTTCTTCTGTAGAGAAAGAAATTTGTTCGCTGACATGCTGTGTTAAGTTACTTAAAGACTCAGCTGTATGTTGCGCAACTTGATTTAAGTGATCTGACAGCTCTGTTAGTTGTTCAACATGTCCTGAAATTTGAAGTGCTGTCTGATTACTCGTTTCTTCTAAACGGCTACTTACATCAGAAAGTTGATACCCCAAATTACTTTCAAGTTCTTGCATAGAGTGATAAAGAGCACTGGAACGTTCATGCAGTAGCTGTTCAATCGCTGTTGTTGAAGTATTCACTGCTTCGTTTAGCAGTGTATGAACGTTATTACTTGCTACTGTAAACGCTTCAGTGGTGTAAGCTGTCTGTTCAGTTAGAGAAGAAAGAAGCTTTTGGCTCGTTTCGTGAACTGTTTGTTCAACATTCGACACAATACGGTCACCGGATTCCAGAATAATATTTTCTGCTTTTACAGTAATATCAGAGACAGATGAGATAAATTTATCTCCAGCAGAAAGGATAGAAGTTTCTGACCTTTCCACCTGTTCAGCTACTATTGATGCTAATTGCTCAGAAACGATAAAAAGCTTTTCTTGCGCCTTATCTGTTTCACCATGCAAAGATGCGAGTATTTGCTCTCCCGTAGAATAGAAGATACCTGATGCCTGTGTGATTGTATCTTGTAAATTATCTGTAATTGCACTAATGGAGCTTTCCAGTGTAGTGCGTATATTATCAACACTAGTTTCTAGTGCGTGTTGAATTTCTCGATTCTGCTCATTATTGATAATAATAGATGTCTTTAAGGCATCAGAACGTTCTTCAAGCGCAGATGTCTGCATATCAATGGTTTCATGAACTTGGTTAAATTTTTGAGCTAACTTTTCTGTTAGCATATCTGCATGTTCACAAATTTGATGTGCACGACTTTCAAGATCTTTATCAAACAACTCTATGTGCGTTCCAAAAGCTTCAAAGAATTCTCCATTAGAATGATAGAGAGTGTCCTTTAAAATTTCGGTACGATCACCCAGCTCTTTAATGTGGTTTTGAACAGTTTCAACAAGAACCTTATTATTATCAGCAATCGCATCTTCAACTAAATTTACTTGCTGCTTAAGCGCTACGTCGATGTGTATATCACTCTTTGCGATGAGATCATGGATTTCTTCCATACGTTTTTCAAGTACGTGTGTTTGACCAGAAAGAACTTCGTTAAGAGAAACACTATTCATAGCTAAAGAATCGCGTAGAGCATCAGTGCGTACATCGATGTTTCGAGCTTGAACTTCTAAGGCTTCTTGAGTTTTTTCACAGCTTTGTGCGATAGATTCTTGTAGTTTTTCTGTGCAGTGAACTATATTTGCAACTTGATCTGCAGTGTGCAAGTCTACAGTTTGGACGTTATCAATTAAAGTTTTCTCAATAGCCGAAATATTTTGGGCCAATGAATCAATCTGATCTTTTAGAGTATTAGCAATTTTATCTTTCTCACGGTTGATCATATCCGACATAATGTCTCGTTGGTCAGAAAATTGTAACTGCAGATCCTGAGAGCGCTCTTTGATGATATCAATGATTGCAGTATCAATGTTTCTTATTTCTTCCCGTAGGGATTTTTTGCTTTCATCAACGGCAAGGCGAATATTATCGTGTCCACTTGTAAATACATCAGCAATATCAGATGTTTTTTGTTTAAGACCTGCATGAATTTGTGAGGCATGAGCTTCCAAAAATGATCCAAGTTTCTCAACGTTGTTCTCTAGTTCTTGACTATGCGCAACGAAGGTTTCAACAACAGAGTCACTATGTTCTTTAAGAGACAAGTCAACAGCTACCAAACGATCCTCAAAAGCTTCAATCGCTTCCGAAGTAATATCATCAAACTGAGATGAAAGTTTACCAGCTTTTTCATTGAGGTGTAGGATCTTTTCGTCAAAATTCTGCAACGATTCATCATGACGATCAATAATTGTTTTATCCAATACCTTGAATTTTTTGTCTACTTTTAACAGGGTATCATCTGTCACATCTTGTATATGCGTTGCAACCTTAGCAATACAAATTTCAGCTTTAGTAGCTGTTTCATTGAAAATGTTTTCTAGCCGTCTTTCATTATCATCAAAGCGCTCTGAAAAATTATCGAAATTTTTTCCTAATTCATGAAAAAGTTTCGTGTTTTTATGCTGAATTTGTAAAGTTGTTTCATTAAATTTTTCAAAGAGTTTGTTTGTAACACCATCACCTGCATAAGATAATTTTGCGACGAGATCTTCTCCTTGTTTTTGTAAGGTTTGAGATAGTATTTGCGCAAAATTTTCGACATTCTTTGCAATTTGGGATGTGACAGAATCAAATTCACCGCTTAATTGTTGCTGTGTTCCTTTAATTGCAGACTGTACACGGCTGGCATGGTTTAAGATAGCCATACGCTCGTTACTCAATTCTTTAATTAACGTATGGATCCGCGATTCATTTCTGCCATAAGCTTGCTCAAGAGTACGAACTTCACCCTGTATAATGGCTTCAAGTTCAACTGCACGTTTGAGAGTACGCTCAATCTCCTCGTTCATAGTGGCTATTTCTTCACGAATAGTTTTTCCTATGATCGCAATTTGCTTTTCGGATATTTCTCGAGGTTCATTAAGATGTTGTGCAGCATTCGTCATAAGCATAACAATATTATGCAATTCCTTTGAATGCTTTATCAGTTTAGCAAAGCCCCAGGACATCATAATAGGAATCGCAGTTCCTGCAGCTACCGCAAGTCCAATAGGCGATGTGATGAAGTTTACAACGCTCTCTAAAGAGTTTAGTCCTGAAGGGGCTAATTTATGAGCTATGAAAGCTCCTCCTGCCGCCCATAGTGCACTAAGCGCTGTTGTATTCCAGTAGGTACGAGAGATAGAGTTTTGCCGTGAGGATGTAAAATTCAATGGTATTATACTATCATCATTGGCAGGAAGAGGCTGTTCAGACAGCAGCGTATTCTGCACTGTTCCTCCTGCAAGTTCATCTGTGGGTTTTTGGCCGAAAAGTTGTTCAGCAACTGACTCATCGATAGCAGCGCCATCGTGAATAGAAGGAGGAAGAGATGAGGTATCATCTTCGGTAGTGGCATTTTCTTCAGCTGATGCTATTTTTTTAATTAAATCATCTACATCAACAGGATCAACAGGATTTGCAGAAGTATCTGACGACATTCCCTCAATTCCCGCTTTACTGAAATCAAAGTCCATTGCTTTTTCAAGAGCTTTTTCAACTTTCATTTCAAATGTTTGTCGTCCAGTTCTACGTGCCATACTCGCCTCACACTCTACGGATGGATAAAGAGATACGTTCTTTTCCAAGTAGCTTGCATATTAACTGTTTATTACCTAGAAGGAAACATCTTCAAGGCAAAAGTTAGAAAACTTTTAAGATAGAGTTAACGTGATACTCATTTCTCATTTAAGATAATAATAAAATGGTTTGTAAACAGTATATTGCATAATTATTGTTATAGTTAGATATTGTTCATAACTAAAATTCCATGATCCAAGTTATTCTTGATGGATGAACTCGGATAAAATCCGCAGTCGTATGCAATATTTCAGCAATATGAACATGTTTTTTACAAGATCAGCAGCCTGTATCGCCATAAAGTACAGATTTCACTGCTCGTTACGTAGTATTCTTTGTGATAAATGGCAAGTTTCCTTTCTAAGAAGGTGAAGAGGTAATTTCTCGCTGTGCATTTCAGGTTCTGGAGAGTAAAGATATATTGTGCAGGTGTAAAAACTATATACTCAAAATAGCAGTACTTTAATATAAAATGCTTTCATCAGATTTCATATCTAATTTTGGGTGAATCTACAAATAGCCTGGAATATACATAATGGTTAGCGTTTACGACTTATTTAGGCCAAAATGAAGATGCTTAATCTGGAGGCAGAAAGAAGAAGAAGCGCAGCCGCTGGTTTTGTGTTTTTTGGTATTTTCTGGTTACAGGGAGGAGTAAAGGGGAATTTCAGTGATTGACGGGGGGAGGCCTGCTTTGTCTAAGACAGATGCAGAAAGGGAGGGGGTGGGCATAACCTGCTGCTTAGGCATAGCCTGTTGCAAAGGTAGATTTAAAATTCTTAATATTTGACCTTTTAGGTTGAGGTGTTTATTGTGCGTGAGTGATACGCTGGGTTGTGGTCTATTGTAGGTTTTGAAGCTTTAGCACTGACATGTTGGTAGGAAGTGTATTAGCCGATGGGAGTGTTTTTATGCAGTTTGTGACAAAGGTGAGAGGGCGATGGTAGAAAAGTTACAAAACCTGCAAGATGTGTTTTTGAATACAGTTTGCAAGCAAAAAATTTTTCTTACAATTTTTCTCGTTAATGGTGTTAAGTTAACTGGTGTTGTGGCGTCGTTTGATAGTTTTTGTATTCTTTTGCGTCGCGATGAGCATACACAGTTGGTTTACAAGCATGCTATTTCGACGATCATGCCTAGCCAGCCTTTACATATGCTGGAAGGGGACGTTGGGTAGGTAATCATTTTTTAAAACGCTGGTTCAGTTGTCATGGTGAGCACGGGTGCGAGATCTAGAAGATTCGTTTCGCATATTGCGAAGAAGGTTTCTACCGTTATTTTTGTACCAATTTATTGCGTGGATAAGAGCAAAGGAGCTTCAAATGAGCGTTCGATCGCATCGCGAGTAAATGAAGCAGTGGGATTAGCGCTTTCTATAGGGCTTAATGTTGTTCATTGTGAAGTTGTAAATATTACTACAAAAAATCCTGCAACTTTATTTGGGTCAGGTAAAGTTGATGCATTTAAACAAGTTTTGTCTTGTTCAGAAGGACGTGATGTTTCTGTTGCAATTGTGGACTGTACTTTGACACCAGTGCAACAGCGTAATTTGGAAAAATTATGGAGTTGTAAGGTTATTGATAGAACTGCTTTGATCCTTGAAATTTTTGGTGATCGCGCACAGACACGGGAAGGGGTTTTGCAAGTTGAGTTAGCTCATTTATCTTATCAAAAGGGAAGACTTGTTCGCAGTTGGACTCATTTAGAGAGGCAGCGTGGCGGTAGTGGTTTTTTAGGAGGACCGGGTGAAACTCAGATTGAATCGGACAGACGCCTTTTACAGGATAAAATCACCCGTATTCGACGCGAGTTAAAGACTGTTGTAAAGACACGAGCCCTTCATAGGGCTAAGAGAAAAAAGATGCAGCATTTGGTTGTGGCTCTAGTAGGATATACTAATGCAGGAAAATCAACACTTTTTAATCAGTTAAGTGGTGCGAATGTTCTGACAGAGGATATGTTGTTTGCGACACTTGATCCGACTTTGCGTAAGGTTACTCTTCCTCATGGAAAAACGATTCTTTTATCTGATACAGTGGGTTTTATTTCTAATTTACCAACACATTTAGTTGCAGCTTTTAGAGCAACTCTTGAGGAAGTTGTTGAAGCTGATTTTATTATTCATGTGAAAGATATATCAGATCCTGATCATCACGCACATGCTCGGGATGTTTTAGAGATACTCTCAGATCTTGGTGTTGATGTTGATAATACAAATCGTATTATAGAGGTTTGGAATAAGATTGATATGCTAGATGAGTATACGCTGAATTCTTTGCAGATAAGTGCAAGGGCATTATTTAATCCTGCATTAATGGTTTCAGCGAAAGCCGGGGAAGGATTGAAGGAGTTACTAAGTACAATTGAAAGGCGGATTTTTGGAGAAATGCAAGCCGTTGAATTGGTTTTGAAACCTGAAACAATGTCGCTTATCGATTGGTTTTACAAAAATTCTGGAAAGGTAGAGCAATGGAGCCACGATGATGGTTCCGTTACCGTTAGGGCAGTACTTACCGATGAAGCAAAGAGACAATTAGATTGTATTAAGTAAAATATGTGCTAACGAGCATGTGTTTATTTTGGCACTTTGAGGAATTTAGTGGAATGGATGATTTTAAGTTAACTATTTTTCCTTCTAGAGGAGTGGCTATGTGCTATTTTCTTAGGAATATTGATGAATTTTGCTACTCTTTTGAGAAGTATTTTTATTTAAAATCCCATTCTAGAGTGAATACTAAGTAAGTTAAAGAATACATTATTAGAAGGAGGGGAAAAGGTTTCATATTTCTAATATGACGAAAATTCTTAAATTTCACCCTAATTTGGAGGTATTTTAAATTGGAGGATGAGTTTTCGCTGCTGTTCCTGAAATTGTGCAAAGAGGAAGAAAAATATTATCCTTTTGTATTAAGGAGAACACCAAACGGTTTGATTTTTAAATCTTCCAGTTTGTTAAAGAAAATGATAAGAGATTAGGTGACATTTTGGTGGAGAATATGCAGTCACGAAATATCCTTTATCATTATTAAAGCTAATCCTCTTTAGGAGGTTAACTGGTTTTGCTGATGCACAGAGTTATTTGAGGGATATCTTGAATATATTAGAAAGATTTTTAAAAAACATAATACGATTATTATTCAAGCAACCGATGAACAAAAATGCAAATTTGGGAAGATTGTACAATTAGCGGAATACTATATTTGTAACGTTATCTCCTGATAAATATGATTGGATGCTTCCTATGTGCTATCTAGGCTTTCAGGAGTTATTTACGTATTATCTTGCCTTGGATGTCTACTAAGTAGAAACAATGGTGACATTTGTAGCATGGTTTATAATACCACTTAATGTGTTTAAAATTGAGGTTAGATATTTTAATAAAATGTTTACGGTAAGATAGAACCGGAGATGATTGGATGACAACGAATAAAGTGAACAATATCACTCTGACAACGCTGCAAAAACGTAATCGAAAGCAGATTCAGGTGTGGCTTTGTATAATTTTATTACTTTGTTTGGCAATCGTTTTAGTAGGTGGTGCTACGCGTTTAACAGGTTCAGGGCTGTCAATTACAGAGTGGAAGCCGGTACATGGTATTATTCCACCAGTTAGCGCTGATCAGTGGCAGGAAGAGTTTTTAAAATATCAACAAATAGCCCAGTATAAGATTCTTAATTATGATATGACGTTAAATGCATTTAAGACTATTTTTTGGTGGGAATGGGGGCATCGTGTGCTTGGTCGTCTTGTTGGGCTTGTGGCTTTACTAGGTTTGATTTGGTTTTGGGTAACCAAACGTATTGAAAGAGGTATTTTTCCTCATCTTGTTGCTGTGCCAATACTAATTGCTATGCAGGGCGTTATTGGTTGGTGGATGGTTGCTTCGGGTCTTGGTCACAGTGATTTAACAAGTGTTAGCCAGTATCGTTTGGCGATTCATCTCATTGCGGCGTGTTTTGTGATTATTTTCGTAACTTATTTATCACAAGGTTTAAGAGAATGTTCAGAAGGACCTGCGAGCAAGGGGGTCCAGCATTTTGCAGGTTGGCTTGTTTTTTTTACTTTGGTTGAGATTTATCTAGGCGCTCTTGTTGCGGGCCTTCATGCTGGTAAAATCTACAATACATGGCCATTGATGGATAGCCAAATTATACCGGAAGGATTGCTTAGTTATGACCCAATTTGGCTTAATTTATTTGAAAATCCTTTAACAGTTCAATTTATTCACCGTTTTTTTGCTTATTTTTTATTTGTTATAATAATCGTCCATGCTTTATATGTGCATGGTAAAGCGCCGCATTCAGCTCATATGCGCCGTGCGTTGTTTTTATGTGTAATCGTTGTTATTCAAGCACTTTTAGGTGTTATGACTTTATTGAATGAGGTACCAATCAGTTTGGGGCTCATTCACCAGGGTGTTGCTTTTGTTTTATTGTGTTTTTCAGTTACGCACTGGAGAGCAACGAAGGAGCGTACTCCCTTTTTAAAGAAAGATTTAGAAACAAGAGATTTAGTTACTTGCAAGCATTAAGTTAAGGTTTTGGATGGCCGCTGCGGATGCACCCTTTCCTAAATTGTCCAATACAGCGCATAGATTGAAGATGTTTTCATTTTTATCGCAAAAAATAAAAATCTTCAGACCATCTTTGTGAGCCAGATATTCTGGATTTAACTGAGAGAGTGCGTCAGTTTCTTCTTGTGATGCAATTGATATAACATTTTGGCTATCACTGTAATGGGCATTAAAAATTTCGCGTAAATCGGAGCAATTTGCTGATTTTGAAAACAAGCGGCAGTGAAGCGGAAGGTTGACGATCATCCCTTGAGGGAAATGACCAACACTTGGCACGAAAACAGGTGTTTGATCAATTTTTCCATGAATTTTTATTTCAGGTAGGTGTTTATGTTCAAGATTAAGGGCGTAGAGAAAGTACTTATCTTGAAGGGAGTCTTGAGAAGGAGCACTTTCCATTTTTTCAATCAGTTTTTTTCCGCCACCTGTGTAACCGGATATGGCATTAATTGATATTGGATAATGAGAATCTATTAAGCATGCTTCACGCAGTGGTCTAATCAGGCTAATTGCTCCTGTAGGGTAGCATCCAGGATTTGCGACATAACGCGCTTCTTGAATTCGCTTTTTTTGTCCTTTTGTCATTTCAGGAAAAACCATAAACCCAATTCGTTGCAACACGGTGTGCCGTCGAGCTATCAATAACTCTAATTTTTTATTATTTTTAAGATATGTTACCGTTTCACGAGCAGCGTCATCTGGAAGACATAAGATAGCGACATCAGTTTGATCAAGGCAATCATAGCGAAGATCAGTTTTATGACGGTCTGCATGGGAAAGAGAGAGAATTTCTAAATTAGGCTGAGCTGCAAGTCTTTCCCGTATCTGGAGCCCAGTTGTTCCGTATTCACCATCAATAAAAATTCTTGTTACCATTACCACATTTGCCTCAAACAAATTTCTACTATACCTCTCTCCGAGGGATATTCCAACAAGGGAAAAGCAAGAAAAATGGATAACGTACTTATTTCATTCAAATTCTACCACTGAAGTTGGTAAAAAATGGGAATATTCTTCATTTTGTTAAAATTTTTTTAACAAAATACTTTAAAATATTTGGTCTGTATGATGTAGTATGTTACCATCAATGGTCCCATTTTGATATTAGGATATGTTTATGATCAAGAAGGAAAATGATCTACGAGGGTGCTTTTCTAGTGATACTTTACAAGCCACTGATACGGAAATTTTTGATTTAATCGAGGGAGAGTTTAGGCGTCAGTGTGATGAAATCGAGTTGATTGCATCGGAAAATATTGTTTCAAAAGCAGTTCTTGAAGCGCAAGGGTCGGTTTTAACAAATAAGTATGCAGAAGGTTATCCAGAGAAGCGTTACTATGGCGGCTGTCGTTTTGTTGATTTAATTGAAAATATAGCAATTGAAAGAGCAAAGCAGCTTTTTGGCGCTTCTTTTGCAAATGTCCAGCCCCATTCGGGCAGTCAAATGAACCAAGCTGTATTTTTGGCTTTGCTTCAACCTGGTGATACTTTTATGGGGTTGGATTTAAATTCTGGTGGCCATTTAACGCATGGTTCATCTGTAAATATGTCAGGAAAATGGTTTAATGCGGTTTCTTATGGTGTGCGCAAAGATGACAATTTGCTTGATATGGAAGAGATTGAATGTCTTGGGAAAAAACATAAACCAAAACTTATTTTAGCAGGTGGGACGGCTTATTCACGTATATGGGATTGGAAACGTTTTCGTGAAATTGCTGATGAAATTGGAGCTTATTTAGTAGTTGATATGGCTCATATTGCAGGATTAGTTGCTGGTGGTGTGCATCCTTCACCTGTACCATATGCTCATATTGTTACCACAACGACTCATAAGTCATTGCGTGGTCCTCGTGGTGGTATGATATTAACGAATGATGAAGTTTTAGCCAAAAAGATAGATTTAGCGGTTTTTCCGGGCCTTCAGGGTGGGCCTTTAATGCATATAATTGCAGCGAAGGCTGTTGCATTAGGGGAAGCTTTGAATCCTTCTTTCAAGGATTATGCTGCTTGTGTAGTTGCTAATGCTAAGATTTTGGCAAAAAGCTTACAGGGCAATGGTTTTACTATTGTTTCCGGTGGTACAGATAATCACCTATTATCTGTTGATTTACGTCTCAAGGGATTAACAGGGAAGCGTTCAGCATCGGCGTTAGAACGTGTTAATATTATTTGTAATAAAAATAGTATTCCGTTTGATCCAGAAAAGCCTTTTATTACGTCAGGAATCCGTTTAGGTACGCCTGCTGCGACAACACGTGGTTTTTCAGAAAATGAATTTGTTCAGATTGGTGATTTTATTTCAGAAGTTCTTGATAGACTTAGAAAATCGGAGGATGATATAGACAATATTCTGGTTGAAGAGTCTGTTAAGAAAAAAGTAAAAAAGATGACAGATAATTTTCCTATTTACTCTTAAATTTTAATATTTGTTGAGGTTTAGACAGGATGCGTTGCCCCTACTGTCAGTGTGAAGAGACACAAGTTAAAGATTCTCGTCCAGCAGAAGAGGGAGCGGTTATCCGTCGTAGGCGTGTGTGTTCTATTTGCGGTGGTCGTTTTACGACTTTTGAGCGTGTTCAATTACGTGAGCTGATGGTTTTAAAAAAAAATGGTCGACGTGAACCATTTGATCGTAATAAACTGACGTGGTCAGTTGATGTAGCGGTACGCAAGCGTAACATTGATTCTGATCGCATTGAGCAGGCGATTTCTGGCATTGTCCGTCGACTCGAAAATTTGGGGGAGCCTGAGATACATTCAGAAAAAATTGGGTGTCTTGTTATGGAATCACTAAAAAATATTGATGATATTGCATATATTCGTTTTTCTTCAGTATACCGTGATTTTCGTAATGCGAGTGATTTTCATGATATTATAAATGAGTTATCAAAAGGCGCATCAGATATAGAATCTTATTTTGATGAATAAGAGGAGCGCACAAGATAAGCGTTTTATGTCTGCGGCTATCTGTTTGGCAGAGCTTCGTGTTGGTCTTACCTGTAAAAACCCTTCCGTTGGAGCACTCATTGTGCGGGGAGATGATGTAAGATCATTTGTTGTAGGTCATGCTGCAACTGCTATCGGTGGGAGACCTCATGCTGAAATACAGGCCTTACAGATGGCTGGTTCATTTTCTTGTGGTGCTACCGCTTATGTTACGTTAGAGCCTTGTGCACATTATGGTGAAACACCACCATGTGTTGATGCGCTGATTCATTCAGGTATCTCGCGAGTTGTTATTGCTTTCACTGATCCGGATAAGAGGGTTTGTGGTCGTGGTATTTCTATTTTGAAGGCTGCAGGTGTCAAAGTCGTTGAAGGTGTTCTCAGAGATGAAGCATTTGAAACGTTAAGTGCCTATTTTTGTGTTAAAAATTTGCAGCGTTGTGAAGTAACTTTAAAGATGGCAATTTCTGCAGATAATGGTGTAGGAAAAAAGGGGAATGGAGGGATAAGAATTAGTGGAGTTGCTTCTCGCAAATACGTTCATATTTTGCGTGCTCGGAGTGATGCTATTATGGTAGGTATTGGTACCATATTAGCAGATGATCCACAATTAAGCTGCCGTTTACCAGGGCTTGAAATGCGTTCACCTGTGCGTATCATTTTAGATAAAAATTTACGTATTCCACTGAATGCAAAAGTTGTGCAAACTGCAATGCAAATTCCTACATGGATTATTTGCGATGAAACTCTTTTAGATGGAAGAAAAAAAGTAGAATTGGAGCGATACGGTGTGCGTGTGTATTCAGTAAAAGTGAATAACAATTTGATGCATCCTCTTGCTATTTTACAATTACTTTGCGAGCTTGGAATCAATAGTGTCTTACTTGAAGGGGGAACAAAAACGGGGGAAATTTTCTTAAATGTTGGTTGTGTAGATCACTTAATATGTTTTTATACTCCAATTATCTTAGGCAAAGACCGAATTAGGCCTCCTCATATTGAATCTTATCTTTCAGAATTTAGTAAAATAGAGACGAGAATGCTAGAAAATGATCATTTATGCAGGTGGAGGCGAAAAGCGCTATGTTTACAGGGATTGTAATGGGGATTGGTTGTGTTGAAGAAGTAAAACCTTTGGCACAAGGTGTGCGTTTGAATATTTTTACGAGTTATGATTTAAAAAATTTAAAAATTGGCGCATCCATTTCATGTTCAGGTATCTGTTTAACGGTTGTAGAACGGGTGTTAAAACAAGCCGGTGGTAATTGGTTTACTGTGGAGGCATGGAAAGAGACTTTGCTTTTAACAAATCTCTCATATTGGAAAAAAGGTACTTTTATTAATTTAGAACGTTCGTTAAAACTTGGTGATGAAATGGGAGGACATCTTGTTTCTGGCCATATTGATGGTCTTGCTGAAATTATTGATAAAAAAAGTGAAGGTGATGCTATTCACTTTCGTTTACGAGTTCCAGAACGGTTGACACCTTTTATTGCTGAAAAGGGAGCTGTTGCGCTTAATGGTACGTCTTTGACTGTTAATTCTATAAAAGATGATATTCTAGATGTTCTTATTATTCGACATACACTTGATGTGACGACGTGGGGACAGGCTAGAATCGGAGATCAGGTAAACTTAGAAGTTGATCAATTTGCTCGTTATGCTGCTAGACTTTCTGGTTTTGGAATGGAGAATAAATAAGTAAATTAGGTTGTTTTGTATTTTTCAGAAATTTTCTGTTGTGTATTTTTAATATTTTTTTATAGATTATTTTTATTGGAGGCTCTTTTGTGAGACAAAAAGCACACATAGGTTCGCATTTATTAATTGTTGAGGCGCGTTTTTACCATGAATTGTCTGATGCGCTTCTTATGGGTGCTGCGAGTGTTTTACAAAGAAGTGGTGCTAGCTATGACGTTGTAAGTGTCCCTGGAGCACTTGAAATTCCTGGAGCAATAGCTTTTGCTGAAGATAATAAAAAGATATTTTATGATGGTTATGTTGCACTTGGTTGTATAATTCGAGGAGAAACATATCATTTCGAGATTGTTGCAAACAATTCTTGTATGGCGTTAATGAATTTGACCACCCATAGACGATTGGCTATCGGAAATGGTATTCTGACCGTTGAGAATGAAAAACAAGCATGGGAACGTGCGAGAGAAGATAGAAAAAATAAAGGTGGTTTTGCTGCTCAAGCTGCTTTATGTATGATAGCTCTTAAAAAGCAATTTGGAGAGTCCCATTAGATATGACTCATGTGAAAAACGAGGACTTTTTGTGTTCTGTCAACAAACGTGGTGCAGCAAGACTTGCTGCTGTGCAGGCTCTTTACCAAATGGATGTAGTTGGCACCGGTGTTATGGAAACGGTAGCTGAATACGAGAGCTACCGGTTAGGGCAAGATATAGATGGTAATCAATATCTTGATGCTGATTTACAGTGGTTTCGGGCTATTACAGTTGGTGTTGTTCAAGATCAGAAAAAACTTGATCCAGTGCTTCATAAGCAGCTTTCTGAGGAATGGTCTCTATCGCGTTTAGATTCAATACTACGTGCAATATTACGTGCAGGGTTATGGGAGTTAATAAACCGTAAAGACGTTCCAACTGCTGTTGTAATAAGTGAATATATTGATATAGCTAAAGCGTTTTTTGATGATGACGAGCCAAAAGTTGTTAATGCAATTCTCGATAGTATAGCGAAAAAATGCCGCCCGTGAATAGAAAAAACTTTAGCAAAAACATCTACGGAAATGAAAAAAGAGAATGATAAACTAGTTTAAACTAGCTATAGGATTTCCGATTATTTTCATCAAGAACGATTGATCTTTGCCAGCTGTTGGTGTTTCTTGCGTAATAAAGTCAAACACTTTGCCATCCTGCAAGCCATAATGAGCTATTCTTTCAATTTGACGATTTTTGTTAAAATATATGGCCAAAACTTTACGATCTATAATTCTTGTTTTCATAAATTGCACCTTCCGATATCGGGTTTGTGAAATATAATAGAAAACTTCATTATCATATTGTGTTTTTAAAGAAGGAGATCCCAAAGCTAAAAGAACTTGTTCTTGGCTTGATCCAACAGAGACAGAGCTAAGAGCACCTTTATCAAGAACATAACCTTCCGTGTAAACCTGGCTTGAATCCAAAGAATCAAAAATATAGCAACCAGCAAGAAGCGAAGAAACTGTCATAAGTGCGGCGACAGACAATCTATACGAATTAAAAGTTGTTGCAAAAGATACTCGAAAAAATGACATTTTCACTTTACATCTAAAATATAAACAAAGGAGTCTGCTCAGATTCTACCTTAATTTTATATGATCTGCAATAGGTTAGATTTAACTTCTTTTTTGTTGAATATTAAGGACGGTATATTATAGTCACCTATGTTGTGGAATTTTAAATTACATTCAAGAAAATGCCTATGCCATGATATTTGCTCTAACTTATCCTATTTCAGTACGATCTTTACCTCTTAAGGGGATTAAAGTTCATGTCTCTGCAAATAAAGAAGAGTGTGCATCTTTAGCTCAAAATCATAATTTACTTGGAGTAAAACTATGTGAAGGAAAGTTTCATATTTCCCTTTGGAAAAAGCGTGGAGTTCTTGTAACAGGTTCGTTGCGAGTTAGCATAATACAGCAATGTGTTGTTACGTTAGAGGCGTTAGAAAATGATATTCATGAAAATATTGAGGTTATTTTTGTTCCCGAAGATTCAAAACTAGCCAAACCGCTTGTATCGAAGGATACAGGTGAATTATTCTTAAATGTAGATGGGCCGGATATACCGGACGTTTTTTATGGTGATAAAATTGATATTGGTGCAGTTATGGAGGAATTTCTAGAATTATCAATTGATCATTATCCACGTAAAGAAAATGTCTCCATAAATGCAACAAAGAATTCAGAGAAAGTAGAAGAAAAATCATCACCATTCTCTGTTCTGAAAAGACTGAAATAACAGGGATGTTAAAGACTATTTGTTGTATGTTAAAGCAAAGAATACTTAATTGTTAACGTAGGGAATAGTGCTTTACAAAAAGGTTGTAGTAATAAGCGGTTACAGGGATAGTTGTTGTCGTGGTAATTTTATTAAACGGGGTATGTAGCTGTGATTAGAATTTCTGTGGATGTCATGGGTGGTGATTATGGTCCAGAAGTTGTGATAGCAGGGGCAGCGATTGCGCAGAGGTATTTACCAGGTGTTTATTTTTTGTTTTATGGGATAGAAGATCTTGTTGAGCCGATTTTAAAAAAGTACCCTAATCTTTCTACCGTATCACGCTTTTATGCCACAAAAACTTATACGCGTATGGATGAGAAACCAAGCCAAGCATTACGTGTTGGGCGTGGAAGGTCTTCAATGTGGCATGCAATTGAAGCTGTAAAAAATGGTGAAGCTGACGCTTGTATTTCTGCTGGAAATACTGGTGCACTTATGGCAATGTCCTATTTTTGTTTAAAAATGATATCAGGAGTTGAGCGTCCTGGGATTGCAGGTGTTTGGCCCACTCTTCGTGGTGAAAGTGTTGTTTTAGATATAGGAGCAACGATTGGTGCATCTGCTCATCAATTGGTTGATTTTGCGGTTATGGGTGCTGGTATGTTTCGAGCCTTGTATTGTATTAAGAAGCCAACCATTGGACTTTTAAATGTAGGGGTTGAAGAGGTTAAAGGACTCGATGAAATTAAGAAAGCTGGAATGATATTACGTAAAGTTCAGTTGGATGGGTTGGAATATAAAGGGTTTGTTGAAGGGAATGATATTGGAAAAGGAACGGCTGATGTTGTTATTACTGAGGGATTTTCTGGTAATATCGCACTAAAAGTTGCAGAAGGTACAGCACAACAGATGTCGGATATCTTAAAAAATGCTATGAGTAGTTCCATCCTTTCGCGCTTGGGTTATTTTTTATCACGAGATGCTTTTCGTAAACTAAAACAGAAAATGGACCCTAATCGAGTTAATGGTGGTGTTTTACTAGGGCTAAATGGTGTTGTTATAAAAAGTCATGGTAGTGCTAATGCTAGTAGTTTTGCTTCTGCCATCGGTGTTGGTTATGAGATGGTTAATAACGAGCTTTTAAAAAGAATAATTGAAGACTTACGATGCTTTCATGAAAAAAGAGAAACATTTTTGAATAGTGAAGGTGAATTTGTGATTGATAAGGAAGTAATATGATTGATATCCACAGTACAGGTAAAAATTTTTGTAAGAGGGTTATAATTTAATGATCCAATCGGTTGTGTGTGGTGTAGGAAGTGCTTTACCTGAAAAAAAATTGTCAAATGACGAGATCACAAAGTTTGTTGAAACATCTGATGCGTGGATCGTTCAACGTACAGGAATTCGCCAACGTTACATTGCTAATGAAAATGAGACAACAGTTTCTTTAGGAGTGCAGGCTGCACAAGCCGCGCTTATCAACTCTGGGATGACAGTACAGGATATTGATTGTATCATTTTAGCAACATCAACACCTAACCATACTTTTCCTGCATCTGCTGTTGAAATTCAGCATGCTTTAGGAATGAAGCATGGTTTTGCTTTTGATATTCAAGCTGTTTGTTCTGGTTTTATTTTTGCATTGGCAACAGGGGATGCTTATTTGCGCTGTGGAGCCGTTAAAAGAGTTTTGGTAATAGGGTCAGAGACGTTTTCTCGAATTTTGGATTGGGGAGATCGTACAACATGTGTATTGTTTGGAGATGGAGCAGGAGCAGCTATTTTAGAAGCAAAAGAAGTTAAAGGTGATCCTTTTCATGATCGTGGAATATTGTCTGTAAAATTGCGCTCTGACGGTATGTATAAAGAGAAGCTTTATGTCGATGGTGGTCCTTCAACAACGCAAACTGTGGGTCAGTTACGCATGAAAGGGCGGGAGGTTTTTAAACATGCTGTTGGTATGATAACGGATGTAATTGATGATTGCTTTGATGCGGTTGGTATAGACCCTTCCCAATTAGATTGGTTCATACCCCATCAAGCAAACAAGCGTATCATTGAAGCATCTGCTAAAAAATTAGGGATCAAGGAAAATAAGATTGTTATTACTGTTGATCAACATGGTAATACATCTGCGGCATCTGTACCATTAGCTTTAACAACTGCTGTTCAGGATGGAAGAGTAAAAAAGGGGAATTTAATCTTGTTGGAGGCTATGGGAGGCGGATTTACATGGGGAGCAATGCTTATCCGTTGGTGAGATATAACAACTTGACCATATAGAAATAAAACGTATAAATTGCCTCATAATTTAGAAAAGTTGAAGGTGAAAATAATGGCAAGTAAGGCGGTAACGCGTGCGGATCTGGCGAGTGCGGTTTGTAGAAAAGTGGGCTTGTCGCATTCTGAATCGGTAGCTTTGATCGAGTTCATTCTGAGTGAGATTAGTAATTCACTTGTAAGGGGTGAATCAGTTAAGTTATCTTCTTTTGCAACTTTTCAGGTACGTAGTAAAAGTGAACGAATTGGGCGTAATCCAAAAACGGGTGTTGAGGCACCTATTCCGCCGCGGCGTGTTGTGACATTTAAGGCTGCTAATATACTTAAGCAGAGGATTTTAGATGCGCATTACGTAAAAACTAAAAATACTCTTATGAGATCAGATAAATTTAAGCAGTCTGGTTTTCGTTAAGGAATCTTAATTTAAGAGGAAAGTTTTTGTTTTTGGAATTAGGTAATATGGTTTTTATTTTTGGTGTGTAGTGATGATAGGGGATCAAGTTTAGCTATTCATTGTAAAATTATTTATATAATTTTAAGTAAGGTATTGTGAAATGGACAAGAGCCTTGATGCTTTTCGCACGATTAGCGAAGTTGCTGAGTTATTGGGGCTTCCTCAGCATGTGTTGAGATTTTGGGAAACGCGTTTTCCTCAGATTAAGTTATTGAAGCGTGGTGGGGGGCGGCGTTATTATCGCCCTACAGATGTTGCCTTACTCAGTGGTATCAAGCAGCTACTTTATGGGCAGGGATATACTATAAAAGGCGTTCAGCGCCTTTTAAAGGAAAACGGTGCCTCTTTTGTTGTTGCGGTCGGGAGTAACGATGTTGATGCTATGCGTATTTTAATGGAGAAAAAACAAGCAAAAAAAAGCTCTGAAGAGACTCAAGATAAATCAAAAAAGGAGACGGCACTCGGTTTTTTTGAATTTATAAAGGGGGAAGAAGAAAAGATTGGTGTTGCCAATAGTTATCAAGATAAAAGTGATGGGGTTTTGTTGCAAGAGATACTTCTCGAGCTCGTTGAGTGTAAGCGCATACTTGATAAGGCACGGTAACAACCCTTAGCCCATTATCTCTTTCATAACAGTTGGTTATTTTTATCTGCATTGATTAAGCGTTGTATATCCGGTGGGGTTGCTTCTTTTGAAAGCTGTTTGATTACATCTTCTACGGAGAGAGAAGCTATCTGGTCTGTACTTCCTAAACGACGTATACTTACACTTCCTGTTTCAGCCTCACGTTTTCCACATATCAAAAGTACAGGAATCTTCTGCAGAGAGTGTTCACGTATCTTATAATTAATCTTTTCGTTGCGCAGGTCTGATTCTGCTGAAAGTCCAGCCACTTTAAGTTTTGTGGTAACCATTTTTACATATTCATTGGTCTCTGATGTAATAGACGCAACAATAATTTGTTGAGGAGCAAGCCAAAGTGGCATATGTCCAGAAAAATTTTCAATGAGTATCCCCAAAAAACGCTCCATGGATCCCAAGACAGCTCGGTGAACCATAACAGGCTGGCGCTTTTCTGAATTTTTATCAATATAAAATGCGCCAAAACGTTCAGGAAGATTAAAGTCTACTTGTGTTGTGCCACACTGCCATTCTCGGCCGATAGCATCTTTTAAGGTGTACTCAAATTTAGGGCCATAAAATGCGCCTTCTCCGGGAAGAATATCTGTTTTGATACGCCCTTCAGATTCCTGTTCAATAGTCTTAAGGACAGATGTCATAATAGCTTCGGCATGGTCCCACAATTCATCGGATCCGACGCGTTTTTTGGGACGCGTTGAGAGCTTGAGAATAACCTCATTGAAACCAAAATCGGCATAAGTGGACAGTATAAGATTATTAATACTAAGGCATTCATTAGCTAATTGTTCTTCTGTACAAAAAATATGTGCATCGTCTTGTGTAAAACTACGTACGCGCATGAGACCATGCAAAGAGCCTGAAGGTTCATAGCGATGGAGAAGACCAAATTCGGCAAGTCTTACAGGTAGATCGCGATAAGACCTTAGACCATGTTTAAAAAGTTGCACGTGACCAGGACAATTCATGGGCTTTAGCGCGTAAACATGGTTATCATCCCAGTTATCAGAAGCCGGGATTGTTTTAAACATATTTTCTTTATACCACTCCCAATGACCAGATGTTTCCCAGAGTGATTTGTCAAGAACTTGTGGTGCATTGACTTCTGCGTATTGATGATCATCGAGGCGTCTGCGCATATAGCCAATTAGATTTTGAAATATTTTCCAACCTTTAGGATGCCAAAAGATCATTCCAGGACTTTCTTCTTGAAAATGGAATAAATCCATTTCACGTCCTAAACGACGATGATCACGTTTCTCAGCTTCTTCCAATATGTGAAGATAGGCTTTCAAATCATTTTCATTAGAAAATGCTGTGCCATAAATTCTTGTTAACATGGGATTATTAGCATCACCACGCCAGTAAGCACCCGCAACTTTCATAAGTTTAAAAGCATTACCAATTTGACCAGCAGATCGCATATGGGGGCCACGACATAGGTCAAACCAATTTCCCTGATAATAAATATTTAAGTATTGATCTTCAGGGATAGCATCAATAAGCTCAACTTTGTAAAATTCACCCTTTTCAGAAAAAATCCTTTTAGCTTTTTCACGAGACCAAATTTCTTTTTTGAAAGGTTCGTTGCGCTGGATAATTTCACGCATTTTCTTTTCGATGGTTGTAAGATCATCTAGGGTAAATGGCTGTGGACGCGCAAAATCATAATAAAAACCATTTTCAATAACTGGTCCAATTGTGACTTGTGTTTCAGGAAATAGTTCCTGAACTGCTTCAGCAAGAACATGTGCACAATCGTGGCGTATCAGCTCAAGCGCGCGTGGATCATCACGGGTAATAACTTCAATTTTACCGGATTCTTTCAATGGATCTGAAAGATCTCGGATTTTCCCATTAAGGCTATACGCAACAGCTGTTTTTGCAAGAGATTTAGAAATGGACTCAGCAAATTCCAAGCCTGTCGTTTCAGAAGGGTAATTATGCTCTGAACCATCGGGAAAAGAAAGAACAACAGAACAAGACATAAAAAAACCTCTATCCAGTTTCGCCAACGGTTGCGAATGGTTTTACAAATACCGTATTAATTCCTCAGCGAAACTAACAGCTTGACCCTTTAGCAAGATACACTAAAAAAGAAAAGAACTATTTATGACGTTTTGCAGAAATTTTCCAGTAATGCCAAGGTTTGTAAAAACGACAAGAAGGAGCAAGAGAAGCTGGTACCGGATCAAAGCCGTGTGCTCCAAATGGATTACAGCGTAAGATGCGAAAAAAACCCATCCAGATGCCGGGCCACAAACCGTAGCGCGCAATTGCTTCGTAGGTATACTCTGAACAGGTTGGTTGATAACGGCACTGATTTCCTAGAAAACTAGAAAGTGTTATTTGATAGAGACGTATCAGTGCTATGCCAAGTAGCCGTCCGGGAGTTTTTTTCCAGTGCCCTGCATAATTCCGACTTTTTGCTTTCTTTTCTTGTGGGAGAGAGGAGACCATCTGTTTTTTCTTCAAATTGCTTGATACAGTCGATGATTGCGTCAAATATGATCATTATTGATGCATGACGCTCTTTATAATTTTTGAGAGGTTGTAGGCAAGAAAATTCTTCAAAAGGAGTTAGGGGAGGAGGCCCATTTTTTGTTAGCATGTGTTGGATTACGTTTTGCAATTCTTTAAGGTCTTGTATTTTTTTTCCTACGATGTGGCGTGCCAAAATAGAGGATGCAGCTTGTCCAAGAGCGCACGCACGTATTTCGTGGGAAAAATCGATAACAATCTTGTCTTCTATTTTTAGGTCAACGAGAACTGTTGAGCCGCAGAGACGCGCGCGTTTTTTTGATGTGACATCGGGATTGTCCAATCGCCCAACTTTGCTTATATGCGCAGCATGTTTAAGGATCTCGCGACTGTAAATATTGTAAATCATGAATTTTCATCTAAAAAGTTTAAAATTTTCAGCGTTCAAGCTTTTAATTCATTCGTATAAAGGCTATTGTTAGCGCGAATATATACTAAATCTTCATACAGAGTAAGCTGGAGTTTTGTTGTGAAAAAAAATGTTGCAAATCAGTTCTTGTCTGAAAAGGAGAGTCCTGATCTTGAAAAGGTACAAGAGGCGATTCGCACGTTGTTATCATGGATAGGGGAAGATCCAAATCGTGAAGGGCTTTTGGATACACCAAAGCGTGTTATCAAAGTCTACAGTGAACTTTTTGGTGGTTACAATGAATCAGCCGAGGAGATTTTAGGTACAGTTTTTGAAGAAGTTTCAGGATATGATGAAGCTGTTTTGGTAAAGGATATTTCATTTTACTCACATTGTGAGCATCATATGCTTCCAATCATTGGTAAGGCTCATGTAGCTTATTTTCCTGATACAAAAATTGTTGGTCTTTCAAAAATTGCACGAATCGTAGATGTTTTTGCGCGTCGTTTACAAACGCAGGAAGCTATGACAGCCCAAATAGCTGATGCTTTGAAAATACATCTGCAACCTAGAGGTGTTGCAGTATTGGTCGAAGCTGAACATACGTGCATGAGCATGAGAGGGGTGCAGAAACAAGGAGCAATAACAGTGACAACAAGGTTTTTAGATTGTTATGAAAAAAATCAAAGTGTACAAGCTAATTTCATGGAGATGATTCGCTGAGTGTGATGTGGTAATTAGGTTGTATGGTGTAGGAGTCTATTTTCACCATTTAGTAAAATAAATGCGTCAATGCTCTTGTGCCTTTCTGTATGTTTTGTTAAATGCCAGAGGTGATATTCTTCTCTACCGTGTGCGGTCGTGGCGGAATTGGTAGACGCGCAGCGTTGAGGTCGCTGTGGGGCAGCCCGTGGAAGTTCGAGTCTTCTCGACCGCACCACTTATTTCTAATGTTAGTAAGTCTGTGCAGCGTTATAGGAAATCTGTATATGGTGTATGGATTTCTTTGCTAGTGTTGTTATAATAGTTGTTTTATTTCATGTTATTAAGGAAATTTCCTTATCTCTTATCTTAAGTGATAGTGTATATTTTTGGTAAAATTGTGATAATGTCATAATGAAAAATACAAGATTCTTGGAATATTTTATGTTTTTTGCCTGTGTCGTTCTTTTTTCAGCTTGCTATAGGACGCGTGCTGTGTTGTGGCACGGGATTCATTCGACGCCTTCTATGCTTTCAGTACAGGAAGAAATTGAGAATAATAAAGTTTTTCCAAAAGCTATTGTTCCTGTGTATGTTGCCACAAGCCGTATGATGCAGGATAGCTACTCCCAACCTTATGGAGAGAAGCGATCAAAAAAGGTTTATTACAACCGTGTTGATGTAGGGATTCCACAAAAACATGTGAAGGGTATGGTTGAGACAAATGCCTATAGACCCACTCATGATAAGTATTTTGCAGCTGTATCTTTGCAAAAATATAATAATAGAGAGGAATTTAAGAAACAATTAAATGCTGTGTTGGCAAAGCAGAATGACAAGAACAAAGAAATATTTCTCTTTATTCATGGTTACAATAATAATTTTGCTGATGGCGTCTTCCGGGCAGCTCAATTTTCGTATGATTATTCTTTGAATGTTGTAACTGTACATTATTCGTGGCCTTCTGCTGGATCGATGCCCCTTTATGTTTATGATCGTGATAGTGCTAATTTTGCACGTGATGGGTTGATTGATCTTTTAACAGTTATCAGTGAGACAGATGCTAACTATATTTCGGTTATCGCGCACTCTATGGGTAATTTTGTCATAATGGAAGCATTTAGGACGTTAGCTCTGCAGGGAAAATATGATCCGATTCGCCGTATTACAAGCTTTTTAATGGCTGCTCCAGATATTGATGTAGATGTGTTTGAGCGCCAACTTAAAGATATTAAGATACTGCCTAGACCAACAGCTGTTTTAGTATCTCGTAAAGATAGGGCTCTTGCTATTTCAGCACGTTTAGCAGGGGGGCATCCTCGTTTAGGGGATGGCTTAAATATTGATCTGTTTAAGAAGAATAGAATAGCTGTCCTTGATGTTTCCAATGTTGATGGTGGAGCGCACAATGTATTTGCATCATCACCTACGTTAATGGCTCTTTCTCGAGATGGTTCTTTGTCCTCAGCAATCATGCAAGAAACAAAATCTTCTTCCAGTCAGGCTATTTTTTCTGATAGTAGCGATTCTTTGCAGGACACGACAAGCTTTATTTTTTATACACCTATGCGTATTCTATCTTCGTTGTTTGGTCAATAAAGTTCTAAAAAGAGCAGATGTATCTATTAAACTACTGGTAAATTAGGAAAAAAAGAAGTAGTTTATCCTATTGACTAGAGAGATTCTTGATCGTGCTAGTTGTATTTTTTATACACTGAGCATTCAGGATATGGGTATTTGTAATAGAGTTTGATGTAATTTTTCTTCCCTTTTTATTATTAAAAATAATTTATTGTAGCTTTGAAGAAGTTGAGATGCTTTGCTGTAGGATCATTGGTTTTTCTTTAATGACAAGAGAAAGAAGATTTTTCTATTTGAATATTAGCGAAAGTATTGACTATCCATATGAGGAATGAAAAGAGCTAAGTAAGGAAAAATTTTAATTAAGTTATTTATGAATTAGATTTTTATAGAATTTCCTTTTAAAAATATAAAGTTAATTTCTCAAATATTCTCTATTTGTATATTGATAAAATATATCGTTGTTAAGGATTATATCCTTAGAGTGTATGTGTGTGATCTTCTATTTACCTTTGGATATATTTATGCTAATCCCGGTCTTGCAGTGCCCTTATAGCTCAGTTGGTAGAGCACCTGATTTGTAATCAGGGGGTCGGGAGTTCGAGTCTCTCTGGGGGCACCGTTTTTTCAATAAAATGCGATGAGTTGCACGTTGTGCTGTGATGAAGAGTAGCAGGAGGTGTCCGACTTTCGCGTTGAGCGTGCTACGTCAAGCAGCGTAAGAAGTATAAAAGACTTTAGATAATATTTCAAATTTTTGATCACAACTTCAGCATCCATTTCATCAAGGATATTCAAGTCTTGTGGGTTTTTCGTAAGTGCATACCACACAATAATCTACAGTTCACAACATCCAAGGCTTGTACCTGCGGATACTGAGAAACCAGAATTCACTGTTAATAAAATATAACTTAAACTTTAAGTTTTCTTGTTTGTTTAGAGGTTATTTTTTTCTACACTGTTAAAACTTTCTTTGTTGGAGAGATATTTTTCTAGCCAATGAATATTGTAATTACCTTTTTCAATATCAGGATTATCAATGAGATCACGAAACAAAGGCAATGTTGTTTTAACACCATCAACAACGAATTCATCCAACGCACGTCGCAAACGCATCATGCACTCTAAGCGTGTCCGCCCATGAACGATTAACTTTCCAATCAAACTATCATAATAAGGAGGGATATAATAACCAGAGTAGACACCTGAATCAACACGAATTCCTAATCCTCCTGGTGTATGAAAATGTGTAATGAGCCCAGGAGATGGCATAAAATTAATAGGATTTTCGGCATTAATGCGACATTCAATAGCATGGCCAGAAAAGCGAACGTCATCTTGTGTGACTGAAAGACCTTGACCAGATGCAATATGAATTTGCTCATGAACTAAATCTATGCCTGTAATAGCTTCCGTAACAGGATGCTCAACTTGTAAGCGGGTATTCATTTCTATGAAGTAAAATTCACCGTTTTCATAAAGGAATTCGATGGTTCCTGCTCCGCGATATCTAAGTTTTGCACAAGCATTTGCAACGATGTCACCAATTTTTTTGCGTTCTTCTTCGTTGAGTGCAGGTGAGAGAGCCTCTTCCCATACTTTTTGATGACGTCGTTGAAGCGAACAATCACGTTCTCCTAGATGAATAGCATGTCCAGCTCCATCTCCTATAACTTGGACTTCAATATGGCGCGGTTTCTCTAGATACTTTTCTATATAAACAGCATCATCACCGAATGCTGCATTTGCTTCTGAGCGGGCCGTGTGCAGAGCTATAGAAAGTTCTTTTTCAGAATGAGCAACTTTCATACCACGACCACCACCACCTGAAGAAGCTTTAATGATAACTGGATAACCAATCTCTTGAGCAATATGTAAGGCGTCTGTTTCCTCAGTTACAGCACCATCAGAACCAGGTACGACAGGAATCCCAAGAGATTTAGCTGTTTTTTTAGCCTCTATTTTATCACCCATGATTTGAATATGCGTAGCTGTTGGACCGATAAACGTAATGTTATGAGCTTCTAAAATATTTGCAAACTTTGCATTTTCAGAGAGAAATCCATATCCAGGGTGAACAGAATCTGCTCCTGTGATTTCACAGGCAGCGATTATTTGATGAATGTTTAAATAAGAATCACGAGAAGATGGAGGTCCAATACAGACACTTTCATCGGAAAGACGAACGTGCATAGCGTCGACATCAGCAGTTGAGTGAATAGCTACAGTTTTAATTCCAAGCTCCTTACAGGCACGCAGAATACGGACAGCAATCTCTCCTCTATTGGCGATTAGAATTTTTTTAATCATGTTTCTTTCCGTTTTATTCAACGACAATGAGTGGTTCTTCAAATTCAACAGGTTGAGAATCCTTCACAAAAATAGCCTTTACAGTTCCTGAACGTGGTGATGAGATGTGATTCATAGTTTTCATTGCTTCAATGATAAGTAATGTCTGACCTTCAGAAACATTTTGTCCTATCTCAACGAACGGCTGTGCACCAGGGGAAGGTGCAAGATATGCTGTACCAACCATCGGAGATGTTATTGCATTTTTTGACAATTTTTCTTCTTTTGCAGGGGATGGTGTAGTTGCAGCAGCAGGAGGAGTTGTAGCATGAGGAGGAATGGCAGTATAAATTGTTTTCTCGTGAGGAGGTAAAACACCTTGGCGTGAGACACAAATACGAATTCCGTCCTGTTCAAGCTCAATGTTGCTTAAATTTGTTTCGTTCAAAATTTTTGCAAGATCACGGATAATTTCCATGTCAATTTTTGTGTCTTTCGTCATGTTTTTTTTATTTATTACCATTTTAATTTTCAACTCCTTGATCGATAAAAATCATCATGACTCCAATATCACTTCCTCTTCGAAAATTTGCGATTCCAAACCAATTTTTGCTTATAAAAAGCGAAAAAATGATATTATTAAAGTACTTTAATTAAAAGAAACATCTCCTTGTACATTCTCAATTATTTTTTCGAGATCAGCATTTTCTACAGCTCCAACAAACACGGTGTCACCGATAATATAAGAGGGGGTACCTGTGATATTCAGAGCAGAAGAAATTTGGATATTTTCTTTAAAAATTTCTTTTAAGTTAGAATTCTGCATTATACGGCGCAGACTTTGTTCATTTGCTCCAAGAGAAATAGCTATTTTCATAGCTTTTTCTTCGTTAGTACGACCCTTATCTCTTACAAGTTTTTCATGAAATTGAGCATACTTATGAGGAAATTGTTTTCGAAAGGCATATGCAACAGCATGTGCTGCCATCGAATCGGGACCTAAGATTGGCAAATCTTTAATAATCATTTTCAAATCTGGGTACTTTTTTATTAAGCTTGCTATGTTCGAATATGAACGTTTACAATAGCCGCAATTATAGTCAAAAAATTCGACGAGAACTATTTTACCATTTGGATTCCCGATGATCGCGTCATGGGGAGAGTGAAAAATTTCTTCTTTAAGTGACGTAATGTTCTGTTTATCTACTTTTTTTTGAAGAATCAATTGCATTTCAATCATAATTTCTGGATTCTGAAGAAGATAATTCCTTATAGTGTTTTGGATATAACGATTGTCGATATTCAGCATAATTTTCTTGCTAAGCTCGGATAAAAAATCCGGATCTTCCAGAATTTGTGCTTCAAGATTTTTTAAAGTAGAGTTAGGATTTTTTTCTTTCGCATCGAGTACTGATGAAGTGCCTAATAGAGCTAGTACTAAAAATACCACACCTGATTTTACTACTAAGTACTGAAGTTGATAAATCATTAATTGCGTCTTTTAACCTCGTGCAAGGATAGAGTAAAATATTGCGCAGTGTGCAACAAAACGACCGACTATGCTATAAACTTAATTTATTATCAAGACAATATCGAATTAAAAGAATCTATGCATGGTATAATGAGGTACATTTAAGGATATGGCTATATTTTAAAACAAAAGCTCAGATTCTCTAGGGGTATTTTTATTAATATAGTTTAGTATGATTAGTGTGCCTTTACACTGATAAATGAAAAGGCTTTTTAGTGGTGAGTTATATACAAGTGCATGCATAATAACACATTATAAAAAGAGACAGATAATGTCAGAATTTTCAGTTTTTTAAAGTATTATGGACAGTACCGAAAAGAGAAGGCTACGTATCTCAGTTAGGCACGCGTTATTACTAAATTGAATTTAGAGAATTTTTATTTT
This sequence comes from Bartonella ancashensis, assembly GCF_001281405.1. Lineage (NCBI taxonomy): Bacteria > Pseudomonadati > Pseudomonadota > Alphaproteobacteria > Hyphomicrobiales > Bartonellaceae > Bartonella > Bartonella ancashensis. The sequence goes on along the minus strand of NZ_CP010401.1, from coordinate 1,103,448 downwards.
CAGGATGATTGTATCAATTGATTCTGTAAAAAATCTAAATAGATCTTAGGTGGAGGCGCTCATAAATGAAGAATTCATTGGAAAATTCAACATTAAGTAATAGGTGCTTTAAAAATGAATGTGCGGACTGGTATATTCTCCAGTGTTTCAAAAAGATAAAAGCTTCTGCTGTGTATTTACATCTTCCTCTATATAATTTTGGATCAAAAATTTTAAAGCCTTTGGATAAAGCTCGTGCTCAACTTTGAGAACTCTTTGTGCTAAAATTTCTGCCGTGTCGCTGTGATATACAGGAACAGCAGCCTGGGCAAGAATTTTTCCTGCATCCATCTCTTCTACGACAAGGTGAACGGTACAGCCTGTAATTTTGACTCCTTCTTCTATCACCCTTTCGTGAACATGCAAGCCTTTAAATGCAGGTAAAAGGGAAGGGTGGATGTTGAGGATTCTTCCTTCGTAGAGCTTTATAAAGCGTGATGAGATGAGGCGCATGTAACCAGCGAGGCAGATAAAATCTGGTTTATATTGAGCTAGGATATCCAGAATGGATTCTTCATGCGTATCTCTAGAAGGATATTTTGTACGATCGAAAACATGGACGGGAAGGTCATATTTGCGAGCTTTCTCAATACCAGCAGCATGAGGCCTGTCGCAAATAACAGCTACAATTTCAGCAGGATAACCAGCAGCTTTACTTTCCTTGATAAGAGAAAGCATATTAGATCCATTACCAGAAATAAAAATAACCACCTTTTTTTCATAGATGGAGCGTCCCTTTATAAAGGATTTTGTTCTCATGATCTTTTTTCAAGGAGCCGAGAAGAGTAACATGTTCTCCCCTTTCTTCTAGTTCTTTTGTAACAATTTCGAGTGAATCTCGTGCAACAATAATGACCATACCAATGCCGCAATTAAATGTTTGGAGCATTTCCTTTTCTTGTACGTTACCTTGCTTAGCAATCCACGAAAATACCGGTGGGAGGTTAATAGAAGAAAGATTGATTTCGGCACAAAAAGGAGATGGAAGAACTCGTGGAATATTTTCAGGAAATCCACCACCTGTAATGTGAGCTAGGGCTTTTATTCCTTTACAACCTCGAATAATGGAGAGTAGTGTTTTTACGTAGATGCGTGTCGGTACGAGCAGTGCCTCACCCAGGTTCATGTTAGGAGAAAAAGGAGCAGGGTGGTTCCATTGCAGATTGTTATCTGCAATGATTTTCCTGACAAGAGAAAAACCATTTGAGTGAATTCCAGATGAGTGAAGGCCTAAAATGGCATCATCTTCAGTTATATTTTTTAACGGTAATAAGGAGTTACGTTCAACAGCTCCTACAGCAAAACCTGCTAAATCATAATCCCCATTCATGTACATTCCAGGCATTTCTGCGGTTTCCCCTCCGATGAGAGCTACACCAGCCCGCTGACACCCCGTCGCAATACCGGAAACTATTTCAGAACCTTGTTCTGCATCAAGCTTTCCAGTTGCAAAATAATCCAAGAAAAAGAGTGGTTCAGCACCTTGTACAATTAAATCGTTAACACACATAGCCACGAGATCAATGCCAACAGTATTGTGGATACCAATTTCGGTAGCAATTTTTAATTTTGTTCCCACACCATCGGTAGTTGCAACGAGAATGGGATCCACAAATCCTGCCGCTTTCAGATCAAAAAGACCTCCGAAGCCACCAATTTCTGCATCTGCTCCTGTGCGTCTTGTTGAATGCGCATGGGACTTAATTTTTTGCACCATAAGATTACCCATGCTAATATCAACACCAGATTTTGCATAAGTAAGGTTATTGCTAGATTTTCTGTCGATGGGATTTTGATTACTCATTAGAATTTTTCCTCATGGAAAATCAATTTTGATGTTTACGCTATGCCATGATAGAATTTTCTCTGCAAGAGATATTGGTGTAGAATGCTGGGATAAATATCTGTTTTTAGTTTGATGAAAAGAGCAGTGTAGCCATTTAACTAAATTGGGGGCTAATTACAAAAAAATGTTACGCAATTTATAATAATTTTATTTCATAGCTAGTGAAAGAGAAGATGAGTAAAAATAAAAGTCAAAAGTACTATGCCTCTTATGTGCCGGCCTATGCCCAAGTACCATTACCAAGCAGTATAAAAAAACAGGTTTTTTTTTGGTTAGGAACATTTGTTTTTTTTGTTGCTTTTATGTTTATTTTTGGATCCATCTTGCTGCCTTTTGTAGTAGGAATTGTTTTGGCTTATTTTCTTAACCCTGTAGTTCAACTTTTTGAATCATCTGGAATTCATCGTGTTCTAGGGACCCTTTTAATTACTTCATTTATCACCATTATTTTCATAGTAGCTTTGACGATTTTAATTCCTATTATCAGTGGACAAATACAGCAATTTTTAAGTAATGGTCTGCCAATTTATATGGTTCGCATCCAGACTCTTTTTGTTCAACATGATTTTGACTGGGTTAAGCACTATTTTGGAAGTGATCCCAGTGAGTTGCAGGCTAACATTAGGGCAATTTTAGGCCAAAGTTCTGATCTCATTACATCCCTTTTAAATTCACTTTTAAGATCAGGAAAATCCATCGTTAATATCATTAATCTGTTGATAATATCGCCTGTTGTAGCATTTTATATGTTGCTAGATTGGCGACGTATGATTGAAACGGTTGACTCTTTGATACCCCGTGATCACCTTGCAACTGTTCGTGGAATTTTTTATGAAATGGATAGGGCAGTTTCTGGTTTTGTCCGCGGGCAAGGAACGGTTTGTTTGATACTGGGAGCATATTATGCTATTGGTCTAACTTTTACAGGCCTTAATTTTGCCTTGATAATTGGAATATTTATCGGCATCGTCAGTTTTATCCCTTATATCGGAACAATGCTTGGTCTCGCACTCTCTGTTGGGGTTGCATGGGTTCAGTTTTATCCAAATGATTGGGAGTTGGTTGTTGTTGTAATGATTGTTTTTCTTGTTGGTCAGTTTACAGAAGCCTGTATTCTTCAACCAAAGCTTGTGGGTTCATCGGTAGGTCTTCATCCTGTTTGGCTGATATTTTCTCTTTTTGCATTTAGTTCATTATTTGGTTTTACAGGTATGCTTATTGCAGTTCCGGCAGCAGCATCCGTTGGGGTTTTAGTGCGTTTTGCTCTTCATACGTATCTTAGTTCTCAATTGTATTTACCAAGTGAAAATTCTGAGGCTACAAAATGAAAAGATGTGAAATGCAGTTGCCTCTTAATTTTCCTTATGAGTCTATTTTTCAGTTTGATGACTTAGTTATTACAGATAGTAATCGTATGGCTTTTCAGCTTATTGATCATTGGCCACATTGGAAACTACCTTTTGCTATTTTGGTAGGAAGAGAGGGGTGTGGTAAAACACATTTTTCCAGCGTATGGGCGCAGAAAGCTAATGCTATAATTATTAATCGTGATGATATTGATCAAGCTATTTCATTGGCATCCTCAGGTAGATCATTTTTAATTGAGGATATTGATACAGGAGAAGTCAGCGAAACAGGGCTTTTTCACTTAATAAATAGTATCAAGCAAGCAAATCTTGATATGCATCAGGCTACTCTACTTATGACTGCTAATACGTTTCCATCGACATGGAATCTAAAGTTAAATGATTTAAGGAGTCGTCTTAATTCAGTTATGTTGGTTGCAATTAATAAACCTGATGACACATTACTGGAGGCTGTTGCCTTTAAACTTTTTTCTGATCGGCAGATTGTTGTTCACTCAGATATCGTCCATTATCTTATCAATCGTTGTGAAAGATCTTTATCTTCATTAAGGAAAATTATTGATTCCATAGATAAGTTAGCTCTACAAAGAAAAAGTAAAATAACACGTGCTGTTGTTAACGAAGCTATAAATGCAAATACAATTTTGGATTTTTGAATGTAGAAAAAACTTATAAATGCATATATGGCGTGGAGTTTTTCGTATCAAATTTTCAATTTTTTGTGAAGAGATGGTTATTGAGGGGAGTGGTGCTATTCTAAATTTATAATTATCCAAAAGCGATGTCAGCTTAAAATTTTTAATGGTTAATGTTAGTAAATTAGGTTTTTTACGCGTGTAAACGTAGTTTTAAGTAGAAGAGTTTTTCGTTTTGTATAATCTGGGTTAAAAAAATTCAAAGATGATGCTATTTGTAAATAAATGAAACAAAATTTTAAAAAAATGTGTTTTACTCTTGCACTTCTGTCACGAAAATTTTAGGAAGAGCACATTGAGTTTAGGTAGCGGAGCGTAGCGCAGTCTGGTAGCGCACCTGATTTGGGATCAGGGGGTCGTAGGTTCGAATCCTATCGCTCCGACCATGATGTGTCGTTGGTGAGAGATAATGGAGTAAGATATAGTGGGTGATCGAGTGAGATACGGGGAAGTTTTTGACTGTTGTTATCTAGAGGAATAATTATGGTTGCGCGCATTTATAGCCCTGCAAAAACACCGATGCAGTCAGGGAAGGCCAATACAGGTTTTTGGATTTTGCAGTATGAACCTGAGCAGGCAAAGATGCTTGAGCCTCTTATGGGTTATACCGCGACGTCCGATATGAGAAATCAGATAAAGATTAGGTTTAAGATGAAAGAGGATGCAATTTCTTTTGCCGTCAGGAACTCTATTCCTTATCGTGTAGAAGATCCGTGTGAAATTTCGCGGCGAGCTGTATCTTATTCTGATAATTTTTGTAATAATCGACAGAACCCGTGGACGCACTGAGTGTTTGCCCGTTTTAATTAATCGATAGGTCCCGTAGCTCAGCTGGATAGAGCAACGGCCTTCTAAGCCGTGGGTCACAGGTTCGAATCCTGTCGGGATCACCAGATTAAAATGAGATTTATGAATTATTTTTAGAGTTAGAAATTTTTTGATTACTTTTGAGATTATAAGTTGATTTATTATCTTCTCAGGGGTTGTATTTTTAGATTTTTTTGAATATGAGGCTGATGCGCTATTTTCCCTAGAGGGAATTAAGCTACCGTATTTTTGGTTTTTGTTCAGTAAATGCTACGATAATTGTTGTCTTGTCTGGTTTGTATGCTGCTGGTCATGAGATTTTTATCGTAATGAAAGTGTTGTGATTAGTCTTCGGTATAGTTATTACAGGCATGGTGTTCATATAGTTTGTGCTAGTTTGTGCAATTTGTAAAAAAATTGGCACTTCGTTGTGGGGAACGACAGTAAATTTCGCTATCAGAAAATTTTAGATTTTTACGTGTGAGAAGTCTTTTAGTGACGTATTAGGTTTATATTTCTGCCATAAAAAAGATCTAGAATATGACAAGTGTTGGCGGAGTGTTTTCCTATATGCTGTGTAAAGGAGAGTCTTATGTATCGGATTGATTATTCAAGTTACCGTTCTATCAAGAGTTTTGATCATAGAGTTCATTTTTTAATCATTCACTATACTGCAATTAATTTTGAGGAGTCGATTAAAGCTCTTACAGGTGAAAAGGTCAGCTCTCATTATCTTGTTCCTGATCCTTCAGATAAGAGTTACATTGGTGCAGGCTTTAAGGATATGCGTATTTTTAACCTCGTTGATGAAAATAGGCGTGCATGGCATGCTGGTGTTAGTTCATGGGCTGGGCGCACAAATTTAAATGATTCATCAATTGGAATTGAAATAGTTAATTTAGCGACAGCTGTTCAAGGAGATTCCTGTGTATCTCCTTGTAATGAAGTATTTTCTCCATATAACCCAATACAAATTGCTGCAGTGAAGGAGTTAGCATTGAATATCCTTCAACGTTATCCAGAAATTTTGCCAATGAATGTTTTAGGTCATAGCGATATCGCACCCATGCGCAAGAGTGATCCAGGTCCGCTGTTTCCTTGGAAAGAATTTTATGTTGCAGGCGTCGGAGCGTGGTATGATGATGAAGTAAAAGAAAAGTACGAGGCAGAATTTCTTAAAAAATTACCTTTAAAATCAATGATTATTTCACAGTTGGAACGTTATGGTTATGATGTTTCAATTGCATGTACTGAAAGTGGATATACTGATTTGATTCGAGCGTTTCAGCTTCATTTTCGTCAAAAAGATTATAATGGAGTTTTGGATGCAGAAACTGCAGCAATTCTTTATGCATTAATAGACAAATACTATCCACAAAATAAAACATGTTAATTTATGTAAAGTGATTGTTACAATGTAGAGAAAATTTAGTTTATTATTGGTAGTCAGAATGCAGTCATTTTTTAATCAGAGAAGCCCTATAATATTTATTCTGTTTTTATTGCACAGTTTTTTATGCAACGGCAGTGCTGGTTAGGAAGAGGTAGAGGCTCTGTGTAGGGAGCGGTGCGTTTTCATGATTATTTGAGCAATTGTATAACTTAAAGATGTAAAGTTAGTTTTTTTGCATATAGCAAGAAATTTTCTATTGTGTGCAGTTATGTTTCCACATGGCTTTTTTGTCATTTTTCTCTACTCGAGACACTAGTATGTTTTGTTTGCACTGTGCTATTTTACTGTAAGAAATCAGGGTAGCCTCAATGTCAAAAAAAGTCATGATCGTAGAAGACAATGAGCTCAATATGAAATTGTTTCGCGATCTTGTGAAGGTAAGTGGTTATGAAACGGTTGAAACGCGCAGCGGCCTTGCTGCGTTGGATTTGGCTCGCTCAACAAAGCCTTCTCTCATTTTAATGGATGTCCAATTACCTGAAGTATCAGGAATAGACATCATAAAGCAGCTCAAAGAAAACGAAGATCTCAAATCAATTCCTGTTGTTGCTGTGACAGCTTTCGCTATGAAGGGAGATGAAGAACGAATCCGCGCAAGCGGATGCGAAAAATACGTATCCAAACCTATTTCAGTTCCTCACTTCATTGCAATGTTAAAGTCTTTTTTGGATGATACAGAGAATCAGCAGAGCTCTCCGTTTTGAGAAGAAAATCCCATACAATCAAAAAAGTATAGACTCAAATCATAGTGCCAAAAAAATCTTCCTTTGTAACATGAACTATTGTGTTTTTGTGCAAAAACCAAACATTAACGTTTCGAGAACTGGAATGAACGACGTGCTTTCGCCTTACCATATTTTTTGCGTTCAACAACACGGCTATCACGTGTAAGAAATCCACCTTTTTTTAGAATAGCACGCAATGTTGGCTCATAATAAGTTAAAGCTTTAGAAATGCCGTGACGTACCGCACCTGCTTGTCCAGAGAGGCCGCCTCCGGAAACAGTTGCGACAATATCGTACTGGGTATCTCTATTTGTTGCAACAATCGGTTGACGAAGAATCATTCTAAGGACAGGTCTAGCAAAATATTTATCAAACTCTTTGTCATTGATAGTAATTTTTCCTGTACCTGGTTTAATCCAAACACGAGCAACAGCATCTTTACGTTTTCCTGTTGCATAAGAGCGCCCTTGTGAATCAAGCTTTTGTACGTGAACAGGAGAAGAATTTGTACTAATTTGCACAGTATTTTCTACTGCATCATGTCGAGAAAGGGAGTTAAGTTCAGCCATGACTAAGCAATCCTTTTATTTTTCCGGTTTAAGTTCCCGACGTCGAGAGCTTCAGGCTGTTGCGCCACATGTGGATGTTGGCTACCAGCATAAACACGTAAATTTCTCATTTGACGACGACCAAGAGGACCACGAGGAATCATGCGTTCTACGGCTTTTTCAACAATCCGCTCAGGAAAACGACCCTCAAGAATTTGGCGAGCTGTGCGCTCTTTGATTCCACCAATGTAGCCAGTGTGCCAATAGTATTTCTTGTCTGTATATTTTTTACCAGTGAGCGCTACTTTACTTGCATTGATAACGATAACATTGTCACCATCATCAACATGTGGAGTAAAAGTAGCCTTATGTTTACCACGTAGGCGGTTAGCAACGAGTGTGGCAAGACGACCCAAAACGAGGTCTGTCGCATCAATGACGACCCATTTTTTTACCACCTCAGCTGGCTTCTGCGAAAAAGTTACCATAGAAGTACCTTTCAATAAAACTCTCAATCTTAGTACTGGGAGCATTCTTTTGCTGTTTTGCACAACAGATCATTGCTATATCATGCCATAACCTCAATCCATGCATCTCACCTGATATAGTGTCTTATGGTTTGCGTCAAGAAAAATAAAAATCTATAAAACAGTATGTTATAGAAATGGTATTATAGTACCATTTTACTAGTTTATATTTATAATTAGAAAAAAGCGTTTACTTCGTAGCTTGAATTGTATCTTTCAGCGTTTTACAATGTGCGATGATGCAAACAGTACGTTATTGCCTTAATATTAAATCTTCTGCTTGTAATCAGGCTTGGGTGGATGCTTTGGATTCCTCAGGATGCAATAATGCTTGCGCTATTTCTCAGAAATTTGGTTTGCCAGATCAGTTGGCTCGCGTTCTTGCTGCAAGGAATGTTGACGAGTTTGATGCACTTTCTTTTATTAATCCAGCCTTACGTAGTTTGATGCCTGATCCAGAGAGTTTTATAGATATGAACTCTGCAGCAGAACGTTTAGTTCAAGCTATCATGCAACGAGAAAAGATTGCTATTTTTGGTGACTACGATGTTGATGGGGCTTGTTCATCCGCTATTTTGGCACGTTTTTTACAACATTTTGGTGTTGCAGTGAAAATTTATATCCCTGATCGTATTGTTGAGGGTTATGGGCCAAATGAGCAAGCAATGAAGATGTTAGTGCAGGAAGGGGCTCGCTTAATTGTTACTGTTGATTGTGGTGCAAATAGTCCAGATGCAGTAAAGGCAGCTAGAGTTTCAGGGGCTGATGTTATTGTTTTAGATCACCATCAAATGGATGTTATTCATCGGGAGGCTGTTGCACTCGTTAACCCTAACCGACCTGATGATTTTTCCGAACAAGGTCATTTATGTGCTGCTGGCGTTGTTTTTATCACACTAGTACGGGTTAATTATTTATTGCGTAAACAAAAATGGGAAGGAAATCTTCCTGATCTTTTGAGCATGCTTGATCTTGTTGCCTTAGCTACAATATGCGATGTGGTTCCGTTGCAAGGGGTTAATCGTGCTTTTGTTGCTAAAGGACTTCAGGTCGCACGCTCACTGTATAATCCCGGAATAGCTGCTTTGGCAAAAGTTTCACGTATAGGAGAACCCCTTAATAGTTTTCACTTTGGTTTTTTGTTAGGTCCTAGAATTAATGCTGGAGGGCGTATTGGAGATCAAGCTTTAGGGGCACGTTTGCTTAGTTGCGATGATAAAGATGAAGCAGATATGATAGCAGAACAATTAGATCAGTTGAATCGAGAACGCCAAGAAATGGAAACTATTCAACTGGCTCAAGCAGAATCTTATGTCGATTCTATTTATCAAGGTGCAGAAATTCCTCTCTCTCTCGTTGTTGCTAGTAAAGAGTGGCATCCAGGAATCGTCGGTATTTTGGCATCTCGTTTAAAAGAACGTTTTTTTGTCCTGTTTTTTGCAATCGCTTTGAAAACAGATGGGAGTGGTACGGGATCAGGGCGTTCCATTAGTGGGATAGACTTAGGAGAACTTGTTCGTGAAGCTGTCGTACTAAATTTGTTGGAAAAGGGTGGAGGACACAGTATGGCCGCTGGATTTACAATCCAATCAACGAAAATTGATTCTTTTCGAGAGTGGCTAAAAGAAAAAGTTTCATCAATGGTTTTAGAAGTACATGCTAAAAAATCACTCAGAATAGATGGGTTTATCTCTGCTTCTGGTGCCAGTAAAGAGCTATTTTATATGATTGAAAAGGCTGGCCCATTTGGTTCAGGGAATCCTGTACCTACTTTTGTCCTTCCATCCCACCGCTTACTCAATTTACGTGAAGTTGGAAAAGGGCACTTGTGCTTTACTGTCTCGGATATTGAAGGTAAGAAGTTGCGAGGAATAACCTTTCGTGCAGTAGGAACACCTCTTGGAAATTTTTTAATTAAAAATGTCGGTAAAACAATCCATTTGGCTGGTAATCTTAGTTTAAACCATTGGAACGGAACTATCACTCCACAATTACAAGTTGTTGATGCTGCAGAAATAGCATGAAGAAGCGAGTTTCTAAAAATTAAATGTCTAAATTGCATGCGAATGTAGAATTCTCTTGTATAAATCGAAATCGTGCTTCTGGTTTTGTACCCATTAGTTTTTCTACTATTTCTCTAGTTTTTTGTATTTCAATGTCATCGATGGAAATACGTAAAAGTGTTCGTTTTTTGGGGTTCATTGTTGTTTCTTTGAGCTGTTCAGCGCGCATTTCTCCAAGACCTTTAAAACGACCAATCTCAATTTTAGCTTTTCCGGTAAATTCTGTTTTTAAAAGCTCATCTTTATGTGCATCGTCACGAGCGTAAGCGATTTTTCCGCCTTGTGATATTCTGTAAAGAGGGGGAACTGCAAGATAAAGGTGCCCTGCGCAAATAAGATTGGGCATTTCTTGAAAGAAAAAGGTTATTAAGAGTGAGGCAATGTGAGCACCATCAACGTCTGCATCAGTCATAATAATGATACGCTCATATCTGAGATCTTCTTCACGATATTTAGAACCTGTTCCACATCCAAGTGCGAGGATGAGATCACCTATTGCTTGGCTTGCGGTCATTTTTTCACGTGCAGAACTTGCTACATTTAAAATTTTTCCACGAAGGGGTAATATAGCTTGGTTAGCCCTATTTCTCGCTTGTTTAGCAGAACCACCAGCAGAATCACCTTCAACGATAAATAGTTCAGCACCGGCAGCAAAATTTTGACTACAATCAGCTAGCTTTCCAGGTAGACGTAATTTACGTACGGCTGTCTTTCGATTTATTTCCTTTTCTTGTCGTCGTTTAATGCGTTCTTCGGCGTGTTCAATAACCCAGTCAAGCAATTTTGTAGCTTCTTGAGGAGAATTGGCAAGCCAATGATCAAAGGGGTCACGTATTGCATTTTCGACAATACGCTGTGCTTCAATTGTAGCTAACCTGTTTTTTGTTTGTCCTACAAATTCTGGTTCTTTGATAAAAACAGAAAGAACTGCGACAGTTGAAGCCATAATGTCATCAGCGGCAATAATAGAAGCACGTTTATTCCCAATCAGTTCAGCATAAGTCTTCAGTCCACGTAGAAGGATGTGTCGCAATCCTGTTTCATGTGTTCCACCTTCTCCAGTAGGAATGGTATTACAATATGATCGTATGTAAGGATTACCATCGTACCAAGCTATCGCCCATTCAACCGAGCCGTGGTCGTTATCCTGCTGTATTTTACCAGAGAAAATTTCAGTTGTTATACAGCGCTGGCCCTTTAACGATAACAGCAGGTAATCTTTAAGGCCACCTGGAAAGTGAAAAACATCTTTTTCAGGTATCTCCTTTATATTTTCAAGTAATACAGGATCACAATTCCAGCGGATTTTTACTCCACTGAATAAGTAGGCTTTGGAACGTGCCATTTCATAAATTTTTTTTGGTTCAAATGTTATATTTTTGCCAAAAATTTCTTCATCAGGTCGAAAACGAACACGCGTTCCACGACGGTTATGAATATCACCTAGCTTTTCCAACCCTGATTGAGGAATACCACGTGAAAAACGCTGACGGTACAGTTTACGTTCTCTCACTACTTCCACTTCCATATCAGAAGAAAGAGCGTTGACAACAGAAATTCCTACTCCGTGCAATCCACCAGAAGTATGATAAGCTTTTCCATCAAATTTTCCACCTGAGTGGAGCTGTGTCATAATCACTTCAAGAGTAGATTTATCTGGCATTTGAGGATGGTTTTCTACAGGGATTCCGCGTCCATTATCTATTACTGTCAAATAACCATCTTTGTCTAATGTCACATCAATGAAATTAGCATAACCAGCAACAGCTTCATCCATTGCATTATCAATGATTTCTGAAAATAAGTGATGAAGCGCTTTGCTATCTGTACCACCGATGTACATACCAGGTCGTAAGCGTACAGGTTCTAATCCTTCGAGAACTCGTATAGATGAAGCATTATAATCATCTTTAACAGTATTGTGAACGGTTGGTGGAAGAAGTTCTTTAATTTTTTCTAAACTAATTGAGTCTTGCTTATTTTTTCTTTTTACTAAACGAGATTGAGCATTGTTCAAAATACTAAAAAGGTCTTTATAATCATCGCTCATGGTGCTTAGTAATCTACCAAATTCAGGTTTTTTTTAAAAAAGATTTAGTATAGAAGACTCCTTATGCCTGTTTTGTATTTAAAAATCAATGCACTTAAGAAATATCAATGACTGGACCAAAAATCTGCTCGAATGATTTTTTTAGAGCAATATCAACATCATGCATTGTGATAGGTAAACCTAGGTCAAGAAAACTGGTTATTCCATGATTTGTTATTCCACAGGGAATAATTCCAGCATAATGTTCTAAATTAGTGTTGACGTTGATAGAAACTCCGTGAAAGCTAACCCACTTTCTTACACGAATACCGATAGCAGCAATTTTATCTTCCGCTTTTGTTCCATTTATCGTTTGTGGGCGGTCAGATCTTACAATCCAAACACCAATCCTGTCTGCACGGCGCTCACCTTTTATATTGAATTGTGCGAGCATTTGTATGATCCACTGTTCCAGGGCACTGATAAAGGCGCGTATATCTTGTTTTCGACGTTTGAGATCAAGCATGATATAAGCAATCCGTTGTCCAGGACCATGGTACGTAAATTCACCACCTCGACCTGCTTCATAAACAGGGAACAAATGAGGGCTTAGAAGATCCTTCTTTTTTGCACTGGTCCCAGATGTATAGAGAGGAGGGTGTTCAAGAAGCCAAACTTGTTCATTTGCTATTTCTAAGGAAATATTTTCTACATGTTTTTGCATGTAGAGGAGTGCCTCGGGATATTCAACCAGACCATCACTAACTTTCCACTCAACAGGCGATGTTGATTTAAGAGTCTTGAAATGGTGCTGAAACTGAGTGGGATGGGGACGGTTTAGTTTATTTGTCATCAACAGTTGTCTATATTGTATTCATAGGGCTTATATTAGAGATAAGATACAGGTTACACATGTTACGATGAAAATGAAATGAGAGATGTCAATATTTTTCATTTTGATGAAGGCTTTATAGAGATAGATACAGTATTTATGGATGATCCTTGAAGAGTTCTATTTTAAATACAGGAAAGCATATTTAGGATTTTGATTATTAAATTAATATAGTAGTTGGATATTGTCCCTGTTATGAGGCATGTTAATACATATAGTACCACATAAAATTTCTTTTTGTCACATTACATCTGTAGTACCGTCACCATCTTCCAGATGCGCCACCACCACCTGATGATCCTCCACCACCTCTAAATCTACGGCGATGTGGGTACTCATTGAATTTTTTATTACGGTACTTTGTAGTGAAATTCGGATTAATAAACCAGAGGGTAAAGGTGATGCCCATCCAGCGATATTTGTGTACAGCTACCTTTTTGCCAAAAATCATTGCCAGAATAGGTAAACACACCATCGTAAAAAAGAGCAAAAGTAGCACCAAATTGGTTATTATTGCTTCTTTTTTATCGTTTGCCTTAGAATGTTTAGGAGCTCCTTTTGCCTTCAATATATCAGAATTATTTCCTGCGACAATATCAATGATTGCATTAACTGCTTTTGTGATCCCTTCTTGGTAATTTTCTTCATGAAAGTTAGGAACGATAAAATTATTAATGATAATTGCAGAGATTGCATCTGTTAATTTTCCTTCCAAACCATAGCCAACTTCGATGCGCACTTTTCGCTCTTTTGGTGCTATAATAAGTAGGATACCGTTATCAATTTTTTCTTTCCCTAGCTGCCATGTGCGAAAAAGAGAATTGCTATAAGTTTCGATATCGATTCCTGATAGACCAGTAACAGTTGCAATAACGAGTTGAGCACCTGTTTCTTTTTCTAAAGTGAAGAGTTTTTTTGTTAAATCGTCTATTATTGCTTGGTCAAGTAAGTGAGCTTCATCATTAATATATCCTTGTAGGGAAGGGTATTGAATTTGTGAGTGAGAAGCAGTACTTAGTGCAATACTTCCCCCAAAAAGGCCTATAATAAACCATAAATGCAGGAATGTGATATGCTGTGCAAAGTGTTTGAGCATGCCGTTAATCAAAGTTCACTTGTGGTGTTTGTTGAGTGTTTGTATCAATGGTGAAAGTTTGTATAGGGGCAGCATCATAGAACCATAGCTTGGCCCAAAGCATTGTTGGCATCGTTTTCAGTGCTGTGTTGTATATACGGACCGCTTCAATATAGTCCCGACGCGCAATAGTTATGCGGTTTTCAGTTCCCTCTAATTGTGATTGAAGAGAAAGAAAGTTTTGGTTTGCTTTGAGATCAGGATAATTTTCAGAAATAGCCATGAGACGGAAAAGTGCGCTTGATAAATTTGCTTGACTACTGAGATATTGTTGCATGATTTGTGGATCGTTTAACATATCAGCTTGAATAGTTGTTTGCGTTGCTTTTGCGCGTGCTTCAACAACACTGGTTAAAACGTCTTTTTCATGGGTTGCATAGGCTTTAACAGTTGCTATGAGATTGGGAACGAGGTCTGCTCGACGCTGGTACTGATTAAGAACTTCACTCCAAGCTGCGTGCACTTTTTCTTCGTTTGTTGGTATTGTGTTAAACCCACAACCACTCAATAATAGCATCATGGAAATAAAGAAGGCAGCGATTGTAAATTGTTGCGGTATCTTTACAACTAAGGCATCTAGCATAAAACATCTCCGAGATCTCTTTATCATTAATTTTATGAAAATAAAAAAAGAAAACAAAATTTAAAGAAGGTTATCTGCCTTATCTTTGATGATTTTGGAAACTGGAAATTTTAGGTTTGTTTAGATATTCATCAAACCTATTCTTCAGTTAATGCAGACATTTAATGCAGACATTGGCAACTGAGGAACCCAAACGATTGAAAAGCAGACTCCCCCTTCAAAATCCCCTTCCCAAACGATCAGCGAGATAACAAAATGGTGGGCGATGAGAGACTCGAACTCCCGACATCCTCGGTGTAAACGAGGCGCTCTACCAGCTGAGCTAATCGCCCAGTTAACACTAACTGGATGGGAGTTATTTAAGGAAATTTTCCTCTAAACGCAAGAATAAAGATGTCACCTACTTAATTTTTTGGCCAACGAAGTATTTTTATTTTTGTAACTAATTTTTTTGAATAAAAAAATACTGTATCACGCTTGACAGAAACGAATGAACACCTTAACAGGACCACTTACACCAATTAAATTGGTTTGAAAGATGCGCGGGTGTAGCTCAGTTGGTTAGAGTGCTGGCCTGTCACGCCGGAGGTCGCGGGTTCGAGCCCCGTCACTCGCGCCATTTCAAATTTTCACCGATGTAAGCATTTTTGGATTGTAGGCGCATGAATGTGGGCGGTGGTGTTCTCTGTAGATTGAATCTTCTTTTTTTAAGAGTTAAGAGATATTTGTAGGATGAGGGCTTGCGTCTTTCCTTACTCTGCGATACTTAGTGTAAATAGAAATGTTGCACGGCGTGCCCTTGAAGCAGTACGAGCAGAATTAGCGGAGTAGTGTTACGCTTCCTATATTTATTAAATATCAGATGGTTAGGTTAATTGAGGTGCCTCGCTGAGGCAAAAAGGATCATGACTCATTTGCTGAGCTCTTATTTGCCGGTGTTAATTTTTATTGTTATTTCAGCGATTATTGCGGGGTCACTTTTGGTGATTCCTTATGCTGTAGCCTATCGTGCTCCTGATCCTGAAAAATTGTCAGCTTATGAGTGTGGGTTCAACTCATTTAGCGATGCGCGTATGAAATTTGATGTTCGATTCTATCTCGTTTCGATTTTGTTTATCATCTTCGATCTTGAGGTTGCTTTCCTTTTTCCGTGGGCTGTTTCGTTTCATTCTTTAAGTATGCTTGGTTTTTGGTCGATGATTGTCTTTTTGGCTGTTTTAATGATCGGATTTATATATGAATGGAAGAAGGGGGCTCTTGAATGGGATTGATATTTAATAATTCAACAATTGTTGCTCCACAACAAAAAGGAGTCATTGAGCCGAATACAGGTGATCTTGTTTCTTCGAATGATAAATTTTTTCAAGATATAAATAGCGAGTTATCTGATAAAGGTTTTTTGCTTACATCAGTTGATGCTCTGGTGACATGGGCGCGTACGGGGTCGTTGATGTGGATGAGTTTTGGTCTCGCTTGCTGCGCTGTTGAAATGATGCAGTGCTCTATGCCTCATTATGATAACGAGCGTTTTGGGTATGCACCACGTGCCTCACCTCGCCAGTCAGATGTTATGGTGGTTGCTGGAACTTTAACTAATAAAATGGCTCCTGCTTTACGCAAAGTTTATGATCAAATGCCTGAACCGCGTTACGTTATTTCTATGGGCTCTTGTGCAAATGGTGGTGGGTATTATCATTATTCCTATTCAGTTGTTCGTGGATGTGATCGTATAGTGCCAGTGGATATTTATGTTCCGGGTTGTCCTCCGACTGCAGAGGCTTTGTTGTATGCCATATTGCTTTTACAGAAAAAAATCCGTCGTACCGGTTCTATAGAGCGATAATAGGTAAAATCATGGTAACTAAAACATTAGTCGATTTGGCAGCTTATTTAGACGATAAATTAGGAGATAAGCTAGAGGAAAGTGTGCTGGCTTTTGGTGAGTTGACATTAGTGTCACGCCTGGATGCTATTCTCGATGTTTTGACATTTCTGCGTGATGATCCTGATTGCCAGTTTATCAACATCACAGACATTAGCGGTGTCGATTATCCTTCTCGTGATAAGCGTTTTGACGTTTCTTACCAGTTGCTATCACCCTCTCAAAATTTACGGATTCGTGTCAAGGTGCGTACTGATGAAAGCACACCTGTTGCTTCTGCCTGTTCTGTTTTTTCTGGAGCAGAATGGTATGAGCGTGAGGCGTACGATATGTATGGTATCCTATTTTCTGGTCATCCAGATTTGAGGCGCATCTTAACTGATTATGGGTTTGAAGGGCATCCTCTGCGTAAAGATTTTCCTGTAACGGGGTTTGTTGAGTGTCGTTATGATAATGAAGCAAAACGAGTAATTTATGAGCCTGTTGTTTTGCGCCAAGAAATGCGTCATTTTGATTTTCTTTCACCTTGGGAAGGTCCAGAACATAGTTTTCCAGAAAGTAAAAAGGAAAGTAGAGAAAAATGATTTGTTGTTTGTGGATAAGTATAAAACTTGTCAAGCCTTCTTAAGGAAATGGCGAATTTTGCGTAAGGTAGAGGAAATTGAGACATAGTATAAAAACTTTTCTTCATGTTTTCCTTGAGTTTTTTTTGAAAGAGCAAGGGGTTTATCGTGGCTGAAGTCAACGTTCGAAATTTTAATATCAATTTTGGACCGCAACATCCTGCTGCGCATGGTGTTTTGCGTATGGTTCTTGAGTTGGATGGTGAGGTTGTTGAACGTGTTGATCCGCATATTGGGTTGTTGCATCGTGGTACCGAAAAACTCATGGAGACAAAAACTTACCTTCAAGCGTGTCCATACCTTGATCGTCTAGATTATGTTGCTCCGATGAATCAGGAACATGCTTTTGTTCTTGCTATTGAAAAATTATTGGCTGTTGAAGTTCCTAAAAGGGGACAGTTAATTCGTGTGCTGTTTTCTGAAATTGGCCGTATTCTCAATCATTTGCTTAATGTAACGACTCAGGCAATGGATGTTGGTGCTTTAACGCCTCCGCTTTGGGGGTTTGAGCAACGAGAAAAATTGATGGTTTTTTATGAGCGTGCTTGTGGAGCGCGTCTCCATGCAAATTATTTTAGACCTGGTGGAGTGCATCAAGATTTGCCGGAATCGCTAATTGAAGATATTGGTAACTTCATTGATCCATTTCTTGTTGCGCTTGATAAACTTGATGCGCTTATAACGCCAAATCGTATTTTTAAACAGCGAAATGTTGATATCGGTGTAGTGAGTATCGATGAGGCTTGGGCCCGTGGTTTTTCTGGTGTGATGATTCGTGGAGCCGGTGTAGCGTGGGATTTGCGCAAGAGTCAGCCTTATGAATGCTATGATGAAATGGAATTTGATATTCCCATTGGTAAAAATAGCGATTGCTATGATCGTTACCTCATTCGTATGGAAGAAATGCGTCAATCAACGCGAATCATGCGTCAATGTGTGGATCGTCTACTCAGTACAGAAAGGAGTGGGCCTGTTTCGAGTCTGGATCGAAAGGTTGTGCCGCCAAAGCGTGGTGAGATGAAAAATTCAATGGAGGCACTTATCCATCATTTTAAACTTTATACAGAAGGTTTCCATACTCCTCCAGGTGAGGTTTATGTTGCTGTGGAGGCTCCAAAGGGTGAGTTTGGTATTTATTTGATTTCCGATGGAACGAATAAGCCTTATCGTGTTAAACTGCGCGCTCCAGGTTTTGCTCATCTTCAGGCCATGGATTTTTTAACTCGAGGTCATATGTTAGCTGATGCAACGGCTATTTTGGGTTCTATTGATATTGTTTTTGGAGAGGTTGATCGCTGATGTCTGTGCGTCGTCTTGCTGATGATATTCATCAGCCAGTAACATTTTCATTTACAAAAGAAAATCAGTTATGGGCAAAGAATACTATAGCAAAGTATCCTGTAGGTCGTGAGCAATCAGCGGTTATTCCTTTATTAATGCGCGCTCAAGAGCAAGAAGGGTGGGTAACGCGCGCTGCGATTGAACATGTCGCTCAGATGCTTTCTATGGCTTATATTCGTGTTTTAGAGGTTGCAACTTTTTATACTCAATTTCAGTTAAAGCCGGTTGGTACAAAAGCGCACATTCAGGTTTGTGGTACAACTCCTTGTATGTTGCGTGGTTCTGATGAATTAATCAGAGTTTGCAGAGAAAAAATTCATCATGAGCCTTTTACGACTAATGAGGATGGAACTTTATCATGGGAAGAGGTAGAGTGTCTTGGTGCCTGTGTGAATGCTCCTATGATTATGATTTTTAAGGATACTTATGAGGATCTTACGGCAGGGCGTCTTGAAGAAATTATTGATGCGTTTAAGGAAGGCAAGGGCCTTAATATGGCTGTAGGGCCACAAAATGGGCGTAGATCATCAGAGGCTATTAGTGGTTCGATTTCTTTGGTTTCTGTAGAAAAGAGGAAAGAGGCCTCTTCAAAGTCTAAGAAAAAAAGCAAGGGAGCAAATTCAGAATGAGTGGTTTTTTGCTGTGTAGGGAATTATATTATCCATCGTTAAGATTCCTTGGTGGACTTGCAGGGATGTTTGAGGGTTGTTAAGAAAAATGCTTAAGATGTGTTCATACAAGGAAATGGTGGGGTATGCTGGCTAATATAGATCGCATTTTCACCAACATTTATGGCTTTGAAGATAGATCTTTGAAAGCTGCGGTGTTGCGTGGGCATTGGGATGGTACTGGAGAAATTATTGCAAAGGGTCGTGACTGGATTATTGATGAAGTGAAAGCTTCAGGCCTGCGTGGTCGTGGTGGTGCAGGTTTTTCTACGGGAATGAAGTGGTCGTTTATGCCTAAATGCAATGATGGTCGACCACATTATTTGGTTGTTAATGCAGATGAATCAGAACCTGGAACCTGCAAAGATCGTGATATTTTAAGGCATGAGCCTCATACTTTGATTGAGGGCTGCGTTCTTGCTACTTTTGCAATAGGAGCAAATGTTGCTTTCATTTATGTTCGTGGTGAGTACATTCGTGAGCGCGAAAGATTACAAGCGGCAATTGATGAGTGTTATGACGCAGGATTATTGGGAAAAAAGACCAAATATGGGCACGCTTGTGATATAATTGTTCATCATGGTGCTGGTGCTTATATTTGTGGTGAGGAAACAGCTCTTCTTGAAAGTCTTGAAGGAAAAAAAGGACAACCTCGACTTAAACCACCATTTCCAGCTAATGTGGGACTTTACGGTTGTCCAACAACGGTTAATAATGTGGAATCTATAGCAGTTGTTCCAACCATTTTGCGTCGGGGGGCATCGTGGTTTTCATCAATTGGTCGTCAAAATAATACTGGCACAAAACTGTTTATGATTTCTGGCCATGTCAATACGCCTTGTACGTTTGAAGAGTCTCTAGGTATTTCTTTTCGTGAATTGATTGAGAAATATGCAGGAGGTATTCGAGGAGGGTGGGACAATCTTTTAGCAGTTATTCCTGGTGGGGCGTCTTGTCCAGTTGTTCGTGGTGAAGATATGATGGACGCATTGATGGATTTTGATGGGATGCGTGATGTCGGTTCATCTTTCGGTACAGGTGGCGCAATTGTTATGGATAAATCAACCGACATTATTAGGGCAATTTGGCGTATAGCAGCTTTTTTTAAGCATGAAAGTTGCGGGCAATGTACCCCGTGTCGTGAAGGTACTGGTTGGATGATGCGTCTTTTAGGACGCATGGTTGAGGGAAGGGCGCAAAAGCGAGAAATTGACCTTTTGTTTGAAGTTTCTAAGCAAGTAGAAGGGCATACTATTTGTGCGCTTGGTGATGCAGCGGCTTGGCCCGTGCAGGGATTAATACGCAATTTTCGTTCAGAAATAGAGAAAAGAATTGATGCATATACACATAATGCGGTTCAAAACAAAGGCGTTGTTTCAGAAGTAATTGGATAAAATTTTTTATTGTGAATGATTAGAAAAAGTTCAGATAAATTGTCTGCGGACTGGGTTAGTAATGATAAATATCAAAGTTGATGGCAAAGAGATTGAAGTTCCTGATTACTACACGTTGCTTCAGGCTGCTGAAGCTGCGGGTACTGAGGTACCGCGGTTTTGTTTTCATGAATGTTTGTCAATTGCAGGGAATTGTCGCATGTGTTTGGTTGAAGTTAAGGGAGGTCCTCCAAAACCTCAACCATCTTGTGCGATAGGGGTTCGTGATTTACGATTAGGGCCCAACGGTGAAGTTCCTGAAATATTTACCAATACAGATATGGTTAAGAAGGCTCGTAAAGGTGTTATGGAGTTCCTTCTTATTAATCATCCATTAGATTGCCCTGTGTGCGATCAAGGTGGAGAATGCGATCTACAAGATCAGGCAATGCTTTATGGTCGTGATTGTTCTCGTTATACAGAAAATAAACGTGCTGTAGAAGATAAGTACATAGGACCTCTTGTTAAAACGGTTATGACACGCTGTATTCATTGTACTCGCTGTGTTCGTTTTACAACAGAAATTGCGGGTATTTCCGAGCTTGGTTTAATTGGTCGTGGTGAAGACGCTGAAATTACAACTTATCTTCAAAAGGCGATGACGTCTGAGTTGCAAGGAAATATTATTGATCTTTGTCCGGTAGGAGCATTGACTTCAAAGCCATATGCGTTCCACGCCCGTCCGTGGGAGTTAATTAAAACGGAATCTATCGATGTGATGGATGCACTTGGCAGCGCCATTCGCGTTGATAGCCGTGGTCGTGAAGTTATGCGTATTGTTCCACGTGTTAACGAAAGTGTAAATGAAGAGTGGATTTCTGATAAGACACGCTTTGTTTGGGATGGGCTGCGTACACAACGGCTTGATAGGCCTTATCTTCGCAAAGATGGAAAGCTTCATCCTGTGAGCTGGTCAGAAGCTTTCGAAAAGATTAAGGATGTTGTGTCTGAGGTATCAGCGAAAAAAATTGGTGCTATTGCTGGAGATTTGGCCTCTGTCGAGGAAATGTATGCACTTAAGAAATTACTAATTTCATTAGGTTCAGATTCTTTTGATTGTCGTCAAAGAGATATGGCTTTATCGCCTGAATTTGGACGTTCGAGTTATATCTTTAATCCTACTATTTCTGGTATTAAACAGGCTGATGCTTTGCTCATTGTAGGGTCTAATCCACGTATTGAAGCTGCCGTTTTGAATGCACGCATTTTGCAGCGCCAGCGTGCAGGAGGTTTCCCAATTGGGTTAATTGGAGAACAAGCTGATTTACGTTATCCATATTCTTATTTGGGAGCTGGTACGGATGCGTTGCAAAAGCTTGTTAACCGAGATTGTGAGTTTTTTAGTATATTAGAAAAAGCAAAAAAGCCGCTTATTCTCATTGGAGAAGGAGCGCTCCTCGGTCAGGAAGGTTTTTCTATTTTAAGGAATCTTGCAAAACTAACTGATCTTGTTGGTGCTTTGAATGAGGAATGGAATGGATTTGCTATCCTTCACAATGTAGCTTCAATTGTTGGAGGGTTTGATGTTGGTTTTGTTTCTAAGCTCGGCGTTAAAAATATTTTAGAAACTTGTGATGTTTTGTTTTTGCTTGGTGCGGATGAAGTTAATTTAGAGCAAAAGAAGAAATTTATAATTTATATTGGTAGTCATGGTGATAATGGAGCACATGCTGCTGATGTGATTTTACCAGCATCTGCATATACTGAAAAGTCGGGAATTTACGTTAATACAGAGGGGCGTGTCCAAATGACCAATCGTGCTGGTTTTGCTCCAGGTGAAGCAAAGGAAGATTGGGCTATTTTACGTGCTTTATCTAATGTTTTAGGAAAAAGTCTCCCTTTCGATTCGTTGTATCAATTGAGGCAGAATTTATTTAATGATTTCCCGCATTTTGGTCTCATTGATGGTATAGCACCTTCGTGTATTAATGATGTTAGAAAACTTGGTCTAGAAACACCTTCTTTAGATTTTCAGAAATTTTCTTCTGTGGTTAAAGACTTTTATATGACAAATCCGATAGCACGTGCTTCTGCAGTTATGGCTGAATGTTCAGCTTTTTCGAAGAAGAGTTTTGTGGAAGCTGAAGATTAGAGTTAGGGGAAGAGAAGAATCATGTGTAGTTTCTTCATAGATTGGATGTTGCCATTGTTGATTATAGTGGGGAAGACGCTTCTTCTGTTAGTTGCTCTTTTAGTTTTTATTGCTTATCTTCTTTATGCAGATAGAAAAATTTGGGCAGCTGTGCAGTTACGGCGTGGTCCAAATGTTGTTGGTCCATGGGGGTTGTTGCAGTCTTTTGCGGATTTGATTAAATTTGCTGTTAAGGAACCGATTATCCCTTCAGGTGCTAATAAAGGTGTTTTTTTATTAGCTCCTTTTATTTCTGCGACTCTTGCATTATCGGCTTGGGCTGTTATTCCAGTTAATGAAGGCTGGGAAATTGCCAGTATTAATGTTGGTTTACTTTATGTTTTAGCTATTTCGTCTCTTGAGGTCTATGGTGTGATTATGGGAGGATGGGCATCAAATTCGAAATATCCTTTTTTAGGTGCGCTTAGATCAGCAGCGCAGATGGTTTCTTACGAAGTTTCGATTGGTTTTGTTCTAGTTACAGTTGTTTTAGTGAGTGGTTCGTTAGATCTTTCAACAATTGTTTATGAGCAAAATAAAGGGATTGGAACCAATCTTGGTTTGCCGTTTAGTAGTTTTTTGGACTGGAATTGGTTAATCTTGTTTCCAATGTTTGTGATATTTTTCATCTCTGCACTTGCGGAAACAAATCGTCCTCCTTTTGATCTAGTTGAAGCAGAATCTGAGCTTGTAGCAGGTCATATGGTTGAGTATTCTTCAACTCCTTACATGCTCTTTTTTTTGGGCGAGTATGTAGCTATTGTTTTAATGTGTGCGTTGACGACTATTTTGTTTTTAGGTGGTTGGTTACCTCTCCTAGATGTTTGGTGGCTTAATTGGATTCCTGGTGTTATTTGGTTTGTTTTTAAAGTTTGTTTTGTATTTTTTGGGTTTGCTATGGTTAAGGCATTTGTACCGCGTTATCGCTATGATCAGCTGATGAGGCTTGGTTGGAAGGTATTTCTTCCTATTTCATTTGCAATGGTTGTGGTAACTGCTGGTATCTTAAAGTATATGAGTCTTTCTTGAGGAGAATTTTTGCATGTCAACTTTCATTCAAGCGGCAAAGTCACTTCTTCTGTTAGAGTTCGTAAGTGCTTTTTTCTTAGCAATGCGTCAATTTTTTTCGCCAAAGCCTACAATTAACTACCCTTACGAAAAAGGTTTTGTTTCTCATCGTTTTCGTGGAGAGCATGCTTTGCGTCGTTATCCAAATGGTGAAGAGCGGTGTATTGCTTGCAAATTATGTGAAGCGATTTGTCCGGCACAGGCTATAACGATTGAAGCTGGGCCGCGTCGTAATGACGGCACACGTAGAACTGTTCGTTACGATATTGATATGGTTAAGTGTATTTATTGTGGTTTTTGTCAAGAAGCTTGTCCAGTTGATGCTATTGTGGAGGGTCCTAATTTTGAATTTGCAACAGAGACACGTGAAGAGCTTTATTATGATAAAGAAAAGCTTTTGCTCAATGGGGATCGCTGGGAAAGAGAGATCGCACGCAATATATTAATGGATGCACCTTATCGTTAGGTATACTATATGAGTGGTCGGATGATTCTATCCGGTAAATTGTAACATCTGGTATAAATTTTATACCAACTTTTAACTAGTTAAGGGGAAGCCCATGCTAACAGGTCTAGCGGCGGCATTTTTCTACCTGTTTTCTTTTATTATGCTGGTAAGTGCGCTTATTGTTGTTTTTGCACGTAATCCGGTACATTCGGTGCTTTTTCTTATATTAGCATTTTTTAATGCAGCGGCTTTGTTTCTTCTTGTAGGTGCAGAATTTGTAGGGCTCATTCTGCTCGTTGTCTATGTTGGTGCCGTGGCTGTATTATTTTTGTTTGTTGTTATGATGCTTGATATTGGTTTTATTTCCCCGAAAAAAGCTACTTTGCAATACTCTTTCATTGGTGCCTTTGTTGGAGTCGTTATTGCAGTAGAGCTCGTCATTGTTTTTGTCTATCATCACGGTTCTTTCGTGTTGGGTAGTAATATCATACAACCAATTCCAGATATAAAACACCGAACTAATACAGAGGCATTAGGTGATGTTCTCTATACAGATTATATTTTTTATTTTCAGACTGCTGGAATGATTTTATTGGTTGCAATGATAGGCGCTATCGTTTTGACGTTGCGTCATAAATCAGGTGTTAAAAGACAGTCTATTTCTGCACAGGTTTCTAGGAAACCAGAAGATACAATCGAATTAAAAAAAGTTGAATCAAGAAAAGGCGTTTAGCGGAAAGATCATTATGTCCATCGGTATTGCTCATTATCTCGTTGTTTCTGCAATCATGTTTTCAATTGGTGTTTTAGGGGTTTTTTTTAATAGAAAAAATATAATTATTATCCTCATGTCGATTGAGCTTATCTTGCTTTCTGTTAATTTTAATTTTGTTGCATTTTCAGCATTTCTTAATGATCTTGTTGGCCAGATATTTTCCTTGTTTATTTTAACAGTGGCGGCTGCTGAATCAGCAATTGGTCTCGCAATACTCGTTGTTTTTTTTCGTAATCGTGGTTCTACTGCGGTTGAAGATGTTAATATGATGAAAGGCTAGTGAAAGATGTACTATGTAATCGTCTTTCTTCCTCTTATAGGTTTTTTAATCACCGCTATAGGTGGAAAAAATATGGAAGCCTGTGTTAGCGAGCTGATAACCTGTAGCTTTATGGTTATTGTTGCCGCGTTATCGTGGATTTCTTTTTTTACTATTGCAGTTGGAGATACTCAGGCAGTTGATATATTGCTTTTACATTGGGTGAGTATCGGTGGGCTGGTATTTGATTGGGCATTGCATATTGATACATTAACAGCAGTCATGTTTGTTGTTGTAAACAGTGTTTCAGCATTAGTGCACATTTATTCTATAGGTTATATGCATCATGATCCTTCGAGGCCTCGTTTTTTCGCGTATCTTTCTTTATTTACGTTCATGATGCTTATGTTGGTAACATCTAATAATTTAGTTCAGATGTTTTTTGGGTGGGAAGGAGTTGGACTCGCATCTTATTTATTGATCGGTTTTTGGTTTCAAAAACATTCTGCCAATAAGGCTGCTATGAAAGCTTTTGTCGTTAATCGTGTTGGAGATTTTGGTTTTTTATTGGGTATTTTTAGTATCTTTATTTTATTCAAATCGGTTAATTTTTCATCCATTTTTGCGCAAGCTGCGGACAATAGCTTTTTACAGAATATGACGTTTTTAGGTTTGCGGCTTGATGGGCAGATGATGATTACTGCGACATGTCTTTTTTTATTCATCGGTGCTATGGGAAAATCAGCTCAATTTTTTCTACATACGTGGCTTCCCGATGCAATGGAAGGCCCAACACCTGTTTCTGCACTTATTCACGCGGCGACAATGGTGACAGCTGGCGTTTTTATGGTTGCACGTATGTCACCGATTTTTGAACTTTCTACACATGCTTTGACGGTGATCATTGTTGTTGGAGCAACAACTGCATTTTTTTCAGCAACTGTAGGGTTGGTACAAAATGATATTAAGCGTGTTATTGCTTACTCGACATGTTCGCAGCTTGGTTATATGTTTGTTGCATTGGGTGTTGGAGCTTATGGAGCTGCTATTTTTCATCTTTTTACGCATGCTTTTTTTAAGGCATTATTATTTCTTGGCGCGGGTTCCGTAATTCATGCAGTTTCTAATGAGCAGGATATGCGGAAAATGGGAGGGTTACGCAAATATATTGGTGTAACTCATTGGATGATGATTATAGGGACTATTGCATTAACAGGTGTTGGAATTCCGGGGACGCTTTTTGGTACAGCGGGTTTTTTCTCAAAAGATGCAATTATAGAGTCTGCCTTTGCGTCTCATAATATTGTTTCAGGCTATGCTTTTTGGTTACTTGTTTTCTCTGCTTTACTAACAAGCTTTTATTCATGGCGTCTTATATTTATGACGTTTTATGGTAAACCACGTGCAACTGTTGATGTTATGAGTCATGTTCATGAATCTCCTCCAATTATGTTGATTCCATTATTTGTTTTATCTATCGGAGCATTTTTCGCGGGTGTTGTTTTTCAACCTTATTTTTTTGGTGACTTATATGAATCCTTTTGGAAAGGAGTATTATTCACGAGCGATCATAACCATATACTTCATGAAGCGCATAGTGTTCCTAATTGGGTGAAATGGTCTCCTTTTATAGCTATGAACTTGGGCTTTGTATTAGCTTATTTATTTTACATTTTAGTTCCTTCAGTGTCTAAAAAGCTTACTAAAGCACTGCCAATTATATATCGTTTTCTTCACAACAAATGGTATTTCGATAAACTTTATGATGTTTTGTTTGTTCGTTCTATTTTTAAGATAGGTGATTTTTTGTGGAGAGTTGTCGACAGTAAGATTATTGATGGTTGCGGCCCTAATGGCATTGCTGCACGCGTCATTAATGTTACTAATAGAGTAATTAGAATGCAGACAGGCTATTTATATCACTATGCGTTTGCGATGCTCATTGGTGTTGCGTTATTGATTACGTGGATGATGCTTGGGAGCTTTAAGTAATGACTGATTGGCCTATTCTTTCTACAGTTACGTTTTTGCCTCTTGTTGGTGTTTTCTTAATTGCATTAATCAAAGGCAATAGCGAGCTAGAAAAGCGTAACATACGCAATGTTGCATTTTTTACAACTGTGTTTGTTTTTGTTATTTCTTTGGTTATTTGGGCAAGTTTTGATAGTGAAAATCCTAACTTTCAAATGGTTGAAAAGTTTGATTGGCTTGATATCGGTATTAGTTACCATATGGGGGTCGATGGTATTTCTGTACTTTTTGTCGTTCTTTCAGCCTTTTTATTACCTTTTTGCATTCTAGCAAGCTGGGAAATTATCAAGGATAGATTGAAAGCTTATATGATTGCTTTTCTTCTTCTTGAAGTTGCGATTATTGGGGTCTTTTGTTCTCTTGATGCAATGTTATTTTATATTTTTTTTGAAGGTAGCCTCATTCCAATGTTCATCATTATTGGTGTTTGGGGTGGGGGGCGTCGTGTTTATGCTAGCATGAAGTTTTTTTTATATACTTTGCTTGGCTCTGTATTAATGTTGCTTGCTATTATGGGCATATATTGGGAAGCTGGAACTCTTAATATAGCAGTTTTGTTGAATTATCAGTTTCCTTCGTACATGCAAACGTGGTTATGGCTCGCATTTTTTGCTTCATTCGCAGTGAAAATGCCAATGTGGCCGGTTCACACGTGGTTACCTGATGCTCACGTAGAAGCACCAACTGCAGGATCGGTTATTTTAGCTGGTGTATTGCTTAAATTGGGAGGATATGGTTTTCTCCGTTTTTCTTTACCAATGTTTCCCATTGCGTCTGCCAATTTTGCTCCTTTTGTTTTTTCTTTATCGCTTATTGCAATTATTTACGCTTCATTGGTTGCACTTGTTCAAACTGATATGAAAAAACTTATTGCTTATTCTTCAGTGGCTCACATGGGATATGTCACAATGGGTATTTTTGCTGCCAACGAACAGGGTATTCAAGGTGCTATTTATCAAATGCTATCTCATGGAATTGTATCTGCAGCGTTGTTTCTTTGTGTTGGAGTTATTTACGATCGTTTACATACACGTGAAATTTCAGCATTTGGTGGTTTAGTAAACAATATGCCTAAATATGCTGTTGTTTTTTTAATTTTTACTATGGCTAATATTGGTATACCTGGAAGCTCAGGGTTTTTGGGTGAGTTTTTGACTTTAGTTGGTGTATTTCAAGTCAGTAAGCTGGTTGCTATTTTTTCTACAATGGGTGTCATTTTATCGGCCGCTTATGCACTTTATCTTTATCGACGTGTGGTTTTTGGTCCTTTAGATAAGGAAAGTCTAAAGGTACTTTCTGACCTTTCTTCAAGAGAAAAGTTTGTTCTTTACCCAATGGCCATTCTTACAATATTCTTCGGCATTTATCCGGCACCTATTCTTAAAACGAGTGCGTTTGCGGTAGAATCCCTTATCAATAAGCTACACTGAATAAAAGATGGTCGCTCATGCAAACTGAAATAATGGCTCAATTAATATTAATCCTTCCAGAAATTATCATAGCGTTGGGAGTGATGGTGCTACTTTTGATAGGTGCTTATTCTGGTGCTCGTTCATATTTAACGATTGTTTGTTTAGCAATTTTTCTTCTTGCTGTAACAATTTGTTCAATAGTTTTTTTTCGTCAAGACGGTTTCTTTTACACGAATGCGCTCATTATTGATCCATTTAGTCGTTATATGAAGATTTTAACGCTTACCGGTGCTTTATTTTCCCTCGTTATGTCTGTTAATTTTACCTGCTCTCAAAAATTAAATAAGTTTGAGTTTCCTATATTAGTTCTTTTGGCGACTCTTGGTATGATGTTTATGATTTCATCTGGAAATATGCTGTCACTTTATATGGGATTAGAGTTACAATCTTTAGCTTTGTATGTTTTAGCTGCCATTAATCGTGATAATGTAAAGTCTTCTGAAGCAGGTGTGAAATATTTCGTTTTAGGTGCTTTATCTTCAGGACTATTACTTTATGGAATTTCCTTAATTTATGGGTTTACAGGTCAAATTGGTTTTCGTGAAATATCTGCTGTTTTAAGCGATCAGGCTTCGCATTTAGGCATTCTTTTAGGAATTGTTTTTATTTTTGCGGGTTTAGCTTTCAAAATTTCTGCGGTTCCATTTCATATGTGGACACCCGATGTTTATGAAGGAGCGCCTACGCCTATTACAGCGTTTTTTGCAGGGGCTTCTAAAATCGCAGCAATGGCATTAATCATCCGGATCATTGCATTTACATTCATTCCGTTAGGGAAAGCCGATGCATTTATGCCTGCTTGGCAACAGATTTTAATTTTTATGGCAATTGCATCTATGGGGTTGGGTGCATTTGCTGCTATTGGTCAGAATAATATTAAACGTTTAATGGCCTATTCATCGATCAGTCATATGGGGTATGTCCTTGTAGGATTATCTTCTGGGAATATATTGGGAATAAAAGGTGTTATCCTTTATATGACCATCTATCTTGTCATGACACTTGGTTCATTTTCCTTTATCCTTGGAATGCGATTGAATGACAGATATGTTGAGGATATTCATGATTTATCAGGGTTAGCGAAGACTGATCTGTTCATGGCTACCATTATGACTATACAGCTTTTTTCGTTGGCAGGTATGCCGCCCATGGCTGGTTTTTTTGGTAAATGGTATGCATTTTCTGCAGCTGTTTATGCAGGACTTATTCCACTCGCTGTAATTGGCGTGGTTTTTTCTGTTATTGGGGCGTTTTATTATCTACGTATCATTAAAATTATGTGGTTTGATGATGCCAAGGTTGATTTTGCTATTTTGCCAAGGGAGTTGAAGATTTGTCTTTGGGGATCTGGAATTTTTGTTTTATGTTATGTTTTTCTTGGTTCTTTGCTTGCTGAGTTTGCAGAGAAAGCAGCAATATCGTTATTTTTAACATGACTTACGTATTGTCGGATTTTGCACGAGAGCAAGGATATGTTTGTGAATCATATGAAACAATTGGATCAACAAATTTAGTTGCACAGCAAAGGGCAAAAGAAGGTCATCCGGGTTATCTCTGGGTTACTGCAGAAGTGCAGACACAAGGAAGAGCTAGGAGAGGAAGATTATGGAACAGCCCGAGAGGGAATCTATATGCTAGTCTCTTATTAAATGATCATATTGTTCATAAAACGGCTTCTCAGTTGGGTTTTGTTGCTGGTGTGAGTATGGTAGAAGCCATAGGGGAATTTATAGAAGATCAAAAAAAATCTATTGATATTATTAAGTTAAAATGGCCAAATGATATTTTACTTGAAGGAGCGAAAAGTTCTGGGATTTTACTTGAGTTATTTGAATTACCTTCTCAAAGCTGTGCATTGATCATTGGTATTGGTATGAATATAAAACATCATTATGAGGATGCACCGTATTTAACATCAAGTATGCATAAAGTTGGTTTACATATTGAAAAAGAACAATTATTTAGTTCCTTGACAAAGTACTTTGCTCAAAATTATCTCCTTTGGAAACGACCAGGAGGGAGTGATATCATTCGTAAAAAATGGCTCTCACATTCTTCGTGTTTGGGAAAAGATATTAAAATGATCGATGGTAGGAAGACCATTTTAGGTACTTTTGATGGCCTTGATTATAATTTTAACTGCATTGTAAAACAAGAAGATGGTCAGCGAACGATCGTAACAGTCGGAGATGTTCATTTTGGTCTTGCCCATTCTGTTCATGCAGATGACCGTTAGTTTACAAAATTTGTTTTACCGTAGATGAAGGTGGTTTTAAGAGGAGACATGTATGGTTGCTGTTGACGGGGATCAACTGGTTTTTTTCCCCTTGGGAGGGGTGGGAGAAATAGGGATGAATCTAGCTGCTTATGGATTAGGCCCGAAGGATTGTCGTGAGTGGTTGCTTGTAGACATGGGAGTTAGTTTTGCTGGTCCTGAATTGCCAGGAGTAGATCTTATTTTTCCGGATATTCATTTTTTGGAAAATGAAAGACACAATATATGTGGCTTGATTTTAACACACGCACATGAAGATCACTACGGCGCTGTCCTTGATTTGTGGCCACGACTTCGAGTTCCGGTTTATTGTACCCCTTTTACAGCAGGATTATTAGAGAGCAAGAAAAGATCAGATTTCAAATTCAGTGAAATTTTAATTAATATTTTTGAGGATGGTGACAGCTTTCAAGTTGGTTCTTTTGTAATTGAAGCTATTGCTGTCAGTCATTCAATACCAGAAGCTGTTTCTTTAGTAATTACTACTTCCCTAGGGACAGTGCTTCATACTGGAGATTGGAAAATTGATCAAACTCCTTTTTTTGAAAAGAAAACAAATGAAAAACGTTTCCGCGCTTTAGGAAATGAAGGGATCTTAGCATTACTTTGTGATTCAACTAATGCATTTCAGAATGATGTATCTCCACCAGAGAAAAAAGTTCAAGAAAGCCTTGCTACGATTATTTCGGAAGCTAAAGGTCAGGTTGCAATTGTAACGTTTTCATCCAATATTGGTCGAATACGTTCTATTGCGCTTGCTGCAGAATCTGTTGGGCGTCAAGTTTTTTTGGTTGGACGTTCTCTAAAACGTAGCTATATGGTAGCACAAGAGCTTGGCTATATGGATGGTTTGGCACCGTTTATAACGGAAGATGATTACGTTTCTATTCCAAGAGAAAATGTGGTTTTAATCGTAACAGGAAGTCAAGGTGAAGAGCGTGCTGCATTAGCAAAACTTTCACGCAATGCGATGAAAAATATTTCTCTTTTTCCCGGTGATACGGTTATTTATTCATCACGAAATATTCCAGGAAATGAACGAGCCATTATTGATATACAAAATCGTTTAGTTGATCTTGGAGTTAAAATTATTACAAATGATAACGCTCTCGTTCATGTTTCGGGGCATCCACGCCGTTCAGAACTTTTACAGATGTATGATTGGGTAAAACCACAGATACTTGTCCCTGTACATGGTGAAGCTATGCATCTTGAAGCTCAAGCAGATTTAGCACGTCAGGCTGGCATTAAAACTGTTGCTAAAATTAGAAATGGTGATGTACTTCGTCTTGCACCAGGTCCAGTGGAAATTGTTAAAAAAATCTCTGTTGGAAGAATTTATAAAGACGGTTACCTACTTGGAAATGAGAATGATCTTGGTATTAGTGAACGTCGTAAGTTAAGTTACGTTGGCTGTATTTCTATTTCTCTCCATATAAGTAGTAAGCATGATTTGTCCGATGATATTGGTCTTTTTACGTTTGGTTTACCTGCAAAGGATGGAAATGGAGAATTATTAAAAGATATCCTTTTAGATGTCATAGAAGATACTATTCAGACTATTTCGCGTAATAAAAGAAAAGATGATAATCTTCTTCAAAAGGCAGTATGCCTTGCTGTTAGAGCAATTGTTAATGAAATTTGGGGAAAAAAACCTGTTTGTACAGTTTTTGTACATAGATCAAAATAAGAGTACACTCCTTGATGCAGAAGAAGAGACTTTTAAACTGAATTCATCCTGGATAAAGGACAATAGTATAAACTTTGATATAAAATTCATGTGCATTGGAATTTTTTTAGAATGTAGCTATGATGCAATACAGGTATTTTTTACTGTTTCGATTCGGCAGATTTTATTAGGATTTAACAACTTCGATGCGTCTTTCACAATATTTCCTTCCCATTTTAAAAGAAAATCCTAAAGAAGCGGAAATTATTTCGCATCGGCTCATGTTGCGAGCGGGTATGGTTCGTCAACAAACCTCAGGGATTTATTCTTGGTTACCATTAGGAAAGAAGGCACTTGATAAGATTTGTGCTATTATTCGTGAAGAGCAAGAGAGAGCAGGGGCTTTAGAAGTATTGATGCCTACGGTTCAATCTGCAGATCTTTGGCGTGAAAGTGGGCGCTATGATGATTATGGTCTTGAAATGTTGCGTATTAAGGATCGTCAAGAACGTGATTTACTTTATGGGCCAACGAATGAAGAAATGATAACGGATATTTTTCGTTCCCACATTCGTTCTTATAGAGATCTTCCTATTTATCTTTATCAAATTCAGTGGAAATTTAGAGATGAAATTCGTCCGCGTTTTGGTGTTATGCGCTCACGAGAATTTTTGATGAAAGATGCCTATTCTTTTGATCTTGATTACGATAGTGCGAAGATATCTTATAATCGAATGTTTGTTGCTTACCTGCGTACATTTTTTCGTACTGGTCTTCAGGTGATCCCTATGCGTGCGGATACCGGTCCTATTGGCGGTGAGTTAAGCCATGAATTTATTATTTTAGCTGAAACAGGTGAAAGCACTATCTTCTGCGATAGGAGATTGCTTGAAATGACAACTTCTTCTATCACGGCTGATTTCAAAGATAGTGCCACTTTAGAAAATATTGTTAAGCAGTGGACAGCTCCTTATGCTGCAACAGAGGAAATGCATGATGAAAGAGAGTGGAGTAAAGTTCCTGAAAATAATAGGCTTGCGACACGTGGCATTGAAGTAGGACATATTTTTTATTTTGGTACCAAATATTCTATTCCAATGGGGGTAAAAATTATGGGAAAGGATGGAAAAGAGAGTCCAGTTTTTATGGGATCTTACGGAATAGGACCTTCCCGTCTTGTAGCTGCGGTAATTGAAGCTTCTCACGATGAAAATGGTATAATTTGGCCTAAGCAGATAGCTCCATTCGATTTCGGTATTATTAATATAAAACCAGATGATGAAAAATGTAATCACATATGTGAAACCCTTTATCAGGGTCTTATAAATGCAGGTTTTGATCCATTATTAGATGATAAGAATGAGCGTCCTGGGTCAAAATTTTCAACAATGGATTTGATTGGTTTGCCAACGCAGATTATTGTTGGTCCCAAGGGGGCTTTACAAAATGAAGTTGAGATTAAGGATCGAAAAACGGGTACGAGAGAAGTTTTGACAGTTGAAGCTGCTCTTAATATGTTTTCTCGGAGTTTATAGGCCGTTATTTTATGAATGATTTGAATAGAAAAAAGTTTTCATCTTATCAGTGGATGATTGCTTTTCGTTACATGATTCCAAATAAAAAACATATGTTTACATCAATTATTTCAATTATTTCTTTAATTGGGATAATGTTGGGGGTTTTTGCTTTAATTGTTGTTATGGCGGTTATGAATGGTTTTCGTACAGAGCTTCTTGACCGTATTCTTGGCATAAATGGACATCTCATCCTGCAAACAGTGGAATCTAATTTCGCTGATTATGATGCTCTCATTCATCGTTTAGAGAAGGTGAATGGTGTGAAGTTTGTTTTGCCTATTGTTGAAGGACAAGCTCTTGTTCAGGGAAACATTAGTGGAGGGGTTGGCGCTTTAGTGCGAGGCGTGCGTCAAGAAGATCTGGAAAAGCTTAGCATAATTTCTCAAAATATACAGTCAGGTTCTCTTGATAAATTTGATGAAGAAGAAGGAGTTGCTATTGGAAGCGGTTTAGCAGAAAGGCTAGGTGTTCAGGTTGGAGATAGTCTTCGTATTATTACGCCAGATGGTGATATCACACCTTTTGGTGTTATGCCACGTGCTAAGGCCTATAAGATTATTTCTATTTTTGAAATAGGCATGTCTGAGTACGATTCAATTTTTATTTTTATGCCTCTTCGTGAAGCTCAGGCGTTTTTTAATCTTGGAAACAAAATTCAATCATTAGAGTTATTTATTCATGATCCTGATAATATTGATCAAATAAAATCAACGATAATAAAAGAAGTCGATCAAGGAATCTATCTAACTGATTGGCGTATGCGTAATCAGGCTTTTTTTTCGGCTTTACAGATTGAAAGAAATGTTATGTTTTTTATTTTGTCTTTGATTGTCCTTGTTGCAACTTTAAATATTATTTCAGGATTGGTGATGCTTGTAAAAGACAAAGGCAGTGATATTGCAATTTTACGTACGATGGGAGCCCATAAAAGTGCAATAATGTGTATATTTATCATTACTGGCATGATGATTGGATTTATTGGAACAATGCTTGGTTTAATTTTAGCTATTATTACAACCACAAATATTAATCACATTCAAAGTTT
Source organism: Bartonella ancashensis (assembly GCF_001281405.1). Lineage (NCBI taxonomy): Bacteria > Pseudomonadati > Pseudomonadota > Alphaproteobacteria > Hyphomicrobiales > Bartonellaceae > Bartonella > Bartonella ancashensis. The sequence goes on along the minus strand of NZ_CP010401.1, from coordinate 1,068,042 downwards.
TATATCGTGGTTTTTTAATGTTGATGTTTTTAATCCTCAATTGTACTTTTTAACAAAATTACCAGCACGTGTTGAATTAGGACAAACGATGATGGTTGTTATGATGGCTTTATTTTTGTCATTTATTGCTACATTGCTGCCAGCGTGGCGAGCTGCAAAGTTAGATCCCGTTCAAGCATTAAGGTATGAGTAATGTCCGCTATTTTAGAGCTTGTTGGGATTGAGCATTGTTTTTTTAATAATGATAGTCCTTTAGTTATCTTAGATAAAGCCAATTTTACCCTTAATCGTAGGGAACTTGTAGCACTTATTGCACCATCTGGCGCAGGAAAATCGACATTGCTTCATATCGCTGGATTGTTGGAAAGGCCGACATCTGGTGATGTTTTGTTGCGTGGCATCTCTTGCTCAAAATGTTCTGATAGTGAGCGAACAGCAATGAGAAGAGATGATATTGGTTTTGTTTATCAATTTCATCATTTACTTCCAGAGTTTACAGCTTTGGAGAATGTGATGATACCGCAAATGATATCAGGACTGAAAAAATCAGTAGCAGAAGATCGTGCATTAAAATTATTGGCATATTTGCGTGTTTCTCATCGTGCTAAGCATCGTCCATCAGAATTATCGGGTGGTGAACAACAAAGGGTTGCGATCGCGCGCGCAGTGGCAAATGCACCCTCTATATTGTTAGCAGATGAACCCACAGGTAATCTTGATCCAGCAACTTCATCTCATGTTTTTCAGGCTTTGTCTTCTCTTGTTCGTCAATCTGGTCTTTCTGCTATTATTGCAACACATAACTATGCTTTAGCTAAACAAATGCATCGTAGAATTACACTTAAAGGAAGAAAAATTGTTGAGATTCCCTGATAATGAGATTCTAAATTTATTCTAAAAAAAGAATACAGCCTTTTACATTTATTATTATTTATTAGGGGTTTTAAATGGCAACTTTTGTAATTGATAGTTCTCAATTAGATGAGCGTCGTCGCCGATTAGTTTTTCGTGCATGGCATAGAGGTATTCGTGAAATGGACTTGATTTTAGGGCAATATGTTGATGCACATATCCATAATATGAGTGATCAGACGGTTTCTGAACTTGAATATATCATGTCTTTTGACGACAGCGATTTATTAGAGTGGATCACCGGAAAAATTTCCCCACCATCTAAAGTAGATAGTTTTCTTTTTCGTGATATCATCAATTATTGCTTTTTTAAAAATTTTAATTAATCATTATGTCTATATTTAAAAAAATTGTTCTTCCTAAGAATACGCGTAATTTGATTATTTTTGATAATGTAATTGATGGAACTGAAGCCTTTGCTCTTTCCCAACTATGCACAGAGATTTTCCAAGGAAAACCATTCGTTTACGTGCTTCGTGATGAAACAAAAATAACCTATTTGCAGAAAATTTTAAACTTTATAGATCCCCATTTGCCAGTTTTCAATTTTCCTTCGTGGGATTGCCTACCGTATGATCGTGTATCACCGGGAATTCTTGTCACGGCACGCCGTCTTTCAGCTTTGACGAATATATTAAATTTGCATAAAAATCCATGTTCTGCAATTATATTGACAACAGCAAATGCTATCATTCAAAAATTACCACCACGTACAATAGTTGAAAACCAAGCCATCCATATGCGTGTTGGCCAATGTGTTGATATGAATGATATCATTCATTACTTAGAGCGTAATAGCTTTGAACGTGTTTCTATTGTGCGTGATGTTGGTGAATTTGCTGTTAGAGGAGGAATTATTGATATTTTTCCTCCAAGTGAAAGCAATCCTTTGCGTCTTGATTTTTTTGGTAATACCTTAGAAACAGTTCGCACATTTGATGTAGAAACACAAAGGACAATAGCAAATAAAGTTGAGTTTTCTTTGCAGGCAATGAGTGAAGTTGTTCTCACACAAGAACTCATTAGTCGGTTTAAGGGCAATTATATTCGTGCATTTGGTGTACCGCAGGCGAATGACATAGTTTATGAGGCTATCTCTCAAGGGAGACGTTTCTCTGGTATGGAGCATTGGTTGCCACTTTTTTACGAAAAACTTGATAATTTTTTTGATTATTGTGGTGATGCTCCTGTTGTTTTTGAAAATTGCATAGAAGAAGTTTTGGAAAAGCGCTACGATCTTATTAAAGATTATTATATTGCTCGCAAAGAACATGAAAAGGATGAGGCCAGTGATGTTTCTTACTGTCCAGTAAATCCAGATCTTCTTTACATGACACCAAGTCAAATTTTAGTATGCAGAGAACGATTAGGGTTGTGTATGAATTTCACGCCCTTCAATGTTCCAAAATCTTTTGGAAAAATGATTTTTCATGCAAACGTTACAGCAGGATATGATTTTGTAAAAGAGCGTAATGAAAAAGATAAAAATGTTTTTTCTAGTGTGGTTGATCATATTGTTTCACTTCAATCTTTAGAAAAAAAGGTGCTTTTAGCCTGTTGGAGCGAAGGATCTATGAATCGCCTGCTACAGGTCCTTGATGAATATGGGTTAAAAAAAATAGAAATTGTTCATTCCTTCAGTACTGTAAAAAAAGCACCATATAAGCATACATTAGCTGCTGTTATACCGATTGATCATGGTTTTGAATCTGAAGATTTTGTTGTTATAACAGAGCAAGATGTTCTTGGTGATCGCTTAATAAGATCATCAAAAAGACGCAAAAACAGCGCTCATTTTATTTCCGAAATAGCTGCATTAAATTCTGGAGATTTTGTTGTCCATATAGATCACGGGATCGGGCAATTTGTTGGTCTTAAAACAATTAAGGTAGATGAAATTTTACGCGATTGTCTTGAAATTATATATGCTGGAGGTGATCGATTATTTTTACCTATCGAGAATATCGAGCTTTTATCACGCTACGGATCAGAAGGTACAGGCATAGTACTTGATAAATTAGGGGGAGCTGCATGGCAAACACGTAAAGCGCGTCTTAAAAAACATTTGTTAAGAAGTGCAGAACAATTAATCCGTATTGCTGCAGAGCGTGCCATGCGTTCTGCGCCTGTTCTTATTCCCCCAGTAGGGCTTTTTGATGAATTTATTGCGTGTTTTCCTCACGAAGAAACAGAAGACCAAATCAGCGCAATTGATGCAGTGTTAGGCGATTTAGCATCAGGAAAACCAATGGATAGATTAATATGTGGCGATGTTGGTTTTGGGAAAACAGAAGTCGCCATGCGTAGCGCATTTGTTGCTGCATTAAATGGCTATCAAACTGCTATCGTTGTACCGACAACCTTGCTTTCACGACAGCATTATAAGACTTTTTCTTCCCGATTTAAAGGATTACCAGTTAAAATCTGTCATGTTTCAAGATTAGTGCAGGCTAAGGAATTACTACAAAGTAAAAAGGCAATTGCAGATGGCACAGTTGATATTGTTATTGGAACACACGCACTATTGAGTGAGAAAATTAATTTTTTACGATTAGGGTTACTAGTTATTGATGAAGAGCAGCATTTTGGCGTAAAACACAAAGAATATTTGAAAAAACTTAAAAGTGATATTCATGTACTCACACTTTCTGCGACACCCATACCACGAACTTTAGGGCTTGCTCTATCAGGATTACGTGAACTTTCATTAATCACTACTCCTCCAATTGATAGAATGGCAGTCCGCACTTTTATTTCACCTTTTGATGCATTGGTGGTACGTGAAACACTGCTTCGTGAATATTATCGTGGAGGACAAAGTTTTTATGTTTGTCCTCGTATTTCTGATATTGCATATGTAGAAGAATACCTTAAAAAGTATGTGTCTGAGCTAAAATTTGTTGTAGCGCATGGACAAATGCCGGCTGGACAACTCGATGATATCATGAATGCGTTTTGTGATGGCAAATATGATGTTTTGCTTTCAACGACTATAATTGAGTCAGGAATTGATATCCCAACTGCGAACACTTTAATTGTACATCGTGCTGAAATGTTCGGTCTTTCTGCACTTTATCAATTACGAGGCAGAGTAGGGCGTTCAAAACAACGTGCTTATGCGCTTTTTACTTTTTCTGCTGGTAGAATTTTGAATCCTGCGGCCGATCGTCGCCTTAAAGCTTTGCAATCTCTTGATACTTTAGGTGCCGGTTTTCAATTAGCTAGTCATGATATGGATATTCGTGGTACAGGTAATTTACTGGGGGAAGAGCAATCAGGACATGTCAAGGAAGTTGGATTTGAATTATATCAAAAAATGCTTGAAGAAACTATTACTGAATTAAAGGAAGGAAAATGTAATGTCGATGGTCAATGGTCACCTCAAATTTCGCTTGGTGTAACAGCTCTTATACCAGAAGATTTTGTTCCTGATTTATCATTGCGTATAAGCCTTTACCGTCGTTTAATGGAACTTAGTTATTTAGAAAAAATCAATGAATTAGGGAGTGAATTAATTGACCGCTTTGGTCCTCTTCCAATCGAAGTGCAGTATCTTCTGAAGATGGTTTATATCAAGGCACTGTGTCGGAAAACATCTGTAGAAAAATTGGATATTGGACCAAAGGGAATTGTTATCCAGTTTCGTAATAACCATTTTAATAATACTACTGATCTTGTTAAGTGGATTGGGGAACAGGGTACAACTGCAAAAATTCGTTCAGACCAAAGTATTGTTTTCATTCGTGATTGTTCAACGGTGGAAAAAAGGCTGTTGGAAGCAGAGGCTATTATGACAGATCTTTCGAATATGATAACGGAGTGATTTATTTTAAAATCTTTTACGCAAAGCCACACATTAGTGTTTAGCATTTCGTAATTGTAATAAATAGATCAAGTTTTCTGCTTTATTCACGCCACCAAGTTGGAATGTGATATCCGTAAAGTGATGTATAAGAAGGGTGGTTAATATGTGACCAACGGGCTACCCATTGTTCGGGTATATGATAGAGTGGTATGTAGTAACTCCCGGAAATAAGGACTCTGTCTAAAGCACGGACTGCAGCGATAAATTCTTCGGTTGAGCGTGCGTCGAGCATTGCTGTTATCATTGCGTCTATTGCGGGATCAGCTGCTCCTGCAAAATTAAAACTTCCTTTTAAATTTCTAGAAGTTGATCCCCAACGATTTATCTGTTCATTTCCTGGTGATAAGGAATTCCGTAATTTTCCAATAATCATATCGTAATCAAATGTTCCCAGTCGGTTTTGATACTGTGTATCATCAACAGTTCTGATATCAACATCGATACCAAGTCGTGATAAGCTGCTTTTAAAAGCAAGAGCTACTTTTTCTTCATTAAGTGTTTGCGTCATAATTTCAAATTTGAAAGGTATGCCATTAGGGGCAATAGCTTTATTATTTTTTCTTGTAAAACCTGCTTCTTGCAAGAGAATCCATGCTTTTTGGGCTGTTAGTCGGCTCATTCCTGAACCATCTGTTTTTGGCATGTGCCAATTTCCACTCATCACATCAGGAAGAACTGCATCAGGGTAAGGTTTTAAAAGTTCCCGTTCTTTTTTGTTAGCTGATTTTCCTATAGAAGAAAGAATAGATCCTGCCCAATATCCCTCTATTCTACTATAGACATTATTAAAAAGATGATGATTAACCCATTCAAAATCAAAAATCATCGATAATGCTTGTCGAACTTTTCTGTCTTCAAAAATCGAACGACGTGTATTAAAGACAAAGCCAATCGTATCAGCAGGTGTCTTTTTTAAAAAACTTTCTTTAATAATCTTCCCTTCTTGAACTGCTGGGAAATTATAAGAAAAATGCCAGCGATTTGCGTTGGCAGATCCTTCAATGAAAACATCAATGAGACCTTTTTTAAAAGATTCAAAATGTGCTGTATCATTCAAAAAATATTCAATTTGAATGGTTTCAAAATTGTTCAATCCTTTGTTAACAGGAAGGTCTTTACCCCAATAATCAGGATTTCTTTTGTAAACAATTCGTTCACCAGGATTAACACGATCAATAATATATGGACCACTTCCTGGTATTTGAGTAAGACCATTTTTTTCGAAATTATTAATATTAATAGCATGTTTAGGTAAGACTGGCATACTTCCCGCTAAAAGCAATGGAAGTTCACGATCTTTTGAGTTTGGGAAACGCATCTTAATGCCGTGGTTACCGATGATTTCCACGGATTCGATGTTTTTCATATATCTGTTAAATGGAGGACGACCTTTCTCTTTAAGAAGTTCGATTGTAAATAGAACATCTTCAATCGTTATAGGTTGTCCATCTGAGAAACGCGCTTTGGGATTCAGAAAAAAAGTGATTTCAGTACGTTCATCATTGAGCTCAATTTTTTCTGCTAATAAACTATAGAGTGTAAAAGGTTCATCACGAGAACGTACCATCATTGTCTCATAAACAAGGCCAGAAAATTGCTCATCAGCGAAGAGTCCTCTTGCGGTCGTTCTAAAGCCACGAATAACAAATGGATTTAATCCATCAAATGTTCCCACAACACCATAGGTTATTTTACCATCTTGATTGATTTTAGTGGGAGAAGCATAAGGAAAGTGATCAAAATCATCAGATAATTTTGGTGTTCCATGCATTGCAATACCACTTGCGGTGGCTTCATGGTAAAGAAGAAAGATAGCTAAAATAAAAGGAATCTTAATAAAAAAATGGGAAATGTAAAAGGACATAAAATTTTACTTCAACAATATTACAAGAAATTTTTCTGATTTTCTATTTTGAAAATTAATTTTATAAAAAGAAACAGCTTTACAAAAGTATAAGTTTATCTAAAATTTAACTTAAATTGTATAAAATTTCTATTAAAATATAAAATATGTTATTTTTGGTTATTAATTTTATAGACGTGATCAAAAATTCTATTTAATATTTTACTGCTAAAGTTATTGCATGGGCCGCGCATTGAAGGATTCACTAATCATGTTGCATAAAAATATTCGTACAGCCATTACAGTATTCGCTGGGGCTTCTTCTTTTTTCCTAACTTTTTGTGTTTCAGCACATGCACAGGCTTTGTCGCAGGGATGGTATAAGATTTGTGATAAGCAAGGAGATAACGATATTTGCAACACAATGAATACTGTTATTTCAAATACAGGACAACCTTTAACTTCCGTTAATTTGGTTGACATCAAAGGAGGAAAGCAAAATGAGAAGCGTATAGGTATTCAGGTTCCTACAGGTCGTTTTTTACCAGAAGGTGTTCATATCCAAGTTGGAGATAATTTTTCCAAGAAAATTCCTTACATTATATGCAATGCACAAAGCTGTATCGCGAACGATATCCTAGATGACAAATTGATTTCTGCTATGAGAGCTGGCTCAAAAATGACGATTACTACGGTTAATTTTCGGGGTTCTGCTAATCCTATAGAGTTTTCTCTTAATGGCTTTACTGCTGCATATACAGGAGCCAGTGTAGACGAGAAAACCTTTCAGCAAGAACAAATGAAGTTGCAACAGGCTGTTCAATCCAGGCAAAAGGAAATCGAAGATCGTATGCGAGCTGAGCAAGAAAAGGCCAAAAAAAATCTATGACCCCAGCTAATTCATATTAGTTACGTTGCGTTATGTACATTATTCTTTTAACAGGTTCTTCGAAGTTATGATTTTGTATGCGCCTTAGTCTTAAAAAAAATTCCCGTGTTTCTATCAAGAAGGATGTTTGATTTCTTATAGGAAACTTCAGGCTTTTTATCTATAGCCTATAATTCGAAATTTATTTAACTGTTTCTTCTTATGCAGCTCCTTTATCTTAATATTTCAATTACCTAGATAACCTTTTTGTGCCAATTTTCTAATTTTTAGCATCATATTCTACGATTGTTTGTGAACAGATTCATTGGTTTTTCTCTTTTTAAATTTGCGAGCAAAGCTAGCGATGAGTTTATTTTTAGGAGACTCTTCTTTTGTTATTGGTTGTTCATCAGCTTCAGAAATTTGTGCGGGTGTTTTTTCAGGAAAAACTTCACGCTTTTTAGACTTATGGCCATTGGTTTTTGAAGAAATATTTTGTTCTTTATCGTTTGCATTTTCGCTAAATCCAACAGGCTCTGCGTTTGGAACATAGCGACGACGACGCATTGTTGCTTTAATTTCTGCTAAGGCTTGTTTAGCAAAATCTCCAACTGCTTCTGCATAAGGAATACGAGGTGAACGAAAGCCATTCTTTTGATTACGACGATTTCCACGACGTCCACGACGGTGAGATTCTTCATCATTTTGGGTTTCTTCTTCATGGACCTCGTTTTGATAATTTTTACGCCGACGTTGTTGATTATTTTTTACGGATGGCTCATCTACGGCAACTTCCTTCTCCACGTTTGGAACAACTTTAATTTTTGCTGTATCGTTATTTTCAGATATTACCGCAAAAATATCATCCTTTATAGGAGTTCCTTTAGAAATAACGAGATGCTGCGTTCCAATAGTATCATCCGCTTCGATGTTAATACTCAAATTAAAGCGTTTTTCTAAATCAACGAGAACATGACGTTTGTGATTAAGCACGTAAAGAGCTGTTGTTACAGGTGTCCGCACAATGATACTATGTTGAGAATTGTGTAAAAGGTACTCCTCAATTGAGCGCATAACGTGTAAAGCGATTGAAGATGCAGAGCGTATGTTACCAGTTCCAGAGCAATGAGGGCAGGGTTGCATTGTACTTTCTAAAACTGATATGCGAATGCGTTGACGGCTCATTTCCATAAGACCAAAGTGAGAAATGCGACCAACTTGAATGCGAGCACGGTCATTTTTCAAGCAATCTTTTAATTTTTTCTCGACGAGTCTAATATTACGATTCTCAACCATATCAATAAAATCGATTACTATTAAACCAGCTAAATCACGAAGACGTAGCTGACGTGCTATTTCTTCAGCAGCTTCCAGATTAGTTTGTAGCGCTGTCTTTTCAACAGAATGCTCTTTTGTAGAACGACCAGAATTTATGTCAATAGAAACAAGAGCCTCTGTTTGGTTAATAACGAGATAACCGCCAGATTTAAGAGAAACATGTGGATGCAACATTTTATCAAGTTGCGTTTCGATATCATTGCGTGTGAAAATAGGTACAGGATCATTGTAAGGTTGAACAACTTTTGCATGACTTGGCATAAGCATGCGCATAAAATCCTTGGCTTCACGGTAGCCTTGCTCTCCAGATACGAGAATCTCATCAATATTTTTATTATAAAGGTCTCTAATAGAACGCTTGATCAAATTACTTTCTTCATGAACAAGACAGGGAGCTGTTGATTTAAGAGTTAAAGTGCGAACAGTTTCCCACAATCGCATGAGGTATTCGTAGTCACGTTTAATTTCAGCCTTTGTTCTATTTGCTCCAGCTGTTCGCAAAATTACCCCCATTCCTTTAGGAACAGCCAATCCTTTTACGATTTCTTTGAGGCGTTCACGATCTTGCACATTGGTAATTTTTCGTGAGATACCACCACCCCGTGCCGTATTTGGCATCAAAACAGAATAGCGGCCTGCAAGAGACAAATAAGTTGTAAGCGCTGCTCCCTTATTACCACGTTCCTCTTTGATAACCTGCACCAACAAAATTTGACGTCGCTTAATAACCTCTTGAATTTTATATTGACGCTCTTGCTTGCGTTGATAAGAGAAGATCTCTTCAAAAGAGTCTTCTGCATTAACGACTTCAATGTCATCATCGGCAGTTTGCGTATCAAAAGAATCCTCTACATCATCAGCTATTACCATCTTAGATGCAGTGCTACTTTCAACATTTACAGCAACAGAAGCCTCATTTCTTTTTTTCGATTTTTTTTTATGCTGATTTTTTTCTTCATCAAGACCATAAAGATCATCTTCGTGAGAAGCAGCTTTTTCTTCTCTTTCAATAAGGGCGAGGCGATCAGTAATCGGAATTTGGTAATAATCAGGATGAATTTCTGAAAACGCCAAAAAACCGTGACGGTTACCACCATATTCTACAAAAGCTGCTTGAAGCGAAGGTTCTACACGTGTGATACGTGCTAAGTAAATATTCCCCTTGAGCTGCTTCTTATGTTCTGATTCGAAGTCAAGTTCTTCAATTTTGTTGCCTTGAACGACAACAACACGTGTTTCCTCTGGATGAGAGGCATCTATGAGCATTTTGTTTGACATAAGTTATAATCCCGAAGACAGTATGCACAACTTTATCTAGGAAAACAGTATAATTATCCGTAGATGAAAAAAGTTGTCTGCCATAAAACGTAGGTGCTGACATAACAATGTGACGGGATGCAGTGCACAAACGCATCTTTGCTTGCATCATACTTTTAACCATTTTCACCTGTTTTGTACGACTCATAACCTTTACAAGTCCTCAGCAAAATAATTTCGAAATAGTCCAGATATCTGAACATGTGAATCCTCGAAAAACACAACCTTGCCTTATGAAGGTTTTGTTAAGGATCCTTTACTTTAAATTCTGCTTCATAACCATGAAATAAACCCTCTAAAATAATCCAAAAGAACCACTAACAACACAAGTCAAATCAGACGGTCATTGCTACTTAGGAAGCGTAAGTACCCTTTTATGTTGATATCGTATTTTTGGCAAGTGCTAATATAATGGTCACTACGGTAGTATAATTATTCCATAATTTTTCTTTTGGTGAAAAATTTTTATACTTGTCAGAAAAGATGGAGTGTATTGAGTATCGCCATTTATATGTGGTAGTTGAAGATTTTAGTACAATAAAAGGGATTTTTCTTATGGTGTGGTGCGTCTCTGTGACAAAATTGAGAGCATCTCATTCTTATTTGAGTATTATTCAGCATTTTATACATTTTTTGCTATTTTTTTTGATGTATCAAGTAAGTGTTCAGGCTGCTGATTCGTTTGGATTAGTAAGTTTGCGTGCTATTGGTGATAATACGAATGTACGAATTATTGCGGCTTTTAGTTCTGAACCACGCTTTCATTTACAGATTTTAGATAAGCCAGCACGTTTAATTATTAATTTACCTTTAATGAAAAAAAATACGTTTATAAAGGAAGAAAACGTATTACCGGCTATGCTGTTTGATATGAGCTATATTTTTTCAAATGTGCGGGAATCACGTGTCATTGTTACAAGTAAGGCTGCTTTTTCTGTTAAAAAAAGTGTTGTACAGAAATTACATGAAAATTTATGGCAAGTGTTAATTGACATTACTCAAACTACACAACAGCAGTTTAATGCAGCGTTACAGGAGCAGAATGCAGCATCACAGGGGCAGAAACAGGTTGGTAATATTACAAAAAAGCAGCCTGATTTTGGGAATCATTTTCGTGTCGTTCTTGATCCTGGCCATGGTGGTATTGATAGTGGTGCAAAAGGTGTTACTGGAGTTTTAGAAAAAGATGTAACTTTAGCTTTTGCGCGTGCAGTGCGAGATGCACTGAAAAAATATAACAACATTAATGTAATTCTAACGCGCGATTCTGATGTTTTTTTAAGATTGAAAGAGAGAGTTCAAAAAGCACAAAGATTCAATGCTGATCTTTTTGTATCTATTCATGCAGATACTATTAACACTCCTTTTCTTCGAGGTTCCACAGTTTATACCTTATCAGATAAAGCATCTGATGCAATGGCAAAGACTTTAGCTGAAAGTGAAAATAAAGTTGATCTCCTTGGTGGATTTCCTACAGAAGAATTTTCTGAAGTTACAGATATTTTAATTGATCTTGCTCGGCGTGAAACACATACATTTTCGATTAATTTTGCTGATCGCATCATCTTAAATTTGTCGCAGGATGATATTCATTTAATCAATAATCCTCATCGGTATGCTGATTTCCAGGTTTTAAAAGCTCCGGATGTGCCGTCTGTTCTTATAGAGATAGGCTATTTGTCTAATGAAGAGGATGAGAAATTACTGAACGATTCTGAATGGAGAAAAAAAATGGCTTCTTCTATTGCACGTTCTATCTATCAATTTTCGTTGCACCATCAAGAGATTATTTCATTTCCATAGAAATTTATTATGCATTAAGGTATATGTATCAGGATGGGTGAAATTACCTTGCATTTTTAAAATTCAATAATCCTGATGCTTGAAGGTAGAGTATGATCATTATCACTCTGTAACATTAAGGGGATACCTATTTTACGATGATTATTTTTAGATATCTTTTTCATATTTTTTCTCTTATTGTGTTTTATGTAGTTATGGTGTGGACGGCAGTGGGGGTCAGCTATGCTGATTCACTTCCTGATTATAAAGTTCTCTCCCTTTATGAACCACCTGTGTTGACACGTTTTCATGCTGCTGATGGTAGTCTTATGGCTGAATTTGCTACAAAAAATCGCCTTTTTTTACCAATTCAATCAATCCCATCATCTCTGCAAGAAGCCTTTATTTCTGCTGAAGATAAGAATTTTTACAGTCATTTTGGTTTAGATCCTGAGGGAATTTCTAGAGCTTTAGTCAATAATATTATGCATATTGGTTCTGGTCGACGTTTAGAGGGGGCATCAACGATTACACAGCAGGTGGCTAAGAATTTCTTACTGGATTCGAGCGTAACATTTAGGCGTAAATTGAAAGAAGCTATTCTTGCAATGCGTATTGAAAAAACTTATTCGAAAGATCATATTCTTGAATTATACCTTAATGAAATTTATCTTGGCCATGGCTCATATGGTGTTGCCTCAGCATCATTGACCTATTTTGGTAAATCTGTTGATGAGCTTTCTCTGGAAGAATGCGCCTATCTAGCGGCTCTTCCGAAAGCTCCTGCAAATTATGATCCATTTAAGTATACACAACGTGCTATTGAACGGCGTAATTGGGTTATAGACCGAATGGTTGTTAACGGGTATATTGGGTCAGAGGAAGCTGAAGAGGCCAAAAAGAAACCTTTAGGGGTGAAGTTACGTGGAAAAGACAGCTATGTTTTTGCAGCCGATTATTTTACGGAAGAGGTTCGTCGTGACCTTATAAATCGCTACGGAGCTACAACCTTGTATGAAGGTGGGCTTTCGGTGCGTACGACATTGGATCCTAATTTGCAACTCATTGCACGGCGTTCATTGCAGAATGGTTTAATTAAGTTTGATCGTGCACAAGGGTGGCGTGGAGCTTACCGAAAAATTAGTAGTGAAGGGGATTGGGGGAAAGCACTCGCTAAAATCTCTAGGTTAAGCGATGTTCCTGAATGGACTTTAGCGGTTGTTTTGTCTTCTCACAAGGATAAAATAAGCATTGGTTTGCAGCCGCAACGTGAAGATTCAGGTTTGTTATCAACAAAACGGGAGATTGCCACATTATCTCTGGAGCAATCAGGGTGGGCGTTAAAAGTTATCAATGAAAATGGCCATCATAAAAAATTTCAGAATTTATCAAATGTTCTGCATGTTGGGGATGTTATTTTTGTTGAACAATCGGAGAAAAGTGGTACCTATAATTTGCAGCAAGTGCCTCAAATTCAAGGAGCAGCTGTTGTAATGGATCCTCATACGGGACGTGTTCTCGCAATGATAGGTGGTTTTTCCTTCGCTATATCTGAATTTAATCGAGCAACGCAAGCTTACCGTCAACCTGGTTCTTCGTTTAAACCTTTTGTTTACGCAGCTGCACTTGATAATGGATATACGCCGGGATCAGTTATTCTGGATGGTCCTGTTGAAGTTCGCCAAAGCAATGGTGAAGTTTGGAAACCAAAAAATTATGGTGGAACATTTGCAGGGCCTTCAACATTGCGTTATGGGATTGAACACTCCCGTAATCTCATGACCATTAGGCTTGCTAATGACATGGGGATGGGTTTAGTTGCTGAGTATGCAGAGCGTTTTGGTGTTACAGATAAGCTACAACCTTATCTTCCTATGGCCTTGGGAGCTGGTGAAACAACGGTTTTACGCATGGTAACAGCTTATTCGGTCATTGCGAATGGAGGACGTTCTATCCGACCTTCTCTTATTGATAGAATTCAAGATCGTTATGGAAAGACTATATACCGGCATGATAACCGATTATGTGAAAACTGTAATGTTCAATTATGGAATAATCAAGATGAACCAACACTCATTGATGAAAGAGATCAGGTTCTAGATCCCATGACTGCTTACCAAATTACCTCGATGATGGAGGGAGTTGTTCAACGTTCTTTAGCAAGGCATTTGGGTCATCTCAATCGTCATCTCGCGGGTAAGACAGGTACGACGAATGACTCTAAGGATGTATGGTTTTTAGGTTTTACACCCGATCTCGTTGTTGGTTTTTTTCTTGGGTATGATCAACCAGCTTCGTTAGGGCATTATGAGACCGGGAGTTCGTTGGTAACTCCTATTTTTGGAGAGTTTATAAAAGATGCGTTAAAAGATAAACCGGATGTTCCATTTAAAGTGCCTAGTGATATGATTTTATTACCAATTAATCGCAAAACAGGTATGCTTGCTGAGGCAGGAGACGAGGATGTCATTATTGAAGCGTTTAAACCAGGAACAGGTCCTGTTGACATGTATCAGGTTATTGGTGGAACAAACTCTTTTCAAGAAGGTGTCTCAGCGGTAACAACTTCGCCACAGGTCAATAAAGCAATTGAAAGTGGAGTTGGTGGATTATACTAGTAAAAACTTAAGATAGGTAAGTTGGTTTATTCTATGTTATAGGATTTTAGCTGGTAAATTATTAAGGAATGGGGGTTCATTTCTCACTGTAAGGGGTGATAACGGATTGTCATGAGAAATGACGTTAGGAGAATATGACTTTAGGATATTAAATTATGAGAACAGAGATAGAAACATTAGTTAACGAGATAGAAAAAGCGCTTCAACTGCTAAGGAGGCATCTTTGACTGGGATCAGTCATTAAAGCGCCTTGAGTATCTTAATAAAAGAGTAGGGGATTCTTCTCTGTGGGATGATGCGCAGTTAGCACAGGATATGATGCGTGAGCGTCAGTATCTTGAGGATTCTATCAATTCTATTCAGTCTCTTACAGGGACTCTTGAGGAGTCTGTTGAATTAATTGCAATGGGTGAAGAGGAAGGGGATGTAGATATTGTTGTTGATGCAGAGAACACAATACGTAAGCTTAAGCATGAAATAGACAAGCGCCAAATTGATACGCTTCTTTCTGGAGAAGCAGATTCTAATGATACTTATTTAGAAATTCACGCTGGTGCTGGTGGTACAGAAAGTCAGGATTGGGCTTCTATGCTTTTGCGTATGTATACTCGTTGGGCTGAAAAACACAAAATGAAAGTTGATATGCTAGAGATTCATGATGGGGAAGAAGCAGGTATAAAGTCAGCTACGATCCTTATTAAAGGGCATAATGCTTATGGTATGATGAAAACAGAGTCAGGAGTTCATCGTTTGGTACGAATTTCACCGTATGACTCAAACGCAAGGCGCCATACATCATTTGCGAGTGTTTGGGTTTACTCGGTTATTGATGATAATATTGAAGTTGATGTTTCAGAAGCAGATGTTCGGATTGATACCTATCGTGCATCAGGAGCAGGAGGACAACATGTTAACACAACGGATTCAGCAGTTCGTATTACTCATGTGAAAACAGGGATTGTTGTGCAGTGTCAAACAGAGCGCTCTCAACATAAAAATAAGGCTACAGCCTGGTCTATGTTACGCGCGCGCCTTTATGAAGAAGAGATGAAAAAGCGTGAAGAAGAAACAAGTGCTGTTGAAGCTTCTAAAACAGAAATTGGATGGGGACATCAAATTAGATCTTATGTTCTGCAACCTTACCAACTTGTTAAAGATTTGCGTACAGGCACTGAAAACACTAACCCACAGGCTGTGCTTGATGGTGATTTAGATATATTCATAGAAGCAGCACTTGCACAGCGTATCTACGGAAAAAATAAGAAAACTAAAGATTCCAATTTATAATGTTAGATGTGTACATACTCTACTTTATTCAGAATCTATAACCTTAGCTTATTTTTTACTATAAACACCTTGCTTACAAGAAATATGGACAGATAAGAGCTACGGATAATCTATGATAGTCTACTGCATAACTCACGTGCAGCTTCCAAAACTTTTTCTGCATGTCCAGGCACACTAACTTTTTGCCACTTTGCTGCTATTTTTCCACTTGAGTCTATTAAAAAAGTAGTACGTTCAACACCCATATATTGGCGCCCATACATGCTTTTTTGAACCCAAACACCATAATCTTGAAGGGTATTTTTTTCTTCATCAGATACAAGAATAACATCAAGTTTATGTTTTTCTTTAAATTTATTATGTTTCTCTACGCTGTCTGGAGAGATACCAATAACAGTAACTCCTATTTTATCGAATTCTCCCTTTAAAAGGGAAAAATTGACTGCCTCATTTGTGCAACCACTTGTGTCATCTTTGGGATAAAAGTATAAAACGACAGGATTTCCTTGAAGACTAGAAAGCTGCAATTGATTTCCACCATCACGTGACAATTTAAAATCAGGGGCGATATCACCTTGTATTAGCTGTGCCATGTGGTTATCCTTCCTTTAAGTTCAAGTTATGTACCGGCTGTTGCAGTAAAGGACGATCATTTCAGACAAATTTTTATCCATTATATAAGAAGTTTATTTATACATAGATGAGTTTTTCTTGCGTTATGAATAATTTATAGGGTCATACGTAGGGAATTTAAATTCTGACTATAATTGATTATACTAATTTAACTAAAACATGCTTTTTTCTACCAAAAGAAATTTTAATAATTCCTGTAAAATTGGCATCATTTTCGACAACAAGGCGCGTTTCGTCATCGATAATCTTGTCATTTATACGTATAGCATTACCCTGAACTTGTCTACGTGCTTCACTATTGGATTTAGCTAATCCTACATATACTAAAAGAGATAGTAACCCTACGCCTTTTTTAAAATCTGCAATATTTCTTTCAAAGGTTGGTAATTTGTTTCCGAGGGTTTTTTCTTCAAAAGTTTTGCGAGCAGTTTCTGCTGCCTCATGAGCAAGAACGTCTCCATGTAACATTGCTGTAATTTCTGTTGCAAGAATCTTTTTTGCTTCATTAAGTTCTGTGCCTTGTAATACAGAAAGCTTAGCAATTTCTTCCATTGGGAGTGTTGTGTAAAGTTTTAAAAACCGTATAACGTCGCTATCTTCCGTATTGCGCCAATATTGCCAAAATTGATAAGGTGAAAGCATATCTTTATTTAACCATACTGCACCATTCAAGGATTTTCCCATCTTTGCGCCAGAAGAGGTCGTTAGTAAAGGTGAAGTTACTGCGTATAATTGCGGCGTTCCAAGGCGATGTCCTAATTCAATTCCATTAATGATATTGCCCCATTGGTCAGAGCCACCCATTTGCATACGTAATCCATAGCGTTTATTTAGCTCAACGAAATCATAAGCTTGTAAAATCATATAGTTAAATTCAAGAAATGATAAGGAGTGTTCGCGCTCAAGTCGAAGTTTAACAGAATCAAATGATAACATACGATTGACGGAAAAATGTTTTCCGACATTACGTAGAAATTCTATATAGTTTAACTTGCACAACCATTCGGCATTGTTAACAATATGTGCATCAGTTTTTCCATCACCAAATGTTAAGTAATTAGAAAAAACTTTCTTGATACCATTAATATTTTCAATAATATTATCCTGCGTTAGAAAAAGTCTGCTTTCATCTTTAAAAGAAGGATCACCAATCATACCTGTACCTCCACCCATTACAACAATAGGTCGATGGCCGGTTTTTTGTAACCAATGGAGCATCATGATTTGGAGAAGGCTTCCAGCATGAAGACTTGAAGCTGTGGGATCAAAGCCGATATAAGCTGTTATAGTTTCTTTTAGTAAAAGACTATCAAGGCCTTGTTCATCTGAAATCTGGTGTATAAAACCACGTTCATTCATAACATGTAAAAATTCAGATTTAAAAGCAGGCATAAATTTTGTTTCCTGATTGATATTACGTTTATTTATAAAAGTGTATGTTCATACATTGGCAATTATTGTCGTTAGAGCGTTGCTCACAAAACAACGAAAAATATTAATAAAATATGGTAAACATGTCAGTTGTATTTGTAGTTGAAATAAATTCAAAAAATTTAATTCAGCAATAGTCTTGAATATTTGCACGTTAGTTTTAAAAACAATGGAATATTTTAAGATGCTTTTTGTCTTGAAAATATTTAAGATTTCAAAATTACCAATGATCCTTTCTTGAATAGACAAAGAGACTGGAATGTTTTTAGAAGAAAAAATTTCTATTTTTTATTTTTTTGGTTGAGAAAAGGTATTTCGCGCGGTGCATTTTTCTCATTTGCAAGATAGGAATCCAAATAATGTGCACATCGTTCAATAAGCTTTTCAGTATGACCGGTGAAAAAGTGATTGGCACCTTCTAGTATTTCTTGTGTAATTGTAATGCCTTTTTGCGTTTTTAATTTATCAACAAGAGTTTGAACATCTCTTGGAGTTGAAACTTTATCAGCGTCGCCGTGGATTATAAGGCCAGAGGAAGGACAAGGAGCAAGGAATGAAAAATCATAGATATTGGGTTGAGGAGCAACTGATATGAATCCTTCTATTTCTGGTCTACGCATTAAAAGCTGCATACCAATCCATGCCCCAAACGAATATCCAGCTACCCAGCAATTTCTAGAAGAAGGGTGTTGTGTTTGTACCCAATCGAGCGCAGCAGCGGCATCTGAAAGTTCACCTGCTCCGTGATCAAATTCACCCTGGCTTCGACCGATGCCACGAAAATTAAATCGTAATGTTGTAAAATCACGTTGCTGGAATATGTAGAAAAGGTCATAGATAATTTTGTTATTCATCGTTCCCCCAAATTGAGGATGAGGATGAAGAATGATTGCGATTGGTGCATTTTTTTGTTGTGAGGGTTGATAACGTCCTTCAAGACGACCAGCAGGACCGTTGAAAATAATTTCTGGCATTAAACGCTCCTTAAATTTTTATTGACCTTCATCAATTTTCACCATAGAACAGCGCTAGGCGATGGGTTGCCGCACTTGGTAGTTGATATTCTATTTTATGTGCCTTTTTCAAGAAAATTGCACCGCTTTGGAAAAAAATCAGTTCAAAATTAGTGATTGGAATTAAAAATGGCCGTGAAACGCCGCTATTTTGATCATAATGCAACAGCGCCACTGACAAAAATGGCACGAGTGGCTTTGCTGGAATCTTTGGAGATATTCGCTAATCCATCATCTGTTCATACAGAAGGTCGTGCTGCTAAGGCTTTGTTACAAAGAGCACGTCGGCAAGTTGCTGATAGGTTGAGTGCGAATCCGGATAATGTTATTTTTACATCTGGTGCCAGTGAGGCTGCAATGACGTTGCTTACTCCGATGTATAATATGGGGCGTTCCAAGGTACATTTTTCTCATCTTTACGTTGGTGCAAGCGAACATCCTTCTATTGCAGAAGGAGGGAGGTTTCCAAAAGAATTGATTAGTGTGGTTTCCATTGATCACAATGGCTTAATTCAGGAAGAAATACTCAAAAACCTACTAGCTACACATGATAAAGCGAAAGGCTTACCTCTTGTCGCTATTCAAGCAGCAAACGGTGAAACTGGTGTCATTCAACCTATAAAAAAGATAGCACATATTGTAAGAGATGCTGGAGGTATCTTAATTGTTGACCTAGTACAATATGTAGATAAATATCCCATCGACATAAACAACTTTGGAGGAGATTTTTTTATATTATCAGCTCATAAAATGGGTGGACTTAAAGGAGTTGGTGCCTTTGTTGCGTGTAGCAATCTTCTCATGCCATGTCCCCTTATCATTGCTGGCGGGCAGGAAAAGGGATTTCGTGGAGGAACTGAAGCATTACCGCTTATTGCTTCTTTTGGGGCGGTGATGACTGAGTGCATTACTCAGGAAGAGATACAAAGGTTGAGTAATTTACGTAGTAAGTTGGAAGAGGGTTTACAGCAAATTAGTGATGATGTTAAAATTTTTGGAAAGGAAGTGCAACGTTTACCAAATACTACTTACTTTGCCGTGTGCAATGTAAAGGCTGAAACAATGCAGATTAATTTTGATTTGGCAGGATTTTCTGTATCAGCAGGTTCTGCATGTTCTTCAGGAAAAACAAAGCAGAGCAAAGTTTTAGAAGCGATGGGATACCACAATCCTTATGGTGCAATCCGAATTTCAATAGGTCGTGACACAATTCAGGAAGATATTGACGATTTTTTGTTTGTTTTCGCTCAATTTATCGATAATAGTAAAAAATTAAGATAAGCTTGATTGAAATTTCTTCATTTTGCATATAACTTGGAAAACAAGTCAATCATTTCTAAATTGAAGTCTTTAATCGCTGGTTCTTGACGCCGGCAAGAATGGAGGGAGTTGATGCCGGCAGTGCAAGAAACAATACGCCAGGTACGTGAAATAGATGTTGATCAATATAAGTATGGTTTTGAAACAAATATTGAAATGGATAAAGCTCAACAGGGTTTGAGTGAAGATATTATTAGATTTATTTCTGCAAAAAAATGTGAACCTGAGTGGATGCTAACTTGGCGGTTACACGCTTTTCGTCGTTGGTCTGTGATGCAGGAACCTCATTGGGCGCGTGTTAAGTATCCCAAAATTAATTTTCAGGAACTGTGCTATTATGCTGCTCCTAAAAATCATACGGGACCAAAATCTTTAGATGAAGTTGATCCTGAACTATTAGCTACTTATGAAAAGCTTGGTATTCCGCTTAAAGAACAGGAAATTTTGGCAGGGGTACGCAAACAGACTGATCAGTCTACTCTTGATGATGGTGTTTATAGTTCAGGAAAAGTTGCTATTGATGCTGTTTTTGATTCCGTTTCTGTTGTGACAACATTTAAGAAAGAATTAGCGCGTTCGGGTGTTATTTTTTGTTCTATTTCGGAAGCAATCACTGAACATTTTGCTTTAATTAAGGAATATTTGGGAACAGTTGTACCGGTCAATGATAATTATTATGCTGCTTTGAATGCAGCTGTTTTTACCGACGGTTCGTTTGTTTATATTCCAAAGGGTGTTCGTTGTCCTATGGAGCTTTCAACTTATTTCCGGATTAATGAGCGTAATACAGGCCAATTTGAACGAACCTTAATTATTGCGGATGAAGATTCTTATGTTTCTTATCTTGAGGGGTGTACAGCGCCCCAGCGTGATGAAAATCAACTTCACGCTGCTGTTGTAGAGCTTGTTGCACTAAAAAACGCTGAAATCAAGTATTCCACTGTGCAAAATTGGTACCCTGGTGATAAAGAGGGCAGAGGAGGTATTTACAACTTTGTTACTAAGCGCGGAGATTGTCGAGGTGAAAATTCTAAAATTTCATGGACACAAGTTGAAACAGGCTCTGCAATTACTTGGAAGTATCCATCATGTTTGCTGCGTGGTGATAATTCGTGTGGAGAGTTTTATTCTATAGCTATTGCAAATGGCTATCAACAGATTGATTCTGGTACGAAAATGATCCATTTAGGAAGGAATACATCAAGTCGGATTATATCTAAGGGCATTTCTGCAGGGTTTTCGAATAATACCTATCGTGGACAAGTTAGCGCACATAAAAAGGCGCAAAACGCACGTAACTTCACCCAATGTGATAGTTTATTGATTGGAAATAATTGTGGTGCCCATACTGTCCCTTATATTGAAGCAAAAAATGCAACAGTTCAGTTTGAACATGAGGCAACAACGTCAAAGATTTCTGATGATCAACTCTTTTATGTTATGCAAAGGGGAATTCCTGAAGAGGAGGCAGTTGCATTAATCGTCAATGGTTTTGTGAAAGAAGTTATTCAAAAACTTCCAATGGAATTTGCAGTTGAAGCGCAGAAGCTCATCGGTATTAGTCTTGAAGGTAGCGTGGGTTGATAATTAATAGATAATTCATTGGCTACGGGAAAATTTGCTCGATCAATATCGGACAGCAGGAAAACTGGGGTTTTAATATGCTAGAAATAAAGGATTTGCGCGCTCGCATTACTGGGACTGATACCGAAATTATTCAGGGTTTAAATTTGACAGTTAGGGATGGTGAAGTTGCTGCTATTATGGGACAAAATGGAGCAGGGAAGTCTACTTTGTCTTATTTACTTGCCGGTCATGAAGATTACGAGGTAACAGAAGGTGATATTCTGTATAATGGGCAGTCCATTTTAGAAATGGATCCAGCAGAACGTGCGGTCTCTGGTATCTTTCTTGCATTTCAATATCCAATGGAGATACCGGGGGTTGCAACGATGGAATTTTTAAAAGTTGCGATAAATTCTCGGCGTAAAGCTAGTGGTGATGAAGAGCTTAAGATTCCTCAATTCATAAAACGTGTTAAGGAAATTTCTTCTAAGCTTGAAGTAGATATGGAGATGTTAAAACGTCCTTTAAATGTTGGGTTTTCAGGTGGAGAAAAAAACGAGCTGAAATCCTTCAAATGGCTTTATTTGAACCCAGTCTTTGTATTTTTAGATGAAACAGATTCTGGTTTAGATATTGACGCATTAAAAATTGTTGCAGATGGCGTTAACAGGCTTCGTTCTCCGGAACGTTCGTTTTTAATTATCACCCACTATCAACGGTTGCTTGATTATATCGTGCCAGATACGGTGCATGTACTCTGTAAGGGCCGTATCATTAAAAGTGGGGACAAATCATTAGCACTTTATTTAGAAAAAAATGGATATGCTGATATTATCAGTGAGTCAATTTGAGGCCACAAAATGAACATGAGCGTACAGCGAGAATTAACAGCCGTTGAAGCAGAGATTATAAATAATTTTAATCAGCGTATTGATAGCCTACCTGGCAATAAGGCTGTATTGGCTACACGTAAAAGGGCTGTAGAACTACTACGAAAAAAAAGGCTCCTTCGCGTAAAATTGAAAAATTGGCATTACACTGATTTGCGCACTTTGTTAAAGTCGGTTAGCGATTTTTCGGAGGTAAAGAACAGAAAATCTCTAGATCCTTTACTTCCAGAAAACGTCACTTTTTCTATTGAAAATGGTGAAATACTTCTACAATCAAAATTAAAGAACATTGCTTTTAAAAGCTTTGCAGATGCACTAAAAGAAGATGATGCAAAGATAAATCAGGTTCTTGTTGATGAAGATTTTATCGGGCAATTAAATACAGCTTTTGTTACAGATGGTTGGGTTTTTAAAATCCCCGAAAATACAAAATTGGATAATCCAATTGAGTTACAAAATATTCAAATGGGAGGACAATCACACATCTTTTCAGACATTGAAATTGGAAAAAACAGTCAAATTACGGTGATTGAACGTCAGATTGGTAATGATGAGAGTACTTTTGCCAGTTCTGTGTTTTCGCTGCGTATTGCAGAGTATAGCGATGTTACGTGGATCCTTATTCGGGATCGTGGGGTTAACTCTACGCAATTTGGCAAATTTCGTGCTGTTCTTGGTAATAATGCAAAATTGTCACTTTACGTACTTAACATAGGAAGCCAGTTAAATCGTCAAGAAGTTGATATTGAGCTGCAGGAAAGAGAATCTAATTTTCATTTGCGAGCGATTAACTTGTTATCTGGACAGACGCATAGCGATCTTACAATGACTGTTCGTCATATTGAAGAAAAATCGACTTCGACAGAGATTGTGCGTAATGTTGTTACAGGTAAAGCGCGGGGTGTTTTTCAAGGGATGATACGCGTTGCAAAGGAGGCTCAAAAAACAGATGCTCGTATGGCCTGTAATAGCTTAGTTCTTTCGGATAATTCTGAATTTGATGCAAAACCTGAGTTAGAAATTTTTGCTGATGATGTTGTTTGTGCTCATGGCGCAACAGTTTCTAAGGTCGATCGTGATCATATTTTTTATTTGATGGCACGTGGTATTCCTTTTAAAATTGCTCGTGAGCTTTTAATAAAAGGATTTGTTAGTGAATTAGTTGATAGTATTGAAAGGGATCACATAAAAGCTATTTTGAACAACTTCATTGCTCAATGGTTAGATAAGAATATTTAAGAGAGAAAATAGGGTATTATATGCAAATGTTAAATTATGATGTTGAAGAAATTCGGCGTGATTTCCCTATTTTACAACAGACTGTTCATGGTAAAAGACTGGCTTATCTTGATAATGCAGCCTCTTCTCAAAAACCACAATTGGTATTGGATACGATGAATAATCTTTACCAATCTGGTTATGCTAATGTGCATAGAGGGATGCATTTTTTATCAAATACTACCACGCAGTCTTATGAAAACTCTCGTGAAACAGTACGTTCTTTTTTAAATGCTCGGACAGTTGGAGAGATTGTATTTACAAAGAACACAACAGAAGCAATAAATACTGTAGCTTATGGTTGGGGAATGAATAAACTAAATGAAGGTGATGAAATTGTCCTTACTGTTATGGAACATCACTCAAATATCATTCCTTGGCATTTCATTCGTGAACGGAAGGGTGTTAAGCTTATATTCATGCCAGTTGATAAAAATGGTATTCTGCATGTTGAGGATTTTCAAAAAGTTTTAAGTAAAAAGACACGTCTTGTAACACTCACCCACATGTCTAATGTACTAGGAACTGTGCTTCCTGTTAAAGAGATAATTGAATTAGCTCATCAAAATTCAATTCCTGTCCTTATCGATGGTTCTCAAGGAGCTGTTCATTTAACAGTAGATGTACAAGATCTTGATTGTGATTGGTATGTTTTCACGGGTCATAAAGTTTATGGTCCAACAGGTGTAGGAGTCCTGTACGGAAAACAATCTCGATTGGAGGAAATGCATCCTTTTCAAGGAGGAGGAGAGATGATTGAGGAGGTAACTCTTGATAAAGTTTCTTATAATACTCCTCCATATCGTTTTGAAGCTGGTACTCCTCCTATAGCCGAGGCTATTGGATTAGCTGCTGCAATTAATTATATACAAGAAAAAGGTAAAGATTCTATTCATGCACATGAAAAGGCTCTCTTAGCTTATGCATGTGAGGGGTTAGAAACTATTAAATCATTACGTATTCATGGTCATGCCCCTGATAAAGGAGCCATTATATCTTTTGAAATTGAAGGAATCCATGCGCATGATGTTGCTACATTTATTGACAGGCAAGGGGTCGCTATACGAGCAGGAACTCATTGTGCACAACCTTTATTACAGCATTTAGGTTTAACATCTACTTGCCGCGCATCGTTAGCCATGTATAGTAGTAGTGAGGATATTAATCAACTTGTTGAATCGTTAGAAAAAGCAAGGATTTTTTTTAATGGTTAATTCAGTCAAAGAAGGTAATTCTTCTCAATTAATTTCTATGAAAGAAGAAGAGAAAAAGAATCCTATATTAGCACTTTCAGAGGATGAAATTAGCCGTATGACGGATGATATCATCGCTGCTCTGAAAACAGTTTACGATCCAGAAATTCCTGCTGATATTTATGAGCTTGGATTAATTTATCGCATTGATATAGAAGATAATCGTTTAGTAAAAATTGAGATGACACTTACAGCACCTGGCTGTCCTGTCGCTGCAGAGATGCCGGTTTGGGTAGAAAATGCTGTTGGTGCTGTCGCAGGTGTTTTAGACGTTGAAGTAACTATGACATTCGATCCACCCTGGACACCTGAATGTATGTCAGAGGAAGCTCAAGTCGCCACAGGATGGTATCAAAAATTCTAAAGTACGAGGTAAGATTATAAAAGGAAAATAGTATAATCTTCAAATTTTAGATAAAATTCCAAACATCACTCAATAATGCCACATGCTAAGCGTGCACCTCCGCCACCAAGTGGTAGTGGTTTATCAGAAGAATTGTCTCCTCCTGCATGAATCATCAGTGAGTGACCCTTAATATCATCGAGTTTTTTAATTCGCGGAGCAAGAACTCCCATTGTTGCTTGGTTATGTGAATCAAAATAGATTGCTGGCAGATCGCCGAGATGCCCATCAGTATTATAAGGTCCAAGATGTTTGTTAGTATTTTGTGGATCGTAATGCCCACCTGCAGCACCACCAAGCATGCCATCTTTTGTGTCACACGAAGGCATTTTATGCACATGAAAACCATGTAGACCCTCTGGTAAAGAAGACAATTTGGGAACAAAAATTAAACCGTGTGAAGTTTCCTGAATGAGAATGCTTCCTATATGATCTTTTCTGTTATCGTCTTTTAGTGCGTAAATCTCTACCTGAGCTTCTTCTGCCAATAATGTAGTAATATTAGAACTTAAGAACACAAGCGATGCTAATAATAAAAAATTTTTCTTATTCATGAAATTCTTTCTTTCATTGAGCTTAAATAAATAAAATAAGAATATTACTCTTTATTTGGATTTGGAAGTCTATAAACAACCCCAAGAAGATTTAGATATAACTTCGATGTTATAGATACAAAGGAGGGGATAGCCAGGTACAGAAAAACAAAAAGCACTCAGAACTTTGCTTTTCAAACACAAAACTAGAAATGTTTCAAGAAATATTTATTCCAATTATAGTGGCGGAGGGGGTGGGATTCGAACCCACGGTACAGTTCCCTGCACGCCGGTTTTCAAGACCGGTGCCTTAAACCACTCGACCACCCCTCCTGGATAGATGTAGCTCTTATTGCAGTCTCCTCTAAAAAGATCAATCACTAAAACAGGGCTCTAAACATTTTTAGTTCAGCTATTCCAATTTATTACTTATTAGAAAAATAATAATGAATTTAATAAGTTACATTGTTCGCTTAAATAACAGCGCATATAACAGATTGTAAAGTTTAAAACAATAAAAAAAACAGCTTATATTGAGAATTTGTATTTTCAGTTTTTAAACGATTTCTGAAACAAAATTTTCTAAGATCTTCAAGTAAAATAAGATTTCTTAACTTAGAAATTTCATAAGTGTTTTTAACCCAGAGCCAGGTTGCATCCCTTCTCGCATCAATAAGTTGCGGAGTGATGAAAAATTGCGTAATAACTCAAACCCGATGCTTCGCATAACATGAATAGGTAGTATGTTAGAAGATAGAGCATAATCAAGTGCGTGGACAGATCCTGTACGCATTAATATGTCTGGTTTACGATAGCGATTATAACGTGAAATAAGCGTATTAAAATTAAAATTAAAATTTTCTTTATTAGGCAAAATATCAATCAAAGTTCGAACATCTCTGAAGCCTAAATTTAGGCCTTGTGCTCCAATAGGAGGAAAAACATGAGCTGCTTCACCCACTAAAATTGTTCGGTTAGTAGCGAAACAATTGGAGACGAGGCCAAAAAGAGATAGGACTTGAATTTTTGTTTCTACTGTTATAGTACCGAGAATAGACTGCATCTTCTTTTCAATTATTTTATTAACGGTCTCTGATTTCATATTTAGAATTTCTTGGGCGCGTGTAGGATGGGAAATCCATACGAGGCTAGATTTTTTTCCAGGTAGGGGAACTTGTGTGAAAGGCCCGTCCTTTGTATGAAATTCTGTCGATGTGTTATGGTGGGGTAGATGATGTGAGAAGTTCAAAATGAGTGCTTTTTGTGGATAATTCCACTGTTTTACGCGAATTCCAGCTTCTTTTCGTGTTAAGGAGTTCCATCCGTCAGCTGCGATGATGATGGATGCGTATATCACTTCATCATCTGAGAGAGTTATGCGTGTACAATTTTGTTGGTCATGGAAAGATTTTGCTAAAGAAGGAAACCGTTTGATAACCGAAGTTTTTAAAATCTCATGCATTAAAGCAGTATTCAGTCTACAGTTGGGTATGTTGTATCCAAAAGCTTCCTCACCAATTTCACTAGAGCAAAAATTCACTGTTGAAGAGCGCACAAGTCTGAACGTTGAATCAATGATTCTAATTGATGATAGGGCTGCCGCGTAGCATTCTATGCTGTCCCAGATATTTAGTTTTTGGAGCATATGAATTGCAGGCATCATGAGGGCGGTTGTCCTTAATTCATTTATATACGGATTTAAACCAATTAAAGAGACAGTGTAACCTTTATGTGCAAGAGAAAGGGCTGTTAACAGGCCAACTGGACCGGTACCAACAACAGCTATATCAGTATGTTTGCTTTTTTCAAATTTCACAACAGTTTACTTTTCTAGTTGTTCAATGTTTTGATATATTAAAATAAAGCCATCTTCTTATTACATAATGTAATAAATATTGCGATATAAAAAACAAACAATATTGTAGTTTTTATGCAGATGAGCCATACATATAAGGCGAGAAAACAACCTAAAGTAAGGATAGAAGAACGTTGAAAGAAAAGTTAACAAAAAAAATCAAAACAAGTACTGATCGGTTGCTGCCTAAAACAGTAACAATGCCAAAAGTGAAGGCTTTTTCTGTCCATTTACTGACAGCATCTGGATCGTTTTTGGCATTTCTTTCTTTGGTGTCTGCATCTGAAAAAAAGTGGACTATTATGTTTTGTTGGCTTGGGCTTGCTCTTCTTGTTGATGGAATTGATGGTCCGATTGCAAGAAAGCTTGACGTTAAATATATACTTCCAACCTGGTCTGGTGAAGTGCTAGATAATATTATTGATTATGTAACATATGTTTTAATACCAGCTTTTGCGCTCTATCAAAGTGGCCTTATGGGGACGAAGCTTTCATTTATACTAAGTGCAGCTATCGTCATTGCATCAGCTATTTATTACGCAGATACTGGAATAAAAACACAAGAGAATTTTTTTAAAGGTTTTCCTGTTGTTTGGAACATGATAATCTTTACGTTGTTTGCAGTGAACCCAGAGAAATGGGTTTCTTTCAGCATAATATTATTATCAGTATTTCTTTCTTTTTTGCCTATTTATTTTATTCATCCGGTAAGAGTTGTGCGCCTACGTATGTTTAATCTTCCGATATTTATTATATGGTGTCTTTTCGGTGTTGTAGCACTTTATTATCAGCTTGATGCTCCACATTGGATTAAAATTGGCATATCCGTAACGGGTGTTTATATTTACTGTATTGGCTTCTTTATGCAAATGTTTCCTAAATTAGGAGCACAAAATGGCAGTTTAAAATAATAAAATTGCAATATAGTTGTATTTTTTTACAATCTTGAAAAAGAGTTGTCACAATTCTAGGAGGGGGAAGCTTGATCAAGAGATTTATTAGGAGTTATGGTTCGATTATTCGTTCTCAATTTGTTTGAGTTGGGAGCTTTTTTTGAAGGATATATCTCAACAAAGACGGATTTTTAAAACTATCACGTCAACATGTGTTTATAATTTTTATTTGCGGGTTTTAGCGCTTATTTGTTTGGCTTTAGGGATTTTTTACTGGTTGCGCTTGACAGGTGTTTTCGTGGGAGACTTATGGAGCCTTGATCTTACGCCATGGCAATGGAAATTATGTATCAGGAACGTTAGCTGTTATTTATCTTATCACACACTTATGGGGTTTTTGAGGCTTTTGTTTTTAGTTTTCATACTTTTATACGTAAAAAACTATAAAAACACATAAAAGTTCCATAATATATATTATGCGATTATTAAACAATAAAGCAAACAATGAAAATTCTCAGAAATTTCTACTAACTCTCAATCACATCTGTTTCAAAAGTAAGTCCTTGATATGCAGGTTCAACATTGGATGGGACGTATTTCATAACTTCGTCATAATCAAGAGAATTATCCATATGTGTTAGTATAGCTTTTTTGGGTTTGAGATAGTTTATCCAATGCAGTGCTTGGTCAACAGAGAAATGACTTACGTGCGGTTTAAACTGAAGAGCATCAATAATCAAAACATCTAAATTCATGAGGTTTAGCAATGCTTTTTCAGGAAAATGGTTGACATCTGTGCAATAAGCAACATTGCCAATACGAAATCCTAGAGAATGAATGGAACCGTGCAATTGCGGGTGTGCGCTAAAAATGATTGCTCCTCCCTTCCCTTGAATAATAAATTTGCTCTCTTCCTCTATAGGATGTGCTTTTAAAATGGGAGAATAGTTTGATCCCCTTGAGGTTTGAAAACAATACTCAAAAGATTTATTCAAATGCTTTAATGTAAAAGTATCTGCATAAATATTAATTAAGCATTTCTGTGCAAGTGCATAGCTACGTAAATCATCGATCCCGTGGGTATGATCTGCATGAAAATGTGTATAAATAGCAGCATTTAAGTTTTCAACATGCATATCTAACATCTGCGATCGAAAATCTGCTCCAGTGTCAATAATGACAGTTGTTTTTTGATCACACTGCTGAATTCGTTGAACTAATAAAGAAGTTCTATAACGTTTATTTTTAGGATTATTTGGATTACACGCTCCCCAAAAACCATTAGGGCGAGGAACTCCTGCTGATGAACCACAACCTAATATTGTAAATCGATAGAAATCAGACATTGTCTTTTATATTATTTCATTTTACTGAATAAACGAAAAGCATTTTGCGTTGTTATTTGAGCAGTTTTTTCAATATCTAAGCCAATAGTTTCTGCAAGAATATTTGACGTATAACGTACAAAAGATGGTTCATTTATCTTACCACGGTGAGGAATTGGTGCTAAAAATGGTGCGTCTGTTTCGACTAATAAACGCTCATGAGGGATATTTTTTGCGATTTCACGAATTTCAAATGAATTTTTAAATGTAAGAATACCTGAAAAAGATATATAGCCACCAAATTCAATGGCAGAACGGGCTAATTGTACTCCAGATGAGTAACAGTGAAGAACAAATGGAAACTCCCCCTCCTTCATTTGCTCATATAAGATCTTCTCCATATCTGGATCAGCATTGCGTGAGTGAATAACAAGAGGCAATTGTGTCTCTCGAGCAGCAATTATGTGCTCTAGAAAGCTCCTTTTTTGCTCTGATGGCGAGGCATAATCATAATAATAATCAAGACCACTTTCGCCAAATGCAACAATATTTGGATTTTTTGATAAACGAATAAGATCCATGGCTTTAATATTCTGTTCTTCATGTGTATGATTAGGATGAGTTCCAACAGAGCAGAATATTTGATCATATGTTTGTGCAATTTCTAAAAGCCTATCTAATTTATGAACAGATGTTGAAATTGTTATCATGCGTTCAACATTAGCAGCTGAAGCTCTCTGAACAACACTATCTAAATTTTGTTCAAAATCCTCAAAATCAAGATGACAGTGCGTATCAATTAACATCATTACTGTCACCTCCTTCAACATAGCGAGGAAAAATTGCTACGGGTGGTGGTAAAATGCTTTTTTCCCTTATCTTGGAAGTTTTTATATGGGATAATAATCGATCTTCTTCAACGATTGCAAGGCTATCAAGAAGCTTAGTAGCTGATTGAGGGATGAAAGGCAAAAGCATAATACCTATTCTTCGAAGACTTTCTGCGGTTACATAAATAACTGTAGAAAATCTTTTTATATCATTTTTACGTAAATCCCAAGGTTCTTCACTTGTAAAATAGCGATTTGCATCTGCTACAAGTGAAAAAATTGCTGAAAGTGCTAAATGAGGCGCTTGAGCCAACATAGCTTGACGTGTTGTATCTAGTACCTGATCTGCTTTTTCTAAAAGTTGCTGATCTTGAAACAAGAAGCTATATGGAACAGGGACTTTTGCATCACAATTTTTTTGAATCATTGATAAAGAACGTTGTGCTAAGTTTCCAAGATCATTAGCGAGGTCTGCATTAATACGATTAACTAAATTTTCATGGCTGTAAGTACCATCTTGCCCGAAAGGAACTTCACGTAAAAAAAAGTATCGCACCTGATCAACTCCATAATGATTAACCATATCAAAAGGATCAACAACATTTCCAATGGATTTAGACATTTTGGAACCGCGATTAAGTAAAAAACCGTGTGCAAAGATACGTTTAGGAAGCTCAATTCCTGCTGACATCAAAAAAGCTGGCCAATAAACAGCATGGAATCGGATAATGTCTTTCCCTACAATATGAGTATTTACAGGCCAAAAAATACGCTTTTTGGAAGTTTTGTTAAAAAAATCTATTGCCGTGAGATAATTTGTAAGGGCATCAACCCAAACATACATGATATGTTTTGGATCTTTTGGAACGGAAATTCCCCAACTAAAATTAGTACGTGAAATTGAAATGTCTTTTAAACCTGACTTAACAAAACTTATAATTTCATTGCGTCGTTCATTGGGAGCTATAAAATCAGGGTATTTTTCGTAATGTTTAAGAAGGGCTTCTTCATAGCGTGATAATTTAAAAAAATAGCTTTCTTCTTCATTCCATTGAACAGGAGATCCTAATTCTTTTTCACAGCGTATTCCTTTCTCATTCACCTCTGTATCTTTTTCTTCATAATAAGATTCTTGGCTGACAGAATACCAACCTGCATAACTATCGAGATAAATATCGCCATTATCTTGCATTTTTTGCCAAATTATCTGACAGGTTTCACGGTGTCTTTCTTCTGTTGTACGGATGAAATCATCATTGGAACAATTCAATGTTTTCAACATTTTTTGGAAAATAGCACTATTACGATCTGCAAGTTGTTGGGGGAGTATATTTAGCGAATCTGCTGTTTGCTGCATCTTAAGACCATGCTCATCTGTGCCAGAAAGAAAAAAAACATCTTTACCTTCTAATCTTTGAAAACGAGCCAATGCATCACTTGCAACTGCATTATAAGCATGCCCAATATGCGGAGAAGCATTAGGATAAAAAATTGGAGTTGTTATATAATATGTATCACCCATGTCGCACTCATTCTAAAATGAAGTAAAAGAATATAACGAATAGCTCTTGTCAAACACATTTTCATGAAAAAAGACGGTGTTTATGAATAATTTTATGTAAGTTGCAAAGAAGGTTTATAATAAATTGTTTTTTATCAAGATTAAATGTTTGCAGCGCTGTTATTTTTTGGTGAGTATCTTGCCATATTTGTGCATATTTTTTTGAAAGTATAAAATTTTTATTTTCTGCAGATGTAATTGTTTCTCTTTGAATTTTATGTAGAATCTCTTCACAAAATTGTTGAAATTGAATATCAGAATTAGATGGTAACAGTACCTGTGCAAAATCATGAGCACGAGCTAGGTTAAGAACAGGGTTTTCTAAAATACTGTGAATGGTTTCGCTTATTTCAAACCCGCCACAGACCAGCAGAGCTGCCTTTCTAGGACTTCCTTGAGATTTTTGGATAATCATTTCGATAAATTCTTTATCATTTCGCATTTTTTCAGGCAAAAATTGCAAAACAACTTCCTTCATTTCGTTATCATGTAATGGTTGTAGGAAAATTTGTTGACAGCGCGAACGAATTGTTGAGAGTAGTTTTCCTGAAGAATGTGCAATAATGATAAATACCGTTTTTGCAGGTGGTTCCTCAAGTATCTTAAGAATTGCGTTAGCAGCATTTTTGTTCATGTCGTCCGCAGGATCAACGATAATGATGCGCCATGCATTATTTGATACTTTTTGGTTTAAAAAATGGGCAATATTGCGTATATCGTCAATAGATATACCTACTTTGATTTTTTTTGCTTTTAAGTCAAATTGGCGTGAAATATGAAGAAGATTAGGATGACACCCTTGCCCAATTTGGCGCCATACTGTTGAGTCATAACTAGGTTGTAAGAATTCATTTTCTTTGGAGCTTAAAAGATTCCATGCAAAATGAAATGCTAGTGTTGCCTTTCCGATTCCTTGTCTACCTTCAAATAGTAATGCGTGATATAAACGCTTTTCTTGACGTATTTTAGTTAAAAAATGACGAGCATTTTTATGACCAATAAGAACATTATTTTTTGATGGTGACAAAATACCGTCAATGTCATCATGCTGATGCAGAAAGCTCATATCGCTCATACCGTACGATCCAACATCAGTTGATGGCAAATATTTTTTATCTGTAATGCAATCATTTCTACGGAGTTTGTTGCATCAATGACCTGAATCCTGTTAGATTCATTTTTTGCTAATTGGAGAAAAGCCTTTCGTCTTTGTTCCTGAATAGCCAATCCGTCTTTTTCAAAATAATCGATAAGGTTAGATTCTTTTTTTCTCAAATTAACACGCTTGATTCCCAAAGTTGCTGGTATATCTAGTAAAAACGTTAAATTAGGCACGATTCCATTCGTACCGATATATTCTAAAACAGAAAGAGTACAAGGATCTATTTGATCATTAATTCCTTGATAAACATGCGTTGAATCTATGAAGCGATCACATAAGACAACTTTACCTTCCTGTAAAGATGGTGCGATAACCTCAAAAACATGGTCAATACGTGCTGCCGTAAATAAAACTGCTTCAATTAATGATCCATACTGAGCTGCATCACCTGATAACAAGATAGAACGTAAAATTTCTGCACCTACTGTGCCCCCTGGTTCTCTTGTAATCAAAACTTCATATCCTTCACTGCGAAGATACTGCGATAGTAAAGAAATCTGGGTTGTTTTACCTGCCCCCTCCCCTCCTTCAAATGTGATGAAATAACCCGACACGTGCGAACCTTAATCTTTTTATTGATATGCATCATAAGCAGTGAAGCTCGTAACTAAAGCCATCTTTGCATGATAAGATAAATGCCTTTTTTTGCAAAATATTTTCTTTTTAGGGGACTCAAATCACAAAAATCTTAGAGTGTACGCTTCTACGCTGAAATCTGCATTCTGTGCTAAAAATTATAATGTTTGAAAAATAAAAAAAATGCAATTTCCTTGTGAGTTCTTATTTTGTAACTTATTGAAGATATTAAACAATATTGTTATTTAATGACATATTTTAATTTACTGATGCTCGACAAAAAACAACGCAATCTATTATATTATGAACATAAATAATATAATTTATAAGGATTAGTTATCATTGTAAGATATATGTCTGTCTTTTATAAAACAGATATATTTCTTAGTTACTGTCACTTAGATTTAGGATAAAGGATACGGGTTTTCTGGCTGAAACAGGGCCAATCTTAGGTAATTTTATTGAGGAATCTTTAATAAGATTTCCTTTAATTATCAGACTTTTTGTCGATTTTTGCAAGCTTTTCATACCAGATACAGAAAATATATTCTCGTCTTTTCTGTTTGATTTTTTCGGAGTATTTTTTGACGACAATATCAATTTTCCAGATGAATAAGAATTTAGCAGATAAGAGGAATCATATCTATCAAGGGGAGCTTCTCCGATGTATTCCACCCGAACGTCTGCCACCCCTTCATTTGCATAGCCCAGCATTTTAGCTGCTCGCCGTGATAAATCAATAATTCTTCCCTTTATATAAGGACCACGATCATTCACTCTAACAATGATTGAAGAGCCATTTTTTAAATTTGTAACACGAGCATAGCTAGGAAGAGGCATCGTAGGATGAGCAGCAGTTAAAGAATCCATATCATAAATTTCACCATTCGCAGTCAAACTTCCATGAAAATGCGATCCATACCACGATGCTTTTCCAGTACTTTTGTAAGTAGGATCAAATTTCGGATAGTACCACTCACCTTTAATTTTATAAGGTTTTCCAATAATCTTTTTTGCATTTAGCTTTTTATCCCCTTTTTTCGTAGAATGATTAGATGAAGAATCCGTTATGTGAATGCTATTTTTTTTCACCATATTGGATGTTTTCTTAGAGTTAGAATACTTTACTGTAGATTGCGTTTTCTGAGTTATACAAGCGGTTAATATTCCAAAAGAAAATATTATAAAAAAAAACCTTAACATTGTTCTGGTAGTTAAGCTTAATTTTTCCTGACCGTTAAGGAACATTTGCTATCCTGTCTAATTCTTGATTCTATCCTATTAATTAAATTATTGTATGGGATAAGAAAATCTATAATTACAAATTTGCTTTATAGAAAAAACAATGAAAATTAGAACATTTTCACTTTTATATCAAGATATTAACATAGTATATTAAACAGTAATATTAGAAAAAATTATTAAATTATGAAAAAAGTCTCTAATTTATATTATAAAAAATTCCTATAAGAAAAATCTTACTTTAAAATCAACCTGTTGAGAATAAATGTATAATTTGTTACGCTTTTTAGTGGAGAAAATTGCGCGAATTTGTTAGGCTGTTTTACAATTTTGCGGTCGTTTACAAAGCAATAATTAACCCTTTTATTGAACGTATGACGTGAGAGTGGTTTTAAAGGTTAAGATATGAAGAAGAAAATCTATTGATCAAATCTTCTAACATGCGTGACACAAAAAACCATTGGATTGAGTCTTTGTAGAGTACAAGAAGGAATTACAAAACCTCCTATTGTACAATGTGTGAAGAATATTGCAATAATCACAAAAGATCATAAGAATTGGTGAAAGCAATAAGAGACAATTTGATAAAACAAGAAAACTCAGGATCTTATAACTCAGACCCCTCCTAGCTCATTTGTATGGTGAGCGCGCAGGGATTCGAACCCTGGACCTACTGATTAAAAGTCAGTTGCTCTACCGGCTGAGCTACGCGCTCTCAAACAAGTCACTTCTACTTGCAGAAAGTGAACGGAACATACGATCGACTTTTCATTTGGTCAACACTTTTTAAAGAAATATTATTTTTATTTTCTTATTGTTAGTGTTTTTTTACATTTTGAGTACAAAGAGAATTAATTAAAAAGTGTTGAGTACAATAATTATTACTTCATATTACAATTATTTGTAACTAATAACCATGAGAGATAAAATATAAGTGATAGAATTTTGTTCTATAAAATATATGCGCTCTCTGTTTGTATTTTTATCATGTGATTATGGTTATGAAGTATTCTGATTTATTTATAATTATGTGAAAAATAGGTATTTCATCTATATTTTACTAAACAAAGAAAACGCAATATTTAAATAGCTTTTAAAAAGGCAGTAAAAGATATGAGCTGTTGCAAATAACTTTAGCTTAGAAGGAGCTTTTAGCGATATGAAAGAAAACTTCCAAAAATATTTTATGTAAAGTAAAAGAAAATTTCTTCCTATTAACAAAAGATTGGAAAAAGACTTTCCAATTTAAATAAATAACAAGATAAAATTGTTAAGAGGACTAGCGTGAATATGATGCCCCAAAAGTAGAAAGCCACGTGACATGTTATCGTGATGAGCA
This sequence comes from Bartonella ancashensis, assembly GCF_001281405.1. Classification (NCBI taxonomy): domain Bacteria; kingdom Pseudomonadati; phylum Pseudomonadota; class Alphaproteobacteria; order Hyphomicrobiales; family Bartonellaceae; genus Bartonella; species Bartonella ancashensis. The sequence goes on along the minus strand of NZ_CP010401.1, from coordinate 1,031,109 downwards.
TTATACAAATGAGTTTACTACTGTTAAGATAAAACATCTGATCTTTATGATCTTCATGTTATTGCAGTTTGAAATACTTAAATTAATCACTGATATTAGTAATATGGTCTTGGAAAGCAAAAGAGAAAAGCTGTTTATCAAGTAAATGGCTTGGACGTACGTTTGTTAAAGCACGGATCATAGTGTCTTTGCGTCCAGGCATTTTTTTCTCGATTTCAGCAAGCATTTTCTTCATCGCATTACGTTGCAAACCATCCTGACTGCCGCAAAGATTACATGGAATTATTGGGAATTGCATCGCCTGAGAAAATTTTTCTATATCTTCTTCAGCTGCATACACAAGAGGACGCAAAACAAAGAGATCTCCTTCATCATTTAAAAGCTTTCCAGGCATAGCTGCCAATCGGCCAGCATGAAATAAATTCATAAAAAACGTTTCTAAAACATCATCACGATGATGTCCGAGTACTAGTGCAGAACAGTGTTCTTCGCGCGCAATACGATACAAATGCCCCTGTCTCAACCGAGAGCAAAGAGAGCAATATGTTTGCGTGTGCTCAAGCTTATCTGTGACGATTGAGTAAGTATCTTGATACTCAATGCGATGTGAAATTTGATAAGAATTCAGGAAATCAGGTAAAATATGCTCAGGAAAACCTGGTTGGCCTTGATTAAGATTACAGACTAAGATCTCAATAGGCAAAAAACCACGCCACTTTAAATCAAGCAATAAAGCCAACATACTATAAGAATCTTTTCCTCCAGACAAAGCAACAAGCCATCTTTTTCCTGATGATAGCATAGAAAAATCATCTAATGCTTGCCGAACATTACGCAAAAGCCGTTTACGCAATTTATTAAATTCTATAGTTGAAGGAGAAATCCGAAATATTGGATGACAACCTTTGATTTCTTCGTCTACAAGATCCTTTACGGCCATGTTCTTTTTATTATCCAGCATTTTATTTGATTTTATAAAGAAATTACTACGCTACAGGGCAGTACAGGGAGTGGCCCATCAATTACGATTACAATACAAATGGAGATAAAAAATATCTCTCTAATCCATATTAAAAAAAAGGACAAAGCAAAAAAACGCACACAACAATATAGTCAAGCATACGCTATAAAAATCCTCCATCCCCAAACAATTTTTATAACAAGCTTAGGGACAAAGAGAACCACCTGTAGCAGAACAATAAGGTTCCCTACGCAAAAGCTTAACGAGAATAAAACTCAACAACCAAATTTGGTTCCATCTGAACAGCATAAGGAATATCCGAAAAAGAAGGAACGCGAACGAAAGTTGCTACCATCTTGCTATGATCTGCTTGAATATATTCGGGAACATCACGTTCAACAAGCTGTGTTGCCTCTAAAACCAAAACAAGCTGCTTTGACTTTTCACGAACCTCAATAACATCACCAGGTTTGCAACGGTATGACTGAATATTCGTACGCCGTCCATTCACATTGATGTGACCGTGATTAATAAACTGGCGAGAAGCAAAAATGGTAGGAACGAATTTTGCACGATAAACAATAGCATCTAAGCGTGATTCCAGAAGTCCTACAAGGTTCTCACCAGTATCACCCCGACGACGAACCGCTTCTTGATAAATTCTACGAAACTGCTTTTCTGAAATGTCACCGTAAAACCCCCTCAGTTTTTGCTTAGCACGCAACTGAACACCATAATCAGAGAGTTTCCCTTTACGACGCTGACCATGCTGTCCTGGGCCATATTCACGGCGGTTAACCGGAGATTTCGGACGACCCCAAATATTTTCTCCTATGCGTCGATCAATCTTATACTTCGTTGTTTCACGTTTACTCATCGCATTTCCTCTAAAATAAACAAAGAGATTAAATAGAACCTCTAGGAAACGCACCCTCCTCTGCTCCGTAAAAGAAACCGACAGAACAGCTTGACAATCCAAAAGCTATTCACGGGACACGTCAATAAATATCCTCTTCATAAAAGAACGAGGCTTATTGTAGGTATCTCATATCTTAAAGTCAACTCCCCTTATGATACTAAGATTAAATCTTTGTAATAAATGTTCAGTCAGTAAGTCTACATTTTTGGATGTAAATAAAGCATAATTTTTATGCTCTGTGTTTTTATGTTGCAATTTTTCTGGTAATAATGATCTTGTACGTCTGGCTATAGCTCTTGCGGGATCAATCCAATTGACAGGCCATAAGGCTTGTTCCCTAAATAAATTCATCAAAAAAGGATAATGTGTACAAGCTAAAACAATGACATCGGTATATTTGCCATTTTTTTCAACAAAGCACGGTAAAATCTCATTCCTAAATTCTTCAAGATCAATAGGATAACCACGTAAATAATTTTCAGAAAATATAGCAAGTTTTTCACTACCAACAAGTTGAACGCAACATTGATTAGCGAAAGCACAAATCAATTCATGTGTATATGCACGTTTGACTGTTCCTGGAGTTGCTAATACTGAAATTAAACCAGACTTTGTTAGTTCAGCTGCTAATTTAATGGCAGGAACAGTTCCCACGAAGGGAATATGAGGAAATTCATGTCGCAAGTCTGATATGACTAATGTAGAGGCTGTATTACAGGCAATAACACATAAAGCAGGATCATAACACTTCATGAGATATGTAAAAATTTTTAAAATACGGCTTCTTAATAACTTTTCTTCCCAAAGACCATAAGGAAACCCTGCGTCATCCGCAACATAAATAAACTGAAGTGTGGGAAGAAGAGCACGTACCTCTTTCAGTACCGTTAATCCACCAATGCCGCTATCAAAAAAAAGAAGTGGTTTTGCGCTCATCAATATTCACATTTTTTACGGTCACGTCCTATAGGTGCACCGCTACCTCGTGGAAATTTGGGAGAAAAGTGATCAAGTGACGATATAATTCCCCTTAACAAACGAACCTCAGATTCTCCAAAATGAGCCTGTGTGAAAACAGAACGTATGTTTGTAATCATAACTTCTTTACGTTCTTTCGGTCTAAAATAGCCGCGAATATCCAGAGCTTCTTCTAACTGCGATAAAAAACCATGAAGAGTTGCTTTATCAACAGGCTTTATTTCCTCTGCACGAAAAGCTGTATCATCTGTATTTTCTAGACCTGATTTCATCCATTCATAAGACATTATCAGGACAGCCTGTGCAATATTGAGTGATGCAAAAGCAGGATTAACAGGAAAAGTAACTATTTCATCGACAAGGCTTATTTCATCATTTTCTAATCCCCACCGCTCTCTTCCAAATAAAATACCAGTTTTATGCCCTATATTCTCGTGATGACGTAAAGTTCTCGTAGCCTCCACAGCACTTTTAACGGTTTTAAAACTATATCTTTTACGTGCCGTTGTACCAATAACATAATTTAAATCTGCAATTGCATCACACAGTTTACAAAAGACTTGAGTATTATTAATGACATGGTCTGCCTTACTCGCCGCAGCCCTCGCTTTTTCATTTGGAAATTTTTCTCTTGGATTAACTAGACGTAATTTAAATAATCCAAAATTTGCCATTGCTCTTGCTACCATACCAATATTTTCTGGTAATTGTGGTTCGACCAATATAATTGTTGGACCATCCATTACATTATTGCAATTCCTATTTGTTCCAGCCATTATCTACACCACTGTGCGTAAAGTAAGTTATCATTATATCTTTATTTGATTTAACTACCTGAAACTATTACTCTATAAAATAAATTTTTCAATATAACATTGCCGATTCTATTCTGGCGTTTAGAATACTACAAACAAAATTAATTACTTAAGAAGTAAGTATTTCTATTTATATTAGTACAATTCAATCTTAATTTTGAACGAATATACTTAACACATAATGTATTTTAAATTGTATCGTGTAGAATATATAGCTATAAAAATACTAACTAATTTAATAGTATTACTTTATATTTGTAATAAAATATTACTATTACTATAGTAATAACTTTTAATAAAAGTCTTCATATTTATTAAAAAGTATTGAAGTGGGTAATGTTTTATTGGTTTAATATAAGTTTTTCGAATAGCCTTACATGAAAAGTAACTCAAGATAGATTATTATTTCATATAATTAGATAATTATTATGACAACAGCGGTATCAATTCATGCATTGATTTTCTTCTATCTGATGATATTCTCTTTGAATGTTATTTAGAGATAAAAAACGTTCATTATATTTTATTAACCAAAAAATATTGATAAAAATTTGTAGATACAGAAAAAATGTGGATCGTATCATTTAGGTAAACTAATAACAGTTGCACAGCAAAGAAAGTAAACAATAATGCTTAATATCATTCAGAGGTACAATTGTTTAGAGTTTGTCGCTTATTATAGGCTTAATTCTAATCACAGATGTAAATCTACATTTAGTGTCTAGCTGAAAGATCAATAACGGGGCTTTACTCTCTAAAATGTTGTACGAAATCTAAAAAGTATTTTTCAATTCACTCATGCAGAGACAGAAAATAAAAAATGACTGATTACATTGAATATAATAAAGTACCTCTCAAATTTAACGGAAAAATTCGCATTTTTGACGATTATGCTTTCAGTGAAATGCGTAAAGTAGGACGGCTTTCTGCAGAATGCCTTGATGCACTTGCAGACATTATCATTCCTGGTGTTACTACACAAGAAATTGATGATTTTGTTTTTACTTTTGGAGCTGAGCGCAATGCTCTACCTGCTGATTTAAATTATCGTGGGTATAGTCATTCATGTTGTACGTCTATTAATCATGTTGTTTGCCATGGCATACCAAATAAGAAACCTTTGCAAGAAGGTGATATTGTTAATGTTGATGTCACTTTTATCCTTAACAGTTGGCATGGAGATTCAAGTCGTATGTATCCCGTTGGAAAAATTAAGCGTTCCGCGGAGCGTTTGTTAAAAGTAACTCATGAGTGTCTTATGAGAGGAATTGCCGCAGTAAAACCCGGAGCAACAACAGGTGATATTGGTGCTGCTATTCAACATTATGCAGAACTTGAGCGGTGCTCGGTTGTAAGAGATTTTTGTGGTCACGGAATTGGACAGCTTTTTCACGATGTGCCCAATATTTTACACTATGGAAAAAAAGGTGAAGGTGAAGAACTAAAGAAGGGTATGATATTCACAATTGAACCCATGATTAATTTAGGTAAACCACAGGTTAAAATTTTATCTGATGGGTGGACTGCTGTTACGCGCGATCGTTCCCTTACTGCACAGTATGAACATACAATTGGTGTGACGGATGAGGGATGTGAGATATTTACTGAATCTCCAAAAGACATTTTTTATATCTCTCAATTATCCGCTCCAATATAGATGTAAAATGCTATGGATTCAAAATTCAACAAAGCTGGAGCAGACAAAGATAGCCAATTTGAGCTTACATCAGATACTGGTTTTAGTTTTGTAGAACGTACTAAAAATAAAATACCCAAAAAAAAATCAAAAATTATTCAACATTATCAAGGTCATAGAAATCGTTTACGTAAGCGATATTTAAGCACAAAGGGCAGTGCAATTGAAGATTATGAATATCTTGAGTTGTTGCTTTTTCGAACAATTCCTCGTGCCAATACTAAACCATTGGCCAAGAATTTAATAGAATATTTTGGGTCTTTGGCAGATGTACTAGGAGCAGATATCCATAGGCTCCAAGAAGTTCAGGGATGTGGTTCTGCTACCGCAATAGATTTAAAAATTATTTCTGATGTTGCTGCACGCATCGCTCGCACACAATTATCTAAACGCGATATTTTTTCTTCATGGGATAAAGTATTAGCTTATTGTAAAGCTGCTATGGCTCATGAAACACGTGAACAATTTCGTATTTTATTTTTGGATAAAAAAAATGGTCTTCTTGCTGATGAAATCCAGCAAATTGGGACTGTCGATCGCACATCCGTTTATCCTCGTGAAGTTATTTCTCGTGCCTTAGCATTGTCTGCATCCGGAATTATCTTGGTTCACAACCACCCTTCAGGTGATGCAACACCTTCTCAAGCGGATATATCAATGACATATAGACTAAAAGATGTAGCCAATGCGTTAGAGATTATCCTCCACGATCACCTCATTATTGGGCGTAACGACCATACGAGTTTTAAAGCGCTCAAACTAATATAAAAAATAGTAAAAATTTATTGCGATTCAGGTATTAGTTATCCAGGTCAACATCTAATATAGCCATAGAAAAATTGTAGGATAATTCACCTTCGTCCTCATCTTTGTAGATTACCCCTAAAAATTCACCTTTGATATAAACTTCACAAGAATCATCTTTCTTTGGTCGTGTTTTTACCTGTAAGTGCGTATTTTGAAATGTGTTTTTTAAGTAATTATCAAGTTTTTTTATTTCATTACTATTCACTGCACTCTCCTATGTTTTAAAAATAGCCTCACCTACAAACGAAATAGATGGAACCATAAAATAAGCATATTTTATGGTTTCTCGTTCCGTTATTTTTATCTCAAAATTCTCCTTATGTGAAAAAAACAGCTTTTAAAAGCCACAAATTAAAGAATGGGATAATGAGAAAAAAATCGACAACACCTTTTTTATAAATTTTATCTCCTACAGCAAGCATATGATCCCGATTAGGAATTTGTAGAGCCTTACCATTAGGCAATAAAGCCGCTAATGGTTCTGCTTCACCACCAATGTCATCTAATGAGCCCACTGCGACAAGTGCTGGTTGCTTAATTTTACGAACATCTTCTTCTGCTAATTCTTGTTTCGATTTTACAACACAAGCAGCTAAAGCTCGTTTATCACTTTTAGTTTGATCTGCAAATTTACGAAACATCAAACCACGTGGATTTGTAATAGTTGAAACATCTTTCGCTAAGAGAGCCTCTGCAACGGGTTCCCAATTACCTGCTCCCGTCACCATACCTATACCTAAACCACCAAAAACAACGCTATGCACATACTCTGGATAAAGAAGGGACATGAATGCGCTAATTCGCGCTCCCATAGAATATCCCATAACATGAGCTTTAGATATTTTTAAATGTTGAAGAAGCTTAACTGAATCACTAGCCATAGCTTGAGGTGTATAAAATAGAGGGTCATAACTCTTTTCTGAATCACCATGCCCACGATTATCAATTGCAATAACACGATAGCCTGCTTCAGTAAGGGTACGGAACCAACCCGTCGCACACCAATTTATCCATGCAGAAGATCCAAAACCATGAATAAGCAAAACAGGCTCCCCTTCCCCTTCCTCACGGTAAGCAAATTTAAAACCACTGTGCTCAAAAAAATGAATGTTTTCTGTTGTCATTTTTATTCACTTTCACATTTTCCGCAAATAGCAGGATGAATAACACGTTGTCCCTTTTGTATTTGTTTATCAAAAACTTCACCAGCATTGATTTCAATAGCAAAAGTTGCAGCTACCTCTGATGAAATAATATTCGTTGATAGTGGAGAAGTTTTTTCAATAATTGAAACAATTATTCCCTCTGAATTTAAAAAAATCATATCTAGAGATATGTAAGTGTTAGCCATCCACATATAAAACTTTTGTGTATCATCACCCTCTTCATTTATCGAATTTTTAAATAACATGGCACGATTTTTAGGAAAAGAAGTTCGATACATTAAACCTGCGGCTGACTGATCAGTTGAAAAAGCAACTTCCACCTCATAGGAGACAACACCTTGCTCTGTTTTTATTTGCAGAGGAACTGAATCAACAGGAATCTTCATGGGTTCTTGTGTAGCAGCTACACCCATCCCACCTATATAAAAAAACAACACCAGCAGAGAAACTTTCTCTTTCCTGAACAAGCGCAGCATACATCCCTCTCTAGAGTAATTAAAAAGAATCAAAATCCCTAAAAAGGAAGATTGACATCTCTCATCTAATGAGTAGCGAACGGAAGTGCTATATCAGGATAAATCTCTGCAGTCATCAATCCTTTTTCCCCTTGGCCAAAACGCACGATAACAACTTGACCGGGATGAAGCTCTGCTAAACCAAAACGCCGTAATGTCTCCATATGAATAAAAATATCTCCTGTCCCCTGTCCCCTACTCAGAAATCCAAATCCCTTATTACGATTAAACCATTTTACAATTACGCGTTCTAAACCACTTTCAGGAGAAACCGTAACATGCGTGCGTACTGGAATTTCTGAAGGGTGAACAGCTGAAGACAAGTCAATAGACTTTACTTGAACACACTTCAATCCTCTCTCGGTTTTTTTAACAACGCAAACAATTCTAGAACCTTCCAAGGCTGTCTTAAAACCATCTCGTCGCATTACTGTCACGTGCAACAATATATCGGGAAAACCAGGCAAGTCCGACACGATGAACCCGTACCCCTTACTGCCATCAAACCACTTAATAATGCCGCTAATCTCAATAATTTCACCACAAACCCCAAGATTTTCTTCAGATAGGGAATGATCTTTTAATGTATTTTTAATCATCATACTCAAACATAATCCCGCAGGTTTAATTTCACAAATCGATTCTCTCATATAAGAGTAAACATTGCACCCCTATGAACAAGCAACCCCCAAGATAAAATTTCCCCATATTGTCATACTTTACTTTAATGGCACTTTATAAATATCCTCCCAAATATCTAACTGTATTATCACACTGTCTCAGAAAACCTACATGCAGTGATTGATTTTTTTATGGCAGAATTTATACAAGAAAAAATTTTAGAGAGAGTAAGTTGTAGATTTTATAGTTCTAAAATTGAAGGAACCTTATATCTTATTTGCTATAGCATTGTTGCTTATGCGTGTAAAAATTATGTATGCAACCTTATTCAATTAATCATTCCTTTTTATTAATTTAAGATATTGTGTACTAGAAAATGATTAAAACCTAAGAGCATGCAATTCTAGTATATATAGAGAGTAGTAACCATGCTTACCAAAATGGTGAATATGACACATATAACATTAAAAAATATTATGACATTTAATTGCTGATAGCAACAAACTCAGTAATGCTACTGAAATTTATAGTCATCAGTTAAAACTAACTAATAGAAACTTAAACAAAAAGGGAAATCCACTTGTCGCGATATCAAAATGAGTTAATTAATGATTAGAATCTCCCACCTCCCTAAAAACCTTTAATTTTTTTCATTAAACCAGCTGAAGATATAAATACTTACGGCCACCATTTATCTGCACTTAATGTCCCAGCCGCCTGCTCTATAATGTGAGCCGCCTGAAAAATGACTTCTTCTGAAAAAGGCTTGCCTATTAATTGTAGTCCTAGGGGAAGACCACTCGATGATAAACCTGCAGGAACAGAAATCCCAGGCAAACCTACCATGTTAACCGGCACAGTAAAAATATCATTAAGATACATTGTTATTGCATCATTTTTTATTGTCTCATCCGTAATGCCAAAAGCAGGTGTTGGTGTTGCAGGTGTGAGAATTGCATCAACGCCAGAGGAAAAACATTGATCAAAATCATGCTTAATTAATGTACGTACTTTTTGAGCTTTTAGATAATATGCATCATAGTATCCCGCTGAAAGAACATAGGTACCAATTAAAATACGCCTTTTAACTTCATTACCAAAACCTGCAGAACGCGTATTTTCGTACATTTCAACAATATCTTTTCCTGGAATACGAAGCCCAAAGCGAACACCATCATAGCGCGCTAAATTAGAAGATGCCTCCGCAGAAGCTACGATATAGTAAGCAGGTAAAGCGTACTTTGTGTGGGGCAATGAAACATCAACAATTTCAGCTCCTGCTTCTTGAAGCCAATGAACCCCTTTCTGCCAAAGTTCAATAATTTCTGAAGAAATTCCTTCAATTTGATATTCTTTTGGGATACCAATCCTCATTCCTTTAATTGATTTGCCAAGATAACTTTCGTAGTCAGGAACAGGCAAATCTACAGAAGTTGAATCTTTTTTGTCAAAAGAAGCCATTGATTTGAGCATAATCGCACAATCTTGAACGGTGCGTCCAATAGGTCCGGCTTGGTCAAGTGATGAGGCGTAAGCTATGATTCCCCACCGCGAACAACGTCCATAAGTTGGCTTGATTCCTACGGTTCCAGTAAATGCTGCAGGTTGGCGTATCGATCCGCCAGTATCTGTTGCTGTTGCAGCTGCACAAAGCCGTGCCGCAACTGCGGCAGAGGATCCTCCTGAAGAACCACCCGGAACAAGATTTTCATTAGAGTTCAATTTACGCCACGGATTGATAGCTGGTCCATAATAGGATGTTTTATTAGAAGAGCCCATGGCAAATTCATCCATATTAAGCTTACCTAACATAACTGCACCACTTTTCCACAGATTAGCGGTCACAGTTGATTCGTATTTTGGCTTAAATCCATCGAGGATATATGAACAAGCTTGAGTATGAACATCCCTTGTCGCGAAGTTATCTTTAATTCCTAACGGAATTCCTTCTAGAATACCCGCCTCTTTTTTAAAAAAACGACTGTCCGATTCAACCGCCATTTTCATTGCTTGTTCTTCAGTAATTGCTACATAAACATTCAAAGTTAAATTGGCTTCTTTTATGGCTTTTAGGTAAGATTCTGTCAGCTCTGTTGCTTTAAAATCACCTTTCGTTAAGGCATCACGAGCCTGTGCGATAGTCAATGTTGTTAAATCAGTCATATTCGACTCTCAAAATTTATATAGAAAACTACTCAATAATTTTTGCTACAAGAAAAAAATTTTCGCTCGTCATAGGCGCATTTGCTACAATATCTGAAGCCATATTGCCATCTGTAACATTATCCTCACGCATTCGGAGTAGCAATGGCGTTACTGATACTAGCGGCTCAACCCCAGTAACATCAACTTCATCAAGTTGCTTGGAAAAACCCTCAATGACGGCATTGAGGTCTTCTATCATGTGTTTTTCTTCATCATCACGGATGGCAATACGTGCTAGATGCGCCACTCGCTTCATTGTCTTACTATCCACAGAGACACCACACCTTTCTGGTCAGGAATTTACCCAATTCCAAATTTTTTATTTGAGGCCGATCAATGTTTCATCTATAGGCGTATAAGGAAACCCATTATACAAAGATTCAGTCATAAATCAGGAATATATTCGAGACTTCTGAACGTCAAGATCCATCCCCATGGCCATTATTACCATAGATGAAGCTATCACACATCTTCTACCTAAGCAAACAGTAGCAGGTTTGGATCTAGGTACGAAAACTGTTGGAATTGCTATTTCTGATATAAGTTTAACTTATGCCAATCCGCGTTCTGTTATTCAACGAAAAAAATTTACTCTAGATTCTCATATACTTATGAAAATTTTAAATGATGAAAATGTAGGTATTATCGTTATTGGATTGCCTATTAACATGGACGGAAGCAGTGGTCCTCGAGCTCAGGCAACCCGATCTTTTGTCAGTAATATGGCAATACAGACAAACATTCCATTCGTTTTTTGGGACGAACGACTATCAACAATAGCAGCAGAACGTCACCTTTTAGAAATGAACATGTCACGCTCCAAAAGAGCTAAACACATTGACTCAGCAGCAGCATCTTTCATATTACAAGGTGCTCTCGATAGAATTAGATTCCTTTATAAAAATCATGCAGATGGATAAAGAATGCTTAGTAGTTTTTCTGCATTATACTGTACAATCATCATTCCATAAGATGATCTCCATTGCCCTCCAAGACGACTTTCCATATAAGCATTTGTAACATATTCCATCCCCTTATGGCGCAGCGAAGCAGTTGCTGCTGCGTAAGCTATCTGCTCAACAAAGAACCGGCCTATTCCTTCATTTGTTGAAGCCATATGCGCAGCTGATTTAATAATTTCAATAGCTCGTGAACCCGCTGGTCCGATATCAATAGCAATATTTTCTAACAATTGCTGAAATAATCCAGGTGCTTTATTTGCCATAAGAATGGTATCTTTTACCAATTGATTTGAAACCTTATTTCTAACTACTCGCATTGCTCCATCGTTTAACATTTGCGATAAAGGATTACCCTTTATAAAACCTTTTAAACCAACCTGTGCAATAATCTCACCAACAATGGGAATAACTAATTGGCTTACGTGATAAGTAATGACCGGTGTCATAACGCGTGCAAAGGCTGCTTCAGAGCGATCATTTGCAGCATTATCGAATGCTCTTGCTAAACGCAAAACTAACGCTTGAGAAGCAGCAATATCGAGTGCAATATCAGCAAAAACGCGTTCTGTTAGTGGTGAAAAAAGACAATTTAGCGTTTTTTTTCTAAAAAAGTCCATACCTAGTGAAAGTGCCGCACGTAAAACTCCTGCTGATATCACAGACTGATCAAAACGTATCATAGTTTCAATATCTTTGATAACTTTCGCTCCATCTCCAATGTTTCCTATAATCCAGCCATAACATCCTTGAAAATCAATAGTCCCTTCAGGTACTGAACATTCTCCGGAACGCTGCATCAGATAACGCACTGATATAGTATTATTGGGTGTACCATCTTCTTGAAAACGAGGAACTAGAAAACAGCTTAAATAACCATCTATTTCTGCACTGACAATGTATCCATCAGCCATTGGATTAACAACGTTAGTTTTTGTGATACTTAAGCGATACAAATCACATTTCATTGTTTCATCAAAAGAGATTTTTTGAGCCTCTGGAACATTTGAAAAATGCTTTTCACTTTCTTCAAGTTTATCAAAAGCACAGGTAAGAGAAGCGCCTTTCTTACAAGATATCGATTGAGAAGAAGAATCATATTTGCGTGACAAAAGGGCATGCTGCCATTTCTTAAATAATTCAGTTTCACCAATTAACACTGCTATAGATGCACTTGCTATAACCACTTCATTCAGATGTCCAGTCTCCAGACCAGCAGAAAGAGCTAAACGAATAGCACGAGCTTGGTAACGCACACCGTTTTCCATAGCTGTATTTTCCCAAAGTGAGGAAACTAAACCTATTTGCCTCGAATACTGCTGAAGATTATGGTAAGATGCATGTATTTCAAGATCTTCTTTTGGTTGATTATGCTCATTATCGTGGCGTAATATTGGTCGGTAACAATTTGCTAAACGAGAAAAATTCTGTGCTTCACGACTTGCAATGAAAGCTCCTATTTCTTCAAAACCTGCTAATAAATCTGCAGGAAGGATGGATGCGACGTGAGACATGAGAGTATCATTAAGAAACGCATTTTTGGGACGAGGATTCTGCATAGACGAAGCATTCATACGATATATTCCTTATTTGTATAATTTCATATCATAAACTATTTGTCTTTTTGCAATTAAAAACATCTGTTACACTTAAAGAAATTCATGTTTGAGTTCTTTAAAGATAGTTACAGAAAAGAATATTATGATTCAGAATGCATCATCTTCAATTTTTCCTTACAGACACTTTTTAGGAATTAAGAATCTTCGTACACAGGATCTTGTAGCGTTACTTGATCGCGCAGATGAAAACATTCTTTTTTTAGAAAAGATTAATAAAAAAAAATCTGTTCTAAATGGATGTACCCAAATTAATCTTTTTTTTGAAGCCTCTACACGAACGCAATCCTCTTTTGAATTGGCTGGCAAGAAGTTGGGAGCAAACGTGATAAATATTGCGATCAGCAATTCATCTGTACAAAAAGGAGAAACACTCATTGATACGGCTATGACTCTTAACGCAATGAAACCAGATATACTCGTTGTTCGTCATCACTGTGCTGGGGCTGTTTCCCTTTTAGCTGAAAAAGTTGATTGTTGTGTTATCAATGCAGGTGATGGTGCACATGAGCATCCAACTCAAGCTTTGTTGGATGCTCTAACTATAAGGAAAACAAAAGGCCATATTGAGGGACTAATCGTTGTAATTTGCGGTGATATTTTACATTCGCGTGTTGCACGTTCTAATATCATCAGTCTTAATGCACTAGGAGCACGTGTTCGTGTTGTTGCACCTTCAACACTTTTACCTCCAGGCATTGGAAATATGGGAGTAGAAGTTTTCAATACGATGCAAGATGGTCTTAAAAATGCTGATGTTATTATGATGTTACGCTTGCAACATGAACGTATGACCGGAGCGTTTATCCCTTCTCTTCGTGAGTATTCCCATTATTTTGGCCTCCATAAAGATAACCTAACCTATGCCAAAAGTGATTGTGTCGTTATGCATCCTGGTCCAATAAATCGTGGAGTAGAGATCTCTTCTGATATAGCCGATGGAGCTCGTAGCGTAATTCACACACAAGTCAAGATAGGGGTAGCTGTGCGCATGGCTGTTATGGAAGCTTTGCTGGATACGTATCACAATAGGAATGGAGAAAAAAATGATAAAACCCATAGTTTTTCAAAATGCTCGTATTGTTGATCCTTCGCGCGCAATTGACGAAGTTGGAACTGTTATTGTTGAAAACGGACTCATTACGGTTGCTGGAAAAGAAGCTCTTAATCAAGGAACCCCAGAGGGTGCAGAAATTGTTAATGCACAAAATAAGGCAATTTTTCCTGGACTTGTTGACACTAGAGTTTTCATTGGTGAACCGAAGGTTGAATACCGGGAAACAATTATTTCAGCGAGTCAATCTGCAGCAGCAGGAGGCATTACTTCATTTTTTGTTATGCCAGATACACAGTTAGTTATTGATAATGTTGCACTTATTGAATTTATTGTGCGTACAGCACGTGATGAAGCATTAGTCAATATTTATCCTGTAGCTGCTATCACTCAGGGTCTTAATGGAGAAAAAATAGCTGAATTTGGCTTATTGAAAAACGCTGGAGCGATAGCTTTCAGTGAAGGAAAAAAAACCATTCAAAACTCATCTATTATGCATCGTGCAATGACATATGCTCGTGATTTTAATGTTGCATTACTTAATGAAACACAAGATAAAGATCTTGTAGATCAAGGTGTTATGAATGAAGGTCTATTGGCAAGCTGGCTAGGTCTTACTGGTATACCTCGTGAAGCAGAGATTATCCCCCTTGAAAGGGATTTACGATTGGCAGCACTTACACAAACACGCTATCATGCAACGCAAATATCAACAGCTATGTCTGCTAACGCCATATATTTAGCCAAAAATCATAATCCAAAAATTTCAGCTGGTGTATCAATTAATCATCTATCTCTCAATGAAAATGATATTGCTGAATATCGCACTTCCCTACGTCTGGAACCTCCACTACGCACAGAAGAAGATCGAATTGCGATGATTGAAGCAATAAAAAACGGAACCGTGGATGTTATTGTTTCTTCTCATGATCCTCAAGGCGTAGATAAAAAACATTTACCATTCCAAGAAGCAGCAGCAGGTGCTATCGGTATGGAGACTTTATTGAGTGCAACTTTACTCCTTTATCACAATCATGATGTATCCCTCTTACGATTAGTTGAGCTTTTATCAACTGCGCCAGCGAAGCTGTTTGGTCTTAATGCTGGAACATTAATGAGAGGTGCTCATGCTGATCTTATTCTAGTTGATCTTGATGAACCATGGGTACTTTCTTCAGACATGTTGTCATCACACTCAAAAAATACGCCTTTTGAGAATACACGTTTTCAAGGACGAGTTGTTCAGACTCTTGTTAAAGGAAAATCAGTGTTCAAACTTCACAATCCAGTAAAATAGAATATCCAATGAACGAACTCGTAATATTTTTACAATCTTGTACCAATGCATGGCTTTATCTCGTAATATCCTACCTCGTAGGTTCTATTCCGTTTGGACTACTCTTTACAAAATTATGTGGTCTTGGTGATATTAGAACGGTTGGATCTGGAAATATTGGTGCTACGAATGTTTTACGAACAGGAAACAAAAAAGTTGCAGCCCTTACCCTTCTTTGTGATGTATTGAAGGGAAGTTGCATTGTCTGGGGCGCTAAATTCTTATTTCCTCAAACAGAAAATTCTTTCATCATAACTTTGGCAGGTTTTCTAACCTTTTTAGGGCATCTTTTCCCAATATGGCTTAAATTTAAGGGCGGCAAGGGTGTAGCTACTTATTTAGGTGTTTGCATGGGTTTTTACTGGCCAATTATGATTGTTTTTATTGCATCCTGGACAATAACTTTTTTGTTAACATATATTTCTTCGTTATCTGCGCTTATAACTGTTCTTGTTGTTTCAATTTTTGTTAATTTTTTTTCTCCATTTTCTTATGATGATTGCATTATAGTTGTAATGAGTGTACTCGTAGTCATTAAGCATCGTGATAACATTACTAGAATCTTAGCTAATAAAGAAAGAAAAGTGAGCATTAAATAAAGGGAATGGATAAGGGGATCCTTCTTACTGATCGTCAACGTTTAAATTGGTTACGGCTCTTACGCAGTGAGAACATTGGGGCAATTACTTTTCGTGATTTGATAGGTCGTTACAAAACAGCAGAAAATGCTTTAGCTGCACTTCCTGAACTTAGTAAAAAAGGTGGTCGCAGTGTAGCTGTCCGTGTGGCAACATTAGAAGATGCTGAAAAAGAAATGCAACGAGCAGAAAAATTAGGTGTTCGATTTGTAGGCTTAGGAGAGCCAAGTTATCCACCATTACTCAAGCTAACAGAAGCTTCTCCTCCACTCGTTGCTATAAAAGGAAACGCTTCAGTTTTTTGTAAACCTTCTGTTGGAATCGTTGGTTCTCGTGATGCTTCAGCAGCTGGAAAGAAAATAACTGTCCAATTTGCTCATTTTTTAGGTCATGCTGGTTTTTCCGTTATTTCTGGCCTTGCGCGTGGCATTGATAGTATAGCGCATCAAACGAGTTTATTAACCGGAACAGTTGCGGTTATGGCTGGTGGTATCGATCATATCTATCCTCCAGAAAACAAAAAACTTTATGATGATATTATAGCTAATGGAGGAGCAATCATTAGTGAAATGCCTATTGGTTGGAGACCTCGTGCCATCGATTTTCCAAGGAGAAACCGTATCGTAGCAAGTTTGTCACTTGGACTTTTGGTGGTAGAAGCTGCCATGCGGTCAGGTTCCTTAATTACAGCTCGTCAAACTATTGAAATAGGACGACAAGTTTTTGCTATTCCAGGTTCTCCGCTTGATCCAAGATCCATTGGCGCAAACAACTTGATAAAAGAAGGAGCTTTATTAGTTACACATCCATCTGACATCATAGAGGCACTTACTCCACTAATCCCAAAAAACATAGATCCTCAACTCAATTTTTTTGAAGAAGTGCATTCTATTTACTCTCAACAAGAATATTTCATTAAACCAAGCAAGGGAAACAACAATCTCTCTTCTGCAGAAGATGATAAAGAACGTGCAGCTGTCCTTTCTGCTCTATCAACAACTCCAATTGACTTAGATACATTAAGTAATCATTCTGGTGCTTCTCTACCAAATCTTTATCTTTTGTTAATTGAGCTTGACCTTGCTGGAAAACTTACTCGACATTCCGGTGGTTATGTTTCTTTGTCGAATTTTCATTATTCTCAAGAGTCTTAGTATCATTAAGAATGCTCTCTCCCTCTTTAGCAACCATATCCAACAGTAGTGCCAAAAGTGGACTATCAGCTCGACATGCCATATGACTCATCTGTTTTGACATATCTGTGATATAGTGAATGACTTTTAAATGATGTATATACATAGCCTTCTATCCTTGAGCATTCTCTCTATCTCTCAACAGATGTCATCTTAAATATTTGCCGCATGCTTCTATATCAGACACAAAAAATAAGGTGTAAATCTCTTATAAAGAGTATTTTATATAATAACAACCAAAAGTTGCATAATATATTTTTATGTATTCTTGATCAATTGTCATTGGCTATTCATTTGAAATAATGTTTATAAGGAATACTTTTATTGTAGCATTTGGATAAAATTATTGTAGCATTTGGATAAAATTATGAATATTGTCATCGTTGAATCTCCAGCTAAAGCAAAAACAATTAACAAATATCTCGGAGAGCAGTATAAGGTCATGGCGTCATTTGGACATGTTCGTGACTTATCGGCCAAAGATGGCTCTGTTCTTCCCGATGAAGATTTCTCTATGAAATGGGAAATTGATACCGCTTCAGCAAAACGCTTAAATGAAATAATTAAAGCTGTTAAAGAATCAGATAGCCTCATTTTGGCAACTGACCCTGATCGTGAAGGAGAAGCTATCTCATGGCATATTCTTGATGTTCTTAATCAGAAAAAAATATTAAATGGCAAACCCGTTAAGCGTGTTGTTTTTAATGCCATCACAAAAAAATCTGTTCTTGATGCGATGAACAACCCACGTGATATTGATATATCTCTTGTCAATGCTTACCTTGCACGTCGTGCTCTTGATTATCTTGTGGGTTTTACGCTTTCACCTGTATTGTGGCGAAAATTACCTGGCGCCCGCTCAGCTGGTCGTGTTCAATCGGTTGCTTTGCGCATCATTTGTGATCGCGAATCAGAAATAGAAGGTTTCATTAAAGAAGATTATTGGTCAGTTGCAGCTAACCTAAAAACCCCTAGGAACGATATCATACAGACGAAATTAATAGAATTTAACAAAAAAAAACTTGGAAAGCTTGATATTCGTTCCCAAGAACAAGCAGATGAAATTCGTTCTGTCTTGGAGAAAGCGGAATATCACACACTAAGTGTTGAAGCAAAACCTATAAAAAGAAATCCTTTTCCGCCTTTTACAACTTCTACGTTACAGCAAGCTTCTTCTTCAAAATTAGGTTTTTCTGCATCTCGTACAATGCAAGTAGCTCAAAAGCTTTATGAAGGTGTTGAAATCAATGGTGAAATAGCAGGTCTCATCACTTATATGCGTACTGATGGTGTACAAATGGCTCCCGAAGCTATTGATTTAGCACGAGAGGCAATAAGTACATCATTTGGTATTAACTATCTTCCTGAAAAACCGCGCTTTTATTCAACAAAAGCAAAAAATGCACAAGAAGCACACGAAGCTATTCGTCCAACAAATTTTGGGTACCACCCTGATAAAATTCGTAGTTTTCTTGATAACGATCAAGCAAAATTATATGAATTAATATGGAAGCGTACTATCGCTAGTCAAATGCGTTCTGCTGAAATTGAGCGTACAATCGTTGAAATTCAAGCAGTACAGGGGGAAAACTGTGCAAATTTGCGAGCGACAGGTTCTGTTGTCCGCTTTGATGGTTTTATCGCCGCATACTCTGATCAAAACGATGAAATAAATGATAATCAAGATGAACTAGCTCGATTACCAAAAATCAACGTCAATGAAATCCTTGTACAAGAGAAAATAGAAACGATACAACACTCCACAGAACCACCTCCTCGTTATTCTGAAGCTTCATTAATTAAAAAACTTGAGGAGTTGGGAATTGGTCGTCCTTCAACTTATGCATCTACATTAGCAACACTTTGTGATCGTAATTACATTGTCATTGATAAACGAAAACTTATCCCGGATGCTAAGGGACGTATTGTTACGGCATTTCTTGAAAACTTTTTTAATCGCTATATAGAATATGATTTCACAGCAGATTTAGAAGAAAAATTAGACCTCATATCAGAGGGAACTCTTTTTTGGAAAGATGTTTTGAACGATTTTTGGACTGGATTTAATGAATCAGTCACTAATATCCAAGAATTACGTATAACAAACATTCTTGATGCATTGAATGTTACATTGGCCCCCCTTATCTTCCCTGCGCATGAAGATGGAAGTGATCCCCGTTCTTGCCCTCTTTGTAAAGATGGTCAGTTATCATTAAAATTAGGTCGTTATGGAGCATTTGTTGGTTGTTCTCATTATCCTGAATGCAAATACACAAATCAACTTGGCGCAAACATTGGAGAAGAAAGGCAAGCTATACGCAATGATGAACCTATCATTCTTGGTGTTGATCCAATAACAGGAAAGGATATTTCTCTTCGCAATGGTCGCTTTGGACCTTACGTTCAGTTAGGTGAAGGAAAGGAAAGCAAACGCTTAAGTATACCTAAAGAGTGGGTAATAGATCACGTTGATATTAACAAAGCTTTGTCTTTATTATCACTTCCACGTGAAGTAGGAATACACCCCGAAACAGGAAAAATGATTACGGCTACACTTGGAAGGTACGGCCCTTATCTCATTCATGATAGCAAGTATGCTACCCTTTTGAAGGTAGACGATGTTTTTAATATTGGCATAAACCATGCTGTTGTGATGCTTTCCGAACAGAAAGAAAATAAAACTAGCCAGCGTAAAACAATCTCTTCTATATTATCAACGTTAGGTGATCATCCAGATGGCGGAAGCATCACCGTACGTGACGGACGTTACGGTCCATATATCAATTGGAAAAAAATCAATGTAACATTATCAAAAGATAAAGATCCAACAAAAGTAACATTTTCAGAAGCGTTAGAGCTTATATCGACTAAAGCATCCACTTCTCTTAAAATAAAAAGTACTAAAAAACAAAGTTCAAAGAAGAAAGAGAAATCTAAAAAAACTTCCCCTGCAGAAAAATCATAAGTTTTAATCAAAAGGAAAGAGTTAAATATTTTTATTCATTCAAAATTTACGCGTTTCTTGATGCCATAAGGTTCTTTTACAATCAACTCATAATTTCCGTTGTATAAAGTAGAAACAGAATTTCCTATATATCTCATTTAAAATGACCGTCATAACCGGTAAGGAATATATCACATGACCTTTAGAATAAGCACTTCATGCTAAAACAATATAAAAAACTAATCCCTTTTCTTCAGTTGCCTTCTATAGTCGTGGTAAAAATTAGTGCACGAAACAATGATGGTAGTTTTACTGCACAACCCATTAATTGGAATGACAGCATAAAACATGATGTTAAAATTCTTCCTTTGCATTCTAAAAAGGATAAAAATATTGGCGTCGAAGATTATGTTCTTGTAAAAACTTTCCTAAATAAAAATTCTCAAGTTCCATCATATACAGGACGAATAGTTCGTAAAATTTATAAGAAAAAAACAACCACTGTCGGCATCGTTAAAAAATTGGAAAATGATCAATGGCAGTTTTTACCGCTAGAAAAAAAAGACAGAGGATTCATTGTTTGTAAACCTTTAAATAACAACATACAATCTGGCCATTTAATTGAAGCTGAAATCCCAAAAAGTACCCGTTCTAACTCAAAAAATATAATAATAAAAAATATTTTAGGACATATTACTGATGAAAAAGAACTGGCAATAATTTCTCTTATTTCAAAAGAGATTCCCTATCACTTCCCTAAAAATGTGCTTGAACAAGTAGAAAATATAAAGCCTTCCAATACCGTCAACCGTGAAGATTGGAGGAATTTACCATTCATTACAATTGATCCACCAGATGCAAAAGATCATGATGATGCAGTTTACACAACAAAAGATAAAGACCCCACTAATGAAGGTGGTTGGATTATCATTGTCGCGATCGCAGACGTTTCTTATTATGTAAAAACAGATAGTGCATTAGATAAAGAAGCATTTAAGAGAGGAAATTCTATTTATTTTCCAGGTAAAGTTATACCAATGCTGCCTGAGTTTATTTCAAATAATTTGTGTTCTCTGCGTGAAGGAGAAGACAGGCCTGCCCTAGCCGTTCGTATGATATTTGATGCCAATGGCAACAAACGTCAACATAGCTTTCATCGTATTACAATGCGAACAATAGCAAAATTATCATATCAAGAAGTACAATACGCTATTGAGGGCAATGTGAATGAAAAAACAGTTTCTCTCCTTGAAAATATCCTAAAGCCATTATGGGAAGCTTATGATAGCTTAAAAATTGCACGCAACAGCCGACAACCATTAGAGTTAGAGATATCTGAAAAAAAGATTATTCTTGATGATCAAGGGCGAATTAAAGATATTATAATTCCACCTCGTTTGGAAGCACACCGTTTAATAGAAGAATTTATGATACAGGCCAATGTATCTGCTGCCGAAACATTAAAAAGACATCAGCAACCTTTTATTTATCGTATTCATGACAAACCCTCCCTTGCTAAACAAGAAACACTCTATAATTTTTTGCATAATTTTGAAATAGTTCTCTCTAAAAAAGAAGAACTTACATCAAAAAAATTGAACAGTATTCTTATAAATGTCAGTAATACACAAAAACAAGAACTTATAAATCAAGTGATCTTGCGTTCCCAATCTCAAGCCGAATATCATCCTAAAAATAGAGGGCATTTTGGTTTAAATTTGCAAAATTATACGCATTTTACGTCACCTATCCGTCGTTATGCTGATCTTATTGTTCACCGAGCACTTATCAAAGCTTTACAATTAGGGGATGATACCCTCGAAGATAAACAGGAACAAAATCTTGCACAAATTGCCATACAAATATCTTCTCATGAACGCCGAGCAATGATAGCTGAAAGAGAAACCGTTGATCGACTTATTGCACACTATTTAGAAAATAAAGTTGGGCATATATTTACGGGTCGCATTTCTGGAGTTACAAAAGCAGGTCTTTTCATTCTACTTGATAATCTTCATACAGATGGTTTTGTACCTATTTCTACTCTTAGGAAAGATCATTACCACCTTAATGAAGAGCAGCATGCTCTTGTAGGAAAGTATAGCAAAAAATGCTACCAAATTGGTGATAAAGTAGAGATAAAACTTGTAGAAGTACAACCCATTTCTGGTTCTTTGTGCCTTAAAATATTAACAGAACCTCACCCATCAAGCTTTTCATCTTCTTCCTACAACGAAGAAAAATACCCAATAAAAAAGAAACGATCTGATTTTTATCAAAGAAAAAACATTACATGAGATGTACCTAATTTATGAAGATCTCATAGAAATGTATTAAATTAAGTTATCCTACTGCCTAATAACTCACACAAGGATTAATATTTTTTGAATTTGTTGCGAGCAAAAATAATTAAATATTAATAAATTATGATATTTGGGATTTTTTTGAATGTATAATGATAATTTTTATAACTCAAAATCATATAGAACTATCAATATACTTTTTGAAGAGTGCAAGCTTTTTTCTTATTGAGAGTACAATTATATTTTAAAATATGTAAGTGAGTTTTTATTCAACTATAAAGTGATAAGAGAGTATTTTGTTAAAATCGCTTGTCTTTTAGGATCATGTATTGTTTTAACCTATGATTATAGGTCGTTTTAACTTTTTTCTAATCAATGCACAATTAGCAATTGACCCTTGACTTTTTTTGTAACATACGTAGGTTGATCGAGGAACATAATCCAATCAAAAAAGTAAATTATTGATAGCACAGTGGTGTTGTTTTTAATGTAATAGGACCCTTATCATGGCCAAGGCAGCAACAATTAAGATTAAGCTTTTATCAACTGCGGATACCGGTTTTTTTTATGTGACAAAGAAAAATAGCCGTACAATGACAGATAAGATGAGTAAGCGTAAGTATGATCCTATTGCGAAGAAGCATGTTAATTTTAAAGAAGCTAAAATTAAGTAGTTGATTTGTTTTCTTGTTCCTAAGTGAAAAACTATGGATAAGATTAGAACGTTTTTGGGTACTTCCTTTCGATGAGCTAGTGTGTTCTGTATGTAACTTCTTTCCGTTTTGAGGTTCTTCTGTACATTGTTCTTGTGTGCGCTGTGCTTCTATATTGTGGAAATACTGCTAATCATTGTGTCTGTGGTTAGTCTAATAAGTGCTTCCGTTTTTGCCGTTGATATCTTTTTGGTATCATTACAACAGAAAATTGCACTCAACTCTTATATAGGGTCTTTATTTTTCGTTATTTTTGGCAATTTGTGTTGCATTTTTTTGTTATATAATTTTACGGTTATTAGCTAATTAAAGTAATGAATTTTCTTATTCCCAAAACATATTTAAAAAAGAAAGTTTTCACTTTAGGATTTTTTGTAACAATTTTTGTTTTTTCGAGTCCAGTACTCTGTAAAAATTTTGTTCAAATACAAAAAAAAATTTCTACTTCTAAAACCATTAGAGGTTATGCAAAAGTTATCGATGGCGATTCAATTGTAATATCTAATATTATGGTCCGACTTTCAGGAATCGATGCTCCCGAACTTGGCCAATTTTGCGGTATAAAAAATGAGAGATACCCTTGTGGTCTTAGAGCGAAGAAGAATTTAGAAAAGCTCATATCAAATAGAATGATTACATGTCATTGGAATAAAAGAGATAAATATCATCGTATTATTGCTACCTGTCGAACAAAAGACATCAATAACATAAATGCTGCGATGGTGCATAAAGGTTGGGCTGTAAGTTACTACGAATATCCTCGGGAAGAAAAAGAAGCCAGGGAGGAAAAAAGGGGAATATGGAGATCATATTTCCAACGGCCACAACAATGGCGAAAATCATCTTCATATAGAAAAATAAAGTAGAATATTAAAATTATATATAGTTTTCTGAAGGTATAACTCTCCGTATATATGTCCTCACCAACAAATTCTTGTTTGCCATCATAGACATAATTTTCTGATTATGACTACGGTGAATCTAATTCAATATAAAGAGATATATAATTTTAAAATATTCAAGCCACGGCTGGATAAGATTTCCCCTTACCATTGATGGGTAATTATGCACAAAAATGGCACATTTCAGAATTAAAATATAGGGCTATCATAGACCACTTACTACCATTAAAGAAATTTATGCAGGTCAATCAAAGAACATGATGTCGCCATTTTACCTTACCCACTATAGCAAAAAGTACTCTTGGACTGCAATGCTACTTCGTGATTACTATAGTCCCATTGTGTATCTTCGTCTTTTAATCCGTTAATTTTTGTAAGTTTTAATACTTGGAAGAGAAATATGGACCGCCTTGATCGAAAAATCCTTTGTTTATTACAAGAAGATGCTACATTCTCCGTAGCTGATATTGCTAAAAAAGTTGGGCTTTCCACAACTCCTTGTTGGAGAAGAATTCAGAAACTTGAAGAAGATGGCGTAATCCAGCGCCGTGTTGCTATCCTTTCTCCTCAAAAAGTGAATGTACATGTTACCGTTTTTGTTTCCATCCGCGTCAATTCGCATAGTCACGAGTGGTTTAAGCGCTTTTCAAAAATTATTCATGAATTTCGCGAAGTCATTGAATTTTATAGAATGAACGGAGATATAGACTATTTACTACGTGTTGTAGTTCCTAACATTGAATCTTATGATATTTTTTATAAAAAGCTAACTACGCAGATTGATATCTACGACGTATCTTCTTCTTTTGCTATGGAACAAATTAAATACACCACAGAACTTCCTCTTGATTATATAATATTAGAAAAGGAAAACAGATGAAGAATATTTCTTCATGTTTTGTAGAGATTTTTCGTTTTTTAGATACCATTTTTCTCTTCTAGCAGTGTTGTTTGCGCATGAACTAAAACGCTTGCCTTAACCACACCAGCTGCTATAGCTGCACCTGCCCCTTCACCAAGATCTATTTCTAAATCTAAAAGTGGTCTTTTCTCAATTTTTTCTAAAAGCTTGCTATGTGCTGTTCCCTTAGAGATATGACTGATAATAGTATGATCAAGAGCCATTGGATATATCTTATAGAGAATCGCTGCTGCCGCAGTTGCTACAAAACCATCTAGAATAACAGGAATCCTTTCCATTCTTGCAGCCAAAATAGCCCCAACCATAGCAGCAATTTCACGTCCCCCTAAGTAGCGCATAATATCAAAAGGATCATTGAAAAAATCCTTATGTAAAGAAATTGCTTGTTTTACTACCTTTATTTTATTTTGATAAAAATCACTCATAGAACTTGTATCAGATTCTACCCATTCTTCAGCTTCTCCACCAAACAAAGCAAAACATAGAGCTGAGGCAATAGTCGTATTTCCAATACCCATTTCGCCTATACACAAAAGATCTGTTCCTCCTGCAATTGCTTCCATCCCAAATGCCATTGTTGCAGCTGCAGTACGTTCATCCATTGCTGCTCCCTTAGTAATATCCATTGTTGGATATTCCAGTGCCAGATCAAATACTTTCAATCCAAGATCATAAGATGCACAAATTTGATTAATAACGCCCCCTCCTACTGAAAAATTATCAACTCTTTGCTGCGTTACAGATCTTGGTAATGGTGTGATATTTTGATCAGTAACACCATGATTTCCAGAAAAAATAGCCACAAACGGTTTGTTTATAACTGGTTTTTCTTCAGCTCTCCATCCAGCGTACCAAATTGCAATCTCTTCTAATTTTCCTAGTTTTCCCCGTGACTTTTTCAATTTTATTTGCCGCTTTTTTGCTAAAGTTACAAAAAATTCGTCAATGGTAGGTAAAGTTGTTAGCAATGCATGAAAATCATCGAAAGGAGCAGCCAATATGAAAATACCTTCTTACACCGTATAATTAAAACTCTTTTGTACGAACATGTTATGAACAATTCATTTTGTATTTCGAATATATTGTAACAATAGATATCCCCACTACTCAGCAGCAATCATTTGAATTGAACTCCTGTCTTACTAAAATTATTATTTGACAAATTCGATTAACACAGTTCATACACAAACTATCTCATAACTATTTACTAGCCAGTAGCATAACAACATGCAGAGTTATAGATTCTGCAAAAGAAATTTACTCTACAACAAAAAAACGTTATCTGGCTCATTAATAAACTACGATAAGCACTACATGCTATTTTATTGAAAAGGTAATGTAAACCACTACGAAAGCGTTCTAAACAAGAGAAGCAAAAGCCTCTTTGATAATATGTGCCTTTGCATCTTCTTTTGTTGCAGCATCTGATAAAATTCTCCGCCATTTGCGTGCACCTTTTCGACCATGAAACAGATGTACCATGTGGCGTGTTACATGAAAAAGACTTCCACCCACTGCAAGATGTCGATCAGTATACTCATACATTGCATTGATAAGATCACAATCTCTAAAAACACTCCGTGACTCACCATATATTTCAGAATCAATGAGACACAATAAGGATGGGTTATAATAAACCTGCCGTCCAACCATAGCCGCATCACAAAATTTTAGGTGTTCTTTTATTTCATTAATTGATTTAATTCCTCCATTTATTCCAATGAATTTATTGTTATATTTATTTTTTAAATTATATACCCGTTCGTAATGAAGTGGTGGAATATTTCGATTTTCTTTGGGGCTTAAACCTTTTAACCATGCCTTGCGTGCATGAACCCAAAGCGCGTTGCAACCGGCATTCCACAATTGATCAGCTAAAAGATTTAAAGCTGCTTCTTCATCCTGTTCATCCACACCTATACGACATTTGACAGTAACAGGTAGACTTATAGCTTTTTTCATTGCATCTACGGCACGCGCTACAATATCAGGATTCAGCATTAAGCAAGCTCCAAACGTACCAGCCTGAACACGATTTGATGGACATCCTACATTTAAATTAATCTCATCATAACCAAAACTCTCGGCAATTTGTGCAGCCTGTGCTAATTTCTGAGGATCATGTCCTCCTATTTGCAGTGAAATTGGATGTTCTTGACTGCTAAAAGCTAAAATTTGCTGACGATTTCCATGTATGATAGCATCTGCAACAATCATTTCAGTATAAAGAAGCGCCTTTTTCGTTAAAAGACGATAAAGAAATCTGCAATGCCGATCTGTCCAATCCAACATTGGAGCCACTGCAAACTTAACCAGTGGCGAAGTATCATAAAGCGCCATAATTAACCTATATCTCTACCATCAATGCTCTTCTAGTACTCATGCGTGCCAATTTTTATTCACATAGCGCCAGCATATTTATTATACATATGATAAAAAATGTATCTCAGATATTATTTTTATCTGCAATTTCCTTAAAGAGTTTTTTATAAAAATGGCTACCATATAGTATTTTCATACTGCTGTAGTAGAATACACAAACGTAGCATCTCCACTTTAATATCACTACGATTTTTATATTCATAATATACTAATTTATCAAAATATTACCTAAATTTATTAAAATTTAACTTAAAGAATTAACTCGTTATATATGATATTTTTATTGTTCATTATACTTGTAAATTCGTCCTATTTTTTTGCGAGTCCCTCTTTAACCGCTAGTGCCAACTGTTTTAGTGTAAATGGTTTAGATAAAAATCCAAAAACAGCATCTTTGGGAAGATTTTTCGAGAAAGTATCCTTTGTATATCCAGAAACAAAAATAAATTTAATATGAGGATAATTTTTGCGTACCTCTTGAAATAAAGTCGGCCCATCCATTTCCGGCATAACGACGTCAGAAACTATAATATCAACAGTACCTTTATTATCTTCAAGCACAGAGAGTGCATCCTCTCCGCTTCTAGCCTCTAAGACCGTATACCCCCTCATCTGAAGTGCTTTCATTCCTCCCATTCGAACAGCATCTTCATCTTCAACCAATAACACAGTTGCTGAGCCTGTCAAATCTTGATTTTGACCTTTCTTATTCACTTCCTCAATATGCTTAACTTCATCTTCAGGATCAGCAATGTAACGAGGCAGAAAAATATGAAATGTCGCTCCCTGCCCCTCTTG
Organism: Bartonella ancashensis; assembly: GCF_001281405.1. Taxonomy (NCBI): domain Bacteria; kingdom Pseudomonadati; phylum Pseudomonadota; class Alphaproteobacteria; order Hyphomicrobiales; family Bartonellaceae; genus Bartonella; species Bartonella ancashensis. Next base: position 1,002,666 of record NZ_CP010401.1, on the reverse strand, counting down.
GCTATCACAGTAAATATAACCACCTGTTTGCTTTATAATTCCATAGACCATCGATAAACCAAGGCCTGTTCCTTTTCCAACTTCTTTTGTTGTAAAAAATGGCTCAAACATCTTCTCTTGAACAGAAGAAGGTATACCAGATCCCGTATCTGAAATGCTTAACTGAACATATTCACCAGCTGAAAAGTCTACGTAATTGAGCTCAACACTACGCTCCTTTGTAATATTATTAGTTGTAATTGTCACTACACCTGTATCAGATATAGCATCGCGTGCATTAATAACTAAATTCATAATGATACGTTGAAAAGATGCCTGATCAACTTTGACACTCCATAAATCTCTTCCATGAATAATTTTTAATTGAATATTATTACCCAGAAGAGGTAAAATTAGACTGCGGATGTCTGACAGAAATTCTGTAAAGTCAATCTTTTCAGGAAGAAGCGTTTGTTTTCTAGAAAACGCCAATAATTGCTGAACAAGTGCAGCAGCACGATCAGCATTATTTTTTATGTTAATGAGATCAGCGTACGCTGGATCAAAACTACGATGTGTATTTAGAAGAAGATCACATGACATTAAGATTGCTGTTAAAACGTTATTAAAGTCATGAGCAATGCCCCCGGCTAATTGTCCAACAGCTTGCATCTTTTGGTTTTGTGCTATTTCAGCTTCAAATGTGTTTTGCTCTGTTATTTCAACAACCGATACAACAGCAAAATTTTGTGCTGTGCCAGCATGATCCTGAACCACTGGCATCACATGAAAGCGCAAATGATGTTCTCCATCATTTTTAGATACTGTATCAATTGGATCTGAAACATTTTGATATGTTGCAATTTTTTGGAATGCATACCTCAATCGTGCATGATCACGACTGGGTATAACATCATAAAGGCTAATCAAATCGCTGGTACACCGCATTAACAACGAAAAAGCATTATTTACACAAATAAAGTTCCCTCTATGATCAACTACCGCTATTGCAAAGGGACTTTTATCAAGATAACTCACCAGTCTATTTGATATTGCTGATGGCAAATTTTTTGCATCTTCTTGTGTTCGTTTTGGCACCATAATAATATGATGAACATCGTCATCTTCTGGAAGAGAAGAAACAGACATAAAACAGCTTAGAAGTTTCTCTCTACTCGTATCAGGGGCCAAACGCAGTGTAAATTCATAGGGTTGAGAAAAATCTAAACGCTGATGTTCTCTACTTTGTGCACGAAGATCACTCCACGTTTTATTAATTCCAGCATCGTGAAATAATTGATCAAAACAATGTTTTCCAGCCCCAAAAGAAGCTAAATTAATTGAAAACCACTCAGCAAAGATTTGATTCAGATAAAGGATAGTCCCTTGCGTATTAACAGATAAAAATCCTACTGGAATCTTATCTAACTGACAAATAGCTTCTTGAAAATTTGGAAGAACAGATTCACAATTTCCTTGTACATGCATAATATCAGTAATACGCCAAAACAGAAATTTTTGTTTACACTGCACAATTGGATGAACAGAAACACTATACCAAGCTGGATTTTCCTGTATAGAATGACCAAAAATTGAGCAATCCACTCTTAATTTTTCTTCAAATAAAAAATTGTTGGATATTGCTAGCTTCAGGCGATACACGAACGCACCAGCACCCGGTAAAGCAGCTATAATGGCATAACAGGAAATTCCTTTCTTGTAGGTAAAAATTCTTTGATAATTGTGATTAGAGTAATAAACAAAGCCCGACAAATCAGAAACAATTATTATATCATTCACTTCATTAAAAATGCTAAAATCTAGGTTATGATACCATTGAATGCCTTTATATCTCAGGATGCCAAGTCCTATCAGAAGAAGCATTGTAAAAATTATAACAGCTAAAATTAAGAAAAATATTAATGCAACTTTATCAAAATAATCCTGTAAGTAAAAAATGTTCAAAAATCCCATGATAAATAGGAAAATTGTAACAAAGAAGAGCCAAAAAATCAGGATCCACCGCCACCAATGCATAGGGTTAGATAATAACTTCATAATATCATTAAAACTGTTATTCATCTCTATCTGCCCTGATCACAGCCGAACATATCATCACCTTTGCAGTGTAAACATGATTTTTTCCTACTACATCAAATGCATTCATGCTACCTTATTTGCGATGAAGAACTTAATCTTGAATAAGCTATCTTATCAGCTTGCTGTATGATTACGTTTTTAAAATTAAACTTATAAAAGACGTAACGATTTTCACTTGATAGGGGAAGTAAACACTGTGAATATCTTGTTATCAAACCAAATAGGGGGATTTACAGCGAGCGTGATCACAAGCCTTATATTTTTTATTGTAACAATTGCAGCAATAGTCGTAACCATGGCGCTTCTACGATTTGTAAATAAAAGAGGACTCAACATAAACGGAAAAAAAATCCACAACGACTGGCAATACTTGATACAATCGCTGTCGACCGTGTGCGCCGCCTTATTTTAGTCCGTCGTGACGATGTAGAACATCTTATTCTTATCGGTGGAACAACAGACATTGTCGTGGAATCTGATACTAAAAAAACAAAAATCCCACACAAAGAACGTCATATGCCATAGAAATGCACTATTGACAGTTTTTCGTTGATTTTAATCTCTAATTTATAGGAGCACTACCTCACTCTTTGGAAAGATCAGGTAAATGAAAGGCAACACCCATCCCTTTCTAAACTATCTGTCTATTCCAGGAATTTATTACTAATAAGCAGGGGAAGACACTCCCTCCCTTACAGCAGATTACAGATAAAATTTCTGTCATTCTAAAACAATTATTATTTTTAATCAGCTACTTGCCTCACTATCTTAATCATCACGATAAACCTTTTCTCGTTTTTCATGACGTTCCTGAGCTTCCAATGATAAAACAGCAATCGGCCTAGCCTCAAGACGTTTCAAGGCAATAGGTTCTCCAGTTTCTTCACAAAACCCGTAGGTACCATTTTTAATACGCTCTAAGGCTGCATCTATCTTTGCAATAAGCTTCCTTTGACGATTACGAGCACGTAACTCAACTGCTCGATCAGTTTCAAAAGCTGCCCGATCAGTTAAATCAGGTTGATTAACAGTTTCTTTTTGTAAGCTTTCTAAAGTCTCACGAGATTCCTTTAATATATCGGTTTTCCAAGAAATTAACTTTGCACGAAAATATTCTTGCTGCCGTTTATTCATAAAAGGCTCATCTTCACTAGGGTGATACCGAGCTTTCATCACTTTACTCATGCCATAACCTCCATATATGGTATGTGCGGGCCTCTACAATATTGTGCAGTTTACAACAACACAAGCGTAAATTTACCTAATTCTCCCTACTATCTCCTCATACAGCACATATTAATAAGATAACCTATCAAATATGAAAATTAAGAGAATAATACGAGGGATGCTAAGTGCAAAAAATGACTTTCTTATGCAAAAAATGAAAAAATTTAAAATTAAAGAGATTAAAGATGAATTTTAATCCATTAAAAACTTAAGCCTTCAAAATGCTAAGATTCTTACCAAAAAGCATTACTAAATTTGTGGTATAAATTTATACATATTGCTCAAATAGAGTCCCATAGAGGTATAGATCAAAATCGTATTATCCCTAAAGTCAGTATTTATATAACCGCATTTTAATAAATACAGCTGCAGGATATTACTATACCCTACAATGCTGGCTTTTCACCACTTTTATAAAAACATGAGTGCACTAAAGAAAAGATTACAAAAAAAATCTGATTCTTTTATATACAAAAATCTACAATGGTAGACTGTGATAACTACGATTTAAATATATCAGAGAATCTTCATTTTTGCTATGGTTTGTAGCCACAACCTCACCTACCAAAATATAATGCGTTGCATATTCATGCCAACAAATTAACTTGCAATCCAGTGATGCCAAAGCGTCCAAAAGAATCGGTGCACCTGTTTTTAAAATCCTCCATTTAGCTAAATTAAAACGTTCCTGCTGCGTAAGACCAGAACACCCAGAAAAAATATCTGCTAATAATTGATGCTTTCCTGCTAAACTGTTGACACAAAAATTACCGTTTTTTACAAATAACTTATTACCAGCATTGTGGCGCATAAGACAAACCAAAAGCGTTGGAGGGTCATCTGATAAGGAACAACAAGCTGAAATTGTCACTCCGCGCTTTCCACCAATACCATTAGTCGTGATAATATGGACAGCCCCTGCAAAATAACTCATAGTATCCCTATACTCCTGTGAAGAAACAGGGGGTGTTTTTTGAAATTCATGAGTAGAATCTATTGCACAATCTGACATATTTCACTTACATAGTTTTAAAATTTACGTGATATTTTAATGAAAAACTCAACCATCTACATTGTATCATACATAAGCAATAAGCAGTTGTACATTACATCATGTAACATTATGTAAGAAAAGAGCCAACTAAGGAGATCTTAATGTCCCGCTCTCATTTCATTGCACCTTCACTCTTAGCGGCAGATTTTTCAAAACTTGGTCAGGAAGTATCTGATGTTATAGATGCTGGAGCTGACTGGATTCATCTGGACGTTATGGATGGACATTTCGTTCCCAATATTACTTTTGGTCCAGATGTTATTAAAGCCCTACGCCCACTAAGCAAAGCAATTTTCGATGTCCATTTAATGATAGCACCTGTTGATCCTCACATTGAATCATTTGCAAAAGCTGGTGCAGATATTATAACCATTCATGCAGAAGCAGCCCCCCATATGCACCGTTCATTACAAAAAATTAAAGAAATGGGAAAAAAAGCAGGAGTTTCAATCAATCCAAGTACACCAGAACATGTACTGAACTACGTACTTGACCAAGTTGATCTCATTCTTGTTATGACAGTCAATCCTGGCTTTGGTGGACAAAATTTTATTCCGGAAATGGTAGATAAAATTAAGCGTGTCAGGGCTATGATTGCACATCGACCCATTAACCTTGAAGTAGATGGTGGCGTTACAGTTGGTACAATTGGTATTACTGCAAAAGCCGGTGCAAATGTGTTTGTTGCAGGATCTTCTATTTATAAAAATGGCAATAAAGACCTTTATAAAACACGTATTAATGCATTACGCAAGGCTACAACCTCTTCAATTTAAAAGGAAATATTATGATTACCCGTTATTCTCGTCCTACAATGGTAGCAATTTGGTCTCCAGAGACTAAATACCGTATTTTATTTGAGATAGAAGCGCATGCTTGTGATGCACTTGCGCAACTCGGTCTCATTCCACAAAAGACTGCTCAGACTATCTGGGAAAAGGGGAACGCTGCTATATTTGATATCGATCGTATTAATGAAATTGAAGCAATTACTAAGCATGATGTTATAGCATTTTTAACGCATTTAGCTGAATTTGTTGGACCAGAAGCCCGTTTTATTCACCAAGGTATGACATCATCAGATATCTTGGATACGGCTCTCAATATTCAGCTTATGCGTGCAAGCAACATTTTACTAGAAGATATAGATCAACTTCTCACAGCATTAAAAAAGCGTGCTTTTGAACATAAAGAAACAATTACAATTGGACGCAGTCACGGTATCCATGCTGAACCAACAACATTTGGAATTAAATTTGCTTTGGCATATGCCGAATTTTCACGTTGCCGGAAGCGCCTTCTCGATGCACGGGAGGAAATTTCTACTTGTGCTATATCAGGAGCTGTTGGCACTTTTGCTAATATTGATCCACGTATTGAAGAACATGTAGCAAAAGCACTAGGAATGCGTGTTGAACCCATCTCTACCCAAGTTATTCCACGTGACCGTCATGCCATGTTTTTTGCAACACTTGCTGTAATTGCTTCATCTATTGAGAGATTGGCTATAGAAATACGCCATTTACAACGAACAGAAGTTCTTGAAGCAGAAGAATATTTTTCACCTGGACAAAAGGGATCTTCTTCCATGCCTCATAAACGTAATCCAATATTGACAGAAAATTTGACTGGATTGGCACGTATGGTGCGTGCATTTTCAGTTCCTGCTATGGAAAATGTTGCACTTTGGCATGAACGTGACATTTCTCACTCATCTGTTGAGCGTTATATAGGCCCTGATGCAACCATTACACTTGATTTTGCCCTCGCTCGGTTGACATCAGTGATTGAAAACTTAATCGTCTATCCAGAAAATATGAAAAAAAATCTAAATAAGTTTCGCGGCCTCATCCATTCACAACGTGTGCTTTTGGCACTAACACAAGCAGGTATAAGTCGCGAAGATTCTTATCGGATTGTACAACGGAACGCCATGAAAGTCTGGGAACAAGGAAAAGATTTTTTGGAAGAGCTTCTAAAAGACGAAGAAATTACACAGGCCTTGACTGAAACAGAACTTCGTCAAAAATTTGATCTTTCCTACCATACCAAACATATTGACACAATTTTTGACCGTGTCTTTGAATCATGATAAAAGTCGTGTATGGTAGCATCTGCTTTAGATACATATTTTGTGTTATCTTTTTATGCTTTTTTTAAAAAAAATTAGTAAACAAGAATAAATGAAAGTAAACCAACTCGATATTCTTATCATTCCAGGTTACAAAGGTTCTGATTTTGACCATTGGCAAACACGCTGGGAAAAAAAATTATCAACAGCTCGTCGTATTCAACAACATCACTGGTCTAAACCTATTTGTGAAGAATGGGTGCAGGAAGTTAAAAAGGCTATTGCAACCGCTCATAAGCCGGTTGTTATTATTGCTCACTCGTTGGGAGTTCCAACAGCCATCTGTGCTATTGCCCATGATGCAAAAAAAATTTGTGGCGCTTTTTTTGTTGCTCCACCAGATGTAACTAATGAAAAAATACGTCCTAAGCATTTGATGACATTTGGGCCATACCAGAGGAACAAACTCCCTTTTCCTTCAACTGTCGTGGCTAGTCGAAACGATGATTTTTGCCAATTTTCAGTTGCAAAAGAGCTTGCAAGTGACTGGGGATCATTATTTATTGATGCAGGTTTCTCTGGTCATATCAACACAGAATCCGGACATGGCCCTTGGCCTGAAGGGCTTATAGCTTTTTCTCGTCTCTTATCAAAGATTTGATATAAAGTATGAATGATTTTTTGCAATCGTTCTATTATAATATGGGTTATACACTAGTTAGTCTTTATTTATTCTCCTTGAAATAACAAAAATGGTCATAGGTGCTATACAGTCATTGAGAATTGTTATTAATTAAGATACTATTCCTTCCATCAGTGATATTAGAATCTCTTACACGAATAGAAAGTTATGATGAATCGTCGCAACCGCATCTATGAAGGCAAAGCTAAAATTTTATACGAAGGTCCTGAGCCGAATACTTATATTCAATTCTTCAAGGATGATACAACCGCATTTAACGCAAAGAAACATGCAGTCATTGATGGCAAAGGGGTTTTAAATAACCGTATTTCAGAATATATCTTTACAAACCTTGCTCGTTTAGGGATCCCAACCCATTTTATTAAACGTATCAATATGCGTGAGCAGCTTATCAGGGCTGTTGAAATTATTCCTTTAGAGGTTGTCGTAAGAAATGTCGCAGCGGGTTCTCTTTCTAAACGTTTAGGATTGGAGGAAGGGACAATTCTCTCTCAATCCATTATCGAGCTTTATTATAAAAACGACACCCTTAATGATCCAATGGTAACAGAGGAGCATGTCACAGCTTTTAGATGGGCTTCTCCGCAAGAATTAGAGGATATTATGCAGCTTTCAGTTCGTATTAATGATTTCCTCTCTGGTCTTTTTACTGGTGTTGGTATCCAGTTAATAGATTTTAAAATGGAATTTGGCCGTTTATGGGAAAATGATACAATGCGTATTATTCTAGCTGATGAAATTTCACCTGATTCTGCCCGTTTATGGGATGTGAAAACACAAGAAAAGATGGATAAGGATCGTTTTCGCCAAGATATGGGAGGATTAATCGATGCTTATCAGGATGTTGCAAGACGCCTTGGAATTATGAATGAAAATGACAATCCTCGACCGAGTGGTCCAGTTTTAGTGAAATAAAAAATAAAGCAGAGTCACATATTTTTCGACAATTGCTAACAATAGGAAACACAAAGTGGAAGCGCGTATCATAGTTACTTTAAAAAATGGCGTCCTCGACCCTCAGGGAAAAGCAATCGCTAATGCTCTGAATAGTCTAGATTTTAAAAGTATCCAATCTGTTCGCCAAGGAAAAGTTTTTGACATTGTTCTTGATGATATGCCTTCTGAAACTGCGCAGCAAACACTTGAAGAGGTGTGTAAAAAATTACTCACAAATACTGTCGTTGAGAACTATACTATAAAACTTCTTTAAGTGGATTTATCAATGAAAACTGCGATTATTCAATTACCTGGATTGAATCGTGATAAAGATATGATCGTAGCCCTACGTCATATAACAGGTGTTGAACCATTAAAGGTATGGCAAACAGAGGTAACAATCCCAGATGTTGACATGATTGTTATTCCTGGAGGATTTTCTTATGGCGACTATTTAAGGTGTGGTGCAATTGCTGCACGCATGCCAGTTTTAAAAGCTCTCCATGAAAAAGCACAAAGAGGCGTTACGATTATAGGGGTCTGTAATGGTTTTCAAATTTTACTAGAATCTGGATTGCTACCTGGTGCTTTAATGCGTAACGCTTCCTTAAAATTTGTTTGTCGTGAAGTAAAACTTAAAATTACTAATGCAGATACAAGATTTTCCCAGGGATATTCTGAAGGGCAAATTATTCGTTGCCCTGTAGCACATCATGACGGTAACTATTTTGCAGACGAGGATATATTTAAAAAAATGGAAGACAATGGACAAATTGTTTTTCGCTATGCAGAAGATACAAATCCTAACGGATCAATTGGTGATGTTGCTGGAATTATAAATGAATCTGGAAATATTCTTGGTATGATGCCCCACCCCGAAAATATGATTGAACCTGCGCATGGTGGCATCGATGGTCGCTTGCTTTTTCAAAGCGCCTTAGGACTTCTAGGTTAGTGATTATAAAAGATTGTATCTTAATTGATAACGAACATACAAACTAGATTTTAACTTATAAAGCTCTTAAAGCTCTTTGAAAGCTTGACAACTCGAAAGTAAAATCGGTTACTTAGGGAATAATAACACAAATCCTATTTTTATTAATTTAACGGGATAAAGCACTCATGAACGTTCGTAATAATATTGCTATTACACCAGAACTCATTGCACAACATGGCCTAAAAAATGATGAATATGAGCGTATCTTAAAATTAATTGGAAGAGAACCAACTTTTACTGAACTGGGTGTTTTTTCTGCAATGTGGAACGAGCATTGTTCTTATAAATCGTCTAAAAAATGGCTTAAAACTTTACCAACACAAGGAGAACATGTCATCCAGGGTCCTGGAGAAAACGCTGGTATTGTCGATATTGGCGATGGTCTTTGTGTCGTTTTTAAAATGGAAAGCCACAATCATCCCTCTTATATTGAACCTTATCAAGGTGCAGCAACAGGTGTCGGTGGTATTCTGCGAGATGTTTTTACAATGGGCGCGCGCCCTGTGGCTATTATGAATGCATTGCGCTTTGGCTCACCAAAACATTCTCGAACACGTCACCTTGTCTCAGGTGTTGTTTCTGGAATCGGTGGTTACGGTAATGCTTTTGGCGTTCCAACCGTTGGAGGAGAAGTGAACTTCGATGAGCGTTATAACGGCAATATTCTTGTTAATACTTTTGCCGCTGGGATTACAAAAACAGATTCTATTTTTTACTCAAAAGCTCAAGGGGTAGGACTGCCTGTTGTTTATCTTGGTGCCAAAACGGGGCGTGATGGTGTCGGAGGAGCAACAATGGCTTCCGCTGCGTTTAATGATGCTATAAATGAAAAGCGTCCAGCTGTTCAAGTTGGTGATCCTTTTACAGAAAAATGTTTACTTGAAGCATGCCTAGAACTCATGGAATCGGGAGCTGTTATTTCTATTCAAGACATGGGAGCCGCAGGGTTAACATCCTCTTCAGTCGAGATGGGAGCAAAAGGAAACTTAGGTATAACTCTTGATCTTGATAAAGTTCCTGTTTGCGAAGAAAATATGACAGCTTACGAAATGATGCTTTCTGAAAGTCAAGAGCGCATGCTCATGATATTAAAACCAGAGAAGGAGGAAAAGGCTGCAGCTATTTTTTATAAATGGGGCCTTGATTTTTCCATCATTGGAAAAACAACAGATGATTTGCGTTTTCGTGTGTACCATCAAAAACAAGAAGTTGTTAATCTACCAATTAAAGAACTTGGTGATGAAGCCCCTGTTTACAACCGTCCTTGGACAGCCCCTATCCTGAAAGAACCCCTCAGAATAGAAAATGTCAAACAAGTTGAAAATTTAGGAAATGCACTCTTAACATTACTTAATTCTGCAAACCAAAGTTCACGGCGGTGGGTTTATGAACAGTATGATAGTTTTATACAAGGAAACACTCTTGTTCATCCTGGAGGTGACGCAGGAGTTGTCCGTGTAGATAATAATAAAAAACGTGCTTTGGCTTTTTCTTCTGATGTAACTCCCCGTTATTGTGAAGCTGATCCTTATGAAGGAGGAAAACAAGCTGTTGCAGAATGTTGGCGCAATATTAGTGCCACAGGAGCAAAACCACTAGCTGCAACAGATAATCTTAATTTTGGTAATCCTGAAAAACCCGAAATTATGGGACAACTTGTCCTTGCTATTCAAGGTATAGGAGAGGCTTGTAAAGAACTTGACTTTCCAATCGTTTCAGGAAACGTTTCTCTATACAATGAAACAAACGGTAACGCTATCCCTCCTACACCGACAATAGCTGGCGTTGGCATATTGGATGATTGGTCACAAACGGCAACAATAGATGGTATGCAAAATGGAGACGTCATTATTTTAGTTGGTCCTTGTGGATCACATTTAGGACAATCAGTTTATGCACGCGACATTCTAAACATCACAGAAGGTACACCGCCTCACGTAGATCTACAACTTGAAAAAACAAATGGTAAATTTGTTCGAGAAGTCATTCACCATGGCTATACCAATGCCGTTCATGACATTTCTGATGGGGGATTAGCAATTGCCCTTGCTGAAATGGTTATTAAGGCCAAAAAAGGAATGAAAATAGAGTTAAGCAAAAAGCTACCTCAGCATGCTGAACTCTTTGGAGAAGATCAAGGCCGTTATATTCTCGCAGTTAAACCGAAAGAACTTCACAATCTTGAAAAATATGCACAAATCAATGGCATTGCCTTAACAAAGCTTGGTACAGTTGGAGGTTCTGAGCTTGATGTAAAAGATATATTCATACTTTCAATATCCAAGCTCACACAAGCTTATGAAAATTGGTTTCCAGAGTTTATGAATGAAGGATAAGTGGTTATTGATTCCCATTCGTTTAGAATTGTTCATTGTAACAACAAATATAGGAGAGTAATAATGGCGATGAGTGCTACCGAAATCGAAAATCTTATTTGTGAAGCTATTCCAGATGCGAAAGTAACAATTCGTGATCTTGCCGGAGATGGTGAACATTATGCTGCAGAAATTATTTCAGAAAGTTTTCAAGGCAAAAGCCGCGTTCAACAGCACCAAATGGTCTATAATGCCCTTAGAGGAAATATGGGTAACGCACTTCACGCTTTAGCGATTCAAACGAGTGTTCCTCAATAATTTAAAATTTTTTCTTGCATTCACTGCACCAATACGATTTAAGAGTGCATCTAGTGTGAATATAAATTTTAATTCCTAATATCAAGAATAACGAAATGACAACTTCCTACGATTTTATTAATAATGAAATAAAGATGAATGACATCGTTTTATTCATGAAGGGATTGCCAGATTTTCCGCAATGCGGATTTTCCGGACAAGTTGTTCAAATTTTAAATTATCTCGGATTGAATTATAAAGGGATCAATGTTCTAGATTCTGATGAGTTGCGTCAAGAAATTAAGAATTATTCCAATTGGCCAACGATTCCACAGCTTTACATCAAAGGGGAATTTATTGGTGGCTGTGATATTATCAAAGAAATGTTTCAAAGTGGTGAGTTGCAAAAACTACTAAGTGAAAATGGTATCCCCTTTAATATGTCTTAATGTCTCTGATTTTATTCAGCTCTTTAAAAAGCGTTGTTCAGTCGAGATTTTTTTGAGGATGAGCACGCATGTCATATCTTATCGAAGAACAAAAACATATAGATCTAATTAAGAGAGCGATTGGATACAAAGAGTTTATTGTTATCATTGCAGCATTGATGGCCATAAACTCCATAGCTATCGACATTATGTTGCCAGCTACCAAAGACATTTTAACCGACTTTCATGTTGCAAATGAGAATGACCAACATTATATCATTTCTTGTTACCTTATAAGCTTCGGAATTACACAGATATTTTTTGGGCCAATAAGCGATCGCTACGGTCGACGTAGCCTCGTCCTCATAGGGCTTGCACTGTACTCTTTTGCATCTATTGCATGCGCACTTACATCAAATTTTCATGTATTACTGCTTTTACGCCTTTTACAGGGTGTGGGAGGAGCCGTCATGCGCGTCCTCACAACTGCTATGGTACGTGATCTGTATGATGGTAAAAAAATGGCAAAAGTTATGTCCATGGTTATGATGATTTTTCTTATCGTTGCGATGCTCGGACCAACAGTAGGGCAGATTATTTTGTTTTTTGGAAACTGGAAACTTATCTTCATGATTATGGGAATCACAAGCCTTGGACTTATGATTTGGGTTTATCTGCGCTTACCTGAAACCTTGTACGCACAAACATCCCTCTCCTTTTCTTCTGTAAAAAAAACCTCTGGTCTGTTATCAGTGACCGAAACGCGCTTTGTTACACCCTTGCAACTTCTATTGTTATGGGTTGCATTTTTTGCCTCTATTAATACGTCTCAACAGGTATACGATGGAATTTATAATCTAGGCGTCTGGTTTCCAGTCGCTTTTGCAACTGCTACTATATTTCAGGTTATAGCAGCTTTTTTCAATTCCCGTCTTGTTATGACTCTTGGAATTCGCTTTATTGCTCATAGCATGCTTCTATTATTTTCTTCGGTTTCATGTGTTTGGTTCGTTTCATCATTATTGACAGACGGAGTTGTTCCCTTTTATTATTATATGATGCTTTATAGCTTTATTATGTTTACGTGCGGAGGAATTATAGCAAATTTTAACACTCTTGCACTCGAATCTCTTGGAAAAATTGCTGGGACAGCATCTTCTGTTTCTGGCTGTCTTCAAACATCTATTGCTACAGTTCTCGGTTTTCTCGTTGCACAACAATTTGATGACACAACAATCCCCAATTCAGCAGGATTCTTTTTTCTAAGTTTTATTGCGATTCTTCTTATTTTGTGGGCTGAACGTGGATGCTTATTTATGCAAAATGCTTCTCAAAAATGAAGATTTCTTACCCTTTCTTATTTAAGAGGTAAACTTAAATAGCTTATCCTTCTCTATACTAATGATCTAAACGAGTATTCTTTATTAATCACTAGCCAGTAAATTTTCCAGACTTAGGGAAGCCTTTTGGAAGCAAACGCCCTGCCCCAGCACGGACACCCATCCACTCTATAAGCTCGTCAGCTCGACGATTAAAAGTGCGCTCAGCTGTGTCTTGCCAGCTTAATCCTTCCGACAAATTAAATGTTTTGGCATCAATAACACCACCATCTTTAAAACGTTGCAGACGAACACCTTTACCACGATTCATTTCAGGTATTTGTTCAACAGAAAAAATGAGCATTTTACGATTTTCGCCAATTACTGCAACATGATCTCCTTTTACAGGGACACAAAGCCTCACCTGACCTGGAGATTTTACCTGCATAATTTGCTTCCCCTTTTTGGTATTCGCTATAATCCCTCTCTCGGAAACAATAAAACCATCTCCATAAGACGAAACTAAAAGTAATTTTCTCCGTGGATCATGTACAAAAGCTGTCAAAATATCATGCTCATCCCCCATATCAACTAAGATACGAACCGGCTCACCATGTCCTCGCCCTTTTGGTAAGGTATTTGCACTAACAGTAAAAAACTTTCCACCAGTACTCACTATTATAATCTTGTCTGTTGTGCAGGCTGGAAACGCTAATTTCAAGCAATCTCCCTCTTTAAAAGAAAGAATTTTATAATCATGTAAATGCCCTCTTAAAGCGCGTACCCATCCTTTCTCAGAAATAACTATGGTAATGGGTTCTTTCTCGATCATTGCTTGATGAATATCATCAATATCACGCTTTGGTGCTTCTCCAAACTTTGTACGTCTTCTTCCTAAAAGAGTGTTGCCGCTGAATTTTTCGCGAACCTTCATAATTTCTTCTGAAACCATTTTCCACTGCTGTGCATCAGAGGCCAACAAAGTCTGTAAATTAGCTTCTTCAGCTTTAAGAGCTTCAAATTCTTTACGAATCTCAAATTCTTCAAGTTTACGTAAAGAACGCAACCTCATATTTAAGATAGCTTCAGCTTGATTTTCTGTCAGCTTAAGATATGCAATAAGCTTTCTTTTAGGTTCATCTTCTTCTCTAATAATCTGAATCACTTGATCAAGATTTAAATATGCAACAAGATATCCATGAAGAATTTCTAATCGGCATTCAATTTGACTAAGTCTGTAATTTGAGCGACGAATAAGAACTTCTTTACGATGTTCAAGCCACTGCTGTAAAGTCTCACGTAAAGAAAGGACATTAGGAATCTTTCCTGAAGTTAAAACATTCAGATTAAGAGGAAATCTAACTTCAAAATCAGTTAATTTAAAAAGTGATTCCATCAAAAGTTCGGGATCAATTGTACGATTTTTAGGTATGAGAACTATACGAATATCCTCTGCTGATTCATCGTGAATCTCTTCAAGCATAGGCAAACGTCTTGCAATTAATAGCTCTGCTGTTTTTTCGATAAGGCGAGATTTTTGTACTTGATATGGAATTTCAGTAACAACCACTACATAAGAACCACGGTTACCTACTTCCTGATGCCAACGTGAACGTAATCGAAAGAATCCACGCCCTGTACGGTAAGATTCTTCAATATTTTCAGGTGGCTCAATCAAAACACCACCGGTTGGAAAATCAGGCCCCAATACAAACCTATTTAGATCCTTATGGTTGGCATCAGGATAAGAAATTAAATGCAGCGCCGCATCACATAATTCAGCAACATTATGTGGAGGAATAGATGTCGCCATACCAACGGCAATACCCGAAGAACCATTAGCCAAAAGATTTGGAAAAGCTCCAGGTAAAACGGTAGGTTCTTCATCTTCTTCATTGTAGGTTAAACGGAAATCTGTAGCATTTTCATTGATTCCTTCGAGCAATAGCTCTGTAACCTCAGTCATACGCGCTTCTGTATAACGCATAGCTGCAGCATTATCCCCATCAATATTACCAAAATTTCCTTGTCCATCAATCAATGGATAACGAACTGCAAAATCTTGAGCTAAACGAACTAATGCATCATAAATAGAGGAATCGCCATGAGGATGAAATTTTCCCATAACATCCCCCACAATCCGAGCACATTTAGCATAAGATTGTCCAGGATATAACTTTAATAAGCGCATTGCATAAATAATACGTCGATGAACAGGCTTTAATCCATCACGTACATCAGGCAATGCGCGATGTGTAATCGTAGAAAGAGCATAAGAAAGGTAACGCTCTTGTAAAGCAGAATGTAGCTCTATTGACTCAATACGTTCCTTATCAGAAAATTCTTTTATTTCATTGGCCATTGCAGCAAGAAAATACCTTTCATATTTAAATTGTACCTAACCTCACATACAAAAAATGAAGAATTTTTTAAATCAAACTTATAAAAATAGATACTCTTCTCTGGGATTATATATATATATATGAAATTTAATCAGTTATTGTTAACTATTTTAAGCAGTAGGAAAAATTCGAATTCCTAAATCACTCAATTGTGAAGAAAAAACATCAGATGGAGCGTTCATTAACAAATCAAGAGCCTGCTGATTCATTGGAAATAAAGAAACTTCACGTAAGTTTTTTGCACCTTGCAAAAGCATAACAATGCGATCGATACCGGCTGCCATACCACCGTGTGGTGGAGCGCCATAATGAAATGCACGGTATAAAGCGCCAAAACGTTCTTCTACAACTTCCTTAGAAAAACCAGCCAACTCGAAAACTTTAAGCATCATTTCAGGTAAGTGATTACGAATCCCCCCTGATGCAATCTCATAACCATTACAAACAAGATCATATTGGAAAGCTTTAAGAGTGAGGGGATCTTTGTGATTAACAGCATCCATTCCTCCCTGAGGCATTGAAAAAGGGTTATGTGCAAAATCAATTTTTTTCTCATCTTCGTTCCATTCAAAAAATGGAAAATCAACAATCCACGCAAAAGAAAAACATTCTCCATCAATGAAATTTAATTCCTCTCCTATTCGAGTACGTGTAGCACCAGCAAAAGATGTGAATTTTTTGGGATTTCCTGCCACAAAAAAACAAGCATCCCCCTTTTCAAGCCCAAGTTGCATACGAATAGCTTCAGTTTTTTGAGAACCTATATTCTTTGCAATAGGACCAGCTCCTTCAAAATTCTCATCTTCTTTACGCCAAAAAATGTACCCAAGACCTGGCTGTCCCTCACTTTGAGCCCACCCATTCATGCGATCACAAAAAGCGCGATTTCCACCTGTTTTGGCAGGAATAGCCCATACCTGCGCATTCTCATCATTAGCCAAAATTTGAGAAAAAACTTTAAAACCAGAATCATAAAAATGATGAGAAACATCCTCCATAATAATAGGATTACGCAAATCAGGTTTATCTGTACCATATTTTCGTATTGCTTCATCATATGCAATTCGAGGAAACTTTTTTGTTACAGATTTTCCGTCCGCAAATTCTTCGAAAATAGAACGTATAATGGGTTCCATTATTGTAAGAACATCTTCTTGCTCAACAAAACTCATTTCAAGATCTAACTGATAAAATTCCCCAGGAAGGCGATCAGCCCGTGGATCCTCATCTCTAAAACACGGAGCAATTTGAAAATAGCGATCAAAACCAGATATCATTAATAATTGCTTATACTGTTGGGGTGCTTGAGGCAGCGCATAAAATTTCCCTTGATGAATACGACTTGGAACTAAAAAATCGCGTGCTCCTTCCGGTGAAGAAGCTGTTAAAAGTGGAGTCGTAAATTCTGTAAAACCACTGTCCTGCATAAATCGTCGTATAGAGGTAATGATCTCTGTACGGCGCATAATATTTTTATGCATGGTCACTCGACGCAAATCAAGAAAACGATACTTTAATCTAATATCTTCTGGATAGTCAGGCTCACCAAAAACAGGTAACGGAAGCTCATCAGATTTTGAAAGAATTTCAACTTCATCAGCAAAAACTTCAATCTCACCTGTTGGTAAAGTTGCGTTAATAACATCATCAGCGCGTGCACACACTTTTCCACCCACGCAAATAACCCATTCAGAACGTACTTTTTCAATAAGTTGAAAAACAGGAGAATCAGGACTCACAACAATTTGTGTAATTCCGAAATGATCACGCAAATCAACGAAAAGAATTCTCCCATGATCACGAACGCGGTGAACCCATCCCGAAAGACGAACCTTCGTTCCTACATCAGACTTACGAAGAGCGGCGCAATTATGGCTGCGATAACGGTGCATAGTTCTTGCCTTTTGTTATAATTGTTTTTATACGCGTTACAAATGCTTTTTGGCAACCATTTGTCAAGATATGACCACAAAGGCTATAAGAAAATAATAATAACTTAATCTCCTTTCGCTATAATAGAATAATGAAACCCATTACACAAACAGAAGATCTTAAAATTGCTATTGCCACCCTTTGCGATTCTGATTTTGTAACAGTTGATACTGAATTTATTCGGGAAACAACTTTTTGGCCTCAATTATGTCTCATTCAAATTTCATCACCCAATCTCACAGTCCTTATTGATCCAACAGCACAAGGTATTGATTTACAACCATTCTTTGAATTGATGACTAATAAAAAAGTTGTCAAGGTATTCCACGCTGCTCGTCAAGATATAGAAATCATTTATCACTTAGGAAGAATCATTCCCCTTCCCCTTTTTGACACGCAGATAGCAGGATCAATTTGTGGGTTTGGTGATTCTATCTCTTATGATCAAATTGTACAGCGCTGTACAGGACATTGCCTTGACAAGTCATCGCGCTTTACAGACTGGAGCTACCGTCCTCTGTCTGAAAAACAATTACTCTATGCTCTTGCTGATGTTACTTATCTTAGAGATGTTTATCTCGCATTAAAAAAACTATTAGAAAACAATAAACGCACTCATTGGATGGACGATGAGATGGCCACTCTTTTAGCACCACAGACTTATGAAATTCCAGAAAATGAGGCATGGAAAAAAGTAAAAGGAAAAGTTGGAAAAGCTTGTGAATTTGCTGTTTTACAAAAAGTAGCAGCTTGGCGTGAACGTGAAGCACGCAAGCATAATGTTCCACGCCGTCATATCATGAAGGACGAATCTCTTATTGAAATTGCAATTCAGAAACCAAAAGATGAATCTGAGCTAGGACGTTTACGTGGTGTTAACAAGATTTTGCACCGTCCACAAATGATGCAAACATTAATTGAAGCCATCAATGAAAGCTTGACAGTTGATATAACCTCTCTTCCTGCTCTCCCAAAACACAACCCCGTCAGCAATAAAACAGCTGTAGCAATTGATCTCCTCAAGATACTATTAAAATTAGTTGCAAATGAAAATAATGTTGCAGCCAAAATCATTGCAACATCTGATGATTTAGAGAAAATTGCTAATAACACAACAACATTGAATATCCCGGCTATGAATGGTTGGCGTTATGAAATATTTGGTCAAAAAGCTGAACAAATGTTAAAAGGGAAAATAGGCTTCTGTTTTCAGAATAGGCAATTAACAATTAAAAATCTTTAATAACTTATAACGATTATGATTATGGTATGTGGCGTCCAGCATACAAAAACATATATGTTCTCAGCAGCAAGATCTTCGTTATCTTTTGCAATTAGAGCGTATTCGTTCTTATAAACTAGCAGCGTTCAAAAATAAAAACACACCACTACCGTTACTACGAAACATAGGCATATAGCGTCAGTTATGATATAATCGACATTATTT
Organism: Bartonella ancashensis; assembly: GCF_001281405.1. Classification (NCBI taxonomy): domain Bacteria; kingdom Pseudomonadati; phylum Pseudomonadota; class Alphaproteobacteria; order Hyphomicrobiales; family Bartonellaceae; genus Bartonella; species Bartonella ancashensis. Next base: position 983,459 of record NZ_CP010401.1, on the reverse strand, counting down.
TAAAAAGAAGCTTGTGTTCTTGTGAATTTCATTACAAACATAACTAATGTTAGAGTATGTAATCTAAACTATGGCATTTAAATAATTTATCTGGAACTTATGTATCATGGCTGACCACAATATCCCCCATTTCCAAAATGATAATGGTTATAAAATAATTGAAATCGGCGTAAAGGAATTTATGTGCGTGGGCGCAACGCAGCCGTTTGATCACCCCCATATTTTTATAGATATGGGAGCAGCTGATGAGAAAATTTGTCCTTATTGTTCAACACTTTACCGCTATAATAATTTATTACAACATGACCAAACAAATCCGATAGGCTGTGCATACCACAGCGACAGTAGCAATGTTTCATAATATCATCTTTTCAATATGAAATATAATCCACCCATTATTGTTGGTGCAGGTATTGCTGGCCTGAGCTCTGCCTTAGCTCTTGCTCACAAGGGGATTAAAAGTATTGTTATTGAAAAACGTAAAAAAATCGATACTGCGGGCGCTGGCATTCAGGTTACTCCAAATGCAACACGTATTCTTGCCCACTGGGGAATTCTTGATAGATTAATTAAAGCAGGTATTCAACCCCATTTTCTTCAATTGAGAGATGGCACATCACTAAAGACACATTTACAAATTGATCTTATTGAATGCTATGAAAAACGCTGGAAATTCCCCTATCTTACAATTCATCGAGCTGATTTACAAAAAATTTTATACGAGACTGCTATTGAACACCCTCTTATCACATGCAAAATAGGAGAGGCTTTCATATCGTCAAAGAAAGCTACAATAAACGGTGCTAGTGTAATAGAAATACAAACGGTAAACTCCACCCAAAAGCAACAATATCAGCCTTACACGACATCACTTCTCATTGGATGTGACGGTGTTTGGTCAAAATTACGACAATTAACTCCTTTTTGCGAAAAAGCGGATTTTAGTGGTCTCATTGCCTGGCGTGCAACTATATCCTCTAATAATCTGTCTCAAAATGTCTACCCTCTACTACAAAGCACAAAAACGATTACCGCTTGGTTAGGGTCTAACAATCATCTTGTTATTTATCCTATTCAGCCAGAAAAAACTTTTAATATTGTTGCTATTACTTATGGAGAAAATTCTGAAAAAAAATGGAATTTAAAGGGAGAAAAAAATGAGTTAAAATCCCTCTTCAGTAAATGGAATCCTAAAATTCTTCAATTAATTGACCATATTGATGACTGGAGATATTGGCCACTGTTTCAAATGAAACAAGATAGATTTTTAGGTCTGGAAAACCAAGTATTTGTTGGCGACTGCGCTCATGCAGCCTTACCTTTTGCGGCACAGGGCTCTTCTATGGCAATAGAAGACGCAGCTACACTGGCAGAAACTATTTCTGCCAGTAACCTTTCACTACAAAGAGCAGTCTCACTTTATGAAAAAATACGTAGACCCCGCATTGCAGCCATAAAAAAACAAGTAAACTTCAATAAACTAGTCTATCATGCCTCTGGTCCTTTAGCGATTGCACGTAACTTTATGATGAAAATCCGGACAGCAGAAAATATTATCTCCGACCTTGATTGGCTCTACACTTACGATGCTATAAACTTAACAAAAAGCTATATCACACAAACTAATAAGCGTTAAAAATCACATGGTTTAAATGACATTGATTGTTCTATAAAAAATACAAGTAGATGCGTATAACTTGCTAGTCTTCGTTCTTATTAAGTATTAGAAATATCCAGGATGTAGACGTGATTTCACCATTACTTAACTAGCTCAACTCTACATCAAGAACACCATGGAGTATTTTCATAGAATGTGCTACGCGAAGATTCACCTTATATCGCTCAGGAAGTACAATCTCAATTTCTTGTGATTTATATTCTTGTATTAAAATAATTCTTACCTCTCCATTACCGCCTAAACTTAGATTTTTCTCAATTTGCGCAATAACATCAACTGTTTTTATAAAGAGACGCATCACCTTATGATCTTGTACAGCCTCTTCTTCTAAGGACTGAACTGCTTCAATACGTAGGCTTATTCCCTCAGATCGATTCTCTGCACTCACTGTAATGACAAAAGATTTTCCAGGTTGTAGAATGTCATCATATAGAGCAAGACCTTCAGAAAATATTACAGCTTCATATTGCCCACTTATATCAGAAAATTGAATAATACCCATCCTTTTTCCGGACTTTGTTTTGCGAATTTGCTTTGCTAAAACAGTTCCAGAAAGTCGAGCAGCAGTTGCACCACCCCTAACCGCACTGGCAAAACTACTCCAAGTCTGAACACGTTTTTTAGCAAGAATTGTTTGATACTCATCTAGAGGATGGGCGGAAAAATAAAAACCTATAACCTGAAATTCATTGTACATTCTTTCTGCCAAAGACCAAGCCGGTGCTTGCGTCAAAATAAATGGTTCCTTCGGACCATCCACCATTTCAAATATATCAGTCTGACCACTAAAATTATTATCACAAATACGAACAGCGCGCGCACTCAACATTCCAAGATTTGCTAGTAAAACTTCTCGCGCAATACCAAAACAATCCAAAGCTCCAGAATAGACCAACCCTTCCATCGCACGCTTATTGACAATGCGAGGATCAATGCGTTCACAAAAATCTTCTAAATCTTTAAAAGGCTTGCCCCCACGGCAAGCCACAATATGATCAACTACTGAATCACCGACACCTTTAATAGCAGCCAAAGAATAATAAATACAATTTTCTCCCACTTCAAAAACACGATGAGACGTTTGCACGCAAGGTTTAACAACTTCAATTCCTAGCCTTAATGCTTCGCACCGAAAATCATTTAATTTATCAGTGTTTGTCATATCATATGTCATAGAAGCTGCTAAAAATTCAACTGGATAATGTGCTTTCATGTAAGCTGTTTGGTAGGATAAAATCGCGTATGCAGCAGCATGCGATTTATTAAAACCATAATCTGCAAATTTTGCTAAGAGATCAAATATGACATCCGCTTGCTCTTCATCAATCCCACTCTTAACGGCTCCGCTTACAAAAACGTACTCGCTGTTTTTGCATCTCTTCACGGATTTTTTTCCCATAGCTCGACGCAGCAAATCTGCTTCTCCAAGAGAATAACCAGAAAGTTCTTGAGCTATTTGCATTACTTGTTCTTGGTAAATAATGACGCCTTGAGTTTCTTTAATCAAATAATCTATTTTAGGATGAATAGAGGCAATCTCTTCCTTTCCATGTTTGCAGGCATTATACACTGGAATATGTTCCATCGGACCAGGACGATAAAGTGCTACAAGCGCAATAATATCTTCAATACGATCTGGTTTCATACCAATAAGTGCCTTGCGCATACCAGCACTTTCAACTTGAAATACACCAACAGTCTCACCACGTGCTAACATGGCATAGGTAGTTTGATCATCGAAAGAAATATGAGATAAATCGATTTTTATGTTCTTTCGTGCAACAAAATCGACAGCCATTTTTAGAACAGTAAGTGTTTTTAAACCAAGAAAATCGAATTTTACTAGCCCAGCTTTCTCAACATATTTCATATTAAATTGAGTTACAGGCATATCAGAGCGTGGATCGCGATACATCGGCACAATCTCGGATAAAGGTCTATCACCAATCACAATACCTGCGGCATGCGTCGACGCGTGGCGATAAAGACCTTCAAGCTGTAAGGCTATATCTAACATACGACCTATAGTAGGGTCTTTTTTTGCCTCTTCCTTAAATTTTGGTTCATCTTTAATAGCTTGTGCTAATTCAACATTGTTTCCAGGTACAGCAGGAACCAACCTCGTCAAATAATCTACTTGACGATAGGGAATTTCTAAAACTCTACCGACATCACGTAATACTGCACGTGCTTGCAATTTACCAAATGTAATAATTTGAGCTACCTGATCATAACCGTATTTTTCTTGCACATAACGAATAACCTCTTCACGTCGATCTTGACAAAAATCAATATCAAAATCTGGCATCGAAACACGATCCGGATTCAAAAAACGTTCAAATAAGAGAGAAAAACGTAACGGATCAACATCAGTAATAGTTAAAGCATAAGCAACAAGTGAACCAGCCCCAGAACCACGACCTGGACCAACAGGAATATCACGAGATTTTGCCCACTTTATAAAATCAGAAACTATAAGAAAATAACCAGAAAACTGCATGCGCATAATAATTGAAAGTTCGTAATCAAGCCGCTTCTCATAATCTAAAATCGTATATCCTGGAGCTAAGCCTATTGTTTCAATACGTACTTTTAAGCCATTTTTAGCCTGTTTTAACAATTCATTATCCTCTTCTTTTAAAGCGGAACTTGAATCTTCAGTTCTTTCTGTAAAACGAGGTAGAATTGGTTGGCGAACAGGAGTGAAAGCATGACAACGCAACGCAATCTCAACGCTATTTTCTAAAGCCTCTGGAAGATCAGAAAACAACACAACCATTTCATCTTGTGATTTTAAATAATGATCTGGCGTCACACGTTTACGGTCTGGATTAGAAACGACCTGCCCTTCAGCAACAGCCATTAATGCGTCATGAGCCTCATAGCATTTTTTATCAAGAAAAAAGGATTCGTTTGTTGCAACAAGAGGTATTTCATGTTCATAAGCTAAATCGATAAGCTCACACTCAACTTTTTTATTGTAAGAACCATGACGTTGCAATTCGATATATAGGCGATTATCAAAAATTTTCTTCAAATTCGTTAAACACTGAACAGCCCATCCTCTTTTATCTTGTTCTAAGGATAAATTAATCGGGCCACCTGGACCGCCAGTCAAAGCAATTATCCCCTCATTATGTGATAACAACCAATCAGCTCTTATGTGGGGAGGATCAGTATCACGTTTATCAAGATAAGCACGGCTCACGAGACGCACCAAATGAGCATAACCTACATCACTGGCAGCAAAAAGAACAATAGAAGAAAAATCTGAAGGATATCTGTATTTATCTGTCAAACGTGAATAATCGTCGTTATCGTCAAAATCAACAGCAAGTTGGCATCCAATGAGGGGTTGAATACCATGAGAAAAACAATATTGAGAAAATTCTAATGCACCAAATAAATTATTCGTGTCTGTAATAGCTATCGCCGGAGCATAATCAGAAACCGCATATTGAACAATCTGCTCCGTTCTTAAAGCTCCTTCAAGAAGCGAATAAGCCGAATGTACCCTCAGATGAATAAACCGAGGAAATTGTTTATTTTTACTGGTTATGTTGCTCTTTTTTTTAGCACTCTACAATTTCCTGCCCCGAAATAAAAACCAAATTACAATCGGAATCTATAATCCTCTTAAGCAAAAACTTTTATACATTACCTATATAAAATTTTACGTAACTTGGGTATCATTACACATCCGATGATACATTCTAGCTTTATTCATGAGCTATGTTCAAGATATTCACATAAAAACATCTAGAAACAATACTAATAGTAATAGCAGCTATTTATATTAATATCTATTTTTGCTACCTGTGATTTCTTGTGAAACGTAAATTTAAATACGGTGTGAATGGTGTGATATCCTTTTTGCATCTTAAATGATTCATCATTCAGTGCCTAAAAAACTGAAAAATAAAAAACACAATTGAGATTTTCCCCTATGTGTTTAAACCTTATCCTTCCTCTTTTGTCTCCCATTCACACCCTTCCGGGTCTCAATCCAAAAACATGTTCACTATTTGCTAAAGTTTTAAATATTAACCCTGCACAACACGAACTTAAGCTTATTAACTTACTTCAGTTGATGCCCCATACCGTTGTAGACCGCAGAGCAAGACCAAACATTGCCTCTGCAAAAGAAGGAACGATTGTTACTCTTGAGATTATCATCGACCAACATCAACCACCACCGAGCAAGCATAGCAGATCACCCTATCGCATCATCTGTCATGACAAAACAGGTATAATAATCTTGCTTTTTTTTCACGCTAAGCGCTCTTGGCTAGAAAAAAGATTCCCTGAGGGAAAGACAATCATTGTATCCGGTAAAGTCGAGCGATTTAATGGACAATTATCCATGGCTCACCCTGATCATGTGATTTTTAGTGATGAACCATTAACTAACATACCTCTCATCGAGCCCATCTACCCTTCTACTTCTGGATTGTCAGCAAAAACATTGAGATCTGCAATAAAAAATGCTCTTGACCATGTCCCTCTTTTACCAGAATGGATTAATGAAGATACAAAAAAACAACAAAATTTTTCTTCGTTTTCTGTTGCTCTACACCGCATCCACTCTCCTATAGACCCTTGTGATATAAATTTGGAAAGCACGGCCTATAAACGCCTTGTTTATGATGAATTTCTTTCCAGTCAACTAGCCCTTGCTCTTGTGCGCCTAAAAACGAAATCTCTCCCGGGTATTTCTCGTCCACCAACAGGGACCTATACTAAAAAACTAATCAAAATTTTGCCATTCCAACTAACAAATGGACAACAAAACGCAATAAGAGAAATTGAAAACGACTTAGCTTCATCTGAACCCATGTTAAGACTTCTTCAAGGTGATGTTGGAACAGGAAAAACCATTGTAGCATTAATGGCAATGGCACAAATTGCTGAAAATTTTGGACAGTCAGCTTTAATGGTTCCAACAGAAGTTTTAGCTCGACAGCATTTGACTACAATTGCACCTCTCGCCAAGAAAATAGGCTTGCAAACCACCCTACTAACCGGACAGGAAAAAGGAAAATTACGTGCGAATATTTTAAATGAAATTGCGTCAGGACAAAGCTCCATCATTATAGGAACCCATGCCCTAATACAAAAAGCTGTTACTTATCATAACCTTTCATTAGCTATAATTGATGAACAACATCGTTTTGGTGTGCAACAGCGTCTCACCCTCGCGGAAAAAGGCCATATCCCCGATATATTGGTTATGACCGCAACACCTATACCACGTACTCTAATACTAACAACTTTTGGTGATATGGACGTATCCAAAATCACAGAAAAACCCTTTGGACGACAACCAATTACCACAGTAACTTTCCCTTTGGAAAAAATTTCTGAACTCATAGAGCGAATTTCAAATGCTTTGGAAAAAGGTGAAAGACTCTATTGGATTTGTCCTTTGGTAGAAGAATCCACAACTCTCCAATTAACCTCAATTGAAAGTCGTTTTGCTATCTTGCATAAAGAATTTGGAGATTACGTTGGCATGATGCACGGCAAAATGCCTGCTGATAAAAAGAAAGCTGTAATGGCCTCTTTTAAATGTGGCGAAATACGTATTTTAGTTGCAACCACTGTTATTGAAGTAGGAGTAGACATCCCTGATGCTTCAATCATTGTCATTGAACATGCGGAACATTTTGGACTTGCACAATTACACCAATTACGCGGACGCGTTGGACGTGGAAATAAAAAATCCTCTTGTGTCTTGCTCTACAAAACTCCACTAACCAAAATGGCAGCAGCACGTCTTAATATCATGCGTAACACAGAAGATGGTTTTAAAATTGCTGAAAAAGATTTGTGTCTACGGGGTGAAGGCGAATTATTAGGAACACGACAATCCGGATTACCTGAATTTCACATAGCAAATCTTGCAGTGCATGGTGATCTTTTATCAATGGCAAGAAGGGATGTGCGTCTGTTTTTACAACATGATGCCGGTCTTTTTTCGAAACAAGGAAAAGCCCTACGTCTTCTCTTGCACCTTTTTGGACACAACGAAGCCCTTCAACTTTTACGCGCAGGATGACACCTCAAAAAAGCACATAAAGATATTTTACTAAAATGACTCGTAAAAACAGTACAAAGAGTAGATGTTACTGAAAATTACTCATCCGCCTTTAGTAAAAACAACGCTCATATTCATCGCCTTAATGATGCATTTCAAATAAAAATAATTTCTTAAATGGAACAACGATTTTTCCAATGAGCGCACTTTTTTACAACTCTTTTTTCAAAAAATTTTAAAAAACATTTATTCAACAGTTACTGATTTTGCTAAATTGCGTGGTTGATCAACGTCTGTACCCAACAAAACAGCCGTATGGTAAGCAATTAATTGTACAGGTAAAGTGTAAATGATAGGCGCGATAAATTCTGGAATCTCTGGCAATATAACCGTTGTTATAGAATCAAGACATGCTGCCTCCCCCCCTCTTTTATCAGTTATTAAAATGATCCGGCCATTACGTGCAGCGACTTCCTGCATATTAGAACAAGTCTTTTCAAACCATTTATCATAAGGAGCAACGATGATAACTGGAGTTTCCTTATCAATTAATGCAATCGGTCCGTGTTTTAATTCACCCGCCGCATAACCTTCTGCATGAATATAAGATAACTCTTTTAGTTTTAGTGCCCCTTCTAAAGCAATTGGATAAGAAGTACCACGTCCGAGATATAGAACAGTTTTTGCACTAACCAAATCACGACAAATTTTCTTAATTTTTTCATCCAGTTTTAAAACTTCATTTAAAATTTTAGGTACTTTGACTAATTGCTGGACAAATTGCTGTTCTACTATCTCTGGAAGAAATCCTCGTTGTTTTGCTGCATAAAGTGCAATTGAAGCAAGCGTTAATAACTGACACATAAAAGCTTTTGTTGATGCAACACCAATTTCTGGCCCTGCCAATATTGGAAAAACAAAATCAGCCTCTCTTGCCATCGTTGATTGCATAGCATTGACAATCGTTGCCGTTTTCATACCCAAATCCTTACAATAACGCAAAGACGCCAACGTATCTGCTGTTTCTCCGGACTGAGAGACAAATACCGATAATGCATCACTCGCTATAGGCGGTTCCCTATAACGAAATTCAGAAGCCACATCATTATCAACACTTAAAGAAGCAAAATTTTCAAACCAGTAACGTGCAACAAGCGTTGAATAATAAGCTGTTCCACAACTTGCAAACAATAATCGATTAATATTTTTCCAATTTATAAAATTTTCACATAGACGAACTGTATGATTTTCAAGATCGAGATAACGTGCCAACGTATGAGAAATAACTTCAGGTTGTTCAAATATTTCTTTACGCATAAAATGACGGTGCCCTCCTTTAGAGACAAGTAGCGCTCCATCAAACAATGATGTCGTAACAGGACGTTTTACTAACTGATTATTTGCATCGTAAATTGTTACTCCTTCATGCATAATGACCGCAAGATCACCATCTTCCATATAGCTTATACGATCCGTAAATGAGGATAAAGCCACTGCATCTGACCCTATAAAAAACTCTCCTTCACCATAACCAATCGCTAAGGGAGGCCCAGAACGAACAGCTATCATCAAATCTTCTTTCCCTTCAAAAATAAGGGCAATAGCAAAACTACCTCGCAATCTCTTACAACTTGTATATGTCGCGTCCCGTGGCGAAAGACCTAATTTTAGAGAATGCGTAATTAGATAAGCAATAACTTCCGTATCGGTTTCTGTTTCAAAAACATAGCCATCTTCAATTAATTCCCTTCGCAATTCTGCAAAATTCTCAACAATACCATTATGAACAACTGCGAGCTGTTTAGTCATATGAGGATGGGCATTTCGTTCCACAGCTGCCCCATGTGTAGCCCAACGTGTATGACCAATCCCTACATTCCCTTCCAAGGGAATTAATTTTAATTTTTCTTCTAAATTAACAATCTTCCCTTCAGCCCGGACTCGATGAAGATCTCCATCATGCAGCATCGCTAAACCAGATGAATCATACCCTCTATATTCAAGGCGCTTCAAACCTTCAATAAGACGCGATGCAACAGGCTTGTTCCCAAGGACTCCAATAATTCCGCACATTAGAAAACTCCGATCTACATCTTCGATCTATAAAGATATTTAAAACAATTACGCTAACTTTATCTCAAAGTTGAAATTCCTTTACGAATAAGGAACAATATAACCGTCTCTATTTTATTACTGAACTTAAATAAAATTTAAAAATAGACTTAAATATCATTTTTTCTGCTTATTTTTTGATAAACGCTCACACAATTTTGTTGCACGATTTTCTTTCGTTACCTGCCGCGCACGACCAAAAACAACACTGTTTATAGGTGCGTTTTCTGTAACAACACTCCCTGAAGCTATATAAGCCCCTCTCCCAATAGCCAGTGGAGCAACAAGTGCTGAATTAGAACCAACAAAAACACTATCCTCAATAATAACTTTATGTTTGTTAAAACCATCATAATTGCAAGTAATTGTGCCAGCCCCAATATTAGTGTGGGCACCAATTTCTGCATCACCAACATAGCTTAAATGATTAATTTTGCTATATTCTCCAACTTTTGCTTGCTTAAGCTCACAAAAATTCCCAACCTTAACAAACCTGGATAACTCTGTTCCAAGACGTAAACGCGTGTAAGGACCTACCTGTGCATCTTTGCCAATAATCGCCCCTTCTAAATAGCTAAAAGCACGAATTACTGTACCAGATTTTACTCTTACTCCAGGTCCAAAATAAACATTTGGCTCGATTACAACATCTGGTTCAATTTCTGTATCATAAGAAAAATAAGTAGTCTCTGGCCTTAATATCGTAACTCCAGAAAGCATAAGATCACGCGCTTTGCGTCTTTGCCATATAGTATCAGCTTCAAAAAGCTCATAACAATTATTCACACCAATGATATTTTCAGAAGAAACTTCTATTACTTGAACATTTAAATTTTCACGCGATGCAACAGAAACAATCTCCGTTAGGTAGTACTCTTTTTTTACATTGTTATTACTGATCTTTTCTAAAAGGGAAATTATACACTTCCCGTTAACTGCCATCATCCCACCATTACAAAAAGACACTTTTTTCTCTTCAGCAGTCGCATCTTTTTCCTCTGTAATAGCAATAAGTTTATTGTCTTCCATCATAAGACGACCGTAACCCGTAGGATCATCTGCGTGAAAACCAGCTACTACAACATCCGCTCCATTGGCAAGAAGCACACGCATCTGTTCTAGTGAATCACAGTCTATTAAGGGGGTATCACCAAAAACAATTAAAACATCATCAATTGCTTTTTCCAAAACTGAGCGAGCGGACAAAACAGCATGAGCGGTACCCAAACGCTCTCTTTGTTCAAAAATCATTGTATCTTTTACAAAAGACTGAACAACCCTTGTAACCTCTTCTGCACCAGATCCTACAACTACTGCTAATTGTGAAGAACCTACTAATTTTACTTGGTTTATTACATGACATACGAGTGGTAATCCAGCTATCTTATGAAGAACCTTTGGAAGAGACGATTTCATACGTGTCCCTTCACCCGCTGCAAGAATAATAGAAAGACAGCTCCTAGCCATAAAATCACTCAAAAATTAAATAAATCGATTACGTCAGACAAACCGAAAGATTCGATATTACCTAACGTGGGATAATTGTCCAAAATCCAAAATGAAAAATTTTGCATATAACCTGTTAAAAATAAAATGCCCGTGATAACGAGAAAAAAACCGATAATCTTTTCAACTTTTCCTAAATGAACACGAAAAAATCCTAAAAATCGCATAAAGCTACCTGAAAATAACGCTGCCAGGACAAAAGGAACTGCAAGCCCTAAAGAATAAACCCCCAAGAGCGTAGCACCTTCAAACACAGTCTTTTTTGTTCCTGCAAGAGTTATAATTGGTCCCAAAATTGGTCCAATGCAGGGTGTCCAACCAAATGCAAAAGCCAAACCAATAATATAAGCCCCTAAAGGCCCTGAAGGCGTTTTATACGTCTGAATACGTGCCTCCTGAAATAAAAAATTAATTTTTATGAGACCCAGAAAATTTAAACCAAAAATAATAACAATTATCCCTGCAACTATTGCCAACAAATCACGATAGTAGCCAACAAACCTACCAATTGTGCTCGCACTTGCACCCAACGCAACAAAAACAGTTGTAAATCCAAATATAAATGCAATGACTGAAAATAAAAGAACTAGACGTACTGATCCTTTTCCTTCTTGTTTAGACAAACGCAAATCACTAATGCTCACACCTGCCATATAGCACAAATAAGGTGGAACCAATGGTAAAACACACGGAGATAAAAAGGACAATGCACCTGCGAAAAATACGCTCAAAACTGAAAATTCTATCACCAAAATCTTAAATCCATCTCCAATGATAACTAGCGTGCTACCTAATTGATTGCTTCATTAACTTTTTTTATGCTATTTACATCTGCTATGACGCTCACATCCTCGTCACGACCTGATGTAACTGAAAAATCTTTTTGATAAATCTGCTCTTTATTCTTTGCAATGGCAATATAGTCACCCTCAGCTAATACAAGAGAGACATAGGGGCCAACAGTTTCATAAATAATATCCCCAGAGTTATTAATAACAGACCAACTCGTATCTGCTAATGCCTCTCCTCCTTCTTGTCGTACCAATTTCAACAGAATTTGAGCAGCTTGATGCTGAAGGGTTGCTTCAGTAATTTGCCCTGCTTCTACCTGAATATCAGAACGTATAACAGCATTAACTGAACCATAATAAGATACAACGTGGTAGTAGCCAGCTTTCAAGCGTACAAGTGACTTAGGCCTTATATTAGATACAATAGCATCAGTATCATCCATTGCTTTTGTGCTTTCGTATATAGCAAAGTGCAGTTCCTTTTCATTAACCTTACCATCAAGAACCCCACTATCTAAAATGACACCACCGGCATTTAGATTAAAATTTTCGACAAGCCTTTGCCCACCCTCGAGATTCACACGGCGTATTAAACTTGCACGACCGAATGAAACGTGAATAACATAGCTCCCTGCTTCTAAATCAAAATGCGCACTCCCTCCTTCAAAACTCGCAACCAAAGGTAACTCATTACTACTTTCCATAACAGAGCTATAAACTCTCCATACAAGTCCTTCAGTAATATTCTCACTATCGTTGATTAATTGGGCATGCATAACTAACTTAGCCTGAGAAGCAAAAGATTCTTTCCCATGACCTTGGGCGTACAGATCAAAAACCTCTGAATATTCATGTTGCAAATTCTTCTTTCCCCTTTCTCCAGAAAACACAGCAACACCCCCCCACAATAAAAGAGATACTATTGTTAACCATAAAACTCGACATAATCTTTCAGAAAAAATACCCATTCCTCCATTGTTAACTAAGATAGTAATCTTTTCAAGAGCAATACTGCGCACTGGAGAGCTTAGATTGAAAAACTCACACCACATCCGCATTGTGAAATAGCATTGGGATTCTGTATTTGGAAATACTGTCCTAAAAGATCATCAACAAAATCAATCCTTGCTCCTTCCATAAAAGGAAGGGAGATCGAATCAATCAAAACTACAGCCCCATCTTTTTCAAAAACGAAATCGTTTTCTTCACGCGCATGAACTAAATTATATTTGTAAGAAAAACCTGAACAACCTCCTCCTTCAACAGAAACACGCAATGCCACCTTATCAGGCTCATTTGAAAGTATCTGTGCAATTCGTTTAACAGCCGAATCTGATATATCCACAGTCATCTTTATATACCCTTGCACTAGACCACCAAGAAAGAATATCTTAGGCGGACAACGAAAAATAAATTACCTACACTTAAAGCGAGAATAAGCAATTTTCAATGGATATCAGCAACACAAAAAACCAATTTCGGTCAATATATAGCACAAATCCACAAACAAGCCGTGGAAGACTGTTTTATGAAAATTCTAGCAACATACGTACACCTTTTCAACGAGACAGAGACCGTATCATTCACTCCAATGCATTCAGACGTCTCAAACATAAAACACAAGTATTCATCACCGATGAAAGTGACCATTATCGTACTCGTCTTACCCATTCAATTGAAGTCTCTCAAATTGCACGAACACTGGCACGTGCATTATACCTCGATGAAGATCTGGCTGAAGCTATTGCCCTTGCTCACGATTTAGGACATCCTCCTTTCGGTCATGCAGGAGAAGAAGCCCTTGATGAATTAATGGTTTCTTATGGTGGTTTCGATCATAATGCACAAACGTTGCGCATAGTTACAAAACTTGAACAACGCTATGCAGATTTTACGGGGCTAAATCTTACCTGGGAAACTTTAGAAGGTCTTGTAAAGCATAATGGACCTCTTTTAGGATCGCATTCTAAAAACAAAAATATTCCTACCTATATTATGCAGTACAATGCAGATCATGATCTTGAGCTTGATTGCTTTGCTGGGTTAGAAGCACAATGTGCTGCCATTGCTGATGATATTGCTTACAATGCGCATGATATTGATGATGGTTTACGTTCACGCTATTTAACACTGAACCAATTCAAAACAGTTTCACTTACTGCTCCATTATTGAATGATATCGAAGAAAAATACCCACAACTTGATCAGACTCGGCGTGGTTATGAATTGGTGAGGAAGCAAATAACAGTCATGGTTGAAGATGTAATCCAACAGGCACACAAAAATTTAGCTCTTCTCAAGCCTCAGAATACAAATGATGTTCGTCGAGCAGAACAAGCCATTATTACTTTTTCTCCTATAATGGCTTTAAAAGAAAAGCAGCTAAAAGATTTTCTTTTCAAGAATCTTTACTACCATAATCAAGTTCTCAAACATCGTAATATAGCGAAACATATCGTACAAAAATTATTTAACTGTTATTATGAAAACCAAAATCTCATGCCAGAAAATTGGTACGACAAGACGATCCATTTAAATGAAAAAGAACGTGTGCACCTCATTTCTGATTTTTTATCGGGTATGACTGACCATTATGCTTTACGAGAATATCGGCGATTATTTGACCGACTAGACAATTTCGTTTAACTGGTTTCAATGTAGCGCGGAATTTGAATATGAATGTTTTTAAAAACTTTGAGAAAAAAATTAAAAGATCAATTGAACTATCTGATATAAAAGGAAAAAATAATGAACATTTAGATCTATCAAAGATTACAGTTGATCCTCCACGTGATCCTGCACATGGTGATCTTTCAACAAACGCTGCTATGGTTCTTGCAAAATCTGTCGGATTGAGTCCGCGTGTGCTCGCAGAAAAAATTTTAATTCTTTTAAAAAACGATCATTCTATTGACTGTATCGATGTTGCTGGCCCTGGATTCATTAATATCAAATTGACTCAATCCTTTTGGTACGATGTGCTGAAGTCGATAATTGAATCCGGTACAGATTATGGTCGCTTGACAATGGGAAAAGGCAAACGAGTTAATGTTGAGTATGTGTCCGCAAACCCAACAGGTCCAATGCATATTGGACATTGTCGAGGTGCTGTTATTGGTGACGTATTCTCTAATTTACTTCAGTTTGCTGATTATGACGTTACCAGAGAATATTATATCAATGATGCCGGTCAACAAATTGAAACTCTCGCTCATTCCGTACTGCTGCGCTATCGTGAAGTTTTAGGAGAAACGATCCATAAAATTCCAGAAGGTATGTACCCTGGTGACTATCTTATACCATTGGGGCAATCACTCGCTCAAGAGTTTGGCGACAAACTACTTGCCATGGATAGTGATAAAGCTTTATCTATCGTTAAAGAACGTGCTGTGGATGCGATGATGGCAATGATTCGTCAAGATCTTGCTGCTTTAAACATTTGCCATGACGTCTTTTTTTCAGAAAAAAGACTTTATGCCAGTAATGCACAAGCTATTAAGGATACAATTGATAATCTCACTCTTAAAAATCATGCTTATAGGGGTGTATTGTCAGCCCCTAAAGGACAAATCGTAGAAAATTGGGAAGCACATGAGCAAATCTTATTCCGCTCAACTGATATTGGTGATGATCAGGACCGAGTCTTGGTTAAATCTGATGGCTCTTATACCTACTTTGCTGCTGATGTTGCATATTTTTATGATAAATTTAAGCGCCACTTTGATGATATGGTTTACGTCTTAGGAGCTGATCATAGTGGCTACGTAAAACGACTTGAAGCGGTAGCAAAAGCAATTGCTGGAGATAAAGCAAAGTTAACTGTTTTTTTGTGCCAATTAGTTAGAATTTTTCGTGATGGCCAACCAGTGCGTATGTCTAAGAGAGAAGGCTCATTTATCACTCTTCATGATGTAGTGAAGGAAGTTGGTCCTGACCCTGTACGTTTTATGATGCTTTACCGCAAATGTGAAATGCCTCTTGATTTCGATTTAGCAAAAGTAACAGAACAATCAAAAGATAACCCCATTTTTTATGTACAATACGCAAGTGCACGTTGCCATTCTGTTCTTCGTCAAGCACAAGAAAATCTTCAGACAACCAATTTCTCAAGTGATGTTACAATTAAACATCTCGATAAACTATCAGATAACACTGAAATTTCACTGATCCGTAAATTAGCTGAATATCCACGTATTATTGAACAAGCTATCATTTACAAAGAACCACACCGTTTAGCATTTTATCTTTATGATCTTGCCTCAAATTTCCATGGGCATTGGAATAAAGGTAATGACAACCCTTATTTACGTTTTATCAAAGCTGATGATGAGGAATTGTCACTAGCTAGATTAGGATTAATTCAAGCATTTATAAATGTGCTATCATCAGGACTCAAAATTATTGGGGTAGAAGCTTTAACAGAGATGCATTAGAAAAATCATAAATATATAGAAATTATTAAGAATATATTTGATATTTTGTTACGAAGAAAATACTATCTTAGAGTTTAGTTACTGTGTCATATTCAACCTTAGTGTCATGTGAGAAAGCCTATGAGCGATAATGATCGCAAATATCTGCAAGAAAAAAGAAAAGATCATGAAGAATATGATCCATTGGCGGAGCTTGCACAATTTTTAAATCAAGATGAAAATCAAGAGTTTGACTCCTTACCAAACCAAGAATCTTTAGAATCTCAGAATTCTGATGGTTCATTTTCGGATGGTGATTTTGATTTTCCTTTTCTAGATGAAGAATTTGAAAATGACTTAGCAAATAAATTTGCACTTAAGAATAAAGAAAATTCTCAGGATTTACACCCTACTATTAACAATCAAGAACCTCAGCGAGCTGTTTCTTTTCCGGAAATTTCCTCTATAAAGAAAAATGATTTATCATCCATAAATGATGATGAAGAAAAATTTTTGAATACATTATCTCCTTTACCAATTCAAAAAAGCGAAGCTTTAAAAGAAAGTTCTTTACCCAGTGGCACCAACTATTTCTCTGCCCAAAGTAGTGCTAATAAAAAAGAAACTGCGTCTCTTATGCAAGCAAATCTGCAGTCTTCAAATAATTCAGATATTCAGAAATTAAATAAAAGTACTCACAATCCTCACAATCATGGTGAATTATCTAGTTCTCCACGTTTTGAAAATGATAAAGTGCAATCTAAACAGAGTAGCGATAGGAATCCATCTCCTTCTGAAGGTGAACTTTCTCTTTCTCCATCTTCTCAGTTAATAAAAAAAATGAGGACTTCCTCTATCGATAAAGAAGAAAACTTTTTTTCATCATCTTCTGTTTCATCACAAGATAGTGGATCACTTAACCGGAAGAATCCTTCTCAAGAAAAACGCGTTTTTTCTCATCCAGATTTGCACAAAAAAGAATCATTAGAACGGGAATCTGCTGTCACCCAAAAGAAAGATGGTAAAAATGATGCCCGACATTATCAGGATAGCTTCAGTAATATACAACCTTCATCAGGAGCAATTGAGGGTATGAAAGGAGATAATTTTTTCGTACAAAAGAATTCCTACAATGATAATCCTCATCCAGAAGTTGATACGTGTAAGCTTGTAGATGAAGTCGTAGAAAAAATTGAACCTATAATGGTTCCTGAAGTTTTATATGAAGCACCCCAACACAATATTTCCTCTGATAAGATTGACGAAGAATTTTCTGATATATTTAATGTAGGAAGTGTTTCAGAAAATTCTTCTTCACAAAAAAACAAAGCGATTTTAGCCCTTCCATTGACAGTAAAGAGCATTTTTTTTCCTCTCTTCCTGAAGATCCACAATATGGATTTGCAGATAAAAAAACAAGTTTATATATTAGCTAATCCTTTTTGGAAGTTTATCGTTACATATAAAACTCTTATTGCTGGTGTTACTCTTCTTGCCATACTAGGAACTTCTTTTATTAATTATTTCCGCCTCTTTGAATCATCAAGTGACGAGGCATATTTACCTTTTATACGAGCGGATAATATACCGTTTAAGATAAAACCAGAAGAGACAGAATCTGAAAATGACATCCAGAACAATTTAAATATTTATCAGCAAAAAGATGACCTCTATAAGAAACAAGAGGTAGCACAAGAATCTCTTATTGATACCTCCGAAGAGCCTAAAATTTTAACTGAATCACAACTCAATGATTCTTCTTCATCCCTCTCTGAGGAATTCCATGTGGAAGATGCAATATCGCATGCGCTTGATCGTGTTATTCCGACACATGAAGTTAAAGAAGTCATCGCGCATTCAGATAGCAGAAAAACATTAACTTCAGAAAAAACATATAAGCCAATGGAATCTTCTGATCATTCCACGCCAAAACAGGAAGTTAAAACCGTTGTTGTAAATCCAGATGGCACAAAAAAACTGGTATCAGTATACTCTGTAAATGACTATGGAACGAATAGATCTCAAGAGAAAGATCATTCTCATGATCAATCTTCAACTGTTTCACATTCTTCCAATGTCAATGAACAAGAGCTTAATTCTTTTGTACCAAGACCTTTTATTAAGCCAAGTGTAAATGAACGGAAACAAACCATTTCTAGAGCAAATACAGCCGTGCAAACAAAAATGGAAGGTTCTCAAAGTTACTACGTGCAACTTGCATCTCAACCAACACCTGAACTCGCTGAAGATTCTTTGAGAAATTTAAAACTCAAATTTGGTTATCTTATCGGCAATCGCATTCTAAATATTCAGCCTGCTTTTATAGAAGGGAAAGGAACTTATTACCGTGTTCGTGTTCAAACTAACAATCGTAATGAAGCTGTAAGCCTTTGTGAAAGCATAAAAAATTCTGGAGGCAGCTGTTTCATCCCCCAATAAATAATACAGCTTCGTTATTTATATATTTTTATTTCTATTAAATTTCTAGAAACGTAAAAAATACTAGTTTTGTGTGCATATTAAGGAAAAAACATTCCCCTAGATGTGTTTGTTTCTTTCTTTTCTTGTTCCTTAATAAGAATCTAAAAATTTTGGTTTTTTGTTTTGTATTTTAAGTTTTATTTGTAAAAATGCCTATAACCTAAAAAGTTAGGTCTGCTTTCTAATAATCAAAATATTCACTATACGTAACAAAGTAAATTTGAAAGATCTGTAATAATCACATTAGTCTTAGGGTAGATTTTCAGTACAAGACTCATACTTCAATCTTTGTTATAATGTTACCAAAAGCTGTTTTCCTTCCTGTCCTATCAAAAAATTAAGTTATCTCCAAAAAGGTTCTATTCATGACTCCTTCTCACTTACCATTAAGCTTTAAAGTAGAAAAAAGCTTATCCCCAATATCAGATAAAAAACGGGCAGAAATACTTAAGAACCCCGGTTTTGGCAAATTTTTTACAGACCATATGGTCACCATACAGTGGAACGAACAAAATGGATGGCATAATGCTACTGTTTCGCAACACAAACATTTAGCAATTAGTCCAGCAAGTGCTGTATTACATTATGCTCAGGGAATTTTTGAAGGTCTTAAAGCGTATCGCACAAAAGATAAACGCGTTGTATTGTTTCGTCCTGAAGCTAATGCCCAACGTTTTGCACAATCAGCAAAGAGACTAGTAATGCCTGAATTACCCAAAAATATTTTTTTGGATGCAATTGACCAATTAGTAAAAATTGATGAAAAATGGATTTCTAGTAATCCAAATGCTAGTCTTTACTTACGCCCATTTATGTTTGGAAATGAAGGTTTTTTAGGCGTTCGTCCCTCTCAAAAATACATTTTCTGTATTATCGCCTCTCCAGTTGAGTCATTCTTCACAGAAATGAATGAGTCTATAACCGTATGGATTGAAACAGAATATAGCCGAACAGGACCAGGCGGAACAGGCAGTGCTAAATGTGGTAGCAATTATGCAGTAAGTTTTCTTGCACAAAAAAATGCACTTCAGTCCCATTGTCATCAAGTACTCTTTCTTGACATGGTTGAACGTAAGTGGATTGAAGAACTTGGTTGCATGAACATATGCTTTGTTTTGGCAAACAATACCCTTATAACACCTTCTCTTAAGGACACTATTCTCGCTGGAATAACTCGTAATTCAGTTTTAAAATTGGCTCAACAAATGGGCTTAACAGTGGAAGAACGCCCGTATGCCTTTGAATCACTGAAAAATGATATTCAAAACAAGCAACTTAAAGAAGCGTTTGCTTGTGGCACTGCTGCTATCATTACACCGATTGGCCGTTTTAAATACAAAGGTAGAGAACTTGTTGTTGGAGATGGATTGACCGGTGAAATTACCAACAAAATTCGTACAGAACTCACCAATATCCAAAGGGGAAACATAGAAGATAAAAACGGCTGGATACGTTTCGTCGAGCTTTCATAATCACAAAACACGCCATTCGCTCTCAAAGCCTCAAGCACTCACTTCGACAATTAAGCAGACTCTTCCGCGTTTTTAAAGACACTAATTTAAAAAAGCACTACCTAAATTTTTCCTGATCTTTGTGTCGCGTTTTAACATTGCGAATCGTACCAGTGCACGAACGCATTACGATCGTTTCTGTTTGAATGTAATCGCGCATAAATTTTACACCAGACAACATATTGCCATCAGTTACACCTGTTGCAGAAAATAGGACATCACCCTTTGCCATTTCTTCCATTGTATAAACTTTATCAGTATCATTGATCCCCATTTTTTGAGCTCGAGTGATTTGTTCTTCTGTACTAAACTGTAAACGCCCTTGCATATATCCACCGGTACAGCGTAAAGCAGCAGCAGCTAAAACACCTTCTGGAGCTCCACCAATCCCCATATAAATATCAATACCTGTTTCATCTGGAGCTGATGTATTAATGACACCAGCGACATCCCCATCATTAATCAAACAGATCGCTGCTCCTGTCGCACGTACTTCACTGATCAATTTTGCATGACGCGGCCGATCCATAATGCAGACAGTGATTTCATTAACAGAAGCACCCTTAAATTTCGCAAGAGAAAAAATATTATCCGATGGGCTAGCATCTATATCAACCAGATCTTTTGGGTAACCAGGACCAATAGCAATTTTTTGCATATAAACATCCGGTGCGTAAAGTAAATTGCCTTTTTCAGCAATGGCAATAACTGACAAAGAATTAGCAAGATTTTTAGCACAAATTGTAGTCCCTTCAAGAGGGTCAAGCGCAATATCCATCTCTGGACCGGTTCGAAGTCCTACTTTTTCTCCAATATAGAGCATGGGTGCTTCATCACGCTCACCTTCACCAATTACAACTGTACCACTAATAGGTAAGCGATTTAGTTCTTTTCGCATTGCATCAACAGCAGCTTGATCGGCTGCCTTTTCATTACCACGGCCCCGCAAACGCGCAGCCGCAACAGCAGCATGTTCAGTTGCACGCACCAACTCAAGCGTCAAAATACGATCCAGCCCATTTAAAGCAGTTTGAGTTTCCTCAAGCATATGATCAGAGTCCTACCAAATTATTATTCATAAAAAAACTAACTTTTTATCGCTCAAATATCAACTAACACTTCTTAAAAAGATAAAATAAAAGCAATTTGAGTTTTTTATTTCATAATTCCAAAAAACAAATACATTTTTTAAATACGTTACTACACACCTACTTTTTTGCACACAACTAGAATAAGACTCTCCTTCTTGATGACCTATCCTTTTTATCAAGTTTTTTTTATAAAATACAATTACCACAAAACAATATATAACAAAGTGTAGAAACGATAAAACTACGCAAAAACCTGCCTTCAAACATTCATAATGATAAAGATCATATAGCT
The DNA here is from genome assembly GCF_001281405.1 of Bartonella ancashensis. Classification (NCBI taxonomy): domain Bacteria; kingdom Pseudomonadati; phylum Pseudomonadota; class Alphaproteobacteria; order Hyphomicrobiales; family Bartonellaceae; genus Bartonella; species Bartonella ancashensis. The sequence goes on along the minus strand of NZ_CP010401.1, from coordinate 961,548 downwards.
TCCTTGCTGATGCTAAATTAAGAGTGAATTTTATAAATTTTTATTATTTTTTGCAATAATGAGCATCCTACGTAAACTTTATCCAAAATTTTAAGCTGCATACGGATAGTAAACACTTAAAAATAATTTAATAAAACATATTTTTTAAAAAAAGTTATCCATAGGGACTTGCTAAGTAAAAAGATCCTCTCTATAAGCCTTTTCATTGGTTTGCGCCCATCGTCTAGCGGTTAGGACATCGCCCTTTCACGGCGGAAACAGGGGTTCGATTCCCCTTGGGCGTACCAGTCTCCTTTTTATCGTGCCACTGCTTATTTGATTACTGCACGAACAGTGTGTTATTTCTTTTTCATTTTCATGAAAATTTCAATAAAACGGAAACCTAGTTGCACACAAGTACTGATCGTTGCTTTCTATGTGTTTTATTCGACATGCATGTGCTTCTTGTTACTTTTGTTATAAGAGCCTTATTTCATAGAACGTTTCTGTTTTTGTGCAAAGAAGATTCCTGCCATAACTACTCAAAAAATTTAATAAAAAATTACACAAATAGAAAATAGATTAACTAGTTTATGAGTATAGCCTGCGTCAGATTTGCTAAAAGAATCTTATTTCAATAAAAATAAGAAGATCAGCAACCACTTACTTTAGCTAAAGTAAAACTAATATCCATATTTGTCACTTCCAATACTTTAAAGTGAAAAAAAACTCTTCATTATCTCCCACTCAATGAAAAGTTTTATAAAATTTATGAAAGGTAATTTAAGAAAAGATGCCTATAAGCTATTGTAAAAAAAATCATTGCTTACAAATATCTTATTTTCTTTTCAGGATCTCTAGTTCATCTGTAATAATCACTGCTTTCAAATAGCGAATACACTTTAGCCCCCGTTCCTATAAAGTATACTTCTCATATCATTCCTATTTTTACTTTTCATCATAGAACTAAAAATGTTATGACTAACATTATTATTTAAAAAAGATAAAGGATCTCTGATGGAAAAGATCAAAGTGGAAAATCCCATTGTCGAAATCGATGGAGATGAAATGACTCGTGTCATTTGGCAATATATCAAAGATAAACTGATTCATCCCTATCTAGATATTGACATTGAATATTACGATCTTTCTATAACGAATCGAGATGCAACAGACGATCAAGTTACTATCGATTCTGCTCATGCCATCAAAAAACATGGAGTAGGTATAAAATGTGCGACAATTACTCCTGACAAAGCGCGTGTGGAAGAATTTAACTTAAAAAAAATGTGGAGATCACCAAATGGAACAATTCGTAATATCTTAGGAGGCGTCATTTTTCGCGAACCTATTATTTGCAAAAATGTCCCACGCCTTGTTCCACATTGGACAAAACCAATTATTATAGGGCGCCATGCTTTTGGTGATCAATATAAAGCAACTGACTTTAAATTTCCTGGCAAAGGAAAGCTCAGTATCAAATTTGTTGGCGAGAATGGCCACACTATTGAACATGATATTTTTGATGCCCCAAATGCAGGCGTCGCTATGGCTATGTATAACCTCGATGAATCAATCCGTGATTTTGCTCGAGCCTCTTTTAATTATGGCCTACAACGAAATGTTTCTGTTTATCTCTCTACAAAAAATACCATTTTGAAGGCTTACGATGGGCGTTTTAAAGATATTTTTCAAACGATATTTGAGACTGAATTTAAAACTGAATTTGAAAATCGTAAATTAAACTATGAACACCGCTTAATTGATGATATGGTCGCTTCTGCCTTAAAATGGTCAGGAGGCTATGTCTGGGCATGTAAAAACTACGATGGTGATGTCCAATCAGATATCATTGCCCAGGGCTTTGGATCACTCGGTCTTATGACTTCTGTCTTAATGACGCCTGATGGAAAAATTGTCGAAGCAGAAGCAGCACATGGTACGGTAACGCGCCACTATCGCCAGCACCAGAAAAATGAAGAGACCTCAACAAATTCTATTGCTTCTATCTTTGCATGGACGCGAGGACTAGCACATCGTGCAAAACTTGATGATAATGAAAAATTGAAAAATTTTGTAAATACACTGGAAGCGGTTTGTATTAATACTGTTGAAGAAGGCTTCATGACCAAAGATCTTGCTCTTTTAATCGGTCCTGAGCAGAAGTGGCTTTCGACAACGGGTTTTCTCGATAAAATTGATCAAAACCTAAAAAAATAATGACTAACTAGTATAATTTGATATTTCAAAGCTCTGAAATAAGGGCTTTGATTTTTTTAATTAAGTTTTAACATTAATTTACAAATATAAAATTCTGAAAAAACGATGTTTTTTAAATTTTTATGTAGAAAAAACAATATCTACTCTTTGATATTTTCTGGTGGTGTTGCGTTACATGCTACCAATATTTACGCTGCTACGGCTATTCTTCCTTCTCTTATCAAAGATATTGGTGGTGAACAATACTACTCATGGGCAGCAACTATTCTTGTTGTATCCTCACTAATTAGCACTTCGATTGCGACCAAAATATTAGGAGCAACAGGTCCTCGTAATGCTTATATTATTGCTATTCTTACTTTTACAGTCGGCACATTTATCTGCAGCCTTGCTCACAACATGCCTCTTTTTTTAACAGGACGTCTCATTCAGGGATTTGGTGGTGGTTTCTTATTATCCCTATCATATTCCATAGTACGTATTGTTTTGAATCCACCTCTGTGGCCACGTGCATTAGGTGTTATATCTGGAATGTGGGGAGTATCAGCACTTCTGGGACCCGCTATCGGTGGCCTTACTGCACAATATAGTACATGGAGAGCTGCTTTTTGGATTATTGGATTTTTAGCAATCGTTTTTTCACTCATGGTATTTAAAATTTTGCCTAAAAAAAACAAAATGCTAATCTCAGAGCTCCCTCTTCCTATTACACAACTCCTTGTACTTACCTTGTTGATTCTGGTAATTTCTGTTGGAAGCACTATGAATGCAATGACAATAATTTTTAGTTTCATAACTGGTATAGGTCTTCTCTTTGTCTTAGCAAAACTTGAATCATCAAGCCAGCACCCCATGTTTCCTCATAAGACCTTTTCTCTTTCTTCCGAATTTTTTCCTGTCTACTCATTGATACTCATTGTAAATATCGTAGCTTATGGGTTGGAATTTTATTTGCCACTTTTTTTTCAAGAACTTCATAAAAAGGGTCCCCTTATCGCTGCTTATATAACTGCCCTGATAAGTCTTGGTTGGACATGTGGCTCCTTATTATGTGCTAACGCAACTAAAAAAAACATTCGTAGAATTACCATATGCTCTCCCGTATTAATTGTTTTTAATATGGGTATATTGCTACGCTTCATTCCAACAAAAATAGCAGACACAGAATCTACTTTTGTTATTTGCATATCGTTATTTCTCATGGGTATTAGTGCTGGTATAGCGTGGCCGCATCTGCTCACACGTATATTACAATGCGCTCAAGATAAAGACGTCTTTCGTGCAAGTGAATCTCTTACTTCTATACAACTACTCTCTGCAGCTGTGGGTGCAGCAGTAGCAGGTGCTATTACTAATCTTGCTGGCCTATTTAATCCCGGAGGAATAGAAGGAACAGTTTCTGCTGCAAAAGCTCTTTTTACGATATTTACAGGAGTTATACTTTTTCTTGGTTTGCCATTTTCCTTCTATGTCTCTCATAAAATGTTAAAAAAACCAGGCAAATATTAAAATCATTAAGTTATAGTGAAATAAACACGACAATTACCGCTCTCAAAATCATAAAACACCCCTCTCTTAAACAATAAAAATTCAACTAGAATGTATTTATGTCGTTCAGGAACTTTCTTTTAAGTAGTTTTCAAAAACATATTGTAATTTTCTTCTGTTATCCAAAATTTTTGTGCCTATTCTTAGTAAAAAAATACATATTACCTCATAAAAACCGCAATTTTCATACTTCTTTAATCATTTACTAACCCATAATTAATGTTGTTTCTCTAAATAATATTAAAAAAGCAGGTAGTAAACTGCTTTCTCCGAATTAGGTAGTGCGTATCGGAGTGGTGACCTTTACAAGAGTTTTCTCATTGTAAAAAAAACGTAACTAATAAAACTGCGCATCCATCTTTTAGGATAGCGCAGTTTTATTATTCTCTGAAAGCTTTAAACAATTTTTATTTAAAAATAATCCTAACTATCTAAATAATAAATTTCTTTGAGAAGGAAAAACAATAGCTTTACTGTGTAGAAACCTCACAGCCATGCTTCCATAAAAAAGTTGTTTGATCACAAAAAGAAGCATAATATTTTGCTTCGATAGCAGCACGAATATCTTGCATTAGTTGCTGATAATAAGCGAGGTTATTCCAAGTCAATAACATACCACCAAGAGATTCACCCGATTTTATTAAATGATGCAAATAAGCACGACTATAGTCACGTGTGGCAGGGCAAGATGATTGTATATCAAGAGGACGTGAATCCTCTGCATAGCGTGCATTACGCAAATTAATTTTACCAAAGCGGGTAAAAGCTAAACCATGGCGTCCTGCACGTGTCGGCATAACACAATCAAACATATCAATACCACGAGCAACACTTTTTAAAATATCATCTGGTGTCCCTACTCCCATGAGATAACGCGGTTTATCTTGTGGTAAAATAGGACAAGTAGCATCTAATACATCTATCATCACATTTTGTGGTTCTCCAACTGCAAGCCCACCAATAGCATAACCTTTTAAATTCATTTCTTTCAATGCCTGAGCAGAGTATTCACGTAATCTTATGTTATCACCACCTTGAACAATACCAAACATAGCTTTCTCTGCTTGATTACCAAAAGCTGTCTTACAACGCTGTGCCCAACGTAATGAAAGCTCCATAGCCGCTTCTATTTCCTTCTCCTTCGCTGGTAAGGCAATACATTGATCAAGCTGCATCTGAATATCAGAATCAAGTAGCCCTTGAATCTCTATAGAACGCTCTGGACTCATTTCATAATATGCACCACTTATATAGGAACGAAAAATAGCACCTTTTTCTGTAATTTTACATATTCCCGAAAGAGACATAACCTGAAAACCACCAGAATCTGTCAAGATAGGTTCAGGCCAGCGTGCAAACTCATGTAAACCACCAAGACGTGCTACACGCTCAGCTCCTGGACGTAACATTAAATGATAAGTATTCCCTAAAATAACATCTGTCCCAAGATCGCGTAGCTGATCCATATACATAGCCTTAACGCTTCCTGCTGTTCCAACTGGCATAAACGCAGGCGTACGAATGCGGCCTCTACCCGTTATAATTTCACCTAAACGCGCATTGCCATCTTGAGCAATTTTTTTATAATGGAATACCTTTGTCACCAAATTTATCTTTTCAATCCTATAAATTCATTTCACTGTAAAAATTAAGAAACACCCTTATATTTTTTAATGAATTTCTTACAAAAATTTCACAAACACCACAGCTTATTTCCAAATTTATGCGGATGAAAAATAAAAAGACTCTTTCAAGTAACAAAAAATCTCCCTCATAAATGGATGAACAACCTATTTAAAACTTTTCATCTTTAAACGTAAAACATAACCATAATGGCAATTGTTCACAATTCTCTTTGCGTCACTATGAACTAACAGCTATCGTTGCTTTAATAATAATATCTTGGTCTTTAGGTGGTTCCCCACGATTAATTTTATCGATATTCTCCATACCTTCAACGACTTGTCCCCATACAGAATATTGACGGTCAAGCCAAGGCGCATCTGCAAAACAAATAAAGAACTGTGAATTTGCTGAGTTTGGATTCTGACTACGAGCCATAGAGACTACACCGCGCTTATGAACAATGTTTGAAAACTCTGCAACTAAATTCGGTTTATCAGAGCCCCCTGTACCAACGCGTGATAAATTAAACTCTTTACTATCTTTTTTCCCAAATTGCACATCACCAGTTTGTGCCATAAAACCATCTATGACACGATGAAAAACAACATTATCATAAGCGCCCTCATGTGCTAACTCTTTGATACGTGCAACATGATTAGGAGCCAAGTCAGCAAAAAGCTCTATAACCACTCTCCCTTTCGTTGTATCAAGAATTAGAATATTTTCTGAATTTTTAGTTTTAGCCATTGTGGCCCTCCTTGTAATTTATGGATTAACTGGAAAATAAGCAGATTCAATAACATCAGGATTCGCAACAGATCCATTATCTCTTGCCGTTCCTTTTTTTATTTTGTCAACAACATCCATACCACTTACAACCTCTCCAATAACAGTGTACTGACCGTTTAAAAAAGAAGCGTCATCAAAACAAATAAAAAACTGTGAATTTGCCGAGTGAAAATCCTGAGAACGCGCCATCCCTACGGTACCACGCTTGAATGGCATATCTGAAAACTCTGCCGGCAAATTGGGGTAATCTGAGCCTCCTGTTCCAACATGTTTAAGATCAAAATAAGAGCTGTTCTTTTTTCCAAACTTTACATCACCAGTCTGCGCCATAAAACCAGGAATTACACGATGAAATACTACACCGTTATAAGCCCCTTCTTCTGTTAATTTCTTAATCCTAGCAACATGTTTTGGTGCAAGATCAGGATAAAGACGAATAACTACATCACCATTTTTAAGGGATAATACGAGAGTATCATGATTGTCTGCTGCTACAGAAAACGACAAAAAATAGAAAATACATGCAAAAATAGAAAAAATCTTAGAATACACAACCTTTATCCTCTTCAAATTTAAATTTCAAACGCAAAGCATGTGCAACATTTTGAGGAACAAAAGGTGTAACATCACCACCCATGGCAGCAACTTGACGCACCAATGTAGAAGTTATCATGCGGCTGGCAACATCTGCTGGTAAAAATACGGTTTGCAACTCAGGAGCCATGATTCTATTCATCCCCGCCATTTGCATTTCGTAATCAAAATCTGTTCCTTCACGTAATCCGCGAACAAGAAGAGAAGCACCAATCTCACGTGCTTTATCAATCAGAAGATTATCAAACGAAATGACCTGTAACTTATCATGAGAAACATTCAATAAATCCCTACCCGCGCACATGATTAAATCAATACGTTCTTCTACCCTAAAAAGGGGATGTTTATTACCATGTACACCTACGGCTACAAATACCCTATCAGCCAAAAGAAAACTGCTCTTCAAAACACTAAGGTGACCATTTGTAATGGGATCAAAAGAACCTGCGTAAAGAGCAATTACCATTATTGTATCCCAGTATATTAAATTACTCACCCTTACTGATATCAGCTACATTGGAATCACAATCCGTATCTAACTGACTCGTATCCTCCTCAGATTCAGAAACTCTCTCCACTGAAACAACTCTCTCACCTTTTACTGTATTAAAGATCGTTACCCCCTTAGTCGAACGACCAGCTATGCGAATACCATCAACAGGAACGCGAATAAGCTGCCCTCCATCAGAAATCAGCATAATTTGATCTCGTTGTTTTACTGGAAAAGCCGCTACCAATTTACCAATTTCAGCTGTTTTTGATGGATCAGTTGCTCTAATCCCTTTTCTACCACGCCCAGAAACACGGAATTCATAAGAAGATGACCGCTTCCCATAACCAAATTCACTAACTGTCAAAAGCATTTGCTCACGATCTTTAAGTTCTTCGTAACGCTCATCTGTTAGCTCTTCTCTAACTTCTTCTTCTTCAATGAAAACTGTATCTTCATCATCTGTACTTACTGCACGGCGCTCACTCACTGCACGTCTCATATAAGCAGAGCGCTCCGCTGATGTGGCCTCAACATGCTCTAAAAGAGTCATCGAAATGACTCGATCTCCATCGGCCATATCTATGCCGCGTACCCCTACAGAATTGCGACCAGAAAACACACGAACATCAGTCACCGGAAAGCGAATACATTGCCCGTTTGCAGTTGTCAGAACAACATCATCACGTTCTGTACATGTATCAACCGAAAGAATTTCATCTCCTTCTTCGTAAAGCTTCATCGCTATTTTACCACTGCGATTAACATGCACAAAATCCGATAATTTATTACGTCGTACAGTTCCACGTGTCGTTGCAAAAAGAATATCTAGCTCGCTCCAACTGGTCTCATCCTCAGGTAATGGCATAATCGTTGTGATACGCTCACCTTGTTGCAAAGGAAGCATGTTAATGAGAGATCGACCACGTGATTGAGGAGTCCCAATAGGCAAACGCCAAACTTTTTCTTTATAAACAATTCCACGTGACGAAAAGAAAAGAACTGGTGTATGTGTGTTAGCTACAAACAAGCGAGTTACGAAATCCTCATCCTTCGTAGTCATACTAGAACGCCCCTTACCACCGCGGCGCTGCGCACGATAGGTATTCAAGGGCACACGCTTGATATAACCGCTATGACTTACCGTAACAACCATATCCTCAGGCGCTATCAAATCTTCATTGTCCATCTCGACACTACCGAAACCAAAGACAGTTCGTCTGGGAGTTGAAAATTCTTCACGAAGAGTACTGAGCTCATCCTTAACAATCCCCATGATACGTGAACGCGACGCCAAAATATCAAGGTAACCAGTGATATCTTTTCCAATTTTGTTAAGTTCATCAGCAATTTCATTCCGACCAAGCGCTGTTAACCTTTGTAAGCGTAACTCCAAAATGGCCCTAGCTTGCTCTTCGGACAAATTATATGTGTTATCCTCATGAATAACATGACGAGGATCATCTATCAGTTTAATCAAAGATGCAACATCTTCAGCTGGCCAACGGCGCTCCATCAATTGTGTACGCGCCGTTTGTGGATCAGATGCCTTACGAATTAGCTCTATAATTTCATCTATATTAGCAACGGCAATAGCCAAACCAACAAAAACATGAGCGCGCTCACGCGCTTTGCATAAAAGATATTTCGTTCGCCGACTTATAACTTCTTCACGGAAAGAAACAAATGCACGAAGCATATCAAGCAACGTCATTTGTTCAGGTCTTCCTCCATTTAATGCAACCATATTGCAACCAAAGGAAGTCTGTAGAGGCGTATAACGATATAGTTGATTTAAAACAACTTCTGCAACAGCTTCCCTCTTAAGTTCAATCACAACTCTGTATCCATCACGATCAGACTCATCACGTAGATCAGAAATTCCTTCAATGCGCTTATCACGCACTAATTCAGCAATCTTTTCAATCATTGTTGCTTTATTGACTTGGTAAGGTATCTCACTTACGATGATGGCCTGCCGTTGGTTACGAATTTCTTCGATATCAACCTTAGCACGCATAATAATCGAACCACGTCCCGTTTCGTAAGCTGAACGAATACCAGAATGACCGAGGATAATGCCACCTGTAGGAAAGTCAGGACCAGGTATAATCTCAGTCATTTCATCTAATGTGATGTAAGGATTATCAATTAAAGCTATACAACCTTCTACAACTTCTCCCAAATTGTGTGGAGGAATATTTGTCGCCATCCCAACAGCAATACCACCTGATCCATTCACTAAAAGGTTAGGAAAACGTGCAGGCAAAACGACAGGTTCACGTTCACGCCCATCATAATTATCTTGAAAATCAACCGTATCCTTATCAATATCAGCCAAAAGCTCTTCTGAAACTTTTTCTAAACGACATTCTGTATAGCGCATAGCCGCCGGAGGATCACCATCAACAGAACCAAAGTTCCCCTGCCCATTAATCAATGGATCACGCAAAGAAAAATCCTGCGCCATACGTACCAATGCATCATAAATCGAAGCATCACCATGGGGATGAAATTTCCCCATCACCTCACCAACAACCCCTGCTGACTTACGGTACGACTTGTTGAAAGAAAGGCCCATCTCATTCATCGCGTGCAAAATACGCCGATGAACCGGCTTCAAACCATCACGTACGTCAGGTAGTGCACGCGATACAATGACACTCATCGCATAATCAAGATAAGATCGCCGCATCTCATCAATAATATTAATTGACTCAATACCGGTTGGTGCGTCTTGTTCTGAGGGTGGAATAAAATCGGTCACAATTCCAATACTTTCAAATTAAAGAATCACTATTAATTTATTTTAGTAAATATAGCAAAAATACTCCAAAATGCTAATTTTCATCTTTACACTAATGAAAATTCGCTAACATCCCTCAATTATCATCCCTTTTTGTCTCAAATTATCTATAAAACTGTATCATTTTACTCAAACAAGACGATATAAGGTATCAAACGCTCCATCATATTGCCTAAAAAATCATTGATAATACACACAGCTCATAGGCAACCTTCAAAACTAGGCTCGAGACGCAACCCCTTTCACCATATAACTGATCTATTGCCTTAGTTTTTAGATCACCTACATTCCTTTTTTTAACATCCAATGAGAATCTTATTTTGCTCATCGTGTAGCGTAAAAATGGCCGCAGTAAAACAATTCCTTAATTATTAAAAAGGTATATCATCATCTAGCTGTTCTGAAAAATTTTCTTTTGACTGAGTGCTGCTTTTACCAAAACCACCCCTTTGATCCAAATTTCCATCACCAAAGCCACTACTGTCATAACCAGAATTATCATACCCCCTACCAAACTGGTTAGTAGCTTGCATCCTCTCCTCGTTTTCCATCCCACGACTGTCGAGCATTTGCAATTCACCGCGATATTTTTGCAAAACAATCTCTGTCGTATAGCGATCATTACCGGTTTGGTCTTGCCATTTACGTGTTTGCAATTGACCTTCAATATAAATTTTACTACCTTTTTTTAAGTACTGCTCTACAATTTTAACGAGGTTTTCATTAAAAATAACAACACTATGCCACTCTGTACGTTCTTTACGTTCATTTGTAGTGCGGTCACGCCAACTTTCTGAGGTAGCAATCCGCAAACTTGCCACTTGGTCGCCAGAATTCAAACGACGAATTTCAGGATCTGCACCCAAATTACCAATTAAAATTACTTTATTGAGACTTCCAGCCATCGCATAACTCCAAAATTTTAAACTATCCTATTGCGGCAAGAGATGATAACAGCACATAGTTTACTTTATTACATAAAAATTGAAAGACGCTATTTATTCTTCTTTTCATATAATTTATTTTCTTCTCCTGCATAAAAATGTCAATTGTTGCCATCCTAAACAAAACAATTTTTCCTACATGTAGCTATGAGATTATTATTCATACCATGCAAAAGGTAAGCTATTATGCCTCATCAAAAATATATATCTATTCGCGGTGCACGTGAACATAACCTCAAAAACATTGACCTAGATCTCCCTCGTGATAAGCTAATCGTAATAACAGGACTTTCTGGTTCGGGTAAATCTTCCTTGGCTTTTGATACGATTTACGCAGAAGGTCAGCGCCGTTATGTTGAAAGCCTTTCCGCTTATGCACGCCAATTTTTAGAGATGATGCAAAAACCAAATGTTGACCGAATAGATGGTCTTTCTCCTGCAATATCCATTGAACAAAAGACAACGAGCCGTAATCCCCGTTCAACCGTTGGTACTGTTACCGAAATTTACGATTACATGCGCCTCCTCTTTGCACGTATAGGCGTACCTCATTCGCCTGTCACAGGTCTTCCCATTGAAAACCAGACAATTAGCCAAATGGTAGATCAAATTATGGCCTTACCGGATGGAACGCGCGTTTTTATCATGGCACCATTAATAAGGGGAAGAAAAGGAGAATATAAAAAAGAACTAGCAGAACTTCTGAAAAAAGGATTTCAACGTGTTAAAGTTGATGGACAATTCTATGAAATTCCTGATGTTCCATTACTTGATAAAAAGTACAAACATGACATTGATGTTGTGGTAGACCGTGTAGTTGTACGTGACGACATTTCTTCACGCTTAGCTGACAGCATAGGGACATGTCTCCAACTGGCGAATGGAACCGCAATCGCTGAAATGGCAGACCAACCCTTAACAAAACAAGACATAAAAGATAAATCTATAAATAAATCAAAAAATGAAACTCATAAACGCCTTATTTTTTCAGAAAAATTCGCATGTCCAATATCTGGATTCTCTATTCCTGAAATCGAACCACGCCTCTTTTCATTTAATAATCCTTTTGGAGCTTGCCCTCAATGTGACGGACTTGGTATCCTTAGAACTTTAGACCCTTCTAAAATTGTGCCAAATGAAAATTTAACTTTACAACTTGGGGCTATTACTCCTTGGTCTAAATCACTCTCACCTCAACATACCAAAATTCTGCAATCGCTGGGAGAGAGCTACGGATTCAAACTAACAGATAAATGGTGCACACTTTCACACGAAGCAAAACAAGCTATCCTATATGGTACAAAAACGAAAAAAGCACCCTTAGCCCATAAACATGACGTACCACCCCATAGCACAATTCAGTGTTTCGAAGGTGTTATTCCAAATATGGAGCAACAATGTAAAGAATCTGAATCCATTCGATTACAGGAAGAAATGGACCACTATATGTCTCTTTCTTCCTGTCCAAGCTGTCAAGGTTATCGTTTAAAACCAGAATCTCTTGCCATTAAAATTAATGGGATGCACATTGGACAGATATCAGAGCTTTCTATTTTAAAAGCACATGATTGGTTTACTAATATCGATCAATGTCTTAACCAAAAACAACGTAATATTGCCACGCGTATTTTGAAAGAAATTCATGACCGCTTAACATTTTTAAAACATGTAGGACTTGAATATCTTAGTTTATCTCGTAACTCAGGAACACTTTCAGGTGGAGAAAGCCAACGTATCCGACTAGCTTCCCAGATTGGTTCTGGTCTAACAGGTGTCCTTTATGTTCTAGATGAACCATCCATAGGCCTACACCAGCGCGATAACGAGCGCCTCCTAAAAATGTTGAACCATTTACGTGACCTCGGTAATACGGTTATTGTAGTTGAGCATGATGAAGATGCTATCCTTTCTGCAGACTACGTAGTTGACATTGGTCCTGCTGCGGGCGTTCATGGTGGACAAATCGTTGCTCAAGGCACACCACAAGAAATTATGAACAATACATCATCACTCACGGGTAAGTACCTTTCAGGAAAAATAGCAATTACACCTTTCATACAACAACGTAAAATATTAAAATCCAAAATGCTCAAAATAATTGGTGCCCGAGGAAATAATCTTAAAAATATCGATGTTAACATCCCTCTCGGAACCTTTACCTGTATCACAGGTGTTTCTGGAGGAGGAAAATCAACATTTCTTATTGAAACAGTTTTTAAGGCAGTATCACATCACATCATGAAAAATCAGCAAGATCCTGCAAATTATGACAGAATTGAAGGATTAGAATTTTTAGATAAAGTTATTAGTATAAACCAATCACCTATTGGACGAACTCCACGCTCTAATCCCGCAACTTACACTGGAGCTTTTACCCCAATTCGTGATTGGTTTTCTGAACTTCCAGAATCAAAAGCTCGTGGCTACAAAACAGGACGATTTTCATTTAATGTCAAAGGGGGACGCTGTGAAGCCTGTCAAGGTGATGGCGTTATTAAAATTGAAATGCACTTTTTGCCAGATGTTTACGTTACCTGCGATGTTTGCCAAGGAAAGCGTTATAACAGAGAAACACTGGAAATAAAATTTAAAGGAAAATCTATTTCTGATGTGCTTGACATGACAGTTGAAAAAGCAGAGGAATTTTTTCGCTCTATTCCTGCAATCCACAATAAAATAGAAACCCTCGTTAGAGTCGGCCTTGATTATATCAAAGTTGGACAACAAGCTACGACACTTTCTGGTGGGGAATCTCAGCGTATAAAACTTGCTAAAGAACTTTCACGTAAAGCAACAGGTCGCACATTTTACATTTTGGATGAGCCAACAACGGGTCTACATTTTCATGATATTGCTAAACTCCTTGAAGTGTTGCACGAACTCGTTGAGCAAGGCAATACTGTTGTAGTTATTGAACATAACCTTGAAGTTATTAAAACAGCTGATTGGATTATAGACTTAGGACCAGAAGGAGGAGATGACGGAGGTGAAGTCGTTGCAACTGGTCGCCCTGAAGATATCATCAAAGCTCAAAACTCTTATACTGGGAAATTTTTAAAAGAGCTTTTTTTACGTCGTCCATTATACAATAAACATTCTTAAAAGAATCATGCCGTACTTAAGAAAATCACAAAACATAACAAAATTCTTACTATAATTATTTGCTCTTGTTTTATAAAATTTTCATCTCAAAATTGGCAATATTTTTCATTTTAGTACGTTATTGTGTCAATTTTTGATCTTTATTGTGTCAATTTTTAATTTTTTGATGTAAAAAGCATTTGTCAATATCTTTTTCAAGTGTAAATATAGATTGAAAAAGAGAATAGCATCGGAGACAATTTTGGCATGAGAAGGACGGAGGCCGCTATGGGGCTCTTCAAAGATAAATATATAAAATTTTACACCTCAATTATATATGCTATCCATCTTTTTGTTGAAGAAAGTGTCTCTATTGCTGGTAAGTTTTCAAAATATGCTATTAAAATGATAAAATTTCTAATTCAAAAAAACATATCCATAATGGAGAAATATCTGTTTCATCGACTGATGATCGATACCCATGTCCGTAAAAAAATTAGTACTTATACCCTCCAATACTCAAAGAACTTTTCGTCTTCTTTGCTTACCCCCACTTAATAAGGAAACTGAATATGACAACCATACCAGATATTTCTAAACGGATCACAGACAATGACGTGCGTTTTGTTGATTTTCGTTTCACTGATCCGCGAGGAAAATGGCATCACATCACTGTCGATGTTGCTGAAATTGATGAAAAAACACTTACTGATGGTATTATGTTTGACGGTTCCTCAATAACTGGATGGAAAGCAATTAACGAATCTGACATGCTTCTAATGCCAGATCTAGAAACAGCTCATATGGATCCATTTTTTGCTCACTCCACCTTAGTAATCATTTGTGATGTACTTGACCCTTTTTCTGGAGAATTATACAGAAGAGATCCACGTTCTACTGCAAAAAGAGCTGAAAAATATATGAAATTTTTAGGCATCGGTGATACAATAAATGTGGGTCCTGAAGCAGAATTTTTCATCTTCGATGACGTGCGCTATCAAACTGATCCATATGATACAAATTTTAAGCTCGATTCAGGAGAATTACCGTCAAATAACAATACGGAATATGAGATGGGTAATCTAGGTCATCGTCCTCGTATGAAAAGCGGTTATTCTCCAGTTCCTCCTATCGACTCTTGCCAAGATATGCGTTCTGAAATGCTCTCTGCACTTAAAGAGATTGGGGTACGTGTAGAGAAACATCACCATGAAGTAGCTTCGGCACAACATGAATTAGGCATTCGCTTCGATACATTAGTTCGAGAAGCTGATAAAATGCAGATTTTTAAGTACGTTGTACATCAAATCGCTAATAGTTATGGAAAAACAGCGACTTTCATGCCCAAACCTGTTTTCAACGATAATGGTTCAGGTATGCATGTTCATATGTCAATTTGGAAAGATGGAAAGCCAATATTTGCAGGTAATGAATATGCGGGATTGTCAGAAATTTGTTTATTCTTCATTGGTGGTATCATTAAACATGCAAAAGCAGTTAATGCTTTCACAAATCCATCAACTAATTCTTATAAACGTCTAGTTCCAGGTTATGAGGCTCCTGTTCTTCTCGCCTATTCTGCACGTAATCGCTCTGCATCTTGTCGTATTCCATATGCTTCATCTCCAAATTCAAAACGTGTAGAAATTCGTTTTCCAGACCCAACAGCAAATCCATATTTAGCATTTGCAGCGCTTTTAATGGCTGGCCTTGATGGCATAAAAAATAAAATTCATCCTGGGCAACCTACAGATAAGGATCTTTATGATTTACCACCAAAAGATCTCAAAAAAATCTCAACAGTTTCAAGTAGCCTACGTGAAGCGCTTGAATCTCTTAAAAAAGATCGTGAATTTCTTAAAGCTGGAAATGTCTTTGATGATGACCAAATCGATTCTTTCATTGAGCTAAAAATGCAAGAGGTCCTACGCTATGAAATGACCCCTCACCCTGTGGAATTTGACATGTATTACTCAGTTTGAGTGATACTTTTTTCTACAGGTAAGAAATGAAAAGAAAACTTCTTTTTCACAGGGTACTTTTTTACCTAAAAACATAGTCTCTTTTCATTGATATATCTCTCTTTTACTCAACCAAACTTAATTTATTCAAACCAATTATCAAATCCCTCAATGTCAAAAATCCATAGAGCTTAGCGTATCTTTCAAGATTTTTTTAATAAAAATTCAATAGAAATATATGAGTACTCCTGACATATAAAAAAATAACAGTTCCTTCTCACAAAGAGGAGCTTCTAGAAAACAATACCTTTTTGAATCTGTGTCTTTTCAAATTATTGGTAAACTAACGGCTAAAAATGGTTATACGCTACAGTAATCAAAGACATTACAAAATAGAAAAAATGCTATACTCAAACTAAAGCTATTTCTTTATTCAAAAATAATCAGTGCTATCTTGTTTATGGCAACAACTAAGAAACCTTTAGTGCTGCTCATGGAGCTGTTTCTAAACATCGCAGCAACAAGAATAGAGCAAATAAGACCAACTTCAAAGGAAGTATGATAGCGTAAGGAGGAAGACATAAAAAAAGTTATTGATGTACAGCAGCAACCATTGCAACTGCTGCATCAAACTCATCTTTCTTATGTGCTCGACGCTTCATTGCCTCTTCATCTTTTCCCCACTGTTCCATCGTCCAATCTTCGTCTAGATTTGCAATTAACCAAGCATAATTTGAATCAATTTTCTTTTCAAGAATAGCAAAGGCAATAAGTGCTGAACCTGTTAAAGTCGTTATCGTATGAATTCCAGCAAGTATATAAGGAGATTCTACCTTACGTAAATAGTTGCTTACTGCTTGAATAGCTTCCCACGGTTGCTCAACATGCATGATCCCTTCAGCTATATTAAAATGTGCTCCCAATCTTTCTTCAGCCCAATTTAATAAAAAGTCCCAGTGTTTATGTTGCAGCTCTAATAGTGCCTTTGGTGTTTGTGCACGATAAAAAATCATATCACATGCGACAAAACGCAGTATATCCTCAAAAATAATTTGCATATTATCTACTACGCCATCGATAACAGTATTTACAAGGCGTAAAACAGGCATCCCTGCTGGATCAATCACCTCTTCCTGCTTTTTAAATTCCTGAGCGACTAATCCAGCTAGTGCTTCTGTTGGCACAAAACAATGTCGTTGAGCAGGTGTCTTAATCGGACGTTCATCCAATAATATAGAAAATCCTTCCTCTTCATGCACAATAGTTACCTTTTCATAAAATCTCTTTATCAGTGGCAAACGCGAACATTTTTGTGCCTTATAAATAGGATCCTCTCCTTCTGATAAGATATCAACATAATCTAAAATTTTGTGCATGCCATTCTTTCTATTATATCTATAGTTAAACAAGTGTAGCAGCCATTAGATGCGATACCGACACAGATCAGTGTAAATTTTAACAAGGTTATACTTCCCTGTACCCCCTTATACTGGTTTCTATGAGCTCCCAAACAAATTACTTCAAAGTTAATTTTTGAACAATAATTGAGTATTTTTCTGATAAAAAAATCACTAAAAGTGGGATATAAAGCTACATTCTTATTAATTTATCACTTTTCCTGAAAAAAACTTAAACAGTACATTTAAAAAATCAAAGAAAATTCTAAAATAAACAGATCATAAATATTCTTAAGTGATAATGAATAGTAAAAAGAACTTACAATAAACAAAATTAAGTAAGCTACTTACTCAACATTACCATCGTTTTCATTAAAAGCTAAAAGGTTAAAACTTTGCACCATATGAGGTGGTAAAGGTGCAGTGATATCTAAAATACCTCCTGAAGGATGAGGAATACGAATACGACGTGCATGAAGATGAAGACGATTTTGAATACCACTCGGCAGTTCCCAATTATTATCAGAAAAAAAATATTTAGAATCGCCAATGATCGGATTTCCTATGTAAGAAGCGTGAACACGTAATTGATGAGTTCTTCCTGTATGAGGTTCCATTTCAAGCCAAGAAAGCGTTCGTCCACGAGTTTCCAAAACACGATAATAAGAGACCGCATGACTAGATTCTGCTTCCCCATGCTCACAAACACGCATTCTATCACCTTGTAAAGTTGTCTCTTTTACCATCCATGTTGAAATTTTTTCCTGCTTCTTTTTAGGAACACCTCGAACCAATGCCCAATAAGTTTTTTTCATTTCCCGTGCCCTGAACGCAGCAGTTAAAGCCTGTGCAGCTCCCCTTGACCGAGCGACAATGAGTAAACCAGATGTTTCTCGATCAAGACGGTGAACTAACCGAGGTTTTTCACCCTTTTGATTGCGCCATGCCTCAAGCATACTATCAACATGGCGTGTCAAACCAGAGCCACCTTGCACAGCTATACCAGCAGGTTTATTAAAAATAAAAACCTTTGAATCCTCATAGAGAAGCATTTTTTTTAAAATATCTCCGTCATCTTGCTGACGTACGGATTTACTGGTTATAGAAAAATTTTTCTTTTGCTCAACAAGTAGAGGGGGCACACGGATGGATTGCCCGACCACAAGACGCACATTAGCCTTAATGCGCCCACCATCAACTCGTACTTGACCTGAGCGTAAAAGCTTCTGCAAACATCCAAATCCAAGTCCTGGATAATGAACCTTAAACCAGCGGTCCAAGCGCATCCCATTTTCATCTTCTGTCACATTTTTTGTGCTCACACTTACCATAATGATTACCGTATCATCCAAACTCTTTATTTGCTAACTCTAATAGTTCTAATTCTCTAGTAAATACAAACAGCCATTATCCCATTTATAGAAATATAGTCCTATCACGTCATATTACAGCTCGTATCCAAAATTTCGTTCTCTTACCATACCAATTTTGTTAGCTCAAATGCACAATCATGTTTGTTTTGGAGATAATTATTCTTGCCTTTATTTAAAACTTATGCTCGCGTTCTTTCATATCTTAACAAAGAAAGAGCTACATTTCTTTCAATTTGTTCCTTTAATGCAATATTGGCTATTATTACGATCGCAGAACCTATTTTATTTGGACGTGTCATTGATGCCATTGCAGGCAAAGAAGATATCTTTTTTACCCTCGCTATATGGGTATGCTTTGGTGTTTTTAATATTATTGCTTACGTTCTTGTTGCACGCAGTGCTGATCGTTTGGCACACAGGTGCCGTATAACTGTTCTCTCTGAATCCTTTGAACGTATTATTACAATGCCACTAACCTGGCATCAAAAACGGGGAACCTCTAATGCCCTGCATACATTATTGCGTGCTGCAGATTCCATGTCAGCCATATGGCTTGAATTTATGCGCCAACATCTCTCAACCTTTGTTGCATTGCTTATCCTCGTTCCTACAAGTTTTCGCATGAATTGGCGTCTTTCAATAGTTCTTCTGCTTCTTGCTGTCATTTATGTATTGACCGCACGTTTAGTTATGCAAAAGACGAAAGATGGCCAAACCGCTGTAGAACAGCATCATCACAACCTTTTTAAACATATTAGTGATTCAATTTCTAATGTTTCTATTATACAAAGTTATAATCGAATAACTGAAGAGACTTTAACACTTCACAAGCATACAAATAACCTTCTCAAGGCACAAAATCCCGTTTTGAACTGGTGGGCACTTGCAAGCGGTCTAAACCGAATGGCTTCAACTATTTCCATAGTTTGTGTTCTTCTTCTTGGTGCTTTTTTTGTAATAAAAGGCCAGTTACGCGTTGGTGAAGTAGTTTCTTTTGTCGGATTTTCCCAATTAATGATTAGCCGCCTTGATCAAATTAGTGGTTTTATTAATTTAGCTGTCTCCTCTCAAGCAAAATTACAAGATTTTTTCGATATGGAAAACTCAACCGCTCAAATCAATGAACCTAAAAATCTTCCTGATCTCAAAAATGCTAAAGGTTCAATTCAATTTGATCACGTTACTTACAAATTTCCAAACTCTTCTCAAGGTGTCTTCGATATCTCGTTTGAAGTTAAAGCAGGACAAACCATTGCAATTGTAGGACCAACAGGTGCAGGAAAAACAACATTAATTAATTTGTTACAACGTGTTTATGACCCTACTATTGGCTCTATCAAAATTGATAAAACGGACATACGTTCCATCAATCGTGAATCTTTACGCAAAACTATAGCAACAGTCTTTCAAGATGCCAGTCTTTTTGACAGAAGTATCAAGGATAACATCAGTATAGGAAAAACAACTGCAACAAATGAAGAAATTTATGCCGCCTCTAAAATAGCTTCTGCTCATGATTTTATTTTGAAAAAAAGCAACCAATATAACACAATGGTCGGTGAAAGAGGTTCTCAGTTATCGGGTGGGGAAAAACAACGTTTAGCAATTGCGCGTGCTGTTTTGAAAAACGCACCTATCCTTATTTTGGATGAAGCAACGAGCGCCCTCGATGTTGAAACAGAAACATACGTTAAAAACTCTATAAAGAAAATAAGTAGAGACCGTACAACTTTTATTATAGCTCACCGTCTTTCAACAATCCAACATGCTGATATTGTAATCTTTTTAGATCATGGTCACTTAGTAGAAAAAGGAAGTTTCCAAGAATTAATTAATAAAAAAGGACGATTTTATAAACTGCTGGAAAGTAGCGGTTTAATTAATCAAATGGACATGAAAAAGAAAGACAGCAACGTAATTTTTTCATTACACAAAGCTATTGCATCATGAAATGAATGATATCAAATGCTTAAGTAGAAATCCTACCACCTTTTTTATTTTCAAAATAATAGAACTAGGTGGTAGCTAAAATAAAAAGATTAAATGTTGCTTTTTAAGAAATTTTCTAGTGCAGCAAGAGCTTCACTTGCTTTGCTTCCCTCAGGACCACCAGCTTGAGCCATATCAGGACGCCCACCGCCACCCTGACCACCAAGAACAGCTGCAACAATATGAACTAAATCAATAGCATTTAACTTATTGAGCAAATTATGGGTAATACCGATAACAACACTTCCTTTACCATCTTCTGAAACACTAATAAGCGCAATAATCCCGGTTTCAATTTTCTTCTTTTCTGAATCTACGAGTACCTTAAGATCTCTTGGAGCGATATTTTTAAGGATGCATCCCATAAAAGAGATGCCATTAATTACCTGGACGTCTTTATCGTTATCTGTAGAAGATCCAACTTTAAGAGCTGCATTTTTATGTAAATCATTTAACTCTTTTTTAAGCTTACGGCGCTCATCGAGTAGAATATGTAAACGCTTTTCTATATCATCTGTAGAAGTTTTTAAAAGATTAGCAACTTCACAAACTTTTTTATTTTGAGCAGTAAGATAAAGTCGTGCAGCCTCCGCTGTGAGCGCCTCTATACGGCGTACTCCCGCTGCAACAGAGCTTTCAGAAACGATATGTATCAAACCAATATCTCCTGTCCTGTAAACGTGCGTTCCACCGCAAAGTTCAACTGACCAACAATTTTTCAATCCACCTTGTTCTGTTATCTTTCCCATAGAAACAACACGAACTTCATCATCATATTTTTCACCAAATAGCGCCATTGCTCCCTCAGAGATAGCATCATCTACTGCCATAAGACGCGTTATCACCTCACTATTTTGCAATACGATATTATTCGCTAAATCCTCCACCCTTTGAAGCTCTTCCGATGAAATCACTTTCGGATGAGAAAAATCAAAACGCAGTCGATCTGCTGATACAAAAGATCCTTTTTGAACAACATGAGGTCCTAATACTTGACGCAAAGATTCATGTAATAAATGCGTTGCAGAATGATTTGCGCGAATTTTTTTACGACGAGCAGAATCAACAGCTAATACGACATGATCACTCTTTTTTACCTGGCCGCTTTTTACTATACCGATATGAACAAAAACGCCATTTCCTCTTTTTTGAGTATCATGCACATCAAAAATAAAATGCTCACCTGAAATTATACCACTATCCCCAACCTGCCCTCCAGATTCAGCGTAAAAGGGCGTCTGGTTAACCACAAGCATACCCTTCTGTTGAAAATCAATATAATCAACAACTTTTCCTTCACAGATGAGAGCCGTAACAACCCCTTCAGCCTTTTCTGTTTCATAACCCAAAAATTCTGTAACACCTACTTGCTCACGAACAGAAAACCAAACTTCTTCCGTTGCGACTTCACCAGAACCAGACCAATGAAACCGAGCTTCCTCTTTTTGGCGTTCCATTGCTTTATCAAAAGCATTAACATCAACAGATATCCCACGACGCCGAAGGGCGTCCTGCGTCAAATCAAGTGGAAAACCATACGTATCGTAAAGTTTAAAAGCAACTTCACCATTTAAATAATCACCTTCTTTGAGATGAATACTCGCTTCATTTAATAGACCAAGGCCACGTTCAAGAGTTTTACGAAAACGTTCTTCCTCTAATTTTAAAATTTCTGCAATTAAAGATTCAGCACGTACTAACTCAGGATAGGCTTGCCCCATTTCACGAACCAAAGAAGGCACAAGACGCCACATCAACAAATCTTCAGTCCCTAATAAATGAGCATGGCGCATGGCACGACGCATGATGCGACGTAAAACATAACCCCGCCCTTCATTGGAAGGCAAAACACCATCTGCAATCAAAAATGCAGATGAACGTAAATGATCCGCGATGACACGATAACTAGCGGCAAAATCTCCAACTTTTTCATCCCCTGTAACTTCTTGCAAAGCGCGAATCAAAGTTCGGAAAAGGTCTGTATCATAATTATCATGGACCCCCTGTAAAACAGCAGAAATACGCTCTAATCCCATACCCGTATCAATAGAAGGATGAGGCAATTCTATCCTCTTTTCCTTACTAACTTGTTCATATTGCATGAAAACAAGATTCCAAATTTCAATAAAGCGATCACCGTTTTCGTCAGCACTTCCAGGAGGACCACCTAAGATATTTTCACCATGATCATAAAAAATTTCTGAACAAGGACCACAAGGCCCTGTATCTCCCATCATCCAAAAATTATCAGTTGTTGCAATGCGAATGATTTTTTCCTCTGGCAAACCTGAGATTTTACGCCACAATTTTGCAGATACATCATCATCATGATAAACTGTAACCAACAATTTATCCTTAGAAAGACAAAACTCTTTAGTTAACAGATCCCATGCAAAAAAGATGGCTTCCTCTTTAAAATAATCACTAAAAGAGAAATTGCCTAACATTTCAAAAAAAGTATGATGACGTGCCGTATAGCCAACATTATCAAGATCGTTGTGTTTTCCACCTGCACGAACGCATTTTTGTGCAGTCGTAGCTCGACTACAAGATCGCTTTTCAAGTCCAGTAAAAACATTTTTAAACTGCACCATTCCTGCATTTGTAAACATCAATGTAGGATCATTGCGGGGAACAAGAGGACTGGAAGAAAGAACCTCATGTCCATTTAGACGAAAATAATCTAAAAAAGTGGATCGGATACTATTAACGCTATTCATATTAACACCCGCAAAAAGCGGCATAAAACCGCAAAATAAAACTCATTTTTAATTCAACAGTATCTTAACGACTTTTAGGGTAGTTCAATTGAAGAATATTTTGCAAAAAATCTAATTTCATAAAGATTTTTATACTTACGCACTAAAACGGATTTTTATTAAAGTTCCTCATCACTTCCTATACCATCTGTGCCTACATTCTCTAACAACTCAATTGCAAGTAAACCAGCATTTTGACGCAAAGCCGATTCAATCTCCGTCGCCATTTCTGGATGTTCACGCAAAAACTGTTTTGCATTTTCACGTCCTTGACCCAAGCGCTGAGAATTATAAGAAAACCATGCTCCAGATTTTTCTACAATGCCAACTTTAACACCCAAATCAATCAATTCCCCTAATTTAGAAATGCCTTCACCATAAATGATATCAAACTCAACTTGCTTAAATGGAGGCGCCAATTTATTTTTGACAACTTTAACTCTAGTTTGATTACCAATTACCAAATCGCGGTCTTTAATTGCCCCAATACGACGAATATCTAAACGAACAGAAGCATAAAATTTTAAAGCATTTCCACCTGTTGTGGTTTCAGGAGAACCAAACATTACACCTATTTTCATACGAATTTGGTTGATAAAGATAACCATACAATTCGAACGAAAAATTGATGCTGTTAATTTCCGCAACGCCTTACTCATTAACCGAGCTTGTAATCCAGGAAGTGTATCACTCATTTCACCATCAATTTCCGCGCGCGGTGTTAAAGCTGCTACGGAATCAACAACGAGCACATCAACAGCACCAGAACGAACCAGTGTTTCTGTAATTTCTAAAGCCTGTTCACCAGTATCTGGCTGAGAAATAAACAAATTCTCTAAATCAACACCCAATTTACGCGCATAAATGGGATCAAGAGCATGCTCTGCATCAATGAAAGCACAAACCCCTCCATTTTTTTGTGCCTCTGCAATAGAATGAAGAGCTAATGTAGTTTTACCTGAACTTTCTGGTCCATAAATTTCAATAATGCGCCCTTTTGGCAACCCACCTACACCTAAGGCTATATCTAAAGACAATGATCCCGTTGATATTGTTTCAATTTCAACAACCTGCTCCTTCTGCCCGAGACGCATAATCGAGCCTTTTCCAAAAGAACGTTCAATCTGTGACAAAGCGGCATCCAGAGCTTTTGTTTTATCCACAACTATATCCTTAGTAAAACATTACAATTCCTGCGTAATATAGTCTCTTCTAATACCTCGATGAAAGTCTCGAATTTAGATTTTCACAGACTATTTCAACCTATATACCCACAGTACACAAGAAACACCCAACACGCACCCTACTAACATAAAATGCTTTCTTCAAAAAGAACCTTAATCTTAAAAACAGAAACTAATATAATTGGGTATAAATGCTTTTAACATTTTTAAATTTTAATTGCTCTATGTATATTTACTTTTAATCAAAAAAACACCTATCATCCATCAATTAGCGCTCAATAAGTATCTTATGAATAATGTGTGTGGAAAATCATTTGCTACTCAATACAATGCACACTTACCGTTTTTTCCGTCTTTAACCTTAATTTGAAGAGTAGCCCCTTAATTTGTAAAAAATTGCATTTTTTTACAAACTAAAACAAGTAATTCTTAATAATATTCAAAAAGTAACAAATCTTACGTCAAACTTTATTTAACATTCTCTTTTTTTTCGTAGTTTTTTCCACCATTCAAGACGCTTCGTAATTTCGCGTTCAAAGCCGCGTTCCTGTGGCCTATAATAAATCTTGTGTCCAAGATTTTCAGGAAAATATTCTTGTCCCGAAAAAGCATCTGGTTCATCATGATCATAGCGATAACCATTTCCATATCCCTCTTCTTCCATAAATTTTGTGGAAGCATTGATGATATACTTGGGAGGAGGTAACGAACCATATTTATGTGAATCATGCACTGCTGCTTTATAAGCAAGGTATGCAGCATTCGATTTTGGTGCAGTTGCAAGATAAAGGCATGCTTGCACAAGAGCAAGTTCTCCTTCAGGTGATCCTAGATAATCGTAGGCATCTTTCGCAGCATTGCAAATAACAAGAGCTTGTGGATCTGCCAAACCAATATCCTCAACAGCGATCCGAACCAATCTCCGTCCGATATAAAGAGGATCTTCACCTGCACCAAGCATACGCGCAAGATAATAAAGGGCGGCATCAGGATCAGATCCACGAATTGATTTATGCAATGCTGAAATGAGATTATAGTGATTATCACGTCCCTTATCATAAATTGGAACCCGACGCTGAATAACTTCTTGTAAAGATTTAGCACTAAGAACCTCTCCAGATCGTACAATACTCCAAACCTCCTCTGCCAACGTCAACATTACACGTGCATCACCATCAGACATCTCAATTAAAGCATCTTTAGCACAATCATCCAAAGGAAGTGTCTTACCTTCTACTACTTCAGCACGTCTCAAAAGTGCGCTCAAACTTTCATAGTCATGTGAACAAAATGTCAAAACACGCGCACGTGAAAGAAGTGCAGCATTCAGTGCAAACGAAGGATTCTCAGTCGTTGCCCCAATGAGAATTATCGTACCATTTTCCATAAAGGGCAAAAAAACATCTTGCTGAGTTCGATTAAATCGATGAATTTCATCAATAAACAAAAGCGTCCCTGTGCCAGACATAAAACGAATATGTGCAGCTTCAAAAATTTTTTTCAATTCTGCAATACCCGTAAAAATGGCGGAAGCCTGTTCAAAAACAAAATTTGTTTCATCTGCTAATAAACGCGCAATTGTTGTTTTGCCAGAACCAGGAGGCCCCCAAAAAATCATTGAGCCCAATGAACCAGCAGAAATTATACGTGATAAGAAACCATTTGTACCAATTAGATGATCTTGCCCTGTCACTTCACTGAGAAAACGAGGCCGCAGCCTTTCCGCAAGTGGCTTTTTTTGATTAACAGAACAATCAAGAGATACTGTAAACAGATCTTTACTCAAGGTAAAACCCCTCAATGAACAAATTGGCGAATATGCATACCGTTACGCTCATATTCTAATTGCCAAATAGGTGGATTTTCTTGTACAATTGCCTCCTTTAATTTCTTCACAGTTTGAATTTTGTAACCGTTAACAAAACGCAAGATATCTCCTGAACGAAAAATTCGCATAGCACGGCTTCCTCTCTCAACACCAACCACTGCAACCCCCTCAGTGGTCATGGGAAGACGAAAGCGCCGGCTATTTTGCGGTGTTAAATCCAAAACTTCAGCACCAGAAAGAGGACTGTTACCGGTAATTTTCTCAGTTTTCATAGCTAGAGAATCAGATGTTTGTGATAAAGTTATTTTCGTTTTTACAATTTTTCCATTTCGTAAATAATCCAGAGTAAAGATACTTCCAACAGTAGAGGTCATTAAACGGTAACTAAAACTATCTGGATCATCAACACGTACACCTTGTAGACTTAAAATGACATCACCTACTTTTAAGCCTGCTTTCTCAGCGGGGCTCCCTTGAATCACCTCAACAATAAGAACACCATGGGGAGATTCTAACCCTAAACTCAATGCAACTTCAGGTGTAACACTCTGAAATGATCCACCTATGTAAGGTGGCACAAAAAATTTTTCACCACGCTTAACGGCCTCAAGAACTACTTTGATAAGATTTGCTGGAATAGCAAAACCAATTCCTATAGAACCGCCTGAACGCGAATAAATAGCAGTGTTTATACCTATCAGTCGGCCCTTCATATCAATTAAAGCGCCTCCAGAATTACCTGGATTAATAGCCGCATCCGTTTGAATAAAAAAATCAAAATCAGAAATACCAACATGCCTACGCGCCTGAGCTGAAACAATACCACTCGTAACAGTTTGACCAACACCGAAAGGGTTGCCAATGGCAAGGACAAGATCACCTACTTCAACTTCATCAGAATTTCCCAATGAAAGAAAAGGAAATTGAATATCTTTTGAAACAATTTCAAGTATTGCAATATCAATCGCTTCATCCTTCAGGACAACCTTACTTTCAAATTCTTTTCCATCAGAAAGAGCAACCTTAATTTCATCAGCATCTTTAATTACATGATAATTAGTAACAATTAAGCCGCGCCCATCTACAATAACTCCAGAACCTAATGACGATTGTGTACGTAATGGCTGGTTATCTCGATGGCGACCAAAAAATTGCTCAAAAAATGGATCTCCTTCAAAAGGTGAACGCGCTTTGATTTGCCGAGCTGCATAGATATTCACAACAGATAGAACAGCTTTTTTTACTAAAGGGGAAAACGACAGCACCATCTCTGACTGTGTACGTGGAAGCTGAGCATTAGCATGACGAAACGACACTATTATCGCAATAGCAAAAAAAATTCTCCATATAATAAAATATTTCATATTTTCTCCAGTAAAAAATTACTTACTAATTTTGCCAATCAATAATCCTTACTTGTATTTATCATTTATTTAAAAAAATTATCTAGACAATATGATCTTTTAAGTTGTGTCATTTAGTAATCGTACAGTTTTATTTATTTAATCAGGCAAATGATAATTTACCTTAAAAGACAAAAAAACCGCCTCTAAAAGGCGGCTTCCTCAGATTAAAAACTTACTAATCTTTTTATGAATTCTGTTGTTCACCTGTTCTAGCATCCATAAGCGCACGATCTGCAGAACCCTTCGCATCAATATCACGATCAATAAACTCTATAACAGCCATAGGCGCACTATCACCCGCACGAAAACCTGCTTTCACAATTCGCAGGTAACCGCCCTGACGTGACACGTAACGCGGTGCAATTGCATCAAACAACTTTGCAACTTTTTTAACATCACGAATTGCAGCTATCGCTTGTCGACGTGCACACAAAGTACCTCTCTTTCCCAGCGTAACTAGCTTCTCAACAATAGGACGAATTTCCTTAGCCTTAGGAAGAGTTGTTACAATCTGCTCATGCTCAATAAGCGAAGCAGCCATATTGGCAAACATTGCTTTACGATGACTAGCGGTCCGATTCAACTTACGACCTGACTTACCGTGGCGCATAGAATCTCTCCTTTAAATCTTAATTCTAGTATTGATCTTCATAGCGCTTAGCAAGATCATCTATATTTTCAGGTGGCCACGCAGGAATCTCCATACCAAGATGAAGCCCCATACATGCAAGAACCTCTTTAATTTCATTTAGCGACTTTCGCCCAAAATTTGGTGTTCGAAGCATTTCAGACTCTGTTTTCTGAATGAGATCACCTATATAAACTATATTATCATTTTTAAGGCAATTTGCTGAACGCACTGAAAGCTCCAACTCATCTACCTTTTTAAGCAAGGCAGGATTAAATGAAAGCTCAGAAACTGGTTCTTCAACAAGCTCTTTCTGAGGTTCTTTGAAATTAACAAAAACTGATAATTGATCCTGAAGAATACGTGCTGCAAAAGCAACAGCATCTTCACAATTAACAGCACCATTTGTTTCAATAGTCAACGTTAACTTATCGTAATCTAGAACTTGTCCTTCACGCGTATTTTCTACCTTATATGAAACCCTACGAACAGGTGAATAGAGGCTGTCGACTGGGATAAGACCTATTGGCGCATCATCAACACAATTCCTATCGGATGGAACATATCCCTTCCCTGTGTTGATAACAAACTCCATGCGAATTTCCGCACCCTCATCAAGCGTACAAATAACATGATCAGGATTAAGAATTTCCATATCCCCAACAGTACGTATATCTCCAGCCTTTACAATACAAGGCCCTTCCTTACAGACAACAACACGTTTTGGTCCCTCCTCTTCCATACGGATCGCAATCTCTTTGATGTTTAAAATAATATCTGTAACATCTTCACGAACACCTGGGATAGAAGAAAATTCGTGTAACACACCATCAATC
Organism: Bartonella ancashensis; assembly: GCF_001281405.1. Lineage (NCBI taxonomy): Bacteria > Pseudomonadati > Pseudomonadota > Alphaproteobacteria > Hyphomicrobiales > Bartonellaceae > Bartonella > Bartonella ancashensis. The sequence continues at coordinate 932,110 of NZ_CP010401.1, read as the reverse complement.
TGCACCGCAGTAACTGCAGCACCTCGAAGTGAAGAGAGAAGAACCCGACGAAGTGCGTTACCCAACGTCAAACCAAAACCTCTCTCTAGAGGCTCTGCAATGACACTCAAAACATTAGGATTGCTATGTGTATGAAAATCAACCTTACTAGGTTTAATCAATTCTTGCCAGTTTTTCTGGATCATAATTTTATTCCTGTTCCTTATTCCCGCTACCATTCAATCGCAACGGCTTACATGAACATCGGATTCCTGATAGTAAAACAAAATACCCGACTAAACACGCCGTCTTTTTCTCAGACGGCATCCATTATGAGGAATTGGGGTCACATCACGAATAGAAGTGATTATAAAACCCGCAGATTGCAATGCACGCAAAGCAGACTCGCGCCCTGACCCAGGACCACAAACCTCAACCTCCAACGAACGCATACCGTGCTCTTGCGCCTTTTTTGCACAATCTTCTGCCGCAACTTGGGCAGCAAATGGCGTGGATTTACGCGAACCCTTAAAGCCCTGAGCCCCTGCAGACGACCAAACTATCGTATTTCCTTGAACGTCTGTGATAGTGATCATCGTGTTATTGAATGTAGAATTAATGTGCACAAGTCCCGACGAAATATTTTTACGTTCACGACGGCGAACACGCACGGCTTCCTTAGCCATATCTTTCCTTTCAACGATCCCAACGCTGCCATAACACTGGCAGCTCCACCTAAGCTTGTTTAATTAAACAACCAACAAGCAACCCATAACAAAACCTAAAACTCAACAGTCAAAGGCAGATTATTTTTTCTTACCAGCAATTGCCCTGGCAGGCCCCTTACGAGTCCGCGCATTTGTATGCGTACGCTGACCACGAACAGGTAAAGAACGACGATGGCGCAACCCACGATAACAGCCGAGATCCATCAAACGCTTCACGCTCATTACAACTTCACGACGAAGATCCCCTTCGACCTTATAGTCCCTATCTATCGTCTCGCGAATCTGTAAAACCTCTGCATCCGAAAGATCACTTACACGACGATCCTCTGGAATTCCAACTTTTTCCACAATTTCTTGAGCAAATTTTCGTCCAATCCCGTAGATATACTGAAGTGCAATCACCACACGCTTACCTGTTGGAATATTGACGCCAGCAATACGAGCCACGCCTGTTCTCCTTAGATTAAATCAACAATCGACTATAAAGCACAAAACAAAAAAGCAGAGACAAATAGAAAAAGATCCAAAGCCTCCGGATTATAATGCCGTTTATAGAGATAAATCAGGGACAATTTTTGATGTATTTCACTGAAAAAGTCAACTCCTTATCACCCATTTTTACAAAAAATCATTAATTACACGCGAAACATCCAGGACATCATCCATTCCATTAACTGTCCTTAACAAGCCCATCTTCAAATAAAATTGCGACAATGGAAATGTCTTTTCACGATACTCAACTAATCGCTTTGCAAAGGAATCAATATTGTCATCTGAGCGAATTTGCCCGCCAGAAGCCAATGTTTCTTGAACACGCCTCTCCATACGCTCTAATAATGCACCTTCATCAACAACCAGCTCAATCACAGCATCAAGCTTCATATTTTTTGATTGCAAAGTACTTTGTAAAGCTTCAGCCTGTGCCACAGTACGTGGATAGCCATCTAAAACAAAACCACTCATACAATCGCTCTCATCGATTCGATCTGATATAATCTTGTTAACGATATCATCAGAAACCAAAGCCCCAGATTCTACAATAACTTTAGCCTTTTTACCAACCTCTGTTCCCTCTGAAATAGCTTTACGAAGCATATCACCCGTTGATAATTGAGGAATACCATACCTCTCCATCAACATTCTGGCTTGAGTACCCTTACCAGCCCCAGGAGCTCCTAAAAGAACAACCCTCATCGTCCTCTCCTACCTCCGCGAAGCTTTGATTTTTTCATTAAACCTTCGTATTGATGGGCTACAAGATGGCCCTGAATCTGGGCAACCGTATCAAGAGTGACAGTAACGACAATAAGCAAAGATGTACCACCAAGATAAAAAGGAATATGCAGCGCTGATATCATAAACTCGGGCAATAAACAAACCAAGATGATGTAAACCGCTCCCACAACGGTAATACGCGTTAAAACATAGTCAATATACTCAGCTGTACGCTCCCCTGGACGAATTCCTGGGATAAAGCCAGAATGTCTCTTTAACTGATCTGCTGTATCATTAGGATTAAACACAATAGCCGTGTAAAAAAAGCAAAAAAATGCCATTAAGACTGCATAAACAACCATGTAAAGTGGTTGCCCATGACTAAGAGAAAAGGAAACTTTTTGAATCCACTGCGGCATTGCATCCGAAAAATTATTAATAGTTGCAGGCAATAATAACAGCGACGATGCAAAAATTGGCGGAATAACACCAGCCGTATTCAATTTTAAAGGAAGATGAGACACATCACCCTGAAACATCTGGTTGCCAACCTGACGCTTTGGATACTGAATAAGAATTCTCCGCTGCGCACGCTCTACAAAAACAATTACCCCAACTACAAAAACCGCAATAAAAATGATCATTACAAATAGGAAAGTTGATAAGTCAGCTTGACTGTGAGCAGTCAAAAGCTGAGCAAAAGTAGAGGGGAAATTTGCTACGATTCCAGTAAAAATTATAAGAGAAACCCCATTACCAACACCACGTGATGTAATTTGTTCGCCAAGCCACATCAAAAACATCGTTCCACCAACAAGTGTAATAACAGCAGAGGCGCGGAACACTATACCCGGTTCCATGACAACTTGAAGCCCTGTCCCTATTCCTGTTTCAAGCGCAACAGCAACACCAAAAGCTTGTAAAAGAGCCAAAACAACAGTTACATAACGCGTATACTGATTGATAACCCTACGACCTAATTCACCCTCTTTTTTGAGAGATTCTAACGACGGGATAATCGACGTAAGTAACTGCACAATAATCGACGCTGATATATAGGGCATTATGCCTAATGCAAAAATTGCCATACGCCCAACGGCTCCCCCTGCAAACATATTAACCAAACCAAGAACACCAGACTCATGTTGCTCAAATGTCCGGCGCAAAACATCAATATCTATACCAGGCAAAGAAACATACGTACCAAAACGGTAAACAAACAGTGCGGCTAAAGTAAACCAAATACGCCTCTTTAGCTCAGTTGCACGCGAAAAAGTACCAAAATTTATATTGGAAGCAAGTTGCTCTGCAGCTGATGCCATAAAATTTCTCCAGTTTACACTTCAAACTTTTGTCCACAAAAACCGTAGCTTTTAAAATTATACAACACATAAAAATGAAAATTTTAAACCACCACCCCTAAAACGCAAAAACTCCAAAAGAAATTTTTATACTTCCCTTTAAACAACTATCTATAAAATAATTTATTCGGAAGACCCAATAATATTAACACGACCACCAACTTCTGCAACCTTGGCTTTAGCAACCTTAGAAGCACCAGAGACACTAAAAGCTACCTTAACTTTTAAACCACCTCCAGAAAGAAGACGAACTCCACCCTTCACACGACGAATTATACCAGCCTTTTTCAAAGAAGCTGCATCAACCAACTCTCCAGCATCAAGCTTTCCTGAATCAACAGCAAGCTGAATACGACCCAATGAAACCTCATTATAAACCTTGGTGAACAAATTCTTGAACCCGCGCTTCGGCAAACGACGATATATGGGCATCTGCCCACCCTCAAAACCATTCAAAGATACACCGGAGCGTGATTTCTGTCCTTTAACACCACAACCACCAGTCTTACCTTTACCCGAACCAATACCGCGCCCAACACGCTTACGCTTTTTTATTGCACCTTCATAATCACGTAGCTCATTGAGTTTCATGCTCTATACTCCTGCAACTTTAAGATTCATCTACAATGCGAACAAGATGCCGAAGCTTAGAAATCATACCCCGTACACAGAGCGTATCTTCTAAAGTGCGACGATGATGCAGCCTACTTAAACCGAGCCCTCTTAACATCGCACGCTGAACCTGTGGCTTCCGAATTGGACTCGCAATCTGCTCCACCGTTATAGTTTTGCAAACTTTAGATTTCTTTTGAATCACTTCCTAATTCCTTTTCTAAGCTAAATATCGGAAATTATTCCTCAACACCAACAATATACTGACGGCGTGCTTGTAAAACTGAATATTTAATGCCACGCTGCATCGCAATATCCCTAGGATGTACCTGGTGTTTTAAAGCGTCAAAAGTTGCACGCACCATATTGTAGGGATTTGATGCCCCTAATGACTTCGCAACAACATCTTGAACACCAAGCGCCTCAAAAATCGCACGCATCGGACCACCAGCAATAATACCAGTACCTGCTGAAGCTGAACGTAGCAATACACGACCCGCTCCGTGGCGTCCTCCAACGTCATGGTGTAACGTACGTCCAGACCGAAGCGGAACGTAAATCATTTCGCGCTTGGCAGACTCTGTAGCCTTGCGAACAGCTTCAGGAACCTCACGGGCCTTACCATGACCAAAACCAACACGTCCTTTTTGATCTCCAACAACAACAAGAGCAGCAAAACCAAAACGCCGCCCCCCCTTCACAACCGTAGCGACACGATTGATATGGACAAGTCTATCGACCAACTCACTACTATTTTCACCACGACGCTCATCACGATCACTATGACCACTGCGCTCTTTTTGTGCCATTCCTCATTCCTCTTTCTTTTCCGGAAGCACGTCAACAGAGTCTCAAAAAAAATCAAAGAAACTCACACGAAACACCCTAAAACATTCTTACCTAAAAATTTAAACCACCTTCACGAGCAGCTTCAGCCAAAGCCTTAACCCTGCCGTGGTAAACATAAGCCCCACGATCAAAAATAACTTCACTAATACCAGCTTTTTTAGCACGTTCTGCAATTAACTTTCCAACAGCGGAAGCAGCCTTTTTATCAGAGCCACTACTTAAAGATTTTTTTAAATTTTCCTCAAGAGTACATGCAGAAACAAGAGTGCAGCCACGAGCATCGTCAATTACTTGAGCATAAATATTCTGATTTGAACGATAAACACTAAGACGCGGACGACCGTTAGCAGCAGCCCTAATCTGGCGACGAACTCGCTGTGCACGATGTCGAACAACTTCCCTAGATGAAACCATAATGCAAAATCCTTACTTCTTCTTACCTTCTTTGCGGACTATACGTTCATCTGCATACTTAATACCTTTACCTTTATAAGGATCAGGCCCACGATATTCACGAATCTCTGCAGCAACTTGCCCAACTTGTTGCTTGTTAATTCCAGAAACAACAATCTCCGTTGGTTTAGGAACCGTTACAACAACACCACACGGTACCTTATAAACAACATCGTGTGAAAAGCCTAGGGATAACTGAATATCCTTCCCCTGTAAAGCAGCACGATAACCAATACCATTTATCTCAAGCCGTTTTTCAAAACCATCCTTTACACCACGAAAAATGTTCTCAACCATAGATCGAGACATACCCCATTTAGAACGAGCACCTCTCGATTGATCGCGTGGAGAAACTAACACAACATCACCTTCAAGTTTGACCAAAACTTCATCATTAACAAGGTAACTTAACTCACCCTTTGGACCTTTCGCCTTAACCAACTGGCCCTCAACAGCAGCGGTAACTCCAGACGGGACCGAAATGGGCTTTTTTCCAATACGAGACATTTTGCTTTAACCTGCTTTTTCGTTTTTATGTAATATAGTAAATCAAAATACGCGACAGAGAAGTTCCCCACCAACGTTTTGTTCACGCGCCTCATGATCTGCCATCACTCCCTTAGGTGTTGATAAAATTGAAATACCAAGACCATTGGCCACCTGAGGAATGGATTTAGCAGAAACATATACACGACGACCGGGTTTTGAAACACGAGAAATCTCACGAATAACCGTAGAAGTTTCAAAATACTTCAACTCAATTTCGATTTCAGACTTCCCATTACCTAAATCAATACAGTTATACCCTCGAATATAACCTTCAGATTTAAGCACATCAAGAACCCGCGCACGAAGCTTAGAAGCAGGCGTAACAACTTTACCCTTTTTGCGACCAATTGCATTACGAATACGGGTCAACATATCACCAAGAGGATCTGACATAGACATTTTCGCCCCCTACCAACTAGACTTAACAACGCCGGGAATACGCCCTAAAGAACTAAGCTCGCGCAAAGCTATCCGCGACATCCTTAATTTACGATAATAAGCTCGCGGACGACCCGAAACCTCACAACGATTACGAACACGCACTCTCGCAGAATTGCGTGGCAACTGTGCCAACCGAATGGAAGCTTTAAACCGTTCCTCAAGAGAAACTTTCTGATCCATTACAACAGCCTTTAAACGCGCACGGCGCGCCGCATAACGCCTTACCAATACTTCACGACGTTTATTCTTTTCAACGGCACTCTCTTTGGCCATAATCTTACCTCACTACATTTGCCGTTACGAACGAAAGGGAAAATTAAAAGCACGCAATAACTCACGTGCTTCATCATCCGTCTTTGCTGTCGTACAAACGATAATATCCATACCCCAAATTTGATCAACTTTATCATAGTTAACTTCTGGGAACACAATGTGCTCTTTAATGCCCATAGCAAAATTTCCATGACCATCAAAACTTTTCGGATTTAAACCACGAAAATCACGAACGCGTGGAAGAGCAATTGTTACAAGACGATCCAAAAACTCAAACATCCGATCTTTACGTAAGGTAACTTTAGCTCCGAGCGGCATTCCTTCACGCACTTTAAATCCTGCAATAGAATTACGTGCACGGGTAATAACAGCTTTTTGACCCACTATTAGCGACAAATCCCCAGCGGCAATAGACGGTTTCTTCGAATCAGCCGTTGCCTCGCCAATCCCCATATTAATCACAACTTTATCAATGCACGGAGTCTGCATTTCATTCTTATAGCCAAACTTCTCTTGAAGCGTTTTGCGAACAACCTTAAGATAATGCACTTTCATGCGCGGCCTTTGTTTTTCTTCAGCCATTGATCAACTCTCCTGAACGCTTGGCAACACGAACTTTATTACCACCTGCATCCACACCAAAGCCTACACGTGTGGGCTTACCATCCTTAGGATCAGCAATTGCCAAATTAGACAAATGAATGAAAGCTTCCTTAGAAACAATTCCAGCTTCCTGCTTTTGCGTTTGGCGTTGATGACGCTTAACCATATTAATACCACGGACAAGAGCAACATCTTCCCTCGGCTTAACCTTGATAACTTCTCCACTCCGCCCCTTATCTTTACCAGACAAGACAACAACCTTATCACCCTTTCGAACCTTTTGCATAACACCCTCCCCTTTACAAAACTTCAGGAGCCAATGAAATAATCTTCATATGATTCCTACTACGAAGCTCGCGGGGAACCGGTCCAAAGATACGCGTACCTATGGGCTCTTTTTTATTGTCAACAAGAACGGCAGCATTCCTATCAAAACGAATTACACTACCATCTGCACGACGAATATCCTTGGCAGTGCGAACCACTACAGCTTTCATCACGTCACCCTTTTTCACGCGACCGCGAGGAATAACATCCTTAACCGAAACAACAATAATGTCACCAACTGAAGCATATCTCCGCTTGGAGCCGCCCAGTACCTTGATGCACATGACACGACGAGCGCCAGAATTATCAGCAACGTCGAGGTTTGTTTGCATCTGAATCATGACTGGCCACCTTTTCCTAAATCCTTATGTCTGACCACACCTTAAGCATGTCCAAACTTGCCTGCCAAAATAATAATAAAGCTACCTTCTTAAACTCAACAATGAAAAAAAGTCAAATTCAAAACAATTAGCTCGACTCAATACGCCACACTGTCTTTAACAACAATCCAACGCTTATCCTTCGAGATGGGCTTAGATTCCTGAATAAAAATCCTATCCCCAATCTTAAACTGATTACTTTCGTCATGCGCCTTATATTTTTTAGACTGCCTAACAGTTTTTTGAAGAAGTGGATGAGAATAACGCCTCTCCACCTTAACAACGACAGTCTTGTCACTCTTATCGCTAATGACAACCCCCTGTAAAATGCGTTTAGGCATCTTTCACCTTCCTTAAATTTTGTTCTCACTCATCTTCTGACGAAGAAAAGTCTTAATACGCGCAATATCACGGCGAACACTCCTAATACGCGCAGTTTTCTCTAATTGACCTGTGGCTTTTTGAAACCGTAAATTAAACTGCTCTTTTTTTAAATTAGCTAACCCATCTTTCATTTGATCGATTGTCTGTACTCTTAATTCTGCAGCTTTCATCACTTAACCTCTTTATTCAGCAATACGCTGTACGAAACGAGTTTTAATAGGTAACTTTGCAGCACCCAACCTTAGCGCTTCACGCGCCACATCCTCAGAAACACCGCCAAGCTCAAACATAACACGCCCGGGTGCAACACGTGCTGCCCAGTAATCAACACTACCCTTACCCTTACCCATACGAACCTCTGTCGGTTTAGAGGTAACCGGTAAATCCGGGAAAATACGAATCCACACACGTCCAGAACGTTTCATACAACGGGTAATAGCACGACGTGCAGCCTCAATTTGACGAGCAGTAATACGCTCAGGCTCAACGGCCTTTAAACCATAAGAACCAAAATTCAAATCCGTACCACCTTTTGAAGCCCCATGAATGCGCCCTTTGAACTGCTTACGAAACTTTGTACGCTTTGGCTGCAACATTATCTCTTACTCCACACCCTAATCTAATCAAAAACTAAGCACTTTCACGTCTACGATTCGATGAAGTCCCGGAATTGTCACTTTCCATAGAACGACTCTCCGAAGCCATCGGATCATGTTCAAGGATCTCTCCTTTAAAAACCCAAACCTTAACGCCACAAATACCATAAGCCGTTTTAGCTTCTGCCGTACCGTAATCAACATCAGCACGTAAAGTATGAAGTGGAACACGACCTTCACGATACCACTCCATGCGAGCAATTTCAGCACCACCCAAACGACCCGAACAATTGATACGAATGCCTTCCGCCCCAAGACGCATAGCTGACTGCATCGCACGCTTCATGGCCCGACGAAAAGAAACTCGACGTTCAAGTTGTTGAGCAATTGACTGCGCGATAATTATAGCATCAACCTCAGGTTTACGAATCTCGACGATATTAAGCGAAGTCTCTGCACTTGTCATATCAGAAAGTTTACGACGAAGCTTTTCAATATCAGCACCTTTCTTACCAATAATAAGGCCAGGCCGCGCTGAATGGATTGTTACACGACACTTTTTATGAGGACGCTCAATAACAACCTTAGATATAGCCGCCTGCTTTAACTCTTCCGTAACATATAACCGAATCTTTAAGTCTTCATGCAAAAGACGCCCATATTCACCACTATTAGCATACCAGCGCGAATCCCAAGTCCGGTTAACTCCAAGACGAAATCCTATTGGATTGATCTTCTGACCCATTATGCAGCCTTCCCTCTTTCAGTAACTTCACGAACAACAATAGTAAGGTGCGAAAATGGATGCTCAACACGACTAGAACGTCCACGCCCACGAACATGAAAGCGCTTCATCACAACCGACCTTCCAATATACGCTTCTGCAACAACTAACAAGTCAATATCAAGATCATGATTATTTTCTGCATTAGCAATTGCAGACTCAAGAGTTTTTCTGACTGTTTGAGCAATACGCTTGCGCGAAAACGTTAAATCAGCTAGCGCCACACTAACCTTTTTACCACGAATCATCGCCGCAACCAGATTGAGCTTCTGCGGACTAACACGAATAGTCCGAGTAACAGCCTTCGCCTCATTATCTTTAAGCTGGCGCAAAAGTTTAGCCTTACCCATTACTATTATTTCCTTTTCGCTTTCTTATCTGCACCGTGCCCATAATAAGTTCGAGTAGGAGAAAATTCTCCAAATTTATGCCCCACCATCTCTTCTGACACAGAAACCGGAATATGCTTATTGCCATTATAAACACCAAAGGTCAAACCAACAAATTGTGGCAAAATAGTAGAACGACGACTCCAAATCTTAATAACTTCATTACGTCCACTCGCACGAACTTTTTCTGCTTTCCCAAGAAGATAGCCGTCAACAAACGGACCTTTCCAAACTGAACGAACCACCTTAAACTACCTTTCTCATTTCTTGCGCTGATGACGCGAACGCATAATAAACTTATCAGTGGCTTTGTTGGAGCGCGTACGCTTACCTTTTGTAGGCTTACCCCAAGGAGATACGGGATGACGACCACCCGACGTACGACCTTCACCACCACCATGCGGGTGATCAATTGGATTCATAGCAACACCACGAACATGCGGACGCTTACCACGCCAACGAGATCGACCAGCTTTACCATCGTTAATATTTCCATGATCAGGATTAGAAACAGCACCAACAGTCGCAAAACAACTACTCGAAACTAAACGCTGCTCACCAGAATTGAGCCTAAGAATTGCCATTCCCTGATCTCGCCCAACCAATTGAGCATAAGCTCCAGCTGAACGTGCAATTTGCCCTCCCTTTCCAGGCTTCATCTCAACATTATGAATAATAGTACCCACAGGCATATTACCAAGAGGCATAGCATTACCAGGTTTCACATCAACATTTAGACCTGCAATTACTGAATCCCCAACATCAAGACGCTGCGGTGCAAGAATATAGCTCAACTGCCCATCTTCATAGCGAATTAAAGCGATAAACGCAGTACGATTAGGATCATACTCCAACCGCTCAACCCTCGCGGACATGTCATGCCTAAAACGCTTAAAATCAATTAGCCGGTAACTACGTTTATGCCCCCCACCTTGAAAACGGGCTGTAATCCTACCGTAATTATTACGACCACCTTTCGATGAAATCCCTACGGTTAAAGCCTTAACAGGTCCCCCTTTATGAAGACCAGAACGATCTACAATCACGAGCTGTCGTTGTCCAGGCGTTATTGGATTAAAGTTCTTAAGTGCCATATCTCCGAGTTCCCTTAAAGACCTGTAGAAAGGTCAATTGAATGACCTTTAGTTAAAGTAACGATCGCCTTCTTTATATTACTTTGTCGACCAACAACACCCTTAAAGCGTTTCACTTTTCCCTTACGTAAGGCCGTATTAACAGCTTTAACTTTAACACCAAAAAGCGCCTCAACAGCTGCCTTAATCTCTGGCTTAGTTGCCTTTAATGCAACATTAAAAACGACTTGATTGTATTCAGAAATCACCGTCGACTTCTCGCTAATAACAGGACTAACAATCACATCATAATGACGAAGATCCATCATTTGAAACGCTCCTCAAGAACTTCCACGGCCTCTTTTGATAATACAAGCTTGTTACGACGCAAAATATCGTAAACATTGACTCCTTGAACAGGCAAAACATCAACATTAGGAATATTAGATGCCGCACGCAAAAAATTTACATTAATTTCCTTAGAACCAACGAGAAGAGCATTATCAAAATCCAGTTTAGCAAAACTTTCAGCTAGCACTTTCGTTTTAGGACTTGAAATATCCAATTTATCCACAACAATCAAATTACTTGCCTTAAACTTCGCAGATAAAGCAAAACGTAACCCAAGAGCACGAACTTTTTTTGGGAGATCATGAGCATGACTCCGCAATACCGGACCATGCGCTTTCCCACCACCACGAAACTGCGGAGCAGAAGCAGACGAACGCCGTGCACGTCCAGTACCCTTCTGTTTAAACATTTTTGCTCCTGTCCGAGACACATCAGAGCGCCCTTGCACCTTATGCGTTCCTTGCTGACGACGCGCAAACTGCCAACGAACAACACGCTGCAGAATATCCTCACGAGGAACAAGATCAAAAATGTGCTCAGAAATACTCAACTTCCCAGCCTCTTTTCCATCGAGAGTTCTAACAATTACATCCATCATTCAACTCCCTCACCCTCAGAAATCTCTGCTACTGGAAGAGCTGAATCTACCACCTTTTCTTTCGCAAAACAACAAACAGCAGCAGGTTTCGGAACACCATCAGGAAGAGGCTTTTTTATGGCATCTCTTACCAAAACCCAACCTCCTTTAGAACCAGAAACCGAACCGCGTACCAAGATCAAGCCACGATCAACATCCGTAGAAACAACTTCTATGTTTTGTGTTGTCACACGCACCTGCCCCATATGGCCGGCCATTTTCTTACCTTTAAATACTTTGCCTGGATCCTGACACTGACCTGTTGAACCATGCGCGCGATGCGTAATTGAGTTACCATGCGAAGCCCTATGCCCACCAAAATTGTGACGCTTCATAACCCCAGCAAAACCCTTACCTATACTCACACCTGTTACATCAACTTTCTGCCCAGGAATGAAATGTTCTGCCGTAATTTCAGTTCCAACATCAAGTAAATTATCCGGTGTAACACGAAATTCTGCAATTTTAGCCTTAGGCTCTACTGAAGCACGACTAAAATGACCACGAAGAGCCTTCGAAGTGTTTTTAATTTTCGTAAATCCTACACCTAACTGAACAGCAGTATAACCATTTTTTTCAATTGTACGCTGAGCAACAACTTGACAGTTATCTAGACGAAGTACCGTTACTGGCACATGCTCACCAGAATCACTATAAACACGAGTCATGCCCAATTTTTGTGCTATTACACCTGAACGCATTGGGTTTGTTCCTTCCGTTCTCAAACCTCAGAGCTTGATTTCAACATCCACACCAGCAGCAAGATCGAGCTTCATAAGCGCATCTACTGTTTGTGGCGTTGGATCAACAATGTCAAGAAGACGCTTGTGCGTGCGCATTTCAAATTGCTCGCGACTCTTCTTATCTATATGTGGTCCACGATTAACCGTAAATTTCTCAATCCGCGTTGGAAGCGGAATTGGACCACGAATATTCGCACCAGTACGCTTGGCAGTCGACACAATCTCACGCGTCGACACATCAAGAATCCGATGATCAAACGCTTTTAGACGAATGCGGATATTTTGACTACTCATGCTCTCTATTTCCCTGCTTACATAGAACGCCTTAATAATAAGGCGCTCCTTAATATACATTTTATTCAACAATTTTAGAGACGATACCTGCTCCGACGGTGCGGCCACCTTCACGGATCGCAAAACGCAACTTTTCCTCCATTGCAATTGGAACAATCAGAGAAATATCCATCGCAACATTATCACCGGGCATAACCATCTCCGTACCTTCAGGAAGAGTAACAATCCCCGTCACATCCGTAGTACGAAAATAAAACTGTGGACGATAATTTGTAAAGAAAGGCGTATGACGACCCCCCTCATCTTTCGTTAAAATGTAAGCTTCGGCTTTAAACTTAGTATGAGGTGTAACAGAACCAGGCTTCGCCAAAACTTGCCCACGCTCAATCCCTTCACGATCAACACCACGAAGCAAGGCACCAATATTATCACCCGCCTGACCTTGATCCAAAAGCTTACGAAACATTTCAACGCCCGTAACTGTTGTCTTCGACGTAGGACGAATCCCTATAATCTCAATTTCTTCACCAACTTTAATAACACCACGCTCAACACGACCTGTAACAACCGTTCCACGACCCGAAATCGAAAAAACATCCTCAATAGGCATCAAAAAAGGCTGATCAATTGGACGTTCTGGCGTCGGTATATACTTATCAACCTCACTCATTAAAAGGCGAACAGCATCCTCTCCTATACTCTTGTTGGAATCTTCAAGAGCCGCCAAAGCGGAGCCTTTAACAACAGGTATATCATCACCTGGAAAATCATACTTCGAAAGAAGTTCTCGAACTTCAAGCTCAACAAGCTCCAAAAGCTCCGCATCATCAACCTGATCAACTTTATTCAAAAAAACAACAATCGCAGGAACACCCACCTGACGCGCCAACAAAATATGTTCACGTGTCTGAGGCATCGGACCATCCGCTGCAGAAACAACCAATATAGCACCATCCATTTGAGCTGCACCCGTGATCATGTTCTTTACATAATCAGCATGACCAGGACAATCCACATGCGCATAATGGCGTTGCTCCGTTTCATATTCAACGTGCGCAGTTGAAATAGTTATGCCACGAGCCCGCTCTTCAGGCGCAGCATCAATCTGATCATACGCTTTGAACTCACCAAAATACTTCGTAATCGCTGCAGTCAACGAGGTCTTACCATGATCAACGTGACCAATCGTTCCAATATTAACATGCGGCTTCGTACGTTCAAATTTGCTCTTCGCCATTGAGCTCTCCATATTTTTGTCCAAACAAAGAACTTAAGTTATAATCGATACGCGACCAAAATCACGCATATTTTTTCTGTATCTCCTGAGCAACTGCTAAAGGAGCGGGTTCATAATTATTAAACTGCATCGTATATTGAGCACGCCCCTGACTCATGGAGCGAAGCGCATTCACATAACCAAACATATTTGCTAAAGGAACCATTGCATTGACTACCGTTGCAATACCTCGAGCCTCTGTCCCTGAAATTTGACCTCTACGAGAATTCAAATCACCAATAACGTCACCAACATAATCCTCAGGCGTTACAACTTCGACCTTCATAATAGGTTCAAGAAGCTGTGCACCAGCTTTTTTTGCCCCTTCCCTGAAAGCCGCACGCGCAGCAATTTCAAAAGCCAATACAGAAGAGTCAACATCGTGATAAGCACCATCAACTAAGGTAGCCTTCACACCAAGCATAGGGAACCCCGCAAGAGGACCTGAACCCATAACACTCTCTATACCTTTTTGAACCCCTGGAATATACTCTTTTGGGACAGCACCACCAACAATCTTTGATTCAAATATAAAATCATCACCATCATGAGGTTCAAAGATAATCTTAACACGAGCAAACTGACCGGCACCACCAGATTGTTTTTTATGAGTATAATCAATTTCAGCAAGCTTCGTAACCGTTTCACGATAAGCAACCTGTGGCTGCCCAACATTGGCCTCAACTTTAAATTCACGCCGCATACGATCGACGATAATATCAAGATGAAGTTCACCCATCCCGGCAATAATTGTTTGACCAGATTCCTCATCCGACTTAACACGAAAAGAGGGATCTTCTGCTGCCAAACGACTAAGCGCAATACCCATTTTTTCTTGATCTGCTTTCGTCTTCGGTTCAATTGCAATTTCTATAACGGGCTCAGGAAACTCCATACGCTCCAAGATGATAGGCTTCAAAGGATCACAAAGAGTATCACCTGTTGTTGTTTCTTTGAGACCAGCAAGAGCAACGATATCTCCGGCAAAAGCTTCCTCGATATCTTCACGAGAATTTGAATGCATCTGAAGCATACGACCCAAACGCTCCCTTTTCCCCTTTACAGTATTCTCAAGAGAAATACCTTTCTGAACCTTACCGGAATAGATACGACAAAATGTCAATGAACCAACAAATGGATCGTTCATAATCTTAAAAGCAAGCATCGAGAGTGGAGCATCATCTGAAGATTCGCGGACAGTCTCCGCTTCAGTTTTAACATCAACACCATTAATAGCTGGAACATCAACAGGAGAAGGAAGATAAGAAACAACCGCATCCAAAAGAGGCTGAACTCCCTTGTTTTTAAAAGCCGTGCCACAAAGAACTGGATGAAACTGAACTTCTATTGTCCCTTTACGAATAAGAGCTACAAGCTGCTCATTGGTTGGCATAACACCCTCCAAATAAGCCTCTGTAGCAGCTTCATCAACCTCAACAGCCATCTCAATCAACTTCTCGCGATACTCGCGTGCCTTTTCTTCCAATTCAGCAGGAATATCACACACTTTAGCCGGAGAGCCGATAGAACCATCCCAAACCAAAGCTTTCATTTCGATGAGATCAACAACGCCCTCAAAATCATTTTCAGAACCTATAGGCAATTGAACAACAAGCGCCTTGGCTCCTAATCTCGAACCAACCATCTCCACACTACGATAAAAATCGGCTCCGATTTTATCCATTTTATTAACAAAAACCATACGTGGAACGTGGTATTTTTCAGCCTGCCGCCAAACAGTTTCCGTTTGAGGCTCTACACCAGCGTTAGCATCTAACAATGCAATAGCCCCATCAAGAACACGCAAAGAACGCTCAACTTCAATCGTAAAATCAACGTGTCCAGGTGTATCAATAATATTAAAACGTCTCTTCCGACCATCAGGACCTTGCCAAAAAGTCGTTGTTGCAGCAGACGTAATAGTAATGCCTCGCTCTTGCTCTTGCTCCATCCAATCCATCGTAGAAGCACCGTCATGGGTTTCACCAATCTTATGATTTTTACCCGTATAAAACAAAATACGCTCAGTCATCGTGGTTTTACCGGCATCAATGTGTGCCATAATACCAAAATTTCTATAATCTTCGATTTTATATTCGCGAGCCATTCTACTTGCCTTAAATTCCCTGAACACAGTCACCAGCGATAATGAGAAAACGCACGGTTAGCCTCAGCCATACGATGGACATCTTCACGCTTTTTCACTGCAGCACCACGATTATTAGCCGCATCAACCAACTCACCCGAGAGACGAGCAATCATCGTCGTTTCATTACGCCCACGCGCCGCTGCAATTAACCAGCGAATAGCAAGAGACTGACGACGATCCGGACGCACATCTATTGGAACCTGATAAGTCGCACCACCAACACGACGAGAACGAACCTCAATATGAGGAGAAACATTCTCTAAAGCCTGATGAAACAAAACAACAGGGTCCGTTTTCACTTTTTCTTTTACTAAATCAAGCGCACCATAAACAATACGCTCTGCAACAGACTTCTTGCCATCAAACATGATAACATTCATAAACTTCGCTATAACCAAATCACCAAACTTAGGATCTGGATTAATTTCACGTTTCTCAGCTCTATGACGACGGGACATTAGACTCTATCTTTCAAACTACTTTGGACGCTTTGCACCATACTTCGAACGACGCTGCTTACGATTTTTTACACCTTGTGTATCAAGCAAACCGCGAACAATATGATAACGAACCCCTGGCAAATCCTTCACACGACCACCCCGAATCATAACAACAGAGTGTTCCTGCAAATTATGCCCCTCACCAGGGATATAACCAATCACCTCAAATCCATTTGTTAAACGAACCTTGGCAACCTTACGAAGAGCGGAATTCGGTTTTTTGGGTGTCGTCGTATACACACGAGTACACACACCACGCTTCTGCGGATTCTGCTGAAGGGCAGGAACTTTGTTACGTTTAACCGGCGCAACACGCGGCTTACGAATTAACTGATTTACGGTAGGCATATAACCTTCCTCTTTAAAACAATCTGCATTCATCTCACCCAATTTGGGCTATTTTCGCCTATCCTAAAACAGAACAAACATCTTAACACATAAAAACGGGCACGACTGAACCACCAGCTTACCCGATCACAAGCAGAGGAGGTAAAGACCTCTTGCATCAGCACTTGCTTTTAATCTTAACGACGATCCCTACCTCGAAGAAAACCCAAGCCAAACCCCGGTCAACATCCTCGCGTCGACTGCCGATAGATCCTAATAGCGAGAACCCAAACATTCGTCAAGTACCAAACACGAGAAAGTTAATTAAAATGCAAATAAAACCGCATCATACTGAAGTTTTGTTTCAAGAACATAATCACTGTTACATCTACATTGTAACAACTACACATGTTCAAGCTTAAAATTTAAGTCATGCCGCAATCAATTAAAACACCTTGCTAACTACACCCATAGTGATACAATCAGCATCATGAAAATTGCAACATGGAATATCGCTGGAATAAAAGCACGATATGAGACGCTTTGCGAATGGCTCGAAAAAAACAAACCTGACATAGTTTGTCTTCAAGAAACTAAAACTGTCGATGAACAATTCCCACGTAACGAAATAGACGAACTTGGCTACCATATAGAAACATGTGGTCAGAAAAGTTTTAATGGTGTTGCTCTTCTCTCCAAAAAAAAACCTGATGAAGTTATCTACCGTTTACCAGGTAGCTCCGAAGATATGCAGGCGCGCTACATTGAGGCTGTTTATTCTACAGATAAGGGTGCTATGCGTGTTGCTTCTATCTACCTTCCAAATGGAAACCCTATAAACAGTGAAAAATACCTTTATAAAATGGAGTGGATGGAAAGACTATATGCGCATGCACAATCACTACTTGCACATGAAGAACCTCTTATTTTAGCAGGTGATTTCAATGTCATATTAACCTCACTAGATGCAAAAAATCTTCAAGAATGGAATGATGATGCTCTCTTTCTTTTGCAAACAAGACAAGCATTCCGACGCATTCTCCATTTAGGTTTTTACGATGCTATCCGCAATGTTACAGACAATTCTTCATTCAGCTTTTGGGATTTTCAAGCTGGTGCATGGCCTAAAAATAATGGTATTCGTATCGATTATTTATTGCTATCACCCGAAGCTATTGATCAGCTTTCTTACGCTTGCAGCCAAAAAGAAATCAGAGGTTGCCAGAAACCATCAGACCATGTTCCCATTTGGATCGAACTCAATTCTTATTTTCACAGATGATACTTGTTTCATCGAGGTAACAAAAAAATATCCCACCTCACATAAAAACATGCTACGTTGTGCGTGAAAGCATATCGCCAAATTAGAAGTGGAGGACGTAATGAAAAGATCGTTATTAGCATTAGTTGCAACGACCATAATTGGACTTATAACAAGCATCGCATACGCTCAAACCGACACTCTCGCAAGAATCAAAGAAACAGGAAGAATCACTCTAGGCGTCCGCGAATCGTCAGGCCTAGCTTATGCTCTTGGTAACGGCCAATATACAGGATTTCATACGGAAATGGCAAAGCGTATCATTAGTGATATCTCAAAAAAAATTGGGAAATCCCTAAAAATTCGCTATTTGCCTATTACCTCTCAGAATAGAATTCCTCTCCTCCAAAATGGGACTTATGATTTCGAATGTGGTTCCACGACAAACGATTCTGCTCGACAACGAGCAGCAGCGTTTGCTTATACAACCTATGTTGAAGAAGTTCGAATCGCAGTAAAAAAAGATTCTGGTATCAAATCCATCAAAGATTTAAATGGCAAAACAGTTGCAACTACCACTGGGACAACCGCCATTCAACTCCTTCGCCAGCACGGACGTTCTGACAACATTAATTTTAGAGTTATTAACGGTAAAGATCATGCTGATAGTTTTTTGCTATTGCAATCTGGTCGTGCTGATGCTTTCGTTATGGATGTTTCAATTCTCGCTGCAAATATTGCTCGATCGAGGGTTCCATCTGATTACATAATCCTTGATTCTGTACTCTCGGTTGAACCTATTGCGTGCATGCTTCGGTTAAATGATACAGATCTTGAACAAGCGATAAACGACAGTATTGTGCATCAAATTAAAGAAGGATCTCTAGAACAACTTTACAACAAATGGTTTATGGAACCAATTCCTCCTACAAACACCGTTCTTTCCCTCCCTTTATCCAAAATAACGCGGGATGCTTGGGAAAAACCAAACAATAACCCTAAAGAATTTTACGAAAATAACCTATAGTTATAAGCTTCTATGCAAGGTGCAATCTCTCTCTTTTTAAAAAATAGAGTGAGATTGTTTCTTTTAGTAAACTTAATTGCAATTATAACCAACCCATGTAGCAAAGATTTGATGGTTGGTTGATTTCAGGGAATATCTATTAATGAACTTTTCTTTCCTTTGCACGGATGATCTCACTCAAATGCCGGTAATTGGGTGCTTTGGAATCCCTGGTGTAAGTCATACTTATCTGGACACATTGCTTGATAGTTTTAAAAACACGGCTGTACTATCTATAACTTCACTGATGTTGGCTGTATTTGTTGGTATTATCATAGGAACAATGCGCACTTTACCTAATACTTCCATAATTAATCGCATATGTCGCGCTATTGGAAGGATATGGGTAGAAGTTATGCGCAACATTCCCCTTCTGGTGCAAATATTCTTGTGGTACTTTGTAGTTCCCAGTATTTACCCACCAGCAATGAATCTTCCGCCAATTATATTAGTAACCTGTGCTCTAGGATTCTTTACATCCGCACGCGTAGCAGAACAAGTACGCTCAGGGATTGAATCCATTCCTTCCGGGCAACGACATGCGGCAATGGCTATGGGATTCAAAACTTACCAAATATATCTTTATATCATGATACCACGTGCTATTCGAACCGTCATGCCACCATTAACTTCGGAAGCAATGGGTATAGTAAAAAATTCGTCTGTGGCATTCGCGGTATCTATTCATGAATTAATGCAGTTTCAATATCAAACAATTGAAGAGGTAAGTCACGTTTACGAAAATTATATGCTCGTTACAATCCTTTATGTTGTTTTGTCGTTATGTATATTCATCGTAATGACAACAATCGATAAAATGCTCAAAATTCCTAGTTTTAAAACGCAGGAGCTTTAATATGACGAATTTTATGAGTTCATTTTTATCTTACTCTCCTCTCAATTTTTCAGGATTTGATTTTTCCTTTTTTACTTTTGATGTATTTAGCTCCTACATTCTATCAGGCCTTCTTTTTAGCATCTTTTTAACTCTTGTAGCGACATTTTTTGGAATCATCTTTGGTGTATTATTAGCAATGATGCGGCTTTCTTCCATTAAAGTACTTGCCTGGTGCGCTACGTTCTATGTAACTACCATGCGTTCAATACCGCTGATTATGGTTATTTTACTGTTTTTTGTACTCCTTCCCTTTTTGATCGGTACATCAATCGGCACAAATAAATCAGCATTGATTACGTTTTCTGCGTTTGAAGCAGCTTATTTTTCAGAAATTATGCGTGCTGGCATACAATCAATTTCGCTGGGACAAAAACACGCAGGGCAAGCACTCGGGATGACATATTGGCAAAAAATGTGTATTGTAGTCCTTCCTCAAGCATTCAGAAATATGCTCCCTGTCTTTCTGACGCAAATTATCATTCTCTTTCAAGATACAACTCTCGTTTATGCAATTAGTGGTGATAGCCTACTCAATGGCTTTGATATTGTTTCTAACAATTTTGGCGTGAAGCCAGAAGCTTATATATTGGCAGCCACTTTCTACTTTGTTATCTGCTTCACATTATCGCAAATTGTCTTGTATCTGCAGAAAAAAATATCCATTGTTCGATAGTATAGGAAAAAAATGTCTACTCATATGATCCAAATAAAAAATGTCTCCAACTGGTATGGAGAAATTAATATTCTCAAGAACTGTACAACCAATATCAGCAAAGGAGAAGTCGTTGTAGTTTGTGGTCCTTCTGGATCAGGAAAATCAACTTTTATTAAAACTATCAACGCATTAGTACCTTTTCAACAAGGTGAAATTTGGATTGATGGAATACCTGTTCATTCAAAAAAAACAAATTTGCCTAAATTACGCAGTCATGTAGGAATGGTGTTTCAGCATTTTGAACTTTTTCCCCATTTATCTGTTACAAAAAATCTAACAATTGCACAGACCAAAGTTCTAAAACGTAGCAAAAAAGAAGCTCTTGATCGTGGCATGTTCTATCTTGAACGAGTTGGTCTCATTGAACACAAAGATAAGTACCCTGGTCAACTTTCTGGAGGTCAACAGCAACGTGTTGCCATTGCTCGTGCCCTAACAATGGATCCATTAGTTATGCTTTTTGATGAACCTACTTCAGCTTTAGATCCTGAAATGGTAAGTGAAGTGCTAGATGTTATGACTAGCTTAGCAGAAGAAGGCATGACGATGATTTGTGTAACTCATGAAATGGGTTTTGCGCAAAGAGTATCAAAGCGCGTTATTTTTATGGATCAAGGCGCAATTCTTGAAGATTGTCCATCTGAAGAATTTTTCTCCAATCCACAAGCAAGAACCCCACGAGCTCAAGAATTTTTATCAAAAATCTTCAATCATTAATGAGTAAAATTTTAGCCTCCCTTTATGTAAGCCTTATACTTAAAATTGATCAAAACGGATATCCAAACATATCCTGAAATTTTTTCGTGTTTTTTAACATATTTTTTTGAAAATATTATAGCTTATTATTTATAACTAATGGGAAATAATAGAATGAATAAAACTCAGACGACTAAATATCTCTACAATTTATTTTAGCTTCCTCTGTAACGTTGAAAACCATATTCAAATGCATTGTAAGGTCTTTTGTACAACGCATGACATGGTTTTTATCAACTTGAACGCATTCAAAGATAGACTTCTTAGTTTTATAGGCTTTCAGTTTCTATGAACTACCACTGCACATAACTACAGTATCTTTACCTTGTAACAAAGATACAAAATTTAGATTTAATGCAAGAATACAGGCTATAAAAAATAATAACAAAAATGCTAGGCTAAACGCTTCAAAGCAGAAGAAAACTTTTCTTTTGAAGCATGTAGTTCCGTAATTCTCCTACGTTCGCCTTCAACAACCTCTGGCTTTGCATTCTCTATGAACTTTTTATTGCTTAGTTTAATTGATATTTTTTCAATGTCTTGTTCGATTATACGGATGTCTTTTGCTAAACGTGCACGCTCAGCATTTAAATCAACAAGCTCTCCTAATGGTAGACAAAAAACATCTTCTTCAAAAATTATCTGAGCTGACTCAGCTGGTATTTCGTCAGCAAAACCTATCGTCTTAATACGTGCCAATCTCTTTAAAACAGCTTCATAAAGCTGTACACGCATTTGCGTCTCTTTTTTCCCTTTTACAATCACAAGAGGTGCAAACGCAGCCGCTGGAACATTCATTTCAGAACGAACAGAACGAATAGTACTAATCACACTAATAAGCCAATTAATATCAGTTAAAGCACATTCATCTACGAATGTTATCTGAGGCCACTCTGTCAATGCTAAGACATCTTCACGTCCTGCATCACTCGTTGCCGTTAACGACCATAACTCTTCTGTTATATGCGGCATAAAAGGATGAAGAAGCTTGTATACTGCGTCAAGAACCCAAGCAGTACACGCTTGCGCTTCCTCTTTGGAATCTTTGTCTCCTTCTTGAAAGACTGGTTTAAGAAACTCAAGATACCAATCACACAATGCATTCCAAATAAATTTATAGAGTATACCTGCAGCTTCATTAAATTTGTGATTCTCAATATGTTCCGTCACCATCGAAGCTGTCGTCGACAATTCTGTTAAAATCCAACGATTAAATGCAAGTTTTGCCTTCTCCGGTTTAAAAGATAAATCGTGCCTAACATTATTCATCTCTGCAAATCGCGCTGCGTTCCATAATTTCGTAGCAAAATTACGGTAACCAGCTATACGAGAAGGATCCAGTTTTACATCACGACCTTGTGCTGCCATAATAGCCAAAGTAAAACGCAATGCATCCGCACCATATTGGTCAATGAGCTCTAACGGATCAATAACATTCCCTTTTGATTTTGACATTTTTGCGCCTTTTTTATCTCTGACGAGAGCATGCACATAAACAACCTGAAAAGGAACTTCACCCATAAAATGAATACCCATCATCATCATACGAGCAACCCAGAAAAAAATAATATCAAACCCAGTTACTAATAAAGATGTGGGGTAAAAAGTCGCTAGTTCAGCCGTCTTATGAGGCCAACCTAAAGTTGCAAAAGGCCAAAGTGCTGATGAAAACCAAGTATCTAAAACATCTTGGTCCCGTACCAACTGTACTTCCTCACCGTAATGAGATAACGCTGAAGTAAAAGCTTCTTTTTCATTTTTTTCAACAAAAACTGTACCATCAGGACCATACCAAGCAGGTATTTGATGTCCCCACCACAACTGACGAGAAATACACCACGGTTGAATATTTTCTATCCAATTGAAATAAGTCTTCTTCCAACTATCTGGAACAAACCTTGCTTTTCCACCACGCACAGCTTCTATAGCTGGCTTTGCCAATTCTGAAGTGTTGACGTACCATTGATCCGTCAAAAAAGGTTCAATAGGTACTCCACTGCGATCACCATGAGGAACAGCATGTAAATGATCATCAACAGCTACTAAATATCCTCCCTCTTTCATGAAAGAAACAAGTGCTTCTCGAGCTACAAAGCGATCAGATTTATCCAAGATTTCTACTATTTTTTTAAGCTCATCAGATGGAACTAAGCCTTCAAAAAATGCTTCATTATCACGCAAAAAGATTTCTGCGTTTTTCGTAAAAATATTAATTAAAGGTAAATCATGCCTTTGTCCAACTTCAAAATCATTAAAGTCATGTGCAGGTGTAATTTTGACAGCACCACTTCCCTCTTCGGGATTGGCGTAAGAATCAGCGACAATTAGTAATCTCCGACTGACAAACGGTAAAATAGCATACTGCCCTACAAGATTCTTATAGCGGCTATCTTCAGGATTAACTGCAATTCCTGTATCACCCAACATCGTTTCAGGACGCGTCGTTGCAACTGTTATAAAAGTTGTAGGGTCATTGGGATTAAAAATTTTCCCCTCAAGTGGATATCTAAAATGCCATAAATGACCTTTAGTCTCCCTTGGTTCAACTTCAAGATCCGAAATAGCCGTTAACAACTTCGGATCCCAATTTACCAAACGTTTGTCCTTATATATTAACCCTTGCTTGTAAAGTGTAACAAAAACTTCACGAACAGCTTCTGAAAACCCTTCATCCATTGTAAATCGCTCACGCGACCAATCACACGAAACACCAAGACATCTCAACTGACTCGCAATAACGCCACCCGTTTTATGACGCCATTCCCAAATACGCTCAATAAACTTTTCTCGCCCCATTTCTTGACGCGTGGATCCTTGCTGTACTGCAAGCTGACGCTCGACAACCATTTGCGTCGCGATTCCTGCATGATCCATACCAGGTTGCCATAAAACATTTTTCCCGCGCATCCTATGAAAACGCACCATAATATCCTGAATAGTTGCATTTAACGCATGCCCCATATGGAGTGAACCCGTCACATTTGGCGGTGGTAGCATCACAGAATATGCTTTTTCATTTTTGCCTGAACTCACCCATGCTTTAAAAGCATTACGTTCTTCCCACCGCTTCGCAATACGCAACTCTACAGAAGAGGCATCATAGGTCTTTTCTAGCATGCCCATAACCCACCTAATTCACAATACCGCTGAAAAACACACCAAATATCTCCACAATATTCATGTGACTTACAATTCTATCTGCTTTAAGCAGTTCAAAACCTCAAATGACTTTTTCACTAAACAAAAAGAAATTAAGATAAATTTCTAACTTTTTTTAAAATTTCTTCACGTAAAATTTTCTCAAGAAGAATAGGAAGTTGATCTTGTAACCATTCAGACACAGCTGGACGTAATATGTCCTCCGCAACCTTTTCTGCAGAAGAAACAAGATGCTTAGACAACTCCACATCGTGAGAAATTATATCTTCCTGTTGTAACACATTGACCTCATTACTATACATCCCCACTTTATGAACGGAACTTTTCTCTTTAGGAGAGGACTCCATTTTCTTTTCATTTAGCTCCCTCATACTGCCCTCTGCCCCCATATCATTTTCTATTTCTGCCTTATCTTCTACCTGCATGAAAGATAAATCTTCCATGTCAGAAGGAAGGCCAATTCGATCAGCTAAAGTTTTCATTGCATCATCAACCGACAAACTGGTCTCATAAATACCATCTTCAAAATAAGATCCGAAAGAACCTTTTTCGGTAACATCGCTCAGAACATTTTCCGCACCCGAAGCCTGATCAGATTGAACAGTATTTTCTTCAATTATTTCACGAATAGATGTCAAAATCTCATCCATGCTTGGCTCACGTAACGCACCTGAACTTTGTACCATATCTAAAAACCTCTCAAAAACGCAAATCGTCATATGACTGTAGCAAAAGAACCAAACAATGAACATGTCTCCTTGTCTCTAATAAGAAAACACGCACAACTTTCTTCCTTTCAATAACAAAACATAATCCCTAAATCGTATTTTATCCTATCCATAACCTCTACCCCCCTATTGAGCAGGCTGAGTATTTTCTAAACCCAAATAACTTGCAGTCAACTTACCAACAAAAGATTGAAGATTATAACCTGCAATGACGACATTTTTCTCCGCATTTGCCAAGGAAATTTGCGCACCAATCAAATGTGTCCGAGAATTTAAAACATCTAACAAAGTCGCCTGCCCTACATAATTTTCTTGTATACGTCCCTTAAAAGCAATTTCAGCAGCATGAACACTTTTGCGATATGCTTCAGCAGATGCACGCGCACTCTCCAGCTGAAACCAAGCAGATGTAATTGCTTGTTTTATATTGCTTTTTGCTAATTCAAGCTGAAGGCTAGCTTGTTCAAATCTTGCTTTTGATTGGCGAATTTGCGCGGATGTACGCCCACCTTCAAAAATCGGAACATTCAAAGAAATCCCCACAGAATGAGATGTATGATCTAATTCTGGACTAGTATAGGTTCTATTATAAGATGTTGTTGCAGAAAAATCTATCTTTGGAAGCAGAGCTCCCTCCTGAGCTTTTACACTATACAAACTCGCATCAGCCAAGTACTTCGCATAAAGAACTGTTGGATGTGTCGCAATACTATCCCGGTAACCAACATCAAGACTTTTAGGCAGTTCTTTTGCCCCCGAAGGCGGCTCCAAATCAGCAGCCTCAGTTCCTACAACTTGCTGATAAACAGCTTCTGCTGACTTTACTTCAGAACGCGCCAAACTAAACTCAGAAACAGCAACAGCGTATGCTGCCTGCGCCTGAGCAAAATCAACCCCAGCAGCCTCTCCAACATCGAGCTTTGCTTTAGTTGAATTAACAAGTTCTTCAAGAGAAGCCAAATTCTCCTTGCGCAACTCAGCAACACGACGTGCCTGATACACGTTAGTATAAGCTGTTACAACATCTAAAAATAAATTTTGCTCAGCATTACGCAAATATTCGCGTTGAGCCTTCAGCTTAATCTGAGCTGAAAGAAACAAATTTTGTGTAACAAAACCATCAAATAATCTTTGATTTACCCTTATTCCTATGGATCCAGAATTACTATAAGAGCCTCCAACGTTATTGCCCCGATTATAGCTCCCAAACCCATCGATCTGTGGGAAAAAACCGGCACGCGCAATTGCTACATCATCACTTGAAATACGCATAGCCACACGCTCATTATTTAATTTGATATTATGCACATAAGCTTTGGCTAAAGCATCCTCTAATGTATCAGCATAAACTGAACTAGACACCAAAATTCCCAGAACAAAAAATGGATATATTTGAAATTTCTTGCTTATTTTGAACATAATACGAACTCCAAACTAATCATACAATCCCCTACCTGCCGCTTACATACTGAAGTACTAAAATACAAAACAAGGCTCTTTCAAAAATCCTGGAACAGGCTTCACAGAAAGATTAAAATCTCGGCGAACTGAGATACCTGCATCTTCTTTTACATAAATTTGTGCAACGCCTGCATTACCATGCCCTTTAACGACAACAAGTCGTCCACCTTCTTTCATTTGATCAAAGATATCCTTCGGAATAAAATCGACTGCACCTTCAATAAAAACTAAATCATAGGGTGCCTTGACAGTATAACCTTTTTCTAGTGCCCCACAAACAACAAGCACATTACTACATTGATGGTCTCGCAAAATCTTGGCGGCTCGTTGTGAAAGCGACTTATCACTCTCCAACGCAATAACAGACTTTGCAATTCTAGAAAGCAAAGCTGCACAATAGCCAACGTTTGCACCAATATTCAGCACGACGTCTGACGATTTTACTGCTGAAAGCTGCAATAATTTAGCCAAGGCTGCAGGCTTCATTAAACAACGCTCAGAAACACCACTCTGTTTTGGAGAAACAACGACATCAAGATCAAAATAGCTCAATCCTTTAGAATCCTCTAGCACAAAATCTTCACGCGGTACTGAAAGAAACGCTTCGAGGACTGACAAATCCGTTACATCTACAGTGCGGATTTGGTTATCAACCATTTTACGACGGAGTTCTGTAAAATTTGCAATCATAACTAGCCGATTTCCTTACCTACGTTAAAGAGCGTAGCCAACAACGTATTAAAAAATTGAAGTGGAAAATACAAACATACCCCAACTCCGAAGTTGTGGCAAAAAAGCGCGCCACAGTCAATGACAAGATTCCAATCACACTCCTTTTCGCAAACCTAAAGTGCTCCAAACGGAACTATAACACAAGCTAAAGTGAATCAATACTTCAAAAAAAACTGGAGGCCTCGCCCGGAATCGAACCGGGATACAAGGATTTGCAGTCCTCTGCGTAACCATTCTGCCACGAGGCCCTGTTAGAGACTGTCAATAAGGGAAGGTAACTCATTCGTCAAGATGCAAGAAGATCCTCTGAGCTTTTTTCCGCTCTCTATGTAATTTTTGATGTTTTTATATAGATAAAGAAATTTTTTCCTTTGCAAATCAATATTGCTTTGCTATAGCCCATGCATATCTGAATGTTGAGTATCATTCCTCGGTAGCTCAGCGGTAGAGCAACCGGCTGTTAACCGGTTGGTCGCTGGTTCGAATCCGGCCCGGGGAGCCATTCTTTCTACATATTTCTTTTCACTGAAATTCTTTGAATCATGGAATATTCTCTAAGTTCCTATTATGTGATGGTCCTAATTTTTCAAAGCAAAGGGTTGAAATGCGAGCCTCTCTTTGTGTTATACTGTTTGTATTGCTTCATTTTGTATTTTACATATAAAACATACAACGAAAACAATCTTTTTTTCCGAAAAAAATTTAAAGAAAATATTCTCTTCATGCTCTAGAAAAATAAAATTATTGCCTTCTACAGATATTTTTCTCCACCTCATGTATTTCTGGATGTTCTGTGCTCAAAAATAACACAAATTAGATGTAATGGGGGGGAGGGACTCTGCTAGATGTGATTTTGAATTTTAGAGAAAATCCTGTACCATAGTCCGTGTTCTCATCCCATAAAAAATATCTGGAGTGTGATTGTCCAATCAACCTATGAAAACATGTCTGAGAGAATGCAATGAAATTGAAAGTGTCTTTATTATTCCCCGTCTTATTGCTGAGTATTGATACTTCTTATGCAGCTCCTATACCACAAAAACTTCCTGATACACCGCATGACAAAGCCATTCGTATCAAAGTGCATACAGGAAGTGAATATTGCTATGCACCTGTATTTACAAAAGGAGAAGGCTACGTCTACATCGATGCTTGTAGTTCTCCAAATGCTATCCCAGGACGTTACGATCTTTTCCAAAGAGTCTCTTGGAAAATAAAAGACACCTGGTTATGTATGACTGCTCCTAATTCAGTCACAGGAATTGATGGAAAATCAACAACTAGTTGGGATTATCTCTTATTAAGGCCTTGTGTTATCAACGATGCTAATCAACGTTGGATCATTAAAGATAATTCTTTTTACACAGCAGATAAAAGATTTCGCGTTAAAGATATCAAGTGGTATGCTTATATTTCAAAAGACAAAGATAACTACTACAATCATACATTAGCTTCTCAGATGCAATCTTGGACTACAAGGGTTGCCCCTCCTGGAAATATCAGTTCCAAGACATTTATGGGATGGCCGTTTGTTAATATTTCGCCTCCTTCTTTCCAATTCTATTACATTCAAAATAATTCATCTTCACTATCTGAAGTCCCATTACCCTTGTATTATAACCCAGAAAACGGTCACATCGCACAATATGATCCTGTGTACGGAACATTTTCTTGCATACGCTCCAAACAATCCTCCTCAGATAACTGGAATTGGGTAGAATGGAAATATTGTACAGATCAAATATCTTCAAAAAAGGATTCTTTTTATTGGGATCTTTCTCTGTTGGATAATAGTGAAGGTTTTGTTCTAGACTATCAAGGAAATCCATTAAGAGTTACCCAATTTGGTGCTAACTGGGGTGTTCCTTACACAGTCAAATCTAGCTATATCGAGCAAGATACCCAAAATTCCCCTAAATCTAGTTTTACCTTTTCTCCTGACATTGACCGATGGAATCGTTATGTTAATGGTAATTTAGGAGATACACTTTCATACTGCCCCGCTCCTGGGAAAAAGGCAAATGTCTCCTATAACTCTACTAATCACGTACGAGTAAATCGTTCTTTGCCCCCTGAATTTAACCTCACAGATGATTGGATAACGCGATTGTGGCAAATTGCTACGACTAGTCTTCCAGAAAAAGTAACAACCATTGCTTACTGCGGTCCCTGCATACTGCACACCATCCAAATGCTTGCCGAATTACAAGGATATTATCAAAGCGGCCCCTTACAAAGAGGGGGATATTTCTTTGATACAAATCAAGGCACAGACCCTTTTGTTTCGCTTCGTCAAAGATTTCCTGAAATTGCAACAAGACTGCAAGCAACAGAGGTTTATAATACGATGCCAGCACGTCCCGGAGAAGATCTTTCTGTGCGAACAAGTAGGGTTTCTCGTGTTATAGCATCAATGTTATTACCACAATATCTGTGGTTACCCTCAAATGTTGCGAGGACAGAACATGAAATGAGACTAGTGTTTCAAGATTTTTTTAATGCTCCGGTTGGAACAATTGGTTTCTTTACAATCATTTACAAAACATCTCGAAGTTCAATTGGTTACGTTGCGCATGTCCAACCCATCATAAGAACAAATCAAGGAGTAGTATCAGTTCCTACAAATGCAGCAAACCTCACTCGAGAAGAGTTTATTCAACACCTTACTCCAACAACAACCCCAGACATATTCTTCCGTCTTCTTTCAAGGAGAGAAGATTATACTCTCTACTCATTTTCAACTTTTCAAATGCGGCAATTAAACATACCTCCTTTAAATCTTTTTGTTTCTCAAAATAACTGTACTGGAGAAGGAGAAGATAGAAGAGGTAGTGGACGACTTCCAGCTGCAGCTTTCATCAATCAGTGTTCTAGTGGCAGATGTTTTTCACAATGACGCATAAGCAACAATTATCCAGGAAAAAAAGAGAATAGGAAAAAGTAGTTGATAAAATCTCTCAAAAAAATCCATACTGAAACACTGCTTATTTAGGAAGCCTGTTGTTTAGATTTACGAGACCGTAATGACCTAGAACGCTTTATCCCTTCTCTCATTTTTTCATATCTGGATGATAATTTTCCTTTGTGTAACCGTATGATTTTACCATTAGACGCAGGAGATCGCTTCTTATCTTCACTTTTTAAGGAAGATTTTTTTTGATGATTTTCCTTCTTATTACCTTCTCTTACAAAAGAATTTTCTGAAAATTGTGCAGAATCAAAGGAAATATTTTCACGAGTTAATTTCATACGGATTACGCGCTCTATAGCATGCAAACGTGACTTTTCTGTATTTTCGTCAAAAAGCGTAATCGCATCACCAGATGCACCATTGCGTCCTGTGCGACCAATACGATGTACATAACTTTCCGCCTCATCCGGAAGATCATAATTGATAACATGACTGATACCCGGTACATCAATACCGCGGGCTGCAATATCAGTTGCAACAAGAATCCTAACATCTTTTTTGCGAAAAGCTTTGAGTGCGTTCTGCCGGGCATTTTGCGACTTGTTACCGTGAATTGTTGCAACACTATGTCCCATTTTTTTCAGACAACGTGTAACACTATCTGCGCCATGTTTAGTCCGAGTAAACACAATGATCGAAATTAACTCAGGATTTTCTAAAAGCTTATTTAAGAAACTCTTTTTTTCACTTGTAAGAACACAATATAATTTTTGGGTAATTTGTACAGCTACAGTACCCTGAGGAACAACTTGTATTTTTATAGGATTATTAAGCAAACTATCAGCCAACATTGTAATTTCTTTTGGCATTGTTGCAGAAAATAGTGCCGTTTGGTGCTGCTCGTGTAAACATTTTGCAATACATCGAACATCATTGATAAAACCCATATCCAGCATACGATCTGCTTCATCTAAAACAAAAAAACGAGATTGAGATAAATCAACATGCCGTGCACGAACTAGATCCATCAAACGCCCCGGTGTTGCGATCAGAATATCAACACCAGATTCCATACGTTTAGCTTGTTTTAGACGCGACATTCCTCCCAAAATCAAACATGTTGAAAGGTGCAATCCCTTAATAAAAGAGCGAATCGCTGCTTCAATTTGAACAGCAAGCTCGCGTGTAGGAACTAAGATTAAAGCACGTGCCCCCTTAAAACACCGCTTATCCCCTATAGTCAAAATTTGACTCAAAATCGGCAACGAAAATGCCAATGTCTTTCCAGAGCCTGTCTGCGCAATACCTAAAACATCACGTCCCTTTAACATAACCGGAATTGCTTGTTCTTGGATAGGCTTAGGTTCACTAATATTAGAAATAAGCAAATTTTTAACTAAACAATCTTGTAAGCCTAACTCTGTAAAAACATTTTCTTTCTCAATATTCAAAATAAATTCTCTCTTCGATTCAATCGTAGTAAACAAACAACGAGCTACATGACATCATTAAGAGCTCTACGCAATAGAGCTCTTCTATTTAATTTTTAAAATAACTGAGAAAACACAAACACTTCACGTTTCTCAGATTACCTGAGCAACAAGGAAGAAACATACAAAGCCTACCAATTCCACCTGTTTCAGCGCTATTGACATAAGCAAAAAGAGAATCTCGCAAACTATAGTTACAATTTTTAATTACTCACCCTTTTTTTAATTACCGTTTCTTTCGTCAAATTTACTTCACCTAAATCATTATAAATCTCAAGAAAAACGGGATTTTGTACAGTTTTTTTCCCCCCATAAATCAAATACCATTGACTGTTATCAACAATTGCCAATGTTTTATACTGAACAATACTATCCTTCGTTTCGAATTGTGTTGGAATAAACGCGTAA
The DNA here is from genome assembly GCF_001281405.1 of Bartonella ancashensis. Taxonomy (NCBI): domain Bacteria; kingdom Pseudomonadati; phylum Pseudomonadota; class Alphaproteobacteria; order Hyphomicrobiales; family Bartonellaceae; genus Bartonella; species Bartonella ancashensis. The sequence continues at coordinate 899,252 of NZ_CP010401.1, read as the reverse complement.
AAAGTACCAGCACGCGTTTGAAAATATTCAACATTGGCTTCATCTAAATGATAAGTACCAGCTAAAATAGTTTTAAACTGAGCACGCAATTTTTTTAAAAAATCGCTGCGCAAAGAAGCCTCTGTTACGCCCAATCGATGCGCCATTTCTTTATAAAGCCTAGCGGGCATATGAGAAGCAATTACCGCAAAATTTTCACCTCTTACAGCCTCATTAATATCAACGATTAAATTCGAAAGTTTTGTTCTTTCCAATGCCGTCACATCCGCTGCAAGACCTAATTTACCCGTATTTATTAAGAAAAAAATCAACACAAAATAATAAACAAATCTCATTTTTACACTTCTCATTTTCGCAAGAGCTTCAATGGCATGTATGATAACAAGTACATTCATTCAAAACAATATCTATCTTCCTTTAAAGATAGATAATTTTTAACTGAAAACGAGCACTATAAACTTACAATGTAATAAGAATTTTCGTTTTTATTTTGCTATTATTCTTGATTCAATGGAAGATATAGCTTATGAAAGGCGACCATCGCGGACGTGATGAAATCGGTAAACATAGCAGACTTAAAATCTGCCGGCCAAAGGCCTTGCGGGTTCAAGTCCCGCCGTCCGCACCAAGTAATGTAAATGTCTTGTTTTTCAATTAGTTAAAATAAAAAAATAAACCATATTCCCAATAACTTTTACCTTATTACAACACTATCAAACAATGCTGTGGTGATGTTAGAGTGTGAGTCGTTGTTACTTCTTTGTACTTCGATCTTCTCTTCATCTTTTGGGTTAAGGAGAGTCAATCTCGATCTCCTTGTCCTTAAAGAAAAGACAACTTGCATCTCTCAACATTAAACATCTTTCCTAAGATTTTTAAAACACATTTAACATCTTTTATAACTGATCTTTGATAATAAAACTCTTTTTCAATCTCATCTAACAAAAAAACAAGAGGTAATACCCTGTATTTTTAGAGTAATTTGTTAAAATATGTCGGCGAAGATTCAAAATCGTCAGATTTATTTTCTTAAAAGAAGCGTAAAATATTTCATACAAAACTAACTTCCTATAAAAACAGTCTTTCCTAAAACATACTCTTCAAAGAGATGTATTCACCATGCATGCCCTTTCATTAATCGTGCAGGGATGTGTCTCAGCAGTAATAATTCAACATTTACCTCAATTCACTTTGTTAAATAATCTATAAACTGTACCCGTTTTATGCATCACACAATATAAAAATATTTTACTATAAGAAACAAATATATCTTATTGATAATAAATATATTTTACTGCTATTATACAGTAAATTTTCTTGCCATAAAAGCTGTAACCAAACCACCTTCCCTATATTCAATAAAGTATCTAAACAGGGAAAAATCACTTATTCAAACAATATTCAACAGGGTTATTACAAGAACCTTGATTTAAAAACCCCAAAAACTAATAAAAATTTGAATATTCCAAAATTTATTTTGATATGAATCATAAACAATAATTTTGTATAATATCAAATAGATAAGCAGAAATTTTGAATCAAAAAATAAATACATACCTCTAATTTTAACAGATTGACTACCTCTCTCGCTTTACTTATGCTTCAAAAAAATTGCTCAATAACAAGATTCAGCTAATATTTTTAAAATAGTAAATAATAAGACAATTTGATAAGTTGTAATATTAATTTCAATTAAGCACATTAAATTAGGCTATCGATACTTGATACTTTTAAAATGAAGTAATTTTCATCTCAGTCGCATATGCACCAATGAATCTAATAATTAGTAGAAAAATATGTATAATTACCTGGTATAATAGAGGTCGTACTAATTATTTTTTTGTAAAAGAATAGCATTCCTGAAACAGGAACATGGATAAAAAACATAATAGAATAATTTGAAGTTTTTTTTGCAAAAACAGTATCATATACATTGAAATTTTCTACGTATTATTATCATTTTATCTAATCAGGAAATAAGTAATAAAGCAGAAAATGTATATATTTTTTAATAAACGGCTAAAAATATTTTAAAAAAGAAAATACAGATACACTAATTACTTTTTATGAGGAAGAATATTTCTTAAAAATTTTTCTTTTTATTATTAAGAAAATATCTCAACCTCTTCTCATTGGTGAAAATCAAAATTTATTCCGAAAAACGTATTAATATTACGAATAGTTTTCTCTAGTATATTTTATTGGGACCTTGCATTTATAATCGTTATTTTGCTAGAATATTTCTATTCTCTTTTTGAAGATTCTGATAGCTGCGTGCTGTTGGTATGTAGTTTTGTCGGCTAGTTTCGCGGTTATTGCCTGTTTATCCATTGCAATGAATGATATTGCATATGTTCATATGGAAATTTCTGGTAAAATAATTGCTATAAAGAGTGGAAGGAAAGTGTATATTATCTACTTATCATAACTTACTTAAATATATTTTCAAAAACGTAGTGATATTTTTCGGTTTTATTGTTTTTTCAAGCGTATCTTTTCATATTCTCTTTCTTCGAAGATTGTATGTTTAAAGTTGATTTACCTCTTCTGTTTAATTCACAAAATCATTATGTTATTGCGTCTTTTTTATATCTAACTTCAAAACTTTAAATATTTATTGGAAATATTATGCGTACACCTAGTTGGTTAACTACACTTTATTGTTTTATCCTCTTAAGCGGCATTTACATTGCACTACCCAACTTGTTTTCACAGGAGAAAGTTGAAAATTCAAAATTCTTGCTAGATACTCGTGTAACACTCGGACTTGACCTCCAAGGAGGATCTTCTCTTCTCCTTGAAGTGGATACTAAAACACTGCAGCGTGACCAATTGCGCACAGTTTTAGGAAATGTACGCACTAAATTACGTGAAAAGAAAATTCAAACCAAAAGCATCCGTATAATCGGAAACAATGTGGTTGCAATAATTTCTAATCCTGCGCAAAGTAGAGAAGCCATTGCTGCTTTGGAAACATTAGCAACACCCGTTTATAGTAGTTTTGGCGTTGCAGACAACGATATCTCCGTCCGTGCTCAAAATGAAACTGTTTATGTAACATTAACCGAAGCTGGTACAAAAGATCGTATCAGTGGTGCTCTCGAACAAAGCTTAGAAATTATTCGTCGCCGTATTGATCAAATTGGTGTTGCTGAACCAGCTATCCAGAAAGTAGGAACCGACCGTATGATGGTCCAATTACCTGGACTACAAGACCCAAAGCAATTACGTGATCTCTTGGGAACTACTGCAAAGATGACCTTTCATCTTGTTCCCTCCAATGTGGATATCAATAACCCACCTGCAGATGTATCAGTTCTTCCAGGATATACTGATGAAAATCAACGTTATGCTATTTACGATCAAATTGCTCTAGATGGAGATGTCCTTAATGATGCGCGCGCTGCTTTTGATCCACAAATACCAGGACGTTCTATAATCTCATTTACGATGAATTCTATTGGCTCTAAGTTATTTGCTGAAATAACACGCCAAAACATTAATCGTCCCTTTGCAATTGTACTTGATGGTAAGGTGCTAACCGCTCCCATTATTACTGGCGTTATCCCCAATGGACAAGGGCAAATTACAGGAAATTTTGATTCCAAAGAGGCATCTACCCTTGCAGCTCTCCTTCGTGCTGGCTCTTTACCTGCACCACTAACCGTCATTGAAGAAAGAACTGTGGGGCCAAATCTTGGTGCTGATGCTATTCGGATGGGTCTTTATACAGGAACAATAGGGTTCATTCTTGTTGCAATCTTTATCATTTTTTTATACGGAATCTGGGGTATCATTGCAAATGTAGCGTTAATACTACATACAATCCTAACACTTGCAGCATTAAGCCTCATTGGTGCTACACTCACACTTCCAGGAATTGCTGGTATTATTTTAGGAATCGGTATTGCTGTTGATGCTAACATTTTGATTAACGAGCGTATTCGCGAAGAAAGTCGCAAAGGTATTAGCGCTTTTGCTGCTTTAGACCGTGGATTTAAACAGGCTTTTGCGACAATTTTAGATGCTAATGTAACAGCTATTATTGCAACCACTTTGCTTTTCCTATTTGGAAGTGGACCCGTCCGTGGTTTTGCTATCACAATGTTGCTCGGCATTATAATCTCTATGTTCACTGACATCACTCTTGTACGTGTTTTTATGATTGGAGTGATACGTAAATGGAAAATCAAAACACTCAATATTCAACCTCTTTTTAATTTGATCCCTCATAATACGACCTTCCGTTTTATGAACGCTCGCTTCATCGGCATTGGTATTTCAATCGTCTTATCACTTACCTCGATTTTCCTATTTTTCAAACCTGGCTTAAATTTAGGAATCGATTTTGTTGGTGGAAGCCAAATGAGTGTCACAACACAAAAATCTGCAGATCTTGCAACATTGCGATCACGGCTTTCTACTCTTAATATTGGTGAAGTAACACTGCAGAGTATTAACAATGAAAATACAATTTTAGTCCGTATTCAAAAACAAAATGGTGATGAAAAACAACAAACAATCGCTATAGATGCAGTAAAAGCGGCTATTAGTGATCTCTACCCGGATGTTCTCTTCGATCAGACAGAAGTTGTAGGTCCAAAAGTCTCAAGTGAACTTGCCACAGCAGGTGCAACTGCTGTTATTTTAGCAGCAATTGCTATGTCACTCTACATTTGGTGGCGCTTTGAATGGTTTTTCGCGGTTGGAGCAATTATCACACTCATCCTTGATACAACAAAAATGATTGGCTTTTTTGCTCTATTTCAGTTCGATTTTAACCTAACGGCCATTGCTGCCCTTTTGACAATCATTGGTTATTCTATAAATGATAAAGTTGTTGTCTATGATAGAATGCGTGAAAACATGCGTCTTTATAAGAAAATGCCACTACGTGAACTCATTGACCTCTCTATAAATCAGGTTCTTGTGCGTTGTACTTTCACGTCAATTACAACGGTTTTTGCCATGCTCCCCATGGCTCTATGGGGTGGAAGTGCTATTCATAATTTTGCATTACCTATGGTTGCTGGAATTATAATTGCAACATCGTCATCTCTCTTTATCGCAGCTCCCATTTTACTATTCTTGGGAAAACGATGGAGTAATAAAAATAAATAAAGGGATACTTCAAAAAATGTTACAATATTATATGAACTCTAATTTTCACAAATTTGCATGCTATTTTTATTTTAATCTAAGAAACCTAATCTTGTTGCGTGCTGCATAAAAAGTTAGCTTTCCTTCGCTGCACGTAGAAAGATACGTTCCATTACCTTCAATCGGCTCTAGATCATTTTCTCGTTATGAAATAATCTCATTCAAAGAAAACTACTTCGCAACTAGATTCCTTCTTTTCTTAACAGACTAACACTACTTTATCTCAAGACATACAGAAAAGTAATTCCCAAACATGCACTAGCGATATAATTTTTTGTCTTTCTGAATCCACTTATTAAAATCTTGGAAACTTTTTAAAATTGAAAGAAAAAAATAAACAGCTCCTGTTATAATAGCCGCAATTTAAAATTTCTATTCGTTATCCTAAAAATTACTCTTGTAATCCTCACTAATCATAGTAGAATCTATAGAAAACTTTGTTATCTCCGGTGAAAGAAGACAAGCTCGCAGCGGCAGTGGTGATAACTCAGAAAAGTAAGTAAGAATTAGCTTGCTGCATAATATATAATATCATGAAATTAGGAATCCTTAATGCATTCGGTGTCAATAATGTGTCTGAAAATGTTGCTGCAGTATAAATACAAAACGCGAGAATACAGAGTTAATGGTTAACAAACACAGTCTGAATAATTCTTGTGTTATCTATAAAAATTACTGCCTAGAGCGAAAATAGCTCATAAATATAAACAGATGTATTGTGACAACTGCTAATGAAAAAATTGCTAATAGTAATAATGTTACGTATATATGTGTAACAATTTGCAAGCAGTATGCATCTCTATCGAACTAATGTTATAGTGCAAATAGAAAGTGGGTAAAGAAGCGTGAAATTGAAGACATTTATATGGCCATCTATCGGTATTTTAGCAATGCTAGTATCGATGCGTATCCTTTATGTAAAACTCTCAGCCCTTTCTTTTAGTGATGTAGTAAGTCGTTTGGGTGACCTGAGTTTCTACCACTGGTTTTTAGCCTGCTTTTGCTCCCTCGTTGCCTATGCTGCTCTTGCTGGATACGATCGTATTGCTTTACAGCATCTTGGTCATAAAATTTCTTGGCTATTTATTACTATATGTTCGTTCACAACTTATGCATTTTCGCATAATATAGGAGCTTCCATTTTTTCTGGTGCTGTTGTGCGTTACAGAGCTTACACAATGAAAGGGTTAAGTGGAGCAGAAATTGCAATATTAGTGGGGTTTTGCTCTCTTACTTTTGCAATCGGAACGACTTTGCTTTTGGGAATAGTATTAATCCTACAACCAAACATCATCACACTTATCCATGAAAGTATCCCTGAATGGCTTGCCACAATTATTGCTACTGTTCTACTTACATTTATAGCACTTTATGTTTTTTGTAGTTGGCTTCAATTGAAACCTCTGCGCATAGGTAAAAATTTTCAATTTTCCTATCCAAAGCTTGAAATTGTGATCCAGCAACTCCTTATTAGTCCACTGGAACTTTTAGGTGCAGCAGGAATTATATACGCTGTTCTACCACATAATGCAGATGTCTGTTTTATTTCTATACTAGGTGTTTTTCTTGCGTCTTTTACTGTAACCCTACTTTCTAATGCTCCAGCTGGAGGAGTGGGTGTTCTTGAAGCTTTATTCATAGCAGGAATGCCTAACTTAGATCCCACTGATGTTATTGCTGCCCTTATCGTATTTAGAATATTCTATTTAATTATACCTTTTATTCTTTCGTTATTTTTTATCGCTATTTTTGAAATCCAACAATATCGAGAAAAGATACAAAGTGTTTCCTTACCTGAAAAAAATAAATGAGACTTATCTCCATTTATCTACCTATGCTATATATACAGAGTAGATGGCACTTTAACTTAAATTCTTGATTAATTTAACACTGTGCGGGTTGTACGTACTTATAACTAATACCAAGAACAAAATTACTCGTCTTTTACAATGCACCTATATCTCCCATCGCACATCAATATTGATGTACAGAAAACCGCATCTACATTCTATAGTTGCAAAATCAGTACACACAGACGCAATGCAATTACCATAAACGACAAAAAACTTATCTTCTTTGACTTTTTTTAATAGCTTTTTACTCTTCAATTGAAGCAAGTGGTAGAATGAGAACTTTAGAAATATTCCTACGATCCATTTGCACAACTTTAAAACACAAGCCTTCAGATTCAAAACTTTCTCCTTCATTTGGCAAATAACCAAAATGCCAAAGCATAAATCCCGCAAGGGTAGTATAACGGTCTGATTCATCAACAAGATTGCGGTCAAGATAACCACTTAAACGGCGGATATCTGCATATCCTTCAACGAGAAGACTTCCATCTTCAAATTTTTCTGCTACAACCAGCTCTTCATCATCATCAGGAAAATCACCAGCGATAGCTTCTAAAATATCTGTTGGTGTCGCAATTCCTTCAAAAGAACCATGTTCATCAACAATAATAGCAAGCTGGATTGAAGAATAGCGCAATTGCTCCATTAGTCGTAAAACACTTGTATTTTCGTGCACAACAAGCGGTTCGCGCATAGCCTTCTTCCAGTTAATTTCTTTACCTTCAATCAAATTAGAAAGGAGATCTTTCGTTAGGGCAACACCGACAAATTCATCTACTTTTTTATGTGCAAGGACCAAGCGACTATGCCGAACATTTTGTAGTTCTTCACGCATTTCACTTTCATCACTACTCAAATCCAACCATTCAATTTCATTACGTGGTGACATAATAGAGCGAACGGGACGATCGGCTAAATCGAGGACACCGCGTATCATTTCTTTTTCTTCTGGTTTAAAAATTTCTGAAGATGCCGCTTGTTCGGCAATAACATCAACAGTCTCACCAAGGTTACCATCTTTTGTTCCACCTCCTAAAAGCCTTAACACAGTATTTGCCGTGCGCTCACGCAAATCATCCGTTGTAATCATCTTTTCGCGATTACGACGTCCAATCTGATTGAAAGATTCAACAAGAACTGAAAAACCTATAGCGGCATACACGTAACCCTTTGGGATATGAAATCCAAATCCTTCAACAATAAGGGTGAAACCTATCATCATTAAAAATCCAAGACAAAGAATAACAATCGTAGGATGACGACTAATAAAATGAGTAATAGCACCAGATCCCCAAATCATTACTCCCATAGCAACAATAACTGCTGTGTACATGACAGTTGCTTGATCTTTGTGAATTATACCTGTTGCCGTAATGATGCTATCCAAAGAAAACACCGCATCTAGTACAATGATTTGAACAATTACCTGCCAAAAAAAAGCGCGCGCAACATCTCTTTCTTTTTCACGTGGCACACCCTCTAACCTCTCATGTAATTCCATCGTTCCTTTTGCTAATAAAAACGCTCCACCACTAATCAAAATAAGATGATGCCAACCAAAAGCGAAAGACTTGATAGAAAAAATTACCTCATCAAGACTTATTATCCAGCCAATCATTGAAAGCAAAAAGAGTCGCATTGCCAATGCTACTGTTAAACCAATTAAGCGTGCACGATCACGTAAATGTAATGGCAATTTTTCTGCTAAAACTGCAATAAAAACGAGATTATCGACTCCCAAAACAATTTCGAGAAAAATCAAAGTAACTAGACCAAGCCACGCATGTGGATCAAAGATCCATTCCATTGCTCATCCTTTAAAAATAGTTTTAAAAATTCAAATATACATTGTTCACAGAAAACGTTTATAATGCCTCCACGGGCGCACATTAGCGATGTTCTAACACGAACAGAACACCTTATAAAGCAAACAGTTGCGAAATGCTGCTTAAACTCGTATATGAACCAATGAATTCTAGCCTCACATAATAAAACAATAAGCTGTATAGCTCAATACTCCAAGAAGATTTCTCTAAATTTTCCTCGAGCATTATGTTAGACATTTCTCCAAAATACGTCTTACATAATGACTAAAGTTCTTATCTACAAACTTCGCTATAATTAATTTATTTTTACATAATATCAAGATGTTATGATATTTAAAAGCCTGTACACCATCTCCACTAAAACTAAATAACAACCTTGAATTGTTACGCCATAGAAAAACTGTAGAATCATCTAGACATCTATCTTATGGGACGCTATAGAACGGTTTATAGTTCGTTTTTAAATGATTGCGGGTGATTAGCTCAGTCGGTAGAGCAGCTGACTCTTAATCAGCGGGTCGTGGGTTCGATCCCCTCATCACCCACCAATGAAGTCAATCAGCTAAAACAAAATTTGCGTAAGATTCACAAAGTGTAATTATCTGAATTACCTGTAAAATAGCTTTCTGTATCAAATGGATCCTATGCGCTGAAAAACTAGATTCAAAAGTAAAAAATATTCAAAAAAAATCAATATATTGATCAAGAATCTATTTTTTAGACTATTCAAAAAATCACGCTTGGGACTTTCTTTATAGGACATTACTCCTCTCTAAAGAGAGCAACATGGAACTGCGATATTCACAAGATTTAAACTGATGTAAAACAAGCAGCAATCAATTAAAAAATACAACCAGCCTTACAGAAAATATCAAACCTCTACCTTCTGTGTTACCTTCATAGTTTCAACAAAAAAACCTTAAAAAAAGTGATAGAAGCTTCAATTGTATGCAATCATGAAGTAGTATATCAAGAACTTTTTGTAGAATTTCTACTTTATAATTTTAATAAAATACTAGCCTAATACCGAAGCGTTTTTGCTACTTCTTTAAAGGAAAGTACAAACATCAAAACGTTTTTATCCTTTACGACTCATCTTTATCATGCTTTTATATAGAATTGTGCTCCTGTTAGTGTATTTAAATTTTAAGTAGTAAAGGGATCCCCTTCAATGGATCATAAACAGAATCTCAATGACGAACGTAAAAGAGAATTGCAACGCGGTCTAGATAATCGTCATGTACAGCTTATAGCTATTAGTGGTGCTATTGGGACAGGCCTTTTTATGGGTTCAGGAAAAACGATCAGCGTAGCTGGACCTTCAATTATACTCATTTATGCTATCATTGGTTGTGCTGTATATTTTGTGATGCGTGCCATGGGAGAATTGCTTCTTTCTAATACACAACATCGCTCTTTTATTGATTTTTCAGCTGATCTTTTAGGACCATGTGTTGGTTTCTTCATTGGCTGGACTTACTGGCTGTGCTGGATCGTGACTGGAGCTGCAGATATTATTGCTATCGTCAATTACACACACTTCTGGTGGCCTGCGCTGAATCCATGGGCTCCAGTTTTTATTTGTGTCGCTTTTTTCTTATTATTTAATCTTGTGGCCGTTAAGCTCTTTGGAGAACTTGAATTTTGGTTTGGTCTTATAAAAATCTTAGCAATTTTGGTATTAATTTTTGCTGGATTTTATATGATTTCTGTTGGTTTCCTCTCCCCTAACGGCACGGTTTCTTCCCTCAGTCATGTGTGGAACGAAGGAAATATATTTCCCCGGGGTCTTGTAGGTTTTCTTGCCGGTTTTCAAATTGCAATTTTTTCATTTGTTGGAATCGAGCTTGCTGGGACAACTGCAGCCGAAGTTAAAGAACCTGAAAAAGTTTTGCCAAAAGCAATTAACTCAATACCCATAAGAATTGTATTTTTTTACATACTGTCTTTAATTGTAATAATGTCTATCATGCCTTGGGATCAAATTATCCCAGACAGAAGCCCGTTTGTGGAAATGTTTTTGCTGATCGGAATTCCTATGTCCGCTGGATTAGTTAACTTCGTTGTCTTAACATCTGCAGCGTCCTCAGCAAATAGTGGTATTTTCTCTACCAGCCGCATGCTGTATGGACTTTCCACTAAGCGTGGAGCTCCTAAATTTTTAGGAAAACTTTCTAGTAATCATGTCCCTGCAAATGCACTATTCTTCTCTTGTTCATGCATTTTACTAGGATATGCAATTGCATCACTTTCTCCGACAATAATAGAAGCTTTCACCGTCGTCACCACGATCGCAGCGATTTTATTTATGTTTGTATGGTCTATAATTTTGATCAGTTATATTGTTTATCGCCGCAATTACCCCGAACAACATACTGCCTCCATTTATAAAATGCCAGGAGGAAGAATTATGTGTTGGATTAACCTAGCCTTTTTTTCTTTCATCATCTTCATATTAGCCCTAGAACATGACACCTTCATAGCTTTAAAATATACTCCGTTATGGTTTATTTTCTTGGGAATTCTCTACTTTATATTTGGAAAGAAAAACTCTGACATGCAAAGAAAATAAAAAGGTACACATCAGGGACGTATAGTTTGTTGTTCTAGTGTTTAGACTTAGATACTGTTCTTATTATCTTCTGAGGGTGTCATGGCGCGAATTTTTTCTCCTGTACGCTCGATCGGGTGATTTTTATTCAATTGCTGTACAGCCTTAAAGCGTGTTGCACCATTTTTGTATTCTTGTATCCAGTCAAATGTAAATTTTCCTGTCTGGATATCTTTTAAAATATGCCTCATTTGCTTTCTCGTCTCAGAAGTAATTATCCGAGAACCGGATACATATTCTCCCCATTCTGCCGTATTAGAAATCAAAGAATTCATATTTGCAATTCCCTTTTCATAAATAAGGTCGGCAATTAACTTAACCTCTTGTACACACTCAAAATAAGCAATTTCTGGCGCATAACCTGCTTCTGTTAAGGTTTCAAAACCTGCACGAATAAGCTCTACAAGCCCTCCACAAAGGACCGCTTGTTCTCCAAAAAGATCAGCTTCACACTCTTCTTTAAAGCTTGTTTCAATTATACCAACACGCCCACCACCAATGCCACAAGCATAAGATAAAGCGACATCACGTGCATTACCTGAGATATTCTGTGCAACCGCAAATAAACAAGGAATACCTTTACCTTTTTTATATTCGTTACGGACGGCATAACCAGGCCCTTTAGGAGCAACCATCACCACATCAACTGTCTCTTTTGCTTTAATTAAGCCAAAATGGATACTCAAACCATGAATAAAAGAAAGCGTTGCTCCATCACGTAAATAATCATGAATATGTTCATGATAAATATCAGCTTGCAATTCATCAGGTGCTGCCACCACAATAAAATCTGCCCACCGCACTGCTTCAATAACACTGGTCACTTCAAAACCATCAGCTTCAGCTTTTTGAATTGCTTTAGAACCTGAATGTAAAGCAACACACATAGCTTTAACACCAAAATCTCTCAAATTCAGTGCATGCGCACACCCCTGCGAACCATAACCAATAATAGCTACTTTTTTTCTTTTGATTAAGTTAGCATCAGCATCATAATCATAATAAACACGCATAAGAACACCCCATTATACCCAAATCTTAAAACTCTTTTACTGAATAACAAAAAAAGAAGCTCTACTACTTACTACACCAACTGTTAAACCATGTAAGTAAGAAATGAGCCTATATAAATATCTCTTACATCAAAATGAAATGTAACATCATATTTAACTATAGTATTTCTTATAAATTAAAAAAAATGATACAAAAAAACAATTCCGATATCTTATTAAGACAGTTCAATTAAACCAAAAACGTTTAAAATATCCGCCACAAAAACCATATAAACCAGCTTATATGGTAGCGATAAAAGATATTCAACATATATTAGGAATCATGACAATATTCGTATGAAACGCCGAACCGTCTCTTGCATACCATATTCTAGCGCATCCGCAGTAAGCCCGTGACCAATAGAAACCTCATCAAGGCAAGATATCTTATCAACAAAAGCAGGAAGGTTAGCAATTGTCAAATCATGTCCTGCATTAACACCTAGTTGCAACTCCTTAGCTTTTTTTGCTGCCAAGAAAAGCTTATTTAACTCATAATCTTGCATTTTCTTATCTTCAAATGCGCCACCATAATACCCAGTATAAAATTCTACGCGATCTGCACCGATGGCTTTGGCTATATCGAGTCCATCTAAAACTGGATCAGAGAATAACGAAACACGAATTTTCTTCTCTTGTAAACGCTGAACAATAGGAGCCAAAAATTCTGCATGCTTCACAAAATCCCAACCATGATCAGAAGTTGCCTGGTCTGGATCATCCGGTACGAGGGTAATCTGATCAGCATATTTTTCTGAAAAATCTAAAAATGCATTACTGGGATAACCTTCAATATTAAACTCAGCTGTAGGAAAATGTGTATTAATTAAAAGACGTATCTCTGATAAATCAGAAAAGCGAATGTGTCTTTCATCTGGCCGCGGATGAACTGTTAAGCCGTTTGCACCCGCAGAAAGCGCTATATATCCAATATTTATAATACTAGGCCATGGAAGATTCCGCCGATTACGTAAAACAGCAACAGCATTGAGATTCACAGAAAGTTTTACTGCCATTTTTATATCCAACTTCGTGATACATATTAAAAAAGGACGAAACCACTACAACATACTAAATAATCCGCATTATCGAACAACCGTTAAATATTCTGCTGAGCGAGTAATTCCTGTATAAAGCCAACGTGCACACATATCACGGAATGCAAAACTCTCATCAAATAAAACAACATTATCCCACTGTGACCCCTGAGCTTTATGAACAGTCAACGCGTAGCCATAGTCGAAATCATCATATCGCTTTTTTAATTGCCACGAAATTCTACTATCAGGGCCCTGAAAAACTTCTTTTAAAAGCTTAATTTTTACCATCCCACTCTCACTTTCTTCTGGTTTAACGACAAGATTGATACTTGGTTTTACCGTTTCTTTTTGCGAAGTTAAAACTTTCCATAAAGAACCATTCAACAAACCTTTACCAGGATCATTGCGTAAGCACACGAGTTTATCTCCAGCTTGCGGATAATCACTCGTAAATTCTTTTAATTTGCGTAAACGTTTATTATAAAGATAACGTGTTCTGTTAATACCTACCAAAATTTGATCGGCATCCAGAACTAACTGTTGATTAACTTCTTTGCGTGCAATAACGCGCGCAGTTCCATAGTCACCATAAGCAATATCACGTCCTTCGCGAACATCCATAGCCAAACGAATAATTGGATTGTCGCATGCCTGTCGATGTATTTCCGACAAAAGAAAATCTGGTTTACCTTCAGAAAAAAAACCCCCTCCAGAAATAGGAGGTAATTGGCCTGGATCACCGAGAACAAGAAGAGGAACTCCAAAACTCATTAAATCACGAGCTAACCGTTCATCCACCATTGAACATTCATCAACAATAACCAATTTAGCCTGCACAATCGGACTTTGTCGATTTAGAGCAAATGTTGGTGCAATAGATGTTCTCCCTGTTGTTTCATCAGAAACTTCTTCTTCTCCGCGAGGACAATAAATCAATGAATGAATTGTGCGAGCATTACTTGCTCCTTTAGAACGTAAAACCTGCGCTGCCTTACCTGTAAACGCAGCGAACTGCACAAACCCATCCACTGTTTCTGCAAAATGGCGAGCAAGTGTTGTTTTTCCTGTTCCTGCATAACCAAAAAGACGAAAAACTGCAGAATTCCTGCCCTTTAGCCACGCAGAAACAGCCCTCAAGGCATTATCTTGTTCTAATGAAAACTGCATAATTCCTCAAAATAAAGTTCAATATAAAAAGAGTTCATACCCTATAAGTAATGACAATCATCAAAAAAGGATTAGCTTCAAAAAATTTCCTAAACCGTAATTGCCATATCCCCTTATTTACCATCCAACATACTAATTTTTTTTGGGTACACATTAGATCTCTATCTAAAACTTTTGAATATTTCCTTTAATAAAAATATCATTAAAAATTAAAAAAACGCACCAGAATACATGACTAACAACAATAAAATACTACGAAATTATTTAAAATGCTCTCATATCTTTCAAACTTTTTTAAAATCTTCTAAAAATTTTTTACTTTATTAAAAAACAGCTTGCCACTTTCCATCAAATTGGTGACGAAACCATGTCATTTGTCTTTTTGCATATCTTCTAGTTTGAGTTTTAGCCATTTCTAAAGATTCTTCAAAGCTACTTTTTCCATCTAAATAAGAAATAAATTCGGGAACACCAATAGCTTTCATCGCTGGTAATGAAGGAGAAAGCTTCAGATTCTTCATTGCAATAACCTCCTCTAAAGCACCTTTCTCAATCATTTTATCAAATCGCTTATCAATGCGTTCATATAACAATTGACGCGGCGGAATAAGCAGAATTTTTTCTACACAATCTTGTAAAATTAATGGTTTTCTCTTTTTTTGTTGCCACCAACTAAGCCTTTTACCCGTTGCTTCATAAACTTCTAAAGCACGCACGATACGCTGACTATCTCGTGAAGAAACACGCTCAGAGACAACAGTGTCAACTCGTAATAATTCACGATAAAGAGTCTCTACCCCTTCTTCACAAAGGCGTATTCGCCATTTTTGGCGTATACTATCTGGAACATCAGGAATTTCTGAAATTTCTCCCAAAAGTGCTCGAAAATACAACCCTGTACCGCCAACAAAAATAAGAGATTTTAACGTAAAAAACTCTTTCAAAATCTTCTCTATATCACGTAACCACTTCCCTACAGAATAACTTAGAGAAGGACTTACATGACCATAAAGATGATGAGGAATACCCATCATTTCGTCCTGTGTTGGCCTTGCCGTCAAAATATTTAGCACATCGTACACTTGCATTGAATCTGAATTAATAATGATAGCATCTTTTTCTCGAGCCATTCTGAGTGCAAGCTCTGATTTTCCACTTGCAGTTGGGCCAGCTATTAATGTAACCGTCTTATGGATCACGAATAAACCTTCCCTACACTCGTAAATAAACGACTTATGAAGCGTTTATGAATGCCATTTATCGAGTACATAGCTGCAATATCATCGGTAAAATTCTTGAAAAAATACACAAAAAATTCATATGCTAACATGAGTGCTCTTCTGTAGTATACTTCACTCATTTAAAATGAACAGTGGAATATGATAATAACACTCTCTTTTCGAATAGAACATGAAAAGCGTAGTAAGTTTTATTTAACAAAACACTAATCCACCTGTACGGCGACAAATCTCAATTTTCCATCCGGACGAGCAACAATAAACAAGGCATTTTTGCGTCCAGATTTATGTAATTTATAAAAGCGTTTCTGCAGTTCGCTAATTGTAACAACCGCCTCCTGATCAACTTCAGTAATGATCTCTCCAACCTGAAAATGTTTTTTATCAGCCACACTGTTTTTTTCAACAAAAGTTATAATTAATCCATTCAACTTATGAGAAATAGAATGATGTCGACGCAAATCATCCGTAAGTTCTGACAAAGTCATTCCCATAAATTGCACTGTCGCATTTTTTGATGTACCCTGATTAGACTTTGTTACTGAATCATTACCAAACGGTATTTCAACTAAACGACCAAGCTTAACCCTTATTTCTTTCTCTTTTCCATCACGTAAAACAGTGACATTTATACTTTTTCCAACGGGACTTTCCGCAACTAAGCGTGACAAACTGCGTGCATTTTCAATTTTTTCTTTCCCAAAATAAAGAATAACATCGCCAACATCCAACTGACTATTATCAACTTCTGGATGTTCTATTTTACCTGCAACTAGTGCCCCAACAGCTTCGCTTAATCTCATATTTTCCGCAATATCCTTCGTCACAGATTGAATATGAATAGCCAGCCAACCGCGCTTTACTGCTTTAGAATCACGCAACTGATTAATAACAGGAATTGCTGTGCTAGATGGTATAGCAAAACCAATACCATTCGATCCACCGGAAGGAGAAAAAAGTGCTGTATTAATCCCTATTACTTCACCGTTTCTATTAAAAAGTGGACCACCAGAATTACCTTGATTAATTGCCGCGTCTGTTTGAATGAAATTATCATAAGGGCCAGCATGAAAATTACGATTACGCGTAGAAATAATACCAACCGTTACAGTTCCACTAAAACCATACGGACTTCCTATGGCCATAACGAAATCGCCAACGCGCATCTTTTCTGAATCACCAAAACGCACTGCTGTTAATTTTTTACTTCCCGGATTTACTTGAAGCAAAGCCAAATCCGTCTTACGGTCCATACCTACCAACTTTGCTTTCAACTTTGTACCATCAGTAAAGTTAGCCTCAATATCATCAGCTTCCGCAACAACATGGTAATTAGTGACGATGAACCCCTCCTGCGCATCAATCACAAAACCTGATCCTGAAGAATGCACTTTTTGAAAAATTTCACCGTTTTTTTCATCTTTAAAATAATCTCGTAACGGTGAACTTTCTGGCATAATAGGAACCAAAGCTTCTCCGCCCTGTTTAGCATCATAAGCCGTTCGTATTATAGAAATATTTACAGTCGTATTTAAAAGCTTTTCTGCTAAATCAGAAATTGATAGATAAGCACCCTCTTGTGAAACAACGTTGGACCAACTTATTAACGTAAATGAAAACAAAATAAGATAAGTCGCAATCATTGTAAAGAAGCGTTTTAAAAACATAAAAACACCTACAACCACATTTAACCGAAACACCTTCCCTCAAATAGAAACTACCCGACTAACCGAACCATACTACAACAAAATCACTTCTTTACAACTTAAAGGCTAGCCTCAAACAACAAGCAAGCCTCCACAGCTTATTCCCAATTAACCAACACAATTATTATTTATTATTGCATAGGTGTTGCTACCGGCTTAAATTCCTTACCAACCTGCTGTAAATGGTGGAAATAGGAAAAAAAGTCCCCTTGCGG
Source organism: Bartonella ancashensis (assembly GCF_001281405.1). Lineage (NCBI taxonomy): Bacteria > Pseudomonadati > Pseudomonadota > Alphaproteobacteria > Hyphomicrobiales > Bartonellaceae > Bartonella > Bartonella ancashensis. Next base: position 881,384 of record NZ_CP010401.1, on the reverse strand, counting down.
CGAAATCACCATCGGCGTATTTTTTAAACTATCATAGTGCTCCATTGCCAACCAGAAATCATAAAATGATGGATCCATCTTTCTTGCATTAAGCAAGATACGAATGCTCTCAGCCTGACCTTTACCACGCGTAATCTCGGCATCACGTTTTGCAGCAGCAACAATCTCCTCATATTCACGATTAGCCTCCGCAACGATACGATCTCTCTCTTGCTGCCCACGAGCACGAATATATTCTGCAGCAGCTTCACGTTCAGCAGCCATTTGTCGGTACACATCTTCTAAAACAGCATCGGTTAAATCAGTTTTGCGAATACGCACATCAACTATAGAAATCCCCAACGATCCCGCATCTACGGAAAATTGTCGCTGCACCTCAGCCATCATTGCTCCACGCTCATCAGACAAAGCCGCCTTGAATTCCCGCCTACCATAAACAGCACGCAAGGCATCAATAAAACGTGGTGCAAGATTTTCACGTGCAGCAACTTGAGGCCGCCCAGACGCGATACGCTGCAAAAATAACTGAGGATCTGCAATACGGTAAATGAAAAAAGCATCTACTTCATAATAAGCACCACCACGAACTTGTACAGATTGTGTAGGAACATCATAACGCAACAGTCGATTATCAATAATAATTGTTTGATCAATAAAAGGAAACTTGAAATAAATACCTGGATTAGGCTCTACTTGAACAATCTTACCAAAGCGTTTAACTGCAACTTGTTGACGTGGATAAACGATAAAAATAGACGCCCATAAAGTAAGTATAGCACACGCGACGGCACCAAAAATAAAAAAGAAATGAGACTGTTTCATAATCAATGCCCCTTAGAAATCTTAGAACCTGACAGCGATGCAGGACGCTCAGATGGTGCCATTCCAATTCCTGGTGGACTGCGTAACAACTCGTTCAGTGGAAGATAGGGTACCGCTGAAGAACCTGGCTGGTCTAAAACCAACTTATTGGATGAAGCAAGAATGTTCCCCATCGTTCTCATATAAATGCTATAACGAGCAGCATCCGGTGCAATCGCCGCCTCACGTACAATAGCTTGAAAACGCTCAGCACGACCTGTTGCATCTTCGATCATTTGGGTTTTTTGACCAATTGCAACTTCTCGCGTGCGAGACGATTCACCATTCGCTAAACCAATTTTTGTAAAACGTACACGATTACCCTCTTCAATCATCCGCCCACGCTCTTGTTCTGCTTGCTGGACAAAATTAAATGCAGCAGCAACTTTTGTAGGAGGTGCTGCTTCGCTAATCGATACACGGTTGATATCAACACCAAGCTGGTATTTATTAACCGTTAATTGAATAATCTTTTGGACATCACTTGCAACCTCTTCTTTTCGATCACGTAAAACATCATCGACAGGCCGCGAACCTATAACCTCACGCATTGCGCTTTCTGCAACTTGGCGGACTGTTCCTTCTTGATCATTAACATTGAACAAAAAATGACCTGGATTCGAAATCCTATAGTACACAGAAAAACTAACGTTTACAATATTCTGGTCACTTGAAAGCATCAAACCTTCACTTTGTTGTACCTGACCAGATGCACTGCCAACTGAAATCGTTCTTTCTGTTAAAGGAACCTTCATGTAGGTTTCAATAGGCCAAAAATGGAAATGCAAACCATCGCCTATAATCCCTTGTTTAGGTACACCAAAGCGCAACTCTACTGCTTGCTCATTTTGCTGGACAACATAAACAGATTGAAAAATCCAAAATACAACTGCACATAAAAACAGCAAAGGAAAAATGCTACCACCCCCAAATTGTTTAATCTGATGCTGCCCTTTACGCAAAATATCGTCAATATCAGGACCTTTACCACCACCATTAGAACCAAAAGAACCCCTTGGTGGTACATTTTTATCACCACCGAGCTTGTTCTTACCACCGCTCCACGGACCACTGCCATTTTGATTTGTCCAAGGCATTACCACCTCTTTAAGTTAGTACCTTCATCTCAAAGACCAACTTTACAACTTCTATTGCTGATCCTTATCTTAAAGTATTTACCATTTTCTCTAAATACAACCAATCAAACCCACACTAACTCTAAACGATCACCGCCGCTCATAAGTTACAAAGCGTATTGGATGGCTATCTTGATCGCTTTTCGGAATACACCGTGTTTCAATAATAGTCCAGTTTTCTTTATCAAAAAGGGAAAAACTATCACCCTCAATAAATGATAAAATTTCTGTTAGAAATATTTTTTGTGCAATAGCTAGCCCTTCTCGGAAAATCTCACTGCCACCAATGACAAAAACTGAATCTGCACCGGATTGATATGCCATCTCTTGAGCAAAATTATGAGCCTGAAGAAAAGAATGTGCAATCATTGCACCTTCGGCCGTAAATGAGTGATTGCGGGTAATAACGATGTTAGCTCGTCCTGGCAAAGGACGTCCTAAAGAATCCCAAGTTTTGCGCCCCATAATGATAGGCCTTCCCAAAGTCAAATCCCTGAAACGCTTCAAATCTGTTGGCAAATGCCAAGGCATTCCACCTTCACGACCAATCACACTATTTTGCGAAACAGCTGCGACCAAATAAACTGGAAAACTCATACCGCTACCGGAGCCTTAATATGCGGCTGCGCCTCGTAATTAAGTAATTTAAAATCCTCAAATTTAAAAGAAAAAAGATCCATTACTGATGGATTTATGGAAATTGACGGCAAAGATCCAGGCGTACGCAACAACTGCTGTCTTGCTTGTTCAAAATGATTGGAGTAGAGGTGAGCATCCCCAAGAGTATGAACAAAATCTCCTACTTCTAAACCGCTGACTTGAGCAACCATCATCGTTAATAAGGCGTAAGAAGCGATGTTGAAAGGAAGACCTAAAAAAATATCTGCCGAACGCTGGTAAAGCTGACAAGATAATTTACCATCGGAAATAAAAAACTGGAAAAGACAATGGCAAGGTGGCAAAGCCATTTTTTCTAGCAACGCGGGATTCCACGCCGTTACAATCAAACGACGCGAATTTGGATTCTCATTGATCATGGACAAAAGAGTGCTAATTTGATCAATACAATGATGCCCATCAACCGCAGGCCAGGAACGCCACTGATAACCATAGATGGGACCAAGATCCCCATTCTCATCAGCCCACTCATCCCAGATGGACACACCATTTTCCTTTAACCACCCAATATTTGTATCCCCTTTAAGGAACCACAAAAGCTCATAAATAATCGATCGTAAATGTAATTTTTTTGTCGTTAAAAGAGGAAATCCATTTCGTAAATTAAACCGCATTTGATAGCCAAAGACAGACCTCACACCGACACCCGTTCGATCTGGACGATCAACGCCGTTATTAAACACATGAGATAACAGATCAAGATAAACCTTCATGCGAAAAATTATGCCTGATTCCACTTATTATAAAAAATAAAATCTTTAAAATAGGTAAAAATGCTGTTTATAAAGGACCAATGAAAACATTTTTCACAAAAAATTACCGCTCTTATGTTTAAATATCTTAACTCTTATGTTTGAATATCTTAAATTTTGATGGCGTAAACAAAACAAAGTTGTAAAAATCGCTAAGTGTAGTTAAGAAGATGAAAAATAATATAACAAGGATGACTTCATGGAGAATACAGAAACTTTAGTACCACATGATGTAAAAAAGCGTGTCTTTGCTATTATGGCGAGCGCATCGGGTAATCTTGTAGAATGGTATGACTTTTATGTCTATTCCTTCGCATCAATTTACTTTGCCTCGCAATTTTTTCCCTCAGATGGGGATGTAGTTACTCAACTCTTAAAGGCTGCTGGTGTCTTTTTTGTCGGTTTTCTCATGCGTCCACTTGGGGGATGGATGTTCGGCTATATTGCCGATCGCTATGGTCGTAAGCGCTCAATGCTTATTTCCGTCTTTATGATGTGTGGCGGTTCGTTTTTAATTGCTATACTTCCAACTTACGAAACCATTGGTGTAACAGCTGCTTTTCTTCTCCTTTTACTTCGAATGATTCAGGGGCTATCTGTTGGTGGTGAATATGGCACAACAGCAACTTATATGAGTGAGGTTGCTCTTAAAAATCATCGTGGATTTTTTGGCTCTTTCCAATACACAACATTAATTGGAGGACAACTTCTTGCCAGTCTCGTCATATTTATTTTGGCGGTTTACCTTACGGAAGATCAATTGAAAGCGTGGGGTTGGCGTATCCCATTTGCTATTGGTGGCCTAGCAGCAATTGTCGCAATTTATCTGCGACGCTCACTTCATGAAACTGCAACAAAAGAAAGCCGCTCTAAAGCGCAGGCAGGAAGTCTTCGAGGGCTTTTTCGTGACCATCGAAAATCTTTCTTTTTGGTCGTTGGGTTTACAATTGGAGGATCCTTATCATTTTATACCTATACAACCTATATGCAAAAATATCTCATTACCACTACTGGTTTTGATAAGCATACAGCAACAACCTTGATGACTATTGCGCTCTTCTTTTTCATGCTGGTTCAGCCTGCATTTGGCGCCTTAGCTGACAAAATTGGAACCAAAACTTCTCTGCTTATTTGGAGTGTTTTGTCCATTATATTGACGATTCCTAGCCTCAAAATCATTGGAAATACCGACAGTACATGGGTTGCTTTGTTAGCCATCATTGGAATGCTGTGTGTCATGAGCTTTTACACATCCATTGCTGGAATCGTAAAGGCAGAAATGTTTCCTTCTTCTGTACGAGCAATAGGTGTTGGATTTTCCTATGCCGTTGCGAATGCAATTTTTGGTGGTTCTGCTGAGTCTGTAGCCCTTGGATTAAAAAATATGGGATATGAATCTATCTTCTTTCTCTATGTTATTGCTGTTATGATCGTTGCATTTACTGCGATTGCCTTGATGCCTGATGCTCGAAAAGAAGGATATCTTCAAGGAGATGATATTCACTAATCAACGGCGTAAAATAAAAAGCCCAAGGAATTTGGGCTTTTTTATCGTTCTCTGATGAAAAGAAAAAGTTTAAACTTTTCCTAAAGCGTTCAATTCTTTTGCTACCATATAGTAAAATGTCACGCGGTTTTTTCTGTTGCTTCCAGACATCATTTCAGAAACTTTTGAAACGGCTTCTTTCGCATTTTCTTCACTCACATCCAATGTGTTTTGAGTCCATTTTTCAACACGTCTCAACTCTTTTTGATCTGATACAGAAACCAATGATGCATCACGATCTCTCATAGCTAAAGCTAGACGACGTTCAAGACGCTTTATCGCGTCTTCATCCGGCTTAGGATCATATGATTTTATATCTTCTAGACTATCCATTATTTTAAAACCCTCCAATTATTGCAATAGCTGCATCATGCCAGCGTTTTGCATAGTTTGTAGATATTTAGGTAGTTAAAAATATTAACAACCCCCTTTCCCAAAAATTATTATTCATTTATACTCCAATAGCTGTCTTCTCAGCTATGGTAATAAACAGACAATGAAATAAGCTCATTGGACCCGGGGGCGGTACCCGGCGCCTCCACCAAAATATAATTCAAGAAGATTATATTTTGGTGGGGGCGAAATAGGATCGACAAGAGTGTAAAGATTGCTCTTTTACTCGGCATTGTACCACCGTTATCGGACTAAATGAGTAGTTGCAAATGACAACTATGCGGAGGCACGTCTCGCCGCTTAAAGGTGCGAATGCTTCAAGTCTGAGTCTTAACCTGTCGCAAGGTTAAGCGGGGCCCGGAGGCGCCTGGCAACAGAAGCCTTCACTTCTTCATGGGTGCTCACCTCAACACGTTAACATTATTTGGCATAAAACTCATCTTCCTCTTGATTAATATGATGCATAGTGAAAAAAGGTTCTGGCTTAAGTAGATATTTCATGTGTTATATGCACTTAGTCACTACGTACGTTAGAAGGGATTAAATTTTCAATGGTTCAAGATCAAATCCGCTACGATGTTCTCGTCCAGGACGCTCTTCGTGAAGTTATACGCAAAGTTTTGCTAGAAACTTCTAAAGCTGGTCCTCCAGGTGATCACCACTTTTTCATCACCTTTTTAACGAATGCGCCAGAAGTACAAATCTCTACGCGACTTAAAGAACGTTATCCTGATCAAATGACAATTGTATTGCAACATCAGTTCAAAGATCTAAGCGTATCGGAAACTTCTTTTGAGGTAACGCTGTTTTTTGGAGAAATTTCCGAAAGGCTGATTATTCCATTCTCCTCTATTCAAGTTTTTTATGACCCTGTAGCTGCATTTGAGGCCGCATTCGACTTGCCATCTCCTTCTGTTCTTGAAGAAAATGTAACCATATCTCATACACCCACTACACTTTCCAGTGAACAAACACAAGACAAGCTGTCTGCTAAAGAAAAAAATCATACAGAGAAAAATTCTTCAAATAGTACTACTAAACAAAGTGCTGATATTGTCTCTTTGGATTCTTTTCGAAAAAAATAATAGGCTATGCTCATGACTAAATTGATTAACTTGCGCCAATTTCGTAAGCAAAAAACACGTACTGAGAAGGCTATTCACGCAGAAGAAAATCGCTTTCGTTATGGACAAACTAAAGTTCAGAAACTTTTCAATAAAAAAGAATCTTTAAAAGCCCAGAGATTTCTTGAACAAAATTGCCTGGTAAAAATGGATGAGAATGAAAATGACTCTCGATAGTCCTATAGATTGGTCAAACATAGTCCCTAAAAAAGTATCTGTTCGAGTTAATGGACATTTTACTAGCGTATCTCTGGAACAACCATTCTTAGATATTCTTAAAGCAGTTGCCCAAAAAAAAGGACAATCTCTAGCTCTGATGATCACGGACATCGACAACAAAAAACCACAAACTATCTCCCTCTCAGCTTCTTTGCGTCTTTATGCACTTCATAGCATTCTTACACAGCAATTTTAGCATATATCGCATATATCTTTGCCGTTCCTATTTTTGAGCGAATTTTGTGTCTTTGTTTTTTACACATCACCCTCAAATAATTGAAAATTTTTAAGCCTAGCGTTTAAGTTAAAAAAATAATACACAAGAATGTAATGAGTGACGTTTCTGATCATATACCATTTTTTGAAGATGAAGCACCGCTTCATAAACTTGAAAGTTGTTCAAAATTGATAACTTGTATCTCAACAAAAGAAGATAAAATTCGCCCCGAACCCGACTATTTGAAAATACTTAACACAGAACAGCGACAAGCTGTCATGAATACAGAGGGACCTATTTTAGTCCTCGCGGGCGCAGGTACTGGAAAGACACGTGTTCTCACAACTCGTATTGCTTATATCTTGCATTTAGGATTGGCCCATCCCAGACAAATATTAGCCGTTACTTTTACCAACAAAGCCGCACGTGAGATAAAAATCCGTATTGGTGAACTTGTTGGGGAAACTGTCGAAGGTATGCCTTGGCTTGGAACATTCCATTCTACTTGCGCAAAAATTTTGCGCCGTCATGCAGAACTCGTCAACTTAAAAAGTAATTTTACAATTCTTGATAATGATGACACCATCCGTCTTTTAAAGCAAATCATTCAAGCTGGAGGGTTAGACGATAAACGTTGGCCAGCGCGTAGTTTAGCGGCAATGATCGATTCTTGGAAAAACCAAGGGCTTTCACCAGAACATATTTCAGAAAGCGATTCTCATTCCTTTGGAAGTGGTATGGGACGAAAATTATATTACGATTATCAAAATAGGCTAAAAAGTCTCAATGCTTGTGATTTTGGTGACCTTCTACTACACTCTATTCATATTCTTCAACACAATAAAGATATTCTTCACCAATATCATAATACATTTCGTTACATTCTTGTTGATGAATATCAAGACACTAATACTGCACAATATCTCTGGCTTCGTCTTTTAGCTCAACATACTCAAAAACCAATTAATCTTTGTTGTGTTGGTGATGATGACCAGTCTATTTATGGATGGCGCGGCGCTAAAATTGATAATATACTCCGCTTCGAAAAAGATTTCCCTCCTGCAAAACTTATTCGTTTAGAACGCAATTATCGTTCTACGTCACATATTTTAAAAACCGCTTCTCACCTCATTTCTCACAATCAAGAGCGATTAGGAAAAACGCTCTTTGCTGATGAAGTTAAAAGTGAAGAAACGAAAGTAAAAATTCATACTGCGTGGGATTCAGAAGAGGAAGCTCGTGCTATTGGAGGAAAAATTGAACATGCTCAAAAAATAGGACATTCATTAAATCAGATAGCCATATTAGTACGAGCATCGTTTCAGATGCGTGAATTTGAAGATCGTTTTGTCACACTAGGTCTTAATTATCGTGTCATTGGTGGACCACGTTTCTACGAACGAATGGAAATACGTGATGCTATGGCTTATCTGCGTGTTATTGTTCAACCAGCTGATGATCTAGCCTTTGAGCGCATTCTTAACACACCAAAACGCGGCTTAGGAGATGCTACACTACGTCACCTTTACGACAGTGCACTCACATGCTCCATTCCTCTTTTTTCAGCTGCTGTTGAAGTAATTAAAACAGATAAAATAAAACCCAAAGCACGTGATGCTTTACAAAAGCTTATTGAAAATTTTAGCCGCTGGAAAGACATGCTACAACGCGTGCCACATACAGAACTTGTTGAAACTATTCTTGATGAATCCGGATATATTGCAATGTTGCAAAAAGATCGCTCTCCGGAAACACCAGCACGATTGGAAAACTTAAAAGAAATGGTTCGTTCTATGGAACGATTTGAAAGTCTTCAAAATTTTCTAGAACATGTTTCGTTGGTTATGGAAACAGATAATAACGAAAACGTAGATGCTATTAATATTATGACTCTCCATTCAGCAAAAGGGCTTGAATTCGATACAGTCTTTCTTCCTGGTTGGGAGGAAGGACTCTTCCCTCATCAGCGTTCATTAGATGAAGGAGGACGTTTAGGATTAGAAGAAGAACGGCGTCTTGCTTATGTGGGTATTACAAGAGCAAAAAAACATTTATATATATGGTTTGTGTCAAATAGACGCGTTCACGGACTTTGGCAATCCACACTCCCCTCCCGTTTTATTAATGAACTTCCTGAAGAGCATGTAGAGGTAGAAAAAGCAGAAACATTTTATGGTGGTTATAGCCAACTAAGCTCTAAACACCAAGATCCTTTCTACAATAATTATTCAACGCCAGGATGGCAACGTGCACAAAAAAACCAAACAGAAGCAACGCGCAATAACTGGGGTAAAAGGTCAGCTATTCATGCAAAACAAATTGATTACGATGATAGTCCTTCAAGGCTCAATTTTCCTTTTCCTCATAAAGAAAAAAATAGCCAAATAAAAACAAACTCTCGATCAACATCTGATCCAAAATCTATTTTTTCAATTGGTGATCGAATTTTCCATATAAAATTCGGTTATGGGCATATTTTAACGATAGACGAAAATAAATTAACCATCCTCTTCGATAAAGCCGGAGAAAAGCGCGTCCTCGAAAATTTTGTAACTAAGGCTTAGTGTAGCAAGCAGTACCCACCTTTTTCAAAAAGGCACCGTCTTTAAAAAACATAAGAATTTTATTGAAAAGTCATGAACATAAAAACGTTTGGCGTTTATAAGCAGGCTTACTCTTGAAATAACTAAAACTACATCACTCCGACAATATATATTAAAATAAAACTCCTTATAAAATATATCAGAGTTTACCACATTTTAAAATTATGTGCATTTTTGATCATTTATGATGTGTCCTTTTTATATAAACGTATGGGTGTATGAGTCATCAATATAAAAACAGAGATTGCAAATTTACTCTGTTAATGTTAACTTTCTATAGTCTTTAAGGAAACCAGATTATGAGAAGCGTTGTATATATTCTGAGCTTAAGTGTTCTGTTTATCGCGGGTGTTATTACTTATGATAAGGTTGTTAATAAGCCTTTGGGAGATAGCTTTGTACTCCTCTCTTCTGATGGAGAGACTATTACGGAAGCTGATATCCGAAGCAAGCCTGCTGCTATCTTTTTTGGTTACACAACGTGTCCTGAAGTATGTCCCACAACGTCTGCTAACCTTGACAGATGGCTTTCAGAAATTGGCCCAGATGCTGAGAAATTAGGTGTATGGTTTGTAACCATCGATCCTGAATATGATACACCAGAGGTACTTCATGAATATCTGAGTAATTTCAAAAGTAAAATAGTTGGTATCAGTGGAAATGCTGAAGACGTCAAAAAAATGATAAGCTCCTTCAATATTGTTGCCCAAAAAATACCCGGTACGAGTGATGATAATTATACCTATGATCATACATCTGCTGTACTTCTTCTTAAAAAAGGTGGTAAACTAGCTGGAAAAATTCTCTACTCTGCTGAAGAAAGCGAAACAGAAGATAAAATTGCTATCACGCAGCTTAAAAAACTTGTATCAGAATAAATTATTTATGTGCATTATGAAAAGAGAATATGTCACAGCAAGTTCGCCTATATTACGTCACTTCGAAAAATGAAGCGGAACGGTGTTACGATTTTATAGAGAGATCTTTTGATGAAGAAGGATACCCTATATCTCTTGCCGAAATAGATGAAAAAAATGCTGTTTATGAGATTTCACTTTATGTCAGTGCAGATGATCAAGAAAATATTCATCAACGCTTAGCAGATATCCTTTCCTTGGAAAAAGATAGTATCAGCATAGAAATTTTACCCAATATTGATTGGGTTAAGAAAAGCCTTGAAGAACTAAAGCCCGTAAATGCAAGTTTCTTTTTTATTCATGGAAGCCATGACAGAGACAATATTCCTCCCAATGTGTTACCCATCGAAATAGAGGCTAACCAAGCCTTTGGAACAGGTCATCATGGAACAACATCTGGTTGTTTAGAAATGATCGCTAAAATTATGTCTAGTGAAAATCCCAAAAATGCTCTTGATCTTGGCACCGGAAGCGGCATATTGGCTATTGCTATCGCGATGCTTAAACATATTCCCGTTCTGGCATCTGATATAGATCCAATTGCAACTCAAGTTGCACAGTGCAACATTAGGCTTAATGGTGTAGAAAAATACGTAACTGCTATCACAGCAGTGGGTTTTGATCACAATCAAGAAAATATATTACGTGGTCCTTTTGATCTTATAGTAGCAAATATCCTTGCTAATCCTCTTATTGAATTTGCGCAAAACATCGCGCACGCATTGCAAAAAAATGGATCCATAATATTATCTGGAATTCTTGAAGAACAAAGAGATCAAATTTTAGACGCTTATATGCAACAAGGTCTAAAACATATCGAAACATACCATCGTAGTGGATGGGTTACTTTGCATCTCAAATAAAAAGGATTTTGTTATGTACCAATCTTTTGAGGCAATAACAAATCCATCCCACGCTAGAGAGCGTATTTCTGCCCTTCGTGCGCAGCTTGATTACTTAAAGCTTGACGGACTTTTAGTCCCGCATACAGATGAACACCAAGGAGAATACGTTCCTCTGCATGCCCAACGTCTTGGTTGGTTAACTGGTTTTACTGGATCATCTGGCATAGCGTTAATTTTAAAAAATAAAGCCATCATATTCACAGATGGACGTTATACACTCCAAGTGCGTCAACAAACAGATCCTCACATCTTTGACTATGAAAATCTAACAACTTGCTCACCATCACAATGGTTTGAAAAAAATGGAAAAAACCTTTCTATCGGTTTTGACCCATGGCTTCATACCATTGCAACTACAGAAAAATTAAGAAAAGCATTAGAACATGAAGCAAATGGGAAACTCGTAGCAACTCAAACTAATCTCATTGATCTTATCTGGCACGACCAACCACCATTGCCACAATCTCCCCTCTCAATTCATCCTCTCAAATATGCAGGACGTGATACTGACGAAAAATTGAACCTTATTTGCAAAACTATACGAAAAACTGGAGCGAATTTTTTTATTTTTACAGATCCATCCTCTATTGCATGGACGTTCAATATACGAGGTAATGATGTCTCTAAAACGCCTATTTCTCTTTGCTTTGCACTTATTCCTGCTCAAGGAAAACCCACTTTATTCATTGATAATAAAAAACTTGATGAACAACAAAAAAAATATCTAGAACGTTATACAAAATTATCTGAACCAAAAAACTTCATACCAACAATCCAAGAACACGTCCAAAAACAGATGAGATTTGCTTTAGATCCAAAGCTAACATGTGAAAAATTACGTCTCATCGTTGAAGAAAATGGTTGTCCTTTCATTGCACTTTCTGACCCAGCTGTCTTACCACGAGCTACCAAAAATGACATAGAACTTGATGGAGCACGTAAAGCACATTTACGTGATGGTCTTGCGCTTATTCGTTTTTTTTCTTGGCTAGATAAGCAAAAACCAGGAACAATCAGCGAAATTCTTGCTGCTCAAAAATTAGAAAAGTTACGCGTAGTAACAGCAAAAGAAATGGAGGTAAAACTTGAGGATCTGTCCTTTGATACAATTTCAGCAACAGGTGCAAACGGCGCAATTATTCATTATCGTGTAACCACTGAAACAAATAAAATGCTTAATACTGGTGACCTCTATCTCATTGATTCAGGAGGACAATATTGCGATGGAACAACAGATGTTACGCGCACGATAGCTATTGGTGAGGTAGAAAGTGAAAAAAAACGTTGTTTCACTCTTGTTCTAAAAGGTATGATCGCCATCTCAACTGCACGTTTTCCAAAAGGAACACGTGGACAAGATATCGACGTTCTTGCACGTATCGCACTATGGAAAGCTGGCTTTGATTATGCGCATGGCACTGGCCATGGGGTTGGATCTTATCTTTCTGTTCATGAAGGGCCTCAAAGTTTCTCACGCTATGGAAGCCAAGAACTCATTCCAGGTATGATTATTTCCAATGAACCTGGATATTACCGTGAGGGTTCCTTTGGTATTCGCCTCGAAAATTTGATGATTGTAAAACCAGCTCAAAAAATTGCCCTCGGTGACATTGATATGCTTTCTTTCGAAACACTAACAAATTGTCCTATTGATCAACGCTTAGTCTTGCCAGAACTCTTAACAACGCAAGAACGACAATGGATTAACGAATACCATACTCGTGTTTACCAAACCAATGTACCGTACCTCAATGCAGAAGATAAAAAGTGGATAGAAAAAGCAACAAAACCCATCTAAATAATGTACCTATTATCACTTCCTCAGAAAAAAGCCTCTTTCTTTAGGAAAAACCCATAGAATAGAAAAAATCAGTTGCACTTCCTCTTAAAATAAGAAACAGGAAAAAGGGAACGAAGAAAAACTTAAACGCTATGCTCCTTAACTAATTGAAGCCAATTTTCTTCATCTATAATCTTAACTCCTAATTCCTTTGCCTTAATTAATTTTGATCCTACCCCAGTTCCTACAATAAGAAAATTAGTATTTTTAGAAATAGTACTCGATGTTTTAGCGCCTAATCGTTCTGCCAGTGCTTTTGCTTCATCACGCGACATATGTTCTAAAGTTCCTGTAAAAACAACCACCTTTCCTGAAATTAACGAATGATTTGTTATGATAGATTTTTCAGGAAGAGGAGTTACCTCTTTGAGTAACAGAGATATCACGTCACGGTTCCGCGCTTCACGATAAAAATCAACAATTGCTTTCCCAACACGAGTTCCAATACCTTCAATACTGATCAATTCCATCCATGCTTCATTACCTTTACTTGTCTCATCACACTGTGGGACGGCAGCTACCACAGCGGTTTCAAAAGCAGTGTAATTTTGATAAATACGCGCAAGACGTCGTGCATTTACCTCCCCAACATGACGAATACCCAATGCAAACAAAAAACGGCTCAAAGGAATCTCTCGGCGAGCATCAATAGCATCATAAAGCTTACGGACTGAGAGGCTTCCAAAACCTTCCATACTTTCCAGGCGAGTCAACGCACTTTCTTGACGTCGTTTTAAAGTAAAAATATCAACTGGAGAACGAATGTACATCATTTCATCTCGAACATAAAAGAAAAACTCCACCTGCTTTTTACCAATTCCTTCAATATCAAAAGCATTACGTGAAACGAAATGACGAATACGCTCAATTGCTTGTGCTGGACAGATGAGCCCACCTGTACACCGACATACCGCTTCTCCTTCTTCACGAACAGCATAACTTCCACAAGCAGGACATGAATCAGGAAAAACAAAATATGGAGTATTTTCAGGACGCTTTTCAATAATAACATCAACAATTTGGGGAATAACATCTCCTGCACGCTGCACAATCACCGTATCACCTACACGAATATCACGCCCCTCACGGATTTTCTCTCCCTTATGACCAATTCCTCTGATATAATTCTCATTATGTAAGCTTGCATGAGTAATCATAACCCCTCCAACAGTTATAGGTGTAAGACGCGCAACAGGAGTGAGCGCTCCAGTTCTTCCTACTTGAATATCAATAGCTTCCAAAAGAGTTCTTGCTTTTTCTGCTGAAAATTTATGGGCTATAGCCCAACGCGGCGAACGAGATACACAACCCAAACGCCTTTGTAACGCCAAGTCATTAACTTTATAAACAACCCCATCAATATCATAATTTAAATCACGACGACATTCTTCGATAAAACAATAATACGAGATAAGATCATCCACTTTATCAAAAATTTTTGTCAATGGATTGATAATAAATCCATATTCCTTGAATTTTTTCATCATACCCATTTGAGTATCAGCTGGCATCTCACTTACTTCACCCCAAGAATAAGCAAAAAATTTAAGCTTTCTACTAGCAGTTATCTGTGAGTCAAGCTGGCGTAAAGAACCAGCTGCTGCATTTCTAGGATTTGCAAAAATTAACTTCCCTCTCTCCTTTTGATCCATATTGAGTGATTGAAAATCACTATGCCCCATGTAAACCTCACCACGAACCTCAAGAATATCGGGGCAGTCTCCTCTCAAAATCTTTGGAATATCAGAAAGTGTTCGTGCATTCTCAGTAACATTCTCACCAACATACCCATCACCACGTGTTGATGCACAGATAAGCTTTCCTTTTTCATAGCGTAAAGACAAAGACAAACCATCAATTTTAGGCTCAGCCGTTAATTCCAATGTTTTCGTTTCTGAAAATCTTAAAAAACGACGAATCCGTTTAATAAATTCATTCACATCCTCAGAATTAAATGCATTCTCAAGAGAGAGCATTGCCTGCACATGAATAGACTTCTCAAATTTATCAAGAATCGGAGAGCCAACTTTATATGAAGGAGAATCTGGGCGTATTAACTCTGGAAAAAGAGCTTCAATCTCTGTATTACGACGACGAAGAGCATCATATTCTGCATCAGAAATTTCAGGCTGATCATTATTATTATAGAGGCTATCATGACGCGCTATTTCTTTTGCTAACCACTCTAACTCACGCCTCGCTTCCAGAGCAGTCAAATTCTGAAATGAATTTTTATTACTCATTAAATATCTTCCAAATCATACACCATCATCATATAAATTCTTTATATTTTCTGAAATAACATCCAAACAAAAAACCTTAAATCCTTACAGAATCTCAACAACTTATAAGCATTATTACACTATGCTAAAAGCTTTTGAGCAGCTGCACGAGCCTCTTCAGTAATTTGTTCTCCTGCTAACATACGTGCAATTTCTTCTACACGCTCGTCATTTTCTATTTTATGAATATGAGCAACCAAATGCCCTCCATTACCATTTTCAAGCTTTGAAATAAGAAAATGGTTATGGGCCTTCGAAGCCACTTGCGGTGCGTGCGTAACAGCAAAAACTTGAACATTGTTTGACAGACGCAATAACCGCTGCCCAATCGCCGCAGCGACAGCTCCACCAACACCTGTGTCTATTTCATCAAAAATCAGTGTAGGAGCTGAACAATGACCAGCTAATACAACCTTTAGTGCCAGCAAAAAACGAGATAATTCACCACCAGATGCAACATCTAACATCGGTCCCGCTCGTGTTCCAGGATTTGTTTTCACCCAATATTCAACACGATCTATACCTTCCGTGCTACGCTTTTCAGCATCACTTTGCATTTCAACAATAAATTCTGCTTTTTCTAATTTCAATGCTGGTAACTCAACCATGACATTTTTAGCTAAATGATGCGCTGCCTCTTGACGTTTTACGGAAAGAGCTTTTGCTAACCTATCATAACTCTCTCGTGCTTCCTGAACTTCTATTTCCAACTTCTTCAATGCAATTTGAGCAGTATCACAATGAGAAAGTTCAGACTTCATTTTATCGTGCAATTGCAGCAACTCATTCGTAAAAACGTTATGTTTACGTGCTAACCCTCGAAGAGCAAAAAGACGTTCTTCTATCTGCTCCAGCTCATTAGTATCAAAATTTAATGCTTGCACTGCAGCCTTAATACCCTCTTGTGCTATTGTAAGCGCACATAACGCATCATCAATGGGTTTTATAATAGGGGTAATTAAAGATTCTACCTCAGATACTTTTCGTTCCAAACGCCGCACAAAATTAGAAAGGACAGATATTGGCGATTGAGAACCATTAAAAAAACTATCAGCTTCCTTAATATCTGCTGCTATCTTTTCTAACTTAAGCATATCTGAGCGACGCAAAGATAACTCATTTTCTTCATCTATTTTTAAATTGAACTCATCTAATTCTTTTATGGATGCACGAAGATATTCAGATTCACGTACTGCATTTTCTACTTTAATACGCTGTTTTTTAAGACATTCTTCCAGCTCACACCATACTCGATAGCATTGACGCAAATTATCAACATCAGTATCAAGCTCAGCAAAAGAATCAAGTAGCTGGCGATGTGTATGAACGTCGACAAGCGCACGATCATCATGCTGGCCATGGATTTCAACCAACATACGACCAACACTGCGCATCAACGCAATACTCACTACCTGATCATTGATGAAAGCACGACTACGGCCATCACTTGATTGCACTCTTCGTAAAATAATATCACCCTCATCATCAAAACCATTTTCACGTATTAAATGACGCACAGGGTGTGATGTCGGAAGGCTAAAAACAGCTGTTACTTGCCCCTGCAAAGCACCATGACGCACAAGAGAAGCATCTCCACGCCCCCCCAAAGCCAAAGAAAGAGCGTCAAGTAGAATAGATTTCCCAGCACCAGTCTCCCCAGTCAAAACTGACAAACCCGCAGAAAAATGAACATCGAGCTTTTCGATCAAAACAATATTGTGAATCGAAAGCTGAACCAGCATATGAAATCAACGCACTCTATTTTTATCACCACTCAAAGCATTAGAAATTAAAGAAGATCTATGCTCTTGCGGAAACACATTATTCTTTTGTAACAAATCATAAGCAAACCGATACCACTTACTTTTGGGGTAATCACGCCCTAAGATAGCTGCCGCTGTTTGCGCTTCTTTAATCAAACCAAGAGCAACATTCACTTCCGTCAATCGAAACAGCGCTTCCTCTACCTGATTAGTATCCGAATACTCTGTGATCACTACATGGAATCTTCGGCTTGCTGCTAAATATTTTTGCCCCTTTTCATAATAACGACCAACCTGCATTTCTTTACCAGCCAATTGCTCTCGACCAAAACGTATTTTGGATTTAGCATCCTGAACATACTTGGATTGCGGATAGCGTTCTACAAGAAATTGCATGGCAGCAATAGCACGTTTAGTATCCTGTTGGTCATGCATAACATCAGAAATTTGATAAAAAGAAGCAAGACCAATCAGATAGTACGCATAAGGAACATCCTCCGCAGCTGGATAAAGAGTCACATAGCGCTGTGCCATACTAATAGCATCGTCATACTTAGCAAGCTTATAGTTTGCAGAAGCACCCATAAGTAAAGACTTTTGCCCCCATTCAGTATAGGCATATTGTTTTTCAACTGTAGAAAACTTTTTTAACGCTTCGTTAATCCTTCCCCCATTTAGATGGGTAAGCGCCTGACTATATATCACATCAGGAGGATCTGTTTTTAAAACATATGCAGCCGGATCAACAGCACTTCTTTTTTCGAATAAACATCCCGCCAATAAACAGATTCCGCCCCCACAAATTCCAATCAAAATCTTGCGCACAATACTGGATTTCTTGCGCACTACATCTATGATATACATATCAGACTTTATCATTATCTTTCTGACCTCGCGAAAACATCACCTCAATAACAAGAATCTGCATTAAAACGGCTCTGTGCTATTACTCTAAAAATCCTAGCGGATTTTGTAACACAAGGTCAACTATTCTCTCAAAATCAAATAAGCAAAAGAAAAAATTCCTAAACTTGCCTTATTTTTTTAGAATGTACCTTCTTCATAACACAGTGCATCTTCCAACACAGCTTTGACCAACCGCACATTGAGTGAATGTCCACTACAATATGAGCGAAATAACCCAATAAAAGGAGAACCTAACAAAGCAGTATCACCAACTGCATCGAGCATTTTATGCCTAACGAACTCATCCTCAAAGTGAACACCTTCTGGATTTAGAATTTTGTGATCGAGCCCAATGATAAGAGAATTGTCTAAAGAGGCCCCTAATCCTTTTTTGGAAATCCACAGTTTTTCCACATCTTTAATAAAACCAAAAGTACGTGCACGCGATAAATTGTCTCGAAAATTGTGAGACGTAAGATCAAGATCGAATTGCTGCTTACCAATAGCAGGTGACGAAAAATCTATTGTAACGTCAAAACGACGCCCATGAAACGGTAAAAACTCCGCAAAACTATTTTCTATCTCAACACGTATTGCTTTCTTTATGATAAAATAAGTGCGCAATGCAGCTTGCTGTACAATACCAACTTGCTCAAAAAGTTGACAATATTGCCATGATGAACCATCCAAAATAGGGACTTCATCACCAGAAACTTCAATGACAAGATTATCTAAATCATAAGCGATAATCGCTGCCATTAAATGCTCGATCGTTCTAACCTTTAAATCTCCGTATCCAAGAACTGTAGATAACTCAGTCTCTCCTACCTGAGATGCATGTGCCCGCAAAATATGTTCTCTACCATCCACTCCAAAACGCTTAAAAGAAACACCACACCCAACATCCGCTGGATGAATCTTCACTACAGATGAACAACCGCTATGGACACCATGCCCTTCTAAAACAACTGATTTTTTTAAGGTAGACTGATATTTTTTTAACCCCCTTACTCCATCGCTTTTCTGGATTTTAATCATTTTTACGAGCTTCTTATACACTCTTTAAATGCATCATATTCATAACAAATGATACCCACCTCTTTTAGCAAGAAGCTTACAAAAAAATTAAAAATCCTTTCAAAAACTTGGTGACATACACCAATGGATGGTTTGAATTTTACCATATGTAGAAACTCTCTTATCTCTCTTCACCTTTCGTATTTACTTATGCACCTGACGACGTAAAAATGCAGGTATTTCAAGCTGATCCTCCTCACTGACAAAAGCATGCTGATCTTTTAATGTAGATAACCTTTGCTCAGTAGGACGATATGGAGCATATGTAGACAAATCTTGAGAAGATACCTGAGAACTTCTATTCAAAACATTTGCTTCCTCATTTTGATAGGATCTCGTAGAAGGCTCTAACCGAGCTTCTATTTCTGCATCTTCACGATAGGTTAAGCTTTGTTTCAAACGTTGCCAAAGACTACGTGGTCCCTGGTCAAAAACAGCAGAATGAGCACTCTGACCATAAGCAACCGGAGAAAAATCTTTTAATTCAGGAATCCGCGCTGAGGCCAAACGAGGTTGCATCTGCACTTTCATTTCCTTTTGCGCTGCAATAGCCGCTACTTTATCATCAGCTACTTCGTCTAAAGCATGCGCTGTTGCTTCCATACTAACCACAGAGGCCAAAGATTGCTGCTGAGAAGAGCGATTAACCTGCATGCGTGGCGTAGTTGACGCTTTTCCATGAAAATCATTTTTCCTATAAGAAGAAAGATTATCACTCGGAGAAGTATTCACGTCCAAAGGTTTAGTAAAAATTTGACTTTTTGGACGGAATAATTCCTCAACTGCTGGATTTATATCCTCTTTAATTTTTTCCACATTTTCTACCACTGTTTCAGAGCGTGATGAAGATGATTGAGGATAAGAAGCTGCCTGAAGTGGCCCAGAACTATCTTCACGGACTGAAGATACAGGCTTCTGAAATTTAGGATAAGAAGACTGAACCACATCACTGACCGCACGATCAATACCTGTTGCAACAACAGAAACACGGATAACACCCTCAAGTGAATCATCATCAATAGCACCAAAAATAACATTTGCATCAGCATCAACTTCTTCACGAATACGATTGGCTGCTTCGTCCACTTCGAACAAAGTCATATCACGACCACCCGTAATGGAAATCAAAAGGCCACGAGCTCCACACATAGAAGTTTCATCTAACAGAGGATTTGCAATAGCAGCCTCAGCAGCAGCTAAAGCACGCCCTTCACCAGAAGCTTCACCTGTTCCCATCATAGCTCGTCCCATTTCATGCATAACAGAACGAACATCAGCAAAATCAAGGTTAATCAGCCCCTCTTTTATCATTAAATCCGTAATAGAAGCAACACCTGAATACAACACCTGATCAGCCATAGCAAAAGCATCAGCAAATGTTGTTTTTTCATTCGCAATACGAAAAAGATTCTGATTAGGAATAACAATTAATGTATCAACAGACTTCTGTAATTCCTCTATACCAGCTTCTGCAGTTTTCATACGGCGCGCACCTTCAAACTGGAATGGTTTTGTAACAACACCAACAGTTAAAATACCCTTTTCACGAGCTGCACGAGCAACAACAGGTGCCGCTCCAGTTCCAGTACCGCCCCCCATACCCGCAGTAATAAAAACCATGTGAGAATCCGCAAGATGATCGATGATCTCATCGATACATTCGTCAGCAGCAGCCTGTCCAACTTCTGGTAAAGCACCAGCTCCTAAACCTTCTGTTACTGCTGTGCCAAGTTGAATAACACGTTCTGCCTTCGACATAGCTAAAGCTTGCGCATCTGTGTTGGCAACAACGAAATCAACTCCCTGAAGCCCTGCATTAATCATATTATTGACAGCATTCCCCCCTCCACCACCAACACCAAAAACGGTAATACGCGGCTTCAATTCCGCAATATCTGGCCGGTGCAGATTAATTGTCATTTTCTTTTTCCTTCTCCTATAAAACACCGCAAGCCAAAGCGATGAAACTTAATGTTACCCAAATATGTTTACATTTATTTAAAAACTCTCATACAACCACTGACCAACACGCTGAAAATACCCACCACCTGTGCCTGTTGATAAATACTTTACTGTACTTTGAACCGTTTTTTCTTCAAATCCTGCTAATTGTGGATAAATCAGCAATCCAACAGAAGATGAAAAGGCTGCTCCCTTTGCAAAAGAAGGAAGCCTAGAAATTCCAAGAGGACGTCCCATACGAACATTCCTTCCTAATATACTGGAAGCTACCTCTGGCAAACCCGCTAATTGACTAGCTCCTCCAGTCAAAATAACGCGCTTACCAATAATATTTCCAAACCCGGAATGATTTAAATAATCACGTACCATTTCCAATATTTCTTCGACACGCGCGCGAATGATACGTCCAAGAACAGAACGTGGATACTCTGTTTTACGATGCTTATTACCAATTTCTGATACATTGATCATATTACGATCATCTGCATTCGCCAAAAGCGTTGAACCATATACAACTTTTAAACGCTCTGCTTCCTCAACAGATACCGAAAAACCACGTGCAATATCAAGAGTAATGTGATTTCCTCCAATCGCAAGCGCACCGGAATAAACAAATTTCCCTCCAGAAAATACTGAAAAACTTGTTGTACCTGCACCAAAATCAATACATGCAGCTCCTAAATGCGCCTCATCATTGACCAAAACTGAAAGACCACTTGCAAAGGGAGCAATAACCATTGCTTCAACACTTAAATGAGAACGATTGATACAAGTTTCTAGATTACGCAAAGAGGCAGTTTCTGCCACTACAACATGAACATCTGCACCAAATAACTCACCCACCATTCCCATAGGATCACAAATACCCTTATTGCCATCCAACGAATATGATATTGGAACCAAATGCAAAATATGACGTTCTTTATCAAAAGACTTATGAAAAATATTCGCCAATACTGTGCGAATATCACGGGTAGTTACCTCTTGACTGTTTAATCGTACAACACTGCTAACAGAATTGCTTTTCAGCTTACTTGAAGAAAAATTTACAATCACTGAATCTACAACTACACCAGCCATCTTTTCCGCAGCATCGACAGCTAAACGTACAGACTGCTCTGCTGCCATCATATCTGTCACAATTCCAGACTTAATGCCGCGCGAACGCTGTACACCAAAACCTAAAATTTCTACGGAATGTGTACGACCATATAAATGGTGCACACGCCCCAAAGGACGCAAACAAGCGATGAAGCAGACAATCTTGCTTGAACCAACATCAAGAACTGTTAGAAAACGTGTCTTACGTCGCCCTTTGTTATGAAGATCACGAAACATTCACACACTCCCTGTTTTTAACGACTTTAGAAGACGCTCTTGTTTTGCAACAGTTGCATGATGCTGTGCCAACGCTTCATCCGATAAGGCAACTGTTATGCGATCAGAAAGACGCAAATCTATACTCAAGACATCACGCGACAAAAGATCCTTCATCACCCCCTGTTTCACAAAATGCGAGATCCTCTCAAAAGTACCTTTTTCGGGCAACATAATACGCGTTCCGTTATCTAAAATAACATCCCAACGCCGATCACCCACACGAATATAGGCACCAACACGCCCTTGCAATTCAGGATACGCTGAAAGAAGCTGGATAAATGATTTAGCTGCATTTTGCGCACCTTGACCAACAACAAGAGGCAAATTTCTAACTAGATTTTCCTGCAACGGTGCGATTACATACCCCGTCTCATCAATGATATCTATCATACCATCATGCTGCCAAATTGCATAAGGCTCACGCTCTGTAATTGCAATGCGAACCTGATTAGGATAGATTTTTTGAATATTTGCTGATCGTATCCAAACTTCTTTTTCTAAAGAAGAACGTGCCTCTTTAACGTCAAAACTAATAATTGGTGGACGTGAATTAAGCTTCAAAATTCTTAAAATATCTCCTTCTGTCATGTGCTTGTTGCCACTAAGACCAACATGAGTGATAACAAAGCCAAAATTTGATACAATACTTTTCACTAGAAGTCTCAGATGCCCTCCTGCTTCCATTCCATAAAGTAATGAAATAGAAAAGATACTTATGACAGCGTAAGAACCTAAATGACGAGGTACATTAATATCGACAACAAACTTAAATAAAAATCCTAATAAACGACGATATAGCCGCCGAAAAAAAGACCCTGAAGACACCAAAAAACGCGCTTTATCAACACTTAACGCATACATGATGCATCCTCCACTATCCACTTAACCACATCCTCATAAGTGCGACCACTTGCCTTTGCAATATCGGGAACAAGAGAAGTTAAAGTCATTCCGGGCTGTGTATTAATTTCAAGCCAAATCAACTCTTCCGTCTTATCGTCATAACGAAAATCAGAACGACTAACACCTCGGCAACCAATTGCTTTATGCGCTATCAAAGACATTCTTTGCACTTTTTGGTAAATATTTGGTGAAAGTTTTGCAGGACAAATATGAAAAGAACCATCCAATTTATATTTGGCATCATAATCATAAAACGTAAAATTCTGATTGGGCACAATCTCGCAAACTTCCAGAGCTTCACCTCCCAAAACAGCACAAGTTAGCTCACGCCCTGGAATGTATCTTTCAACAATGACTTCATCATCATAGACCCACTTGGGACTTACCACATCTTGCAATGGAACGGGATCATCATCCTTCACGATGATAACACCAAAACTTGACCCCTCGTGGACAGGTTTAATCACATATGGCAGCTCCATAAGATGCTCTGGCCCTATATCAAAGCGGCTCATTACGCGAGAAGGTGCAACAGAAACACCAGCACTAGAAGCAACAATCTTTGCTCTCCCCTTATCCATTGCCAACGCTGACGCCATAACCCCAGAATGAGTATATGGAATCTTCAAATACTCAAGAATACCTTGAATACAACCATCTTCACCAAATAAACCATGTAATGCATTAAAAGCAACAGCTGGCTGCAACTCTTCAAGAACAGAAGCAATATGCTCATTGACATCCAAACGGCTCACATTAAAACCCTGCGATTCCAAAGCATCGGCACAGGCAGTACCTGAAGATAAGCTTACAGAGCGTTCAGATGAAAATCCTCCCATCAATACGGCTACATGCTTACCTTTCATAACAGCTCACCCCATTCTTACATACTAGATATACATCTAAGAAACCAACACTGTACTATATATTAGAAAAACGAGATTTATGATTGCGAATCAACAATCTAACGTCTCCGCTAATGAATCAGAATCACACGCTTGACGCAAGAACTTTTCTGTTAATTTATTGATTCTTAATGGAAAATTTTTCTTATCTCTTTGAAATGACTCAATTTTTTTATAGTCTAAAAAATTAACAACATGACTAATCAAAAAAAGAAACCGTACGATCTTGCTCAAATTGGCCAATACGTTTTATTTCCCACTCCAAATGACAACCAGAATGAGAAAAAACACGAGCGCGTACCGTCTCCCCTAATTTTTCGAGATCATATCCTGTAGCTTGACCTGTATTGATCATAAAATTACAGTGCATTTCACTCATCTGGGCGCCACCAATTTGCAAACCACGACACCCTGCTTCGTCAATGAGACGCCATGCAGAAATATTTTCAAGATTACGAAAAGTGGACCCACCTGTCTTTTCACGAATGGGCTGTACAGCCTCTCGATGTGAAACAACTTCATCCATAGCAGAACGAATATCACCTTTTTTTCCTGGCTTTCCTTCCAACAAGGCTGCGGTAAAAATAAAGCTTTCTGGAATTTCACAATGACGATAAGCGTAATGCATATCATTTACACTAAAAGTATGGTGTTCTCCCTTGCGGTTCAATGCATAAACTTCAATAACTCGCGCGGCTGTTTCAATGCCATTAGCACCAGCATTCATCTTTAATGCCCCTCCTACATTACCTGGAATACCGTAATAAAAATGAAACCCTGCAAGCTCTGCTTCCAAAGCTACCATTGCCAAATGCTTATCCGCTGTAGCCGCACCAACCAAAAATCGCGTCGGAGAAACTTGCTTTATCTGCCCAAATCCTTTTGAAGAAAGACGGATAACAACACCAGGAACACCTCCATCACGCACCAGAAGGTTTGATCCTATCCCTATAATTGTAACAGGAATACATTCTGGCAATAATTTTAAAAAAAGAGATAAATCACCTTCATCAGCAGGCTGATAAAAAAGCTCAGCCAAACCACCTGTGCGAAACCACGTAATTTTGCGCATTTCAACATTAGGCTTCAGTTTCCCCTTTACACCATTTAATAACGGCTGCAACCGCGCCAACAATGCTTCACCATCAATGATTTGAAAATTCATCATATTCTAACCAAGCTCTGCCAATCGACCAGATAATGCATAAGCCCATTGTGTGATATTACCAGCACCAAGAAAAACCACATAATCGCCAGGCTGCGCAACTTGAGCTACAACCGTAACAACATCCTCTAATGTATCAACCAAACGTGCATCACGATGATTGGCCATTTGAATGCGTTCTACCAATTGCTTAGAATCAAAACCAGCAATCGGCTCTTCTCCTGCAGCATAAACTGGCGTGACCATAACAGTATCAGCATCATGAAAACAAGTGGAAAAATCATCAAACAAATGATACAAGCGCGAATAACGATGTGGTTGTGCAATAGCAATGACGCGTCTTTTTGTGCTCTCGCGGGCTGCATGTAAAACAGCTTTTATCTCAACTGGATGATGTCCATAATCGTCAAATATATAGATACCACGCCAACTACCTACTTGTGTAAAACGCCGTTTTACTCCACCGAATTCTGCTAACCCTTTCCTTATGGCTTCATCCGAGATTCCAAGTTCATGAGCGATGGTAATCGCAGCTGTAGCATTAGAAACATTGTGCCGCCCAGACATAGGTAGCACTAAATTTCGTAATTCAGTTTGTGTGCCTTTTTTTCGAGATTGAATAAAAATATCAAAATGTGCTTTTTTGCCTTCCATGGAAAAATTTGAAAACCGAACATCAGCTTGCGGATTACTACCATACGTAATTACCCAGCGATCATCAATGCGGCTTGCTAACCTCTGAACTTCTGGATGATCAAGACACATAACTGCAAAACCATAAAACGGCACATTCTCTAAAAATTTCTGAAAAGCATCTCGTACAGCATCAAAACTTTTATAATGATCTAAATGTTCAGAATCAATGTTTGTAACAACTACAATATCGGCTGGTAGTCTTAAAAATGTACCATCGCTTTCATCAGCTTCAACCACCATCCAATCACCATCACCCATACGAGCATTGGTTCCATAATCATTAATAATACCGCCATTAATAACCATTGGATCTAAATTACCTGAATCAAGAAGTGCAGCTACCATTGATGTAGTTGTTGTTTTACCATGCGTTCCACCAACAGCTATTGCTCTCCGGAAACGCATTAATTCCGCTAACATCTCCGCACGCTTCACGATTGGTAAATGCCTTGCTTTTGCTGCAATATATTCAAGGTTTGTTTTTTTAATAGCTGTGGAAACAACAATAACCTTTGCATCTCCTAAATTTTCAGCTTTATGACCAATATAAACGTTGATTCCTTTTCTTTGTAAACGCTCAACATTTGCACTTGTAGTCTGATCAGATCCCTGAACCTTATATCCAAGATTATGAAAAACCTCAGCGATCCCACTCATTCCAATACCACCGATACCTATGAAATGGATCAAACCTATATCAAGAGGCATCTTCATTAAAAAACTCCATTTTAATATCTGATAATGACTTTCCTGAGATCAGTGCTTCCACCATATCTGCAAGGATACTGGTTGCATAAGGTTTGCCAACCTTTTTTGCAGCAAACGCCTGTTTTTTCAACATATCTTCTTCACAGCAAATCCTCGTCAAAAGAGAAGAAAGTTTTTGTGCACTTAAATCTTTTTCCGCTATAATTTCTGCTCCTCCTGCTGAAGAAAGCTTAGCTGCATTCGCTGCCTGATCATGATCCAGAGCATGTGGATATGGAACGAGCAAAGCCGGACGACCAATCACAGCAATTTCACAAACTGTTGAGGCACCGGAACGTGACATAATAAAGTGAGACCGTGCAATGTGTTCAGCCATGTTATCAAAAAAAGGCGCAATTTCTGCCTGTACCCCCATTTCATCATAAATTGTCGCTAAATTTGTTGATTTACTATGAGCTTGCTGAACTATGTGTAAACGCTGGCGTATATCATGATCCAGTAAAGAAACAGCTTCAGGAACAACCCGTGAAAAAAAAGAAGCTCCTTGACTCCCACCAAATACTAAAAAACGAAATGGTTTCTGATCAGCAGAAATACAATAAGGGATCTTTGCAGCTTCAAGAACATCTTCACGAACAGGGTTCCCTGTCAAAAATGTCTTATGAGCATACTGTCCTCTATCCAATAATAAACCACCTGCTATTGCACTAACACGACTTGCTAAAAAC
Organism: Bartonella ancashensis; assembly: GCF_001281405.1. Classification (NCBI taxonomy): domain Bacteria; kingdom Pseudomonadati; phylum Pseudomonadota; class Alphaproteobacteria; order Hyphomicrobiales; family Bartonellaceae; genus Bartonella; species Bartonella ancashensis. The sequence goes on along the minus strand of NZ_CP010401.1, from coordinate 853,718 downwards.
CTATTGGCACGTCCCATTACAGCATTTTGCTCATGAATAAACGTTATATGCCTGGTTAAAGCTGCAATCAGGATAGGAGGAACAGAAGGATAACCGCCAAATCCACCAACAAGAACAGGACGTAATTTACGAAATAGAAGCCACGACTGCACAGCTCCTTTCAAGAGACGCCAAAATGTCTTTACGATTGCAAAAGGATGACGGCGTACAAATGTTGCAGATGAAATGATGTGCACATGTTCTTTATCAAAATGACGTACAAAACGTCTAGCTCTTTCATCTGTTGCCAAATGAACATCATATCCACGACACCTTAATTCAGCAGCAAGAGCTTCTGCAGGAAAAAGATGCCCACCTGTACCACCTGCAGCTAAAACAATAACTCTTTTATCTGTCATGGACAATATCCGAAACAGGAGATGATTGAAAAAATGAAAACCGTGTTTCTGGCCAACGACGCGTTAAGCTAAGTAAAATACCCATCGAAAAAGCAATCGCCAACAAAGATGAGCCACCATAAGAAATAAACGGCAACGTCATACCCTTTGGAGGTATCAAATGCAGATTAACAGCCATATTAATTCCTGATTGCAACCCAATAATCATCGCTATACCAGTAATGCCTAAACGCGTAAATGAATCATGTGTATTCAATGCTATATAAAGCGAACGTATAACGATAAAAGCAAAAAGCGCCATAATCAACAAGCAGAAGATGATACCATATTCCTCAGCAGCAACAGAAAAAATAAAATCTGTATGACCATCAGGAATGATACGCTTAATTTCTCCTTCACCTGGCCCTCGACCAAACCATCCACCATTCAAAATCGCTTCACGTCCCATATCAACTTGAAATGTATCCCCCTTACCTGTCAAAAAGCCATTGATACGCTCGTGTACATGATGGATAAAGAAGTAAGCTAAAACTCCCCCTAATATAGCCAAAACAAGAAATAGAAGTACGATAATGAGAGATACTCCAGCTACAAAAAACAGACCACCCCACGTTGCACCAATTAAAAGTGTTTGACCAATATCAGGCTGTAAAACAAGAAGAGTACAACAAATGGCACAAAGCGCGACAGCCAGTATACAACTAAGATTTCTATGATGTCGCATTTGATCTGAAAAAAGCCAAGCAGATATAATAACAAAAGCTGGCTTCATAAATTCTGATGCTTGTAAAGAAAAACCAAACACAGAAACCCAGCGCCGTGCTCCCTTTACCTCGATCCCAAACAATAAAGTCGCTACCATCAGAATAAGTACTATAATCAGCAAAAGACTGCATAAACGACGAATGTTCCGTGGTGAAAAAAAAGAAATCGTCATCAAAATAAAAAAAGCGGGTATGCAAAAAATAATATGCCAGCGAACAAAATAAAAATTGTTACTGATCCCTATTCTCGTTGCAATAGCAGGACTAGCTGCAAAAGATAGCATAATGCCAATCCCCATTAAAATTAAACAGGCAGAGAGAATAGAGCGATCAATTGTCCACCACCAATTAGAGATTGGGTCTCGATCTGCACGCGTAATCACCATTTTTCTTGATCCTTATCCACCATTCAGCTCTAAAGAGACGTAATTTTCTGATCTCCTTTTAAAAAATTCAAATATAGTTACACTGAAAAGGATTCTGGATTCTTAACGTAACTATAATTTCACAATTATTATCACTTTAATCGCAGAACAGAAGAAATAAACGCTTCCCCACGTATCTCATAATTCTTAAACTGATCATAGCTTGCACAAGCTGGCGAAAACAAAACAACTGTCTCTTTTTCGTCATAACAGGCCGCATCAATAGCAGCTTCAGCAACTGCATTTTCTAAAGTTAAACTCATTGAAAAAGGGAATGAAGAACCAATGACACCAGAAAAATCTTTCGCTGCAGTGCCAATTAGATAAGCCTTCCTAATTTTATGAAAAAATGGTTTGAGGATGTCAATTCCACCTTCTTTTGCCTGCCCTCCAAGAATCCAAAAAATATTATTAAAAGCAGCAAGTGCAACAGAAGACGCAGCAGCATTAGTAGCTTTACTGTCATTGATAAATAAAACTGATCCTATTTTCCGTACTTGCTGCATGCGATGCGCAAGTCCTGCATAACTTGTTAAATGTTCTTCGATGTGGGCATCCTTAATTTTTAATATCTGCAATGCTGCCAAAGCCATCAAAGCATTTTGTGCATTGTGACTACCACGCAGTGAGGTAGCACGAACAAGATCAGCGAGCATATAACGTTGCCCATGGCATACAAAAAATAGCTTTGTTCCTTCTGCATAAAAACCATTTTCGATAAAATTCTCTTTAGAAACTGCTTGAACTTGGCATCCCTCATTCACAAGCTCTTCATACAAAACCCTACAAGACTCATCATCAACTGAAATAACTGCACAAGAAGCTTGAGAGACAAGAGACCTTTTTGCTTGTATATAATGGGCAAAACTACCGTGACGGTCAATATGATCGGGTGTCAAATTCAATAAAATACCAACAGTTGGCTGAAGAGATGGTGCCAAGTCAATTTGGAATGACGAACACTCAATAACATAAATACGCTTTGCAACAAATGGCTCCAGCATGAGTACGGCTGTTCCAATATTTCCTCCTACCTGCACATCATGACCAATTTGTTTTATAAGATGAGCAAGTAAAGAAGTTGTTGTCGATTTACCATTTGTACCAGTGATAGCAATGAATGGAATATCCTGATCACAAAAACCATGCTGCCGCAAAAAATAATTCCGTGCACGAACAAAAAGTTCAATATCACCAATAATTTCTATATTTTTTTGGCGTGCTTTACAAACAACCCAATGAGGTTCTGGATACACTAAGGGTACTCCTGGTGCCAAAACCAATGCAACAAACTTCGACCAATCTTCGTAACGAAGATCCCGTGTTACAATATTTTTTTTTCGAGCTTCTTCCACACGAATAGGGTCATCATCCCACGCAACAACCTCTGCTCCACCCAAAAGGAGAGCTTGCACTGCAGATAAACCCGACCGCCCTAATCCAAACAAAGCAATTTTTTGATTTTTATAGCACTCAACAGCAATCACAGCCCTATCTCAACTTAAGTGTTGAAAGACCAATTAATGCCAATACAATGGAAATAATCCAAAACCGCACAACAATTTGACTTTCAGTCCAACCCTTCTTTTCAAAATGATGATGAATTGGCGCCATAAGGAATATACGTCTTCCTGTCAATTTAAACCAGCCAACTTGAATGATGACTGATAATGTCTCTAAAACAAACAACCCTCCTATTACAGCTAAAACAATTTCATGTTTCGTGGCAACAGAAACAACACCCAATAACCCACCAAGCGCCAATGAACCAGTATCACCCATAAAAATAGCTGCAGGAGGCGCGTTAAACCACAAAAATCCAAGACCAGCACCAACAACAGCTCCCAATAAAACAGCTAATTCACCAACTCCTGGAACATAATGAATTTGTAAATAATCAGCAAAATTTACATTACCAGAAAGATAAGCAATCAATGCAAAAGACAACGCTGCAACCATCACGGGAACGATCGCAAGACCGTCAAGACCATCTGTCAAGTTCACCGCATTACCAACCCCCACGATAACACAGGCGGTAAATGGAATAAAAAACCAGCCTAAATTGATAAAGTACTCTTTTACAAAAGGCAGAGCTAATCCCGGTGAACCAGCTTTTACAATGATGATAGAAGCAACCGACGCAATTAAAAATTCTAAACTTAACCGCGCCCTACCGGAAAACCCCTTGTGTGTTTGCTTTGTAACTTTAAGATAATCATCATACAGACCTATCCCCCCAAAAGAGAGCATAACCAATAGAGATACCCAGATATAAACGTTCGACAAGCTACACCATAAAAGCGTTGAAACAATGACACCACTTAAAATCATAAGTCCACCCATAGTGGGTGTTCCAGCTTTTTTGAAATGCGTCTGTGGACCATCTGCTCGGATAGGCTGCCCTTTCCCTTGACGCATTTTAAGAGAAGCAATCATGCTAGAACCGAACAAAAAAACTATTAAACCTGAAGTCAGAATAGCTGCCACAGTGCGAAAAGTAATATAACGAAAAACATTTACACCTGGAACTAAATCGTGAAACAAAGATAAAAGTAGCATCATAACGCAAAAACCCTGTAAAGAACGATAGGAATCGTTACTTTATCAATTTATAATGATCAAGAAGAGCAGTTACAATATGTGATGAACGAACACCATGGGATGATTTGATCATGACAAGATCTCCCCTTGTAATTTCAGAAATAATGGGTGGTACAATATCTTCTACACGCTCAGCGTAGCGAACTTCAATATCAGCCCCAGCAGAAAGGTCAATGGCTAGAGACTTCATTTCTTTACCAAATAAAAAAACAGGATTAGCCCCACAAGCACGCACAGGCTTTACCAAATCACGATGAAATTTTTCACTATAAATTCCCAATTCAAGCATATCCCCTAAAATTGCAATACGTCGACCACCTGGACCTATCGGCCCTGTGGCAAGAAGATCAAGGGCAGCACACATAGACGCAGGATTAGCATTATAACTTTCATCAATTAAATGGAACTCTCCACCATCTGGTAATGACAGTTGGTAACAAAGACCTCGGCCTTTTGGAAGAGAAAAACTTCTCAATGCAAGTGCAGCACGCTCCAAATCAGCACCAACAATATCACATGCAGCCACAACAGCAAGACTATTATGCACACTATGTCGACCAGAAGCGCCAATCTCAATTATTAACTCTCTACCCCAAAAGAACATCACCACACGAGAAAAATCATCTAGAAAACAAATTTTTTTTGCCTGATAATCGGCATGATGCGCTTCTCCAAAACTCACAATCTTTTTTACACCACACCGTTCTGCTTTTTGAGTCAAATAGGAAAAAAAATCACTATCTGCATTGAGTAACGCAACACCTTCATCATCTAATCCTTCAAAAATTTCAGCTTTTGCATCTGCAATTTCTTCAAGATTTTTAAAAAAACCCATATGCCCAGCAGCAATATGGGTAATCACAGCTACATGCGGACGAACCAACTTTACTAGAGGGCGAATTTCATCCCTATGATTCATACCAATCTCAAATATACCGTAATCACTCTCCATAGGCATCCGTGCCAAAGTCAACGGCACACCCCAACAATTATTTAGAGAAGCAAGATTGGCATGAACCTTTCCTACCGTTTCAAGTGCCAATTTAAGAGCTTCTTTTGTTGTCGTTTTGCCAACAGAACCCGTTATGGCTATTATTCTAGCTTTCGAGCGTTCCCTTGCCGCTTGTGCAAGTCTTTCTAACGCCTGTAAAACATCAGAAACAACAATAAGTGGAGCTGCTATTTTTTTCATCTCGTCTAAACGATTTTTCTCGACTATGAGAACCCCCGCACCTTTTGCATGAGCGTGTGCAGCAAAGTCATGCCCATCTAAATGATTACCTTTAATACAGAAAAAAATATCGCCACTTACAAGAGTGCGACTATCAATGGATACTCCGGAAAAAACTTCAGGTAAATATCCAATCGCAACACCATTCATCACAGAAAGAAGTGTCTTTCTATCCCATAAAACCATTATTTTTTCCTTTTCTCCAAAGCAGCAATTACTTCTGAACGATCTGAAAAAGGATACACTTTTTGTCCTATAATTTGACCATTTTCATGACCTTTTCCTGCAATAATCAATGTGTCACCTGCCTCAAGCATCTCCACTGCATGATAAATTGCATCACTTCGATTCGCTATCTCCAAAGCACCTGGTGCTGCCTGTAAGATATCCTTGCGGATTTTTTCTGGTTCCTCAGTACGAGGATTATCATCAGTAATAATAACGATATCAGCCTTATTAACTGCAATTTCTCCCATCAAAGGCCTTTTCCCCTGATCACGATCACCGCCACAACCAAAAACAAGAATCAAACGCCCAAGAGTAAAGGGACGGACAGAAAGTAATACTTGCTCTAAAGCTTCTGGTTTATGAGCATAATCCACATAAACACACGCATTATTTTCCGTTTTTCCAACAAGCTCTAACCTACCAGGAGCTCCTTTCAGTTTTTTAAGAGAAGAAAATACTTTATCTGCAGAAGCGCCCGTCGTAATGGCTAAACCGGCAGCTATAAGCGCATTAAAAACATGAAAATTTCCTACAAACGGCAAATCAAATGCATAAATATTATTCTCTATACGACATTCAACATATTGTTTTGCACGTTGATGCTCAACACGATTAAGCGTAATAAATTTCCCTTTACGCCCCACTGTTAATACGCGGCGACCGATCTGTGTGACATGATCAATAACCCTTTGTGAATAAACATCGTCTGCTGCAATGAGTGCAGGTGCATCTTGTGGCAAAAGTGTATCAAACAATCTCATTTTAGCATGCAAATAATCTTCCATGCATGTATGATAATCCATGTGATCACGACCCAAATTGGTGAAAGCACCAGCAGATAAATGCACTCCATCAAGCCGACTTTGATCAAGACCATGTGAAGATGCTTCCAGTGCAACATGTGTAACACCTTCATCTGAAATTTCACGTAAAAGACGATGCAAAACAACTGGATCAGGTGTTGTTAAAGAACTGTAATCATTACGTTTAGGAGAAACAAGCCCCACTGTCCCAATACTAGCGGCACATAATCCCACATGCTGCCAAATCTGCCGAACAAACGAAACAACCGATGTTTTACCACTCGTACCCGTAACGGCAACAGCAACCTTAGGTTGCTTACGATAAAAACGCGCAGCCGCTATGGCCAAACTGTGCCGCACATCAGGAACACAGATAACTGGGATAGGTAAATCACTAAACATAAAATCGCAGTCCGTGACAATTGCACATGCACCACGTTTTACAGCATCACTTATATAGTTCCTACCATCACCTTTGTTTCCTCGAAGAGCAACAAAAACATAACCAGGAAGTACCTGTCGAGAATCCACGCTTATCCCTGCAACTTTAATCAGAGAAAGGCTGTCACCTTCCATACATTCTGTAAATAATGCGCCAAGTAACATGACCCCTTACCTCCGAACTCCTTTTACTATTGTTTCTAGCAATCAAAAACTGCTATTTATGCATCAAGACCATTTCATGTTCTTTTTTAAAATCTGACTTTACTCCAAGAAAACTGGCCGAACGACGAACAATATTAGCAAGCATCGGCCCTGCATTCATCCCAGCTGTGACTGAACGTTTTCCATCTTCAGGTTGCGGTTCATCAATGATTGTTAAAACAACATAAGCAGGATTATCAATAGGAAAAGCAGCAAGAAAACTATTAAAATTCTTCGTTTTAGAATATTTGCCATTTTCAATTTTCTCAGCTGTTCCTGTCTTGCCACCAACACGATAACCTTCTACCTTTGCACTACGTCCAGAACCTATCATGCTATTCAATTCATAAAGGTAACGCATCTTCTCACTTGTTTGAACATGAAGTACTTTTTGGGCATTTTTCATAGCCTTCTCTTTAGCACGCTTCAAAAAGGTTGGTTCAATCAACCAACCACCATTCATTAAAGCTGCTGCACCTACTGCTGTTTGTAGCGGTGTTATCGCCATGCCATGTCCAAAAGAAATCGTCATAGAACTGATCTCGCTCCAATGACGCGGCAAAATGGGACGAGCAGTCTCAGGCAATTCCGTTGTCAAACGATCAAATAAACCAAATCGTTTTAAAAAATCTTGATGTTTATCAATTCCTACCGCTAACGCTTCCTTAGCAGAACCTATATTAGAAGAATAGACAAAAACTTCCCATAACTTTAGAGGACGATTTTTTCCGTGAAAATCATGAATAAAATAGCCCCGACTCGCTTGAAGTGGCTTGGAAGCATCAATGACACTGTTTAAGTTAAAAAGACCTGAATCGAGCGCCATTGCAGTTGTAAAACTCTTTATGATCGATCCCATTTCAAAAGTTCCAGCGGTTATTCGGTTTAAGCGATCATTTTTAAGAGCATCAACAGGATTGCCAGGATCAAAATCAGGAACAGATACCATAGCCAAAATTTCACCTGTATGAATGTTCAAAATAACAGCTCCTGCTGCAATTGCTTTATAACGCTCCATCCCTTTTATAACTTCGTCTCTCACAATTTCTTGAACACGCACATCTATTGAAAGTTGAATGGGCTTTAATGGTGATTCATCAGCAAGACCAGTGGCACGAAGAATACTTAAACCAGCATCGTCAATATATTTTTCCATGCCTGCTATGCCTTGATTATCAACATTAACCATACCAAGGATATGCGACGCGACAGAACCACCCGGATAAAAACGGCGTATCTCAGTACGAAAGCCAATTCCCGGAATACCAAGATCCATAATTTTCTTCTTTTGTACTGGAGTTAATCCACGCTGAATCCAGGAAAAACCTGACTTTTTTTTCAAGCGATTATAAATTTCCTGAAAATTAAGCTTTGGTAAAACAGTTGAGATAAGTTCAATTGTTTCATCTACATCAATGATGCGTCGTGGTTCGGAAAAAAGCGAGTAAGTTGCTATATCCGTTGCCAGCAAACGCCCATTGCGATCGATAATATCAGGACGAGTTGCTAGTGGTGGAGTTACTGGCCCTTTAGTTTCTTCAATTTTTTCATCTTGAAACCCATAGGAAATAAGATACTTTCCCATGATTGCATAAAGAATAACAACACAGAACAAAGAAAAAACTAATCTTTGACGACAAAAAGAAGGATAACGCACAGAAAAATCGAAGCTATCTGATTTTTTTTCTAAACACTTTCTTTTTCGAGAAAATACGCGAAAGAACTTCATCATTGCCTACTCTTTCGAATAACATGATTCTTTGAAGAATCGTGATTAACTCCTCCTGAGAGCATATCATCTTCAAAATCATATTTTTTGATTAATTCTTCAATGCTATCATATGAACGAATTGGAATATCCTCCAATTCAACAATTTGACGGGGCTTTATCATCTCTAACCCTAACTCTTGCTGGTAACGCTCTGCAAGCTTTGCCATTCGCGCAGGATTTGTTATCATGGCCCATTCAGCGCGAAGCAGTTTTAGTGCGTTTTTCTCTTCTGCAATTTCATGCTCAATACGGTGTAATTCATTAATTTGTTTCTGGGAATCATATTTCACCTTGTAAGTAAAAGCTGCTATACAAATCATGATTGTAACAAGAATGATATCCAACGTACGAAAAACTACCATTGCTTGCTGCCTTCAGAACGAGCGATCTTTTCTAAACCTAATAGTTCTACATCCGTTTGCATGATATCAGCCTGAGTACGGACACCTATACGTAACCTTGCAGAGCGCGCACGTGGATTGCGTTGCAACTCTTCCTCAGTCGCAGTTATTCCTCCTTTGAACAACGAAATAAAGGTTGCTGGTGTGGCTTTCATTTCAGGAAGATGACGTGATCCCTTGTGCTTCCCTGAGCGGGCAGCAAAGAATCTTTTCACCATACGATCCTCAAGAGAATGAAAACTTACAACACCTAAACGTCCTCCTACTTTCAAAATTTTTTCAGCAGCTAATAAACCACGTGCAAGTTCCCCAAGCTCATCATTAACATAAATGCGAATTGCTTGAAAAACACGCGTCGCAGGATGAATATGATCACCCGGTTTACGCCCAACAAGATCTTCAATTGCACGGGCAAGATCACGTGTCCGGAAAAAAGGACAGACACGACGGCGCTCTACAATCATTTTTGCGATCCTATTTGAATGACGTTCTTCTCCTAGGATTCTAAATATCTGAATTAAATCATCCACCTTAAAATGATTAACTACATCACTTGCAGTAAAACCAGTTTGAGCCATCCGCATATCTAATCGACCATCCCGTTGAAAAGAAAATCCTCGTTCAGCTTCATCAAGCTGCATTGAAGAAACACCTACATCAAGAATGACTGCATCTACCTTTTCTTCGATTACACGATCTAACTGAGAAAATTCCATCTGAAGTAAGCGAAGACGTGGAAAAAATTCATCAACAAGAGCCTGTCCTCCACGAACTGCATGAGGATCACGATCAAGAGCAATAACAGTTGCACCCAAATTCAAAAAAGCACGCGTGTAACCACCAGCACCAAACGTGCCATCAACCACCTTTGCACCACGCAACGGCGCAAGACCAGCCAAAACCTGCTGTAGCAATACTGGAATATGGCATTCAGTTCCGTTATCCTGTTTTGTCACAGTACCTCATCTTTATTTATATCTTCAGATCAACAGCCACTTAATGGTAAATAATGCTACCAATAATCAAAACCTTAACTCTCAATATTGCCCCACAATAATTATGAGGCCAAAGTCGATCAGTGAGGATCATTAGCTTATTTTACTTAAAAAAATATTATAAGTAAAAAATCACTCCGAGAAGTCTAAATAAAATTACGTGAAAGGTTTCCAAACAACCTATGTTGTAAATAGCATGACAAAAAAATCAGTCGGCCTATAAGCCGGGTTCTGTATGGTAAAGCTTATACTTTACGTGGCAACCATTCATCTAGGACAGATGTTACCACCTGCCTCATGCAACCTACCCAAATGACTCACCTGAAAACTGGCTGCAAAAAAATCTTGCACGTCATTTCTATTTGGTCTTGCTCCCGGTGGGGTTTACCTTGCCGCACCCATTACTGAATACGCGGTGAGCTCTTACCTCACCCTTTCACCCTTACCTATAAAAATAGGCGGTCTACTTTCTGTGGCACTTTCCCTAGGGTCACCCCCGCCGGGTATTACCCGGCACCGTCTTTTCGTGGAGCCCGGACTTTCCTCACCTATCACTTTAAACTTAACAAGATAAGCGCGGTTGCCCGACCGACTGATTTGTTACTTATAAAATATTTTTCATCACGTGAAAATAGAAACCCTAAAATATCTCGTACGTATCAAATAACCCATTACTGCAATGGAATTTAGTATAAAAGTAAACTCAATAGTTTCATGAACAAGATTGGTTATTCTACCACGTGATATATGACCTGAAAATTTCATTTTGTAGCAAAAAATCACCACTCTGCCAAAGATATCTTAAATGAATAACCCACTATAATTTATAAAAATAATTGAACGTACTGCTCAAATCACTCTTAGCAAAACAACTTAATGAACACGGAACACGGGAAAATTCCTCTATCCCTTATTCATACGACACCAATTATTTATATTGGAATATTTATTCCATATTCGCGGTACATTATTGTGGCCAAAAGTTAACAGCAATCCTTAAAAAACAAAACCCGACTGAAATAAATCAGCCGGGCCAGACGATCTAAGGGATCCACGCGGGGGGGGGGAGGGGAGAGGCTCCCTGACCGTCCTCATGCTGACAACAAAGGGCCAGCACAATATTTGTTGCTATGATAAAATATTTCAAACAACAAGAACTTCTTGTCATTACATGGCAGAAAAAAGAAAAAATTGTTATAAATGTTGTAAAAATGAAAAAATTTAGACAAAAAATACTAAAATTGGTCCAATTTGAAGCATCTTTATCTCAAATATGTCGACAATATTTTATTGTCATACAAATTTATGTAAAAACCTCTCTTGTAATTTTTTATGTTCTAATACAAAAAAACAAGAAGCTGGATTTCTGTTACAGGTAACTTGCAAACAAACGCCGAAAATACAGTCAAAATTATTTACAAAAATCATATAACTTCGCCAACATTGCGCTTAAACAAAACCCTTTTACAACAGAATCAGTCCTTGTTTTTTTCTGTAGCTTGAAGCCGTCCTTCAATCATGAAATGTAACACAGCACACACTTGGCTTGCACCTATAAAAGACAAATTTTACCCTTCATATATTGTACGTGTTGCAACATACACAGACCTACAAAAATCAAGCACAATTTACGCGCTAACATCTACCTCAAATATCCTTGTTTACAGCAACATAGAGCAATTCCCCCTCCCAAGAAGATTATTAATCTCAACCCATAAGTATCTTTATTTACCTGCTTCATTTACCTGCTTCGTATCTTATGATTACACAACTCTATCTCGTTAATCGACAATATAAAAACTTCCTACGAGCATCATGACTTCAACAATCTTATTCTTGTTCTTGGAATTATACAGGGTGTATACGCTCTTTTTATAGATAAAATACGGGATAGAGCCTGCCTTTTAAAAGCTAAATACCATAAAAATCAATTAATACGCCAAAACTGGACTAATATCCTTAATAAACTAATTAACGTGAAAGTGGCTTATAATTTACATGCTTTAAACTGAGTGCATCTGGACCAAGGCGACGAATCTTATCAGCTTCATATTCAGCAAAATTACCTTCAAACCATTCAACATGACCATTACCCTCAAAAGCCAAAATATGTGTTGCTAATCGATCAAGAAACATACGGTCATGCGAAATAATAACAGCACAACCAGCAAAATTTTCTAATGCATCTTCTAACGCACCTAGTGTTTCTGTATCAAGGTCATTTGTTGGTTCGTCAAGAAGAAGAACATTTCCTCCCTCTTTTAAAAGCTTAGCCAAATGAACACGATTGCGTTGCCCTCCAGACAAATTAGCTACTTTTTGCTGCTGATCTGATCCTTTAAAGTTAAAAGCTCCACAATAAGCTCGGCTATTCATCTCATATTTTCCCAGTTTAATGATATCATTTCCACCAGAAATTTCTTCCCAAACAGTCTTCGATCCTTCTAAAGTATCGCGCCCCTGATCAACATAACTCATCTGAACAGTTTCCCCAACGCGTATGCTTCCAGAATCTGGCTTCTCCTGCCCCGTCAGCATTTTGAATAAAGTAGACTTTCCTACACCGTTGGCACCAATAACTCCAACAATTCCACCTGCAGGAAGTTTGAAAGAAAGGGAGTTAATCAAAACACGATCGCCATACGCCTTTGATAATTGGTCAATCTCAATAACAACCTGCCCCAATCTTTCACTAACAGGAATGATAATTTGTGCCTCACCGGGACGACGTTCATGCGCAATTCGGATCAACTCATCATAAGCTTTAATACGAGCTTTTGACTTTGCCTGACGTGCTTTTGGACTAGAAGCTATCCATTCCTTCTCACGTGACAACGCACGCTGACGGGCAGCCTCTTCTCGACCTTCTTGTGCTACACGCTTAGCTTTAGCCTCTAAATAGGCAGAATAATTACCTTCGTAAGGAATGCCTCTACCACGATCCAACTCCAAAATCCAACCCGTTACATTATCGAGAAAATAACGATCATGTGTAATCAAAAGAACTGCTCCTGCATATTCACGTAAATGTCTTTCAAGCCAAGCCGTAGTTACGGCATCTAAATGGTTTGTTGGTTCATCCAAAAGCAATAAATCAGGCTTTGACAAAAGTAATTTACAAAGAGCAACACGCCTCCTCTCACCACCTGACAATTTCGTTACGTCTGCATCCGCTGGTGGACAACAAAGAGCTGCCATAGCCATCTTAACCTGGCTTTCTAAATCCCAGAGATTCTGGCTATCAATAATATCCTGAAGCTTAGCGCTTTCATCAGCTATTTCATCACTGTAATTCATCATTAGTTCGTTGTAACGATCTAAAATTGCCTGCTTATCTGCAACGCCTTCCATCACATTGCCATACACATCTTTATTTTCATCAAGAACAGGCTCTTGTGGAAGATACCCACAACGAGCTCCGTCCGCAAGCCACGCTTCCCCTGTGTACTCCTTATCTAACCCAGCCATAATGCGCAAAATAGTTGATTTACCAGCACCATTTGGCCCTAAAATACCAATTTTTGCATCTGGATAAAAAGAAAGATGGATATTCTCTAAAATCTTTTTATTACCATAAGCCTTATTAATCCCATCCATATTATAAATAAATTGACGTGCCATAAACTTCCCTTTGACAATTATACAAATAATTGATGCTTAAACCTCTAAGGATACTGCTTAGAGCGATCTTGAATCTTATAACAAAGGTAGTTATACACTCTAACAGATTTGCATCATACTGATATATTTTACTCAATCTCACAAGTTTTTCTGTTATTGCAAATATAAAAAATACTTTACGACATAAAAACATACTTAATACTGTACTAAACATGAATATTGAACACAATTTCTTAAACCATAAATGCAAAATGTATCCACTTTTATTGATACAGTATAAAGCTACAAACAATCCTTATTCATTCCTCAGGACTTCATTTCTTAACCCCTTTTATAAATTAGACACCAACACACAATTACTACGAATAAATTCACCTATTTTTCCCTTTTTGATTTCATTATCATTAAAATAGTGTAAGCATGGCATGAACGCTGTCGAAGCTATTCTACCGCCTTGAAATGAAGGAAAGTCCTCTTTTAAAGTACAACAACCGAACGACAAGCAAAAGTTAAGTTCATGGAAAAAAAAGCCTTAATTGTTATCGATGTTCAAAATGACTTCTTACCCGGCGGAGCTTTATCAATAATGCAGGGTGATATTATTTTACCTACCATAAATGACCTTATGAATCGCTTTAACCATATTATCTTAACTCAAGATTGGCATCCGGAAGGTCATCACAGCTTTGCCTCTTCTTATCCCCAAAAATCACCTCATGATATAATCAACCTCGATTATGGACCACAAATACTCTGGCCTGATCACTGTGTACAAGGAACTCACGGAGCAAAATTTCACGAATCTATCGCGGTTGATAAGGCGCAACTTGTCCTGCGGAAAGGTTATAATAAAAAAATTGATAGCTATTCTGCCTTTTTTGAAAATGATCAAAAAACACCAACAGGCCTGCAGAATTACCTTAAAGAACACGGCTTTACAAAATTGGTAATGTGTGGCTTAGCGACAGATTTCTGCGTAGGTTTTTCTGCACTTCACGCTATACAGTGCGGCTTCCAAGTAAACGTTGTGCTAAATGCTTGTGCTGGCATCGATGTTAACGGATCACTTAATGCAATGCTCAAAGCTATGCATGAAGCAGGTGTAGAACTTCTAATGGTCTATTAAATTTTTTCTGCAATCACCACAATAACTTAAAAAAGTTTCGCACTATTTCATCTATGAAGTGATGTCAATGCCCCTTTGAATGATGGCTAGTAAAACGAAGAGAAGAATAAAATGCCATCCCAATGATACACACCCCTATGAGTCCCGTGAATAATTCAGGTACCGGCATAATAATTTGTACATACATGATAATGGCAAGCACCAAAATTGCATAAAAAGCACCGTGTTCTAAATAGCGATAATGTAACAACACCCCTGTTTCAACCAACATAATCGTCATAGAACGAACATAGAATGCACCAATACCAAGACCAATGGCAATAATGAAAAGATTGTGCGAAAAAGCAAAAGCACCAACAACTCCATCAAAAGAAAAGCTCGCATCCAAAACTTCTAAATAAAGGAACGAACCTGCACCACCTCTGGCAACTGTGGCTAAAGTAGTTTCTTGGGAGTCCAAAACAGAACCAACTACTCCAACGGCTAGGAATGTTAAAAGCCCATAAAGCATAGATAGTAAAACCGTTAATTGATTTTCGATATAAACCTGACTTAAAATAAAAAGCATCAAAATCAAAACAACAGCAACGTCAAATCCCGCGAGTGAACCAAGTTTCTGTACAGGCTTTTCTACAAAAATTAACCAATGAACTTTCTTTGTGGGATCAAAAAAGTATTTTAAACTGACCATCATAAGAAACGTTCCACCAAACGCCGCAATCTCCGTATGAGAATTTTTTAAAACTTCAGCATAGCGATTGGGTTCCCATATAGCCAATTTCACTGCTGCAACTGGACTAATCCAGGCGGAAAAGGCAACAATCAATAGTGGAAAAATAATCCGCATACCAAATACAGCTATTACAATACCCCATGTCAAAAAGCGGCGAGACCACAATTCATTCATCTTTGCAAGAACACGCGCATTGATAATAGAGTTATCAAAAGACAAAGAAATTTCTAAAACTCCTAAAGTGCAGCAGATGAAAAAATACCTCAGGATCCCGGAAACATTCCCCGTCTCTACCCAACCAATGAATCCACCCAGAAAGATACCAACGACTGTGGAAAAAAATGCCCACCTAAAATAACTTAACAGGGCCATTATTTTCCCTCAAAATTCATACCCACGATTTCTTTTCCGAATCGATGATCTACATACATCGCGGCTAAGGATAGCATACGCAAAAATCATATAGAAGTTTTTTTAAAAATCTAAAATAAGAATAATGCTAGTGAGTTTACACTTACTAATCACACATTTTTTCCAGAGCTAAATTTTCAAAAACTAGAGACTACTCCGGTAATTATTAATTATTTGAAAAATAAAATAACTAAAAACCATCAATATTGACATTAGGTAATGAGATATTAATATGTTATGTGGTTTTGTCAGCGTAAAGCTCACACCATGATGATTTACTGAGGGAGACAACTCGTGGCACGTCCTGAAACTGAAGCAAAAACCGTATTTGGAAAGCGTTTGCGTTATGTTCGTCTTGCTTTAGGCGATCCATCACGCGAAACACTAGCAAAGAATTTTAATATGACAAAGAACTCTATTGCTTTTTATGAGCGTGGAGAAAGAGAGCCCAATCTTAGTGTATTGCAGGCATATAGGACATTGTATGGGGTCAATATTAATTGGCTTTTAACAGGTCAAGGGAAGATGTTTGATACTGAATACACCAAAGGTGAATTTGATTGGAATTATTTTATTAAAAAAATTGAAATCATTGAAGATACTCTAAAAGATAGAGATTACGCTGATGTACTCCGCAAAAAAGCGGATACACTCAAAGAAAGCGTGGATGATTCTTATAAAAAGCTACAGCAACACTTTTTAACTCAAGACACTTCAGGAGGTCTCAATCCAAAGACTGCTGTTTCCCTGCTTAATATAAAAGCGAATATGACAAGCTCTTATACTCTCAGTTTGTTCATTGATCTCCTCATTCGAAGTGTATCGTACAGAGAAGCTGTTGCCAATCAGTGACACTTCCTTTAAAGAATAAGCTTAAGTTGTGACAAATTTGGATACAAGGGTAGCCCGTGCGGTGCGCATCATAATAGAGGAATATGATATTTTTTGGGTTCAATCTTAGAGCAGAATGTCCAGACATTTTGTACGAAAATGCATGGCCGTTCATTTCAAATAACTGAATATTATCAGCTCTTTACCTACTGCAAATGCGTTATCGCTTTTGAGAAATAGTCGCAATTTAATGATACATCATCGATGATGCTATTCTCTACATACACCTAAGGCTAAGTTAAATCTAAGCTTGATACACATACTCTCAAACTATGGAAATACAATGAATGCCTCCGGAAAATATCCAATAGCTTATTCAATATGATCCTATCACTATCTTTTATAAAAATCGTAATCTAAAAACACTCACCGAATCAGCATTGCCAAATTTTATATAAAGTAACAAGTATCGTAAAAATGTACAATCTGAACCCTTATACAACACAAAATACTAAAAAAACTTACATAAAGAAAAAATGACGAAAATACCCTACACGAATTACAGACCAAAACGTCTTCACAATAGAGATAGAGATATCTGTTCTACAAAACCCCAACGACACTGCCCAATAACAGTACCACAACCTAAAAATAGCCCTATATACTTGAAAAATTCTTTCTGAAGACAATATGGCCTATGAAGAGGACGATGACTGGTGGGCCCGGAGGGACTCGAACCCCCAACCAAGCGGTTATGAGCCGCTGGCTCTAACCAATTGAGCTACAGGCCCCACAGACACCTTCTCTCTAAACTAAAATGCTTTACAGCACAAGATCTTGAATAAACTATAATTTATCTTTTTTAAAACTTTTTGAAAAATTCATTTTCACCTTTCTTACTTTATAATAACTACCTTCGAAAATGAAAAAATAAGGATACAACTAGAGGAACTGACATGATAACTTTCCATACCGTACATACCTACTGGCTAAAAACAATTCTTCTAATAACTTTAGCTCTTCCTATAACTTCTCTTGTGGCACAAGCGCAAAACAGCTCAATGAACAATTCAATTATCGTTGTAACTGCAACAGGTGAAAGCAAAGCCACACCAGATATGGCAATTATCAACTTAGCTGTAGTCACATATGACAAAACTGCTCAAAAGGCATTGGCAACCAACAACACATCTATGAATAATGTTATTGGTACTCTAAAAGAAAGTGGCATTCCAGAAAATGATTTACAAACATCAAATTTATCCATTTATCAAATAAACCCTGAAAAATACCGAGAACAAAAGGACAGCGAAAATCTTTACCAAGTTTCAAATTCCTTGACGGTACGCATCCGTGACCTTTCCAAGGCTGGAAAAATATTTGATCAAACAATGGCACTTGGTGTTAATTCTGTTGATGGTATCACTTTTACTAATTCTGACTCTAAACCATTTTACAAAGAAGCACGCAAAAAAGCTGTTACTGAAGCCATTGAAAAAGCAAAAATTTTAGCACAAGAAGCTAATGTAAAATTAGGAAAAATAATTGAGATCTATGAAAATGATAATGGACAAAACCCCATGCCACGTCTCATAAGCAGGGCTCAAACAACAAGTTATGATGCTGATACAAATTTTTCAGGAGGAGAATTAAACTATTACGTCAGCGTTACAATGACATTTTCTATTGATTAGACGATATATAATACCTCTCTTTACAAAATAGCCTGATTATTGGCCCTCATATAGAGGGCCAGTGAGATAATTGACATAGTCACTTTCAGATAATAACTCATCTTCATAAATCTCAATTTTTTTACACGCGGACGATTGTGCTTCGTGAACTGTTTGGATACTCCCTGATACTAATGGATGCCACCACTGAAGATCTTTACCTTCATAAATAAGCCTGTAAGCACAAGTTTTTGGCAACCAACACGCTTCTTTTACCATCGTAATATCCAAAACTATACAATTTTGGACTACTGATTTACGGTGAACGTAATCCTTACATCTGCAGGTTTCCTTATCTAAAAGGCGACACGCAACACCAGTTTCATAAATAATGCCACTATCCTCATCTTCTATTTTATGCAAACAACACAGACCACACCCATCACATAGACTCTCCCATTCCAAAATGGACATTTCTTCTAATGTTTTAGTTTTCCAAAAGGGAAGTATTGTATTCATAAAACAAGCCTACTCTTTAAAAAACAATTAAACAAAACGGCGAAAAAATGACTCATATATCATCCAGCTATCTACCTTGATAATATCCACTTCTTAGCAATCTTTTTGAAGATTTTTTTCAGAAAATCATATGCATCAATGATTACCAAAGTAATACAATAAACGAACAATTCGAAACATTTACTGCAAAAAATAAGTCAATGATCTACATTTATAGGGTATTTTTTGTACAAACATTTATGTTAAAAATTACACAATTACTCGAAATATATAATATTTCGTATTGTTATAACTCTCTTAAAGTTACCACTTTTTCTCCTTTTGGTAGAACATAAATTCCAAAGTATTTTTTACAAATTATTTTAACTGACAAACTGCAACTTTCCTGCACTTTTTTAAACACACGCCCCCCAAAAAATGCTATTTTATCAGGAATCAAGGAAGCTCCGCAATTTACGCGAACGACTAGGATGTTTCAATTTACGAAGTGCTTTTGCCTCAATTTGGCGAATACGTTCACGTGTTACTGAAAATTGCTGACCAACTTCCTCTAATGTATGATCAGTATTCATTCCAATACCAAAACGCATTCGTAAAACGCGTTCTTCACGTGGTGTTAACGAAGAAAGAACACGTGTTGTTGTGTCACGTAAATTAGCCTGAATAGCCGCATCAATCGGTAGTAGCACATTCCTATCTTCGATAAAATCACCTAAATGAGAATCGTCTTCATCTCCAACAGGAGTTTCGAGAGAAATCGGCTCTTTTGCAATTTTTAAAACTTTCTGCACTTTCTCCAAAGGCATCGAAAGCTTGCTTGACAATTCCTCTGGTGTAGGCTCACGCCCAATCTCATGTAAAATTTGACGTGATGTGCGAACGATCTTATTAATGGTCTCAATCATATGAACAGGAATACGAATAGTACGCGCTTGATCGGCAATTGAACGTGTAATCGCCTGACGAATCCACCAGGTAGCATAAGTCGAAAACTTGTAGCCACGTCGATATTCAAATTTATCAACGGCCTTCATTAAACCGATGTTGCCCTCTTGAATAAGATCAAGGAACTGCAAACCACGGCTAGTGTATTTTTTTGCAATTGAAATCACAAGGCGTAAATTAGCCTCTACCATTTCTTTCTTGGCAATCGTTGCTTCACGCTCACCCTTTTGCACTTGCATAACAATCCGACGAAATTCTCCTATAGAAATAGCTGTTTCCTGTGCAAGATTTTGTATTTCGCTACGCAAATCATGAATCATTTCAGCTTCACGTAGTGCAAACTCCTTCCAACCATTTTCTGGCAAAGCAGAAATATAATCGATCCAATCTGAATCTAACTCACGCCCTTGATACTCTTTCAAAAAACTATCATGCCCAATCCCGTAATTACTGGCAATCCGTTTTAGTTTACCTTCGTTATGAACAAGCCTCTTATTGATACTATAAAGCTGCTCAACCAAAGATTCTATACGATTCTGATTCAAAGAAAGAGACTTCACCGCCTGAACCAAATCCGCCTTCAACTGAACAGATTTCTTTTTTTGAGCAGACGAAAGAGCCCCATCATTATGGTCAGCTAAACTATTCTCAACATGTTGATCTTGCAATTTCCTCAATTTCACATAGGTTTCCGCAATGAAATCCAAAGTTTCCATTACTTGAGGACACAACTCACTTTCCATTGCTGCGAACGATAAATTAACCTCATCGTCCTCATCATCTTCAGCACCTACATCTCCTGCAATACCGTCCCTATCATGTGGAGCAGAAGATGATATCTCTTCCTTTATTTTATCTATTCGCTCTCGCTCAATAACGGGAGCTTGCTTAGCTTCTGGTCCCGCATATGTTATTTCAAGATCAATAATTTCACGAAGAAGAATACGTTGCTCTTTCAGTTCTTCACGCCAAATAACTAAAGCTTGAAACGTTAAAGGACTTTCACAAAGTCCTGCAATCATCGTTTCACGTCCTGCTTCAATGCGTTTAGCAATGGCAATCTCCCCTTCACGTGAAAGAAGTTCAACAGCACCCATCTCACGCAGATACATTCGCACCGGATCATCCGTTCTATCCGCTACTTCCCGTTTAGATATTGTTGCAACTTCACGACCAGCAGATTCTACTAAACTCCCCCCTTCTGCAGTAATCTCCCCCTCACAGTGCTCAGATTCAATATCATCTTCATCATCAACAACACTGACTCCCATTTCAGAAAACATGGTCAATATATCTTCAATTTGCTCAGATGTAACAGAATCCGAAGGAAGAACTGCGTTTAGCTCATCCATTGTGATATAACCGTTTCTTTGAGCAAGCTTCACCATTTTCTTGATAGCATCATCAGAAAAATCAAGAGGAGGACTGTCCGAATTCTTCTCATCCACTGCTTCTGTATTAACTTTCTGTCTAACCTTTGTTGCCATGCCGTTAACTCCGACTTGATCACTATAATAATTCAAGTGATCAGCTCTTTTATACTCTCACTTAAGAATCTCAACAATATCCAATGCCTTTAAAGCAAACTCTCATTATCTCTGTACATCCCTATTTCATATGGAAAACAAAAATTCTCCTGATAGCTCTCAGCTTTCCTGAGATAATTCACAGCATACAGCAAAACCAATTTCCCGCTTTTCCTAAAATTCAACCGCCACTCTACAACACGCTGTTGGTGACTGATTCGCGTTAAAAACGCGAATCATTTTATCCTGTTGATCCAACTTTATCTACTTCATTTATCCAACCAACGCCCAAACCCCTCAATTAAGGCTTCTGTTGCCTGTGTTTTTTCTAATTCAATCTTTACTTCACGCAGTAAATTAAAAACCTCACTGCTTGGATTATTCATAAACTGTTCTTCAATATCTTGTAGCCTCTTATGTAGGTTGTGTTCTTGAAGATGCAAGTAAAGCGCCTGTTTTAACACAGAACGTGCATCTTCTATAGGAGCACTTGTGAAAAAAGCACGCATACCGATACGATGCACAAGATTTTTCATGTGCTCTAAAATGGCCTTATGTCCTTTCTTCTCTAAAAGTATAACCATTTCCCCATTAACATGGATATGCTTATTTCCTAAAATTTCTAACATAGACTGGTGAAAACTCATCACTCTAGAATTTTTTAACTCTAATTCAGAAAGAATTTCAAAATTTTCATGCCAAAGGTCAGGATAATGAGCTAAAGTGAGTAAGATAACGGCCTCACGCAAGGGAATGGATTGCGGAAAATTTCGCACCATATCTGAATTTTCTAAAGTAGAAAAAGTCTTACCTACAGATACACCATTTTCAGATTTACGATCATATCCACTTCCATTTTTTCTTTTCAAAAAATCAGAATGAAAAAAATCAAAAAGTCGTTTTTTTATATCCTGCAAATAATAGCGACGTAGAGCTTCATCCTTAATTGTAAAAAATTTCTTGTTTAAGTTTTTTTCTAGTGCCGCTCGCGCTTCCGGTGCTCCAAAGCTCTTCCCATAAGTAGCACGTAGCCATAAAAATTCAATCAAAGAAATTGATTTTTGTATATAAGAATCAAAATTATCCCCTCCACCAGCACGAACAATTTCATCAGGATCTTTTCCCTGCGGTAGTATGACAAAGCGCACAGAAAAACCCACCTTTAGAAGAGATAATATACGATCTACAACACGGAAGGCAGCCCTTAAACCCGCATCATCTCCATCAAAGCATAAAACTGGATTAGGTTCTATTTTCCATAAAAGTGTTATTTGTGCATCTGTAAGTGCTGTTCCCAAAGAAGCAACTACTTTTTCAAAACCTGCCTTTGTTAAGGCGATAACGTCCATATAACCTTCAACAACAAGGACAGGATGATCTTTCTTTTTTTCCTTCGTAAAATTTCGACGAAAAAAAGAAGCGTTGTATAGCATATCTCCTTTATGGAAAAGTGCTGTTTCTGAACTATTCAGATACTTTACCTGTGTATCCTGATCTAACGATCTTCCCCCAAACGCTACAACACGTCCTTGTAAATCATCAATAGGAAATATAATACGGTTTCTGAATCGATCATAAGGAACGCCAATACCTTCTCCTGATACAAGGAGGCCGCAATCTTCCATATTTTTGACTGAAATACCGCGCGCACTCAAAGCTTCCTTTAAAGCTGTGCGCCTTGCTGGTGCAAAACCGATTCGAAACCGTTCTATAAGTTCTGATGTGACACCACGCTCATTAAGATAAAGGCGTGCCTGTTCCCCTTCCCTACCTCGTAAACTATATTGAAAAAAATCCGTTGCTATCGCCATAACGCTGTACAGATTTTTCTTCTGCATCTCGCGTTTATAACTTTGTGGATCAAGCGCAGGAAGTTTCATACCTGCTAAGTTAGCTAAATACTTTACAGCTTCGGAAAACTGTAATCCATCAAGCTCACAAAGAAAATTAAAAATATCACCCTTTACACCACAACCAAAACAATAATAATATCCTTGTCGGTCATCACAATGGAAACTTGGTGTTTTTTCACTGTGAAATGGGCAGCAACACCAAAAATCCCCTCGTGAAGGCTTGCTTTTTTGGGGATCGAATGTCACCCTTTGGCCAATGATCGTTGAAATTGGTAATTTGGCGCGAATCTCGTTAAGGAAACTAGGCAAAAAACGCATTATCTCTCACAGAGTTTTAAAATTCTCTTCTGCATATTTAACTACTTTGGAATATTAAGTCCAATGATCTCTTTCAAACATTCACTAAATTCTCTATCATAGATTGTATTATAGGCAGGATCTACAAATGACGATAGAAAAAATAACTGAACTTTCTACTCAATACTCACTACTTAAAACGGTTGGTTTTTTCACTATACTCACCCTTGTAGCGTTTTGTACCAAACTTTTAGCGCGTACTCTGCTAAATCACGGAGCAAAAAAACTTTCTGAATTTCTGCCCCCAAAAATAGCTGTTGATATCGAATTTGCTATTAAAAATATGGCAAATATAATTGCAGCCCTTATCTTTTCAACTTGTATTGACTTTATACCAACTTTACCCCGCATATTCACAACCATTATCAAGAATGTGTCTAATGCCTTCATCATTTTCCTTGTTGTCTTAATAATTTCTTCTTTTCTCAGTGTTATTAATATTCTTTACGAACAAAAACCAGCAGCACGCCTAAAACCAATAAAAAGTTATATTCAAATTGCAAAGATTGTGCTTTTTGTTATTGCTGTCATCTTGATGTTATCAACATTGATAGATCGGTCCCCTCTCATTCTTTTCTCCGGTCTTGGCGCGATGGCAGCCGTTCTGTTATTAATTTTTCAGGATACACTCCTTTCTCTTATTGCAGGTATTCAAATTTCATTTACCGACATGGTGCGTGTTGGTGATTGGATCGAAATTCCTAACCTTGGTGCAGATGGTGATGTTATCGAAATTGCACTACATACAGTTAAAGTGCAAAACTTTGATAAAACAATCACTACAGTTCCCATTCGAAAATTGGTTACTGACCCTTTTAAAAATTGGCGTGGTATGCAAGAGTCAGGAGGAAGGCGCATTAAACGATCTTTATTTATTGACCAATTAAGTATTCGCTTTCACACAATAGACGAACAAGAATATCTTGCACAGTTCAGTCTATTAAAAAGCTATTTTGCGCAAAAATTACCCGAAATAAGTAAATGGAATTCTCAATTAGGAAAAAATCATAACGTACTAGCTAATACTCGCCGCTTAACGAATATAGGGACTTTTCGTGCATATATTTTGTCCTATTTGAGGGCAAACCCCAATATTCAAAAAGATATGATCCTCATAACGAGGCAATTATCCCCAACACCAAACGGTTTACCTTTAGAGATTTATTGTTTTACTAACACAACTGTCTGGCTAGAATATGAAAGAATTCAGTCTGATATCTTTGATCACCTTTACTCTATTCTCCCTGATTTTGGTCTAAGGGTTTTTCAGAATCCAAGCAGTTATAACTTTATTCATCCCTATGAAAAAAAATAAACTCAACGAAGATCTATTATATAAGTTTTTCAAATTAAAGCACATTTTGAGCGAGAAATAAGCAATTATGAATAATCCGCTGGTGTTCTTCCCTCTTGTAGGTGCTTCTTTGGTTCATACTCAGAATTAAGTGCACTTATGGTGAAGCACTTAAGTGCTGAATTATACTATGTTGTGTCCAATCCATCATTTGCCATAATCTTTAAATTGCTTATACGTGATGGCTTCATGAAGTTCTACAACAATCACACTTTTTGTCTGTTCTTTTATTGTCCCTTATTTAGGCCTATGTTCCTTCAGTCACTAATAACGCAGTCTAAAACAATCTACTTCACTACTTTTATGCTATTGTTTTAACTGCTAGACATATTACCTTGAATGTTTTCGTTTCATGTCATGCTCATATTTCGTATCTTCTAGTATAAAAAAATCAGCTCCATAATTTTGAAACACTTTAAATATTTACATTAAAGAAAATTACCTAAAAACAGAAGAACTCTAGTTTTTTGTACCATACGTAACCTTTAAAAAAATCCTATTCTAACCTCTATGATCCGTCCTGCTACTAAAAGAAGGGGATTCACTGCAAAATCATTGCTCGTGAGTTTCACTTTAACAAAAAATTCAATCTCGAACCTCTAATTGTAAGCCTACATTACAAAAAAACATAGCTGAAATACACAAAACAATATACCATTAATCTGTATGATCCATCTATTAGTGATCAATGGAAATTTTAACCTCATAAAATCTATCCCAACCAAAACAAAAATTTCAATGATATGGAGGAAATTTATAATGGAACACGTAAATATCGGATGGATCTCAGCTATTCTTATTGGTGGCTTAGCTGGCTGGGCTGCACAATATTACATGAAAAGTAAGACCGGAATGTTGCTCAACATCATCTTAGGCATAGTCGGAGCTACATTATCCAATTTCTTTTTTGGCCTTCTGGGTATAAGAATTTCTGGCTGGATTAGCTATCTTGTTTTTGGTTTTGTAGGAGCCTGTGCTCTCATATGGATTGGCCGAAAAATCCGATCAAAGAAACACTGACTCAGTTCATAAAATTCTGCTGATATAGAAAATACATATCTCGTTAATTACAAAATAAACCTTTACCTCTTGATGGAATGTACTTATACTTCCACCCTTAAGCAAACATTGTGATAATGGTACACAACATCTGTTATGGTTGCGGTTTTTTATGGCGTAAATTGTGAGTACGTACTATGGCACAAATCACTTCATCTTTTAACCCTTGGAGTATAAAGAAACCCACAGCGGTTTTGGTTCTTGCAGATGGGACAGTCATTGAAGGAGATGGTGCAGGCGCTCCTGGCATTGTAGAAGCTGAGGTGTGTTTTAATACTGCCATTACAGGCTACGAAGAGATCCTAACGGATCCATCATATGCTGGACAGATCGTTAACTTCACTTTTCCCCACATAGGTAATGTGGGAACCAATGATGAAGATATTGAAGATCTCGTACCTCTTCACTATTATGGTGCTGTCGGGGCTATTTTCAAAACGCATACTAAACCCTCCAATTATCGTGCCAATGAAAGTTTAAATCAATGGCTTAAAAAGCGTAAAATCATTGCACTTTGTGGTATTGATACACGTGCACTAACTATCCTTATCCGTGAAAGAGGATTACAAAATGCCGTTATCGCTCATGACCCTGATGGAAATTTTGATATCAACTCTCTGAAAGAGCGTGCATGCAAATGGTCAGGTCTTACTGGCCTTGATCTCGCAACAGAGGTAACGTCGAAGAAGTCTACAGAATGGAATGAGAAACCGTGGACCTGGAACAAAGGCTACAGCACTAATAGCGAATTTAAGTTTCACATTATTGCTGTTGATTATGGAATTAAGCGTAATATTCTTCGTCTCATAGCCGCACAAGGCGCACGTGTAACTGTTGTACCGGCTCATACAAGTGCAGAAGAAATTTTGATGATGAATCCTGATGGCGTCTTTCTTTCTAATGGTCCTGGAGATCCGGCTGCCACAGCTGAATATGCTGTCCCAACTATAAAAACGCTTATTAGTTCTAATATACCTATTTTGGGTATATGCCTTGGTCATCAACTTCTTGCCTTAGCGGTTGGAGCTAAGACCATAAAAATGCACCAGGGACACCATGGTGCGAACCATCCCGTCAAAAACTTTATCACTGGGAAAGTAGAAATTGTATCCATGAATCATGGATTTGCTGTAGATTCTGCATCACTGCCTCAACATGTAGAAGAAACACATATTTCGCTCTTCGATGGCTCGAACTGTGGTATTCAAATCGTTGGGAAACCGGTTTTTTCTGTACAATATCACCCCGAAGCGTCTCCTGGGCCACAAGATAGCCATTATTTATTTCAGCATTTCCGTGATTTAATTGTTAGTTCTAAAAAACAAGCTCCAAATTAACAACCCTATGATATCTTGACCATTCTACCCTCATCGGGTTTTTGTGTGCTGATTTCTTGCTATTTCTTCCATGCACAGAACTCTTTATTTGAGTCTTCTATTATTTTACGGATTATCTTTAGCTACCAACTTTAATAGATGGTTTTACCCGTAAAACGAAAATCAAAATGGCCAAAAGTAACACACAGAAGCTACCTGCAAAAGGCGCGCCAGAAAAATAAAATGGCGTATTTTCGTGAGTAAATTGTTCAAAAAGAAGTGTGTAAAAAACAGGGCCGATTACTGCACTCAATGAAGTTACAGATGTCATTGCTCCCTGTAACTCTCCTTGCGCATTTACCGGGACTTGTGCAGAAGCGATAGAGCGCATAGGGGCATGCACAAGATATTCAAACACCGTGCAGGAAAAAACAGCATAAACCATCCATCCTTGAGTTGCAAAAGTGTAGCCAAGCATACCCATTAATGCAAAAGAAAAGCCTACCAAAGAAATGCGCCAATCGCTCCAATGTTTGGAAAGATACGGCAAGAAAAGACCTATCACAACAACCTGCCCTATTCCAAAAACACTGTAAGAAATCCCAATAGAGAATGCACTCCAGTTGTAGCGTTCTATAGCAACAAATGCCCAAGCACTCGGCCATACAGATTCTGCAAGCCAATACAGGAAGAAGACCAGTAAAATCCAAAAAACTGTGGGATACTTTCTAAGTTGTAAAAGTGCTCCCACAGGGTTAGCACGCTTGATCTCAAATCGGCGTCTATTTTGTACAGAAAGAGTTTCTGGCAACATAACCCATGCAAATATAAAATTAATGGATGAAAAGCCAGCAGCACAGTAAAACGGGACACGTGGTCCAAATTGACCTAAAAAACCACCAATAAGAGATCCTAAAACAAATCCTAACCCAAACGCCATACCAATTAAACCAAAATTCCGCGTACGAGTTTTTTCATCTGAAATGTCTGCTAAATAGGCTGAACAAACCGCAAAACTTGCACCACTTATTCCAGATAATAAACGCCCAACAAATAAAACAGAATAACTCCACGCGATAGCGCATATAAAATTATCAATAGAAAAGCTAATAATAGAAATAAGCAAAATAGGACGACGACCATAGCGATCAGAAAGGCTACCAATGAATGGAGCAAATAAAAATTGCATCACAGAGTACACCGCTAGTAGCCCTCCTCCGCGAACAGAAGCTTTAGCAATATCTTCCCCTGTCAACTGACTAAGATAACTTGGTAAGATAGGACTAATGATTGCAATACCAATTATATCAAGTAACAAAATGATAAAAACTAATATAAGCCCATGACGAGCAAATCTTGGATTAACTTTTTGATCTTTCATAGCTCTTCCCAATTTCTTGCAAACCTCAATAATCATTGAGAATGGCTACATGATAGATGCCTCCCTCTCAACATAAGACCATAGCAAAATGCAAACTGAAAGCAATACCACAAATTATCGCTTTAGAAAGAACGTAGCTTATCAAGCTCAACATACTGTCCCTGCACATAGACTGATAGCTTGCAAAATTTTATGATAATTATATCACCCATAATTCTGTGCAATCTCTTAATTTGAAATATCACAATTTATGAAACGGTCTAATTTCATGAATATGCAACGAGCCAACACATGGTTGCATCAAAATTCAGAATTACAGTTTGCAACTGGACAAATAACAATCACAAACTAGTAAAAACATTCACTAAGTACACGTGATTAAACGACGAAAATAATAAATACCCAAAACGATTGATGCTGATAACACAAGCGCTCCTGCTATAGACACTAGCAAAGTTGATTGATTTGAGTACGTTTTATGAACATCAATATATTGAGAGACCTATAAAATCTTTTTATTTTGAACTCCACCTTTAAGAGAATTTTTTATAATCATCTTCGAATACCCCTTCTTTCTACTCCATAAAACCGTATTATTTATCGACAGCAGTTTATTTAACTAACTAAAATAACCTTTACACTACTCGATCATTCAAACTTTTTTAAAATTACTTTTCTTCACTTTAAAAATACACTCTCGCATTCTAGGTGTGCAACAAATTTAAAATGAATAAAATTATCCTTCAACATTTGCATAAAAAAGCATTTTATGGCTTACTTTCTTCATCTATTAAATTATAAGCTAATCTGAGCCTAAAAATTTTAATATGCTACTCGCAAAACTTGCGTAAAAATGTTTGTGATGGGAACATGTCATGCCGAAACGCACAGATATAAAATCTATTCTTATCATCGGGGCAGGACCTATTATCATTGGTCAAGCATGTGAATTTGATTACTCCGGTACACAAGCCTGTAAAGCTTTAAAGGAGGAAGGTTATCGAATCATTTTGGTCAACTCTAATCCTGCAACGATTATGACTGATCCAGATTTAGCTGATGCAACTTATATTGAACCTATTACTCCAGAAATAATCGCGAAAATCATTGCTTATGAACGCCCTGATGCTCTCTTACCAACTATGGGAGGACAAACAGCACTTAACACGGTTTTATCTTTAAAAAATATGGGGATTTTAGACCGCTACAATGTTGAAATGATCGGTGCTCATGCTCACGCTATTGATAAAGCTGAAGACCGTGCTTTGTTTCGTCAAGCAATGGCAAAAATAGGCCTAGAAACACCGCGTTCTATGCTTGCTAATGCCGTTGAACTTAAAGAAAAAGAACAACATCTTTACGAGCAAAAACGAGACAAATTGAAAGCTGAACTTTCTGGTGATGCTCTTGAGAAAGCACTGAAAGAGCTTGATGATGATTGGCATCGTGCAGAACCAAACCGTAAACAGCATTACGTTGCATATGCTATAGCAAAGGCGGTTCAAGTTCTTGATGTCGTGGGGCTCCCAGCCATCATTCGTCCCTCATTTACATTGGGAGGAACAGGCGGAGGTATCGCGTATAACAGATCTGAATTTTATGAAATTATTGAGCAAGGTCTTGAAGCTTCACCAACAACAGAAGTTTTGATCGAAGAAAGTGTGTTGGGGTGGAAGGAATATGAGATGGAAGTTGTTCGCGATAAGAAGGACAACTGTATCATCGTATGCTCTATTGAAAACATTGACCCTATGGGTGTTCACACCGGTGATTCCATTACCGTTGCTCCTGCCCTTACTTTAACGGATAAAGAATACCAAGTAATGCGCAATGCCTCAATTTCTGTTCTCCGTGAAATTGGTGTTGAAACTGGTGGAGCTAACGTACAATTTGCCGTGAATCCTGAAAATGGCCGTCTTGTTGTTATTGAAATGAATCCGCGCGTTTCTCGTTCTTCAGCGCTAGCTTCAAAGGCAACAGGTTTTCCCATTGCCAAAATAGCAGCTAAATTAGCCGTTGGTTACACACTTGATGAGTTAACAAATGATATTACAGGAGGTACAACACCAGCATCGTTTGAACCTTCCATTGATTATGTTGTAACAAAAATTCCTCGTTTTGCTTTTGAAAAATTTCCTGGCTCATCCCCCATCTTAACTACAGCAATGAAATCTGTAGGAGAAGTGATGGCTATTGGCCGTACCTTTCAAGAATCTTTGCAAAAAGCACTGTGCGGACTTGAAACAGGCCTCACGGGTCTTGATGAAATTTCCCTTCCTGAACATGCAGAAGGTGATGAAAAAAATTCTATACGATCAGCAATTGCGATTCCAAGCCCTGATCGTCTGCGCTATGTAGCCCAAGCAATGCGAATGGGTCTATCTCTCAATGAAATTCACCAAATAAGCAAAATTGACCCGTGGTTTTTAGAACAGATAGCATCTATTGTTGAGATGGAGCAGCGTATCCGGACTCATGGTATCCCTCAAGACACCCATAATTTACGCATGTTAAAAGCTATGGGTTTTTCAGATGAGCGTTTAGCTAGCCTAACAAAACAAAAACCAAATGATATTGCAGCCTTGCGACAAACCCTTAACGTTAAACATACTTTCAAACGCATTGACACCTGTGCGGCTGAATTTTCTTCACCGACAGCTTATATGTATTCAACTTACGAAACTCCCTTAGCTGGCACAGAATATTCAGAAGCGCACGTATCCGAACGCAAAAAAATTGCTATTTTAGGTGGAGGGCCCAACCGGATCGGTCAAGGAATTGAATTTGACTACTGTTGCTGCCATGCTGCTTTTGCCCTGCGCGACGCAGGATTTGAAGCCATCATGATTAACTGCAATCCTGAAACTGTATCAACAGATTATGATACATCTGATCGCCTTTATTTCGAACCATTAACAACAGAAAATGTTCTAGCCATCCTGAAAACGGAACAGGAAAAAGGAGAATTGGTTGGTGTTATTGTTCAGTTTGGTGGACAAACACCTCTGAAATTAGCGAGTGCTCTGGAAAAAAATAATATCCCCATTTTAGGAACCTCACCTGATGCTATCGACTTAGCAGAAGATAGAGATCGTTTCCAAAAATTGCTGCGCGAACTCAATTTAAAACAACCCCAAAATGGTATTGCCTATTCCATTAAACAAGCACAACTCATCGCTCGTGAATTAGGATTTCCGTTAATAGTACGCCCTTCTTATGTTTTGGGTGGACGTGCAATGCAAATTATCCGTGATGAACGAAGCTTGCAAAACTATTTGTTCGAAGTAATACGTGAATTGGTACCAGAAGAGGTTAAGTCCTGTTATTCTAACGACAAAACAAAACAAACCAATGCTCTGCTCAGTAAGAACCCACTATTATTTGATACCTATTTAACGGAAGCCATCGAAGTTGACGTTGACTGTCTTTCCGATGGCAAAGAAACACTCGTTGTCGGTATCATGGAACATATTGAGGAAGCAGGCATACACTCTGGTGATTCAGCATGCTCCTTACCAGTACGTACAATTCCACCCAAATTGGTTACTGAGTTAGAAAATAAAACAAAGGCTTTAGCGCAAGCTCTCCACATTGGAGGCCTAATGAATGTACAATATGCTATCAAAGATGGCACAATTTATGTCTTAGAAGTTAATCCTCGTGCATCCCGTACTGTCCCATTTATTGCGAAAGCAATTGGTCGACCAATCGCTAAAATTGCTGCACGCATCATGGCAGGAGAAAGCCTTTCCAGTGCACTCAACGCTTATGGTGGATTACCATCAATACCTCAAAAACCACATATTGCTGTTAAGGAAGCTGTCTTTCCTTTTGCACGTTTTCCAGGTGTAGATACACTCCTCGGTCCAGAAATGCGCTCAACAGGCGAAGTTATGGGCCTCGATCATGAATTTGCACTAGCCTTTGCTAAAGCCCAACTTGGGGCTGGCATTGAACTTCCACGACAGGGTACGATTTTTGTTTCTGTAAGAGATGAAGATAAAGAACGTATTTTAAAACCTATAAAGCTTTTAGCAGAGCTTGGATTTTCTATCCTGGCAACGAGTGGAACACAGAAATTCCTCTCTAAGTATGATATTAAAGTCGAAAAAATCAATAAGGTACTAGAAGGCCATCCTCATATTGAGGATGCCATTCGCAACCGCAAAATTCAATTGATTTTTAACACAACAAATACTGCCAGTACTATTTCAGATTCCAAGTCACTACGCCATGCAGCCTTGATGCAAAAAGTGCCCTATTATACAACAATCGCTGGAGCTGAATCCGCTGCTCAAGCCATCAAGGTATTGGCTAAAAGCAGTCTTGAAGTTCGTTCACTGCAAAGTTATTTTAATAAATATTCCTAATTTACAACAAGATGAGAAATTTTTTTCTATTTCAGAACCTTCTCTATAGAAAAAACAAGATCTATTGTGCTTGCTTTTTGTTTCAAAATTTTCTATAGTCCTCCCATATCGGACTTTCGGTTATGCGACTTTTTTTCCTGTGCGACATGCACTTCTGACAAAACTTCTCCCGCCTGATTTCGATCTATAATTTTGTTGATGGCTTCTGGCTTCAACGTACGGTAAATAATATACAAGGAGTTTCCTATGTCTACAGGAATAGTCAAATGGTTCAATGCAACAAAAGGTTTTGGGTTTATCCAGCCTAATGATGGTAGCGCAGATGTTTTTGTGCATATTTCTGCTGTTGAACGCTCTGGCTTGAATAGTCTTAACGAAGGTCAAAAGATTTCTTACGATGTACTTAAAGATCACCATTCCGGTAAATTTTCTGCTGGAAATCTCGCAGCACTTTAAGATTTTATCGACTTGCCTTTTAAAACCTTACCTGTACAGGTGAGGTTTTTTTGCTTTTTATAAACGTAAGAAACTCTAAAAACAGTTTTTACAAATTCCATATGTAGCATGTATTGTAGTACGCTAAAAAAAATCATTTCAAATTTACTTAGCTGGTACAATCCTTTTAATTTTACACGTTATGCCATTTCTAAAAACTTTGGAAAACAATCCTATAATACTTTCTGCCAAAAAATAAAATTTTTTAAGAGTTTTCTTGCAGTTTTCTATAATTTACGACATAAATTTCCTATGAATGGCTTCAACTGCTTCTTATGTTCGGCCTCTTTGTCAATAGCGTAAGGAATAAACAATGGCTTTTATTGCCCATAGACTCTCCCTTATTAAACCCTCTGCAACTATTGCCGTTGCTCAGAAGGCACGTAATTTGAAATCTTTAGGACGTGATATCTTATCATTAAGCGCCGGAGAACCTGATTTTGACACACCTGATAATGTAAAAAATGCTGCAGTTGAAGCTATTCGACGTGGTGAAACAAAATACACTCCCATATCTGGTATACCAGAATTACGCCAAGCGATTTCTGCAAAATTTAAACGAGAAAATGATTTAGATTACAAGCCAGAACAAATTATTGTTGGAACTGGTGGTAAACAGGTTCTCTTCAATGCATTGATGGCAACTCTTAATAAAGGTGATGAGGTCATCATCCCATCACCTTATTGGGTTAGTTATCCTGAAATGGTAATTATAAACGAAGGCACCCCTATCTTTGTAGAAAGTAAAGCTGAATTTTCTTATAAATTGCAACCTCAAGATCTAGAAGCAGCAATTACCCCAAGAACCAAATGGTTTATTTTCAATTCTCCTTCCAATCCATCGGGTGCTACATACACACATGATGAACTAAAAAAATTGACAGATGTTCTAATTAAATACCCCCATATTTACATCCTTGCAGACGATATATATGAACACTTAACGTATGAAGGCTTCACTTTTGTTACGCCTGCTCAAGTAGAACAAAAACTTTACGATCGTACCCTAACAATGAATGGTGTTTCGAAAGCTTATGCGATGACCGGATGGAGAATCGGTTATGCAGGTGGTCCCCAGGAATTGATCAAAGCCATGGACATAATCCAAGGTCAACAAACATCTGGAACGAGTTCCATTTCACAATGGGCAGCTGTTGAAGCACTTAATGGTCCGCAAGATTTTATTACCAAAAATAAAAATATTTTTCAAAAACGTCGTGATCTTGTTGTATCTATGCTTAATCAATCTCCTGGACTTAGCTGTCCAACACCTGAAGGAGCCTTTTATGTTTATCCTTCTTGTGCAAATTTGATTGGCAAAAAGACGCCTACAGGAAAAATTATTGCTAACGATGAGGATTTCGTAACAGAGCTACTAGAAGCTGAATCTGTTGCTGTTGTGCACGGATCTGCCTTTGGATTAGGACCTGCATTCCGCATTTCTTATGCAACATCAGAGACAATTCTCCAAGAAGCTTGTTTACGTATCCAGAGATTTTGCGCAAGCTTGTTGTAAGAATTGCACACTACTATCTGGCATGTGATTTATTGATAACAAAATAAATGACCACATTGCTAATGGTGGGGGTATGTGTTTAGTTAATTTTTAAAATATCTGAAATATGGAATCCTGTAACAAGGAAATATGGCAGCCCCTGTAGATCTACAAAATGAAAACGCTAATCATATCCAGCATATAGCTTCTCATCTTCAATATTCATAAACCACTCTACATCAGCATAGTGGCGAATGACTTCACAAAATTTTAGCCTTTCAAGTGATAAGTAACTTGTGCATTAAACTGCAAACCGAATCAAAAGGACCATGTACGCGCTTTTAAAAAAATATAATCTCGGAAAGCGTTCAGCTTAGCAGAATTTTTTAAAGAAGCTGGATAACAAAAGAAAGTATCAAAAGACGGTATATCCATCATATCAGGAAAAAGACGCACAACCTTCTCGTCATTATTAATGATGTAGTCGGGAAGAATAGCAATACCAAGATCATTCATAAGTGCCTTTTTAATAGATATGATATTGTTAATTTGTAATGCTGGAGTGCGTAAAGAACCATCACTTCTCCCAGCCCTTTCTAGCCAATTTAAACCAGATAGATAAAGTGGAACGAATTCTCCAAATGAAATGATACGATGCTTATCAAGCTCAGATAACTTTTCTGGTTTCCCATAGCATGCAATATAACCTTCTGAAGCATAAACGTGCATATGAACCGTAAATAATTTCCTTTGAATAAGATCAGGATGCTGAGGTTGACATAAGCGAACGGCACAATCTGCACAACGCATCGTTAAATCAAGTTCTTTATCATCAAGTAACAGCTGAAGTTGCACATTAGGATATAAAGCCAAAAATTCAGGCAGACACTCTGCAATCCATTTTGCCCCCATTCCAAAAGTCGATGTAACACGTAACCGTCCTGCTGGTTTTTCGGTATTCTCGTTTAACAACGAGCGCGCATTTTCAAGTTTTATCAAAACATCATGCGCTGTACGGTAGAGAATTTCACCTTGCTCTGTTAAAATCAAACCACGTGCATGACGCTGAAATAAAGGAACACCGACATCCTGCTCTAAAGATGAGACTTGTCGTGAAATAGCTGATTGAGATAAATGAAGCCTTTGGGCTGCATGCGTGAAAGAACCTGCCTCTGCGGCAGCATGAAAAACTCTTAATTTATCCCAGTCTAGCGGTGCAGCCACGATCATCTCATAATTTTATACTAATTAACAACATCTACGCTTTCGTAAATTCTAAAAATCGCTCTGCTTCTAGTGCTGCCATACATCCTCTCCCCGCAGCAGTTACAGCTTGACGAAATACATCATCTGCTACATCCCCCGCAGCAAAAACACCTGGAATACTTGTTGCTGTCGAATCCGGCTTCGTCCACAAATACCCCCCTGATTTTTGCTTCAGCTGTCCCTCAAATAGAGAAACCGCGGGATCATGCCCGATAGCAATAAACACCCCATCCGTATCTATCTTCAATTCTTGACCAGTATGAACATGCCTGAGACATACTCCTGTCACTACAGCCCCTGCTGACGGACTTGCCTGAGAACCAATAATCTCTTCCACTGTATGCTCCCAAATGACATGCACATTACCACGCGAAGATAACCTATCTTGTAGTATTTTTTCTGCCTTAAAACAGTCTCTCCTATGGACTACAGTAACCTTCTTCGCTAGGTGTGACAAATAAAGTGCTTCTTCAACAGCCGTATTTCCACCGCCGACAACAACAACATCTTTATTTCGATAAAAAAAACCATCGCAAGTAGCACATGCGGAAACACCGGCTCCCATAAAAATCTTTTCACTTTTCAAGCCAAGCCAGCGAGCCTGCGCACCTGTCGCAATAATCAAAGTATCACAACAATATTGCGTTCCTGAATCCCCACGTAAAACAAAAGGACGTTTTGATAAATCAGCCTCTATAATAGTGTCACAAACAACATTCGCACCAGCACATTCAGCTTGTTTTTCCATTTGCTCCATTAACCATGGCCCCTGTACAGGATCAGAAAAACCCGGATAATTTTCAACATTTGTAGTGATCATCAACTGTCCACCTTGCTGCACACCAGTGACTAAGACTGGCTCAAGCATCGCCCTAGCTGCATAAATCGCAGCTGTATAACCGGCTGGACCCGAACCAATAACAAGAACGCGAATATGCGAATATGTCATAAAATTACTTCTTTTTGAATCTTCGTGCCCGCAAAACACAAAAACACGCCCCCTTAAAATTTCCTATATATTACAAGTTACGGTGCACTTGTGTTTTTTTCAAGGTTTGTTAAGAAGCTTATTGTTAATCCACAATAGCTTTTTCAACATAATTTTCCTTGGTAATTGTAATACTAACAAACAGAAGTTAATAAAAAGGAAGGAAACTACTATTTTTCAGTTTATCGTTAATATTTGTGCGCGTTTTGCATTTGTCATGGGAGCAGCTATGTTGCTGCCTGTTCTTGCCGATTTGCGCTATAACAATCGCGATTGGGAAACTTTTCTTTATCCTTGCGCTATAACTACTGTATTAGCAACACTTGTTTTTTTAGCAACTCGAGGAGCCACCTATCGTTTTTCGGCACGTCTTGGTTTTACCTTAACAGTTTGTCTATGGCTAACAGGAAGCATCGTGGGAGCTCTCCCACTTTACCTCTCTCCTCTCAAAATTTCGCTGGCAAAAGCAATTTTTGAATCTGTTTCCGGAATTACAACAACGGGATCCACAGTAATTGCAGGCCTTGATCATTTACCGCAGAGTCTCCTACTGTGGCGGTCTCTCATATGCTGGATCGGAGGAATCGGTTTTATCGGCCTAGCTCTGCTACTCCTACCTTCACTCCGTGTTGGAGGAGTGCAACTTTTTCATATGGAATCATCAGATAAATCTGAAAAAATACTCCCCCGCATCAACCAAATTGCTAATGGAATTATCATCGCGTACATTGGACTAACATTCTCTTGCATGCTATCTTATTTTGCTGCAGGCATGACCTTGTTTGATGCAATTAATCACGCTATGAGCACAGTGGCGACAGCCGGTTTTTCAACTCATGACACCTCTTTTGGTTATTTTTCTGAAAAACCAACAATCCTTGTTGTTTCAACAATTTTCATGTTTCTGTCCTCCTTACCATTTGTTTTATATATCAAACTTGTATTTCCAAGCCACTCAAAACGTTTTATCGACCCACAAATCGTTGTTTTTTTCAATATTGTTTTTCTCTCCAGCTTTACCTTAGCAATCTGGTTGCAATTTAATACCTCTTTGACCTTCCACCAAATTTTCCTTGATACGATTTTTCATATCGTATCGATCATTAGCACGACGGGTTACAGCGCTCAGGACTATCAACTTTGGGGATCCTTTGCATTTGGAGTTTTTTTTATTATTTCATTTATAGGCGGATGTGCGGGCTCCACTTCCGGAGGTATAAAAATTAACCGCTTGATTATTTTATGGCGTATTGCACAGGCAAACATGGTGAGACTTTTTTCTCCTAATACAATCGTCAAAGTTCGCTACGATCATTCTAATATATCTAGTGACATCGCTCAAACAGTCCTACTTTTTGTGTGTCTCTATATGTTCTGTCTTCTCATTGGCACAGCACTCTTGCTAGCTACTGGTCTTGATTTTACTTCTGCTTTTACGGGTGTCTTAACAGCACTTTCAAATGTTGGGCCAGGTTTTGGAAACATTATTGGTCCAACCGGTAATTTTTCAACAATTCATGACAACGCCTTGTGGGTCCTAAGCTTCTTGATGCTGGTAGGTCGTCTTGAAATCGTGACTATATTCGTGTTCTTTACTGCAGCATTCTGGTCTGAATAACTTTAACACGAGTACACCTAAAGCATGTCACAGAAAGTAAGTAAGAAAAAACATCTCCGCTATACAGTAGACAAAACTTAACTAATCATTGCAAAAGCGCCATGCGCCTACACAAAAAAGCAGCAACTTACTTTTCATAAATCTGAAAATACGAATATTTCTAGCTGCACAAAAATAAACTCTCTTTCACTTGAATATAAGCCAATCTCCCAAAAAAGATTAGTTTTTTTCTCGTGCGTGAACGACATACTTTAGTTAATTATTCTTAGCCTACTTTTTCAGAAAACATCTTTTCGTAAATCTCCCCAATTTCAGAAGCCTCTTTTTCTAATGGAAAATGAGTACGTACATGTTCAAGTGCTCTTTTCCCTTCTGCAACTGTTTTATTTAGATCAGAAAAATAAGATTCTATCGCCTTCGTCAAAGCTACTCCATCTCCTTTTTTAACAACAGTCCCAGCTCCCTCAACAACTAATTCTTCATAAATTCCAGCATCACTTGTTACCACTGCAACCTGTGATGCCATTGCCTCTAATGGAGTTAAACCGAAACCTTCTAAACGAGAAGGTGCTACATAGAGCGACAAACAACGATACAACGAAGGTGTATCTAACACTTCACCAAGCATAATAATGCGGTCACTTAAACCGGCACGAGAAATTTTTTTACGCAATTGTTGCTCAAAAAAATAATGTTGCATTGTGGTGCGACCGGCAATGATCGCCGTCCAGTCTGGATAAACTGGTAGCAATTCCAGCATTGCATCAACAAAAAGGTCAACACCTTTTAAATAACGAATGCGCCCAAAACACCCTACTATGTATTTACCTAGGAGACCAGTTGCTGC
The DNA here is from genome assembly GCF_001281405.1 of Bartonella ancashensis. Classification (NCBI taxonomy): domain Bacteria; kingdom Pseudomonadati; phylum Pseudomonadota; class Alphaproteobacteria; order Hyphomicrobiales; family Bartonellaceae; genus Bartonella; species Bartonella ancashensis. Next base: position 813,672 of record NZ_CP010401.1, on the reverse strand, counting down.
AAAACAATCACTGACAGTTTCAGAGGGGAAAAAGTACTCAAGATTCACACCATGCTTAACAACTTGATAAGGGACATCTAAATAAGTTCCGGTACCTGGACTGACGGCTATAATTTTGTCCATACGATGAAGAAGCCATTTTGTGAAAAACTTATGATAACGCTGAGAAGCTGATGTAAAAACAAGCTTAAGCTTCATCCGCAAAACATCTCGTAAAATAACACCCACAATCATCTCAACATTACGCCGTGCATGCCAGATACGAAACGGTCTTCCCTTTGGCAGTTTCCAAAGCTCAAAAAGGTCCTTAAAAGTGAGATGTGGCAAACTCTTCGGTAAACCAACCCCCAAAATAGATATAGACAGTCCCTTTCTTCGTTGCAACGGAATGAGGTGAATAACTGTTGACATCACCCCCGATAATCGCCTCTTAAAATGAGGAACAATGATATCCGTTTCTTCTGCAGATATATGCATAACGATCAAATATACTCAATTTTAATAATTGCATAATTATGCGCACCACCTGGCGCATTTACCTCAATCTCATCACCTTCTTGTTTTCCAATAAGAGCACGCGCAATAGGCGAAGAAATAGAAATCTTCCCTGTTCTTACATCAGCCTCTTGATCGCCAACAATTTGATAAACCTTTTTCTCTTCAGTATCTTCATTTAAAAGCTCAATAGTCGCCCCAAACTTAATTTTATTACCTGAGAGCCTTGAAACATCAATAACTTCTGCTCGCGCAATATAATCCTCAAGCTCATTTATACGCCCTTCATTATAGCTCTGCGCCTCTTTGGCAGCGTGATACTCTGCATTTTCTGATAAATCACCATGTGCACGCGCTTCGGAAATTGCTTCAATAATCCGCGGACGTTCTTGCTGTTGACGCCAACACAACTCTTCTTTGAGTTTTTCAAAACCAGTCGTAGTCATAGGCACTTTTTCCATGATCTGTTCCTTTCTCTCACGCGGAAGGCCTTATTAAAAAACAAAAAGCACCCCCCCAAAGATACTTTGGGGCCATAAGCACATAGTCGCTGCGCGATTATACAGGACAATAACCTTATTTTCTATAAATAAATAATAAATACAGACACTCTCTGAATATTTTTATACTTCACCCAATATTCCAAAAATTAATTCAACACTTACTCACCCTCGCTAATTATAATGTGGTCAAAACAATATTACTTTGCCATAATTTAATATTATGATCAAAGTGAGGATGTATCTAAAATATAAAATTACTGCAGTGCACGAGAAATTACAGAAAAAATAAGAATCTCACGCATTTTAATTAGAGTCTTTATTCTCAGCAACAACTATGTATTAATCAAAAAATTGCTACCATAACACAACGTTTTAACTTTTAGGTCAAAGACAAAATCCTAAATACCCTCTTTGTATTTTAATTCTTAAATAAGTTATTCTTCGTATAATTTCGTTAAAGTTATTAGCGCAAATTTTTATGATTCATAAATACACTAAATATTTACCTCATTATTTTTTGTAAAAATAATATAAATAACCTTTATTATATGCGTACAACCTTACTCCTCAAAAAATATTATACTATAACAGAAATAATAATAACTGTTACTCTATACTTAAATATTACTTATTAATATATTTTACATAAAATATATTAATAATAAACTTTTCCCAATAACGAAAATTATCTTTACGTATTAATAATAAAGGTAATTAGCTACCGTAGTTTGAACGAATAACATTGTACAAAATGGTAACTTTTACAAATTATAGTATAAATTTTTCTTCTATCTTTATTCTTGTTATACCATAATAATTCTATAGACTATACCCTATAGTACCATACCAAAAATTTCTAACTTCATGAAAGATTGACCCAATATCTCTAAAAAAACAGAATGTTATACAAAATCTACGACCTAAAACCACTTAACTACGATATCAGGTATCTTTCGTGGATATAAAGATGCCTCACATCCAAAAAATTTATTATGAAAAAAAATACTACAGCCACCGTTGAAAACTTATCTAAAATCATTTTTTCAGAAACCCCTTTGCTTAAAAATGGTGCATTGTGGGCTCCCCATCGCCCTATTTATCCTTATAAACTCGAGGGTGGTATCCCATTTCAAATTCAAACTTCCTTTGAACCTGCAGGCGATCAACCAACTGCTATTAAAGCACTCGTTGAAGGCATTGAGAAAAATGAGCGCACTCAGGTACTTTTAGGAATTACTGGCTCAGGTAAAACCTACACGATGGCTAAAATCATCGAAAAGACACAACGCCCTGCTCTTATCCTAGCACCAAATAAAACTCTCGCCGCACAGCTTTACGGAGAGTTTAAGAATTTTTTTCCTCATAATGCTGTCGAGTATTTCGTTTCTTATTACGACTACTATCAACCCGAAGCCTATGTTGCACGTTCTGATACCTATATCGAGAAAGAAAGCTCTATAAATGAACAGATTGATCGCATGAGACACGCTGCAACACGTGCCATACTTGAACGCGATGATGTCATTATCATCGCATCTGTATCTTGCATCTATGGAATTGGTTCCGTAGAAACTTACACGGCCATGACCCTCAAAATACAGATAGGTGACACGATTAATCAACGAAAATTATTAGCTGATCTAGTTTCTCTGCACTACAGCAGACAAGATATCAATTTTGTTCGTGGTTCCTTCCGTGTGCGAGGAGATATAATCGAAATCTTTCCTGCTCATCTTGAAGATCGCGCTTGGCGCATTTCATTATTTGGTAACGAAATCGAAATGATTACTGAATTTGACCCATTAACGGGACAAAAAACAGACAGTCTCCAATTTATTAAAATTTATGCAAATTCACATTACGTAACACCAAAACCCACACTCAATCAGGCAATAAAATCAATTAAAACAGAATTAATTGCACGCCTTGATGAATTAAATTCAGCAAATCTCCTTGTAGAAGCACAGCGTTTAGAGAAGAGAACAATGTTCGATATAGAAATGTTAGAGACTACAGGATCTTGCTCTGGAATTGAAAATTACTCACGTTATCTAACAGGTCGAAAACCTGGTGAACCACCTCCAACTCTTTTTGAGTATATTCCAGATAATGCTATTGTTTTTATTGATGAAAGCCATGTAACCATCCCCCAAATTGGGGGAATGTACCGAGGTGATTTCAAGCGAAAAGCTACTTTAGCAGAGTATGGATTTCGCTTACCTTCCTGCATGGACAATCGCCCTCTACGCTTCGAAGAATGGGATGCAATGCGCCCGCAAACTATCGCCGTTTCTGCAACACCTGGACGCTGGGAAATAGAACAAGCATGCGGCATTTTCGTAGAACAAGTTATTCGTCCAACAGGACTCGTTGACCCGCATACAGAAATACGTCCAGCACATAACCAAGTCGATGATGTTGTGCACGAAATTCGTGTAACAATCAAGAAAGGATATCGCACGCTAGTAACCGTTTTGACCAAACGCATGGCTGAAAGTTTAACAGAATATATTCATGAAAATGGCATTCGTGTACGCTATATGCACTCTGATATTGATACATTAGAACGCGTTGAAATTCTTCATGATTTACGACTCGGCACTTTTGACGTTTTAGTAGGGATCAATCTTCTTCGAGAAGGATTAGATATTCCAGAATGCGGTTTTGTTGCTATTTTAGATGCTGATAAAGAAGGATTTTTACGTTCAGAAACTTCACTTATTCAGACAATCGGACGTGCTGCACGGAACGTAGATGGTCGTGTCATTCTTTATGCCGATACAGTGACCAATTCTATAAAAAAAGCCTTACAAGAAACGAAAAGACGCCAACAAAGACAGATAGCTTATAACCAAGAGCACCACATCACACCTATTAGCATTAAAAAGAATATCAATAATATTCTCAACTCTGTTGATAAAAAGGAAAATGTTCAAGAAAATGTTGCTAATTTTCTTGCACAAAATAATAAAATCGCTATCAATATAGCTGATCACATTCAGCATCTTGGGGAGTCAATGCGTGAAGCGGCAGCTGATCTTAATTTTGAAAAAGCAGCACAAATACGTGATGAAATCAGACGATTGCAGCAGATAGAGCTTGCAGTTGTTGATGGTCCTCTCTCATGTAGTTAAATGATATCTTCAAGGGTAAATGTGATCATTTTTTAAATTCAATAAGAGTAACAGCAAACTGAATGTAAATCTGATAGAATTTTCTCTGAAGCATTGCCGAATTAAGAAAATTTTAGGAGGGGTTATGAATACCAAGTACACAAAAAATACCTTGTACATTGCACATCAAGAAACCTTTATCCAGACAATTAGACTGTTAAAATCATAACAGGCAATTATTTCAATTTGAAATTCCTTTCATTAATTATGCCAATCAGTAATGCTAGTATTTTTTTTGAAAACCGTTTTGCCTGAAATTCAGATTTTAAAAACCCTAATCGCATTGTCACAATAGTGCCTCAAAATTATTTAAATTATGTTCTGTTTAGTAATTTTAGACTGCAATTTTGTGAGTGATGTTAATTTTATGAGGAATAAATTAATGAAAAAATTAATCACGTTGGCAACAGTATCAACAATAGCTTTTTCGACACCACTGACTACAGTATTCGCCCAAGAATACCACCAAAACATCCGTCGAGATGTAACGACTGTTCAAAGATCTCGCGGTGTTCATAATGAGTATGTAACGCAGCATGGTTACTATCAAACTCAGCACAAATATCAGGTTCAGCACACAAAAAGTCGCACTCGCGGATACACTAGCCATGGTAACGTGGGGGGTGCCTTAGCAATGGGAATTTTGGGTATTTCTGCAGGCCTTCTTGTTAAAGCGCTTTTAACAAAACCTGCGCAGCCTGTGCAGTCGCAAGTTGTTTATCAGACAGTGCTACAAAATAGTGCACCTCATCAAATACAGCAATCGACGCCGATATACCGACCTGTTCAGCAATCTCAAGTAGATTCCTGGCTTAAATATTGTACAAAAAAATATCGTTCTTTCGATCCTCAAACAGGAACATTCCTTGGCAAGGATGGTCTGCGTCATGTTTGTCGTGCTCCAGCAAAGTAATCATAGACCATTTATTTGAGTAGTACTTTGAGGTAAATATATCTCTCTGAGAGGCAGTTGGCGCTGATGTGGTAGCATCCTCAATTGTCTCAGATTGTTGCTTTACCCAACTATTATTCAGGAAGGTGTTATCCCTCTCGATCCTCAAAAAGGAAGTTCCTTGTTTGGGGATTTTTTTTGTATTGTATTTGTTATACGCAAACGGTAACTAGAATCCTCGTGTTATTTTACGAATTTGCAAAACTAAATCCCTTGTAAAAAAGGATTATACTTGCGTTCACGACCTATTTGGCTCCCAGGTCCATGCCCACAAATGAAATTAACGTCATCCCCTAGAGGTAAAACTTTTTCTTTAATGGATCGCATTAATTGCTCATGGGAACAGAATGGAAAGTCAGTACGACCAACGGATCCATGAAACAGAACGTCTCCCAATACAGCAAAACGTTCTTCCTCATTAAAGTAAATAACATGCCCAGGAGCATGTCCCGGTGTATGAAAAACAGAAAACATGTGTCCACCGCAATCAACACTGTCGCCATCTTTTAACCATTGATCTGGAATGCAAGTACACACATCAGGCATGCCGTAGTTTTTTGCTCTTTCAACCACATCATCCATCACCGGTTTATCATCATAATGTGAACCAATGATGCTAACCCCTAAAGCCTCTTTAGCTTGCATTGCTGCCCCTACATGATCAACATGGCCATGCGTTATCCAAATAGCCTCAACAATAACACCTGTTTTCCGAATAGCCTCCTGAATCTTAAACCAATCACCACCAGGATCGACTAAAACACCTCTCTTACTCCTGCAGTCCGAAATTAAAGTACAGTTTTGTTGAAAAGATGTAACCGGAATGATATGTGTGTTAAGATTTCTCATGATACCTCTTTCAGGAACTAAATGTCCTCTTTGTCCGTAAATAGCATCTTTCATTTCTTCAGAAATAAAAGATTACCTGCTCGACAGCTTAGTGTAACTTATGTAAATTGCATTCCGGTGTAAATTAAATTTTTATCAAGGTTTTGAATAATGACCGGTCTTTCTCGGGTCTTATGTGACGATGCGGCTCACTTGCTTGTCGTTGACGATGATACTCGTATTCGTAATCTTCTATCTCAATTTCTTATCAAGAATGGATTTCGCGTTTCTGTTTCTGCTAATGCTGACGAAGCTAAACGACTACTCGTAAACTTAAACTTTGATCTTCTCATTGTTGATGTCATGATGCCTGGTGAGAATGGTATAGACCTTACCTATTCATTACGAAAAACGAAAAATGTTCCAATCCTTATTCTGACAGCTTTATCTGAAACAAATGACCGCATCCAAGGCTTAGAAGTAGGAGCTGATGACTATCTTACAAAACCATTCGATCCTCGTGAACTTTTGCTCCGTATCAATGCTATTTTACGACGTGGAACTTTGTCAAACCAGCCCAAAATAGAACAAATTGTTTTTGGACCCTACGTATTCTCAATTTTACAAAGGGAACTTAAAAAAGGAACAGAGATAGTTAAGCTAACAGATAAAGAGCAAGAAATGATGGTTGTTTTTGCTGAACATGCGGGTGATACAATTCCACGTTGTAAATTCGCAACAAATGAAAGCAATATAAGCGAACGCTCTATTGATGTACAAATTAATAGATTACGCCGCAAAATAGAAAAAGATCCGACAAACCCTACATGGCTTCAAACTGTACGGGGGATTGGTTATAAACTTTCTATCGAATAGGCTTCTGTAATGATCAAACCCGCAAAACAATTTGCTCAATGGTTAACGAGGCAAATGCCCAAACGGCTTTATGCACGTTCCTTGATCATCATCATTGCTCCTATGGTACTTCTGCAAACGGTAATTGCCTATATCTTCATGGAACGTCACTGGCAAATGGTAACTGAACGTCTTTCTACCTCTGTGATCCGTGACATTGCTGCTATCATTGATATCATTGAGTCTTCTCCCAAACAACACAACTACGAAGAAATAAAATATATCGCTCAGAAACGTATGGGACTCAATATTTCTATCTTACCTCCTGACCCTCTTCCTCCCCCAGGGCCTAAATTATTTTTTGCAATTCTTGACTATTTTCTCAGCGAAGAAATTACCCGCCAAATCAACCGCCCTTTCTGGATTGATACAGTAGGAGATTCTAATCTTGTTGAAATTCGAATCCGTCTTGATAACAGCATTTTACGTGTGTTTGCTATGCGTAGCCAAGCATATGCATCAAATACCGGTATTTTTCTAAGCTGGATGGTTGGAACAGCTCTTGTTTTGCTCTTGATAGCTATTTATTTTTTGCGCAATCAAATCAAACCGATCCAGCAACTTGCTGAAGCAGCTGAAAGCTTTGGCCTTGGCCGCCCATTACCTCAAGATTTTCAACCAAAAGGTGCTGAAGAAGTGCGTCGCGCCGGAATTGCATTTTTGCGCATGCGTGAACGTATTGAACGCCAAATTGAACAACGCACCATGATGCTTTCAGGTGTTAGTCATGATCTAAGAACTATTCTTACACGTTTTAAACTTCAACTCGCTTTAGTAGCAAATACAGACCCCAATATTAACCTACTTGAGCAAGATATCAGTGACATGCAAAACATACTGGAAGACTATCTTGCTTTTGCTCGTGGTGAAGGCAGCGAAAACGTTAAAAGCTTTGATTTAAAAACCCTTATGAAAAAATTTTTAACCAGTGCTCGCCTCCATAAACGCAAATTTTCTTATAAAATTGAAGGCCCTACGCAAGTACAAGTACGCCCGCATGCCTTTACACGCTTAATTAGCAATCTCGTTTCAAATGCATTCTGTTATGCAGATACCGTCCAATTAACAGCTACAACCCAAAAAGAATCTTTTATCGTAATCATTGACGATAATGGCCCAGGAATTCACAAAGATATGCGCACAGAAGTGTTTAAACCCTTTTTCAGACTCGATAAAGCACGAAATCAAGATGCACGAGGAACAGGTCTTGGCCTTTCTATCGCTAAAGATATCGCCCGTAGTCATGGAGGAAACATCCAGCTAGACGACAGCCCATTAGGAGGGTTACGAGCTATTGTTGATATTCCTGTATAAATAACAAAATCTTTTTACAAAAATAATGACAAAAGCATATTTTGTGCCTTACGCGTTACCTACAGTCTCAAATAAAGCATACTGTAATGCGTCGCAGGCATTTGTACCTCCCCATGCAACCATTTGAAATGCGGCATAATGACTTTCACAAATTTTCAGTGCATGTATTAGCAGTGCTTCCACTTGAATATGAGATGGATGCACTCCACCAGCAAGCAACAGCCCTTGACGATAAATAACCAGATTATTCTCTTGCCAATAATCAAAATGCCCTAACAGCAACTTTTCATTGATTGCCAACAATAACCTCTGCATTTCCGCTATTCGAGCATTCTCGGCAGAAAAATCAAATGCACAAGCTAAATGAAGAGCTTCCTGCTCCTCCATCCATGAAAAAGCAAGACGATAATTGGCCCGTTCTCCTTCTACACATACATTAATCTCATCTTGTGCGTGTCTCTCAAAAGACCAATCATGCCTGTAAGCAATCTGCTCAATAAAATCGACCGGATGCTCATTCCTCTCCGCAGCGCTAAAAGATAGCCTCATCATTAACCCTCAAAAATAGTGACAATATTATCAATACAGAACGTAACAACTACCGGTGTAGTAACATTTACCATAAAACCACAACGCCTACACCAAACAAACGCACACTAAACACAACACCTGGAAACAAAACTAACCATGCCTTCCACAACAAACAGGCTTGATAACGATAAAACGAATCGCCAAGCTTCTTCAGTGTATTGATACAATCTCACAGCACCAGCCCCCCAAGCAAAAATAAAGACGATTTTTTACCAAAAAAATCAGTGACCTCTCCTAACAGACTCAAGATTAAGCATTTTTCAGATTCATACCTAATGCTGAAAAATTGGGGATTATTTTTTCTGAGAAGATCGTGATTTTGTTGAAGCCGCTTTAGGTCTCTTGTAACTCTGTTTTTCTAGATTATTAAGACTATTTTTTAAATCTGCATTTTCTGCATACAGCTTCGACACCATTTCCTTCACAACTTCAAACTCTTCGCGTGAAACGAGATCAAGTTTATTAATAATTTTTTCAACCTGAGTATGAAAAATTGTTTCCGCTTCACACCGCACATCTTGTACAACACCCGCTGCATCCGTCATTAATTTGGCCAATTCATCAAGAACACGATTTGATCCATTACGCATAAAACTTTTCCCTAACTTAAATTACCAATTTTTAATGTCATCTTCATAGCGCACTTTTAAACATGTGAGTATTATATATTTTAACCTATACCGTCATTCAAAAACACACACTTCACACCTAGCTTGACCATTTTATGCACACCTGCCATACTTTAAGGCTATATTACGAAAAATATAGAGTTTTCTTTCATGAATGATTTCCTTCTTTGTCCTTCTATTGATTTTCCTGCTTTTCTTGACCCTGTCATTATTCGTTTGGGTCCTATAGCACTACATTGGTATGGACTTGGTTACGTCATCGGAATTCTCTTTGCCTGGTGGTATGCACAAAAACTACTGGATAAAAGTTTTTTGTGGAATGCATGCACCCCTCCCACAGATCGAAATAAAATAAGTGATTTCATTGTGTGGGCAACTCTTGGTGTGATTATTGGAGGCCGTTTAGGACAAGTCTTAATATGGGATTTTGCATATTATTTTGAACATCCAAGTGCCATTATTGCGGTGTGGGATGGAGGAATGTCCTTCCATGGTGGCTTAGTTGGAACTATCATTGCAATGTTTTTATTTGCTCGTAAAAATAGCATCAATCTCTGGACAATGTTTGATATAACTGCTGCAGGCGTTCCTGTTGGCATAGGCATTGTACGTATATGTAACTTTATTAATCAGGAGTTATGGGGAAATGTTACTACAGTCTCTTGGGCTGTATGCTTTTCTCGAGACCCTCAATATTTACCACGTCATCCAAGTCAACTTTATGAAGCATTAATAGAGGGATTTTTTCTTTTTATCGTACTTTACCTTATTATTTTTCTTTTCAAGGCATTAAAATATTCCGGTATCGTCGCGGGAACATTTTTGGTAGGTTATGGACTAGCACGGACTGTTACAGAGGCTTTTCGTGCCCCACAAGAAGATCCTGCGTGGTTTTCTACACTCTTTCATGCTACGGGACTAACTTATGGCATGGTTTTATCCTTTCCTATGATCCTTTTTGGTTCTTATATACTGCTTCAAGCCACTAGAAACCATCTTGTAAGGTGATAATGACGTCCTTAAAGCAAAAAATCCAAAAAATCATTGCTGTCAATGGTCCGATAACCGTTAATGATTACATGACTCTTGCCCTCACAGATCCGCAATTTGGTTATTACCAAACGCAAATACCCTTTGGTCATAATGGTGATTTTATCACTGCACCAGAAATAAGCCAGCTATTTGGAGAAATGATTGGTATTTGGGTCGTAGCAAATTGGAAAGAACAAGGGTGTCCACAACCCTTTATTTTAGCTGAAATCGGTCCAGGACGCGGAACCTTGATGAATGATGTTTTACGTACCATGCGTAAAATCTGCGTAACAGCATTCAATGCTGCTAAAATTTTTCTTGTCGAAATAAGCCAACACCTTGCTCAAGAACAAAAAAAGCTTCTTGGTCCTCACCAAAAACAAATCTATAATGTTAAAAATTTTGAGCAGATACCTCTAGATCCTCTAATTCTTATTGCTAATGAACTTTTCGATGCACTTCCTATCCACCAATATATCAAGATTAATGGAGAATGGAGGGAGCGCCACATTGCACTTGATACCAATGGTAATTTTACCTTTACTATTAGTGCGCGCAGTATTTCTCCTTCCAATTTCTTAATGGACTCCCCTAAAATACCAGACGGAAATATTTGGGAATATTCTCCTGCACGAAATAAATTAATGAAACAGATAAGTAATCACCTAATGAAAGCTGGTGGTTCTGCCTTACTCATTGATTATGGCTCCGCAGAACGTGCATTTGGAGATACGCTACAAGCAATCTCAAAACACAAATTTAGTGATGTTTTTTCCGCGCCCGGTAAGCATGATTTGACATCACATGTTGATTTTTTCTTTTTAAAAAAAATTGCTTCTCAACAAGGTTGTTTTTCGATGGTCTTAGAACAAAGAGACTTTCTTTTAAAAATGGGCATTCTTGAGCGCGCAAAGAAACTTAGTTACAACAAGGATATTAGAATCCAAAATAAAATCCAGCAAGACATTGAACGTTTAACAAGTCCAGATCAGATGGGCAGACTTTTTAAAGTTTTATGCGTAAGTGACAAAAATATACCGCTATTCTCATTTTTAGATTACCATCAATAATAAAATGGATCAGCACGTGTACCATCACCTTGTACATCATTTCTACCTAAATAATAACGGAATTTCATATGAACCCCACCCTCAAGCCTATTCTTGCAAACAATCTTGTTTCTTTAAAAACACATGGAGTGAAACACGGATTTTTTACACGTCAGGGAGGTATTTCAAAAAACCTTTACAGTAGCCTTAATGTCGGTCACAGTTCAAATGATGATCCTGAACATGTCATGCAAAACAGAACCTCTATTGCACGTTATTTCGACATTGATACTAGAAATCTTATCACCACCAATCAAGTACACTCCTGTAAAGTTGTTGTCATTGATCGCGCCTTCGTCAATGAACCTCCAAACGCTGATTCTCTTGTTACAACAACAAAAGGCTTAGCCATCGGCATTCTCACAGCTGACTGTGGACCTGTTCTTTTTGCTGATTCTCAAGCGGGTGTTATTGGTGCTGCACATGCTGGTTGGCGAGGCAGCCTAAATGGTATTCTGGAAAACACTATTTCTGTAATGGAGGAACAAGGAGCCAAACGCTCATCAATAATAGCAGCCCTTGGGCCTTGTATCGGACCATGCCACTACGAAGTAACAGGTGAATTCTACGACCAATTTGTTAATTGTAAAAGCCAATTTCAAAGCTACTTCTCTCAAATAGATAAGAAAAACCATTTTCGCTTTAATTTATGGTCATTCATCATAGACCAATTAACCCAGGAAGGCATTAAAGCTTCCTGTCTACAGTTATGCACTTACAAAAACGAACAAAATTTCTTTTCTTATCGCCGTGCGATACATCGTAATGAAGCTGATTATGGACGGCAAATATCTGCTATCATGCTTCAACCATAAGTAACATTTAGCCTTATAAAAAATGCAAAAGCCATCCTCTAATAAATCAGATCAAATAACCCCTTCATATTGAAACTCTTTAGTCCCGGAATTAGGACCTCTCTCACCTAAATACCATGTTTGAAAATTATAAACATGATAGCTTATAAAAAATACTGCATTATTTCAATTACTGATAAATTCGAACTTCTAATTAGAGAATAAGCGTGAATATTCACGCAATATTGATTAATTTCAACAAAATACCCTTTAATAAAATCTAATGACAGAAAGCCTATTAACTGAGATATCTTCAATAAAATTTTATCTACAATTCACTAATTCAAAAAAATGAATATTTTTAAAAAAACTACCTCCATTCACAACTGGTAGTGTTATAATTCGTTTCCTCATACCCTATTGCAATCTTATTATAAACAGCTAAAAATCAGGTGAGATCTTATTTTAGTTATCCCGAGGCACATTATCATGAAACTTTTTTGTGGCAACTCTAACCCACACCTTGCTAAAGACGTTGCGGATTATTTAAGAATTCCTTTAGGAAAGGCGACTGTAAAACGTTTCGCTGATCAAGAAATCTTCGTAGAAATACACGAAAATGTGCGTGGAAAAGATGTGTTTGTTTTACAATCATCATCCTATCCAGCTAATGACCATTTGATGGAACTTCTCATTATGATAGATGCCCTTCGACGCTCTTCAGCACGTCGTATTACGGCTGTCATACCTTATTTTGGATATGCTCGTCAGGATCGTAAGCCTGGACCGCGCACTCCTATCTCCGCAAAACTTGTTGCCAACCTCATCACCCAAGCAGGTGCTCATCGAGTCCTCACATTGGACCTTCACGCAGGACAAATTCAAGGTTTTTTTGATATTCCAACAGATAACCTTTATGCTATTCCCGTCATCTCCCGTGATATTAAGGCGCGCTATTCTGTTGAAAATGCCATCGTCGTGTCACCCGATGTTGGAGGTGTGGTGCGTGCACGCGCTTTAGCAAAACGTCTAAACAGTCTTCTCGCTATTGTCGACAAACGCCGTGAACGCCCTGGAGAATCAGAGGTTATGAATATTATTGGAAATGTCGCTGGAAAGGATTGTTTTTTACTGGATGACATCATAGATTCAGGAGGAACTTTATGCAACGCAGCAACCGTTCTCCTTCAACATGGTGCAAATAGTGTTACATCCTATATAACGCATGGTGTCCTCTCTGGAAAAGCTATTGAACGGATCATACTTTCGGAAATGAAAGAATTGGTAATTACCGATTCGATTATGCCAACAACAGCTGTTAAACAAGCTCACAATATCCGCGTCCTAACAATTGCTGATCTGATTGGAGAAGCCATTTCAAGAATAGCGACAGAACAATCAGTCTCAAGTTTGTTTGATTAAAGGTTTTCCCTCAATTTCTTAACAGAAAAAGACGATGACCTATTGATGCTGGAGAAATTGTGGGTTGTCTGCGGAAATAATTTAGGAAAAATCTATTCTTTTCAATTCATGCCAAACAAACGTCCTCACACTGTCTTTCAGTATTGATGCTTACCGGTATCATTCGATCTCCTTTTCTCGTTTCGTGTTTTGAATACCTCCTATGCACTCTTTCCCCTATATTTTCACTGCCTAATTACCACATGGCAAGTTTGCTCCATACTCGCTATAATCCTTCCTGATCATCGATAAAAATGAGATTTTTCTGCGCCTCTTGCATCTCTGGAGAGTTTGAATTATAGGATAGACCTCTGCGTAGACACCCTTGGAGGCAACGCAGGATGAAGCAGCCACTGTCTCACAGTAAGTGTCTTCATGTTCATGGAATGACCCTTGTGGTTTTTTTAATGAATCTCCAATTACACAATAAGGACTTAAATTATGAGCAAAAGCTATATTATTAAGGCCGAGATGCGCAAACGGGTTGGTAAGGGGTCCTCTCGTGAACTTCGTCGCAGTGGTCTTATTCCGGCTGTCATCTATGGTGACAAACAGCCTCCCTTACCAATTTCGATCTCTTATAAAGAGATCTTTCAAAAAATTCATGCGGGTGCGTTTCGCACCACTGTCGCTACTATTGAAATTGACAAACAACGGATCCAAGTTCTGCCTAAAGATTACCAACTTGATCCGGTGAGAGACTTTCCTATACATGTTGACTTTCTGCGTGTTTCAGCAAAATCAATTGTGCATGTCAATATTCCTGTGCGTTTCCTAAATGAAGATACAGCTCCGGACCTTAAGCGTGGTGGTATTTTAAATGTTATTCGTCATGAAATTGAATGCACTGTTTCGGCAAACGCCATACCTGAATCGATTGATATAGATCTTTTTGACTATTCTATCGGTGACTCTATTCATATTTCAGCAGTAAAATTGCCTGCGGGGATCACCCCCGTCATTCAGGATAGGGATTTTACCATCGCAACAATTACGGCACCAACAAGTGCAAGCGCTGCTTCAGAAGAAGAAAATAGCGAAAATACAAAAAAATAATAGCCTTTTTGCAGGCGAGAAGTCATTCTCGCCTTTGTTTTCAATGTATCATTCACTATTCTTAAATGAAAGCGCATATGTTAATCGTTGCCGGTCTTGGTAATCCTGGTTTACACTACAAAAATAACCGCCATAATATTGGTTTTATGGCTGTTGATGCTCTTCAGAAATCCTTTTCCTTCCCACCATGGTCAAAGAAATTTCAAGCTGAGATATCTAATGGCTTCATAGATGATGAAAAAACTCTTCTAATAAAACCTCAAACATTTATGAATTCATCTGGTCAATCCGTCGGAGAAGCTTTAAGATTCTACAAGCTCAGTATCAATCACTTAATTGTTTTTTATGATGAGTTAGATCTACAACCTGGAACAATCCGCACAAAAATCGGTGGGGGAGGTAATGGACATAATGGTATAAAGTCAATAGACAACCATTGCGGTAACAATTACCAGCATGTGCGTTTGGGAATTGGACGTCCAAACGCTAAAGAATTAGTCCAACAGCATGTTCTAGGAAACTTTATGCAATCTGATCAAGAATGGCTATCGCCCCTGCTTGATGCAATCGCAAACAGCATCACCTTCCTCATAAAGGGAAATGATAGTCGCTTTATGAATGAAATTGTATTAGCAATGAGAAAAAACAACAAAGCATGATCTGCTTTAAAAGCAGAGTACTGTAAAATTTTAGTTCATAAAATATATGTCCCTTGCTGTTAGATAAATCCTAATTATTAGCTAAAAAAGCTGAAATACACTAATAAAAACAGAAAAATATTAAGCTGGCTAAAACGCCTTTCTAAAATTCGTGAATTTCAATAAGATTAAAAAAGCCCAACCGAGTAGTCCCTTAAAGAACTCTTATCATTCTCCAGAACCACTACATGCGAACCTTCAGGAACACGATCATAAAGATCAATGATATCCTGATTTAATAAACGAATACATCCACTCGACATAGCTCGACCAATTGACCATGATTCATGCGAACCATGAATACGGAACAATGTATCCCGCCCATCTTTAAAAAGATATAAGGCTCTCGCACCAAGTGGATTATCTGGTCCTTGTGGCATACCTTTCCCTAAATGTCCATAACGTTCTGGTTCACGATCCATCATTGCTGCAGTTGGAGCCCAAGACGGCCATCGCCGCTTATATTGTATAACTCCAGTGCCTTGAAAAGCTAAACCTTCTCTACCAACACCAATACCATAACGCATGGCTTTACCATTTTCACCAACAAGAAAAAGAAAACATGCCTGAGTATCTATAACCAGTGTACCAGGCGGATAAGCTGCATCATAATCTACCTGCTGACGCCAAAACTTTGGCTCAATGGTTGAAAGATCAATTGCAGGCAAAAAATAAGGTTCATCAGTTACAGGCCCGTACAAGGCCTGCACTTCCTCTGGAATACTCCAAAATTGTTGGGAAGAAACAGGCAACCTCTCTGGTCGACGAACGAAACAACCAACCAACGTTAACGGAGCTGCAATCAAAAAAGTGCGACGAGACAACAATTACATATTTCCTTAATCATTTCCTATTGTCATGATTATTAATCATTACAGTTCTAAATAAAAACAAGTGTGGCATTTAGTACCCTTCTATTAGCACAAACAACAAAAGGGTTATTAAACAACTAATAACTGAATACCCAATAGACTATTTAACATATTTTTTACATAATAGACACGAATTAAAGGGTAGAACTCCTTTTAGAACATGTTATAGAAAAGAAACATTATGTTAATGAATAAAAAAACCAATATAGAGAGCGCCTATGGGTTTTAAATGCGGCATTGTCGGACTGCCTAATGTTGGCAAATCAACTCTTTTTAATGCATTAACAAAAACAGCCGCAGCGCAAGCTGCCAATTATCCGTTTTGCACAATTGAGCCAAATACCGGTGAAGTTGCTGTTCCAGATTCACGGATGAAAATCATTGCTTCCATTGCTGGCTCAAAAGAGATCATTCCTACACGCATCAGTTTTGTTGACATTGCAGGACTCGTTCGTGGTGCTTCAAAGGGTGAAGGCCTGGGCAATAAGTTTTTGGCTAATATTCGTGAAGTTGATGCTATTATTCACGTACTTCGGTGCTTCAATGATGAAAATATTACTCATGTAGAGGGAAGAATTGATCCTGTTTTTGACGCAACAATTGTTGAAACAGAACTCATGCTCTCAGATCTTGAAAGCCTCGAACGACGAATCATACAAATCCGAAAAAGCGCTGCAATAAAAGACAAGGAAGCTCTTATAGTATTGCCTGTTATGGAAACAGCACTAGAATTATTGCAAAAAGGAAATCCCGTCCGATTATTGCTTAAAAATCTTACTGCCGACGAACGACGCATCCTTAATAATCTAAATCTTTTAACTGCAAAACCTGTGCTTTATATCTGCAACGTAAATGAAGATGACGCAGCTGAAGGTAATGCTGCAACTAAAGCTGTTGAAAAAATGGCAACAGAACAAAATGCACATAGCATCATCATTTCTGCTGCCATTGAATCTGAAATTTCTCAGCTTCCTGATGATGAGGCAATGGAATATTTGAGCGCGATAAAATTATCTGAACCAGGTTTGAATAAGCTTATTCGCACTGGCTATAGTTTGCTTGACTTGATAACTTATTTTACGTGTGGACCAAAGGAAACACGAGCGTGGACTATTGTTCGTGGAACCAAAGCACCCCAAGCTGCAAGAGTCATTCACTCAGATTTTGAGCGTGGATTTATTCGCGCTCAGACAATTAGTTATGAAGATTATGTGGCTTTGGGAGGGGAAAACGGAGCAAAAGAAGCGGGCAAAGCTCGTGACGAAGGGAAAGAGTATGTCGTACAAGATGGCGACATCATACTGTTTAAGCATAATACCTAATTTTTAATTTCATAGCCCCTTTAAAAATTTAAAGAAAATGCTAGTCTCCTTAGCAATGAGACGATATTAACCAATCTTCTTTACTTTGTTTTAGGTTTGGGTATGGAGTTTTTTCGCAAATAAACAAAAGATGCAACACAACGAGTGAAGTATGATGCTACAAATCGCTCTTTTTCAACCAGACATTGCTGGAAACACAGGAACGATTTTGCGGCTTGGAGCATGCTTCGGTGTGCATGTCCATATTATCGAACCTGCAGGTTTTGATCTATCAGATCGCAACCTAAAAAGAGCTGGCATGGATTATCTTGAACGTGCCTCCTTACAACGCCATACTGATTGGCAAGATTTTATAACAGCTATGAAAAACTCTAACCATCGTCTCTTGCTTTTTAGCACACATGCAACGACGCACTACACGGACATAATTTATCAAAAAAATGATGTTTTGCTCTTTGGTCGTGAATCAGCAGGAGTTCCAGCTTATGTTTCTGAATCTGTTGATTACATATTAAAAATCCCTATGCGGCAACATGCACGCTCTTTAAATCTTGCAATGAGTGTGGCCATATCAACAGGTGAAGCTCTACGTCAAATTGGTCATTACAATACCGTAGAAAAAATTTTATGAGAAAATAGATACATTTCTTTATTGAATTTCTTAGTTTTTTCCATAATTGACGTTCGAATAGCTACTCTAAAATCATTTCTTAATTATGTGATTAAGCATCTTACTGTTAAAAAACTATAATTTTTCTACTAGACTGATTGTCATCTCTTGTAATTAATCATAGCATGATGGACTATTCTTCATATTATCATTTTTATGATGTTACGTGAAAATTCAACGCCACTCTCATTAAATTGCAATTCTAAACTATAATTACAATTTTATCCCAAATTTTTAGTAAAAAATAATGATATTCCCTACCTATATTACAAATTCTTCAACAACTAATACATATATCATCAAAGACTTAAGGATCACCCTTGTATTTCAAGCGTTTTGAGCAATGCATCACGATCCATTAAAAACCCACTCTCAATCCACATTGTTTCTAATTCCTTGAGCTTTTGTCCTAAAAGACGCCCTTCAAAAAAACCTTTTTTTATCAAATCACTACCCTTAATAGGAAAAACCGGAATTTTCCAATTTTGAGCCAATTGATAAAGATTCTTTAAATACTCTTCTTTTTTGAAAAGCTCATCCTGTTTTAAAAAACCACTGTATATAGCAGCTAAATCTAGAGATAATTGATCTAAAACTGGTTGTTGACCATGAACATAAATCATTCTTTTCAAAGAATTTTCTGAACAATCTAAACCAATTTTTTCCAACGTGGCCCACTTTTTCAAACGTATCACTTCTTTATTGGATAAGTGCAAACGATGAGCCATCTCATGAAGACGCATAGGATCAGGTGGAATAAGACTCTGTAACCGTAATAATGGATCTGTTATCCAACCAAAAGAACGCTCTGTTGTTATGAGTGAATGAATTGCATCAATACCCCACTTCTCTGTTTCAGGTAAAATTAGCGTTAAAATACCACTTTGACGCATCCACAAAAGTGCCCGTATTGGATCTGGTGCAGACAGAAGTTTTTTTATCTCTCCCCAAATACGTTCTGATGAAAGTTGTTGCAAACCTTCTTTTAAAGAAGCACACGCTTTCAAACCTTGTGCATCGGGTCGTCCTGCCCCATACCAAGCAAAAAAACGAAAAAATCGCAAAATTCGCAAATAATCTTCACGAATACGATTCTCTGCTGCACCTATGAAACGTACTGTCTTGCTTGCAATATCCTTTAAACCTCCAACATCATCATAAAGTTTGCCAAAAGCATCACAATAGAGTGCATTTATCGTAAAATCTCGTCGTTCAGCATCCTTTTTCCAATCACGACTAAAAGAAACTTTTGCATGACGACCATCTGTTTCAGTATCACAACGAAGCGTTGTAACCTCGTAGGAGTTTGACTCAATAACTACCGTCACTGTTCCAAAATCAATACCAGTAGGAATAGCTTTAAACCCACTTTTTCTTACGCGTTCTATAACCTGTTGAGGCAGACATGTTGTCGCAATATCAATATCAGTAATGGGCTGCCCTAAGAGTTGATTGCGGACTGCACCACCGACAATACGGGCCTCTTCATTACCCAACGATAAAAAATGAAGAAGCGTCTGAAGATTTTTATGCTGTAACCAGTCAACTTGCCTAAAATTTTGTTCCGCACTCAATTATCTAACCTTTTAAACGACTTACCATAATGTGTCTTAGGAGACGACATCACAACACTACAATTGCACTACACTTCTACCATGTCATAAAATCTTCTCAATAAAAGTGCTTCCTTACCTGTGTACGAGTACCAAAAAAATGCCCCATCACACTTCTTTTCTCTTCATTTTCTGGTACAAATTGTCAAATATTTTGTGACCACACAAATTATTATCATTTTTCCACGGATGTCTTAAGGAAGAAATATGAGCCACAGAAGTACACTATCCAATTCCATTAAAGAAGAAAATATAAGTAACGATGCAGAGCTAGTTATTCACGACATTGATAAAGCACATGAAGAATTAGACAATCTTCGACAGGTTATTGGTAAGGTTATTTTTGGCCAAAATTATGTAATTGAGTGCACTTTAACTGCCATTTTAGCTGGCGGACATGCCCTTCTTATTGGAGCCCCAGGACTTGCTAAAACACGTCTTGTTGAAACATTAGGAACTGCACTCGGCCTCCACGGAAAACGTATCCAATTTACACCAGATTTAATGCCATCCGACATCATTGGTTCTGAAATTATGGATTTAGACGAAAATGGAAAACGCTCTTTCCGCTATATTCAAGGCCCCATTTTTACTCAATTGCTCATGGCCGATGAAATCAACCGTGCTTCCCCCCGCACACAATCAGCTCTTCTACAAGCTATGCAAGAATATCATGTTACCGTTGCTGGAATTGATTATAGTCTGCCGCAACCTTTTCATGTACTTGCAACCCAAAATCCTCTTGAACAAGAAGGAACTTATCAACTTCCTGAAGCACAACTAGACCGTTTTTTAATGCAAATCGACATTGATTATCCTGATCTTGCAACGGAACGGCGTATTATTTTAGAAACAACCGGAGATAAAAGCCAAAGTATAAAGCCGGTTCTGTCGCCTAAAAAATTGCTAAAAATTCAGAAAATTGTCCGAAAAATACCTATTTCTCAAAATATCGTTGAAGCTATTTTGAAGCTGGTGCGTTCAGCACGTCCTTGTAAAGAAAATTCCACGGCTCACGCTTATATTACCTGGGGACCTGGCCCTCGAGCATCACAAGCACTCTCACTTTGTGCCCGTGCTCGTGCACTTTATCATGGACGTTTATCGCCCTCTCTTGATGATATCGAAGCACTAGCCTATCCTGTCCTACAACACCGTATAGCTCTTAATTTTGCTGCACGTACTGAAAATATCACTACAAAAAATATCATTGCCACTCTCGTGAAAGATGCTCTCTGAATGTCTATTGGCAAAAAAGTTACTAAGGAATCTGCGGAATCGCTGGTAGTAAGGCTAAACAAAGATATAGCCAATATGTCTCTTTGCCTTCTACAAGCGCGCCTTATTGCTAGTACGTTGATGGCCGGATGGCACGGTCGACGTAAATGTGGTAGCGGAGAGAATTTCTGGCAATTTCGTCCATATGTTGAAGGAGAACCTATTACACGCATCGATTGGCGCCGCTCAGCACGTGATAAACACATCTATTTACGTGAATATGAATGGGAAACAGCACAGACCATTTGGATTTGGCCTGACCAAAGTGCGTCCATGCATTATTGCTCACGTTTCTCTAAAATTTCCAAAGGTAATCATGCCCTCATTCTTTCTCTTGCATTGGCAACATTGCTGACACGAAGTGGTGAACATGTTGCTATTCCTGACTTGATGCCTCCTACAATGATATCTAATATTGCCGAACACATGGCCTTGGCCCTCATTCATTATAAAGGTGAAAGCCCGCTTCCAAATTTTTCAGCTATCACAAATTCTTCACAAATCATAATAATTAGTGACTTTCTTGATCCTATTGAGACGATTATCGAAAATCTAAAACTTTTAACCATGAAAAAAGTCAATGCCTATTTAATTGAAACTTCTGATCCAGCAGAAGAATATTTCCCCTTCACAGGACGCACAGAATTTATTGACCCTGAAACAAAAGAAAAAACTATCTTCGGAAAAGCAGAAAATCTTAGCAAATCTTATTGCAAACTTTACCAAGAACGACGACAAAAACTTATGCATTTCTGTTCACGTCAAGGATGGACTTACCAGGTAAGTAAAACTGATCAGCCTTTAACAGAAACCATTAGACAACTCGCATATCAAGTGAGCATCCCTTCTCCTCACACAAGGAAAGTACAGTGAATTTTGCAGCTCCCTTAGTTTTATTAGGATTTTTAGCCCTACCATTCATTTGGTGGATTCTGCGGACAACGCCTTCTAATGTCCGTAAGGAAATTTTTCCCCCTTTACGACTCTTAGTAAAACAAATGGACCAAAACGCAAAAGCTGATCGTATACCATTGTGGTTATTATTTTTACGCCTAACCATCGCAACACTTATCATCATCGCCCTCGCACGTCCTTCTTGGTATCAAAATCAAACTCTTCTTTCCGGATCTCAACCACTTGCACTCATCATTGATAACGGCTGGGCTTCTGCCAAAGAATGGAAAAAACGTATAACAGTTGCTGAATCTCTTCTCAATCAAGCTGCAAAACTTCAAAAAAGCGTCTATTTGATTGCAACAGCCGGAAATACCTCGGAAGAAATTGATCCTTTGCCCGCAGAAGTCGTAAAAAAGAACCTCCTACATTTATACCCTCACCCCCTACCTACTAATCGTGTAGACGCGTTAAAGCAATTGATAAAAAAGGTTCACAACAAACCTATTGATGTTGCTTATCTAAGCGATGGCTTACAAACAGATGAAGACACACAAGCATTTGATCTTATTGAAAAATTAAACCCTAAAACACTTTTATGGTACTCAACCAATATTTCTGACTTAATCGGTATAAAAGAGATCAATCATAATGATGGAAAAATAACAGCACGTGTCATTCGTGCTGTCCCCCATGGCAAAATTGCTGTCACTCTAAACCTATATAATTTAAAAAACCAGCTTCTGTCACATTCTACAGCACAATTCCATGAAGGAGAAAAAGAAATTCTCCTTCCCTTTAATTTACCACTAGAATTACGTAATGAAATTGCATGGATTAAAATTAATAACCATACTCATGCAGCAGCGACTTTTTTAGTTGATAGCTATAAAAAAATAAATCGTGTTGCTATTTTATCACCAAGCGTTAACGAAATGACGCAACCTCTGCTCTCCCCGCTTTATTACGTTATTAAAGCCTTGCAAGGCCATACAGAACTCATAACAACAGGAAGGGGTGAACTTTCTGTTAATATTGATTACTTACTTAAACAAAACCCATCTGTCTTAATCATGGGTGACATTGTCAATCTATCAGCAGAAGCAGAAAAAAAACTTTCTGATTTCATTAATGAAGGAGGAACTCTCATTCGTTTTGCAGGAGAAAAAATTGCTTCAACAGAATACTACGATAGCTTACTTCCTGTACCACTACGCCCTGGTGAGCGCCGGCTTGGAGGCACCATGTCATGGACTCAACCTCAAAAATTGGCACCTTTTACAAAAAATAGTGTTTTTTCTGATCTTCCTTTTCCAGAAGACATAATGATTTTTCGCCAGATTTTAGCAGAACCGAATTCAAACCTTTTTGAAAAAACATGGCTCAATCTTGCCGACGGATCCCCCCTTGTTACAGCGACACAACGAGGTAAAGGAACACTTGTCTTTATTCATGTTTCACCCGATTCAACGTGGTCAAATCTTCCACTTTCTGGATTTTTTGCACAAATGTTGCAAAAACTTATCACAGTAAATACGTATGATCATAGCCCTGTACTGCATACAATAAAAACACCACAGACTCCCTGGCGAATACTCAATGCTGATGGCCAATTACAAATACCTCCTTCTTTTATTGCCCCACTTATTATTGACAAACAGAAATTACCTTTTCCATCTTACAGTACTCCACCCGGTCTCTACGGTTCTAAAAATAACTTTTATGCACTTAATGTACTCAATTCTTCGTCTAACCTTATTGAACAAGAGCACCAGCGAATTTCTTCTGAGAAAAGCCTATCCTACGACGATATACAAGAATACCATCTCACTGGTCCCATTTTAGGATTAGCAATGCTATTATTCACTCTTGATATTTTTTTGGTTTTATGGAGAGAAAAATTCCTTCTTTCTAACCGAAAAATAAAAGTATTTTTTTATTTTTCTGGTAGGAAATTGTATTATCTTGACGCTATACGATTCCAGTCTCCAGGCGCAAACTGCAGAAAATACGATACAGCTACGGTGCAAACAGCTGGAACACCGCACCTTGCCTACGTTATAACTAACAACAATGAAATTGATGCAACAAGCAGAAGTGGCTTAAAAGCACTGAGCCAATTCATCTCAGAGCATACGATGCTTTCACCCGGACCCGTAGTAGCTCTTGATCTTGATAAAGATGAACTCGCTTTTTATCCTTTAATTTATTGGCCTATTGATCCTGATAGCCCTTTACCAACGCAAAAAAATCTTGAAAAAATAAATGCCTTCATGAAACATGGAGGGGCAGTTTTATTTGATACGCGCGATCAGATGAACACAAACCTCACCCTCGAAGAAACAGCTAATCCAGCTACACAAAAATTGCGAACCATATTGAGAAAACTCAATATTCTAGCTATTGAACCCGCAACTATCGATCACGTTGTCTCCCGTTCTTTTTATATTATGCCTGACTTTCCAGGACGTTACCGCAATTCCCCTTTATGGGTTGAATCTTCATCAATAAATAAAAAAAATTCAAACTCCATCACCACAGGTGACAATGTCAGCTCCCTCTTTATCACTGCCAACGACTTCGCTGGTGCTTGGGCGTTAAACGAAAAAGAAATGTGGAAATATCCACTTATTCCCAATGACTATATGCAACGATTATGGGCATTTCGTGCGGGATTAAATATTGTTATGTACACACTCACAGGAAATTATAAGGCCGATCAGATCCATGTTCCTGCACTATTAGAGCGCTTTAACAAGGAAAAAAAATGATAGCATCTCTTACTTTTCAGCCTTTTTTACCTATTTTTTGGATTCTCCTTTTAGGAATTTTACCTGTTTTTTTTGTACTCATAAGTCTCATTACAAGGCGTCGTGGGGCTATATCACGTCTCATAGCACTTATATCTCTTATGCTTGCCTTATCTAACCCTATTATCATACGAGAACAGCATGAACCTATGAAAAGCACCGTAGGAATTGTAATTGACCGGAGTGAAAGCCAAACTCTTGGCACACGTACTGATGATAGTGATACCGCACTTACAAAACTCATTAATGAACTAGCTCACTATCCACAATTTGAGCCACGCTTTATAGAAGCTGGAAAATCCACTGACAACCATTATGCACCATCTACAAACTTATTTAGCGCTCTAACACAAGCTGTATTCGATATCTCACCATCTCGCTATGCTGGAACAATTTTGATCACTGATGGACAAGTGCATGATATTCCTCAATTATCGCAGCTTAACCATCAAGCACCAATAAACGCCCTCATAACAGGTAGAGAAAACGAATTTGATCGCCAAATTAAGTTGATTTCTCCCCCTCGCTTTTCCCTTATTAATAAGCCACAAATTCTCTCTATTCTTGTCGAAGATAAAGGAATACCTAAAAAATCAATGCCAGCTCAGGCAAACATTACTGTGAGTGTTAATAACCAAGAAGTTGGGCATTATTCTGTAACTCCTGGTATCATTTTTCAGGCAGAGATTACACTTCCTCATACAGAAAAAAATATCATTAAAGTTTCAACAGATGCATATGATGACGAATTAAGCCTGAATAACAATCAAACCATTGCCGTAATTGAAGGGATCAGAGAAAACCTGAGAGTCCTTCTTATTTCAGGTGCACCTTATAACGGAGAACGAACATGGCGAGACCTTTTGAAGAGCGATTCTAGCATTGACCTCGTTCATTTTACTATCTTACGTCCTCCTGAAAAAGCTGACAATACGCCTGCAAACCAGTTATCACTCATTGTTTTTCCTACGACTAAACTATTTGTTGAAGAGATCAATAATTTTGACCTTATTATTCTTGATGGTTACCAACATTCCAGTGCACTGCCCCTTATTTATTATGACCATATTACCCAATATGTTCAAAAAGGCGGTGCATTACTAATAGTAACAGGACCCGAATTTGTTCGTGACAATTCACTGGAAAAAACACCTTTAATAAGCGTTCTCCCAGCGCTGTCTGAGGGAACGATTATCGAAAAACCTTTTCGCCCGAAATTAACAAAAGAAGGTGAACGCCACCCCGTTACACGAAACCTTGCAACACCTGCTCACCCATCCCATCAATGGGGAAGATGGTTCAGACAAATCCCTATCAAAAAAACATACCAAGGCTTAGCTATTCTAAAAGGAGCTGATGAGCAACCACTTCTGCTTCTTTCCCGTATCAACGAAGGCCGTGTAGGTATGTTACTCTCTGACGAAAGTTGGCTATGGGCTAGAAATTTTGATGGCGGAGGACCTTATGCAGCTCTTTATCGCCGCATCACCCACTGGCTCATGAAAGAGCCTGAACTGGAAGAAGAAAAATTAAGCGCTATAAGTGATCACCATCATTTAACAATTCGCCGACAGACACTCAGAGACCAACCAGAACTTGTTAACGTCATCTTTCCCTCTGGTAAGAAAGAAAATATTACCTTAGTGAAAGAGCAAGAAGGTGTGTTTACAGGAATTTTAAAAACTGATGAAAAGGGAATTTTTACGATTCATAATGGTGATCAAACAGTCTTTTCTTACATAGGAGCGCTTGACAATATCGAATCCCTTGACTTGGTTTCAACAGAAAATAAATTAGCTCCTATCAGCCAATATACCGGCGGTCATACAACACGCTTACACAACTCAAAAAAAGATGGTATTTACCTCCCCCCTATCAAGGTAATTCAGAAGCAAACTGCAGCTTCCTCTTTTCCTTCTCAGTCAATTATCTTAAAAGAGTCTACGGAGACTCGCTTAATTGATATTGCTAAATTTCCAGTCTTTTCTGGAATCCTAGCCCTTCTCGCTTGTATCTTCTCGCTTGGCAGTGCATGGTACCGTGAAAACCTCTAAAAAATCTGAAGATTTTGCAAATCTTTTTAAACAACTGTCATGTGCTGTAAATGTTAGTGTACATTAATCACATAAACGATAACGAACCCTACCTCGCACCGCTTTTAATATACCTTCTTGCAACTCTAATGCCAATAGTCTCTGTGGCTCTACTGGTGCAGGCATGTGTATTTGTTTATACTTAACATTCTTGAATCCAAAACGACCATAATATTCCTTATTTCCAACTAAAATTATCAAACCAATATTGTAATCCTTCACTGCTTGCAAAACAGTCTGCATTAACCTACTACCAATACCAGAATTTTCGTAACCGGGACGAACAACAAGAGGTCCTAATAAATACGCACTTTGAATCCCAATTTGTACAGAAGTCATTCTCACTGAACCAATGACATAATTTTCAAGACAGGCAACAAAAGAGAAACGACGGTCATGCTCTCCACTCTCCCGTAATAAATAGCTTGCGCGAACAAAACGACCAGGACCAAAAACAGCTCGGTTTATTTGCTCAATTTGAACAATATGTTCATTCGCTTCGGACCAATAAGTTACCTTATCACTGCTTTTTTCAACAGGAGAAATAAAAAGTTGGGAATTCAAAGTCTCACTCATCATGGATACATGACTCAGAAAAAATTGACATGTAAATGAAAAAGTGAATTATTCTGATTTAAAAATTTCAATCCAGTGCTATTTATCTCTTTACACATTTTATGGCTCCTTGCCCCTAGCATTCTTTTTCAGTAACGTAAACGTCTAAAAGCTCCTCTACCGTTTTATGACAAAATTATCTTTAATGATATATTGACTTTTTTATTGCCTAAATTCTTTTCAGCATTATGCTAAGTCCATGTTTTATCTTACTCATATATCAGATGTACATCTCTCACCTTTACCGCAACCCTCTTTTGGTGAACTTGTTGGGAAACGCCTTACTGGCTATCTCAACTGGAACAAAAAACGCAAAAATCAAATGGTAACAGGTACATTAGAAACCTTAATGCATACTATAAGCGAAAAAAATCCTAATCATCTAATAATTTCTGGTGACCTTGTTAACCTTTCTTTGAATGAAGAGTTTGAACGAGCACGAAATTGGTTACTAACGCACGGAACCCCTGAAGACATTTCTTTGACCTTCGGAAATCATGATGCTTATGTTCGTGGAGCTTTGAAGAAAGCTTGCAACATTTTTCAACCTTGGATTAAAAGTGATATATCACAGAAAAATATTTTTCCTTATATACGTGTTCGTGATAATGTGGCTATCATAGGAGCTTCCTCAGCCATTGCTACTCCACCTTTCCAAGCCTCAGGTTATTTTGGAAGAGTGCAGGCACGAAACTTATCTTACCTTTTAGACTATGCTGCAAAACGTAATCTCTTTCGCGTTGTAATCATTCATCACCCTCCCTATCACTGTGCGACTTCTTGGCATAAAAAATTATGGGGTATAGAGCGTTTTTTGAATGTCGTCAAAAGCTGCGGCTGTGAACTTGTTCTCCATGGTCACACCCATCTTCCCACACTGAAAATAGTGGAAGGAAAAATGAGAAAAATCCCCATTGTCGGTGTTGCCTCTGCATCACAGGCATTTGGAGGAGAAAAACCACCTGCTAACTTCAACTTGTTTGCTATTGAACGCTATCAGGAACAATGGCATTGCCAACTGCAACGCCACAGTATCATTGACAGCAACAACACAATAGCATGTACAGAAATAGCGGAGCTATAAAACGAAAATAATGAAGGGACTCTATAACACACCTCTAAAGCAGTAAAAAATCTTATGATAATGAAAGCTCGTAGAGCATTTTCCGGTGAAGTCATAAATCCCAAGGAATGTATGCTCCTTTTCTAACCCACTTACATGTTGGTTTGTTGTGCTCAATCTTCACACATAAACGATATAACAGCCTACTATCACTAATATTTAATTGCTACATTACTTAAAAACATGCTGGAAATCCTATTCATCTTCCTTCATAGAATAATGAATTAACCTCCATAATAACTACTACCCTTAATGAGCATTCTTTGAGTAGTTTTTATCCTCTTTAAACTGTTATATGAATGGGACAACTGTTGAACCTGAGGAAAATTTAGCTTCACTTTCAGGCTCTATATGAACAACAATATGTGCATTCTCAAATTCTGCCTCAAGCGCTTTTTCAATTTTGTTGCAAACATGATGTGCTTGCTCTACTTGCATCACGGCCGGCACAACTAAATGGAATTCTATAAATATAGCTCTCCCAGCAATACGTGTACGCAAATCATGTACTTCAAGCGCAGTACATGCATTGGCTAAAATAAGATCATAAATTCTCATTATCTCATTCAAACTAACTCCAGCATCCATTAACCCTTGAATAGAATTGTTAATTACTTTCCATCCTTGCCAAAGAATATGAACAGCAACGATTATTGCCAAAATCGGATCTAGGATAGTCCATCCACTCACAAAAGCTGTAACTAATCCTGCTAAAATAGCAAATGAAGTCACCACATCTGTCATCAAATGCGCTCCATCAGCCTGAAGCGCAGGTGAATGATGAATTTTCCCCTGTTGAATAAGAACTAAACTCCAACAATAATTTAAAATACTGGCAGCAATATTAATCACCATCCATATTCCAGGTTCTTGCAATAATTCAACGGTCTTGAAAGAGAGCCATGCTTCCCTTAGGATGATGATTGCCGCAAGGATAACTAATACACCTTCAAAAACAGCAGAAAAATATTCCGCCTTGTGGTGTCCAAAAGGATGCTCTTGGTCCGCTGGCTTCATACTTATTTTTACAGCCCACCACGCTACAAATGCTGCAATTACATTTACAATTGATTCTAACGCATCAGAATAAAGGGCGACTGAACCTGTAATATGATAAGCTATATATTTTAATCCACAAACAACGCAAGCCACTAAAATGGACCACAGAGTCAATTTTTGTATCTTTATTTTTGTACGCATAGCTATACATCATTCTTCGAAAATAAACCGCAAACACATTCAATCACCATGCCCCAAGCGACGACAAAGGAAAGACGTACTTTCTACTCCTCTCAATGTCCTAATAACTTCAAAAAAGTAGGTTAGCCACCCTGCTATTAACACCATAACATAACTGAGAAAATTATAATCTCACATTCATAAAAAATACAAAATTTTTTTATATTGCCCAAATACACTGACTTAATTATCAGCTGCCTTCTGTACCATTTTCTATCTTTTTTATAACTCTATACCAATAACATGAAGAAGCTTTGCATCAATAATACCTCAATACCTCGAAAAAATGATGCCTTCTACATATACAGCTTAAAAATGAAAAAAACTACATTTTGCAATACGCTACTTTCAACTTATTGCTTGGAAAATTTATAGATTGTACTCACGAAAAAAAGGCACCACATCGGCACGCGCAAAAAAGAATCTGGGAATTGGGGGCCCAGATTCTCCTCCCTTAACGAAAAGGGAAATACGGACTTAGGAATAGCGGGGACCTAAGACCGTGTATCCAACGCGGAAACATTATATTGCACCATGTTTAGATGCAACTTGTGTAAACTAAAGGTTGTATTTTGTCAATATTTTTTCTACTTTAGATTTTAAAAATAATTTTTATTATTCACATGACAAATATAGTACTCAATATCTGGTGATTTATAAAAAATAATGCTAGAATCTCAGCATGACTTTTAACATCACCACAGTTCACGATACTGATAATCCTTGTCTGGAGCCTTATCGTAATATTCGTGAGAATGACCTCATTAGACGAGAGCATCAGTTTATTGCTGAAGGTAAAGTCGTGCTATCCTCTTTGCTACATTCGAAGAGTTTTGCTACTGTGTCATTGCTGATTGTTGCAGCGCGTCTCCTCGAGATTATGCCCATTTTAAAAGAGACAAAACCGACATGTCCTATTTACTGTGTCCCACAAAGAATTATGGATGATATTACTGGATTTCATGTCCATCATGGCATGCTCGGTATTGGTGAACGTAAAACACTGCCATCATTACAAGAATTTTTACAAGATCTCCCAGAAAAGGTTTTGATTCCTGTTTTGTGTGGTATTTCTTGTCATAAGGCTGTCGGAGAAATTTTCCGTAATGCCGCAGCTTTCGCGAGTTACGGCGTTGTTGTTGATAAAGATTCATCTGATCCACTTGATAGGAAAGCTATTAGGAGCTCTGCCGGCGAAACTCTTAAATTACCCTACACACAAGGTGATGGTATTGACAGCATCATTGACACTTTAAGCGATGCAAATTTTCATCTTTATACGCTTTCTCCCTCTGCTCCATATTATCTCAAAGAAGCCAAGATAATGAAACATATGGCTCTTATTTTTAGCGCAAAAGACAATAATCTTTCAGCTCATATTTTACAAAAATCGGAATCTTTGCGTATCCCTACAGCTTACGATTTCGATACCCTCGACGTCACCACAACATCAAGCCTGGCCTTGGCACATTTTGCTGATTTTGACAAACTTAATTAAACAAAAAAACATTCCCAATAGGCGCACTACTCGTGTGAAGAGTATTCTCTCAATGAAGGAGTTTTTTCCTCGTCTATGAAACATGTAAGATTCGCTTTAACATTTCTTCAGAATCGGAAGCATACTCTGAATGTGTAATGAACCCACCTCCAAGAACACGTGCTTCATTGCTGTCATTGTCATAAAAAACACACGCCTGACCAGGAGAAACCCCGCTTTCACCTTCCAGTAAGTCGACAGAAAAAATTCCGTCTTTGTAGTACAAGCGAGCAGAGCATGGAGGACGTGTCGAACGAATTTTTGCAACAAGATTAATTCCATCAGGAGAAAAAGTATTGAGAGGCTCATCACCTAGCCAATTGACATCACGCAAAAAAATCTTACGCGTTTGCAACATTTCGCGGGGACCAACAATAACACGCGCATTTTCTACATCAAGATAAACAACGTAAAGCGCTTCACCGGTTGCAACACCAATTCCACGACGTTGACCAACAGTATAATTAACAATTCCTGAATGTCTTCCCAAAATTTTACCATTAACATGGACAATATCACCAGATTTAACTGCTTCTGGACGCAACTTCGTAATAATATCAGAATATTTTCCTTGTGGAACAAAACAGATATCCTGACTGTCATGTTTATCAGCAATAGAAAAGCCCATCTCTGCAGCTATTTCACGCACACGCACTTTAGGAAGATCACCTAGCGGAAAACGCAAATAATTAATCTGCTCCTGTGTCGTAGCAAAAAGAAAATAGCTTTGATCGCGTTGTGCATCAAGAGAACGAAACAACGCACGCTGCATACCATGAACACGACTACGAATATAGTGACCTGTCGCCAAAGCATCTGCCCCTAACTCACGAGAAGTTGCTAACAAATCCGCGAATTTAACGGTCTGATTACACGCTATACAAGGAACAGGAGTTTCTCCACGTACATAACTTTCTGCAAAAGGGTTAATTACAGCTTCACGAAATCGAGTTTCATAATCAAGAACATAATGAGGGATTCCTAAGGTCTCCGCTACACGACGTGCATCTTCAATGTCCCGTCCAGCACAACATGCCCCTACATGATGCACCGAAGCGCCATGATCATAGAGTTGCAACGTAATACCAACTACATCATAACCCTCTTTCTTCAAAATACCCGCAACAACCGATGAATCAACTCCTCCAGACATTGCAACAACAACACGAAAATCCTTGGGTGATCCAGGTAAATCAAGGCTATTCAAAGACATATACTCACTCTATTCAGACATAAATCACTAATCAATTCAACCGCACAACACAGTCACTACCCCTACACATATGGCTACGCCTGCGGTAACTTTATACTATTCCATTCTCCTTACACTTCAAGATATTCAACTTTGGAAGAGTAAGAATACTTCTCACACGTTATCGTCTAAAAGATCACCTAGCACATCGAAAGATATTGTAACACCTCCCCTCATATTTGAAAAAAATTATTAACCTTTTTTTTCAATAAATTTAGTTCTTTTTTAAATTTCATACTTTATAGGTGCACTTGAAATCTAAATATCAAAGTAGAAAGCACAATGAACGACTTAGTAAAAACACGAATAAAATACGTTGTAGGACCAGATGGAAGTCCGCTCACGATCACCGACTTGCCCTCACCTAAAACAAGACGCTGGGTTATACGCCGCAAAGCTGAAGTTGTTGCGGCTGTCAAGGGTGGATTGTTAAGTCTTGACGAGGCATGCCAGCGCTACAGTTTAACCGTTGAAGAATTCCTTTCGTGGCAAAGCTCTATCGATGAACATGGTATCGCCGGGTTACGTACAACTAGAATTCAAAAATATAGAAATTGACTATCACAAACAGCTTACTCAAACATCTGAAGCCATCACAACTAAGACTGAGCACAGCCCATCCCCAAAGCAGGAGATCTTCCTCTATCTAAAATTTTGCAACTGAACTACCAAACCATAATTAAACAGAAACACGGCCCCCACCTAGTGCAGCTTGCCCCTCCTGTGGATCAGAAACCTGCACATGCTGTAATTCCATTTCAATATCTTTCAAAACAGCCTCAGCGTTTTCCTTCTGAAGCTGCAAATCACGGATCGATTTCTTAAGATTATCATACCTTTTCCGAGCCGAGTGAGCAAAAGTTGAATAAGCAAAATGACAAACATCACTATTTCCAGACTGGCGCTCTTCATCAACGATCTGTGCTTCCAATTCTGACATCATACGCTCGAATTCTGTAATCACCATATCAAGCTGGGCAATCTCACGACGTCTTTCACGCACCTGAAACATTTTTAACCGCACTACACTTTCACGTGGTTTCATACTAATCACTCCTTAACCGCGCAACAGAAACTCACATTCACAACCACCGCACACATCCTGGATATATACCCATAACACAGCAGTCACCTACTTCACCTTACATAAGCGGAGTAGAACCATTTTACGCCTTTTTTGAGGCTCATATAAACAAAGTATGGCAAAATCAAAGTGCCAACCATTTATTCACATCTGTAAGATAGAGGAACTTAAATATCCGTAAACAAATTTAAAAAATTCTATCATGTTTTTACTGTACCAAGTTATAAAAGCAAAAAATTAACGAAATACACAACTTATTTTCTCATAAAATCAGAAAAATATCGCTCCTCATCAAAATAATTTAGTTAACCTCTTCCCAAAATAAAAACCTTTTGTTAACCACTATCCGTGATAGTAGGGGGAGACAGTCACGGTTCATTGTGTGTGGTTATAGGCTATCTGCAGGCACTTCAATGATAACCGTTTGATTTTATTTTTACTTTGTGAAATGGTTTTACCATTTGTTTAGTAAATTAAGTTCCCCAATTTGATTCGGGAACGGCAATTTGATTCGGGAACGGCAAAATGAGGGATTGAGATGCGCGTATTGTTAATTGAAGATGATAAAACGACGAGCCAAAGTATCGAGCTGATGTTAAGATCAGGGAACTTTAATGTTTACGTTACAGATTTAGGTGAGGAGGGCGTCGATTTAGGGAAGATTTATGATTACGATATCATTCTTCTCGATCTAAATCTTCCTGATATGTCAGGTTATGATGTCTTAAAAAACCTACGATTGGCTAAAATAAAAACTCCTGTTCTTATTCTTTCTGGTATGGGAGGTGTTGAGGATAAGGTACGTGGTTTTGGGTTTGGCGCTGACGATTACATGACGAAGCCATTTCATAAAGATGAATTAATCGCGCGTATTCATGCTGTTGTACGTCGTTCTAAAGGTCACGCGCAATCAGTGATTGTTACAGGCGATCTTACTGTAAATCTTGATGCTAAAACAGTTGAAATTGCAGGCCGTCCTGTTCATTTAACTGGTAAAGAGTATCAAATGCTAGAACTTCTTTCCCTTCGTAAAGGGACAACTCTCACAAAAGAGATGTTCCTTAATCATCTCTATGGTGGAATGGATGAACCAGAACTTAAGATTATTGATGTTTTTATTTGTAAATTGCGAAAAAAACTAGATGCCATCTCTTCTGGTGTAAATTATATTGATACAGTTTGGGGACGTGGCTACGTGTTGCGTGATCCGGTATCAGAAAATATACGCAAAACAGCTTAAAATGAAGATCACTTGTAAACGAAAGTAGAGGCTTAAGAGTCTTCTTTCATTCGTTCGGGGTTTTGTTTATGTGGTTCAAAAGGAGTTTCATTTTTACAACTCTTTTCTACTTTCCAAAATAATGTGGTCCCCTGATTCATAAGTGCTTATCTTCATTGCTGATATCTCAGCCAGATGGACTGTGTAGTAAAATTGGACCGTACGAGCATCAACGGGTTCTCTCGGAACTCTGCCACTATATAAATCAACAAAATAGGAAGGAACCCGTAGTATCTTCCCATGAATCTCAAAGAAAAGAGAGCGTATGGCTGCATCTTGTATTACCGTTACAATTATCTCACCAGCGCGGGGAATAACCATATTTGCAACCAATAATAAATTAAGTAAAAGTTTAACTTCATCTTTTGGTAGAAGTAAAGAGGGAACCTGCCACCGCAAAACAGCTTTCTCTTCAGCCATATATTGCTCAACGACATGCCGGACAGAATTCGTATCTATTTGGCAATCTACAGAACCTGCAGCACCAAAAGCTAATCGTGCAAATTGTAAATGAGCAGAAGCCTTTGCTACAGAAAATCGTATTAATTCTAAAGCATCATCGTTAACTCCCCCCTCGTCATAAAGCTCCATCGCGTTCTGAATAGCACTAATAGGCGAAACTAAATCATGACAAATACGGCTACAAAGCAGATTGGCAAAATCCACAGACTTCAAAGAAGCAGCTAACATCATAAACTCAAAACTCCTCAACTCTGAAAACAAAATTCATTTTAAAACAGAGCTCTTAATACTAAATATATATACAAAAATTTAACAATTATGCTAGAAATCCACTTTAAAAATATTTAAAGATTTTGATAACTTGGTTACAAAAATTGGATAAAATCACTACTTCACCCACAATTAACAAAAGAAAAATCCTATGTCTCTCTCTTTTTTATCACGTTGGTACAAAATTGTACTTTTAATATTCTGTGTTACTATAAACTCGTCAACGACTTTATGTATTGCGAACGCTCAACATACTCAACATAAAGGAGTAGAAGATGATCGAAATTACTCGATGAATGAAATTATCACTTCCGGTCATGTTTTTTTTGGCAAAATGACTGGAAATATAGCAACTGTCGTTGAAAAAATATTCTCACAATATGGCCTTCCAAGTGCTTATATTTTAGGAGAAGAAGCTTCTGGCGCTTTTTTCGCTGGACTAACTTATGGTGAGGGATACGTTTTTTCTAAAAATTATGATAAGCGCAAAGTATTTTGGCAAGGACCATCTGTAGGATGGGACTTCGGTGGTCAAGGTTCGCGCTTAATGATTTTGGTCTATAATCTCGATGATATAAAAAACTTGTGGGGACGCTACGGTGGTCTCTCAGGTTCAGCTTATTTAATTGCAGGTGTTGGTTTCCACGTTTTAAAATACAACGACATCCTCCTAATCCCAATACGTACGGGTATTGGAGCTCGTATTGGCATAAATATGGGCTATTTAAAATTAACACCCATGCCAACATGGAATCCATTCTAAAAATTCTTACTAAAAACGATACATCAATGTTTAATCAATCTTTTTCATTCTTAATTGTGGCCCCTTGGCTGCTTGTTCTTGCATGCCTTCCTACTAAATGAAATATTTTTTCTCTGTACAGTGGATTCTTGCATCCAGTATACTACAAATAAATAAGAAAGAGATTCTTTGTAATATAGATAACCGAAGATACGTTATATAATGTCTTATTTGTTTTCCCAAAATAGAGTCTATTGTATAAGTGTGCCTTTTTGAAGATAATATCTTTGTAACGGAAACGAAGTCTATGCACGAAAAAATAGCACACTATCAGCAACGCCTACAAGAAATCCAAACGAATATAGATACAACCTCTAATAATCAACTCTACAATGAATTACGTGAAGAAACTAAAGATCTTGCAGCAACATTGGCTGCTCAAATAATCCTACAAAAAGATTGCAACTCACCTTTGCATCTACTTATTCAAAGCTCTAAGAGTAAAGATGATCTTGCATCTCATATACGAAAAAAATGGCTCCTACACAAAAAAGATTTTGAATAAATTGTCTTGTACAAAAGAATTATAATTATCCAAAACAAAATCATCTTTGTTAGATATTCTTTCCCGTACAGTGATTATAATTTGTTTAAAAGCTCATAATAACCACACACAAATACCCTAAGATTGTTCATGTGTTAAAAGAAGCTTGTAAAAGAAGCTTCTCTGCAGAGGAACTTCTTTAAGAATTGTAAAAATCCCTTATTTTCTGAATTATCATATCCTGATCACTCTGCAATAAATAAGGATGCATAGGTAAGCTAAGAACGGTGTTCCCTAAAGATTCGGATATAGAAAGTGAAGCATGTACCCAAGAAAAATCCTTATAAGCCTTCTGCAAATGCAAGGGAGTTTTATAATAAATCATTGTAGGAATATTATTTTTTCGTAGGTAAGATTGCAGCTCATCACGCTGATCTGCCTTAATTGTATATTGTGCATAAGCACAACGGGTACCTGCCTCTATGTGTGGAACAGTCACAACATCTCTTAGACCATGAAAATAACGTTGAGCAATTACCGTACGTCTTTCCATCTCATCTTCAAAAATAGCAAGCTTTTCTAGCAAGATCGCAGCCTGAATTGTATCTAAACGTGAATTCAAACCAATGCGTACATTATCGTATTGTGTTTCTCCTTTACCATGAAACAAAATTGAACGCAAAATCTTAGCAAGATCATCATCATTGGTCATCATAGCTCCTCCATCACCATAACAACCTAGTGGTTTTGCTGGATAAAAACTGGTTGCAGCAACATCACCAAATCCCCCACACATGATATTCCCAACTTTACCACCTATCGCTTGAGCTGCATCTTCAATAACAAAGAGATTTTCCTTTTCAGCTACTTTAGAAATTTGAGTATAGTCTGCAGAAAGTCCAAATAAATCAACGGCAATGACAGCCTTCGGTTTAAAACGCCCTTCTCGTTTAATCATTTCAATAGCTGAGCTTAATTTACTAACATCCATGTTAAATGTATCAGGCATAACATCTACAAAAACTGGTTCCGCTCCTACTAAAGCAATAACCTCAGCCGTCGCACAAAATGTAAAGCTAGGACAAAAAACAGCATCACCTGGACCAATATTCTTTGCCATAAGAGGCATCATCAAAGCATCTGTCCCATTTGCACATGCAATAACATTCCTAACACCAAGATAGTCCGCAAGCTTTTCCTCAAATTCTGTTACCTGTTTTCCCAAAATATACTTATCACTAGCTACTACACACGCAATTGCAGCATTAATTTTGCCTTCAATCCGTGCGCGTTGTACTCTGAGATTGATAAATTGCATATTCACTCCATATAATCGTCAAAATAATTTGAAAGCCCTATTTTACTCACGCGAACTAACACCAGCGGTAGCCAAAATTCGCAAAATGACGAGAGCATCATAAGCGCTCGTACGAGGCGACTGACGCGTCTCTATACAATGACGAAAATGCAATAATTCACGAGTAAGTGGTAAATCCTCATTAAGATTAATGTAGTTAGGCTCACTCGCATTTGAACAAAAATTATCCCCCTCCTGCCAAACAGAAAAATGGCGGTATGCCAACTTGCGATCCCACGGTTCCATATCATCAAAGACAAGCATTGCCTTTGTGCCAATGACCGTTAAACGCCTCTCGCAATAAGGGGAAAGACGTGAAGTAAAC
This sequence comes from Bartonella ancashensis, assembly GCF_001281405.1. NCBI lineage: Bacteria > Pseudomonadati > Pseudomonadota > Alphaproteobacteria > Hyphomicrobiales > Bartonellaceae > Bartonella > Bartonella ancashensis. The sequence continues at coordinate 774,741 of NZ_CP010401.1, read as the reverse complement.
AGGTGACTGCATATGCCATTGGAAAATTCCATGTGAATATGTGCGAAATCAGAAAGGCATCCAACCACAGTCGTCCCTTCTCCACGAACTTTAGAAGGCTCGCATTTCGTTAAAGCTAGAATCATTGAAAGATCATGAGGTGCAAGATCCCATAAAGCATCACTATGCGTATGAAATTTCCCAAAACCCAGTCGGTGAGAATAAATATAACGCACATCCCCTAATTCCCCGCTCTCTACTAGTTCGCATATTTTCTCAAAAGCAGGATGAAAACGCAAAATGTGACCAACCATCAAAATGCGTCCATACTCACGGGAAATCCGGACTTGATATTCTGCATCAACCATATTTAAGGCAATTGGCTTTTCAACTAAAACGTCCTTACCATTTTTAACAGCTCGTACAACATTCTCTGTATGAAATTGCGGGGGCAATGCTAAAATTAGCGCATCAATATCAGCATTGGCAAAAAGATCATCAGGTGTAACAGACTCAACACCATAAATACGTGCCAAATCTACAGCACGATCAAAATCAATATCCGAAACAGCCTTCAAAAGCCCGAGACCATGGAGAGTTCGTATATGGTTTTTCCCCCAATGACCACATCCCAAAACTGCAATACGTGGTGCCATACCCTACACCTTACCCTGTAAATTATACGAAAATGACATTTTCAACCCATTTCATATCGAGGATGGAACGGAATGACAAGAGAAAAGCTTTAAAACGATGCTTGACATCTCACTATTCCAACTCTTATATCACAGTGAAGTCGCTTCATGGTGCTTGTGCTACATTAGTTGGCGGAGTAGCTCAGTAGGTTAGAGCAGAGGAATCATAATCCTTGTGTCGGGGGTTCAAATCCCTCCTCCGCTACCATTTTTTCGTGGCAATTTCTGAAAAGTTTTTTGCTTTTTTAAAAGCCGCGTTATTTTCACTAGCTTTCAACGCTTATTCCCCACGGGAAACAGCTTTAGTACTAGCTCTAAAAAACATTTTTGTGTAATCGTTTTTTGCACATAAACGACGCAAATCTTCATTACTTAGTTCTTCGAGAACACTCCCTTTATGCATAATACCAATACGCTCACATATGTGAGAAACAACAGCAAGATCATGGGATACCATCAAATAGGTTAGCTTTCTTTCCTCTCGCAGTGACTTTAGCAAATTCAAAATTTCAGCCTGAACAGACACGTCCAAGGCAGATGTAGGTTCATCAAGTAACAAAATTTCTGGCTCAATGATCAAAGCACGCGCAAGAGCAACACGTTGACGCTGCCCTCCTGACAATTCATGTGGATAACGGTAAAGAAACGAAGGAGCTAACCCCACAGAATTTAAAATATCGTGCACTCGCTCCCTTCTATTATCCATATCATGAATCGCGAGAGACTCTGAAAGAACAGTGTGAACCATTTTTCTTGGATGAAGCGAAGCATACGGATCCTGAAAAACCATTTGGACACGACGTAAAAAAGCTTTATTTCTTTTTTTAGGAATTTCTTTCCCGCTAAAAGCGAGGCGCCCACTATAATGGGAAATACGCCCAATTAACGAATTTAAAATCGTTGATTTTCCACACCCTGACTCACCGATTAATCCATAGGACTCACCACTCTTGATGTAAAAACTAACATCCTTAACAACTTCTACTTCTTCATATCCATTCTTAAACGTTACAGACAAATTAGAAATATCAATGATATTTTTACAATCGGTCATGGTGACTCCTTCTCAACACCATTGATGATTGTTGGACCATACAACCAATCAGAATTTCGTTCAGGAACAGACAGCATATCAACCGGATTATCAAGCCGTGGTAAACTCGCTAATAAAGCCCTTGTATAAGGATGACATGCCCGAGATAAATCACATGCACGCAATTCTTCTAATACACGACCGGCATACATCACTAAAACACGATCACAAAAATCAGCAATTAAATTCAAATCATGACTGATAAAAATAAGTCCAGTTCCAGATTGTGTGACAAGCTCATCCAATATTGTTAAAATCTGAGATCTTACCGTAACATCAAGTGCAGATGTCGGCTCATCTGCAATGATCAAATCAGGATTAGGAATCAGCATCATAGCAATCATAACCCGCTGTCCCATTCCACCCGATATTTCATGAGGAAATAATCGCATAACATGCTCAGGATTACGGATATGGACAGATTCTAACATAGATGCTGTCCTTTCTCGCGCCTCCATTTTCGAGACACGATAATGAACACAATAAGCCTCCATAATCTGATCTCCAATTCGGATCAATGGATTAAGCGAGTATTTGGGATCTTGCAAAATCATTGAAATATGTCTTCCACGAATACTTCGCATTTGCTTTTCACGTGCATTTAGTAAATTTATACCGTTAAAATGCATCTTTTTCGCAGTGACAATTGCAGATTTCGGATTTAACTTCAAAATTGCACGCCCGGTCATTGACTTACCAGACCCAGATTCACCAACAATTCCTATTTTTTCTTTCCTCAACGAAAAGCTAACACCACGCACAACGTCCGAAATACCACCCACAACAGGAAATGAAATGCGTAGATCCTCTATCTCTAATAATTTTTTATCCATTGCGTGGATCCAATACATCACGAAGCCCATCACCTAAAAGGTTAAAAGCAAGGCTTGCAAAAAGTATCGCACAACCAGGAACCGCCGCTAACCACCAACTTGTCATCATAAATTCACGACCAGTTGATAGCATTACTCCCCATTCAGGCATTGGTGGTTGAGCACCTAATCCCAAAAAGCCAAGACCTGCAGCAGTCAAAATGACCGCAGACATATTTAATGTTAACCGCACAATTACCGAAGGAAGACACATTGGTACAATGTGAAACAAGATAATCCGCCACGAAGATGCTCCCTGCAAAGCAACTGCCGAAACATAATCAGATGCACGCACGGTCAGCGTTTCTGCGCGCGCTAGACGCGCTATCGATGGCCATGATACAATTGATATTGCAATCGCAGCGTTTTCAATACCTGGACCTAAAGCTGCAGCAAAAGCAAGAGCCAACATTAAACCTGGAAAAGCGAAAAAAATATCAACAACACGCATAAAAACCATATCAACCCACCCACCTATATAACCAGAGGCAGTCCCTACAATCAAACCTATTGGGCCCACAATAACCGTAGTAAGAAAAACAATATAAAGGGTAATGCGCGTACCAAAAATCAGTCTACTAAAAACATCCCGCCCCAATTCATCTGTTCCAAAATAATGTTGCACAGAAGGTGGTTGCAATCGATCAGAAAGATTACTTCCCACAATATCATGAGTAGAAATCAAAGGCGCAAAAATTGCACAAATAACTATAACAAAAAGGATAACTAAACCAAATACAGCCGAGAAGTTGCCCAAAAATCGAACCAGAAAATAATACAATTTTTGTGTATTTGCTTGCATCACTGACTGTGGAACAGCTCCATCCAACCAATCCGGAGAAGATGACGCTCTCGGTTCATTATCATTAGCTATTCTCATATTCAACGTGTCCTTGGATCGAAAATTCGGTAGAGTAAATCAGAAAGTAAATTAATTGCGATAAAAATACACCCTACAAGCAGTGTGCAGCCTAAAACTGCATTCATATCTCCCGCCAAAAGCGCGTTTGTTAAATAACGTCCAAAACCAGGCCAAGCAAAAACCGTTTCCGTTAAAACAGCTCCCTCCAATAGAAAAGCATAAGAAAGGCCAACAACTGTAATAATTTGAACGGCTGCATTACGAAATGCATGGCTCCAAACTGTTCGTCCCCACGATAACCCTTTAACACGTGCAGTGACAATATACTCCTGATTGAGCTGTTCAATCATAAAACCACGAACCATACGACTAATATAAGCCATCCCACTAGATGCTAAAATTAAAGCCGGCATAATGATATGGCTAAAAACATTACCGAAAGCTTCCCACTGTTCCTGCATAGCAGTGTCAACGAGAAAAAAGCCTGTTTTGGATTCAAAAGAATATTCATACAAAAAATCAATACGCCCTGGACCACCAATCCAGCCAAGATGAGCATAAAACACCAATAGTGCCATCAATCCTAACCAAAAAGTCGGTGTTGAATAACTAATTAATGAGAAAATACGCACAAAATAATCAATCCATGAATCGCGATACATAGCTGCAAAAACACCAAGTGGAATACCAAAACTTGTACTAATTATGATAGCGACTGTTGCAAGCTCTAATGTTGCAGGAAATACACGTGCAATATCAGATAAAACAGCACGCCCAGAAATTAAAGAATCTCCAAAATCAAATGAGAAAACATTCTGCAGATAATACCAATATTGAACAGCTAATGGTCGATCAAGGCCTAACTTGTGGAACATCACATCATACGCTTCTTGACTAATATTATCACCAAGAACGGAAAGAACAGGATCTATGGGCAAAAAACGCCCAATAAAAAAGGTAATTGTTACCAAGCCAAGCAATGTAACAAAAACGGAGGTACACAGCTTAAGTAATTTGAAAAAAAACACATACATCCGCAATGCTCTCATCTTTTTAAAAGTTGCTACATTGGCTTGTAAAAACAATGAGGTCATTACAGTTTTTCCTACATGATCTAAAGTGTACGTACGGCAATACCTTCTTCTCCCCCCATAAAAATTTAAATATTTTTTCCTAAAATAACCAATATTTATAAGGAATTCTCATATTTTTCTATTTTACTGTAGTAAATTGAAAAGCTATTCCAAACCCATTCTTTTACCATAGGCCCTGTCCCAACAATGTTGTATGTCTGACATAGATAGACCATAGGCCCATGATAGAGCATATGACGCTGCAGATTGCGATACTGCTTAAGGCGTTTTTCTTGATCTTTTTCAAACAGAGCATTCATTACCATCTCATTTGCTTTTGCGTCATAGTAACCAGAACGCCAAGCCAGATACATGCTATACTTTTTCGTAAATGTCGGATCAGGATTAAAGACGTGACGCAAAGATGCAACATGCCCATCTACATCAACGACATTCCACCCCATAATTGCCATATCGTAATTTCCACTACGAACACGACTTAGCAACTGGGCTTGTGCCATCTTTTCAATTTTAAGCTCAATACCAATTTTTTTTGCATTCTCTTGTATAGACTGAGCAACATATGATGCGTAAGAAAGACTTCCAACAAGAAGATCAGCCTTAAATCCACCAGAATACCCCGCATCGCTCATCAACTCTTTTGCTTTTCTTAAATCTAATGTAAATGGTACCCCTTCTTCCTTATTCAAAGCACCCATTACCCCTAATGGCATATAACTTGCACGGGAAATCGCAATTCCCTTCAAAATAGTTTTTTCAAGAGCATCATAGTCTATCAAATAACGAAGAGCCAAACGCACCTTTTCGTGAGAAAAAACTGTCTTCTTATTATTCAATGACAAATAAATACTTTGTGGCCGCAAAACACGGTTAATTTTAACCAATCCATTCTGTTTTTCCAAGCCTAAGACATCTTCGGATGAAAGATCACGTGCCACATCAACATCACCCTTTTCCAGGAGGAGTCTTTGGCTCTCAGACGTTGCAACATGCACAACGACAATTTGTTTAATTTTTGGGGCACTCCCCCAATAATGCTCTGTTGCCTTCAGAACGACCCGTTCTCCTGGGTACCAACGCTCTAACCTATAAGGGCCAACACAAGCCGAACGTGTCGCCAAATACTTGTTTCCCATATCACCATCAATAGCATTTTCTTCAAGTGTTTTTCTATCAAGTAATGCTGAAGCATAAGATTGCGCAATAGCGCTCAACACAAGATACGTGGGATATGACTTATTAAACGTTATTTGTAAAGTTCTATCATCAAGAGCTCTAATATCCTTCTCAACATTATTTTTCGTAAACCCATAGTCCATCAAAGATTGGGCATAACCAGCCCCTAGTTTAACCAGCCGGTGCATAGACCAGGCAAGATCTTGTGCAGTTGCACCCCTTCCATCATAAAATTTTAAATCATCACGAAGGTGAAATGTAATCACCTTTCCATCATCTGAGACATCCCAAGATCGAGCCATGGCAGGACGAATCTTCATAGGATCATACTGATCATACTGTACCAATGAACTACACATATTGCTCAACAATTCACTCGTTACAACTTCAACAGACTGCGCAGGATCGAAATGACTAATAGCATCAATATTCCATGCCATTACCAACGTATCTTTAGATGATACCCCCTGTGCTGTTGACGATAACCCACTACAAAAAACCATCAAGCATGATAAAATATAACGGTACTTAGACATTTTTTATACTCCCATCATACGACCTTATGTATCTTTCCATAATCTCCTTTAAACCCTCTCCACTGTCCTTAAAAGATCATAAGACAAACATCAACATCTCATTGAGGGTAAATAATATTTTAAATTCTTAATTTACTACTGCAGTAATCAACTAATAACAATAATACTAAAATAACTGCATCTCATGCACTACTTACCACATATTCAGCATTTCATGCACACACTAGTACTATCCAAGGTAAAAGAGATCTCACTTCAATCTCTTACACCCTGAAATATAAATGCAACACAATACCCCTTTTCACTAGCCGCACTGCCAACTTATTTTAGTATTTGGTACCGCTGAAATATGCTTATTTTTCAATTAAATTGTAATAAATGCGTGACATATCATTCCAGAACCACTTTTTAATGGAGGGCGCAGTGGCAACAATATTATATTTCTGAAAAATAAAAACATATGGCCCTTTTTCCATAAATTCATGTTGCAAATCAACGTACTTCTGCACCCTTTTCTCTAAATCACCTTCGAATAAGGCGTCCTCAACTTTACGGTTCATTTCTTCATCAAAATATCCATGTTGCCAACTGGGGTACGCCGTATTCTTAGCTTCAAATCTATTATCAGGATTATAAATAACCCGTGAAGACATCGCATGAGGATCAACAGACTCACTGTTCCATCCTAAAAGAACCGTATCAAAAGAACGCGATGCAACTTTTGAAAATAATTGAGCTCCTCCTATACGCTCAATCTTAATACGGACCCCTACCTTCGCTGCATTGTCCTGAATAGATTGGGCAATTAATAAGGAATATGCAGTATTTCCAGTAAGAAAATTTGCCTCAAATCCATCGGGATAACCTGCTTCATTTAAAAGCTGCTTTGCTTTTTCCAAATTGAGCTCAAAGTAATTTCCCTCTTTTTCATCCAAAGCAGCTAAAGTGCCAATTGGAATAAAACTAGAACGAGGAATACCTACATCTTTAAGGACAGTTTCTCCTAAGCCGTCATAATCAATGAGGTAGCGCATAGCTAAACGGACTTTTTCATTAGCAAAAATGGGATTTGTCATATTTAAACCCCAATAAAACATAGCTGGTTGCAATATTTTTTTTACATCAGCATGCCCTTCTTTCCTTAGGCTTTCTGAAGCCTCAGGTGTTAAATTGCGCGCTACATCTACATCACCTTTTTGCAACAATAAACGCTGTGTCTCAGATTCAGGAACATGGCGAATCAAAATTTGTTTAAGCTTAGGAGCTTCCCCCCAGTAATTGGAATTAGCACGCAATAAAATTAATTCTCCAGGAAGCCAACGAGCTAAATCATAATCTCCAACACACGCCGCATGAGTTGCCAAATACTTGTTTCCCATATCGCCATCTTTTTCGTGTTTCATGATTGTTTCACGATCAAGAAGCATTGCAGCACGACTAGCAGCAATACTACTCAAGATAAGTTCTCCCGGATAATGCTTGTCAAATTTCATGACAATAGTTGTATCATCTATCTTCTGAATAGCATCATCAACCGTTTGCTCCGTGATGCCATACTCATTAAATGCCGCCGCACCAGCCATCTTTAACTTAACAATTCGCTTCATACTCCAAACAAGGTCATGAGCACGAGCAGGCCGGCCATCAAAGAATTTGAGATCATCACGTAAATGAAAAGTAATTACCGTATTAGCATCTCCTGAAATATCCCAATTTTTTGCCAAACTAGGAAGCATTTTAGTAGCGTCATCTGGAGAAGAATCGACCAAGCTATCACAAATGTTCATCATAATTTCATTGCTATAAACATCATTTAGCTGAGCTGGATCAAATGTATTGATTCCATCAATATTCCAAGCCATCACAAGTGTATCTGCAGGTGTTTTCGCTAAGATTTGTTGTGACAATAACCCCATCGCAACAAATAAGGATACAAAAGAAGAACTCATCTTAAACATATTTTTTTTCACACTCATAGTAACACCACTCCCCAAAAATTCTCTAAAAACTTGATCATCACACACGACAAAGCTAGTAACTTTACACTAAAAAATGCTGAATGCAAATATTATGAGTTTTTTTACATTATTACTTTTATCTTAATAAAGATTAAATAATATTTATTAAATAAATACAGATAATTTTTCATGATTCATACTATTAATATTTTAAATACATCAAAAATATACAATAAATAACAGTATTAATAATGGAGATGAACCCCTATAGCATTTAATTTTTACTTTTAAGAATAAAAAATGCTTTAAGATAATACTTCATAACAAAAACCTTTACTCTCTTGTCGACAAAAACATCCGTCAAGATGACCGTTTATGATCCCAACAGCCTGCATAAAAGAGTGACATATTTCTGGACCGACAAACGTCCAGCCACGCTTTTTCAAATCTTTGGCAAGATGAATAGATGCGAATGTTGCAGAATTTCCTTGCTTTATTTGGAGACTTTCTTTTTCAAAAGACCCATGTTTCAGTGCCTGAAAAGACCAAAAATAACGAAAAAGACTGCCCCATTCTGCTATGATAGTTTGTGCTTTAAAAGCATTATTAATCACCGATCTTATTTTTCCTTGGTGACGCACAATCCCTCGATCCTGAAGTAACTTTTTGATTTTTTCCTCGTCATAACAAACAATCTTTTCCAGATCGAAATGATCAAATGCATTACGAAAATGAAGAATTTTTTTCAAAATAGTTAACCAAGAGAGCCCTGCTTGAAAACCTTCAAGACATATCTTTTCAAACAAAAGGCGATCATCAAAGATAACTTTTCCCCATTCATTATCGTGATATGCACAATAAAGTGGGTCACTTCCTACCCATGAACAACGCAGCTTCCCATCTACTCCCATAAGAAGCCCATTATCACCAACTGGCTTTTCTATCTCAAAAAAGGGATCCCTGCTCATCTTCTGATAACTTTTTTTGTTCATTTTTAGAGGCTTTCCTAAAAGGACGGTGCTGTGTTAAAATACTCACATCCCCGTCAAAAAAGCGCAAATTTATCCGGCCATCCTCAGGCAAATGGGCGAAACGTTTAATCGGCTTATCGTCCTTTCCTAAAGCCAAAACAAAACCACGTTCCAAAACATTTTGATACGAGGTGCTTCTCAAAATCCTGAACGCTACTTCTACTTGAGTGCGTTGTTTTTCAACATTTCGTAAAAATGCGCGGTAAAAACGTCCAGTATATTCTCCTACAGCACGCCGCGCTCTTTCTGTGTTGAGCAAACGTGAAGAAAACCGCAAACTAAGAGCATAGTAGTGAAACTGTCTTTTTTCACGGCTCACACAAAGAACACGCTGTAACCGACTCGAAAGTTCGTCGACACCACGACGCGGTAAAGCAAATAACTGATCAGCTGTAAGCATCCCCCGTGAAAGAGCACGTAATCTTTGTCGATGAAATTCAAAATAACGGGAAAAACTGACACGGAAACGCACATTAAGTGATGCTAAATGTGCCTCAAGATCAATCTTAACAGGAACAGCCCTTTCCGCTGCGGCAGTGGGAGTTGGAGCTCGCCAATCGGCAACATAATCGATGAGAGTCCAATCCGTTTCATGTCCAACCGCAGAAATGACTGGAATGGCTGAATCATGAACAGCACGAACAACTTCCTCATCATTAAATCCCCATAAATCTTCTAAGCTTCCACCTCCACGTGCAACAATGATGATATCAGGCTTTGGCACAGGCCCATCCCCCACAAGATTATTAAACCCTCTGATGGCAGAAGAAACTTCTTGACCACTTGACTCTCCTTGAACCCGCACAGGCCAAACCAAAATATGCAATGGAAAACGATCTAATATCCGGTGAATAATATCACGAATGACAGCCCCTGTTGGTGATGTTACAACCCCTATAATCTGAGGCATATAAGGCAAAACCTTCTTTTTGGATTCATCAAATAATCCTTCTTCTGCAAGCTTTTTCTTGCGATTTTCTAAAAGAGTCATCAAGGCACCAATGCCTGTTGGCTCAAGAGAATCAATTACTATTTGATATTTTGATGATCCAGGATAAGTGGTAAGTTTACCAACAGCGATCACCTCCATTCCCTCTTCAGGAGGAAAAGAAAGCCTTTTCATAGTGCTAAGCCAGATTACAGCTTCTAACCGAGCCTTATCATCTTTTAAAGCAAAGTAAGCATGTCCTGAAGCATGAGCGCCTCTATAACCTGATATTTCCCCACGCACCCGCACGTAACCAAAATTGCCTTCCACAACACGTTTTAAGGCACCAGATATTTCAGAAACACTAAATTCTGCAACGTTCGTTGCTACTATTTTTTCAGTAAACAGATCTACCATATTTCCAATTCGCTTAAAAATTAGAATATTTAGCCCAAATTTTCAAACAAAAATACCGTTAACTAAAATAAATGATATCCATAAACACATTCCTTTGAAACCATAATTTGAGACAAAGTATATAGGAAAGCACTTGATGGCTCAAAATAACAGGAGGAGCCTTAAACTTACCTACAAAAACTTCATCAAACGCTGAGGCGATACGATTACCATACCCATGCCAGACGGTAAAAAATTTCCTACTCTTTTACGTTACAATAAACAGCATTGCCCTACAGCATGCAATGAATTATGTTAAAAACCCGTTATGATATACAGGAGAAAAAATTTGTCTAACTCTCTTCATTCATTTCTTGGTGGAACACCAGGACGCGTTTTTGTTAAAATTCTCATTATTTCATTACTCGTCGGAATCGTAATGAATCTTTTTGGATGGACATTTACAAGCCTCATTGAACAACTAGTCATATATTTTGAAGATTTGTGGGACGCGGGCTTAATAACTTTTGTAAACATCGCTCACCTAATTGCAACAGGTGCAGTAATTGTCGTACCTATTTTTTTCTTTTTGCGTATCTTCCGTAAAAGATAAAACTCCTCTAATATTTCTTTTTTTTCAGCCTAAAAAGAAAGCATTTGCGATACCCTGCATCTAAAGTGGCATTAAACATATCTCTGCAATGATATCAATTTCCTAACTTTTCATCCCCAAAATGACGCCCAAAATAACCCCCTCTGCATACAAAAACGCCCTTGCTTCAATGATTAAGTAATTATGTTCTAGAACTTCTCCCTTGCATAAAACTACCCCTTACAAAATTCACAGAACCCGTTGCGGAATAGTCCTCACGTATTACGATAATTATCGATCATATTTATATTGAATTTAAAATCTTTTTCCTCAACATAAAGACCATACCTGCGCTTCCTGACACAACTATAGACGAAGTACTCTACGATAGAAGCAGGAGATTGTGTACAAAGTGCAGACTATCACACTGTACATAAATTATCTAAATTCTTAAAAATTTTTTTCGTGACGAAACGATTGAATGAGAATTTTTATGGCATTTAAATATTCAAGAGTTTGCTCCTGTGCTTTCTCACGCGCACGATGCTCAGCTAGAATTGCACGACTAATATCATCCAAATAAGACTTAACTTCACTATCTGAAAAACTGCGCACAGCTACACGAATCGTTCCCTTTTTTTCTGCATCTGCTTTTTCTGCATCTGCGCATAAATGAAGCGCAATCTTGCAGAAACATTCGATATTGTCATCTCCGCAGGGCTCTGCACATCCCGCCCACGCTGAAGACCAACAGTTGAAGATTTATCATCTGTAGCTAAATTTGCAACACGATACTCTGTATTCACGGATGCTGTCCCCTAATTACACGGCTCCAAAAATCATATCGACTGGGGAAGTTTAATCTATTTTGGTAAATAAATTTTTAAAATCTGTAAAAAGATTAAATAAATAATTTGCTAAGATACAACCTAGCTATATGAAACATATAGCTTAGCAAACAATGGTATAACCAGAAACGGATTATGGTAGAAATTTAATTTTGGATGATTTGGTTTTCTAGAACTGGTACATTATACCCATGATCATATAAATCAAAGGGATCGTTATGAAGGTGATTGTCGCTGTTAAACGTGTCGTGGACCATAATATCAAAATACGTGTTAAAGCTGATGGCACGGGTGTTGATTTATCTCATGTTAAAATGTCTATGAATCCCTTTGATGAGATTGCTGTAGAAGAAGCTGTGCGTCAAAAAGAAGCAGGAAAAATTTCAGAAATCATTCTTGTCTCAATTAGTTCAGAAGCAGCTCAAGAAATTTTAAGAACAGGACTTGCAATGGGCGCTGATCGTGCTATCCTTGTCGAAACTGAAAAATCTCTTGAACCCCTAGCAATAGCCAAAACACTTAAAGCCCTTGTTCTTGAAGAGAAGCCTGATATTGTGTTTCTTGGGAAACAAGCCATTGACGATGATAGCAATCAGACGGGCCAAATGCTTGCAGCACTTCTTGGATGGGGGCAAGCAACTTTCGCCTCACACGTCGACATAGATAACAAACAAGCAACAGTTACCCGGGAAATAGACGGTGGAACGCAAACAATTCGTCTTCCTCTTCCTATCGTCGTAACTGCTGACCTTCGTTTAAACGAGCCACGTTATACTTCTCTCCCTAATATTATGAAGGCAAAAAAGAAAACCATAGAGCGAAGGAAAATAGCTGATCTCAATATCAATACACAAGCACGTTTAGCAATTCTACAGGTTGAGGAACCTCAACCACGCCAAGCTGGAATTACTGTAAATAGTGTTACAGAACTTGCCTATATCCTGAAAGATAAATTATCTTCGATACACAGCGCAAAAACAGGTAAAAGCAACAGTACAGAAAAGGGTAATACCAATGGCAATTCTTCTATTGGCTGAACATAACAATCATTCCCTATTAATAGAAACTGCAAAAGCACTTACTGCAGCTCAACAGATCGGTAACGATATTGACATATTGGTCTGTGGAACAATGATTCGAGCCGTTGCTGAAGAAGCTGCTTCATTGGCTAATATACGACAAATTCTTGTTGCTGAAGCAGATTATTTAACTCACCAATTAGCTGAACCTATAACTGCAACAATCATCGCACTTGCCAAAAATTATGATGTTATCATGGCAGCTTCTACCAGCATTGGAAAAAATATTATGCCGCGTGTAGCCGCTCTTCTCGATCTTATGCAAATTTCAGATATTATCGAGATTGTCGCACCTGATACTTTCAAACGACCGACTTATGCAGGTAACGTTATTGAAACTGTACGCACAAGTGACAGACAAAAAATCATAACAGTACGTACAGCCTCTTTTACTCCAGCGCCCCGGGGAAATTCTGCTCCCATAAACACAATTACACCCGCTCCAAACCCTAATCTTTCCTTTTTCGTAAAAGAAGAAACTACCCAAAGCGACCGCCCTAACTTATCTTCAGCACAGGTCATTATATCAGGTGGACGTGGACTTGGTTCACAAGAACAATTTATGAAACTTCTTTTACCACTGGCAAATAAACTAAATGCTGCTATAGGTGCCAGCAGAGCAGCGGTTGACGCTGATTATGCTCCCAATGATTGGCAAATTGGACAAACAGGAAAAATTGTTTCCCCTGAACTATATATTGCTATCGGAATCTCCGGCGCTACCCAGCATTTAGCTGGTATAATGAACGCGAAAGTTATTGTTGCTATTAACAAAGATGAGGAAGCTCCCATCATGCGTATTGCAGACTATGCTCTCGTCGGCGATTTGCACCAGATTATCCCTGAATTAGAAAAGGCTCTATGAATTTGAGGAGACTCATAAACCATGAGTGCTAATGTACGTTACGAACGTGAAAGCATAGAATGTGATGTAGTCATCGTAGGAGCTGGCCCCGCAGGTCTTTCTGCGGCAATTCGTCTCAAGCAAATTGACCCAGCACTTTCTGTCATCATTCTTGAAAAAAGCGCTGAAGTGGGTGCACATATCTTGTCTGGTGCAATTATGGATCCAATCGGTATTGATGCACTTTTGCCAGAGTGGCGTACCGAGCAAGATCATCCCTTTCAAGCACCTGTCACTAGGGAGCAATTTTTTCTCCTGAAACCTCAATATGCCTCAGTATTACCCAATATTTTGCTTCCAAGAATATTATCTAATAATGGTTGCTATATTATTTCTCTTGGAGAAATTTGCCGCTGGTTAAGTAAAAAAGCTGAAATGCTCGGTGTTGAAATTTACCCTGGTTTTGCCGTATCAGATGTTCTTTATGGTGATAACGGCACTGTTACTGGTGTTCTTACAGGTGATCTTGGTATTGAAAAAGATGGAACTTATGGAAAAAATTACACCCCTGGCATGATTTTACAGGCAAAATACACCTTAATTGCAGAAGGAGCTCGTGGCTCTGTTACAAAAAAATTAATGCAAAAATTTAATCTTGGCCAAAACCACGAACCACAAAAATTTGGTCTTGGCTTAAAAGAGCTTTGGGAAATTAACCCTCAAAAACATAGCCGCGGCCTTGTTCAGCATTTCACAGGATGGCCATTAGATGATAAAACAAACGGTGGGGGATTTATTTATCATCAAGCAGACAATTTGCTTTCTGTTGGTTTCGTCGTTCATCTGGATTACAAAAATCCCTATCTATCTCCTTTTGAAGAATTTCAGCGCTTCAAAACACATCCCGAATTATATGAAATTTTTAAAGGAGCAAAGCGTCTTGCCTATGGTGCACGCGCCATAAATGAAGGAGGATGGCAATCTGTCCCTAAGCTTGTTTTTCCTGGTGGTGCACTCATTGGATGTGCCGCAGGTTTTGTCAATGTTCCACGTATTAAGGGTTCGCACAATGCTATATTGTCCGGTATGCTAGCTGCTAATTACATTGCTTCAGCTCTTAAAAACGGTCGAGCCCATGATGAAGTTACAGAAATCGAAGAACAGTGGCGTAAAAGTCCTATTGGAAAAGATCTTTATAAAGTACGTAATAGTAAACCACTTTGGGCAAAATATGGTACAAAATATGGAATGAAGATTGTCGGCTTTGATCTATGGTGGCAACAACTCTTTGGTTTTTCCTTATTTGGAACGCTTTCCCATGGAAAACCCGATTATGCTTGTCTTGACCCTATAGAAAAATCACAACCTATTACATACCCAAAACCAGACGGAATCGTGACTTTTGACCGCCTTTCAAGCGTTGCACTTTCAAATACCCATCATGAAAATAATCAACCATGCCATTTAGAAATAATCTCGTCAGAAAAGCAGAAAAATTCTGAATATGAAATCTATGGAGGGCCTTCTGCACGTTATTGCCCTGCAGGTGTTTATGAATGGCTTGAGAAAGATAATCAAAAAACTTATGTCATCAATGCCTCAAACTGCATACACTGCAAAACATGCGACATTAAAGATCCTAATCAGAATATTAACTGGGTTTGTCCACAAGGGAATGGAGGTCCTCTTTACCCAAATATGTGATTACCGCCCCTACTTTTTAAATATTGATATCTCACAAAAATTCTACTGAAAACAAAGAGAAATTCCTGAATACTCTTTTGTCGTGACTTCCATGATGTTTGCGATACCAATTGTATATCTGAAATTTTTAACTAAGTGTATTATCACAACTTTTGAATACGCCTTATCTTATTTCATATTGCTTTTTTCAAAACCTAAAAGAAAGGCAAGGCCACGCGAAGCGTGGCCTTTCTTAGATCTGAAGAAAACCGTATTAGTTACGGAAAAGAGCCAAGATGTTCTGGCTGCCCTGATTTGCGATAGAAAGAGCCTGAATACCAAGCTGCTGCTGAACTTGCAAGGCTGACAATTTTGCAGATTCTGCATTCATATCAGCATCAATAAGCGCACCAACACCTGCATCAATATTGTCTAGCAATTTTTTAACAAAGTTCAACTGGTTGTCTACCATGTTAACGGCAGAACCAATCTTAGATCCTGCAGTTAATGTTAAATCAACCGCACGACGTATTGTTTTCTGAACTCCACTAAAGATCATTTCTTGAGCAACTGAAGGAAGATCAGCAATGCCTTCTAACCCAACAAAATCTGCCAAAGTAATTGCATCAGCGATTACTTTAAAGTCACTCTGTGCTTTCGTCCAGTCTTCCTTATTGTCTTCTACAGCTTTCTTTGCTTCATCAAGCGCCGTTTTATTTTCTTCACTAGCGTTAGCAGCATAGTCAGCTTCTGCTTTAGCCAGAGCATCTTCTAAACCCTTTTGCTTTTCAGCAGCTTCATTGAAAACCTTAAGACCATCTTCAAGACCTTTTTCAGATGTACCGAAAACGTTTTGTAGAATTCCCCCAGTAAGATCAATGGTACCATCAGGTTTCATAACACCGAAATTTAATTCAGCTCCACCAACTTCGATCATGTCAACATAAACAGCTGAACCTTCACGACGGTAACCAGCAGCAATACCAACCTTCTGACCACCATTAGAAAGAACATTCTTTCCTCCGAAAGCAGCAGACTGAATTGCATTAGAAATATTTTGCATATTTCCCTTAATAGAATCCTGAATTTTTGTAATATCATCATTCGATTTTTCACGGGCAGAAACCATTGATTTCTGAATATCATCGAGTGATTGTTTGGTTACATCAACAGCTGTAGCAGCAATGCTCACCTGTTCTTTCCCTAAATTCATAGCATCAACAACAGCACTCATTGTGTTACTGTCATGTTTCATCATTGATGAAATAGACCAATAAGCAGCATTATCAGAAGCATTACCAATACGTAAACCTGTTGAAATACGATCTTTGGATCTGTCTAAATTGTTGTCAATACCACGAAGTGTCTGCAAAGCAGTCATAGCAGATCTGTTAGTTAATATACTAGAAGCCATAATCTCGTCCCTATAACGAAAAAATAAAGAGGGACATGCTGCGATTGCAGCTAACAATAGAGCGACGTCATGTCTGTTAAATAATAACCTATTATTGACACATTTGTATCAAAAATAGAAAATATGTCAACTATCTTTTCGAGTTGTACGTGCAATGCTCATTTTTTGTAAAACAATCTTTAATGCTTCCGTTAAAGCGGCTGATCCCCCTTGCTGAGAGAAACAGTCTGATAAAAGCTCATTCGTTCCTCCTTTAGTCGAGAATTCTTTCTCGAGAAGTGCAAAATTAATACCAGGTGAAGATCTATCTTTCACTATTTTGCGCATTGTATCTGTAAGATTACTAAACATCATAGTAAGAAAATGAGCAGATTGCTGCTTGTCTAAGCCTTGCATTATCAACCACTGGTGTGCTGTTTCTATAAAATTAAAATAAACCCCCATAAGTGAACCAGCTGTCATAAAAAGATTAAAATCATCTTCCTTTTCCAAAACTATTGTGCCCCCTAACGAATCAAACAGGCCCCGTAAAAAAGGGTGATCTGGATAAATTGGTGTTAAATTTTTTCTTTCTGCAACAAAAGGAAGCGGAACAGCGCGATAGACCTTATGATTTATCCATCCTTCAACTTCTGCTGCCCTTGACATTGCTAATACAGAAACCACAAAATGCTGTGAACGAAACTGCAATGAACGTAAGATATCTTCTGCACTTTGATTGCGCAAACAGATAAAAATACAATCACTTTCATCCAATAACGTTTGGTTGTTTTCAGCAATGACAACTTTATCGTAATTACGAGAAAGACGCTCTGCTATACCCGCATTGCGTGGTGAAATAATAATCGAAGAAACATCAAAAGTGCTTGCCATTAAACCATCTACCATAGCAGCACTAATAGTCCCTGTTCCCAAAAAACCAATTTTCACTTTTAATCCTCGCTTGCATTACTTTAAACAAAAAGACTTCAATCTAACTGTACTTAAAACTCAAAAGTCCTAAATAACAAACTCTACAAATAAAAAGAATTCCTGCTACTATTTTTCTTCAAAAAACTACTTTTGTGAATACTGTCCCAATATCTGAAAATGCCGCAGATAATGACAAAATCTTCTGGAATAAATTAACCAAATATCATGATATAATGCGGGTTTTGCTCTCAATCATCATGCTATTCTCATCTCTTGTACGACTGCACAGTTGATTACAAGTCTACATGATTAAAGTGGTAAATTTCTCACAAATACACAGTCCGCTACCACAACATTAACTCTAATAAATACTTCCTAAATGGTCAGTAATGTGCTGTGAACTTTTGACTATTACTCACGCTATCAGATCCACAAAAAACTTCTTTTTTCTATTAGCAAATAAAATTGAGATGCTCTCCGATCTCTCTCTTTTTCAAGAAACATAAAAGTTCTAACTTAACGAGACTCAAAGAAACCTGAAACATGATATGGTAAACGCCACGGCAAAATTGCAATGAAATCGAAGCGCACACATAAAGCAGCGTAATCTTTTTGCTGTGCTAACCAAACATCTGCCGCAGCCTTAATACGTCTCTCATTCATTCGGCTAACGGCCATCATTGCTTCAGATAGTGTAGAACGTGCTTTAACTTCAACAATCAAAACAAGATTGCCACGTCGAGCAATTAAATCAATTTCGCCACTTTTTGTTTTAAAACGCCTTGCAACAATGTGAAACCCCTTCAAACGTAACCACCAAGCTGCCCATTTTTCTGAACGGATACCTCGATAAAAAAACTTTTGCTTATCTTTTTTTTGTATCACGTCCCTTCCTTCATCAAACTTTATTTCCTTTTAAAAACATTAATCTTTGAAATAATTCCTGCTTTTTTAAATCTGTTTTTTTTGCAGCTAAAGCAGCTGCTTTTGCTGCAGGATACTTAGCAACCAATTCCTGCAACATATCATCAATTTCTTGAAAGCATATAGGATCCAAAGAAGCCGTTGCTTCCCCTCCAATCACAACAACAATCTCCCCACGTATGCGCTCCTGTTTGCTATAATATTCAAGCAAATCTCCTAAATTAGAAACATTTATTGTCTCAAATTTCTTTGTTAATTCGCGACAAACCGCAGCAGACCGATTAGCTGTGAAAACAGCAACCATATCCTGCAAACTTTCTACAAGACGGTGGGGTGATTCATAGAAGAGCAACGTTGAAGGAATCGATTTCAATTGCTCCAATCGCTTTTGACGTTGCTTTTTCTTTGCACTTAAAAAACCTGCAAAGAAAAAACTATCTGTCGGAAGCCCTGTGGTAACAACGGAAGCTAAAAGAGCCGAAGCACCAGGAATAGGAATAACTCTATGCCCCTCTTTGCGCGCTTCCTCCACCAATCGAAACCCCGGATCTGAGATCAGTGGTGTTCCTGCGTCCGACACGAGAGCTACGGATTGATGATTTGCTAAAGCCGCCAATAACTTCGAAATCATCTTTTGAGCGTTATATTCATGATAAACAAAAATTCTTCTCTGAATTCCGTAATGTGTCAACAAAATACGTGTTATTCGTGTATCTTCACAAGCCAATATATCGGCCCCTGCAAGAACTTGCAAAGCACGGATTGTGATATCAGAAAGATTACCAATAGGTGTTGATACCAGATACAGCCCTGGTTCTACAACCGGAGTAGAGTAAGCATGAGCACCTATAAAATACGCTTTCTCACTCATGCATTTCCTTTATATAAAACACCCTTTTTACTCACTTTTCTCTTATCATTATTCAGAAAAACTTGCCATATCTTTTAAAATTTCCTTCGTCGCAGCTAATGGATCATCTGCTTGAATGATTGGACGCGCCACCACAAGATGGCTCGCACCTGCACTTAGTGCTTCTTTTGGAGTCATAATCCGTTTTTGGTCCCCTCTATCACTCCCAATAGGACGAATTCCCGGTGTAACCAACGCCATATCTGTCCCAATAATTTTCCTCAAGGCTTCCGCTTCAAGAGCAGAAGAAATGATACCTCCCATTCCGATTTCACGCGCTTGCTCAGCTCTTCTCAAAACCAAATTTTTCGGACTCTCTCTATAACCAGCATTGTACAAATCAACTTGATCCATAGACGTCAACACAGTTACACCTAGCAAGCATAGATCACTCCCCTTAGCAGCGGAAACAGCCGCTTGCATTGCTGTTGGATAAGCATGAATGGTCAACATTGAAACACCCAATTTTGCAATATTTTCTACGGCTTTTGCAATGGTATGATCAATATCCAACAATTTCATATCAAAGAATACTTTTTTTCGTGCCTGGATAAGTTCTTGAACGAACCCCATCCCTCCGGAAAAAACAAACTGATAGCCTATTTTGTAAATATGAACGCAATCACCTAATTGTAAAACCAATCTTTCTGCTTGTTGAACACTTGTAACATCCAACCCAACAATGAGACGATCATTCATCGCCGGTACCATTTAAATACCTCATAATAATTTAAGACTACTTCTCTTTACAAAATGCGTATTAAAAAAATTTATCCCTGATTTTATGAACAATTGAGCGGTAGAGTCCAGCATTTTTCCCCTCAAAATCAGCAATAAAAATTGGCAAACCTTCATCTGAAGAGGTCCGTAAAGAAGCATCAAGTGGAATCTCTGCCAAAAGAGGGATTCCACGATTTTCTGCTTCCATACGTACACCACCATAACCAAAAATGTCGTAGCGTTTTCCTGTATCAGGTGCAATGAAATAGCTCATATTTTCAATAAAACCTAAAATAGGAATATCGACTTTCATAAACATCTCCACCGCTTTGCGTACATCAACCAAAGAGAGATCTTGTGGCGTAGAAACAATTAAGGCTCCTGTTAATTGAACTTGTTGAGAAAGCGTTAATTGTACATCTCCTGTCCCTGGGGGTAGATCGATCACTAAAATATCAAGAGGACCCCATACAACATCTCTCAAAAATTGAGTAACAGCTGCCATCACCATAGGACCACGCCATACCATTGGCTTTTCTTCATCAACCAAAAAACCCATAGACATTAATTGGAGGCCAAACTTGTTAAGAGGTTGAATTTTTTTACCCTCAATTTGTTGCACTTTTCTATTAACAAGCCCTGTCAAACGCGGCAAAGACGGACCATAAATATCTGCATCCATCAACCCCGTCCTAAAACCAGCATCTTGTAGTGCTAAGGCAATGTTAATTGCTGTTGTCGATTTACCAACACCACCTTTCCCAGAAGCAACGGCGATCACATGACGTACGCCATCTATCGGCATTTTCGTGGGTAAGACACCTCTGCGCCCTGGCTTAGAGACAAATGCACCTTTATGCCCTTGAGAAGATACTTTAGGTTCCTTTTCTGCCGTTAACGTTACAACAACCGCTCTAATTCCCTCTAAGTCATTAACTGCTTTTTCAGCAGCACAGCGTAATGGTTCAAATTCTTGCGCACGTCCATTAGGAATTGTGATAGAAAAGAAAACCTTGCCATCAGCAATAAATATATCTGAAAGAAGCCCCAGCGATACAATATCGCTGTCACAATCTGGCCCTTTGACTTGACGCAGCCTTTCGCGGATGATCTCAGCTGTGATAGAGCCCACTCTCATTTCCTCTCTTTGACACAAAAATTTCCCAAAATAGAGCGATACAAGCCGAAATAACTGAGATCAATAATTCTTAATGCTTCTCTTCTTTTCTCAAAAGTCAGTTTCAAAAACATAAGTTTACGCAAATCTCACCGCACTATAATTTTATTGAGATACTTAACACATTCCTGCAATAATTGCTTTTATTTAATTATTGAAATGACAATATAATAACCACTTAATAGTGCTCTATAGTACTCTTGCACATTTATCCTAAAATTTTACTGCTATTTGAGAATCTTCTTTCCAAATTACTCAAACATAAAATGAGAGTTTCAGAATGCAACACAGCTAAAAAGCTTTTATTATTTAGTCTACTATCACTAAAAATTTGATATTTAAAAACAATTCACATTCGAAGAGCAAACGGCTAATCTAAGATTGACTTTTTTATGTTTTTCTTGATAGAGTGGTGAATTCTTAGATCTTCAGTTAAATGAGAATTGTTCATCTGGTGCATTTTGTACCGTAGAACCAAGAAGGGCCCGCACAATGAAACGTACTTACCAACCCTCCAGACTTGTCCGTAAGCGTCGCCATGGATTTCGTGCCCGTATGGCAACGGCTAGCGGTCGTAAAATCATTGCAGCTAGACGCCTTCGTGGGCGTAAAAGGCTGTCTGCTTGAATTTTTGAGTTTTAGCAACAGATCTAATGTTGTCTATTTTCTTGTCTACAGGATCCTTGCTGCAAAGCTTTGGTTATCTGCGATCTGTTGTCCCAAGTTTGGTGAAGCAATGAAGCATCTTTCATGAAGAAAAAAACCTGTAGAATTCGAAAAAGAGCTGACTTTTTGGCCGTTCGTACAGGAGAAAAACGACGTAGTCCTTTATTCTTGCTTGAAGTTAAATCCCGCGAACTTGAAGTTAAATCCTGTGAAACAGAAAAAAACGTTCCTAACTTTCTTGGTGCGCGCGTAGGGTTTACTGTAACACGAAAAAATGGCAATGCTGTTAAACGCAATCGTATTAAAAGGCGTCTACGCGAAGCGGTTCGGATTGGAGTGGCAGATAATATGGAAGCGGGAACTGACTATGTTATTGTAGCTCGCACTGGTGTGCTTTATGCACCTTTCACGCTCCTGATCAGCGAACTCGGCCGGTTAGTAAAATTAAAAGCAAAAAAGATGACAGAAGGTAGTACAAATGGAATATAATCGTAACTTCTTTATCGCCATTGGATTATCCTTTATTGTTTTCATTGCATGGCATTTTTTATACGTCGTTCCCCAACAGCAAAAAATACAACAGGCGCGAATGGTTGCTCAGCAACTGTCACAGAAAAATTCAGAAATTCCAGCTTCTCAGACAGATTCTTCTGATAATACGCTGATGAATAAATCAGAATCTCCTCATAGCCATACAATGACACCGGAAAATCGTCAAAAGAAGTTGGCAAAAACAAATCGTGTTATGATTAAAACCAACAAACTTGATGGTTCTATTAACCTCGTTGGCGCACAATTTGACGATCTATTGCTGAAAAAATATTATCTCACGGTTTATGAAACATCACCGCAAGTTACCTTACTTAACCCTCACGGATTTACGGAAACTTATCTTGCTGAATTTGGTTTTACAAGTTCGTCTTTACCGCAAAATTCCTTGCCACAATCAGATACACAATGGCAAATAGAAAGTGATAATACAGTTTTAACCCCTTCAACACCTGTTACTTTGGTCTATGATAATGGACGAGGACAAATTTTTCGTCGCACCCTTTTTGTTGATGAACATTACATGTTCACGATCGAGGACTCTGTTAGTAATAAAAGCAGTAATCCTGTAAGGCTTTCGTCTTATGCTCGAGTTACACGTGCAGCTCCGCCAGAACACACCAATGCAACTTTTTTGCTTCATGAAGGTATGATTGCCATTGCAGGTGATTCACTAAAAACAGAAACATATAAAGCTTTATCAGAATTGAATCCTAACCCTAACAATAACCAAAAAAGTATTGTCTTCTCTAAAATTACAGGGGGATGGATTGGTATAACTGACAAATACTGGGCTGCAGCAGTTATCCCCCCACAAAATGAGGAATATACAAGCCGTTTTGTCTATTTTGATCGACTGAGCACCCATTATCAATCAGATCTGCAAAGTGCACCCTTAACTATTCAACCAAATGAAACAAAAAAAATTGTGAATCGTTTCTTTGCAGGTGCTAAAGAAGTTGGCATCATCAATCGTTATCAAAACGAATTAGGTATTAAAAAGTTTGCTCTCTTAATTGATTGGGGTTGGTTTGATTTCATTACAAAACCAATGTTTTCTCTTATACACATGCTCTACCAACAAACAGGTAACTTTGGAGTGGCTATCCTTTTAATTACAGTTCTCCTAAAGGTTGTAATGTTTCCCCTTGCAAACAAGTCTTACACGTCTATGGCAAAAATAAAACTTTTGCAGCCAATTATGCAAGAAATCAAAGAAAAATATGCCGATGATAAAGCTCGACAACAGCAAGAAATGATAGAATTGTACAAAACTAGAAAAATTAACCCTCTTGCGGGATGTTTGCCGCTTTTTATTCAATTTCCAATATTTTTTGCGCTTTATAAGGTCCTTTATATTACCATTGAAATGAGGCATGCTCCCTTTTTTGGTTGGATTAAGGACTTGGCAGCACCAGATCCGACGTCTATTTTCAACTTATTTGGTTTACTGCCCTACTCGGTACCATCATTCCTGATGCTTGGAGCATGGCCTCTAATCATGGGTATAACAATGTTTTTGCAAATGCGCATGAATCCAACCTCTCCAGATCCAATTCAAGCTGCGCTCTTTATGTGGATGCCAGTTATTTTTACTTTTATGCTAGCATCTTTCCCAGCTGGTCTTGTAATTTATTGGGCCTGGAACAACGTATTATCGATTATCCAGCAGAGTATTATGATGAAACGTCAGGGAATAAAAATTGAGCTTTTTGACAATCTTAAAATTCTTTTGAGAAAAAAACTAAAGAAGACATGCGTCAATGACACAATCTTCTGCATTTTCTGGAATTTTTTCCCGTAACTGGATTTTTATTCGTGGTGTACCTGCAATACAATTTCTACCTCCTGAAAAACCACCAGAAATTGCTTTTGCAGGACGCTCTAATGTTGGGAAATCTTCTTTAATTAACGCGCTCGTCAAGAAAAAGGGCCTCGCACGTACCTCAAATACACCAGGAAGAACTCAAGAACTGAATTATTTTGTTCCGGATGGTTTCAATCAGAAAGAAGGAGATACCCCTCCTATGGCATTGGTCGACATGCCAGGATATGGTTTTGCGAAAGCTCCTAAGAATCTAGTTGATAGCTGGACAAATTTGACCTTTAGTTATTTGCGAGGTCGCACAACACTGAAACGCGTTTATATTTTGATCGATTCACGGCATGGAATTAAAAAGAATGATGAATATGTTCTTGACCTTCTTGATAAAGCAGCTGTTTCCTATCAAGTTGTTCTCACAAAAAGTGATAAAATCAAACCAAATATGTTGGAAAAATTAATGATAACTTCAAAAATACGTATTCTTAAGCGTCCCGCAGCTTACCCTGAATTGCTTGCAACTTCTGCAGAAAAATCTCTCGGCCTAGAGGAACTACGTTCTGCTATCTTACAAGCAGTTATGTGGTAGAATATTTTTTATTAACCTATTGTTAAGTATAACTTATGAGCTATTTTTAATAATCTTGTTCTTTTAACAGCACTTTCGTATAAGGTTCTCTTACCTTAAACGGCTTACGAATTTTTTTCATATTCATAAACATGCTAACACTGTTTCATCATCCTCTATCTGTTCCATCTCGCTTTATTCGTCTTATTTTAGAAGAATTCGGAATCGCCACTCATCTTATTGAAGAATATGAATGGGCGAGAAGACCTGAATTTCTTGCTCTTAATCCAGCCGGAGATTTGCCTGTTCTCTTGGACGAACGAGAAGTACCATTATCAGGTGCTACTGTTATTTATGAATACCTGGATGAGATATATGGTAGTTTAAGGCGAGAAAAACGTTTTTTCCCTGAGAATCCTCTAGAGCGTTCCGAAGTACGCCGTCTCAATTGCTGGTTTTTAAACAAATTGGATAGTGAAGCAACGCGTTATATTGTCCGAGAACGAATCCACAAACGTGAGATGCCAATAGATATCGGTGGTGGTGCACCTAACTCTCAAATTCTACGTACTGCACGAGCCAATATTCCACCACATATGAACTATCTAAATTGGCTCTGTGTCTCCCGTGATTGGCTAGCTGGTTCCAGACTGTCCTATGCAGATCTAGCAGCCGCAGCCTCCATATCTGTTCTTGATTTTCTAGGAGAAATCGACTGGGAAAAGTTCCCTGCTGTTCGAGAGTGGTATACACGAATCAAATCACGTCCTTCTTTCCGTTCTCTTCTAGCTGACCGTGTTAGAGGCATTACACCAAGTTCTCACTATACCGATCTTGATTTTTAAAAAAGTCTATTTGCAGATATTATTACACAACTATCTTTTCTTGTATCAAAAATTTTAAAAATCTTACTCTCGATTTTTTAGACACTAAATAATTTCACGAATTGTATATACTCTCCAGTGAAATTCAATTACGTTGGTAAAATTCTATCGCTCGATATTACAGATAATATGAACAAGAACTTTGCAATATCTCAACCTAGTGATTTGAAAACACTTATTATCCCTGTATAAGAGCTTATTGTTTTTCAATAGCAGTCAGCATTTTCTGGCTAAAACCTATGAAATAGACAATTAAACAAAGAGAAGAACTTAATTTTATTGCTCAAAAGCTGATTGGAAAGAAGAAAAAACTTTGCTTATACGCAAAAGCACATTTCATAAGGAGTAAAGACATGCGCCTTTCTGTTGTTGGTGCCAATGGAAAAATGGGACGTGAACTCATTACGGCTTTTCAACATACAAAAGCAGTAGAATTAAGTGGTGTTCTCGTACGTGAAAGATCCCATTTTGTTGGAAAAGACGCAAGTATTCTCACTGGTTCTTCCCCCCTTGGAATACATATTACTGATAATCTTGAAGAAGCTTTCTCTAATGCCGAAGGTATTTTAGATTTTTCCCAACCACAAGCCACTATCACTTATGCTCGTTATGCCGCTCAAAAAGGCCTTGTTCATATTATTGGAACAACTGGATTTAGCAAAGAAGAAGAAGCACAAATTGAATCTTTTGCTCAACATACAACTATTGTCAAATCAGAAAATATGAGCCTTGGTATTAACATTTTGGCTAGCTTTATAAAAAAAGCGGCTTATGTGTTAAAATCCCATGATTTTGACATTGAAATTTGTGAAATGCATCACTCTCAAAAAATTGATGCCCCTTCTGGAACAGCCCTCCTTCTTGGCAATGCAGCGGCAAAAGGACAAAATGCTGTACTCAACGAAATAAGTGTTCACCGCAATAATTATACAGGTAAACGAAAAAAAGGAAGTATCGGTTTTGCATGTCTCCGAGGTGGAACAGTAATTGGTGACCATAGCGTAATTTTCGCAGGCTTAAATGAACGCATTGTTTTTTCACACTCAGCGCAAGAACGTTCCATTTTTGCTAACGGTGCATTTAAAGCAGCGTTATGGGCAAAGAATCACAAACATGGCCTTTACTCAATGCTTGATGTCTTAGGGCTCAATAATTAAGCTTAATATTACAGGAAATGCACAAATGGGACGCACACTCGTACTGGTCCGTCATGGACAAAGTGAATGGAATACCAAAAATCTTTTCACAGGTTGGAGAGATCCAGATTTGACAGAAAAAGGTCGTATGGAAGCAATTGCAGCAGGAATAAACCTTAAAAAAGAAGGATTGAAATTTAACATAGCTTATACATCTTCCTTACAACGTGCACAAAAAACTGCCCAACATATTTTAAAACAAATGGGACAATCTTCCCTAAAACTAATAAAAAACTCAGCGTTAAACGAGCGTGATTATGGTGATTTATCAGGATTGAATAAAGATTACGCTCGTCAACAGTGGGGCGAAGAACAGGTACAAACCTGGCGTCGCTCTTACACTATCGCTCCTCCAAATGGAGAAAGCCTACGCGATACCGGAGCACGTGTCTGGCCTTACTATTTCTACCATATCCAACCACACGTTCTACGCTCAAATACTGTTCTGATTGTGGCTCATGGCAACTCCCTGCGTGCTCTCATTATGGCACTCGAGGGGCTGAACAGTGAGGAAATTATATCTCGCGAATTAGCAACCGGCATTCCCATTGTATACGAACTAAACGAAGACTCCACAATTTCATCAAAAAAATCATCACTGGTTAGGTTATCAAAATTACCATGGATTCTAGACTGTTTAATTTCATATTTTCAATGCTCTTATAATTTTTTTACACTCTTTATAATATCATTGACAGATGTACGCCCTAAGCTTAGATAGACTGCTACTGCCCAGATGGCGGAATAGGTAGACGCGCAGGTTTCAGGTACCTGTACCGCAAGGTGTGGAGGTTCGAATCCTCTTCTGGGCACCAGGTCGCTTTTTTCAGCATCTAAGGTATTGATTTTATTGATATTTTTTTAAGGTGAGGGATAATATAATCAAAGTGAGGGAATAGGATTTTCCAATTTGCCTTTTCTATAACTGCTTTTCAACTCTTTGCAAGCCATTGCTTCAAATGTGTGAAGATCGTATCAAGTGCATTAATCAAACGCTCAAGATCAAGCACTAACAAAAATATGATCAACACTATCCACCTCGTTAAACGAGACATCATTTTCACACCCTGGTAAGTACTGATCATCTCTTGCAAAAGCTCTTTCTCTGATTCCGTGAGCTCTACATTTTTGTTACTTTGTCTTCTTGCCATGTTGCCAACCACACATACGTTCACCTTGCTTGTTGTGCTTTAAAAGATCTTTTGCCAAATTCTGACTGATCACATCTAGGTCTTGGCGCTCTAAATAAATTGGTAACCAACCAACACAAGAAGCCCGTTCATTGCTTGCGCAACCATTGAGAAAGCTCAGCACGCACATCAGCATCACTTTTTCTGTTAATCTCATTTTCTACCTCAATCCGTGTTACCGCCATCTTTAATGCATGCTCCGTTTGCTTGTGCTGTTCAGTCTCCTTTCCAGTGTAAAAAGCCTTCATGAAAGCCATAAAAAAAGCAGCCAAAGCTGCTAATATGACCAGAAAATATTCTTTCAACCAGGTCATAAGCGTTTTTCCTGAAAACGTTTGGCAACAAAGACAATCCCTATACAGGCCGCTAAAACCATAATCGAAGCTAAAGCCCATTGCACAGGACCTTGCCCTGTCAAAATTCCTGTTAAACCTGATAAAGAACCAATGATAGATGCTAGAACTTCTGCTTTAAAAGAATGAGTTGGCTCTTTTGTTTCTACTTTTTGATAATTTGAACAAACATAAGCCCCTTTAACCCAGAGCCCAGCTTCTGCTGCCCGACGATTGGCAAGCCCCCGTAAACGTTTACCACCTGCCCTAATCCATTTTTGCAATTCAGAGGGTACGGCT
This sequence comes from Bartonella ancashensis, assembly GCF_001281405.1. Lineage (NCBI taxonomy): Bacteria > Pseudomonadati > Pseudomonadota > Alphaproteobacteria > Hyphomicrobiales > Bartonellaceae > Bartonella > Bartonella ancashensis. The sequence goes on along the minus strand of NZ_CP010401.1, from coordinate 745,511 downwards.
TCATAATCACCTTTGTTCAGCTTTTTCAAAAGTGTAGAGGTACAAAAAGCTTCTGCTCCTACATTATAGCAAAACGACACAAGTGTAGCGAATTGCTCATCAGTCAAAGGAACAGTAACAGCCTGCTCAATAGTGCTCTCAAATTGTTTTAAATCTTGTTTCAGAATGGTTTCGGCTTGGCTTTCAGTGATTTTCATACCCTCTTGTACAATGGGCTCTCCTGCTTGTGCTGTATGGCCATAACCTATTGTCCATATCCCAATAACATCTTGATAAGCATTCAAACGTAAGCCTTCCCATTTTTTAATGAGTTCAAGTCCTTCTTTGGATATTTTTCGCATATGTCTTCTCCCCATAAAAAAAACCTCTCCCTTATGGACAGGCCTTATTTATTTCCATTTTTGAAAACAGATAATTTATGATATTTTGGTCTCGAGTGCAGTCAAACCCCGTTTTTAAGAGCGAGGATGGAGTCAAAAATAAGTCTTATACTCTCATATGAACAAAGGCTGGTGTTCAATTCCAGCCTTTGTTCTTTCTTATTCATTAATGGCAAAGTGCCTTGTCTAAATCCGGGCTATAAGCCTTCAACCAAGGATCAAAACTCGGAGACAATTCTGAATCGCCAAAACCTTAAAAGCATTCGGAACTTCATCCTGAAGTTTTAACATTAAAGCTATTTCTACCTCATCCATAAGATCAACCAAGGCTGTGCATTCTTCATCTTCAATGTCTTCACGATTAGAAAGCTGAGACAGCTTCATCCACAAATCGCACAAAAAGTCGGTATCTATCTTCATTGCACACCTCCATGGAATTGCTCTCTCAAGCTCGCCAATCCATCAGCTGTGATTTTAGCTGAGGAAACTATTTTTTCTGTTCCATCAGGTTTGTGAATAGTCAGAGTTGAGCAGTCCATCAGACCTTTCTTGATTTTATCCTGATACGGTAATAACGGAGCACCTGGAACACGTCTATAAACCCAATTATGACTCCACAAATAGTGAATGAAATCCTTTGGTCTCATCTCCAATACCTTTGCTGCTTCAATGATACCGAATAGACCATCACTCCGCTTTAAGCTTTCAAGGGCTTTTGCTTTTGGTTGTAATTCAGCAATGACATTACCCTTGCGTTCATTTTCGCTTTTTAGATACGTCAAGACACCAAGCACAGCTTCTGGACTGGAGTAGTCAACACAAGGTGCTGCTACTTGCGCTTCCAGTGCCTGCCAGCGGTCAATGATCTTTGCACGTAAAGCAGTGCTATAACCTGAAACGAGAATTAAACATTCACGTTTAGGAAGATGATAGCAGGATCGTTTTTTAGTTTGTTTATCTGTATAATGACCGCCAAAATTAGCCGGCTCAAATTTGAGCTCGCTAAATATTTGCCGAATATCGCGCATAACATTCTTATGTTCTTTGCTACACAATTCAGCAATCTCATAGCTAGACATAGTCTGAACCCTTGCACTATTAACAGTGCATTCTGTAGTTTCCATGAAAGTGTTCATGATGAACTCCTTGTTGATAAATGTTTTCTATTGACACCTTAGAAAAGTATCGGGTGCTAGAAAACACGGCAACAAGCCCGTCGTTACGCTTTCCCCATGAGAGTATTGTATAGCGCAACCACACCCGACAAGATCATTGTACGTTACAAGTATACAATGAGTCAAAGCCTTTGATGTGCGGGGAAAAATTGTTTCGGCAATCCATCCGCTTGTTGTTTTAAGGTGTTTTCTAGGCACCTGGCTTGAAAATTTCATATTGAAACAATATTGTCAAGAGAAAAGTATGAAATCCGCTTTAAGCTTTCAAGGGCTTTTACCTTTGGTTGTAATTCAGCAATGACATTGTCTTTGCGTTCATTTTCATTTTTTAGGTATGTCACAAAGCCAAGCATCACCTCAGGATTGGAGTAATCGATATGAGGTACGGCTATTTTCGCTTCCAGTGCCTGCCAGCGGTCAATGATCTTTGCACGTAAAGCGGTGCTATAACCTGAAACAAGAATTAAACATTCACGTTTAGGCAAATGATAGCAGTTTTGAGGTTTGCCTTGCCTATTTAAATAGGTGTAATCAAATTTGATTAGTCCCCCTTCAGGGTATAGTTCTTCTAGCATTTGCCGAATGTCACGCATAACATTGTGATGTCTTTTTCCGCACAATTCAGCAATCTCACGGCTAGACATAGTCTGAACCGTTGCACTATTATTAACAGTGCTTTCTGTAGTTTCCATGAGAGTGTTCATGATGAACTCCTTGTTGATGATGTTTTTGATTGACACCTAAAAGGTATCGGGCGCTGAAAAACACGGCCACAAGCCCGTCGCTACGCCTTCCCCGTGAGAGTATTGTATAGCATAGCTACACCCGACGCGCTTATTGTATGTTACAAACATACCACGAGTCAAAGTTTTTAATGTGCGGGAAACGATTGTTTCGGGCAATCTATCCGCTTGTGGATCTAAGGTGTTTTTCAAGCACCTGACTCGAGAGTTTCATATTGAAACAATATTGTCAAGAGAAAAGTATGAAACAAGATATTATTTGCTTTCAATTTTTTATGGAAACGAATGATAACTCCATGCTTGAACGACCACCTTTAGGTGTTACTCTTTTTTGAGTAAAACCTATAAAGTCTTGATTTTATTGTAAATAAGTACTTATTAAATCTAAATTTCAATCAACTCAATATGTAGGTCCAAATTTGGACTGGCATTTCTTCTGCTTGTTTAGATTAGGTGCAATCAAATTTGATTAGTCCTATTCCTTATCCCAAATCGTTATAAAACCTTGCCCTTCAAGCAGATATTTAAGACATTGTTTTGAATTCTATCTCGAGTATCTAAATATGGAGATATCTCTACAAGATGATATTTCTTATCTTGGAGGTTTTCACCAATTTGGGGGAAAACTATTCAATATCCTTCTTGCCTTGAAAAACAAAGCAAATGTCGGGTGAAACATTTTTCTATACAATGCATTATACTTGTATTACAGTGAATACAAATTACAAGAGGCTTACTATGACGACATCCATTCGGTTGCCAAGCGATCTTGAGACACGTTTAAAAAATCTAGCAGACAAAACAGGACGGACAAAATCTTTTTATTTGCGTGAAATCATCGAACGTGGGATCGAGGAAGCAGAGGATTATTATCTGGCTTCTCAAGTCAGAGAGCGTATCCAAAAAGAAGACGCTACTTTTTATAGCTCTGAGAAAGTAAGGAAAGAGCTTGGCTTGAACGATTAAATATGAAAAGCAGGCTCTCAGTTTTTTAAAGAAATGCGATAAAAAAGAAGCACGACGCATTCTCGATTTCTTAGATGAAAATATCGCTTCTCTTGAGAATGTACGTACTGCTGGAAAACCTTAAGAGGTCCATTGTCAGGCTTGTGGAGGTATCGTGTAGGCAACTACAGACCAAAATTCAATCATTAAAACGAAATTTAAAATAAGTGCCCCCAAATTTGGGGAGACCCTTTCCTGCTCTATATTTTGTGCTCCCCAATTTTAGAGATCGCAAATCTTGTGTTTTTAACGTTCGCCAAAATTGGCGAACGTTAATGAGAAAACCTCTTATCTTAAGCGCTGTAAATTCTTACTATTCAGGGTAAGAAAAATCTCAAAAAAAGCAATATCTAAACTAAGAATCTAAAAGATTGACTAGTATTAATAATGATACTATTATAAGGTCGTGAGCAAGAAAATTGAACAAATCATAAACTTGATGGAATCATCACCTAAAAACATCAAGTTTTCGGATTTATTGGCTATGTGTATACATTTCTTTGGGGAGCCACGAAACAATGGTTCAAGTCATTTTGTTTTTAAAACACCATGGCTAGGTGATCCACGCGTGAATATTCAAAAAGATTTTGGAAACAAAGCAAAAACATATCAGGTAAAACAAGTCTTAAAAGCGATAGAAAGGATGAAAAATGAACAATAATCATTACACATATCGCGTTTTGTGGTCAGAAGAAGATGAAGAATATGTCGGCTTATGCACTGAATTCCCTTCTCTTTCATGGTTAGATGCTCAGGCAGAAAATGCATTAAAAGGCATCATGAACCTCGTTTCAGAAGCGGTTGCAGACATGGAGAGTAATGGAGAAAAAATTCCTGTTCCTTTGTCACATATAGAATATAGTGGCAAATTTCAGCTAAGAATACCGCCAGAACTCCACCGGCAATTAGCAATTCAGGCTGCTGAAAATGGTGTAAGCTTAAATAGATATATTTCTTCTAAACTCTAAACTTCACCGATTGCTTCATACCCATAAAATTAATATCCTCTCCCCTAAAGAACAGGATTTTATAGAACTTAGGATAACCACTAAAATTAACCACCTCAAATTTGAGGTCGTTAAATATTCTCTAGATGCTTTTAGTGAAATGACATTTTATACTTGAGAAAGTGCCCCCTTAGGTTTTACTAGATTTTTAGTAAAACTCATAAGGCGTTGATTTTATTCAACAATTATCCTGATCTCTTTAACATCATCCCCGCCCTAAAAGACCATGTTTTTACAGTGCTCAGGATCAAATTACTTGGTAATGCCAAGAAACGTCTAAATAGCATAGAAACAGTCACAAGATCTCTTCGCCTCATACTGTCCAACTGTCTATGTCTTTTAGCGCCTCATCCATGAATTGTTGCAAATCACCGTATTCCATATCTGCTTGCTTAATAAGTTCGCACTGGCGGCGACATTCTTCTTCAAAGCCTGGGCGTTGGGTATCTTGTACTCAAATTTGCACTGGATGTAACCCCACTTTGCGTAGAGCATCTTCATTCTGTTGAAACTCTTGTAAATTTATATTTTCCACAGTGAGGTATCCCATAACTGGTATCCTTTTTCATACACTAACATAGGACTCTTTTTTGTTACATATAACTAGAGAAAATTAACATTCTCCTCGCCTTGAAAAACGAGGATTTCTACTGCGTTTAAGCTTAGCATTAAGCCAACCCTAAATCGCTTCGGTGAGTTCCTACTGCTGGCGACATTACTGTATCTCTTACTTCACAGGCGAACCGGGCGTGTCCACCCTTAAAATATTCATCGCGCCACCACCTTTGACAAATAGCGCTTATATGAATATGGCTATCATCTATGTAGATAGGGTGAAACGTCTCTTTTGTCATTTTTAAGCCCTTGGTCTATTCTGCTTTTAGCTTTGTCCTGCTTATAAATAGATGCATCCAAATTTGGATTGACTTTTTTCTAGCTTTTGTGCTCCCCGATTTTGGGGAGCGCAAATCTTATAACGTTCGCCAAAATTGGCGAACGTTAATTAATAAGGGAATCCTTTATCCTGAGTACCGTAAACCTCTTCCCTTCAGAGAAAAAATATCAAGCTTGTTCAATATCTGTGTAAATAAAATCATTTCCTTTAAATAATAGTGACAATTTATAATTCTGGCTACAAGCATAAGCAAAACAGTCTCCCATATTAAGCCGTGCCTTACTGCCTGTACCTTTACCAAAATGCATATAGGCATGAAGAGCAGTTTGATATTCACAACTATCAATGGAAACAAATTTAACACTATAAAAGTCTATAAAATCATCAACTAAAGCCTTAGCTTCTACAACTGTTGATCGTGCAACTGTTTTCCCTTTTGTCGTTTTTTCAAAACAAAGACCTGCTACAGCCTCCCAAACCGCAATTGCTGACGTGCAATTTTCTTTAGCTTTTTCCATTTTTTCAATAAAAACAGGCGCTTCTTCCTCACCTAAAAGAATGGCAAGGATAGCTGAGGCATCAAGAAACATTTAAAAACCTCCGCTCAAATCATCAAAAAACGCCTTACGTTCTTCTTCTGTACGAGGTTTATAGCCCCTTCCTAAAAATTTTCGTGTCCGCTGCTGAAATTCTAAAGCCTTTTCATGATAAGAAATTTCTTTTTTTTAGCTGCTTTTAACATTAACAGAGCTGCTTCAACTGTTTGAGTATAGGTATTATAGCCATAAAGGTTTTTAACCTCATCAGCTAATTTTTTAACATTTTTGTTTGGAACAAAAAGCACATCAGCCATTTTGTGATCTTTCAATTAATATTAATTGTCTAATATTATAATATTACATAATCGATATTAATTTCAATATCTTTAATATTATATATTTTGCCGCTTTGTATAAAAATGCTTTTGAAGTGCGTTAAGAACAATACGCAATGGACCAACAAGATGCGGCAAGCTTTGATCTTCTACAACAAGATATTGCAATGCAGCATCATATTGCTCTTGACTGAGACCATCTTTTCCTCCCGACATAAAACCGTCCAATGTAGAAACCAGACAACGGATTTTTTGCCTATTCATATGTAGGATCAATTTGGGAACCGCAAATCTTGTTTTTGTAACGCTTCCCAATTTTGGGAAACGTTAATGAAGAAATCTCTTATCCTAAGTACTGTAAACTTTTCCCAATTAAAAGCAGAGCGTATTAACTCAATAATGTGGAGTCAAATTTGGATTTGCAGTAATGAAAAGAAGAAAGCTTTTATGCAGAAAATTTAAAAGAGAGAAAAAGGATTAAGCAAAGCTTAAAAAGCGAAAGAGGCAGTAAACCACCCCCTCGCACCTGACCCCCCTAACGGAGGAGCGGTCACCAACCGTTTCCAGTTCAGCGCCGTAATTAGGAAGAAGTATACTTTTTTTATCCACAATTGTCAATGATTGGGATGCGGTAAATATTCCCACATTAGGCTAATGACCCTATTAAACTCTTCTTGTGAAAGCCTACAAATGCGGTCAGTTGCACTTAATCGGCTCACTGCAATTGTGGTCAAATAATCACATATAACCCATGATGCTTGCATACTTGGAAGCAATTTTATTAAATAGGCAGCGTGGTTATCAGGCTGTGATTTGGATGTTATAGGTAAAACCGTTACACACCCATTGAGTTTAGAAGTCTTAGAAACGACTAACACAGGACGTTGTTTCCAAAATTCTGGTAATTGAGCATCTTTTGGGAAGTTACACCAAAAAATTTGCCGAATACGTGGAGCTGATTTTAATCGTGGTTTTAAACGTGGTGGTGGCGTTTCGTTCATTATTAATTTTTACTCTTTGAGATAAATCTTATACTGCAACATTCAAAATATCGATGAAGCGCATTAAGAACAATACGCAATGAACCAACGAGATGCGGCAAGCTTTGATCTTCTACAACAAGATATTGCAATGCAGCATAAAGGTTATGTTGATGATACAAACCTTGCATGTCCTCAATAATCTCTTTCACTGCTAAAAACTGTTCTGTTGCTGCTGTAACCCATTCTTCAAGACCCTCTTGATCTGGAGTAGTCATCGCATCGTCATAACATCCGCTAGAAAAACCTTTAGCACAAAAGTAATTATTTCTTACTCGAAGATACTGCTGTGCAACATCATATTGCTCTTGACTGAGACCGTCTTTCCCTCCCAACAAATAAAGCCGTCCAATATAGGAACCAGACAGTGGATTTTTTGCCTCTTCATATGTGAGCTCCAGGTGCTTCATACGCATTTGAATAGCTAACTGATCAATTGGTTCACGAGATTTCCTTGCTCGCGAAATACGGCCATTGGGTTCTCTCATACATCCCTCAATCCGCGGACGCCCGCATCTTGCACGTTTCGTACGCTTTTTTCTTTTTGACTTCGCCATATCCCAATTTTTGATTAGAATGGAATACTGTCATCGAGATTAGCGGATCCTGAAGCTATGGCATAATTTTGTGACAGCGTATTAGACTGTGAAGATGGACCATCACTGACAAAATTCTTCTTTGAATCCAGGAGATACAACTCTCCCTTAAACTGCGGCAAAATCACCTCTGTCGTGTAATGCTCCCCACCATTTTTATCTTGCCATTTCCGTGTTTGGAGTTGTCCTTCGATGTAAACTTTACTTCCTTTAATAAGATATTGAAGGGCAATTTTTGCAAGGTGCGGATTGAAAATCACAACGGAATGCCATTCAGTTTTATCTACTCGCTGATTGGTCGTTTTATCGGTATAACTCTGTGAGGTAGCGATACGAAAATTGACCACCTCGGCCCCAGAAGCCATTCTTCTACTTTCTGGATCAGCACCAAGGTAACCAATTAAAATGACTTTATTAAACATACTGATAGCCCCACCCTTTATGTTACTCTTTTTTAGAGGAAAAAACGCGCCGTTGATTGAAATTTTGAATGAATCAATGAGAAAATTTTTAAAATTAGACGAATTGACATTTTATTTGTCTGAATAGCAAGATTTATTGTGAAACGGATAAGCTAAGCCGAATTTTGATCAGCTATATTCAGATCACTGCAAAACCTTATCCTTCAGAGTGAAAGGAATATCAATTAGCTATTTTTAGCAGAGGGGAGAAAAAAATAGTTATGCATAAAAATAAGAGCGATACAGAATTAGACAGTAGAATAATGCGGTTAATTTCTACATTTAGCGATGAGCAGAAGAAAGATTTTATTTTTTATTTTCAAGATGTAAGTGATTTAAAAGAAGAAGAATTATTTCTTTATCTAGCCGATTTGTTTTTTTAAAAGATCAATAATCTTCTCATCAATAGTTTGTTCAACAGTAGAAATTGGGAAGGAGGGGCTATAGTTAATAACCATCCTTCACTAACCTTAAATGCTTTTGCATATTTCGCAAATGCGCGTGATATTCCTCTAACTCCTTGTTCATGCTGGATATAACTGGAGTAGTTCCATCCAAAATACTCTGCAAGCTTCTTTAGCACTTCTAAAACCACGTGCTAAACGCGCTTGCGTTAACCTAGAGGATTTTTTTGTTATTTGATCGAGCATTTTTTCCTCTGACACTCAATTCAAATACATCTTTTCAAGCTCCAGCACAGAATACGAATACCTCAGGCAATATCAACAGTAATGCAGCAACAGCAAAAGAAATGTTAGCTGCAGAGCTTGGTAGACAATGGGGCGATGTTGGAATTGAAATGACTCGTCGCAATTTAAATATTCAGCCGACGATTATCATTCGCCCAGGCTATAATTTCAATGTGATGGTCACAAAAGATATTCTTCTGCCTGCTTGGCGAGGCCATCCAATGGCGATACTAAGACCTTAGCCCACTCATTTTGAAAAACATTGATTAAGGGATTTTAAATGTTATATAATTATATAATATTTAAAGGAAGATGATGATGCATACAACAAAGTTACGTAAAGTTGGAGGCTCAGTAATGCTTTCAATACCGCCTGCATTGCTTGATGTCCTCAACCTGGTTGAAAATACCGAAGTAGATTTAGCCATTGATAATGGCCGTTTGATTGTGCAGCCACAAACCCATCCAAATTATACTCTTGATGAGCTATTAGCTCAATGTGATCCTTTAGCGGATTTCGATGATGAAGAGATGCAATGGCTTAATTCTCAGCCTATTGGTAGAGAGCTGTTGTAATGAAACGAGGTGAGATCTGGTTTGTTTCGCTTGATCCAACGTCTGGTTATGAGCGAAAAGGAATGCGTCCAGTATTGATTGTATCACCTGAGGCGTTTAATCATGTCACAAAGACACCAATTGTTTTACCGATTACAAGTGGAGGGAACTTCGCTAGAACAGCAGGTTTTGCTGTTTCATTAATGGGAAGTGGATTGCGTACAACGGGTATTATACGCTGTGATCAACCCCGGGCCTTGGATATAGGAACACGCAACGGAAAAAGAATGGAAACCGTCTCCTCTGTGATTATGGATGAAGTTTTAGCAAAGCTATCAACGTTGCTGACTTAAAACGCCTTATTATCTTGAAGGCAGCAAGAATTCTCTTCATTTGTCATATATAAAATATATTCAAAATTCTGTTGAACATATCGAGACATGTTTGACCTAGATAATGGGTCTCTCTTCTTTTTGGTAAAAAGGTCAGAAGAAACTTCTCCATCTTATAAATTCTTGTGCTTGGGATGATATAAGAACGCAGTACCAAATAGTACAGTATAGTACTATATAGTATAGTATCTTTTAGTACCATATATAACGAGAAATTAAATGCCTGTTATTTCATTTGCTAATTCAAAACGCTCTTACAGCGATACATCTTTTTCATGTGGAAGGTCTACACCAAGAATTTTTGCTTGCATTTGCTCATAGAGCTGACGACCTATTTTCATATTTCTTTTGCGTGCATCGATAACAGATTTTTCTTCTATCGTCAGACGAGCCTTATCCAAATTGTTTAATCGCGTATAATGCGATGCTAGTGTTTGGCGCGCTTCGTCATAAGGTAGCCCTTTTTTTCGATTTTTCGAAAACTCATAAGCTTCATTAATTATCTGATATTTTACAGGGTCTACAACAATTTTCATGTGCTTTTTGATAGAGTTTATCTCAATTAATGCCGTTTCCAGGCTACTAATCATTCCTGGACTGTTAGCATGTCGCTTCAAATCCTCTACAACAATGTTATATTCCGCTTCAAGAATTAACGACAAATCGCCACTCTGCCCAATCGATAAAACATGATTATAGAAATCAGTCCGCAACTCGTGTAACGCTTTGACTTCGAAAGTCTCAGCATTTGCTTCCATTAACATATATTCTTGGGCTATGAATTTAGCTAATTTTCCAATCAAAAGGGAACGCTCGCTATAATTATATCTCTATCAAGCCAATCTTGTCCATATTCAGCATCAGCCCTTCTGGTTGGAAAGCCCATATCACGAATGAATTGTGCACCACATCTTTTTTTAAGACCTAAAAGCGCAGGGGCTGGAAGTTCCGCCATAGCTAGCCATTCCCAAGAGGTCTTGTCGTCATTGGCTTTATCGGCTGCTCGTGATTCAAAAACATAAATGTTATTTTGAGAGATACCCCTTGCTCTCAATTTTTCGCGTTCTTCCTCGCTCATATAGCTTTTTGGGGGTTTTTTATTCATAGCAAACACATCCTTATACTGTCTTTATTAAGATAGAGGATTATTATACTAATTCTATCATTAGAGTTCAATTTTTGACTATTGTTGCCGCTCCATTGATTAAGGACCGCATAAAGGAAAAACAAAAGCCATCCAATGGTAGCGCCGCGGCCTTAGCTTATTCGTTAGGACAGGAGTTTTGCAACCTGCCCTTTTTGCGTTAACAGGTCGATCGCTTGTTTATCAAATGAAACAAAAGTTTCACCGCCTAGCCAATTACCTTCATAGGCCATGATCCCATCAGCAAAATCTCCACCCGCTTCAAGGATGGCAATTCCTGCTTCAACAGCGGGTCGATTCATTACGATATTATTGGTTGTTAGCAGATCACGTAACATCGCAGCTACATCTTCTTTTGATAATTTTGCACCTCGGCGTAGTATCCAAACAAGTTCACATAGACAAGGCAAAGAAATAGCTATTAGCGAAGCTTCTTTTAAGATCTTGCTTGCCACCTTGCCCTGCTTTTTATCGTCTTGTAAAACAGCACGGACTAGAACGTTTGTATCTACAGAAATCTTCATTTCTCACCTGCCCAACCAGAAGCAGCAATTTCATTCATTTCTTCAAGGGTCAGTGGTTTTTTTACCTTACCAGCAAATCGTCCGATGAAATTATCAATTGTGCCAACAGGTTGTGCTGCCTTTATGCGAAGTTCACCACCAGGCAACTTATCAAAGTTGATCCGTTCCCCTGGTTTAATCCCAAGATGCTGTAGTAAATCCCGCTTCAGTGTGCCTTGTCCTTTTGCTGTAACAGTTAATGAAGGCATAGAAAAATCCTTTGTACTATAAACATATTTGCTAAGTATACGTAAAAAGTAATGTAGAATTCAATTGCTTTTTAAAAAATATAAAATTAGAACATAAAAACGACATTATTTGGTTGACGATTGTGACGTAGAGTGTGTGTTGCCTTATTTCATAGGAGATAAGATCCTTCAAATGGGCTTCCTCATAGAAGCAGATACAGTTTTAATTGAAATAATCACTTGTTTGCCGAGAATAGCTAATGCTTGTTCTAGCGTTTGAAGTTTAGTTGGATAGTTTGGATCGAGGATACGTCGCGCTTCTGTTTCTTTTTTTCCAAGACGGTTAGCCAATTCTGTTTTTGTGATATCAGCTTCATTAAAAGCTTCTATCACTGCTAATTTAAGGGCGTTCCATGCATCTACCGTTATCGCTACGAGACCTTTATACTTTTGTGGTGTAGGCAAAGGTAAATTACGTATAAGATAGCTCCGCAGTGCTAAACCTAAGGCTTCTCTCTAAGCAGTGCCTCTCTTTTCATTCACTCCCCTAAGTCTTTAGATAGTTAGTGTCGCACAAAAAAGTTCGATATTCAACAACTCAATGAACAAAAAATTGAATAAAAGTTTACAACAGAAACGAGCAAAAATATTTTATAAATATGTATAAATAATTATTATTTTCAGTAAGTTATACATGTTTTTGTTTTTATAGATGAGCTAATTATGTTATAATTAGCGTTGTAAAAATAGTCGTTAAGTTTCTGTATTAAATTTTAATATTCAGCTTTAAAGATAGTAACCTTTCCTTTACTAAATACTATAATTATAGTTATAATAAATCAAGAAAGATTTACTCTTATCAAAGATAAAAAATAAGGTAAGCAAAATCATGAGCAACAAGTCGAATATCATAAATACTTTAAAAAAGATTTTGACTGAATTTAATCTAACTCAAGAAGATGTAGCCAAACGACTGAATGTAACACAAGCTTCGGTATCTAAGTGGCTTAAAGTTTCAGACCCACGAGGTTCGAATCGTGATGCTATTTTGAAATTATACAGAGAACTAAAAGGAGAAAATCATATAATAACTTTTGTGCCTCTTATGGGCTATATCGGAGCAGGAACACAGATAGATCCAAGCTTTGAACAAATTCCCGAAGAAGGCCTTGCACAAGTGGAAATCCCCTTCACTCTTCCTGATGACATGATCGCTTTTGAAGTTAAAGGAGATTCTATGCTCCCTGTTTACAAAGATGGAGACATGGTTATTGTTAGACGGCGTCAAATTAAAACAATAGAATCTTTTTTTGGAAGAGAAGCCGTCGTTTTAACACATGATAATAAAAGATATATAAAGAAAATTAGTAGAAGAATGAGTGGAGAAATAGACCTACTTTCATGGAATAGCTCACCTATTAAAAACGTGAAAATTATGTGGATTGGGGAAATATTTGCTATTTTGCCACAAAGCTCTTACGGTAAAATGGTACGTTAACATCCTACCCGCCTTCTGTGTGTAGTTTTTATAACAAAATGTGACTTTTTATCTTTTATTAAAAACTATAATTATAATTATTTATATTTCTGAATAAGAAATTTTTCTAAGTGATTTGATATCCTCATCCAGCTGAATACCTTTTAATGTCTTTATTGATTTCCTCTATGAGTGGCTCAATGTTGAGAATGGTCTTTGGAATACTACCACCGTACATCCGTGCCTTCACCTGTGCTTTAGTGCTAAAGTCTGCTTTTTTTGGTACGTCGTAGAACTGATAGCCTTCAAATGCTTCAAACTCTCGCGTACCATCTTCACATTCGTAGAGATTATAGAAATATTCAGCAGAGCCAAGACCCCAAGGAACATGGCCAATTGCAGTTGCAACAAACCGCTTTTGTGGTTTATTGTTTTTTGAGAACAAACGTTTAACAATTTCCATGCTCTTTTTCTCTCTAATTTGCAGCTTTTAGGCTATTTTTAGCATATACCTTTATTTGGCTTAAATTGACTCACACAGCGCGTTTTAAAATTTCTTCTCCCCAACATCAAAAAACTTTCAAATCTCTTTCAGTTAGCTTTTATATCGATTTAAAACATCATCCAATCCAAAACCTATTAGCATTTCCCAATATTTTGCTAAATTGCAAAATTATCTCAAGAAACCGCTTCAGGTTTTTCCAGTGCTTTGAAAACATATTCAACACACCCTCGAATATCTCTCTCAAGTTTGTCACAATAGGCGTAAAGCTCTGGAGCAGAAGGCATGAACGTTCTTGATAAACCCTCTGCCTTCCCTCTCATGATGTCCCTAGTTGCAGTCTTGAGCGCCCAATGACTTATACCATCAAGGGAAAGAAGATAAGCCGCTGCTGTTGCTTTCGCGTCTGCAGTAGATTGATGTTTCAAAGCACCAGAAAGCAGCTGAAACATCGTACTCAATTCTTCTTTCGTAGCCTTTTCATCAAGGATTTTCAAAACCTTATGTCCCAAAGAGATAATTGCCTTCGCTTCTGAAAGGGAGGGCTTCTTGCCTCGAGCCCAAAGAAACGGCGGTTTTATCATCCTCATCGCGTAAAATGCTGTAGAGATCTGACGAATTCTTGATAGTGGACATGTATCGTGCAACGCTATGACCCCAGCCACGCTGTCCTCCGCTTTGAGAGTTATTTGAGTTTCCATAGCTTCTCTTCCTTTCCAATTGCTCTATTGCAGTTCTCACCCAATTGCACCATGTCCGATGCCAATCCACTTTCGTAGCATTTGCTCCGGCTTTCGAAAGCCAATAATCTTTGAATTTTGCGATTTCTAACGTAACGCATTCTGGCGGTAAGCCAAGCGTAACAGCAGCTTCTCGATCAGGCTCATAGTCTTCTGGCAAGCGACATCCTCGTTTGCTTTTTGCTAGTTTTGATTGATTACTTGCTGATGAAGGTTCTAGCTCCTGAATCTGATTTTCTAAAAATTCAGAAACGTCCAATTTAGCATCCGTTTCCTGATCTTTTTTTGATAACTCGATAGAGTTATTTTTTTATTATATGTTATGTTATGTATTGTTATGTTATTAGCATCGCAAGCATCATGTTTAGCATTTTTAGCATTATTTTTACTAACATTTCCTGTTAATAAATTTATACAACTATCTGATTTTTCGTGATTTTTCCATCTTTCCTTAGCTGCTCTAGATGCTCGCTCTGAATGCTTGTTAGCATCATCATTCGAATGTTTTTTAGCATCATTCTGCTTGTCATCACAAGCATCACTTTGAGCGTTTTTAGTATGCATAACATGCTTAGCATTTTTAGCATGCTTAGCATTTTTATGCTTCGCATCATGTGCATTATTTTTATTATCACTTTCTGTTTTTTTATGATTTTGCCATCTTGCATTGGCTGCCTTGGAAGCTCTCTCCGAAAACTTATTTAAGTTCTCATCGGAGTTTTTGAGTTCTTCTTCAACTTCTAGACTCCATAAACGACCATCTTCTAAACGTATGATTTTCTCATCACTTAGTAAAAAATCTAATGCCTCATTAAAAGTCTTTACCGAACAACCAGAAATGCGTGCTAATATACAAGCATTATCAAAAATTGGCTGCCTCTTTTTATACATGAGCAACATCAACATCATGTAAGTTGATATTTGATACGATTTCATTCCGGTAGTCTCAGAAATCCAATCAGATGGGAAAAATCGATACCAAAACGACTTAGTTAACATGACTGCCCCCCCTTTCTTTATTAAATTTAATATCCTCCTCGCTCTGAAAAGCGAGGCTTTACAGCGCTCTCAGCAACTCAATTAATTTGCTGTATTTTGAAACATTATTTACGTTAAGAGACATTTCGTATAACTCTTATGAGCACATTACATCATAGTTAGGAGATTTTATTGATACCAATCGTTAGGACTTATGTGATTATCCGTAACCTTTGCTATCTTTTTTACTATTTTAGGATGAGGAAATCTTTTTCTATTTATGTATCGTGCTATTGATGCTTGCGAGACCCCTATAGACATCGCAAACTCCGCGTAAGTAATATTATTTTCTGTTAAATATGATTTTAGCTTAAACATGCACTAAATTTACCATATTGGAAATTAAAATGCAAGCTAATTTTTACCAAATCAGCATAAAATGCGAGATTTTTACCCAGAATTCTGCAAAGCCTTGCCTTTCATTGCAAGGAGAATGTTAATAGACTCGTTTTTTCATACAATATGTCAAATATTATGATATTTGACAGCAATTGATAACGAATGAAAAAGCAACATAAATCAAGCATCCAATATAGTACTTATATTATAACACTGATTTATAACATTCAACTTATATCAAAATTTGGAGATGAAAATAATGTTACCCGAAGCACCGTAAAGCCTATCCCTGCAAAACAAAGAGATACCAATAGGATAAAAATTATGAGTAATTTAAAATTTTTCAGAAAAAAAATAGGTTTAAGCACTAAAAAATTAGCTGAGCTAGCAGAAACTAGCCAAGCACAAATTTCTCGTCTGGAAAGCGGACATAGAAAATTAACAAAAGAATGGGCAATACGCCTAGCACCTCACTTAGCTATAACTCCTAAGCAATTAATGTTTGCAGAACAAACAGCCAATAGCTTAGATGAACAAATACAAAACATGTTAGAACATCTAAGCCATGACAAAAAAGTCAAACTTCTTGATTTTCTTTCCTCATTTTATCAAGAAACAGAAGATTGTTAATACCCTCCTTTCTTGAAGGGCACTATTTTACAGCGCTAAGGATAATTTTATTCCTCAAAATTCTACATCTTCCTACCCCTGAAAAACAAGATTTTACAGTGCACAAAATAAAAAACCGTTTTGGTATTGACATTCATTTTCCATTACGGTATATTTTGACAATTAATGCACAAACAATCACCAGTAGGGTGCGAGGGGGTAAAGATGAAAAAACCAATTTTTGTAAATTCTAATGAAATCTTATTAGTTACGTACAGCGATGGAGAGCACATTGCTCGTTCAGGACATTTCTATGATGAATTTGAAATCTTGGAAGTACTAAACGGTACAGAAGGTGCTGAACAAGTCTTTCGTTTAGACCTTGAAACCAAGCACTATGAAGACTTTTCTGAAGAAATTGCAGAAACCTATATTCGTGATAACAGCATTTGTCTTGATGGAGCTGTTGAGCATCCATTTATTGAAAATAGCAATGCATATGCTGAACTTTTAAAAGAGCAAAAAGCACAAAAGTCTAATGATATCATCTACGGCAGATATGAGCAGCAACACCGCTTGCGTGCTTATGATTTAGTGTGACGACTTCTAAAGCGCTCTAAAATCAATCACTCTTGACTAACTAATCCTATCTCTATGAGGTTCGCAATGGAAGAGCTTATCACTATTCATCACAATACAATTAAACAAGACACAATCCAAACTGTTAATGCGCGTGAGCTGCATGCCTTTTTAGAAGTGGGCCGTGATTTTACCAATTGGATTAAAAATCGCATTAAAAAATACAGTTTTATAGAAAATCGAGACTATATAGTTTTCGCCAATTTTGGCGAAAACCTCCAAGGCGGCCGTCCTTCTAAGGATTATGCTCTCACCTTAGACATGGCAAAAGAACTTTCCATGGTTGAACGCAACGAGAAAGGCAGACAGGCTCGACACTATTTCATCGAGTGCGAAAAGCTTGCAAAACAGATAGCTGCACCTCGTATCGATTACTCCAATCCTGAGGTGATGCTTGGCTTTGTAACATATTTAAAAAGCGAAAATGAACGCAAAGACAGTATCATTGCCAAATTAGAACCAAAAGCACAAGCCCTTGAGCAATTATCTCGCTCAGATAGCTTGTTGTGTATTACAAATGCAGCAAAAATTCTTGAAATGCGTCCGAAGGATTTGTTCAATCGATTGCAAGAAAAGAAATGGATCTACAAAAGAACTGCTAAAAGTTCTTTCATTCCTCATCAAGACAAAATGAATATCGGAGTGATAGATTATCCCATGACAATAATAACTAAGCCAGATGGTTCTGAGTTGACTGTAGCTCAAGCAAAAATCACATCTAAAGGTTTAAGCGTTCTTTCACAAGAATTACGCAAAAACAGCATGCATTAATTGACATCATCATCGCTCTAAAGAGCAAGGTTTTACAGCAATCTTTGATAACTATTTAACACATACGTTCTGCAAGCCACAGAGGAAGTGCGCTCCAAATTAAGGATGTGAGACATGAATGAACAAAGCTCAACAATCAGAAAACCTAGAAATCAAAACCACAGCTTTAGATAAAATTCTCGATAAAGCCTTAGAGAACGATGTGGATATGAACCGTCTAGAACATCTCATTGCTTTGAGAGAAAAAGAGATCGATCGACAATACTATGAAAAATTCGTGTCTGATCTTTCAGCGATGCAATCGGAATGCAAAGAAATCATCAAAAACGCTACAAATAACTTTACCAATAGTAAATATGCCACTCTTGATTATTATATCGACGGGGTTAAAGAGGCTCTGGCAAAACACCGCTTTTCTCTCTTTTCTAAAATTAAAAGCCAAACCACAACAAATATTGTGATAGAAATGACACTGGCACATCCCTCTGGTCACAAAGTTTCAACAGATGGAGAATTTCCTATTAATGGAGCCGGTTCCAAAACAAACATCCAGTCTATTGGTTCAACCATTACCTATGCTCGCCGCTACCTGTTAGGAATGTTACTCAATGTCGCCAGCAAAGATGATGATTTAGATGGGAACAGCTTAGAAAATGTCATGCCTGCATCTCCTCAACAAATCACTGAAATCAAACAGTTAATCAAAACAACCAATGCAAATGAAACAAGAATGTTGGCTTTCGTGAAAGCAAATAGCATTTCAGAAATGTCTGATCATCAAGCACAAATCGCTTTGAATAGTTTGAAGGACAGACAACGCATTCAAATTTCTCAAACATCACAACCAACGGTGACGTGACATGAAACAAAGAACAGCAGAATGGTTTCAAGCACGGTTAGGAAAAGTGACAGCTTCAAACATTGACTATGTCGTCAACAGAACAGTGAAAGGTTTACCAACCAGCAAATATGAAGATTATAAAATCAAACTCATCACAGAACGCTTAACAGGTCAAATCAACCCATCTTATGAAACACAAGCGATGCAATGGGGCGTTGAGCATGAAGATACGGATGAAAGTTCAACGCATTAACCGCGATGATGAGCAGATTGAACACATTAATAAAGCTGTCGAGCATTTCTTGACAGAAATCGAACAAGACATAGAGCAGATCTGCATCAAAGCTGCTTAAGAAATAGGGAGCACTTTTCTTCCCCCCTCAAGTGTTCCCACCCTTCTCACAACTGTTTCTAACTATGCGCCTTTCACGCCACAAGTAAATTGCGCCAAAAAATTAAAAGGATACTCAACATGGCTCATAGACTACCGACCATAACACAGCCTGCTATTGCTCGTGCCTTACGAGAAGCTAAAAAACAAGGCTGTGAACTGATGGAAATTAAGCCAACTGGCGAATTATTAATCTATTTAAAACCTGGGATCGGAGTATCCAATACAGCTATGCATCCTGATAATTTCTGGGATCTCTCAAATGACGATTATGATCCTGAAATCATCTTATAAATCGGTTGTATAATGTCTAAACAACGACCACCTCATCTTGTGAAACAAATCACACAATATGGTAAAACTGTATGGTATGTCCGTATTGGCCATGGCCCAAGACGGAGGGTACGTGGAGCCTATGGAACGCAAGAATTTATCAACAACTATAAAACTGCGCTCTCTGAACTAGAAGGACGTACACTCCCTTTATCGAAACCAGGTGCTCCTGTTGAAGGCTCTTTTGCGTGGCTACTGACACAGTATTTTAACAGTGTCAATTGGTATAGCCTTGCCAAATCAACCAAGAGACAAAAAGAACTCATTTTGATGAAAGTTTTAGACTCTATAGGTCATCTCTCCTATAAAGTGATACAGAAAAAACATATCATAGCAGGTGTTGAACGACGAAAAGAAACACCCGCTACTGCCCAAAATTTCCTAAAAGCTTTGAATAGCCTTTTCAAATGGGCAATGGAACAAGGCCTGTTAGAAAAAAATCCCACTCTTGGTGTCAAAGCTCCACCGTTAAAAAATAAAGATGGATTTGTCGTTTGGTCTGAAGCAGACATAGACAAATATTATTATCATTGGCCATTGGGAACTCATGAACGTGTTTGGATTGATGTTCTTCTATACACAGGATTACGGCGTGGTGATGCAATACGAATTGGCTGGAAGGATGTAACAGATAATATCATTCATTTAAAAACGGAAAAAAGTAAATTTCAAATGGATGTCTTTCTTCCCATTTTACCTGAATTAGCTGAAACACTTGAAATTGGCCCGATTGGTGATGAAACATTTATCTGTGGCAAAAGCGGTAAAAAACTAACCAAAGAAGGCTTTGGCAATGTATTCAGAGAAGCTTGTAACGTAGCCAACGTTAAAAAATCAGCTCATGGATTAAGAAAATTAGCAGCAACAAGGGCAGCTAATGCAGGAGCAACAGTCGCACAACTAAAAGCAATTTTTGGATGGACTGAAGACAACATGGCATCCCTTTACACCAAGAGCGCAGATCGCAAAAGACTTGCTCTAGAAGCAATAAAAAAGCTCAAAAAGCATGAGGGATAGAGGCTGAAAAAATTCAATAAAATCAATAGCCGTATAATCCCTCATATTGGATATAACCATTTGATTTTATTATATAATACGCACGCCGCGTCTGGGCACCATGTTTTCAAAATTTCTGTGTGTGAGTTGCGTCAGTTCCTCTCAAAAGAGGAGGCTTGTAATCGAAGCAAGAAGGATATTTTTTTCAATCTTTCTTCGTAGTTCTTTGAAAGTTATCATCCTGAATCCATGAAGGTTATATTGAATATTTACTTAAGTATTCAAGATCAGGAACTGGCAAAATATGATAGTATCTTCTATTTACCGTGTTTAAGAAGAGCATGTTGCGCCGTGGCAGTGGTGACTCTTAATATTTTTGTAAATCCTATATTGGTTTTAAGCTGTATGGATTCTTAAATATATTTACCGAAAGCTTGATGTAGATGCAAAGACATAAAATTGCCATAAATTAGTCTTATTTGCGCTCAGATGGTTGGGGGGTTTTTGTTTTCCAAGATAGAGGAAGTACTGACTTTAGACGGACGGAATTTGGGTGAGGTTTCTTTCTTTGTTTGTCAGTGCTGTACAACATGATGGTGAAAAATAACGAAATGAAGCTGACTCTACTTTCATCCTTCTTTGGCTTGTTATTAACTGTTTGTATCTCTTTTGCTGCTTCCGTTCCTGAACAAAAACAAAAGAGGCCTGACAGTCCTAAAGACCAGGTTATCCGTGTTAGATTGCATACAAAAGGTCTATATTGCTATGCTCCAGCATTTTCGGATGGTGAGAGTTATGTTTATATTGATGATTGTTCTTCTTCTAATGTTCTATTCGCTCGATACGACGTTTTTGGAAGAGTTGCTTGGAATGTCGATGGTGTTTGGCTGTGTATGACTGCCCCATCTTCTGTAACAGGGATTGACGGAAAGTCTACAGCAAGCTGGGATTATCTTTTGTTAAGACCCTGTGTTATTAATGATCCGAATCAACGTTGGATCGTCGAAAATCATGCTTTTTATACCGCAGATAAACGATTCCGTGTTAAAGATTATAAGTGGTACGCTTACATTTCAAAAAACAAGGACGACTACTACGATCATACCCTAATTACAATGGATGATTGGATAAAAACTGTTGCTACCCCTGTTAATATTAATCTCAAAATGTTCCTGGGATGGGAGTTCATAAATGGATCTAGTTTTTCTACCTACTATATTTCAGATAGTGGACCGAAATCTGACGTTTTTGACCTCTATTATAATCCAGAGAGTGGTCATATCGCTCGATATTTTCCTTCAAGTGGAGTGATGTCTTGTATGGTTTCTCAACAATCCCTTAAGGATGATTGGAATTGGATAGACTGGAGGTTTTGTAAAGATACTACTTCCGCTCAGCAGGATGTTGGTTCTTGGAACATTGCTTCTTTAAACGGGCGCGAAGGAGCGTTAGTAGATTATAAGGGGAATTTGCTGAGGGTAACTCAATACGGTCCTGATTGGGGAAACCCTTACACAGTAAAATCCGATTACCTTGCAAAAGACACCACCAGCTCTCCTAAGTCTAGTTTTCTTTTTTCTTATGACATAGAACGATGGGATCGCTATGTTAACGGAAATTTAGGAGATACACTAGCTTACTGCCCAGCTCCTGGAAGTAAAGAAGACGTTGCTCATGCTGCTAAAATATTAGTAAAAAGGTCTTTGCCTCCCAGTTTTACCCTTAGCGAAGAGTGGATAAAAAGGTTATGGCAGATTGCTGAAAGCACGAGTGCTACAGGACAGGAGGCAATCGCTTTCTGTGGGATCTGTATGATTCAGACCATGCAAATGCTCGCTGAATTGGAAACACGTTCCTTCACAACTCCTCTCCAAGAAGGAGGTTATTTCTTTAATACGGCCCCTGGTCAGAGTCCGTTTATATCGTTTAGTCAGAGATTTCCTGCTCTTGCACAAAGACTTGAAACTGCGATGTCCTACGTTAATCTACCTTTTCGTGTAGGAGAAGATAGTTTTACACGTACAAGTAGAGTAACGCGCGCAACGGCATCAATATTACTGTCTCAATATGACTGGAGACCTTCAACTATTGCAAGAACGAACGCAGATATGAGAACCTTACTTCAAAGTTTATTAAATTCTCCTGTTGGAACAGCTTGGTTTGTTTCGGTTATCAGATCACGAGGGAGCGGAGATCCTGTCGGACATGTCCAACCCATTATAATGACAACTACAGGATTGGCGTTAATCCCTACGAACGTACGGGGTACAACTCTCGAACAATTCAGTTCTGCTCTTGCTCCAACAAGAAGTGTTGATACGCTAATGGGTGCCCTTTCAGCTGGGGGTGCTCAACTTCATTCACTTGTAGTTTACCAAATGGCTCAGCTAGATGAGATTCCTTTAAACCTTTATGTTTCACAAAACAATTGTACTGGAGAAGGAGATAATAGGAGAGGAACTAGGAGATTTCCAAGCACTTCTTCTGTTAATCAGTGTGGTAGTGGTAGATGTGCAATTCAATGAAAACTAATACCATCTTTTGATTCTTTAGGAGCTATTTTCAGGATTTAGCTGGATGGTGGTATGCGATAATGAAGTCTAGACGTGTATATTGGTTACTGGGGACACTGTAACAATGAAAACCGGGTATTCACAAAATGCACCCCTACATGAACAATTAAAGTGTGTTGTGTTTTTTTAAAATATCCTTGTATAGAAACAGCGGTTGCGAAGTTTCTCTTCCTCGTACCATCTAATTTTCTAAACCTTCTAATACCCCATTCGCAAATAACTGAAAATCTTTATATCCCACACGCGCCTTCTTAACTAATTCACACTTACAGCTACATTGTTCTTCAAAGTTGATATTTAAGCATCTTATATCCAAATCTACACCGAAAAACCCCTCCACTTTGCGCACAGAGCGCATGCCCATCATGTAAAAATTTCTGTAAATTGAATCTTTTTGTAGTGTGCGTTATTCCACATCTGATGTCCCTCTCAATATGCTGTTTTTTTGTCACATACAACTAAGAAAAGCAGAACAAAACCACTAAACTCAGCAAGATAAATTGAAATTATCAAATCACCCTCTGATACCCTTAATGGAGTGATGTGCTACGCTTGCACAGTCACTTATATTATAGGTTTTACCGTTTTCTTACAAAACAAAGTAATGCACCTCTTCTTTGCAGAATGTTTCTTTTATTCAAAATTTTCTAATATAGATACCAGCTACCTCTTTTCTTGAGAAATGAGAGGTATAGTTTTTTTAATTGTAATTGCCACAAAGGATCCAATGAGCACTTTTAAAAAATCACCTATCATAAACCCTAATGAGCTCACTAAAGCTGTCAGAAGAGAAACATTAGCAACATACGCAACCCATGGTATACCGAAAAAATATACAATCCCAATACCACCTATAGAATTAATCACAACCAGCATTGTAAAATTGAGCCTTTTCCAAAATAACTCAACCATATAACCAATAAAAAATGCAGCAAATGGATAACCCACCATATATCCACCACC
This sequence comes from Bartonella ancashensis, assembly GCF_001281405.1. NCBI lineage: Bacteria > Pseudomonadati > Pseudomonadota > Alphaproteobacteria > Hyphomicrobiales > Bartonellaceae > Bartonella > Bartonella ancashensis. The sequence goes on along the minus strand of NZ_CP010401.1, from coordinate 721,592 downwards.
AACTCCTAAAAAGGCACCGATACCCCCACGTCCACCTGCCAATATAGGTAATCCAAGGGCAACAAGTAGAAGAAAAAGCGCTGATGCCAAAGCACCTCTCTTTGCTCCAAGAATGGATCCTGCTAACATCACTCCCATAGACTGAACAGTAATGGGTAATCCAAGAAAAAAAGGAAGAAAAATTGGAGGGAAAATACCCAAAACTGCATAAATAGCAGCAAATAACGCAATATAAACTCTATCTTTGGTATTCACTGAAATATCCTTTCAAATGTTCTTTCTCTACTCAATATCATCATACAAACGCGCATCAAGTGCCTCAGCAAACTCTGACGCCATCTTTATAGTACAGACTACCAGAGGTACCGCAAAAGCCGTTATATTTCTACCAAGTCCACGTGCCTTCTGCGCTTCATATATTGCATTAAACTTTTCGCTAACGATGGGAATAAAACGGATTGCCATAGACAAAACCATACCAAGCTTTAACGGATTAATACCGAAATATCGACAAGGTCTGAAACCTACTTTTATTGAATCCACCATATCCGAAACTTTCGTTGTTAACGAAACGAGGGATGCTAAATAAACAAGAATTATAAAACGCAACACAACCCACATTCCTATAAGCCAGTTGCCCAAAATAGCTTGAAAAATAAATATCAAAATTAGAAATGGATACATCAATTTAAGCTGTTTCACCACATGATGAAGGGGAATTTGCGCTATTTTATAGAGCAAAACTGTCAGCAATAAAAAAGATAGAGGGATAAAAAATGATGAAACCATTGACATAACAGCTCCACATAAAATGAGGAACACAAGCTTAATCCCTGGCTTAAGCTTGTGAAGAGATGTGTCTCGAGGATAATATAAACTGATCATGGCATTCTTGCTGTTTACTGAAAACTATTGGGAATATAATCACTAATAATCCGCCTCTTTCTATTACAAACAAAAATCTTACTAAATATACTTCAAGACTTCAAAGCATGAGACAGACAGAACCGTTACTGTTTGCGTTACCCCTTCTATGACACATGATCAAACACCTTGTATAAATGAAATTTTCAAATCAGTAATAAAATAAATAAACATGCTTCTCCAGAGATATTTGTGCCAACGACAACTATGCAACATTTAACAAAATGTAGCATAATATTTTAGAAATACACAAATCATCATAAACTGCATCACCTTGTAATAAAGTACAAACCAAAAATACAATTTTGTTTACAAAGAACCTTTTAAGTATCGTTGTTTGAGTTTATAACCTAAAAATAGGAAAAGGCACCATACTGGTATAATGATTGCTGCTAAGCTCATATCAGGCATCGGCACAGGAAAATACGATTCATTAAAAGGCATCGTTATCCCAATTCCCTTTAAAAGCCTTGTTATAAGCCCATCATGTCCAAGCCCACTGTAAAAAAGAATACCAAGCAACAATGCAAGAAAGCCGAGGCAGAAATAATGAGCACAGGGATATAAATTAAATTCATAAATAAACGCACCTTTTTTCTTTTCATGTGCTTTTCGAAATTTTAAATGAACAATAATAATAATTGCCCAAGTAATTGTTGCAGCTGCAGTTGCAATTGCCATGATCCGCATAAAACTATTATTCGGTAGAAGATAATTAACAACTATAATTACTGCAGTACATGCTGACGAAAAGAGAATAGCTACATAAGGAACATGTGCTGCATTTAAATTACTAAAAAAATGAGGCGCATTTTTTTGCATCGCCAAACTGTATAGCATACGACCGTTCGAATAAAGACCACTATTATAAACAGAAATAGCAGCCATAATCACAACAAAATTTAGAATATGCCCGGCTGCAGGAACACCTACCGATTCAAAAATGGCAACAAAAGGACTCCTACCTCTTCCAATCATATTCCACGGTATGATCATCATAACGATACCGATGGAGCCAATGTAAAAAATCATTAACCTCCACATAACTGTACGGATAGCTGCTGGAATTGTTTTTTGTGGATTAAGTGTTTCTCCAGCAGCAACACCAATAAGCTCAGTCCCACCAAAAGAGAACATAAGTACCGAAGTAGCCAATAGCATTCCAACTAATCCATAAGGAAAAAAACCACCGTGCTCCCAAAGATTACTGAAGCCAATTCGCTCTCCCCCCATCCCTGTAATAATGAGAAAAATGCCAAAAAGCATCATGCCAATAACAGCTAACACTTTGATCAAAGCTAAACCAAATTCAAATTCTCCGTAAAAACGAACATTAATAAGATTAAGCAATGTAATACACAAAAGAACAACGAACGAAGATAACCAATGATCAACTAAAATCCAATGATCAAGATATAATCCAATAACGGTTAACTCAGCCATACTGACAAGAATATACAGGAACCAATAATTCCAACCCGCCATAAAACCAGCAAAATCTCCCCAATATTTATAAGCAAAAAAACTAAACGCACCCGAAACTGGCTCTTCTACTAGCATTTCCCCCAACATACGCATAATAAAATAAATAACCAATCCGCCTATGGAATAGGAAAGAATAGTCGCTGGACCAGCTAATTGAATAACTTCTGTTGAACCATAAAAAAGACCAGTTCCTATAACCCCTCCTAAAGCAATCATCTGAATATGACGATTATGAAGGCTACGTTTTAATCCAGTATTTGTTACCTCAGTCATTATCCCTCACCATTTCTGAATCTCTAGTTTCACAAAGAGCATATCTATGACATTTTTTGAAAGATTTAAGAAAGTGCAAATTCATTTATATCCTTAGTATTACATAATAAGTCTATTATTCCCAAACATATTACACAAATTCTTACCCCAAATAGAAAAAACCTACTACTTTTATTCTCTGTTTCAATCTGTAGCAACCGATCCACAGTACAAACATGCCCACGTTGTACATCGGTATGGTATGAAAACTCTCTACGTAGATATACCTAATTGACTATAGGAAACTTCATAAATCCTTCAAACGAAAAAGGCTACACATCCCCATAATACGGGGTAATCACGACACCCTTTCTATGTATCCCTTGATAGCAACTGAAGGAATATCATCTATGACTATTTCCCCCTTATCAAAAACAAGAACTCTATCAAATGTCTTTAGAAAATCTAAATCATGTGATACGACGATAGCTGTCTGTGATAGTTCTTCTATGACTTGCGTGACTCGGCGTTTATTACGTAGATCAAGAGATGTCGTAGGTTCGTCAAAGACGATATAGTCTGGTCTCATTGCTACCACACCTGAGATAGCAATTAGCTGTTTTTGTCCACCACTCAATGAATAAACAGCATGCTCCCTGAAAGACTCCAACTCATAGCGCTGTAGAATTTCATCCACACGCTCTTTAATTTCATCTTTACTAAGGTTTAGATTCTTAAGGCCAAAAGATAGATCTTCTTCTACGAGTGGCAACACAATCTGATTATCAGGATTCTGGAAGATAAACCCCACTTTACGCCTTACGGCCTTTATATCACGCTTCGTATCGAGCCCATCAACGCTCACAGAACCATGTGATGGCAATTGTAGACCGTTGATGAGACGAACAAACGTACTTTTTCCAGAACCATTTGCACCGACAACAGCAACACGTTTTTCAGCGAGATGGAGTGCTACATTCTTTAAAACACACAAATCACCAAAAAAATGTGTTACCTCGTCAAATATTATACCCAAACCCCTCTTCCTTACTCAAAGCACATCTATCAAAAATTACCGTTTGAGCTTATAGCCTACAAACATGAGCAGGCACCATACAGGCATGACAAGCACAGCCAGACTCATATCAGACATGTGTTCAGGAATGTAAGCCTCAACAGAAGGTAGCAATACCCCTATAGCATCAAAAAGCTGCGTCATTAATCCACCGTCTCTCAAGCCGCTAGCAAATAAAACACAAAACAACAATGAAAGAAAGCCAAGACAAAAATAATTAGCGTAAGGATACAAGCCAAAGGCGTAGGAAAATGAACCTTCTTTACCTTTATGTGCTTTACGAAACTTTAAGTGAACTATAACAATGGTTGCCCAAGTAATTGCCGCCGCTGCAGTTGTAATAGCCAAAATACGTGCAAAACTATTGTCAGGCAAAAAAGAATTAATAACAATAATCAATGCAGTACAAGAAGATGAAAAAAGAACGGCTATACAAGGAACACCGTCAGAATTTAACTTACCAAAAATACGCGGTGCATTCCCTTGCGTTGCCAAGCTATAAAGCATACGGCCATTAGAATAAAGTCCGCTATTGTAAACAGAAATCGCAGCCATGATCACTATAAAATTCACAACATGTCCGGCTGCAGGAACGCCTACGCTTCTGAAGATAGAAACGAACGGACTTTCACCCGTTCCAATCACATCCCACGGCATGATCATCATGATGATACCTATAGAACCAACATAAAAAAACATTACCTGCCACATGACCGTACGGATAACTTCTGGAATTGTCTTTTGAGGATTCAATGTCTCCCCAGCTGCAACACCAACAAGCTCTGTTCCACAAAAAGAAAACATCAGCACGCAAGCCGCTAAAAACATTCCAACCAGCCCATTTGGGAAAAAGCCGCCGTGCTCCCAAAGATTACTGAAGCCAACTCGCTCCCCACCTATTCCTGTAACAATAAGGAAAATGCCAAAAATCATCATGCCAATAACGGCTAACACTTTAACCAAAGCTAGACCGAATTCAAATTCCCCGTAAAGACGTACATTAACAAGGTTAAGCAATGTAACACATATAAGGATAACAAATGCTGACACTCCGTGATCTATCTGAACCCAGTAATCAAGATAAAGCCCAATGACTGTCAATTGTGCCATACTAGCAAGAATATATAGAAACCAATAATTCCAACCTGCCATAAAACCAGCAAAACCTCCCCAATACTTATAAGCAAAAAAGCTAAAAGCACCAGAAACTGGTTCCTCTACCAACATCTCTCCAAGCATTCGCATGATAAAGTAGATAACCAACCCACCCAAAGCATAAGCGAGGGTCGTTGCAGGACCCGCTAACTGGATAGCCTCCGTTGATCCATAAAAAAGGCCCGTTCCAATGACCCCTCCCAGAGCAATCATCTGAATATGACGATTGTGAAGACTCCGCTTCAATTCACTGTTTGTTCCCTCAGACATCACCTTCCACCTTTCTTGTCTACCCATACTCTTCGGACAAACACCCATCAGTGTAGATAAAAAAAATCAAAAAGAAAAAATAAATCTACACTTCAAGCGTCACAAAATAACTCCACCACTTCGGGCTATTTCGACAAATAGCTACCCCAAAACAGCAGAAAACACATGCACCACTTTACCTTACCTTAATCCCGGCGTCCGCTCCACTCCATGCCAATAACTATTATAAAATGGCCAACAACACATACCTCATTACCAAACACCGCTTCTAAATAGGCTATATTAAAATATGACCTACCTTGATACAATACGAAAAAGCTCTTTTAGACAAAAATTTACATTTTGAAAACTTTATACACAGATTTGTGCCTTTCATGATATTTGCAAATATTTTCCACCGAATGATACCACTGATGTCCTTTAACAAAAAATCTTTCACAAATTTTACCCACAGAGGGCACTTAACTTCATCCAAAATGAAAATTCACTTATAAATAGTCTACATAGAATTAGGTATATAACTTTACCAAAGTTAATCCGTACCCTACAAATTTGTACTATATTAATGTCGCACAGATATAAGGGAACTTAACATTCACAATTCGTAAGAATTCAAAAAGTCATACACTCAAACGGCCTCCCAAAAACTCATTGAGGAAGGTTTAATTATAACATACTACAAAAGCGGTGCCGCATGCTGGATTCGAACCAGCGACCCCATCATTACGAATGATGTGCTCTACCACCTGAGCTAATGCGGCATGATCTCTACATTAACCAGATAAGAATTGAAGCACGGATAATATCCAAAACTATATACAAAAGCAAATATACAATTTGAAAAGAGTGCGCAAAACGCAATCATTGTCAATGATGAAAAAATTATCCTCCCTATCTCAACTATATAACTTCCCTGTACAATATAAGTTGGATAGTCTTTGCTGATATTGGCTAAATTCGTATTTTTGCACACTTTACAAAAATCTATAAACTAGCCTTCCATACATGGATATAAGATCATATAAAATCTTGTATTAAGCCATCGTCTCATAAAATTAAAGGACAATTCCCAAATGACACCAACAAATCTGAATATAAAATGCGAACATCCTATGAACGTGGAGTATATTAACAGAAGAAACTAGTGTGCACACTCTTACTCTTCAAAGTTTATCTGATACCATCACGAGCAAACCTGCAGCCGTTTAAGAGATAAAATTGAAAATAACAACAAGGTTAAGAACCATACTCTTTAAAAATTAGTAGCAAAAAAATTTTTATTTGTCGTAACACACACAGATAAAATCTGATAATCGTATTCATAACAAGCATACTCAAAAGCTCATTTAAACATCAACCTTATTAACCTAACTGAAAAATTTCCCTATAGTCCCTATCTATCAAGGTTCATATAATTACACTTCCATGTTACTTCAGCATAAATTACCATCAGTGCCATCAAAATAGAAAGGGAACAACCAACATCCCAAAGTTTGTGAGAGCATCAGAAAATAGTCATAATATCATGATCTACACAAGCCAGAAATACCCCTACCATCAGAGTAAACGTTTTACCGATACTTTTATATAACTTCATTTTTGAAAATTTATTTAAAATGCTTAGATAATTTCAGTCCCTGTGCTTGATAATGTGAGCCAATATCATGTCCATAAAGAGCTAACGGTCTACTAAGCATAGGTTCATAAACTAAACGTCCAACAATCTGATTGTGCTCCAAGATAAATGGAACTTCATAACTGCGTATCTCTAAGACTGCCCGCGCCCCTTTGCAGCCTGCCTCTGCATGCCCGAACCCTGGATCAAAGAAACCTGCATAATGCACTCTAAATTCCCCGACCAGAGGGTTAAATGGTGTCATTTCAGCTGCATAAAGTGGAGAAACATGAACAGCCTCCTGTGAAGCCAAAATATAAAATTCATTAGGATCAAGAATTAATTCCTTTTCACCACAATTGTAAAGAGGTTCCCAAAAATCCAAAGCATGAGCACCAGCACGTTTATCAACATCAATGACGCTTGTATGGTGTTTACCACGATACCCCACAAGCCCATCTTCATCTCCTTCTAAATCAATAGAAATTGCAAGACCTTCATCACTAATATTAGGCATATCATCTGATGTCAGCGGGTCATTTTTATGTAAAGTGCGCAACTCGATTTCATTCAGGTAATGTTGTCCTTTTCGAAACCGAAGTTGTGATAGACGTGAACCTGTGCGAACTAAAATCGGAAACGTACGCGGACTAATTTCAAGGTAAAGTGGACCGTGATAACCTACACAAATCTTATCAAATTCTTGTGCGTTATCAGTGATTACACGCGTAAAAATATCTAATCGCCCCGTTGAACTTTTAGGATTAGCAACCACAGATAACGTTTGCGGCAAAGTTAAATGTTCTAAAAGAGGAACAATATACACACACCCCGTCTCCAAAACTGCGCCATCTTGTAAACTGAACTCATGTAACTTCAACCGTTCAAGTTTATCATAAACTTTCGTATCGAGCCCTGGCATGAAGGAAGCGCGCACACGATATGCTTTATCACCCAAACGTAAATCAAGACTCGCAGGTTGTATCTGATCCATATCAATAGAACCTATAGACCTAAGAATGCCTTCATCTACTAAAGCATGTATGTCTCTATCTGCGAGAATACCATTCATACGCATCACGTGCCTGCCTTCCTTTTCCTAACTTCTTTGACATAGAACATAGCTCAACTTAACCTAAACACCAGAATAACAAAAATTCATCCATTTCCGATTTTGTTAGCTAACTGACCTCTATAATCAATGATTAAAATTATAACCGACAGAACAATGTTAGGTAAAGAACCTTGAAAGAAAAACTAAAAATTTCAATTTGAGTAAATTTTCCTATCATGCAGAGTGAGAAAAATTATTCTGAACATATCGTGCTATAACCATCCCGAGATCAGGAGAAAGTATTGTCATCCCTTTTTAAAATTTTTATACAGAAAATAAAGCATGTTGGAGTTTAAGTAATGACTATACGCCATCTTAGTGAGAATATTATTAATCAAATTGCTGCTGGGGAAGTTATCGAGCGGCCAGCGAGTGTCGTTAAAGAGCTTGTCGAAAATGCTATTGATGCAGGAGCGACTCGCGTTGAGATTACCACGGCAAATGGTGGAAAAAATTTTATCCGAGTTAGTGACAATGGTTCTGGAATTTCAAAAGATCAACTAATTTTGGCGGTTTCACGCCATTGTACATCTAAAATCGTCGACGATATACATAACATTTGTTTTCTTGGATTTCGAGGAGAAGCTCTACCATCCATTGGCTCTATTGCCAAACTCAAACTAACTTCACGGATGCAAAACACTGACGGTGCGAACGAGATTACCGTAACAGCAGGAAAAATTGAAGGCCCCAAGCCAGCTGCAGCCAACCCTGGAACTACCGTTGAAGTGCGCGATCTCTTTTTTGTAACTCCAGCACGATTAAAATTTATGAAAACTGACCGCACTGAAGCAACTGCTATTACAGATATGGTTAAACGGATTGCTGTTGCATTTCCACATATTCGATTTTCACTTTCTGGCACAGACAGAACCCCTATGGAATTGCCTGCTACAGAAAATAATATCCAAGGGAAATTGCAGCGTATTACCCAAATAATGGGAAAAGAATTTGCTTCCAATAGTGTTGAGATCTACGCTGAACGTGAAACAGCTCGTTTAACTGGTTTTACTTGTTTACCATCTTTCAATCGCAGCAATAGTATGCATCAATTTGTGTATGTTAACGGACGCCCAGTGCGTGATAAATTATTGTGGGGAGCAATCAGAGGAGCCTATGCTGATGCGATTGCTCGAGATCGTCACGCTGTATCCGTTCTCTTCATTGATTTACCGCCTATAGATGTAGATGTTAACGTACACCCAGCAAAAGCGGATGTTAGATTCCGTGATCCTGGTTTAATTCGTGGTCTGATCATCGGTGCAATCCATGAAGCGCTACATCAAACAGGTGTCCGTCATGTCTCGACAAGATCAGAAAAAATGCTTATAGCATTTCAAAAAAATTCGTCCAATGCTTTCAAAAATACTCAAAGAACTCTTCCCCATAATTTTCAATCTTATCATGAAACATTGGCAACAGCCTCAATGCTGCATAAACCGCTCGATATGATTGATCATTGCGATTTTGGAAAAGATATTAACCCTGTAATGGATTGCTTTGAAGAGCCAAGTGGTGATACACGTGCAGCAAAAGAAATCCCTTCATCAGAAGTGGAAAACTATCCTCTCGGTTCTGCAAAAGCACAAATTCATAAAAATTATATCATTGCACAAACTTGCGATGGCCTCGTCATTGTTGATCAACACGCTGCACATGAAAGATTGGTCTATGAAGCACTCAAAAATTCCCTTTATTCTAAACCACTTCCTTCACAATTGTTGCTCATTCCTGAAGTTGTTGAACTTTCTGAAGAAGATGCAACATGCCTTTTAGCTCATAAAGATTCTTTACAGAAATTTGGTTTAAACATCGAACAATTTGGACCTGGTGCAATTGTTGTACGCCAAACACCTTCTATGTTGGGAGAAGTTAATGTAAAGGCCCTCATTCAAGATCTTGCTGATGAAGCTTCTGAATATGACACAATAAACAACTTAAGAGCAATGCTTGATCATATTGCAGCAACCATGGCTTGTCATAGCTCAGTACGTTCAGGACGTATCTTATGCCCTGAAGAGATGAATGCACTCTTGCGACAAATAGAGAAAACACCCAACTCAAGCACATGTAACCATGGTCGTCCAGCTTACATCGAACTCAAACTCACTGATATAGAGCGTCTTTTCGGTAGGAAATAATCAACTTCCTTTCAATTTTCACAAAAATGTTATTTTGCACATTTTCCACTTTATAGGATATCCCACATTCTGCTATCTGTATTGTTTTCACAACAAGGAAGAAAGGTCATAATAGAAAATGTTTTCTAGTGATGAACGTGAAGCAATAATTAGTTACTCAAGTAATGAATACAAAATCATAAAATACGGAACTTATACTGTTTGTGCTGTTAGCAAACAAAAAATTCCCCTCGACGATCTAAAATACTGGAATCATCACCGCCAAGAAGCATACGCTAGCTGTGAACTGTCCTATCATCGTGAACTTGAATGCAATCCGCATCTTCGTCAATTACTCAGTAAATCTCAAAATAACTAATTAATACTTTGAATGCAGGAAATTTTTATTTTCACAATCACATACTACAAGGGCGCTTTCGTTGCCTGAAGCGAGTCATAACTTCCTCAAGAATTTCATGGCAAAAATCTTTTTGAAAAAAATCCATCTTAACATCAAATACAATTAAATTCTTTAAATTTCTTTGTAAACCTTGTGCTTGCATGCGAACATAATCTTTCGCAGTCGTAGCGAGCCACAAATTCTGAATTTGCGCTTTTTGTACAAGGCTTTTTATATCACTCACAGTGAAAACGTAATGATCAGGATAAGAAACCTTTTGCACAACATGACCAGACATTTCTTCAATGGATCTGAAAAATTTATCTGGATTACCGATACCCGAAAAGGCTAAAAAAGACTTTCCTGTAACTTCACTAGAAACTAACGATTTAAAGCAAGCATAGTGTAAAGATTTATCAGAAAGTACTGCTAAAGATGCTATATTGTCACACTCACTCAAATGGCCAATGCATAAGATACTATCCATAAAAGAAAATTGCACATCTAAAGGAGCACGCAAAGGACCTGCTGGAAAAACCGCTCCATTTCCAAAACCACGCATCGCATCTACGACGAGTAGTGCATAATCCATATAAAGACGACGACTTTGAAACCCATCATCCATCAAAATAAAATCACAACCTTCTCTCTTAAGTCGTTGTGCCGCTATATAACGATCGGGTGAAATAGCAACAAGAGCATGATGAGCTAACAAAAGAGCCTCGTCTCCAACATGATCGGCATTATCACGTTTTACATCAACAAGATGAACCCCCTTCACGATTCCACCATAACCACGCGAGACTATACCAGGATTTAAACCAAGCTCCCTGGCCAATTGAGAAAAAGCAATCACAACAGGCGTTTTACCAGTTCCTCCTAAAGTAAAATTTCCAATACATAAAACAGGTAAATCAACGATGGGAGGAGTTTTTATCATTCGATAACGTACATAACAACCATAAATACTTGCAATTGGTGCTAATAAAAAACGTAAAAAACTTTTTCTTTTCCACCAAAATCGAGGAGCTTTAATGTACATACTGACTCTAACACCGATTTAAAGTTTTTTGAATAATAAGCGGTTGCAAAAATGGATATAAAACCCTCCGTGTACATTCAAAAGCACCAGCCATACCTGTTGCCACTTTATAAGCCTTATCAGCCATTTCTTGTCTCAGAACTTCATTGCCTAAAAGCACATTTATTTGGAGAGCAAGCTGTATCTTGTTTTCAACGACGCAAGCCGCATCATGAGATAAAAATTGTTCAAATATATCCTGAAAATTTGAAAAATTAGGTCCTGTCACAATTACTGCACCAAGGAAAGCAAGCTCCAATGGATTGTGGCCGCCGCTACTACATAACGATTTCCCAATAAAAGCGACCTTTGATAAACGAAGGAAAAGACCCATTTCTCCAACCGTATCTCCTAATAAGACATCTGTCTGCGAATCTGGAACAATGTTACTACTTCTGCAGACATACTGAATACCCTCACGATCACATACCTTCATGATAGCCTCTGTACGCTCGATGTGACGGGGCACAATAATCGTTAATAAATCTGGCCAATAATTTTTGAGAGTTTTATGAACTTCAAGGGCAATTTCTTCTTCTCCCTCATGAGTCGAAACAGCAGCCCAAATCGGGCGATTCCTGATAAAATTGTGATAGCGTGTAAGCAATTCTTGATCTTCAAATGGTACAACATCAGCCTTAAGATTTCCGGAAAGAACTACAGATTTTGCCCCAAGAGTCTGATAGTAAGCTACATCCCTTTCATTTTGCCCAACAACCATATTAATATGCTGAAAAATATATTCAGAAAAAGCCTTCATTCTTTGCCATACTTGAAAAGAACGTTCCGACATATGAGCATTCACCCAAATTTGTGGAATACGTTTTTCAGAAAGCGCTATTATCCGCAAAGGCCAAATTTCTGACTCACAGGTTAACACCAAATCAGGTTTCCAGTGATTAATAAAACGATGTATTATTAATTCTAAATCTAGCGGAGCATATTGATGAATCAACCGCTCCCCAAAACGATTTTTTATAAAAGAAGAAGACGCCACTGTGCATGTTGTCAATAACACATTAATATTAAGGGATAAAATATACTCAATGAGAGGTAAAAGGGCCTGTGTCTCTCCAACACTAGCTGCATGAAACCAAACCAAAGGACCCGAGGGACGCAACTTCTGACTTTTGCCAAAACGCTCTTTTCGACGCCTAACCTCTTCCTTGCCACGTAAAACACGGACAAATAAATAAAAGGAAACAAAAATATATAAACAAAAACCTATTGCCCGATAAAGTGAAATAGCTGCTCTTGCTTTCAATTTCATCATCCAATTAACCTCACTGACTACTTTTAAGACGGCTATATGCCTCATCTGTTAAACGATTCATCATATTTGTTAATTGAACACGTTTTTCCTCTAATAAAGCATCATCAGCATCTTTAGGAACAAACAATGCAGTTCCCATGAGAAAAATTGAACGCCCAAAAGGAAGAGGAATTGCAGTCTTGTCCCATGTTTTCTCAAGAACTTTTTCGCGTGAAAATGCATATATGTAAGGAACAATGGGACGGCCAGAAATTTTAGCTAATAAAATAATTCCTCTTCCAGACTCTCGTGCTTTTCCATGTGAAATATCTGCAATCATCACAGCTGTTTTACCAAATTTAAGAGCGTTTTTAAGTGCCAATAGTGCTCGTGCTCCTCCTTTATTAACAGAATGCGTTGGACATCTTCCTCCTGAACCACGTACAATCTCAACCCCCATTTTTCTCGCTAACTGCGCATTTATTTCTGCATCTGAAGAACGAGAAAACATAGCAACAACTGGCTCACCTGGTGGACGAAGAAATGGCGCCATAATATGACGCCCATGCCAAAAGGTAATAATAAACGGACCATAAGTATCATGTGCCTTTTTTGCATCATCCGAACCTTTTAACAGTGGATTTGTCCAGTACACAAGACGCAAATAATTTATCAATATCCAAACAAAAAGAAACTTTATAAACTTGTTCTTCACTAATTTATCACGATTTTTTCGCCAAAACAGCTTTAAATAATTGTCTTTTTTCTGAATTATTTCCTTCATACGACAAAATCCATCCCACTCAATCTCATCATAGTGCTACAATAATGACTGAATACTTATTTATGACGCATTACCTGTTTCAAGATCAAAAAATCGGTGTAAATGCACGATATAATATCGTTGTAGCGCGTTATCTACAGTGCTTTGTGATTTTGCCCGCCACATTCCTTCTGCAGATTTATAATCCGGAAAGATACCTACTATATCCAAATCATTCAAATTCTTAAATTTATTATCTTGAAGATTTTCTAACTCCCCACCAAATACAAGATATAGTAATTGTTTCTTCTCATTGATCGCGGCCATACCCGCCTCCATATCATCCAAAAATCTTAAAATACCGCTCTCTGATTAAACTAACTTTGCCTGGCGAACAACATCTATCATATTTTGACGACAGTTATTCTCGCCTGCAGCTAAAAACCCATATTGATAAACTTCTCCGCCGTAGGAAATAAATGGTGCATCAAACGATACTAAGTGCCCACCACATTCTTCAATAATGAGGTCAGCGGCAGCAATATCCCAATCATGGCAATTTGGCCGAACCAACACAGCATCAACCTCACCCTTTGCAGCAAGAATGATACGGTATGCAAGGGAAGAAATATTATCCAAGAACCTCACTTTACTACAAAAATCAAATGGTAACCTGTGGATGATTGATTGATCAATAGAAACCCTATATTGTTGATCTATTCGAGATTCTAAAAGAGGCAATCTCACACCATTTAATTTTGCACCTCCCCCCGCAATGGCAGCATAAACATCACCCTTAGCTGGACACTGTACAACACTTACAACAGGACGCCCATTTTCAATTATGGCAACAGAGATACACCAATCAGTATGGCCAGACAAAAAGCCACGAGTCCCATCGATTGGATCAACTAAAAAATAACGCCCACAGCTCTGTTGTTTGCGTTCATTATCCATTTCTTCTGATATCCAATCATAATTTGGCCGTGCTTCAAGAAGTTTTTCCTTTAAAAAACTATCAACAGCCAAATCCACCTCACTCACCGGTGAGTGACCATTTTTAATCCAAACTTTCAAATCACATCCAAAATACCCCATTGCCAAATTCCCTGCCTTCTGACAAACATTTAGCAAAAGATCAAGATCCGAATAATAACGAGTTTTATTGTCCTGCAAGCGTCATCCCTTCAATTAACAAGGTCGGAGAAGTCGTACTGTAACGTCTGTCAATATCATTTGCAGGCGTCAAATGAGCCAACATATAAAGCAAATCAGATCCCAATGTTACCTCACTTACTGGATAAGTAATTTCGCCATTTTCAATCCAAAAACCTGCAGCACCACGACTATATTGACCTGTTACAAAATCAACACCATGTCCAAACAATTCCGTAACATAAAAACCTTTTTGTAAACTTTTTATCATATCTTGGGGTGTAATTGACCCAGGCTCAATAGCAAAATTGGTACTCGCTGGTTGAATAAATGATCCAGAACGAACCCCATGCCCATTTGTTTCAAGCCCCAATTCACGAGCCGAAGATAATGAGAGAAGCCAATTATTTAAAACACCATCTTCAATGACATTCAGTGCTTGCCCTTCCACACCTTCACCATCAAAAGGACGAGAAGCGTTTCCCCTCAACCTCAAAGGCTGATCCGTTACATTGACACCAGACTTCATCACTCTTTCCCCTTTCAAATTTTGTAAGAGGCTTGTTTTGCGAGCTACAGATGCCCCATTAACCATGGATGCAATATGTCCAGCAATACCACGAGCTATACGTGAAGAAAAAATAACATCAACTCTCCCTGTAGAAGCACGAACAGCTCCCAAACGTTGAACTGCTCTCATCCCTGCATTTCTACCTACAATTTCTGCCGCTTCCAAATCAGAAAAATGCAAGGCTGTTGTATAATCATAATCTCTCTCCATCATTGTACCTTCACCCGCAAGTACACTACAAGAACGTGAAAAATTACTGGAACGATATGCACTTAAAAAACCATTGCTTGTCACAAGAGCAAGCCCTTTATGACCATACGCCGCAGCTGCACCCCCAGAATTATTCACTCCTGCAACACCAAGAGCGGCAGCTTCCATTTTTAACGCATCATCTCTTAACGAATCACTCTGTGGAACAAAACTATCGAAAAGATCAAGATTCTTAGGATGTTTAACCAAAAAATCCTTATCAGCTAAACCTTCAAACACACTGTCCGGTGAAGCTTTAGCCATTGCAACAGTACGCTCCGCTAACTCTTGCGGACAAATTGCCAAATTAGCAGATACACTAGCTACTTTTTTGCCAACAAATGCTCTCAATGTGAAGTGATCACTTTCTGAAGATTCTGTCGACTCAACTTTACCAAAACGAACTGATACACATACAGAACGGGAACAAACAACGACAGCATCGGCAGCATCAGCTCCATAACGTTTAGCTTCCTCAACCAACGAAGCAGCTTTATCAATCTGATCCTCGATACGCATCGTAGACTCCTTCACACACTTACTTCACTTTGATAGGTAATTTATAAAGACCTACAAAATTAACTCCTACATATCCCTACGCTTTTTCATGGTATACCACAAATATATTCTTTAATTTTTAATTCATAAGTTTCTAAATTTTTGTACCATAAGGATCCCTCTAATTTTTAGAGGGGCTAAAAATCTTATGAAGAGAACCTCTGATTAAATATGCGGACACACTTTCAAAATACCAACTGCCCAAAATTGTAGCAATAAAATATTTCAATTCAATTATTAACGCCCAAAATATCATCAGTGTTTGTTAAAAAAATTTACCCATTCAATATAACAACTCAAAAACCGTAAATAGCAAGCTACACAACTACTTGAAATCATAGTGACCATAAATTTAGTTCGCTAAAATCGGTATCCTGTAATCTAGCTTCAGCCAATCAGATAACAATTTGTTTGCAGTTTGCACCTATTTAATTGACGATACGAAAAAATCATACTGATGCTCCAAATGAAACGGATATTTTTCAGATCGCGCTTTATAATCAGATTTTGTAAATGCGCACCACTGTATCACGATAAAAACGCTCATCAACCAAGTGAAATACACCAGGTAAATTTATAATAGCCCTTTTTTCTTCCTCGAGCACAAAAAATGCTTCATCTTTTGCCCATCCTCCCCTCAATATCTCTACAAAAGCCTTTTCACCTAAACAGCGCCCGTAAGGAGGATCAGCAAAAATTACGTCAAATGGCTGCATTGTCCCAATATAACCAAGTTTTGTTGCATCACGACGCAAAATTCGTCCTACCCCCTGTAATTCAAATGCTTCAATATTTTTCTGTATCAGACCGCGTCCTTCAACAGAATTTTCAATAAAAACAGCTGCTTTTGCCCCACGTGAAAGTGCTTCAATTCCTAAAGCACCTGTACCCGCAAAAAGGTCGAGAACACGCTTCCCCACCCAAAATTTCTCTTCTTTACTAGAAAAAATATTGAAAAGACTTTCACGTGTACGATCACTCGTTGGTCGAATAAAGTTGCTCGTAGGTGCGAATAAAGTGCGACTCGAAAACTTACCGCCAACGACCCGCACGACTCTCTCCAGATAATTTAGATTTTTTAGAATTATTATCAGACGGTTTAAATTTTTTTATGCGATCATAAGGTGATATTTTAGCTTTTCGTCTTCCAACTAACGAATTCTCATCATACTCATTCTTGATACCCACCAACTTCTTCTTGAGATGCTTAACCTCCTTGTTCAGAGAATTCATTTCACGAGGCAATATCCGATCACGTTCTTTGTTGAAAGAATCAGATTTTTCACTCTGTTTTAATTGTCTAGCACCATCTTTATGAAATCTTTTTTTGCTGGAAAAAGAATCTGAATAACCCCGTTCATCATCACCATGAGAGTGAAATTTTTTACGCTCAACTTGTGGACGAGCACCTGAAGCCATCCACACATTAGAACGACGCGATCGCGATAAAAAACGCTCTTCCTTACTACCTGATCTGTCATCAAGTTTTGTACCTAACCGTGCACGATCACGTTCGACAGAACGGCTTCTAGTGCCTTGGCGAGCTTTACCATTATCAGAAAAAATCCAGCCTCCATTTCCTCGAAAAGATTGTTTATCATTTTCTTGTTCAGAAACAACTGCTGAATTTGAGAAAGGTTTAAGAATAGGCGCATCAAAATTGGCATTCGCCTGCATAATTAAACGTTCTCCTAATTGATCACGTAATATTCGTCCTCTCAATTCACGCACTGCACCTTCTTGCAAATCAGAGAGCTGAAATGGACCGTATGATACACGTATTAAACGATTAACTGATAACCCCAATGCACCCAAAATATTTTTAATCTCACGATTTTTTCCTTCACGCAGAGCAACAGATAACCAGATGTTAGATCCTTGTTCACGATCAATTGATGCTTCAATCGAACCATAAAAAATACCATCAATCGCAATGCCATTTTTGAGATTATCTAGATCTTTCTGTTTCACTTTTCCATAAGCACGAACCCGATACTTACGTACCCACCCTGTTAAAGGAAGCTCCAATACACGCGCCAAGCCACCATCATTTGTTAACAATAACAATCCTTCCGTATTAATATCAAGCCTACCTATGGAAAGAACACGTGGCATCCCTTCTGGTAAACAATCAAACACAGTAGGCCTATTTTCAGGATCACGATTTGTCGTAACAAGCCCTGCCGGCTTATGATATAGCCACAACCGTGTTCGCTCTACAGGAGGTAAAGGTGCTCCGTCAACCATAATGACATCAGAATGTGCAACATTTAAAGCAGGTGTTTTTATAATTGCACCATTCACCATAACGCGGCCTGCGATAATCATCATTTCTGCATCACGACGTGATGCTATACCAGCACGCGCTAGCCTCTTAGCAATCCGTTCACTTTCACAATTTTCACACACTTTTTTTTCACTTTGTTTTTTTCCATATTGTTCAGATGACCTATGGTTCGTTTTATGTTGTTTCTTATGAAAAGCGCGGGAAGCATAATCCTTCGTCATTCTTTATCCTTTGGGAATTTATATATCCTATTTACCTTTAAGTAGGCTTTAGACTCTTTTTAGAGGTAATGTAATCCCTTCCATTGTAAACAAGTGTAGCAGGCTTACTCGCCTCACAGCAAATTTTTATATATAATCTTTCAACCATATCTACTATCAAAATAGAAAAAAATATGACTCTTACCCCTATGGAAATAGCTCTTCTAGAAGCACAATTAGCAGCAGAACAGGATGAAGTCCCTGTAGGAGCTATTATCACACGTGGTAAAACTGTTATCGCTCGAGCAGGTAACCTTATAAAAACTCTACATGATCCTACAGGACACGCAGAAATACGCGTCATTCGTATGGCCTGCAAAATACTACAAAGTGAAAGACTTCCTGGTTGTGATCTATACGTAACACTCGAACCCTGTGCCATGTGTGCTGCAGCCATTTCGCTCACACGCATACGACGTCTCTATTACTCAACGAGTGACCCAAAAGGAGGTGCTATTGAACACGGCCCCCGCCTCTACCAGCAGCAAACTTGTCATCACATGCCTGATGTTTATTCTGGCTTTAAAGAAAAAGAAGCAAGCCTATTACTTAAGGAGTTCTTCGCACAAAAACGTAACAAAAACACCTCTTGATAAATAATCAATTTTTCGGAATTAGGTTTTTTTTGAAATATTTTTACACCATTCGCTTACTTAGCAACGAATACAATTCGTATCAGCTTTCAATATCTCGAAAAACCATCTAGACGGCAGAGACCACATTATTTCTGTCTCTTTATTGACTCTTCTATCGTTTTTTGTTCTATCCACCGGTTAAAAATCTTGCACGATCAGCACAAGAACACTCTATTATCTTCCTATTTTTTTCAAATGGTAGATATCTTTGTCATTAACATTTTGTTGACTGAGCTTTTTTCATCTCCCAAATATCCGATTTCAATATTTTTAGAGATCCCACTCTAAAATATATAACTTACTATTCTTTTAAAACAAAAAATCACACAAAAATAGCCCAAGTAATTACAAAATTACGCACACTCAATATACCAAAATTGCACTTACTTAATGTTAATTCAAATTTTTCCGAGTGCCCGCAATTCTCGTAAAGCAGCGGCATCACGAATAGAAACATCCGGATAATCTGGATCACTCCCGACATCCTGAGTATAACGCCACGATCGAGCACACTTCACACCCACAGCTTTTCCTGGAAATACACCGACACCTTCAACATCGCTTAAAACAAAAGCATTTGGTGGAGGAACATCCTGAATGATCGTAAACGCACTCGTGATACAAATTTCTGCCATATCTAAATTTTCTAGTGCTTTTAATAAAACAGGATCAGAAACAAAAACGGTAGGAGAAGCTTCTAAGGACGAACCAATACGCTTATCTGCCCGTTCCAATTCTAAAGCACCCGTAACAGCTCTACGAACCTTTTTGATTTTTTTCCAACGTTCAGCTAAAAGTTCATTTTTCCACTCTGCCAAAGCAGGGCGGAATTGCTCCAAATGTACTGAATAGCTTTTCGGATAGCGCTCCAACCAAGCTTCTTCCATAGTAAAAGGTAACATCGGAGCAAGCCACGTCACCATACGATTAAAAATTTCACGCACAACTTGCAAAGCAGCCTTACGCTTTTCCGATGATGGCGCATCGCAATAAAGAGAATCTTTACGAATATCAAAATAAAACGCCGATAATTCAGTAATTGAAAAATCTAATAATGCACGCATAATCTTTTTAAAATCAAACTGATCATAAGCTTTATGGACTAATTGATCGAGTTCATAAAGTTGATGCAATATAAATTTTTCAAGATCTGGCATAACACAATAAGGCATTTCTTCACCTTCATCATGTGATAAAGTGCCAAGCATCCATCGAATAGCATTACGTAACTTCCGGTACGAATCTATATTTGTTTGGAGTATTGTTTTACCCAAACGCTGATCTTCCCAATAATCAGTTGTCATTACCCAAAAACGAAAAATATCAGCGCCAGATGTCTTAATAATTTCCTGCGGGACAACAGTATTTCCCAAGGATTTAGACATCTTTTTGCCATTCTCATCTAAAGTAAAGCCATGCGTAACAACCGCTTTATAGGGCGCACAAGCATAAGTTCCACAACTCTCCAAGAGAGAAGATTGAAACCAACCACGATGCTGATCTGAGCCCTCGCAATAAACATCTGCAGGCCATTTTAAATCAGAACGCTGATCCAAAACAAAATTGTGCGTTGTACCAGAATCAAACCAAACATCTAAAATATCACGCACTTGGTGCCAGGATTCATGAGAACGAGAACCTAAAAAGCGCTCACGTGCTCCTTCTGCAAACCATGCATCCGATCCTTCCGTTTTGAAAGCTTCCAAAATGCGTTCATTTACTTTTTTATCCTTTAAAATAAGACCATTTTCATTTACAAAAATACAAATTGGAACCCCCCAAGCACGCTGACGAGAAAGCACCCAATCAGGACGATCCGCTATCATAGAAGCCAAACGACCCTGACCTAAAGAAGGCACAAAGCGCGTTGCTGAAATAGCCTCTAGTGCCCGACTCCGCAATGTTGAACCATCACCGAGATCTTTATCCATTGCAATAAACCACTGCGGTGTATTACGAAAAATAACTGGCTTCTTTGAACGCCAACTGTACGGATATGTATGTTTTAAACGACCACGTGCAAATAACCTATTTCCCTGAATTAAAACGTTGATGACCTCCTTATTCGCATTCCCCATCTTTCCGCTATCATCAATAACACGAGCAGCACCTCCTTCACGATCTGGCCCAAAACCAGGAGCATCCTTCGTGTAAAAGCCAGCATCATCAACAAGAAAGGGAATTGCCGAATCAACACCCTCCTTCTCCAACACAGGCTTATAGGAATTCCAAATCTCAAAATCTTCACGACCGTGACTGGGCGCCGTATGCACAAAACCCGTACCAGAATTATCTGTAACATGTGAACCATCGAGCATCACAATCTTATAGTTGTAGCTCCCAGCAAAACCCTTTAGCGGATGAGAAAGGATTAGAGATCCCAATTCTTCGGAAGAAACACAGCGCAAATGCTTCAAAACAAGTTTCGCTTTTTCTGCACAATCCTTCGCCAAAGCATCAGCAAAAAGTAATCTTTCTCCAACTTGAGGCCCAAAATCATTTTCTACATTCTCTACCTCATAAACACTATAAGAAATTTGTGACGAATAACTTACCGCACGGTTACCCGGTATAGTCCACGGTGTTGTCGTCCAAATTACAACAAAAGAACCATGCAAATCACTTGCAGAAGACTCACAGACAGGAAATTTAACCCAAATCGCATCCGATTCATGATCATGATATTCAACTTCAGCTTCAGCTAAGGCCGTACGTTCAACAACAGACCACATCACCGGTTTTGAACCACAATACAACTGATCAGACATAGCAAATTTCATCAATTCACCAGCGATACAAGCTTCTGCATGAAAGGCCATTGTTGTATAGGGATTCTTAAAATCACCTACGATTCCAAGACGCTTAAATTCTTCACTTTGAACAGTTATCCAATGTCGAGCAAATTCACGACACTCCTGACGAAACTCATTAATAGGTACATCGTCCTTATTTCTTCCTTGTGCTCGATATTTTTCTTCAATCTTCCACTCAATTGGAAGCCCATGGCAATCCCATCCCGGAACATAATTTGCATTAAAACCACGCATTTGAAATGAGCGAACAATAACGTCTTTTAAGACCTTATTGAGTGCATGGCCAATATGAATATTACCATTTGCATAAGGAGGACCGTCATGAAGAACATAAAGTGGACGTGTTTTTGCTTGCTGACGTAACCGGGCGTAGAGATCTATATCTTCCCATCGCGTCATTAATTCAAGTTCTTTTTGAGGCAAACCAGCACGCATAGGAAAATTTGTTTGTGGTAAATAGAGAGTTTTTGAATAATCCATCATTTTATTTTCCACAGCCATCGTGAAATACCCTCATCCACTTTTACAATCTCAATTATTCCGTAATTTTCTTAAATCTCACATACTCAGCTGCTCTATCACAATAAAGATCGAAGAAACAAGCAGTCCAAAAAGAAATCAAGAATACAACCCACACTTCAAGAGAGTATCACGAAACTACTTAAAAAAGAACCCTCAAAATAAATTCAAAAAATAAAGGCCCTGCAAAACAGGGCCCCTGATGTTCTAAAAGTTAAATATATTAAAATTTGTAAGCTATACCAACACGGAAGTCATTGGTTTTGTATTGCATATCAATTTCGTTATTTGCAAATTTCTTCTTACCAAGATCTGAATAGCGGTATTCTGTACGTAGAACAATGTTATCAGCAACTGCAAGATCAACACCTGCACCAACAGCATAACCAACCATCACCTTGGTTTCATCTGTCTTTTCTGCAAGATGAGGAGAAGCAACCTCTGCAGCAGGCTGCTCTGCAGTTTCATTTAAAACAAACTCACCAATACCCTGAATCTGCCCATAAGAAATACCACCTGTAATGTAAGGCATCATATTATCAAGAGAAAAACCTACACGCGCACGCGTAGAACCAATCCATTTTTCCTTAATTGTATAGCTATATAACGCAGAACCCCCACTATTTACACCAGCCCCGGACATCTCCTTACGAGCTTCTTCTCTAATCGCAGCCATAGTTTTTGTAAATAAAGACTTTTCATCCTTCTTACCAGCCCACATTAAATCAGATTCTGCTCCTACTACAATGCTGTTACCTAAATCAATATTTGCCCCTAAATATCCTCCCGCAAAAAAACCAGAAAGCTTAGGCGTAGCACTCTCAGGAACTGCTTCCCATCCATCACCGACGCTACGATCCAAACTTATTTTACTTGAAAAACCACCACCCTGAATCCCAAAATAAAGACTTCCCCAAGAAAAATATGGCAAATCATAAGAAGGAACAACAGCGGATGGTACAGCAGGGGACACTTCTTGCATAACGATAGTGTCAGCCGCCTGCACTACAGAAGATGAACCCAAAGCGATACCAAACAAAACACCAATATGTCTCATTTTCATAAATTTATCTCCGTAACAAATATTCAAAACGGACTCTATATAAGAGATCCAATTTTAAATATCTATAGTAAAAATGATACAATTGTAAAAAAAGGCCCTGCAAAGCAAGGCCTTAAATATTTAAATCTGTAATACGTTAAGATGTATTAGAATTTGTAAGCTACACCAACACGGAAGTCGTTAGTTTTATAGCTAACCTCAATGCCATCTTTTACAAATTTCTTTTTACCAAAATCGGAATAACGATATTCTGTACGTAAAATGATGTTATCAGTCATTGCAAAATCAACACCAGCACCAAGTGTATAGCCCAACATTGTCTTCTTATCGTTGGTTATGACACCCTCACCAAGCACTTCCATTGCTGCTGCATCTCTAGCAAAACCGCTTCTACTAGCACCGCCGCTTTCGCCGCCGCCACCGTTACCGCCGCTTTCGCCGCCACCACCGTTACCGCCGCTTTCGCCGCCACCGTTACCGCCGCTTTCGCCGCCGCCACCGTTACCGCCGCTTTCGCCGCCGCCACCGTTACCGCCGCTTTCGCCGCCACCACCGTTACCGCCGCTTTCGCCGCCACCACCAGCTGGAGTTTTCTCTCCCTTCAAAGAAACAGAACCAACGGCTTGCACCTGTGTATAAGCAAGACCACCAGTAATGTAAGGCATGATGCGATCAGCAGCAAAACCGATACGTACCCGTGTAGCACCAGACCACTTTTCTTTAAAAGCAAGAGTTTCAGATACTTCCTTAATTGTTCCAGGTGCTAGCTCAATATTATGTTCTTTAAATAACTCCACAAAAGCCTTCGCATCATCTTCACTGAGATCACGGGTTTTGGATGTTAACGTAGACTCTTTATTGGCCCAAACTATATCTGTATCAACGCCCAAAACGAGGCCACTGCCAAAATCTATATTAGACCCTGCGTAAAGACCACCAACAAAACCTGAAAGCTTTACATCACCAGGAAATACGAGCTCTGCCCCTTTATCAACAGCAGATAAATCTCCTTTGCCTGAAAAACCACCAAGTTGACCACCAACATACAAACCCGTCCAAGAAAAAGTAGGAGCGACAATAACCGGTGGCATTTCCTGAGGAATCATAACATCTGCCGCTTGTGCTACAGAAGCCGAAGCAAAAGCAAAAATAGACGCCGTCATTAAAGATTTTATATTCATAGTATACTCCATAAGTTAATGAGAAAACTATATAGGCTAACTTTTTAAATATCTGTAGTAAAAATGACACAGTTGCAAACAAAACAACAGAAACCTTATAAAAACAGGACTGTCTGCTAATTCAACATTAATAAGAGATTAAAATAAACCACACTAATACAGAAATTGCAGTCCATGAATTACCCAAATCCGCTTAATACTAATCTAGATAATTTCATTAACGTACCTATAAAATCATAGACTTGATATTCCCCAATTCTATGAGAACAATTTTAGAATCAATAACGCAAACAAAAATATTATATTCCTGCCCAATATTTGCACTAAAAATGGCTTTTAAAACCCGATTTTGTAGTCTTAGTAGAGAACAACAAAATCAAAACTAACCATCAGTACATATTATGATCAATACCCAACACCATACAAATAAATATTCTTGTAGCTTTTTTGATTTTTATAAAACCGGACTGTATCAAATCACTAACACAGCTTACCAGGGCTCTTCCAAAAAACTGAAACCCATTTTCTTGCAGCACTACAGCAGGAACACCATAAACAATCACACTCAGCAACTTAGCTATCAAAACAAAAACGGCTGAATGAAAATACACCTAAAAGCGTGAATAATTACCGAAGCGCATAAGTAATTTTCTCGGCTCTAAAAATCTTAAACAAAAATAAATTGTAAAGCTCAGCTATGTGCAAAAATATCAATCTCTGGCCACCCTAAAAGATCAAGTTCTGCCCTTATAGGTAAAAACTGAAAACATGCCTTCGCAATATCTTCTCGCCCCTCACGCTTTAAACGCGCCTCGAATACACTTTTTAAGCGGTGTAAATATAAAACATCTGATGCTGCATATTCAATTTGTGCACGAGACAAAGTTTCCGCCGCCCAATCTGATGATTGCTGTTGCTTAGAAATATTTATATTCAGTAACTCACTACAAATTTCCTTAAGACCGTGACGATCTGTATAGGTGCGAGTGAGCTTAGATGCAATTTTCGTACAAAAAACAGCATCTAACACAATACCAAATGTATGCATCAAAATAGCAAGATCAAAACGCCCGAAATGAAATATTTTAGTAATAGTCTTATTTTCAAGCAACTTAACCAAATTAGGCGCGCTATTTTGTCCCTTAGAAATCTGAATAATATCAGCTGTACCATCCCCTGAAGAAAGCTGAACCACACATAAACGATCCCGATATGGCTGCAACCCCAGAGTCTCAGTATCAACTGCAATAGCATCAACGCAATAATTATCTAAATTTGGTAAGTCACCTTGATGAACACGAATCTCTGTCATTAATTCTCCTATCTGCTAAAATTGTAAGGATACGCGCCCAAGACCTCTGCCCCTTATGAAAAGATTTCAGATTATATTTTTCATTTGGTGAATGAATACGATCATCCGCTAAAGCAAATCCAACTAAAATAGTTTCCATATCTAAAATTGACCGAAAATCACCAACTACTGGAATTGAACCACCCATAGCAATCAACACAGCAGGATGACTCCACTCTTGTGACAAAGCATCCTTCGTTGCTTCAATAAAGGGCGAATCATAAGGGAGTTGAATGGCTGGAGAAGCACCATGCTCCTTGAACTCAACAGTACAATCTGCAGGAATAAAACGACGCACATAATCACGAAAAATCTCACGTATTTTTTCTGGATTTTGCTTGTGAACTAAGCGAAAAGAAACCTTCGCACTTGCTTGAGATGCTATAACCGTTTTGAAGCCTTCACCTTCATACCCCCCACTAATACCGTTAACTTCAGCCGTAGGCCGAACCCACACTTGTTCTAAAATACTACGCCCTTTTTCACCAGAAGGAATAAAAAGTCCAACAGGACCTAAAAAATTTTCAGCATCACAATCGAGCTCACTCCATGATTGCAAAATTGGCAAAGGTGTTTCTTCCACACCATCGTAAAATCCAGGAAGTGTCACTTTTCCATCATCATCATGCAGACCTGCTAAAATTCTCGTCAAAATATGAATAGGATTAGCCGCCGCTCCTCCAAAATAACCAGAGTGTAAATCACAATTTGCTGCTGTGATGACGACCTCTTCACCCAATAATCCACGCAAAGAAACAGAAATTGATGGGGTATTAACATCCCACATTGAAGTATCACAAACTAATGCACAATCAGCTTTTAATTCATCAATGTGCTCTTTTAAAAAAGGACACAACGAAGAAGAGCCACTCTCTTCCTCACCTTCAAACAAAACTGTAACTTTAACGGGAAGCTGACCTGCTTCCTTCTTAAATGCACGACACGCCTCAACGAAAGTCATCAACTGACCTTTATCATCCGAAGCACCCCGAGCACAAATAACTTTCTCTCCATTTTGCTCTTCTAAATAAGGCTCAAACGGAGCGCTTTTCCATAAATTGAGTGGATCCACAGGCTGAACATCATAATGCCCATAGAATAACACATGCAAACAATCATCCGAAGGCCCCGGATGGTGTCCAACAACTATCGGATGCCCAGATGTATCATGTCTTGAAGACTCAAAACCCATACTCTTCAAATCTGCTACTAACCAATCAGCTGTTTTACGGCATGCATCTTTGTAAACTGGATCAGTGGAAATTGACTGAAAACGTAACAAAGAAAAAAGACGCTCAAGACTTTCTTCCATATTTTCATCAATATGCGTCAAAACTTTGTTAAGCACAAAAATCTCCTCATTTCTACGAAGGCCTGCAAATGACTTTAAGCTTATTATAAGATTTTGCAAGATAGCCTATTCATTTTTGACACTGTGGACAATAAAAGCTTGAACGCCCAGACTGCACAATGCGCACAATCAACGTACCACAGCGCAAACATTCCTTTCCTTCTCGTTTATAAACAGAAAAATACTGTTGAAAATAACCAAGCGAACCATCTGCATGAATATAATCACGCAAAGAAGATCCACCAGAAAGAATTGCGTCAAAAAGAACTTCACGTATATTTTGTGCTAAATCTTCTACTACATGGCATACATTTGCATCTTTTAACGCTAATGTCGATACACTTCGCTGAGGAGATAAACAGCTGCGCCAAAGAGCTTCGCAAACATAAATATTTCCAAGACCTGCAATAACGGATTGATCAAGCAAAGCTGTCTTGAGTGATACTTTTTTATTAACGAAAGTCCTTTGTAGGTAAGCGCCAGAAAATGCATCGCCTATAGGTTCAACACCCAAATTTTTAAGAAAAGGGTGCTCATTCAGCTTCATTGAATCTGCTAATACCATAAAGCCAAAACGACGAGAATCATTATAAATAAGGCGAAAAATCTCATTATTCTCTGTCTGAATGACCACAGTACAATGGTCATGTGCAACTGATCGCTGTACAATTGAAGGTTCTTTTCTTGGAAAGTTGCTCTCTGCACGCCACGACCCTGACATTCCCAAATGACTCAAAATTGTTTTGTTGTGTGAAAGATAGAATAATAAATACTTTGCACGCCTACCAACCCCTACGATTATCTCATCCGTAATTCGATTAGAAAATTCTTCAGGGAAAGGAAAACGTAGATTTTTACGGCCTAACGTAACAGACAAAATCTTTGAGCCAACTAAGATGGGATCAAGACCACGACGAATCGTTTCTACTTCAGGAAGTTCAGGCATCTTCTATATTAATCACAATACTTTTCAAATAAACCACCATTACAGAACAAACAGTTGGTATTATCAATACTAGCATCATCAAAACACATAACTAAACCCATTCTCCCTGGCGAAATATGGGAATTTTCATACCAGTTTGTGTAATACCATCTATGTCAATCTCACCAGATCCAATCATCCAATCAATATGAATCATGCTTTTATTGCCACCACGCATTGCAATTTCTTCTGCTGTTAACGATCCACCATCCAAAAAACACTTGGAATAACATTGCCCTAAGGCAATATGGCACGCTGCATTTTCATCAAACAATGTATTGTAAAAAAGTAACCCACTCTTAGAAATCGGAGAAGAATGTGGAACAAGAGCAACTTCACCCAATCTACTTGCACCTTCATCGCTTTGTAAAACTTGTTGTAAAACTTTTTCTCCCGCTGAAGCACTTGCACTAACAATACGTCCCGCTTCAAAACGCACCTCAATATTGTCAATAAGTGCTCCTTGGTAAGATAATGGCTTTGTTGAACGAACAAAACCCTCAACTTTATGGGCATGAGGCGTAGTGAATACTTCCTCTGTTGGAATATTAGGATTACAGATAATCCCATTTTGAGCAAGCGAAGCCCCTCCTTGCCACTCGTGCTCATCTGCCAAGCCAACAGTTAAATCAGTTCCAGGACCAGTAAAATGCAAAGCTGAAAAACGTTGTTCATTCAACCACGATGTCCGCTTTTTCAAGTTCCTATTATGTGCATTCCATGCATCTACTACGTTATCTTCTGTGATACGCGAAGCAGAAAAAATAGCATCCGCTAATTTTTTAATTGCTTCATCTGGTGATAGATCAGGAAAAACAACAGTAGCCCATCCTGCCGTAGGATAAGAAACTATTGACCAATTAATAGCAAAATTGGATATTTTTTTAAGAGCAGGCTGATACGCCATTGATGTCGCTTTACTTAAACGTGTTACCTTATTCGAATCTTGGTTGGAGAGAAGCAAAGGATTATCACCAACAATAGCTAAGCGCGCAGCACCATTTTCAAAAGCTTTCGCCATTCCTTCATAAAGCCAAGCAGGTGCACAATCAAAACTCGCAGTGCATGCATTTTCAAAACGCACAAGCGACAAATTTTCATCTCCTAAAATTGGTGTTACAACACCAGCACCAACTTTATATGCATGAAAAGCAATGCGCCGTACCAAAGGTAAAGCTTCAACGGGAGCGGTTAAAACAAGATCTTGTCCCTCTTGCAGATTAAGCCCTACTACCACGGCAACTTCCGCGAGGCGGTCAAGCATCTGAGATAAAAATGTTGTCGTGTGCGCATCAAAATGCATCATTAATATCCTTTTAAACCATGAAAATTATTCAATTTACGCCGTTCCTGCAATATTGCAACCACCATATGCAGTTTGTTGAATTGTAAAACAGATTTTGCATACACTTACACTGATTTTATGCTTCATCAAACAACACGATAAAACATGATTACTCAAATAGAAACCGCATCTAACTACATAATAACCAAAAAGAAAACACAGAACTGACCCCATATAGCTGTGCAATATTTCTAAAACAGACGTTTCTTGTGCTTTATTTCTATCCCCCAAATCCTTAGCAAATAACCAGCGAGAACCCAAAATGAATTTTCTCAGTGATGTACCAAAATACTGCCTGCTTAATCAAAGCGAACGTTCTTAATCCTTTTTCTTATCTTCTACTCTGACTTCATACACAGCATCATCACGAAAACGATCCGAAGACATATGATGCCCCGTTATAATATAATGCAACGTTTCAGCAATATTAGTTGCATGATCCCCAATTCTCTCAATGCTTTTCGCACAAAAAAGCAAATGAGTACACACTGTAATGTTGCGCATATCTTCCATCATATAAGTTAAAAATTCACGAAAAAGAGACGTATACAGAGCATCAATCTTATTATCACGGTCACGAACTGCATTAATAGGATCTAATAATCTATTAGTGTATGCATCCAACACTTCTGCTAACTGATTGAGTGCTAAAGTTGTAATTATTTCAAGACCACGGTAAAAAGTCGCAGGTTGACGTATTTCTGAAATAGCAATGGCTCTCTTAGCGATATTTTTAGCCATATCTCCAATCCGCTCAAGATCAGCAGAAATGCGAATAGCACCAACAATTTCACGCAAATCAACCGCCATTGGTTGACGCTTACATATAATGGTAATTGCTTTATCATCAATGTCACGCTCTGCTTCATCTAAAAATACATCATCCGCAATAACCTGAGCAGCTAATTGAAGATCATCCGAAATTATCGATGCTACAGAACTCTTAATCATTTTTTCTGCATGACGACCCATTTCTACAATCTTTTTTTCTAGATACTTCAACTCTGCGTCGTAAGAACGAACAGTATGGCTCATAAACATATCCTATATTCCTTAGTCTAACTTATCCAAAACGTCCCGTAATGTAATCTTGCGTGCGTTTTTCCTTCGGTGAAGTAAACATCATTTCAGTTTCACCAACTTCCACTAAATTTCCCAAATGGAACATCGCTGTATGTTGAGAAACACGTGCAGCCTGCTGCATCGAATGCGTTACAATAACAATTGTATAATTCTGCCGTAATGCATCAATGAGCTCTTCAATACGCGCTGTCGCAATCGGATCAAGAGCAGAACATGGTTCATCCATTAAAATAACTTCAGGATTCACCGCAATAGCACGCGCAATACACAAACGCTGTTGCTGCCCCCCTGACAAGCTTGTTCCCGCATCGTGAAGACGATCCTTCACCTCCTCAAATAACCCTGCTTGTATTAAACTTCTCTCTACTGCATCATGCAATTCGGCACGAGACCTTGTCAAACCATGAATCCGCGGCCCATAAGCAACATTTTCAAAAATAGACTTCGGGAAAGGATTCGGTTTTTGAAACACCATCCCAACACGTGCTCGTAACTCTACTACATCAATCGACGCATCATAAATATTTTTGTCATCCAAAGTGATAAGACCGGTAACTTCAGCTCCCTCAATTATATCATTCATACGATTAAAACAACGTAAAAAAGTTGACTTGCCGCAACCTGATGGGCCAATCAATGCAGTAACTTTATGTTCTGGGATATCAAGAGTAACACCATGCAGAGCTTCCTTCCCCCCATAAGATACTTTAACGTCTTGACCACGCATTTTGATTTTCATTACAAGCAAACCTCTATTTCAACATGTAAGCGCTTTTATAACTACCAACGTCGTTCAAACCGTCGCCGCAAAAGAACAGCTGCAAAATTCATGATAGCTAAAAAAATCATCAATACAATGATAGCACCCGATGTTTTTTCAACAAAAGCGCGTTCTGCTTCGCTAGCCCACATAAAAATTTGAACCGGTAAGGCAGTAGCTGGGTCCGTCAGTGAAACAGGAATATTCGCAACGAAAGCAACCATTCCAATTAAAAGCAATGGAGCCGTTTCTCCCAATGCACGCGCTAAACCAATAATTGTTCCTGTCAAAATACCGGGAATAGCCAACGGAACAACGTGGTGGAAAATCATTTGTGTCTTCGATGCTCCCAACCCCAAAGCTGCTACGCGAATAGAAAGTGGAACAGCTCGCAGAGCAGAACGTGTGGCAATGATAATCGTTGGCAACGTCATAAGAGTTAAAACCAATCCACCAACACAAGACGCTGAACGTGGTAACCCCAAAAAATTAATAAAAACAGAAAGCCCTAAAAGACCAAAAACAATCGAAGGAACCGCTGCAAGATTATTGATGTTAATCTCTATTAAATCTGCCCATTTATTTTTATGGCTGTATTCTTCAAGATAAAGAGCCGTTGCCACGCCAATGGGTAATGAAATTACTAAAACAATAATCATCATATAAAAGGAACCAATTATCGCAACACCTAAACCTGAAGTTTCAGGACGACTTGATGCACCGAGCGTGAAAAAACCATAATTAAATGATTTGCGAAGCGAGCCATCGTGAATTAAGCGTTTCATCCACTCTATTTGCTTATCGGAAACCCTACGATTCTTTTCCGCAACACGTAAATCAATATGCCCTTTATATGCTGAATCAATATCTGCTGCAGCCAAAATTCTCATTGTCTGCGTTGTCCCGATTAAACTTGGATCTTTCGTTACCATATCACGCAATTGAATATGCACACTATTTGAAAACATACGACCAACATCACGCATTAATGCTCTATCATTAAGATCCACCCCAAGCTTTATAGCTAACGAGTTGCGCACAAGAGGGATATAATTTGCAGTTTTCAGTACTTTCGAATCAATTACACGCTGCTGACTGGGATCAATTATTTCTTCATCAAAATAAACTGATAATGTAATTTCACTTTGCAAAAAAGCCGTGTAACCTCGACTAATTACCGACCATAAAAGGACGGTTAAAAAAAATAAACCAATGAAAATAGCCATTAAACCGTAAGCACGAAAACAACGTTCAGCCCAATATCTACGTTTTAGATTAACATCACGATGTTGAGAAAAAAATCCTTCTCTCATTCATAGCGCTCCTGATATTTACGCACAACATAAAGGGCAACAATGTTTATAAAAAAAGTAAGAACAAAAAGTGTCATCCCTAATGCAAAAGCAACGAGAGTCTGCGGTGAATCAAACTCAAAATCACCTGTTAATTGGTTGACAATCTTCACTGTCATCGTTGTCATTGCCTCAAATGGATTAATCGTCAAATGTGCAGCCACACCTGCTGCTAAAACAACAATCATTGTTTCCCCGATTGCACGCGACGCTGTTAACAAAATCGCCCCCATAATCCCAGGAAGAGCAGCTGGTATTACAACCTTTTTAATCGTTTCAGACTGCGTTACCCCTAAACCGTAGGATCCCTCACGTAAAGCATTCGGAACAGCCGTAATGACGTCATCTGAAAGGGACGATACATATGGGATCAACATAATCCCCATCACCAAACCAGCAGTTAAAACACTTTGCGCCATGATAAAATAAACTCCGCCGGAAAGAGCAATGGCAATATCACGCAAAAAAGGACCTACAACCATTAAAGCAAAAAAGCCGTAAACAATCGTTGGAATACCAGCAAGTGCTTCTAACAATGGTTTGATAATTGACCGTGAACGGGCAGAAGCATATTCCGCCATGTAAAGGGCAGAAAACAACCCAACCGGGACAGCAAAAAGCATCGCTACGAATGCAATATAAAGCGTCCCGACTAAAAGCGGTATCATACCAAATTGCCCTATCTTACCTCCAGAATCAACAGCAGAAAAGCGAGGGTCCCAAACCGTTCCAAAAAAGAAATTAGAAAATGATACAAACTTAAAGAAATGGACCGTTTGAAAAAATAATGAAAGCGTAATACTTACCGTTATCAAAATTGCTATCGTAGACGCACAAATCAATCCAATGACAATTAAACGTTCAATTTTATTACGCGCACGCTGTCGTGGATTCACATGCATAATTCCAAAAATGAAACCACAAAATGCAATCATGAAAAATAAAATACAACCAATAAATTTCAATTTCATAGAACGAGCATGCCATTCTTGTGCCACCTGTAGCACATAATCTGAAATTCCTTCAGGAAAAACAAAACTCTTCTGAGCCAGCTGTGCCTGCACATCATCGTAAGAAACTGTAGAAAAAATACCTTTATGAGAATCAGCTGTTTTAACCATACTACGGATAGTCATCCACATGAGATCACGATCAACAGATTCTGCTGTGCGCCCCACAAATACGTCAATTTCCCGTGAAGCATGACATTCTAAATAAATCGCACTCCCACTGTTCCAGCATATAAAAAAAATAGAGGCTGGAAAAATGCTCATCAAAAGTGTCCACCAGCCATAATAACATGCGCGAGAATGCATCCTGAATCCTTTCAGTTCAAGATGACGAGCGCGCGCATAGGAAACGAAAAAGCCAATAACACTCAGGGCTAATAATGGAAGGATAGCGAGAAAAACAAGCATATTATCTTTCAATGTTCACAAATAGGGTAACTCAGAAAATCATCTCAAAGTCATCACTGTTCCAACAGAAAAAGAAGCACGTTGCATTTCCTGCTCTCTTTCAGAGGCAACAATCAAACCATACTCAGCTAATAAACCATCTACACCAATCATTTGATCAGAAAGGAAAAACTCAACATATTCCCATAACCCTGGTACAGTATCTAAATGAACCTTCTTAACATAGAAAAAAAGTGGACGAGAAACTGGATATTGACCGTTAGAAATTGTTTCAACATTTGGTTCAACATTGTTTATGTATACAACCTTAAGTTTATCAGCGTTATTTTTATAAAAGGACCAACTAAAAACACCTATACCCATCTTATGAGACGTTAATCGGGTGAACGTTTCAGAATAATCCCCATCGATATCAATAGCCTTCCCATCCTTACGTACGGCAATACAAGCCGCATTAATCTCCTTATCATTCATCCCTAAGGATTTCATTTCTTCGACAGCTCCACTATCCTTACAGCCCACAATCAGCAATTTTTCTTCAAAAATCTCGCGCGTTCCATGTTTTTCACCAGGAATGTAAACTACAATATCCCGACTGGGGAGAATATTGTTGACTACGTTCCATTTCATCACCTTGTTGGGTTGTAATTTTCCATTAACAATAACCCGAGCTGCAAGAGCTTTATAAATATCAACAGGCCGCAAATTCCAGTCAAAACCACTGATATCTGTTGCAAGAACAATACCATCATATCCGATGCGTATTTCTTCAACATCCTTTACACCAGCATCAAAACAAGATTGTAGCTCACCTACCTTCATTGCTCGTGAAGAATTTACAATATCAACTGTATTGTATCCGAGACCACGGCAAAACTCTTTAATACCAGAACCTGAACCTCCGGATTCAATAATTGGAGTCTTAAATTTGGGGTAAACCTCTCCAAATGTTTCAGCTACAATCTTCGCATAAGGCAAAACCGTGGACGAACCTGCTATCTGAATTTGATCACGGGCACTACTAGCATCAACCAGTGCCACAACCGCAAGAACCAGTCCAACTCCAACGGACAACAATCTACTCATCCACAAATTCCCTCATTGAAATAAAGGTATCCTCTACTAGTACCATTGTAGCAACCTAAATTCTAGTCTACATCTGTAGCATAACACATATAATCAAATCACGCTCATCATTTTATTAAAAAATTGTATTTTAGCTCTCTTCTGGGCACCATTTTGCTTTTTTCATATTTCAACACATTGATTTAATTAATCTTTTTTAAAGTGAGGGAATAGGATTTTCCAACTTGCCTCTGTAAACCTCATCAAAATTGACCTTTAAGAGTAGAACGTAAAAGAGATAATTAACCCTTTCATCAAATAACTCTGAGTAACGCTCTTCACGCTCAATCCCTATTTCATTGCCACTAATTTTTAAATTAAAAGCCACTCTTTCTTGACAGGCATATCCCGAACGCGATGTTCCTTGTAAAAAAAAGACAACGGCCTACTTTTTACAAAGACGCATTGCTTCTTTAATTTCTATAGCTTGACGGAATTTTAAAAATTTTAACGTTCAAGCATATCCGTCGTAAATGGCAAACAACATACATTGAACGTAAACTTATTGTTTTATCCAGAATACCATAAAACTCTTTCTTGTGAGGCAACCATATAAAAAAGCGGGTGGTCCTGACTAACTCATCAAAACTATAGCGGGGAGGAAATCAAAGGAAGCAAAATGAGATGGAAAATCCTTTTATTCTTCTTTAGTTTATTACTAAATGCTCGTACGTCTTTAGGAGCTCATGTTCCTGGAGTGATTCAAACTCCTCCTAACCATCCTCAGGATAAAGCTATCCAAGTTAAGGTCCATACAGGAAAGGAATATTGCTATGCTCCAGTTTTTACAAAAGGAGAAGGCTATATCTACATCGATAATTGTAACTCTTCTTATGTTAAACCAGCTCGCTACGACCTATTTCAAAGAGTAGCTTGGAAAGTAAATGATATATGGTTGTGTATGACCGCTCCTAGTTCAATCACAGATATTGACGGAAACTCCACAACTTATTGGGATTATCTTTTACTAAGACCTTGTGTTCTCAATGATCCTAATCAACGTTGGGTCATTGAAAACCGTATCTTGTATACAGCCGATAAAAAATTTCGTGTTAAAGACTATAAATGGTATGCTTATATTTCAAAGGACAAAAGCGCTTATTATGATCACACTTTAACCCCTCAAATGGATTCCTGGACCAAAAGGATTGTTACTCCCGTTAGTCTCAGTTTCAGAACATCTATAGCGTGGCTATTTATCAATATATACCCTCCTGTTTTCCATCTCTACTATCTTCAAAATGACTTATCATCACTCTCTGAAACGCCTCTTTATTATAACCCAGAAAATGGCCATATCGCGCAATATTACTCTAACAGTGGATACCTCTATTGTATGGCTTCCAAACAATCTCCCTCACAAAATTGGAATTGGGTAGAATGGACATATTGTACAGATGAAATTCCTAAAAAGAAGGATTCTACCTTCTGGGATCTTTTTCAGTTAGATGGGCGTGACGGTTTTATTCTGGACTCTAATCGTAATGCGTTAAGAGTTACCCGACATGGTCCCAATTGGGGTGTCCCTTATACAGCTAAGCCTGATTACCTTGAAAAAGACACAACAAATTCTCCAAAATCTAAATTTATGCTTTCTCCTGGTATTGAACAATGGAATCTCTACGTTAATGGGAATTTGGGAAAGACACTCATTTATTGCCCTGCTCCTGGAAACAAGGAGAATGTTGCTCAATCTTCCAAGACACGCGTAAAACGACATTTACCTCCTGATTTTACTCTCACTCCGGAGTGGATACACAGACTATGGCAGATTGCTACAAGTACTGTCGCTGGGCGTCAAGAAGAAGTTGGCTATTGTGGAGCCTGCACATTGCATACTGCACAAATGCTCGCTGAGTTGCTAGAATACCATCAAAGAGACCCCCTTAGAGATGGCGGTTACTTCTTTAATACACAAGGAGGTGCGGATCCATTTCTCTCATTTCGTCAAAGATACCCTGGTCTTACAGCAAGACTTGAAACAACACGAACTTATGCTACAGTACCTTTGTCTGCAGGGGAAAGTAGACATGAACGAGCGCATAGAGCAGCTCATCTAATGATGGCAATGTTTTTACCAGGCTATCTGTGGAGATCTTCAGCTACTGCAAGCACGCCACAAGACATGCAAAGAACGCTTCGAGATCTGGTGAATCTTCTTCCTGGAACGATTGGGTTTCTTTTAATTTCCAGAGCTAATGCAGCTGGTACAGGCAGAATTGCTCATGTTCAACCTTTTGTAAGGACACACCAAGGATTCACATTAATAATTACAAACACACTTGGCATACCTCTTGAACGATACAGAGCTCTTCTCAGCCCAACCACAGACCCAGCAAGACTATTGTATTATCTTTCAACTGAGGGACGTCGAAAAATTTATGCAATTACACCTTTTGAAATGGTTGGATTCAATGCACCTCCTTTGAGTGTTTCTATGTCTCAAAGAAACTGTACTGGAGAAGGAGAGCATAGAAGAGGTAATGGAGAATTACCAAACACCGCAACCATTAATCAATGTGGTAGTGGCAGATGTATGTGATCATATTGAAGACTAAAAGTTATTGAAAAATGAAAGAGTTTTCTAAAGAAATAGCACGAGATCAGCTAGATGAGTTTTTTTTCAAAAAGACGAATGTTACTAAATTCTTTCAATGGACAATAGAATAGCCTCTTAATTCTTTGCAAGCCATTGCTTCAAATGAGTGAAGATCGTATCCAGTGCATTCATAAGGCGTTCAAGATCAAGAATGAACAAAAATATTATCAACACTATCCATCACGTCAAACGAGACATCAGTTTCATCCCCTGGTAAGTACTCATCATTTCTTGCAAAAGCTCTTTCTCTGATTCCGTGAGCTCTACACTCTTGCTCTTATTACTTTCTCTTTTTGCTATCTTGCCAATCACACATATCTTCCCCCTACTTGTTACGCTTTAAGAGATCTCTCGCTACATTAGGACCGATTACCTCTAAATCCTGGCGCTCCAAATAAATAGGTAACAAACCAATGCAAAACGCCTGTTCATTTGTTGCGCACCTACCGAGAAAGAGCAGAATGCACATCAGCATCACTTTTTCGGTTAATCTCATTTTCTACCTCAAGCTGTCTTACCGCCATCTCTGAGGCACGCTCCGTCTGCTTGTGCTGTTCAGTCTCCTTTCCAGTGTAAAAAGCCTTCATGAAAGCCATAAAAAAAGCAGCAAAAGCTGCTAGAGTAATCAGGAAATATTCTTTCAACCAAGTCATAAGCGTTTTTCCTGAAAACGTTTGGCAACAAAAACAATCCCTCTACAGGCTGCTAAAACCATAATCGAAGCTAAAGCCCATTGCACAGGACCTTGTCCTGTCAAAATTCCTGTTAAACCTGATAAGGATCCAATGATAGATGCTAGAACTTCTGCTTTAAAAGAATGAGTTGGCTCTTTTGTTTCTACTTTTTTGATAATTTGAACAAACATAAGCCCCTTTAACCCAGAGCCCAGCTTCTGCTTCCCGACGATTGGCAAGCCCCTATAAACGTTTGCCACCTGCACTGATCCATTTTGCAATTCAGCCAGGACGAATTCATAATCACCTTTGTTCAGCTTTTTCAAAAGGGTAGAATTACAAAAAGCTTCTGCTCCTACATTATAGCAAAACGATACAAGTGTAGCGAATTGCTGATCAGTCAAAGGAACAGTAACGGCCTGCTCAACAGTGCTCTCAAATTGTTTCAAATCTTGTTCCAGAATGGTCTCTGTTTGGCTTTCAATTATTTTCATACCTTCTTGTATAATAGGTTCTCCTGCTTGTACTGCATGGCCATAATCTATTGTCCATACCCCAATAGCATCTTCATAGGCATGCAAGCGCAGCCCTTCCCATTGCTTAATAAGTGCAAGTCCTTCCTTGGATATTTTCCGCATATGTCTCTCCCCATAAAAAAGCCTATCCTTTACGGACAGGCAGCATTCGTTTCTATTTTGAAAATAGCTAATTTGTTGTATTTTTATTCAAAAATGTAACTTATTATATTACATTTTAGGGGACAAGGAAAAGTAAAATTGATCACAAGCTTCAACAGCGTATTCTTCGTCATCTTGATGTACTTGAAGCAACTTCTCAATTGGACGGCATCAATTTACCAGGATACGATTCTCACAAATTAAGAGGTTTTGTTCCAACTCGCTACACTATCCACGTTAATGGGCCATGGTGTATCACATTCGAATTTGTTGGTAGTCACGTGATTCACCTTGATTTCGAGTAATATCACTAAAGCTTTTTAAATGATCCTATACAATGATCATGCGACATCCTAATCGTTGTCCTTCCCATCCAGGAGAAATTTTGGCTGAAGCTTTGGAGCATTTGGATATAAACAAAACTGAAAGCTTATATTCTTCAAATTTCTCGTCAACATCTACACGGCATCCTTAAAGGTCAGCGTCTCGTTACGGCAGTAACAACAGCGAGCATCGGCAAATTATTAGGTAATGGGCCAGCACTATGGTTACAGCTTCAAGCAAATTATGATACGTGGCACGCACTGCGTGATATCGATGTTTCTTCTATTCCAACGCTAACGACCAGAAAAGTTAATAGACAGATAGAATACAGCCATTAACAATTGGCATCTTCTTTCTTGCAGAATAAGGTTTTATAGCACTCAAGATAATTCTAATAATGAAAAAAGGCTGGTGTTCAATTCCAGCCTTTGTTCTTTCTTATTCATTAATGGCAAAGTGCCTTGTCTAAATCCGGGCTATAAGCCTTCAACCAAGGATCAAAAACTCGGAGACAATTCTGAATCGCCAAAACCTTAAAAGCATTCGGAACTTCATCCTGAAGTTTTAACATTAAAGCTATTTCTACCTCATCCATAAGATCAACCAAGGCTGTGCATTCTTCATCTTCAATGTCTTCACGATTAGAAAGCTGAGACAGCTTCATCCACAAATCGCACAAAAAGTCGGTATCTATCTTCATTGCACACCTCCATGGAATTGCTCTCTCAAGCTCGCCAATCCATCGGCAGTGATTTTAGCTGAAGAAACTATTTTTTCTATTCCATCAGGTTTGTGAATAGTCAGAGTTGAGCAGTCCATCAGACCTTTCTTGATTTTATCCTGATACGGTAATAACGGAGCACCTGGAACACGTCTATAAACCCAATTATGACTCCACAAATAATGAATGAAATCCTTTGGTCGCATTTCTAATACCTTTGCTGCTTCAATGATACCGAATAGACCATCACTCCGCTTTAAGCTTTCAAGGGCTTTTGCTTTTGGTTGTAATTCAGCAATGACATTATCTTTGCGTTCATTTTCGTTTTTCAGATACGTCAAGACACCAAGAACTACTTCGGGGCTGGAGTAATCAATGCAAGGTGCTGCTACTTGCGCTTCCAGTGCCTGCCAGCAGTCAATGATCTTTGCACGTAAAGCAGTGCTATAACCAGAGACAAGAACTAAACATTCACGTTTAGGAAGATGATAGCAGTGCTGAGATCGACTCCGCGCGTCTAAATAAATATCCCCAAATTTGGGGATATCTCTTTTAGAGTATAGTTCTTCTAACATTTGCTTAATGTCACGCCTTACATGATCATGTCTTTTTCCGCACAATTCAGCAATCTCACGGCTAGACATAGTCTGAACCGTTGCACTATTATTAACAGTGCTTTCTGTAGTTTTTATGGGAGTGTTCATGACGAACTCCTGTGAAGTTAAATGTTTTTGATTGACACTCAAAAGAGTATCGGGCGCTCAAAAACACGGTTCACAGTCCGTCGTTACACTTTCCCCATGAGGGTATTGTATAGCGCAACCACACCCGACAAGCATATTGTATGCTACAAACATACAATGAGTCAAAGCCTTTGATGTGCGGAAAAGACGATTGTTTCGGCAACCTATCCGCTGTGAACTTAAGGTGTTTTTGAAGCACCTGACTCGAAAGTTTCATATTGAAACAACATTGTCAAGAGAAAAGTATGAAACAGGATATTATTTGTGAAGTCGAGTAATTAATCGAAATACTAAGTATTATTCCTGAGCGTTGTAAAACCTCATCCTTCAAGGGAGAGGAGGATGTAAAAAATCAGATATGCTGCAGGACCAATTAAATGAATTCTTCAAATACTTTTTAGAAAAGTATAGAAATTTTATTTTTATAGATAGTAAGATGTGTAATGTAGCGCTACACTGTAAACATGATCTGATTTATCTGCAATAAATGCGCAACATATCTTAGATTTAATCTGTTGCGCGATAGATAAACCCTATCATTTAAGGCAAAAGGACCTCAAAAGCATTCATAGCAAACTCGGTAAGAAAAACAGAAAACAAATCTCGCTCATTCTGTTTTTTCAAACCTAAACCACTACAAATATCAGTGCTGCTTTTTCATAAAAGGATATGCTTTCACGAAATAATAAATTTCTCTTATTTAAAAGAATCTACATTTTTGGAACACTTCATGTACATTGTATATCCTCGAGATTCCGAGTAACGGCTAAAGCGTTGACATTGATGCTCCTTCATTTTTTCTCTAAAGATATCGAATTCCCTCAAACTCTTATACATTTCCAATTTCATCATAAAATCAGAACGAGGATTCATGCTTTCAGCATAAGCCTTGTACTTGTTAGCCTCTGCTATTGAACAAAAAGCAGTCGAACACAAAGCTAAAGCTAAAATAAAACGCTTCATTGAGATAAACTCCTTACGCAAAAAATAATTATAAAATAACAAAATTTACGCAGGACCTTATTTAAAGGACCTTATGAAGGTCCATGTACACATTATGGTCATAATTGTCAACAAAGTAACACCTGTTTTGTGTTTTTTATATTTCTTATCCTCTAAAAATCTTCTGATTAAGCTTCTCTCTCCCATATATTCCTCAAAAACAAAAAACTGCAATGTGTGTATGGCCTTATCATTTTAGATAGTTACTACCTTAAAGATTTTCGCGCAAATAGGCGAAAACTATTCAATATCCTTATTGCCTTGAAAAACAAAGCAAATGTCGAGTGAAACATTTTTCTATACAATGCATTATACTTGTATTACAGTGAGTACGAATTACAAGAGGCTTACTATGACGACATCTATTCGGTTGCCAAGCGATCTTGAGACACGTTTAAAAAATCTAGCAGACAAAACAGGACGGACAAAATCTTTTTATCTGCGTGAAATCATTGAACGTGGGCTCGAAGAAGCAGAAGATTATTATTTAGCTTCTCAAGTAAGAGAACGTATACAAAAGGGAGACGCCACTTTTTATAGCTCTGAGGAAATAAGGAAAGAGCTTGGTTTGGACGATTAAATATGAAAATAAAGCTCTCAGTTTTTTAAAAAGATGCGACAAAAAAGAAGCACAGCGCATTCTTAATTTTTTAGATGAACAAATTTCTCCTCTTGGGAATGTGCGTACTGTTGGCAAGCCTTTAAGAGGCCAATTGTCAGGTTTGTGGAGATATCGTATAGGCAACTACAGGATATTGTGTGATATTTATGACAAAGAACTCTTCATATTAGTTTTAGCTATTGGACATAGGAAAAATATCTATAAAAATTAGTTTACATCCTCCTTCCCTTGAAGAGGATAACTTTACGGTAATCTAGGTAACCACTAAAATTAACCGGCTCAAATTTGAGGTCGTTAAATATTCTCTAGATGCTTTTAGTGAAATGATATTTTACATTTGAGAAACTGCCCCTTTAGGTTTTACTAGATTTTTAGTAAAAATTGATTTTATTATGAATAAAAAATTCAATCATTAAAATAAAACGAAAATAGGTGCCCCCAAATTTGGACTGGCCCTTCTTCTGTTTGTTTAAATAGGTGGCTTCAAATTTGAATTGACTTCTTTTTCTAGCTTTTGTGCTCCCCGATTTTGGAGAGCGCAAATCTTATAACGTTCGCCAAAATTGGCGAGCGTTAATAAGGGGATCTTTTATCCTGAGTACCGTAAGCCTCTTCCCTTCAGAGAAAGAATATCAAGCTTGTTCAATATCTGTGTAAATAAAATCATTTCCTTTAAATAATAGTGGCAATTTATAATTCTGGCTACAAGCATAAGCAAAACAATCTCCCATATTGAGCCGTGCCTTACTGCCTGTACCCTTACCAAAATGCATATAGGCATGAAGAGCAGTTTGATATTCACAACTATCAATGGAAACAAATTTAACACTATAAAAGTCTATAAAATCATCAACTAAAGCCTTAGCTTCTACAACTGTTGATCGCGCAGCCGGTTTCCCTTCTGATGTTCTTTCAAAACAAAGGCCTGCTACAGCCTCCCAAACCGCAATTGCTGACGTGCAATTTTCTTTAGCTTTTTTCCATTTTTCAATAAAAACAGGCGCTTCTTCCTCACCTAAAAGAATAGAAAGGATAGCTGAGGCATCAAGAAACATTTAAAAACCTCCGTTCAAATCATCAAAAAACGCCTTACGTTCTTCTTCTGTACGAGGTTTATAGCCCCTTCCTAAAAATTTTCGTGTCCGCTGCTGAAATTCTAAAGCCTTTTCATGATAAGAAACTTCTTTTTTTGCTGCTTTTAACATTAACAGAGCTGCTTCAACTGTTTGAGTATAGGTATTATAGCCGTAAAGATTTTTAACCTCATCAGCTAATTTTTTAACATTTTTGTTTGGAACAAAAAGCACATCATTGTGATCTTTCAATTAATATTAATTTTCTAAATCGATATTAATTTCAATATCTTTAATATTATATATTTTGCCGCTTTGTATAAAAATGCTTTTGAAGTGCATTAAGAACAATACGCAATGAACCAACGAGATGTGGCAAGCTCTGATCTTCTACAACAAGATACTGCTGTGCAACATCATATTGCTCTTGACTGAGACCGTCTTTCCCTCCCAACAAATAGAGCCGTCCAATATAGGAACCAGACAGTGGATTTTTTGCCTCTTCATATGTGAGCTCCAGGTGCTTCATACGCATTTGAATAGCTAACTGATCAATTGGTTCACGAGATTTCCTTGCTCGCGAAATACGGCCATTGGGTTCTCTCATACATCCCTCAATCCGCGAACGCCCGCATCTTGCACGTTTCGTACGCTTTTTTCTTTTTGACTTCGCCATATCCCAATTTTTGATTA
Organism: Bartonella ancashensis; assembly: GCF_001281405.1. Classification (NCBI taxonomy): domain Bacteria; kingdom Pseudomonadati; phylum Pseudomonadota; class Alphaproteobacteria; order Hyphomicrobiales; family Bartonellaceae; genus Bartonella; species Bartonella ancashensis. Next base: position 676,897 of record NZ_CP010401.1, on the reverse strand, counting down.
GAATGGAATACTGTCATCGAGATTAGCGGATCCTGAAGCTATGGCATAATTTTGTGACAGCGTATTAGACTGTGAAGATGGACCATCACTGACAAAATTCTTCTTTGAATCCAGGAGATACAACTCTCCCTTAAACTGCGGCAAAATCACCTCTGTCGTGTAATGCTCCCCACCATTTTTATCTTGCCATTTCCGTGTTTGGAGTTGTCCTTCGATGTAAACTTTACTTCCTTTAATAAGATATTGAAGGGCAATTTTTGCAAGGTGCGGATTGAAAATCACAACGGAATGCCATTCAGTTTTATCTACTCGCTGATTGGTCGTTTTATCGGTATAACTCTGTGAGGTAGCGATACGAAAATTGACCACCTCGGCCCCAGAAGCCATTCTTCTACTTTCTGGATCAGCACCAAGGTAACCAATTAAAATGACTTTATTAAACATACTGATAGCCCCACCCTTTATGTTACTCTTTTTTAGAGGAAAAAACGCGTTATCTTTAAAGCTGAATATTGAAACTTAATACAGAAACTCAATAACTATTTTTATACTGCTAATTATAACACAATTATCTCATCTATAAAAACAAAAACATGTATAACTTACTGAAAATAATAATTATTTATAAAATATTTTTGCTTGTTTCTGTTGTAAACTTTTATTCAATTTTTTGTTCATCGAGTTTTTGGATATCGAACTTTTTTGTGCGATACTAACCATCTAAAGACTTAGGTTTAGCACTGCGGAGCTATCTTATACGTAATTTACCTTTGCCTACACCACAAAAATATAAAGGTCTCGTAGCGGTAACGGTAGATGCACGGAACGCCCTTAAATTGGCAGTAATAGAAGCTTTTAATGAAGCTAATATCACAAAGACAGAATTGGCTAACCGTATTGGAAAAAAGAAACAGAAGCGCGACGTATTCTCGATCCCAACTATCCAACTAAACTTCAAATGCTAGAACAAGCATTAGCTGTTCTTGGCAAACAAGTGATTATTTCAATTAAGGACGCAGCATAACCTGCATCCTCCTCACTTTGCAAAATAAGAAAGATGCAAATTAAAAGCTCTACATAGGATTATACATTACCAAAGCATTAAAAATTCCCGATAAGATAACCAATAACCACCACTATTATATTCTTTTTTGATAAGATCAATATCTTCAAGCTGATCTTGTTCACAACCGTCTGTATTCCCGTTGTCAAGGTAAATCCGCCATGCTTTGTCAGCATTACACGCAGTTATTTTATCAATGTATGCTTGATATTCTGCACTATATACTTCTTGGTCTGATACTTCTTGGTCTGCAGCTGCAACTGGAGACACAACTGAAAACAAAGCAGAACTCAAAGCTAAGGCTAAAACAATACGTTTCATGAGATCAATCCCTTTATAATAATACACATTTCGTGTTATAATGGTACACAATAATGTATCTTTTGTGTCTTTATATCTCTCATCCTCTAAAATATCTTCTGCTGACCGATCTTGAAGTTCCCGTTTCAAAAATTAGAGTGAAAAATTAATATCCTCCTCGCTCTGGAAGACAAAGATTCCTAACTACGCTTAGACAGAGTAGCATTGAGAAAATGTTAAAAACGCTATACATTGAAGAGATATCCTCAAATTTGAGAACATTCATCTTGAGCACTGTAAAATTCTCCCTTAAAGCTGCTCAAAACAAAAAAACACAACATAATTGTATCTAGAGGAAAAAATGCTCGATCAAATAACAAAAAAATCCTCTAGGTTAACGCAAGAGCGTTTAGCACGTGGTTTTAGAAGTGCTAAAGAAGCTGCAGAGTATTTTGGATGGAACTACTCCAGTTATATCCAGCATGAACAAGGAGTTAGAGGAATATCACGCGCATTTGCGAAATATGCAAAAGCATTTAAGGTTAGTGAAGGATGGTTATTAGCTGGAGAAGAAAATAGCCCCTCCTTCCCAATTTCTACTGTTGAACAAACTATTGATGAGAAAATTATTGATCCTTTAAAAAAAACAAATCAGTTAGATAAAGAAATAACTCTTCTTCTTTTAAATCGCTTACATCTTGAAAATAAAAAATAAAATCCTTCTTCTGCTCATCACTAAATGTAGAAATTAACCGCATTATTCTGCTGTCTAATTCTGTATCGCCCTTACTTTTATGCATAACTATTTTTTTCTCCCCTCTGCTAAAAATAGCTAATTGATATTCCTTTCACTCTGAAGGATAAGGTTTTGCAGTGATCTGAATACAGCTGATCAAAATTCGGCTTAGCTTATCCGTTTCACAATAAATCTTGCTATTCAGACAAATAAAATGTCAATTCGTCTAATTTTAAAAATTTTCTCATTGATTCATTCAAAATTTCAATCAAAGATAACCTTTCCTTTACTAAATACTATAATTATAGTTATAATAAATCAAGAAAGATTTACTCTTATCAAAGATAAAAAATAAGGTAAGCAAAATCATGAGCAACAAGTCGAATATCATAAATACTTTAAAAAAGATTTTGACTGAATTTAATCTAACTCAAGAAGATGTAGCCAAACGACTGAATGTAACACAAGCTTCGGTATCTAAGTGGCTTAAAGTTTCAGACCCACGAGGTTCGAATCGTGATGCTATTTTGAAATTATACAGAGAACTAAAAGGAGAAAATCATATAATAACTTTTGTGCCTCTTATGGGCTATATCGGAGCAGGAACACAGATAGATCCAAGCTTTGAACAAATTCCCGAAGAAGGCCTTGCACAAGTGGAAATCCCCTTCACTCTTCCTGATGACATGATCGCTTTTGAAGTTAAAGGAGATTCTATGCTCCCTGTTTACAAAGATGGAGACATGGTTATTGTTAGACGGCGTCAAATTAAAACAATAGAATCTTTTTTTGGAAGAGAAGCCGTCGTTTTAACACATGATAATAAAAGATATATAAAGAAAATTAGTAGAAGAATGAGTGGAGAAATAGACCTACTTTCATGGAATAGCTCACCTATTAAAAACGTGAAAATTATGTGGATTGGGGAAATATTTGCTATTTTGCCACAAAGCTCTTACGGTAAAATGGTACGTTAACATCCTACCCGCCTTCTGTGTGTAGTTTTTATAACAAAATGTGACTTTTTATCTTTTATTAAAAACTATAATTATAATTATTTATATTTCTGAATAAGAAATTTTTCTAAGTGATTTGATATCCTCATCCAGCTGAATACCTTTTAATGTCTTTATTGATTTCCTCTATGAGTGGCTCAATGTTGAGAATGGTCTTTGGAATACTACCACCGTACATCCGTGCCTTCACCTGTGCTTTAGTGCTAAAGTCTGCTTTTTTTGGTACGTCGTAGAACTGATAGCCTTCAAATGCTTCAAACTCTCGCGTACCATCTTCACATTCGTAGAGATTATAGAAATATTCAGCAGAGCCAAGACCCCAAGGAACATGGCCAATTGCAGTTGCAACAAACCGCTTTTGTGGTTTATTGTTTTTTGAGAACAAACGTTTAACAATTTCCATGCTCTTTTTCTCTCTAATTTGCAGCTTTTAGGCTATTTTTAGCATATACCTTTATTTGGCTTAAATTGACTCACACAGCGCGTTTTAAAATTTCTTCTCCCCAACATCAAAAAACTTTCAAATCTCTTTCAGTTAGCTTTTATATCGATTTAAAACATCATCCAATCCAAAACCTATTAGCATTTCCCAATATTTTGCTAAATTGCAAAATTATCTCAAGAAACCGCTTCAGGTTTTTCCAGTGCTTTGAAAACATATTCAACACACCCTCGAATATCTCTCTCAAGTTTGTCACAATAGGCGTAAAGCTCTGGAGCAGAAGGCATGAACGTTCTTGATAAACCCTCTGCCTTCCCTCTCATGATGTCCCTAGTTGCAGTCTTGAGCGCCCAATGACTTATACCATCAAGGGAAAGAAGATAAGCCGCTGCTGTTGCTTTCGCGTCTGCAGTAGATTGATGTTTCAAAGCACCAGAAAGCAGCTGAAACATCGTACTCAATTCTTCTTTCGTAGCCTTTTCATCAAGGATTTTCAAAACCTTATGTCCCAAAGAGATAATTGCCTTCGCTTCTGAAAGGGAGGGCTTCTTGCCTCGAGCCCAAAGAAACGGCGGTTTTATCATCCTCATCGCGTAAAATGCTGTAGAGATCTGACGAATTCTTGATAGTGGACATGTATCGTGCAACGCTATGACCCCAGCCACGCTGTCCTCCGCTTTGAGAGTTATTTGAGTTTCCATAGCTTCTCTTCCTTTCCAATTGCTCTATTGCAGTTCTCACCCAATTGCACCATGTCCGATGCCAATCCACTTTCGTAGCATTTGCTCCGGCTTTCGAAAGCCAATAATCTTTGAATTTTGCGATTTCTAACGTAACGCATTCTGGCGGTAAGCCAAGCGTAACAGCAGCTTCTCGATCAGGCTCATAGTCTTCTGGCAAGCGACATCCTCGTTTGCTTTTTGCTAGTTTTGATTGATTACTTGCTGATGAAGGTTCTAGCTCCTGAATCTGATTTTCTAAAAAATTCAGAAACGTCCAATTTAGCATCCGTTTCCTGATCTTTTTTTGATAACTCGATAGAGTTATTTTTTTATTATATGTTATGTTATGTATTGTTATGTTATTAGCATCGCAAGCATCATGTTTAGCATTTTTAGCATTATTTTTACTAACATTTCCTGTTAATAAATTTATACAACTATCTGATTTTTCGTGATTTTTCCATCTTTCCTTAGCTGCTCTAGATGCTCGCTCTGAATGCTTGTTAGCATCATCATTCGAATGTTTTTTAGCATCATTCTGCTTGTCATCACAAGCATCACTTTGAGCGTTTTTAGTATGCATAACATGCTTAGCATTTTTAGCATGCTTAGCATTTTTATGCTTCGCATCATGTGCATTATTTTTATTATCACTTTCTGTTTTTTTATGATTTTGCCATCTTGCATTGGCTGCCTTGGAAGCTCTCTCCGAAAACTTATTTAAGTTCTCATCGGAGTTTTTGAGTTCTTCTTCAACTTCTAGACTCCATAAACGACCATCTTCTAAACGTATGATTTTCTCATCACTTAGTAAAAAATCTAATGCCTCATTAAAAGTCTTTACCGAACAACCAGAAATGCGTGCTAATATACAAGCATTATCAAAAATTGGCTGCCTCTTTTTATACATGAGCAACATCAACATCATGTAAGTTGATATTTGATACGATTTCATTCCGGTAGTCTCAGAAATCCAATCAGATGGGAAAAATCGATACCAAAACGACTTAGTTAACATGACTGCCCCCCCTTTCTTTATTAAATTTAATATCCTCCTCGCTCTGAAAAGCGAGGCTTTACAGCGCTCTCAGCAACTCAATTAATTTGCTGTATTTTGAAACATTATTTACGTTAAGAGACATTTCGTATAACTCTTATGAGCACATTACATCATAGTTAGGAGATTTTATTGATACCAATCGTTAGGACTTATGTGATTATCCGTAACCTTTGCTATCTTTTTTACTATTTTAGGATGAGGAAATCTTTTTCTATTTATGTATCGTGCTATTGATGCTTGCGAGACCCCTATAGACATCGCAAACTCCGCGTAAGTAATATTATTTTCTGTTAAATATGATTTTAGCTTAAACATGCACTAAATTTACCATATTGGAAATTAAAATGCAAGCTAATTTTTACCAAATCAGCATAAAATGCGAGATTTTTACCCAGAATTCTGCAAAGCCTTGCCTTTCATTGCAAGGAGAATGTTAATAGACTCGTTTTTTCATACAATATGTCAAATATTATGATATTTGACAGCAATTGATAACGAATGAAAAAGCAACATAAATCAAGCATCCAATATAGTACTTATATTATAACACTGATTTATAACATTCAACTTATATCAAAATTTGGAGATGAAAATAATGTTACCCGAAGCACCGTAAAGCCTATCCCTGCAAAACAAAGAGATACCAATAGGATAAAAATTATGAGTAATTTAAAATTTTTCAGAAAAAAAATAGGTTTAAGCACTAAAAAATTAGCTGAGCTAGCAGAAACTAGCCAAGCACAAATTTCTCGTCTGGAAAGCGGACATAGAAAATTAACAAAAGAATGGGCAATACGCCTAGCACCTCACTTAGCTATAACTCCTAAGCAATTAATGTTTGCAGAACAAACAGCCAATAGCTTAGATGAACAAATACAAAACATGTTAGAACATCTAAGCCATGACAAAAAAGTCAAACTTCTTGATTTTCTTTCCTCATTTTATCAAGAAACAGAAGATTGTTAATACCCTCCTTTCTTGAAGGGCACTATTTTACAGCGCTAAGGATAATTTTATTCCTCAAAATTCTACATCTTCCTACCCCTGAAAAACAAGATTTTACAGTGCACAAAATAAAAAACCGTTTTGGTATTGACATTCATTTTCCATTACGGTATATTTTGACAATTAATGCACAAACAATCACCAGTAGGGTGCGAGGGGGTAAAGATGAAAAAACCAATTTTTGTAAATTCTAATGAAATCTTATTAGTTACGTACAGCGATGGAGAGCACATTGCTCGTTCAGGACATTTCTATGATGAATTTGAAATCTTGGAAGTACTAAACGGTACAGAAGGTGCTGAACAAGTCTTTCGTTTAGACCTTGAAACCAAGCACTATGAAGACTTTTCTGAAGAAATTGCAGAAACCTATATTCGTGATAACAGCATTTGTCTTGATGGAGCTGTTGAGCATCCATTTATTGAAAATAGCAATGCATATGCTGAACTTTTAAAAGAGCAAAAAGCACAAAAGTCTAATGATATCATCTACGGCAGATATGAGCAGCAACACCGCTTGCGTGCTTATGATTTAGTGTGACGACTTCTAAAGCGCTCTAAAATCAATCACTCTTGACTAACTAATCCTATCTCTATGAGGTTCGCAATGGAAGAGCTTATCACTATTCATCACAATACAATTAAACAAGACACAATCCAAACTGTTAATGCGCGTGAGCTGCATGCCTTTTTAGAAGTGGGCCGTGATTTTACCAATTGGATTAAAAATCGCATTAAAAAATACAGTTTTATAGAAAATCGAGACTATATAGTTTTCGCCAATTTTGGCGAAAACCTCCAAGGCGGCCGTCCTTCTAAGGATTATGCTCTCACCTTAGACATGGCAAAAGAACTTTCCATGGTTGAACGCAACGAGAAAGGCAGACAGGCTCGACACTATTTCATCGAGTGCGAAAAGCTTGCAAAACAGATAGCTGCACCTCGTATCGATTACTCCAATCCTGAGGTGATGCTTGGCTTTGTAACATATTTAAAAAGCGAAAATGAACGCAAAGACAGTATCATTGCCAAATTAGAACCAAAAGCACAAGCCCTTGAGCAATTATCTCGCTCAGATAGCTTGTTGTGTATTACAAATGCAGCAAAAATTCTTGAAATGCGTCCGAAGGATTTGTTCAATCGATTGCAAGAAAAGAAATGGATCTACAAAAGAACTGCTAAAAGTTCTTTCATTCCTCATCAAGACAAAATGAATATCGGAGTGATAGATTATCCCATGACAATAATAACTAAGCCAGATGGTTCTGAGTTGACTGTAGCTCAAGCAAAAATCACATCTAAAGGTTTAAGCGTTCTTTCACAAGAATTACGCAAAAACAGCATGCATTAATTGACATCATCATCGCTCTAAAGAGCAAGGTTTTACAGCAATCTTTGATAACTATTTAACACATACGTTCTGCAAGCCACAGAGGAAGTGCGCTCCAAATTAAGGATGTGAGACATGAATGAACAAAGCTCAACAATCAGAAAACCTAGAAATCAAAACCACAGCTTTAGATAAAATTCTCGATAAAGCCTTAGAGAACGATGTGGATATGAACCGTCTAGAACATCTCATTGCTTTGAGAGAAAAAGAGATCGATCGACAATACTATGAAAAATTCGTGTCTGATCTTTCAGCGATGCAATCGGAATGCAAAGAAATCATCAAAAACGCTACAAATAACTTTACCAATAGTAAATATGCCACTCTTGATTATTATATCGACGGGGTTAAAGAGGCTCTGGCAAAACACCGCTTTTCTCTCTTTTCTAAAATTAAAAGCCAAACCACAACAAATATTGTGATAGAAATGACACTGGCACATCCCTCTGGTCACAAAGTTTCAACAGATGGAGAATTTCCTATTAATGGAGCCGGTTCCAAAACAAACATCCAGTCTATTGGTTCAACCATTACCTATGCTCGCCGCTACCTGTTAGGAATGTTACTCAATGTCGCCAGCAAAGATGATGATTTAGATGGGAACAGCTTAGAAAATGTCATGCCTGCATCTCCTCAACAAATCACTGAAATCAAACAGTTAATCAAAACAACCAATGCAAATGAAACAAGAATGTTGGCTTTCGTGAAAGCAAATAGCATTTCAGAAATGTCTGATCATCAAGCACAAATCGCTTTGAATAGTTTGAAGGACAGACAACGCATTCAAATTTCTCAAACATCACAACCAACGGTGACGTGACATGAAACAAAGAACAGCAGAATGGTTTCAAGCACGGTTAGGAAAAGTGACAGCTTCAAACATTGACTATGTCGTCAACAGAACAGTGAAAGGTTTACCAACCAGCAAATATGAAGATTATAAAATCAAACTCATCACAGAACGCTTAACAGGTCAAATCAACCCATCTTATGAAACACAAGCGATGCAATGGGCGTTGAGCATGAAGATACGGATGAAAGTTCAACGCATTAACCGCGATGATGAGCAGATTGAACACATTAATAAAGCTGTCGAGCATTTCTTGACAGAAATCGAACAAGACATAGAGCAGATCTGCATCAAAGCTGCTTAAGAAATAGGGAGCACTTTTCTTCCCCCCTCAAGTGTTCCCACCCTTCTCACAACTGTTTCTAACTATGCGCCTTTCACGCCACAAGTAAATTGCGCCAAAAAATTAAAAGGATACTCAACATGGCTCATAGACTACCGACCATAACACAGCCTGCTATTGCTCGTGCCTTACGAGAAGCTAAAAAACAAGGCTGTGAACTGATGGAAATTAAGCCAACTGGCGAATTATTAATCTATTTAAAACCTGGGATCGGAGTATCCAATACAGCTATGCATCCTGATAATTTCTGGGATCTCTCAAATGACGATTATGATCCTGAAATCATCTTATAAATCGGTTGTATAATGTCTAAACAACGACCACCTCATCTTGTGAAACAAATCACACAATATGGTAAAACTGTATGGTATGTCCGTATTGGCCATGGCCCAAGACGGAGGGTACGTGGAGCCTATGGAACGCAAGAATTTATCAACAACTATAAAACTGCGCTCTCTGAACTAGAAGGACGTACACTCCCTTTATCGAAACCAGGTGCTCCTGTTGAAGGCTCTTTTGCGTGGCTACTGACACAGTATTTTAACAGTGTCAATTGGTATAGCCTTGCCAAATCAACCAAGAGACAAAAAGAACTCATTTTGATGAAAGTTTTAGACTCTATAGGTCATCTCTCCTATAAAGTGATACAGAAAAAACATATCATAGCAGGTGTTGAACGACGAAAAGAAACACCCGCTACTGCCCAAAATTTCCTAAAAGCTTTGAATAGCCTTTTCAAATGGGCAATGGAACAAGGCCTGTTAGAAAAAAATCCCACTCTTGGTGTCAAAGCTCCACCGTTAAAAAATAAAGATGGATTTGTCGTTTGGTCTGAAGCAGACATAGACAAATATTATTATCATTGGCCATTGGGAACTCATGAACGTGTTTGGATTGATGTTCTTCTATACACAGGATTACGGCGTGGTGATGCAATACGAATTGGCTGGAAGGATGTAACAGATAATATCATTCATTTAAAAACGGAAAAAAGTAAATTTCAAATGGATGTCTTTCTTCCCATTTTACCTGAATTAGCTGAAACACTTGAAATTGGCCCGATTGGTGATGAAACATTTATCTGTGGCAAAAGCGGTAAAAAACTAACCAAAGAAGTTTTTGGTAACGTAGCAAACGTTAAAAAATCAGCTCATGGATTAAGAAAATTAGCAGCAACAAGAGCAGCCAATGCAGGAGCTACAGCTTCACAAATGAAAGAAATTTTTGAATAGATTGAAGACAAAATGGCGTCTCTTTACACCAAGAGCGCAAATCACAAAAGACTGGCTCCAGAAGCCATAAAAAACTACAAAAAGGTGCGGAATAAGCTCTAAAAAAGTCAATAAAATAAATAGCCGTATAATCCCTCATTTTGATATAACCATTTTATTTTATTATATAATACGCACACCTCTATCAAATAAATTTAACGCAAATATTTGCCTTCAACAGTATCCCAAAAAAGAGAGGCAATATCTGCACCTCCAAAATTCTTTATTTCACGAACACCTGTAGGAGATGTAACATTAATCTCTGTTATATGTTCTCCAATCACATCAATTCCAACAAGGAGAAAACCCCGTTCACGTAGAACTGGACCAATCCGAGAGCAAATCTCATAATCGCGTTCGGTCAAGTAACTCTTCTCTGCTCGCCCTCCCACATGCAAGTTAGAACGAACATCCATTTCTGCTAAAACCCTATTAATTGCTCCAACAGGTTCACCATCAAGCAAAATGATCCGCTTATCCCCATCCTTAACCGCATCTAAATAACGCTGAACAATGAACGGTTCACGATAATTTTGTGTAAACATTTCTATGAGAGACATCAAATTGCGATCATCCTTTTTTAAATGAAATACACCTGTACCGCCATTACCATATAGTGGTTTAACAATGATATCGCCAACAGAAGCTTTAAATGCCTTTATCTCTTCAACATCTTTTGTAATTAGTGTTTCCGGCATTAAATCTGAAAACTCAGTGACAAAAATTTTTTCCGGACTATTACGTACCCACATTGGATCGTTAATAACCAAGGTCCTAGGATGAATGCGTTCTAAGAGATGTGTCGTAGTAATATAATGCATATCAAACGGTGGATCTTGGCGTAAAAGAATCACATCCATTTCTGTCAATTCTGTGCGAATAGGCGTCCCCAGTTGATAATGACTTCCTTCTTCATCACGTATACTCAATTTCTCCAATGGAGCAACAATACAACCATTGCACATAGATAGGTGTTCCGGCGTATAATGAAAAAGGCTATGTCCACGTTCTTGAGCCGCTAAAGCAAGTGCAAAAGTAGTATCTCCTCGAATCTGCAGCGTTGAAATATGATCCATTTGAATAGCAATTTTCATAAATAAAACCTTTCATCGCTAAAAGTCAGCTAGCAAAAAACTTATAAACTTATTAGATAATAAAATAATGATGGCAAGAGAGAACTTATGAAACAAAAAATTAACAAAGAATTAGACGACACAGAAGTAGAGCGCTACGCACGCCATATCATTCTACCTGAAATTGGGGGCATAGGACAACAAAAACTTAAAACCGCGCGTGTTCTTGTTATTGGAGCAGGTGGTCTTGGGTCTTCCATTTTAATTTACCTCGCAGCAGCAGGTGTCGGAACAGTTGGAATTGTTGATGATGACATCGTTTCACTTTCTAATTTACAACGCCAAATTATTCACCGCACTGACACACTCAACCAATACAAAACTACCAGTGCTGAAGCCACTATAAAAGCAATAAACCCTCATGTTATAGTTGAAAAACATTGTTTGCGCTTAGACAAAAATAATATAGATAAATTGCTTAACGCTTATGATGTTATCCTTGATGGTAGCGATAATTTTGCAACGCACTATCTACTTGCCGATCACGCCGCTATATGTAAAAAACCCTTAATAAACGGCACAGTAAGCCGCTTTGATGGCTCATTAACTGTACTTATGCCATATAAAGACAATAATCCTCATTATCGTGATTTGTTCCCTAACCCACCAGCTGCTGATATAATACCAACATGTGCCGAAACTGGAATCATTGGTGCGTTACCCGGTGTTATTGGCACATTACAAGCCATTGAAGCTATTAAATTAATCACAAATATTGGCGAACCTTTAATAGGAAAAATGCTTCTCTATCGCGGATTATCAGCACAATTTGATATTATTTCCTACAAGCGATCTAACTCTGAAGAAAATACGGAAGACATCAGGCATTGTGTATAAGCATGTTGAGGATGAGAAAAAATCTGATCAGCAAAACCATGCTCTACTATCGTTCCATTAAACATCACAACAACTTCATGAGCAAGCGCCTTAACAACCCTTAAATCATGACTAATCAACAAATAACTTAGCTTATATTTCAATTGCAAATAACGCAAAAGATCAACAATCTTCGCTTGCGAACTCATATCTAAAGATGACGTCGGTTCATCAAATATCACAAGGCGTGGTTTGAGAGCAATTGCACGCGCAAGAGCAATTCGTTGCCTCTGTCCACCGGAAAATTCGTGGGGGTAACGATCTCGCATAGCAGGATCAAGATCAACTTCCTGTAAAGCGTTTATAACACGATCATTTCGCTCAAAATAAGAAAGATGTGGTTCATGAACCCACGACCCTTCAGCAATAATATCACCAATAGACATGCGTGGTGATAATGAGCCAAATGGATCTTGGAAAACAATCTGGATATGACGACGCAAGGGACGCATCTGTTTAAATGTAAAATTGCTAATATTCGTACCATTAAAGTGGATCTGACCTTTAGAAGGGAGCATTCGTGCTAATGCCATTCCTAATGTTGTTTTCCCTGAACCGGACTCACCCACAATACCCAAAGTTTGGCCCATACGAATAGTAACATCAACGTCGTGAACAGCCTTCACATGATCAATCGTCCGACGTAACAAACCTTTTTTAATTGGAAACCAAACACGTATCTTTTTGCCTTGTATTAAAATAGGTGACTTTTTATCAGCTGAAAGAGGGGGGCCCTTAAACTCTGTCGCCAATAATTTTTTTGTATAAAAATGCTGAGGATTCCCAAAAACTTCATTTATTGAGCCCCCTTCAACAATCTTACCATCTTTCATAACATAGATGCGATCTGCAATACGACGCACAATAGCCAGATCATGAGTAATAAAAAAGCATTGACATATCGTATTTTTTTTACTCTGTATTAATAATTCAAGGATCTGCGCTTGAATTGTGACATCAAGTGCCGTCGTTGGCTCATCAGCAATTAATAATTGCGGACTATTTGCAAGTGCCATTGCAATCATCACACGTTGTCGCTGCCCACCTGACAATTGATGAGGAAACCAACTTAACCGTTTTTGCGGTTCCTGAATGCCAACCTGGGTCAGCAAATCAATGACACGCATACGCAGTGAATCACCAGAAATATTTGAATGCACCTTCAAAACTTCACCTATTTGGCGTCCTACATTATGCAGAGGATTGAGGGAAATCATTGGTTCTTGAAAAATCATAGCAATCTCTTTGCCACGAATTTTGCGCCAATCCTCATCTTTTTGCTTCATCAAATCTTTATCATGGAAAAGAATCTGACCTGACTGATCAAGATTTTTTAAAAAAGGCAATAACTGCAAAATGGACAGAGCTGTTATTGATTTTCCTGACCCGGATTCCCCTACTAATGCAACAATTTCACCCTTCTTAACATCAAAAGAAATCTTATCAAGGATGTTTCTTTTTCCTTCTTCTTGATAAAATGCAACCGAAAAATTGCGGACTGAAAGCAATTCTGTCATTATAGTATCTTTCGTGGATCAAAAGCATCTCGCACAGCTTCACCGATAAATGCCAACAGTGATAACATAGTAGCAATAACAACAAAGCCTGTAATACCAATCCAAGGGGCATTTAAGTTAGTAGTCGCCTGCCGCATCAATTCACCCAAAGAAGGATAGCCAGGCGGAAGGCCAAATCCCAAATAATCAAGTGATGTCAACAATGAAATGCCCGATGTCAACAAAAATGGCATATAGGTTAAAATAGCGGTCATAGCATTTGGTAATAAGTGACGCACTACAATAATATGATTAGGAACACCTAAAGCACGTGCAGCAATAACATAAGTAAAATTGCGTGCACGTAAAAATTCAACGCGAACAACACCAACTAATGCTACCCACTGAAAAAGAAGCATAACACCTAGCAGTATCCAAAATCCCTGAGTGAAAACAGAAGCCATAATGATCACTAAATAAAGAGATGGAACAGATGCCCATATTTCAATTAAACGTTGAAACACTAAATCCACCCACCCTCCAAAATATCCCTGAACGGCCCCTGCTGCTACACCTATAAAGATGGAAACAGCTGTCAAAAAAACGCTAAAAATTATTGACAAACGGAAACCATATAAAACTCGAGCTAAAATATCGCGTGTTAAATCATCCGTTCCAAGCCAATTCCACTGACTCATCGTGCAATTTGAATCAAAACTTCCCTGAGGATAATTAGCACAACGTTCTTCCTTACTTTGAAGCCAAAAAGGAGGTGCTAAAGCTACAGCCTTATTTCCAATTAATGTGCTATGTGAATAACGAACTGGAGGCCAAACAGCCCAACCATTTTGAGCGATTTCACTTTGAACAAAAGGATCTCGAAAATCTGCTACTGCCAAGTTCCCACCAAATTTTTCATCGGGATAGTCAAAGAAGATAGGGAAAAGTAACTCTCCCTTGTAAGAAGCAATAATCGGGCGATCATTAGCAATAAATTCTGCTGAAAAAGAAAAAAAACACAAAAATAAAAACAACCACAATGACCACCAACCACGACGATTCTTTTTAAAATTATGCCAGCGACGCATGTTCAGCGGAGATAAAAAAGATTGCTTTTGCAATTTATAATCGTACACTTTCCCCATCTTGTCCATCATAACTCCTTCTTATCAAAGTCAATGCGTGGATCAACAACCATGTAGACAACATCAGAGATAAGACTAACAATGAGGCCTATTAGAGAAAAAATATAGAGGGTAGCAAAAACAACAGAATAATCACGATTAACAATAGACGTATAACTCAAAAGCCCTATACCATTCAACGAATAAAGCATTTCAATCAATAAAGAACCACTGAAAAATGATCCCATAAAAGCTGCAGGAAAACCCGCTATTACGACAAGTATTGCATTGCGAAAAACATGACCGTAAAGAACTGAACGCTCACTCAATCCTTTGGCTCGAGCTGTAATGACATATTGCTGACGGATTTCTTCTAAAAAACAATTTTTTGTCAATAAAGTTATTGTCGCAAAAGAAGAAATGATCATCGCAGTCAATGGTAAAACTAAGTGGTAAAGATAGTCCACTATCTTTCCCCCTAAGGATAATTGATCAAAGTTATCGGAAGTTAAATGACCTAGCGGAAACCAATCAAAAAAAAGATCCTCCAGAAAAAAAACTAATAAAAAAATACCGAAAAGGAAATTAGGAATCGCGTAACCAACGATAATAGCAGCGCTTGTCCAAACATCAAAAACAGATCCCTCTTTGAGAGCTTTACGAATTCCCAATGGGATGGAAATAGCATAAGAGATCAGTAAATGCCAAAAACCTAAAGAGAGAGAAACAGGTAAAGCATCCTTAATGAGTTCAATAACCGAACGTCCCTGTATATAAGATTCTCCAAAATCAAACCGCAGATAACGACTAAGCATCATGAAATAACGTTCCAAAGGCGGTTTATCAAAGCCGAACTGCCGTTCAAGTTCAGCGATAAATTCTGGATCTAACCCTTGTGCACCACGATATTTAAGAGATCCTTGAGAAGATGATTCAATATGGGCACCATCCAATACAACATCAGAAGAAAAACCAAGATCACCACCCCCCGATATTCGTCTTATAGAATCGCCACCCATTCCCTGTAATTGGGCAATAATATTTTCAATAGGCCCTCCAGGCGTAAATTGAACAATAAGAAACGTTACCGTCAAAATACCAATAAGCGTCGGTAGAACTAATAAAAGACGCCTTAGGATGTAGGTTCCCATTTTTCGTTTTATCCTTTTCTAAACCGCACCATACCAACAATGCAAACGCATTGATAATAAATCTTCTTTAAAAAACTATAAACCCCTTGAATAAGCAAAACTTACTACACACCTTTAGAATAAGGATATTCCTGATGCAAATTTACCTTCTCCTTTGCATCAATTATCTTACGGCAAAGGAACAGGATGATCTGATAGATTCCGTAAATAAAGCAACAGATCCGCACGATCTTGATCATTTTCAATGCCACGAAAGGACATCGTTGTTCCTGGTATTGCTCGTCTGGGTGATTTAAGATAACGATCTAAGAGAGAAAAATCCCAGTTCTTATCAAAATTTTTACGCAATGCCTGTGAATAAGGAAAAGTTTTTCTAGCTGCAAGAGGACGACCCACTACCTCCCAAAGCGCAGGACCAACACGATCTCCTCCACTTTTCTCCGAAGTATGGCATATAGCACATCGACGAAAAAGCTTGCGCCCATTTTCAGGATCACCCTGCCGTAAACGATCTGCCAATAATAAAGGAGACTGCGACACTTCCTGCGTCTCCTGAAATGCATCACCATATTTTGTGATTTGAACCTTTTGTTGCCCAAGATTATCATCCATTGTACCACTAACGATTAATCCCCCTATCCCTATTACTAACAAAACTAGGCAAACACAAACACAATAAATAAATGTTGATCGCTTCATCTAAATTTAAACATCCATAGCCTAACTACTGTTTTTTTAGTATAGGATTTCTTTGTTTTTTACAATATTTTAGAAAAATGACGGTGTTTGAAACTTTGCAATGACTCTTAAACCTCTCATTCTCATCCCTGCTCGTATAGGTTCAACTCGTTTACCTAGAAAAGCTCTTGCAGAAATTGCTGGAAAACCAATGATTATCCATGTTGCTGAGCGTGCAAAAGAAGCTGAATTAGGACCAGTTATCATTGCCACAGACCATGATAGTATCGCACAAACTGTTACAGCTCATGGTTACCAATGCATCATGACACGCACCGATCATGAATCTGGATCTGATCGCATCTATGAAGCACTAACCCATATCGACCCTGAACGCCATTATAACACCATTATAAATCTGCAAGGTGACTTACCGACCATAACACCTAATGAGATTGCCTGCACTTTGTACCCTTTAGAAAATAACCTAACCGATATTGCAACCTTAGGAACACAAATTATCGAAGAAAACGAAAAAACAAATCCTAATATTGTGAAAATTGTTGGTACACCTCTTACGACAAATCGCCTACGAGCCTTATATTTCACTCGTGCCATGGCTCCTTATGGATATGGCCCTTTTTACCACCATATAGGGTTATATGCTTATCGACGTGAAACGCTTGAACGGTTCGTAGCACTCAAACCATCTACACTCGAACAACGTGAAAAACTTGAACAGCTTCGTGCGTTAGAAAACCATATGCGCATTGATGTCGAACTGATTGATACATGCCCCTTAAGCATCGATACACCGCATGACCTTGACACTATTCGGAAAATCTTAGCATAAGAAGAATATGGTCATTTTAAATTGTAAAATAAAATTTTAGGACTCTATCAAACTTGGCTTCCTAAAATAATCTCCGAAAAAACATCAAAAATTGCTTCTCCACACACAATAATTTAAATGCAATGTGTAAATTCTTTGTAATGGCTTATTTTAAAGCGAGATCATCTTAAAAAGTTTATGCAAACAAAATCTAATAGCTATAAATTGCACTGGTGCTCCCATTATCGGAACAATCCTTACAAAATAAAAATGATGCCCAAGTAGCGTATTTTGATATCGAACAAATTACTTAGAGTTTGCACGTACTAGTCTTTGACAAAATTTTTCTTAATAAGAAAAATTGAAATATGGACTATCATATTCAATTCCTACCAATATGTTCGCAATATCCTATAAAAACAGAGCTTATAAGCTTGACTGTAGAGCACAATTATATTTCTAAACGAAATCGATGACTCCTCTCATTGCATCATGTTTAAAAGTTTTTAGATGATTTTTTATATTTTTCGTTTCTTATCTTGATTTTTCACTGTAAATCGACAATATGGTTCCGGGAGGTTGGAAGTGGACGAACCACTCGCCAACCGGGTCAGATCTGGAAAGAAGCAGCCCCAACGAGTTTTGGTGCGGGTCATTGTGCCAGCCTTCCACCTCTGTTGTATAAATTGTATATCTGGCTATGATAATAGCTTGGCGTGATGTTGCGGTTCTCTGTGATGCTTCTCTGCTGGTGCAATGAACTTAAGGTCTTTGATATTTTTAGGTACGTCGCTGCTTTTTTCTAAAAAAACTTGGTTTTTAATCGAGGAAAAATTCTTTTTATTAAATGCACTGATGTACCTTACTTAAACTGTGTTCTTGTATTACTTTGATGTGTTCGAAGAACAAAAGTTGGAATTATTAATGAATCATATGCCTACAGGGATACCTTATCGTGTTCTTGCCCGTAAATACAGACCTCACAATTTTTCTGACCTCATTGGCCAAGAGGCAATGGTGTGCACCCTTACAAATTCTTTTAAGACAGGACGCATTGCTCAAGCCTGGATATTGACAGGGATTCGTGGCGTAGGAAAAACAACAACCGCACGTATCTTAGCGCGTGCACTCAATTATGAAACAAAGGATATTAACCAACCAACTACTGCGCTCCACACATTTGGCGAACACTGTACACAAATCATCGAAGGACGCCACATTGATGTTATAGAAATGGATGCTGCTTCACACACTGGTATTGATGATATCCGTGAAATCATTAATCAAATACAGTACCGTCCTGTTTCTGCACGTTATAAAATTTACATCATTGATGAAGTTCATATGCTCTCAACACAAGCATTTAATGGCCTATTAAAAACGCTTGAAGAACCGCCCACACATGTAAAGTTTATTTTTGCTACAACAGAAATTCGCAAAGTTCCTATCACTATTCTTTCACGCTGTCAGCGTTTTGATTTACGGCGTGTTGAATCAGCTGTTCTAGTAGACCATTTGCGTAAAATTTCTCAATCTGAAAAAATCGAAATCCAAGAACAAGCTTTATCCATAATAGCACGTGCTTCAGAAGGATCCGTACGCGATGCACTATCCATTTTAGACCAGGCAATCTCTTATGGAAATGGTAAAATAAACATAACTACAATACGTACAATGTTAGGATTAGCAGATCAGGCACGCATTATTGACCTCTTTGAATATATTATGGCAGGAGACATTGTCAAAGCACTACACGAACTACGTAACCAATATGATGCAGGTGCTGCCCCTCTTACTATATTAACAGAATTGGCTAACTTCAATTATCTTGTAACCCGGCTGCGTTTTATTCCTCAAACAACAGAAGATCTGTCACTTACTGAAGAAGAACGCCTCCGTAGTTTAAATTTTTCACAAAAACTCTCTGTCCGTGTTCTTTCTCGAAACTGGCAGATGTTACTCAAAGGCATCCAAGAAATCAATCAGTCTGCACATCCCATTCAAGCTGCAGAAATGTTACTCATTCGTCTTGCACACAGCGCTGATTTACCAACTCTCGATGAAGTTATTGAAAAATTTATAGACAGCCCTTCTTCTCTTGCAACGACCCACGATCGTTCCTATCAAAAATCTCAAAACATGAATGATGAAGAAAGGAAAGGCAAATTTATACATACTTCCGAAAGAGTACAAAACCAAAATTTTCAAATCCAATCTCTGAATGAAAGAGTTGCCTTTTCCTCGCAAAAAGAAGAGCATTCCAACTTTTCAATCTCTCGAAATACCAATTTTCGAGAAATGGAAGAAATCACCAACGCTTCTTCTGCCGCTGAGCTTTCTTTCAATGCTCCTGGTCTATCAAATATTTCCACTCAATCAGAAATAAAAAATACATCTTCTCCCATTATGATCAATTCTTTACATGATATTGTTAACTTGGCCAAACAGTACGGCGAAGTTCAGTTTATATTTCTCATTGAAGAATTTGTTCAGCCCGTTTCTTTTGAACCCGGATATATAAAATTGAAGCTCGCTGAAGGCGCTCCACACTCACTACCTAGCGACATTGAAAAAATGTTATATCAATGGACTGGACAAAGTTGGATTGTAACCCAAGTTAACGAAGGAGCAAGGTTAACTTTACGAGAAGAAAGCGTGGTCATACAAAAAACTCTTTTTTCTGATGCACAAGGAAATTCTGATGTCACAAAGATTCTTGACCATTTTCCGGGATCAAAAATTGTTGATGTCCGCTTCAACAAACAAGATGATGACATAAATAGTAAAAGTAAAAAAGGAAATTAATCTCTATGTTTGACATGATGAATATGATGAGAAAAGCCAAAGATGTGCAAGAAAAAATGCAGAACTTTAAAAATGAAATGGCCAACTTACAAGCTACTGGTGCAGCTGGGGGTGGGCTTGTCAGTATTACCATGAATGGCAATTATGTCATCTCAGCAATCAGGGTAGATCCATCGTTAATTAAACCTGAAGATGTTGGAATCCTTGAAGACCTTCTTATGGCAGCCTACAATGAAACTAGAGCAAAAGTTGAAAATCTTATAGAAGAAAAAGCTCGAAGCATAAAATCAGACTTACCTATTCCTCGAAACCTAAAACTTCCATTCTGAAGGATTGCCCCTGATTCACTCTCTTGGAGTCATCTATGTCTAAGCATATTGCGGGCCCTGAAATTGAACGCCTCATTCAACTTTTAGCACGAGTGCCAGGTCTTGGACCTCGGTCGGCGCGTCGTGCTGCACTTCATCTTATCAAGAAAAAAGAAACATTAATGGAGCCACTCGGAAACGCCATACAAGAAGCTGCCAATAAAGTCTGTATTTGCTCCGTTTGTGGTAATATTGATACAACTAGTCCATGTTCAATTTGTACAGATCCACGTCGTGACAATACAACAATCATTGTCGTTGAAGATATTTCTGATCTTTGGGCTCTTGAACGTGCTGGAACTTTATCCGCGTGCTATCATGTACTGGGTGGGCGTTTATCTCCGTTAGATGGAATTGGACCCGACGAGCTCAACATTGCTTCCCTAATAGACCGAGCTGTTAAAAATCCAATTACTGAGATTATTCTAGCCGTCAATGCTACTGTTGAAGGACAAACAACGGCTTATTACATCACCGATCAACTTTCCAATTTTTCAATCAAAATCACCAGACTTGCCCACGGTGTGCCAGTAGGCGGAGAACTCGACTATCTCGATGATGGAACCCTATCTGCAGCTTTACAAGCAAGAACAAATTTTTAAGGTTTTTTTGCTAGGATCCCAATTTTTTATCTATATTATTTCCATAATAAAAAGGTCCAATATATTATAGCCTCTTCCCTCTATTCTCAGCTTCTCGTGGTGCAATTTATTAACTCCGTTTACAATCAATGCAAAAGAGTGTATCTTCCTGACGTGATTTTCCCTTTAGAGATAATACACATATCTCAGACAAGATAATCTCATCCTCTACTGATACTGCTGCTTTTAGCAAAACTGTAAAATGCATAAAAAACAGTCAAAAACCGCAACTTAGCTTCCATTTATTTTTATATTCGGTTAGAAGACTCCTATGATCATTCTTGTTATAGACACTGCATCTTCTCACTGTACCGTTGCACTCATCTACCATCAATCTGTTGTTGCGCATATCAGCGAAGGCATGAATAAAGGTCATGCTGAAAAACTTATCAGCCAAATTGAACAAGCAATGAATATTTCTGATACCACATTTGATAAAATTGACTGTATTGCGGTGAACATTGGACCAGGATCATTTACAGGCATACGGGTAGGCGTCTCAGCTGCGAGGGCTTTAGCTTTGGCACTGAAAATACCTGCAGTGGGCATTAGCTTACTTGAAGCATTAACAGCACAGGCAATTCAAAATGATATTTCATCTGATATTACCGCTGTTATTGAAGCCTATGAAGGCATGTTTTACTGTCAGAATTTCAGTAAGGATCTCATAGCATTAAACGCGCCAAGTTTACGAACACTTGATAGTGTTATTGCAAATCTTCCAGAAAAAACTACACTAATTGGTCCAGCGGTAGATGCTATTGCAATCCATATTACAGACAAAACAACCATATTGCATAAGCTTTTACCCAAAGACGTCAACGTTGCAATTTACGCTCACCTTGCTATGAATAAGTCATCACACACCCCACCTAGCCCACTCTATTTGCGTGATGCTGAAGCAAGAAAACAAACTAATTTTGCTTTACCTCAACAAAAATAATGGCAAACTTCCTATATACAAAAAACCATATTTGGGTAACATTACTACATGCTGATGATAGCGCGTCTCTTCATAAAATTCATAAAAGTTGTTTTTTTCCAGCTTGGAAAAAGCATTCTTTTGATCTTTTTCTGAAGGATAGCTCTATTTTTGGCTATAAAGCCTGCTTTACTGGACATCCTCATCAAATTTTAGGGTTTTGTCTATGTCGTCTTGTTCTTGACGAAGCAGAAATCATAACCATTGCTGTACACCCTCACCATCGTCAAAAAGGAATTGGTTATTTACTAATCGATCATACCCTGCGTCACCTTTACCATGAACGTGCTGCACAACTTTTTCTGGAAGTAGAAGAAACCAATTTTTCTGCCTTAGCTCTCTATAAACGTTTTAATTTTAAAAAAATTGCTAAACGCCTCGCCTATTATCCTTCAGAAAAAGGCCGCGTTGATGCGATCATCATGCAAAAAACTTTTAAGCAAAAAGATTGAGATTTACGTAAAAAGTGTTTAGAAACATATTATGAAACAATTAAATTCTAAAAATGTGCCTTCTGTTGCTTCTAAAAGAGTTTTTATTAAAACTTACGGATGCCAAATGAATGTTTACGATAGTCAAAGAATGAATGACAGTCTTTGTGAGCAAGGGTATATTCCTACACAAACGCCTGATGACGCAGATCTTGTTCTTATCAATACATGCCATATTCGTGAAAAAGCATCAGAAAAGCTTTATTCTGATCTTGGTCGTTTGCGAAAAGCACGTCAGAAACGCGCTCCTGAAAAACCCTTAATGATCGGTGTCACTGGTTGTACAGCTCAAGCTGAGGGGAATGAAATTTTACGTCGCTCTCCAGCAGTTAATTTTGTTGTTGGACCACAAATGTATCATCGCCTACCAGAGTTTTTGCAACAAGCTCAAAAAGGAGAAAGAATTGTTGAGACAAACTATGCTGTCGAAGATAAATTCACTCATTTACCACCTCATAACAAGCGCGCCGTACAAAAAAGAGGTGTAAGTGCATTTTTAACAGTACAAGAAGGTTGTGATAAATTCTGTACCTTCTGTGTTGTTCCTTATACACGGGGTGCTGAAATATCAAGATCTGTTGCACAAATCACCGATGAAGCACGTCAACTTATTGATGCAGCTGTCAAAGAAATTACACTTCTTGGACAAAATGTTAATGGTTGGCATGGACAAGGTACAGATGGGAAAAATTGGCGTCTTGGTGATCTCCTTTATCATCTTGCTAAGCTCGATGGTTTAAAACGTCTACGTTACACAACAAGCCATCCACGTGATATGGATGAAAGCCTCATTGCAGCACACAGAGACCTTGATATTTTGATGCCTTATCTACATCTTCCTGTTCAATCTGGTTCAGATCGCATTTTAAAAGCAATGAATCGTCAACATAAAGCTATCCATTATCTGAATCTCATTGATAAAATTCGCACTGCACGACCTGATATTGCTTTCTCAGGTGACTTTATTGTAGGCTTCCCTGGAGAAACTGAAAATGATTTTGATAAAACAATAGAACTTGTTAAGCAAGTTGGCTACAGTTCGGCCTATTCTTTCAAATATTCTCCCCGTCCTGGAACACTGGGAGCAACCATGGAGAATAAAGTTGATGAAGAAATAAAAGATAATCGTCTTCAACGTTTACAAGAGCTTATTCTTGATCAGCAGCATGCGTTTTTGCGTTCCAAAATTGGCAAAACGACAGACATCCTAATTGAAAGGGAAGGACGCCATCCCGGGCAAATGATAGGACGGTCACCTTGGCTCTTACCTATTGTCGTAAACACACAAGCTACTACGGGCACCATGATGACGGTTTGCATTAAGGACGCAAGTTCAAACAGTTTTATTGGTGAAACAGTTAGTGCTTAGGGAAGATTTTCAACTTTGTGCATAGTGGAAAAAAAGTAAAGGAACGCACATATTGCATGCAATCATAACATAAAACGGCATATCATCTGAAAATAGTCTATTAAACGGGTGTATCATACTTACACAAATAAAGGAGAATAGGTTGAAGATCTCAACCGGAAAATCAAAACAAATTAAAAAGCAACAGCGTACTTTTCTTAATGGCATAAATGTTTTTGAAAAATCCCATCTATCAAATGCTGATCTCGTGAGTTTAACCTTTGAAAATAATCGCTACACACAGACAGTTTTTGGACAATTTAACGAAAATCTTTTATATATTGAGAAGCGGCTTGGTCTTGATATTCGCCCACGTGGTAATACAGTTTTTATTTGTGGAGAAGCAATTACTGTAAAATATGCACAATGCATATTAAAGCACCTTTATAAGCAAGCTAAAACAAACCAAGAACTTACTGTATCAGATGCAGAAAGTGCGATCGTTATGACAAATTTTTTAAATGAACAGCAACAAATTCCACCAACAGTCCAACCTACAATAAAAGATACTCAAACACGGTTAAATACCTACAAAAAAACAATCCACGTTCGAACCAAAACGCAAAACGCTTATCTGCAAGCAATGGAACAATCTGAGCTTGTCTTTGCAATAGGTCCAGCAGGAACTGGAAAAACATACCTTGCTATTGCTCATGCTATGATGTTACTAGAGCGTGGTATTGTTGAACGCATTATTCTCTCTCGCCCTGCTGTCGAAGCTGGAGAACGCCTTGGCTTTCTTCCTGGTGATCTTAAGGAAAAAGTAGATCCCTATTTACGACCACTTTATGATGCCCTTTATGATATAATGCCCGCTGAAAAAGTAGAGCATGTTTTAGCGTCTGGTATTGTAGAAACTGCTCCTCTTGCTTTCATGCGTGGACGAACACTTGCTCATTCAGCCATCATCCTTGATGAAGCGCAAAACACTACCCCTATACAAATGAAAATGTTCCTTACACGTTTTGGAGAGGGATCACGAATGATCGTAACCGGTGATATAAGCCAAATTGACCTCCCTGCGGGACAAAAATCAGGTCTAATAGAAGCCACAAATATTCTTTCAAATTTAGAAAACATTGCTATTATTCATTTTAATGAAAAGGATATTGTGCGCCACCCTCTTGTTACCACTATCATAAATGCTTACGATCGTGCATTCAGTAAACAAAAAGATAAATGAAATTACGCTTTTCATAAAGAAAATGATTCAAACTCACCATGATCTCTATTGATATAACTGTTAACAGTCCCGAATGGGATGATGAAAAATTGCTCTATAGTATTACCCAAAAAGCACTCATTGCAGTAACAAGCCATCTCTCACTGTTTGATACTGTTAGTGAACTCAGTTTGCTCTTCACAAATGATGAATACATGACACAGATAAACGCGCAATGGCGCAAGAAAAATTACCCCACAAATGTATTATCTTTTCCTGCTTTTCCTCTTAAAGTTGGGCAAAAGCCAGGGCTGATGCTTGGCGACATTATCCTTGCCAGAGAAACAATTGCACGTGAAGCTGAGGAAGGAAAAAAATCCTTCCATGATCATTTAACACACATGATCGTACATGGCATCCTTCACCTTCTTGGTTATGATCATGAAACAAATGATGAGGCACATCAGATGGAAGAATTAGAAAAAGATATTTTACAAAAAATTTCTATAAAAAATCCCTATACTGAACTACCTTAGAATGATAGAATGCCACATCCAGAAATTGGTGTGGTGCCTTTAAACTGTGTATGTCTTGTATACTTTACCAAAGAGGGAATTTAGAAAATTTTAAAGCTATGTCGGAAAAAGTGAATACACATAAAAACATTCAAGCATCTTCTAGTGATGCAAGATTACCTTTTCAACGAACAAGCCACACAGAACGAAATTCGCTAAGGGCCTATTTGTTTCCATTTTTGCGCGGGCGTAATCATACTTCTCTACGTGATGATCTTGCCGATGCCCTCACTTCAGGTAATAAAAATGGTACTGCACTTTTTTCACCTGAAGAACGCATTATGCTGCATAATATTCTGCGCCTACGCGAAACACGTGTTGATGATATAATGATCCCACGTTCTGAGATTGATGCATTAGATATCAATACTTCGCTTGGAGATACTCTTAAACATTTTGAAAAAGTTGGCCATTCTCGTATGCCCGTTTATATGGAAACATTGGATGATCCGAAGGGTATGATTCACATCCGGGATATTCTCAGTCATGTAGCCCATTTTATCGTCAATTCAACTCAAAATGAACAACAGTCTAACGCAATTCAATTGGGTCATACCCATTTACATAATCCAATTAGCGAATTGGATCTTGTTAGATCTGTCCTATTTGTCCCAAGTTCCATGCTTGCAAGCCAATTATTAACACAAATGCAAACAACGCAAACACAGATGGCTTTAGTTATCGATGAGTATGGTGGAACTGATGGTTTAGTTTCCATGGAAGATATCGTCGAACTAATTGTTGGTGATATCGAAGATGAACATGATAGTATTGATAATGTTATCGTACACGAACCTGATAATAAATGGCTTGT
Organism: Bartonella ancashensis; assembly: GCF_001281405.1. Lineage (NCBI taxonomy): Bacteria > Pseudomonadati > Pseudomonadota > Alphaproteobacteria > Hyphomicrobiales > Bartonellaceae > Bartonella > Bartonella ancashensis. The sequence continues at coordinate 650,164 of NZ_CP010401.1, read as the reverse complement.
TGATGCAAGAACAAAGCTAGATGATGTAGAAAAAGCTCTTGGTCCTGATTTTGTAATAGGAGAATATGGCGATGAGGTTGATACCATAGGTGGATTAATTGTTTCTATTCTTGATCGTATCCCTTCAAAAGGTGAAGTTATCAAAGCTATACCAGGTTATCAATGTCGTATTTTAGAAGCAGATAACCGTCGAATTAAAAGGTTGTGCATTATTCGTGTTCCAAACGATGAAACAAATGAGAAAATTTAGCTTCTAAAGAATAGACAAATGTTTTTTAAAAAATTTATATCACTCCCACTTTCCATCACTGGTTGGAAACGGCAGTTTTCTATTTTTTTATGCGGTTGTTTGACATCACTTGCACTTCCTCCTCTTTCTTTTACCCCTATCTGTTTTATTACCTTTCCGATCTTTATTATCTTTCTTGACTCAATTAATACTTTAAAAAATAACAGAGCACGCCTTTTAATAAATGCATTATCTTGTGGAAATTTTGGCTTCGGCTATTTTGTCTGCAGTCTTTGGTGGCTGGGTAGTGCCTTATTAATAGATCAAACTTTTTTTTGGGCTATTCCCTTCGCTGTTTTTGGTCTTCCTGCCTGTCTTGCCTTTTTCTGGTTTTTGTCTGGTTTTATTGTCGGCTTACTCTGGATCAAGGGAATCGCACGATTTTTTGTTTTAGCCTTTGCTTTAGGACTAGCAGAGTTGCTGCGCGCCATCCTATTTACAGGTTTTCCATGGAATTCTCTCGCTTACACAGCAATGCCAACCCCAATATTTATGCAGTCTAACGTAATTATAGGGCTTTATGGAATGAATATTCTTGCTGTTCTAGCCTACAGCCTACCTACCGTTCTATTAACGAATGAAAAAAAATGCACTGCTCTTTTCTGTTGTTTCTCTATGATATTAGCTCATATCAGTTTCGGGTTTTACCGTCTAAATACGGCACCTAGCATAACTCACTATCAAACAAGCGAGCACTGGGTGCGTATCATCCAACCTTCTATTCAACAAAACGAAAAATGGAACAATGCAACACAAGAGGATATCTTTAAGACTCTCTTAGCCCTTAGCTCAGCACCCACAAAGAGCCGGATCCCAAAACCAAATTTCATAGTGTGGCCGGAAACATCCGTTCCTTACATCATAAATGACACTTCCACTATCACAATGCGTATTGCTTCTATTCTCAATCCTCAACAATGGGCTATTGTCGGTGCTGTACGAACCAATAATAATTTATCTGATAACTCAACACACTATTTTAATACAATTCAAGTTATCGATGTTAGAGGCAATATTCTTCATGTTTCTGATAAACTTCACTTAGTACCTTTTGGCGAATATATTCCTTATAAAAGCTTATTCAATAAAATTGGACTTCATGCCTTTGCTCATAACAATGGTTACAGTGCAACTACAACACGAAAAACAGTTATGATGCCAAACGGAATTTCTTATCTTCCATTGATTTGCTACGAAATTATATTTCCTCACGAAATGACTTTCTCTGGTTCTTTCCCTCAAATCATTATCAATGTAACCAATGACGCATGGTTTGGTATGACACCTGGTCCACACCAACACTTTCAACAAGCACGGCTACGTGCTGTTGAACTTGGAATACCACTCATACGAGCAGCTAATAATGGAATATCAGCAGTGGTTGATCCCTATGGACGAGTCGTTGCCGCTCTTAAACAAAATGTCGTTGGCTCACTTGATTCGCCTATTCCACCACCCAACGTACCAACATGGGGTGACGAACACAGAACATTCTCTACTTTCATCTTATTCATTCTTATGTTATTGTGCCGCGTTGGCTCTGCTACCGCAAGAAAATTTAACAATTGAGTGCTTGTATGCAATAGCGTATTGTAGGTACCAGTAATACCAAGAAAAAATATTACATATTATCTTGATTTATGATAATTTGACTTCGCATGCACCTGATATTGGTTTGGAAACAAAGCATTAGAAATAAAGAGTTGCATTATGACCGAAACTAAGAGAAAACCTAATCCAATAGATGTTTATGTCGGGACACGTATTCGTTTGCGCCGTAATATATTAGGTCTTACTCAAGAAAAATTAGGAGAGCACTTAGGTATCACGTTTCAGCAAATTCAAAAATACGAAAAGGGTACAAATCGTGTCGGTGCAAGTCGTCTTCAAGCTATTGCGGAAATTATGGATGTTCCAGTTTCTTATTTCTTTGATCGAAGCATGAGTGATCAACCGATGGAAGGGTTTGCTGAAAGTGACGAGCGTTTTATGGATTTTTGCTCAAGTAATGAAGGCATCCAATTGATGCGTGCATTCACAAATATTCTTGATGCTAAGGTACGTCGCAAAATTATCGATTTAGCAAAAGCTCTCTCTGAAGATGACAACGTAAATAAGTTGCAAAAATAAAAATTGTCTTTTTTCTTGCATCTTGCTTCATGAATCAGTATTGCCCATCTGTTGTGCGGTTTGCAAGCAAGGTAGATTTTAAATTGTTAATGAAGATCCATTTCTTTTAAGGAAATTCTTATGCTGCACAAAAATTATCTTTTTACAAGTGAATCAGTATCAGAAGGACATCCTGATAAAATTTGTGATAGAATTTCCGATGAAATCGTTGATATGGTCTACAAGGAAGCCCAAAAAACAGGTACTGATCCATGGTTTGTACGTGTTGCTTGTGAAACCTTGGTAACTGTCAATCGCGTCATTCTCGCTGGCGAAGTTCGTGTTCCTGATACGCTTCTTAAAAGAGATAAAAGTGGAAATTTTGTAACTGATCAAACTGGCACCCCTCTTATCAACCCTACCCGTTTCCGAACAGCTGCGCGCCGTGCTATTCGTTCCATTGGTTATGAGCAAGTAGGCTTTCACTGGAAAACTGTCAAAATTGACGTTTTTCTCCGTCAACAATCCACGGATATCGCGCGAGGAGTTGACAATGCCATTGACCGTCACGGAGAAGAAGGAGCAGGAGACCAAGGTATTATGTTTGGATATGCCTGCCGTGAAACATCGGATCTTATGCCAGCACCAATCTATTACGCGCATAAAATTTTAGAACTTCTTTCTACTGCTCGCCGTAAAAATGAGGGAGAAGTTGGAAAACTTGGACCAGACGCTAAAAGCCAAGTAACGATACGATATCAAAATGGAGTTCCCATAGAGGTAACATCTATTGTACTTTCAACACAGCATTTGGATGAAAATTGGGATTCAAATAAAGTTCGCACAATAGTTGAACCCTACATTCGCCAAGCTTTATGTGATATCCCTATTTCTGATCAATGTAGCTGGTATATTAATCCAACAGGAAAATTTGTCATTGGAGGCCCTCTAAGTGACGCAGGGCTCACGGGACGTAAAATCATTGTTGATACTTATGGTGGAGCAGCACCTCATGGAGGTGGTGCTTTTTCAGGTAAAGACACAACAAAAGTTGATCGCTCTGCAGCTTATGCAGCACGTTACCTCGCCAAAAATATCGTTGCGGCTGATTTAGCAGAACGGTGTACCATTCAACTGTCTTATGCAATTGGTGTTGCACAGCCTTTGTCCATTTATCTTAATCTTCACGGTACAGGAAAAATAGATGAAAGTGTCGTTGAGATTGCAATCCGTAAGATAATGGATCTTTCACCGACGGGAATTCGAAAACATCTCGGTCTTAATAGACCCATATACTCAAAAACAGCTGCTTATGGTCATTTTGGGCGTAAACCAGAAAATAATGGCTCGTTTTCTTGGGAAAAAACGGATCTAACTGAAGAACTCAAAGCACTGCTTAATATATCATGACCGTGTACAATGCATACGCAAACACCTCTTTTTTTGGTCGCCGGCATGGAAAACAACTCCGTCATAATCAACAAACGCTGCTAAAAACCCTTCTCCCCATTCTTCACATTAACTTAGATGAACCTGCACCCAAAGATCTAACATCACTATTTGCCAATAAAGTTAAAGAAATTAAACTTGAAATTGGTTTTGGAGGAGGTGAACATCTGATCCATGCAATAGAACATTTTCCAGACACTGGTTTTATTGGTGTTGAACCTTTCATCAATGGCATGGCCAAAATGTTAACATACCTTAAAAAACATGAAAAACACCAAAAAAATCTTCGCCTTTATGACAATGATGCCATACACCTTCTTGATTGGTTACCTAAAGAATCTCTTGATGGAATAGACATATTTTACCCAGATCCATGGCCTAAAAAAAAGCATTGGAAGCGACGCTTTATCAATATGCAAAATCTTTCCCGTTTCGCTCATGTTCTTAAAGTGGGTAAAAAACTTCGCTTTGTTAGCGATATAGATATTTACATAAACTGGACACTATACTACTGCCTTCAACATGAAAATTTCGAATGGAAATCAGATAGTCACAAAGATTGGGAAACCCCTTATCCACTATGGAAAAGTACCCGCTATGAAATAAAGGCTTTCCGTGAAGGTAGGACACCTGCTTATCTCACTTTTATTAAAAAATGAAGAACAGAGCACTGAAATTACAGATGACTTGAAAACTTTTCAGTTTAAGAGTATAGTGGAGTCCGTTCTTGTATCTCATAATTAGAGGGTGGATCGTTTGGATCCGCTCTTTTTTAATGTCATCAAACTAATATTTAAAGAAACTCAGATGCAGCACATCAACGAAATTGAAAACATAGATAATATTGATGAACCACGCCTCCTAACGGAGAGTGGTGTTGAAGTGCGTATTGCTGCTTTGATTGAGCCATTACTCAAACCTTTGGGATACCGTTTGGTGCGTGTAAAACTTTCTGGATTGAATGGTTTAACATTGCAAATCATGGCCGAACGTGCCGATGGAACCATGTCAATAGACGATTGTGAAATTGTTAGTAAAACTGTCTCTCCTATCATGGATATACAAAATATCATTGAGCAAAAATACCATTTAGAAGTATCATCTCCCGGTATTGACCGCCCACTAGTTAGAAAATCTGATTTTTTTCAGTGGCAAGGGCATATTGTAAAAATTGAAACTGGTATAGCTATTGATGACCGTCGGAAATTTCGTGGGGTACTTACCAATGTTACGCAAAATGGATTTACTTTAAATGTCGACAAAGCTGCCTGTGGTAAAAAAATGTACATTCCTATCAACTTTTCAGATATCATTAACGCACATTTGGTTCTGACTGATGATCTCATCCGTGATGCACTAAAAAAAGATAAAAATTTAAACAATTTGTCATTTTCTGAGGATGATTTCGATATCTCAAAACCTGAAACACATCACTAAAGATAGATATTAATAAAACGCAATCTTACATTGCACAAAAAGGAGAAAATCCATGACTATAAGCGCTAACAGGCTTGAATTTCTGCAAATTGCAGATGCTGTTGCACGCGAAAAGTCGATTGACCGTGAAATTGTCATTTCTGCAATGGCTGATGCTATTCAAAAAGCAGCACGTTCACGTTATGGTCAGGAAAGCAATATCCGTGCTGAAATCAATTCTAAAACAGGAGAAATAAAGCTACAACGTCTTCTAAAAGTTGTTGATATTATTGAAGATTATGCGACTGAGATAGCGTTATCTGATGCGCTAAAACGTAAAGCAGATGCAAAAATTGGTGACTTTATTTCCGACCCCTTACCTTCCATGGATTTTGGACGTATTGCAGCACAATCTGCTAAACAAATTATCGTGCAAAAAATACGTGATGCAGAACGTGATAACCAATTTGAGGAATTTAAGAATAAGGTCGGTGAAATTATTTCTGGCATAGTTAAGCGCGTCGAGTATGGTAATGTCATCGTCGATCTTGGGCGTGGAGAGGCCATAGTACGGCGAGACGAACTAATTCCTCGTGAATCTTTTCATTATGGAGACCGTATCCGTGCTTTTGTTAACGATGTACACCGTGAACAACGTGGACCGCAGATTTTTCTTTCACGTACACATCCCCAATTTATGGCAAAACTTTTTACCATGGAAGTACCAGAAATTTACGATGGTATTATAGAAATTAAATCCGTCGCTCGTGATCCAGGATCTCGTGCAAAAATTGCTGTTGTTTCACGTGATGGATCCATAGATCCTGTCGGAGCGTGTGTTGGAATGCGAGGAAGCCGTGTGCAAGCTGTTGTCTCAGAGTTACAAGGAGAAAAAATTGATATTATTCCTTGGTCACCTGACGCTGCCACATTCATTGTTAATGCACTGCAGCCTGCCGAAGTCTCGAAAGTTGTTCTAGATGAAGACGCAGAGCGTATCGAAGTTATTGTCCCTGATGACCAACTCAGCCTCGCCATCGGTAGACGAGGACAGAACGTGCGTCTAGCATCACAATTAACGGGTTGGAATATCGATATCCTAACAGAGAAAGAAGAATCCGAAAATCGCCAAAAAGAGTTTACTGAACGTAGCAAGCTTTTCATGGAATCTTTGGATGTTGATGAAATGGTTGGGCAAGTAATGGCTTCAGAAGGCTTCGCTTCAATTGAAGAAATTGCTTATATTGATCTTGAGGAAATCACCTCTATTGATGGTTTTGATAAAGAAACTGCCTCAGAAATTCAAAATCGTGCACGCGAATACCTGGAACGTAAAGAAAAAGAATTAGATGAAAAGCGTAAAAATCTTGGTGTTTCTGACGAATTAAAAACGCTCCCCGGTATGACAAATGCTATGCTTGTCGCGATTGGCGAAGATGGTGTTAAAACTATGGATGATTTTGCAGGCTACGCAATTGATGACCTAGTTGGCTGGCGAGAACGTAAAAAAGGTCAAACACAGAATTTTTCTGGAATTTTAACACCGTTTGACGTTACGCGTGTAGATGCAAAATCCATGATTTTAGCTGCACGTGTACAGGCAGGCTGGATAGACCAAGCTGACCTTACCGTAGGAGATTCTGCAAAAACTGAAGAATCAATCAATTAAACATGGATAGATAATTTACAATGAACAATCGGACCTGTATCGTAACAAGAAAAAGTACATCAGCAGCGGCGCTGATCCGCTTTGTTGTTGATCCAGATAACCAAATTGTTCCAGACCTTAAAGCAAATTTGCCTGGACGTGGCGTTTGGATTTCTGGTCAGCATACTATTGTCGAAGAAGCAATTAAGCGTAAAATTTTTGACAAAAGTTTCAAAATGAATGTTAAGGTTCCTTCAAATCTTTCTAACATCGTGGATGAGCTCCTTCTAAAATCTGCTCTTCATAGTCTTTCTATGGCACGAAAAGCGGGGGCTATTGTTACGGGTATAACAAAGGTCAACACAGCTATTCGCTCTGGTCAAGCAATTCTCATTCTCCATGCAAAAGAAGCAAAAGAAGATGGAAAACGTAAAATCTCGCAAGCTATTTATGCCTTACAACAACAAACAAATCAAAATATAAAAGCCATATCTTTATTTACAAATGACGAAATGGGTATGGCTTTTGGAGCTAATCTTGTGATACATGCAGCTTTACTGAACGTGAGAGCTGCAGAGGGATTTATCAAGACAATATATAAACTGATCGCCTATCGTGATGAAGAGCGCAATGAGCCTGATAAGACGACGGCAGAAGCCGTGAAGGAAGTACAATGAGTGAAAACAATAATGATAAGATAACAGCTAAAAAGACGCTGACTTTGAAACGATCAGGATTAGAAACGAGTACGGTCAAACAAAATTTCAGTCATGGTCGTACAAAGGCTGTCGTTGTTGAAACTAAACGACGTAAAATTACGCGAGATGAGAAGAAAGCTGAAGTAATACAATCGATTACTAAACCACATATTGCAGCTCCGCGCTCGAAGCCGCGCACTGAAAAAGCTGCAACTGCAACCTCTACAACCCAAAATAATCTTTCATCAGCTGAGATGGAGGCGAGAATTCGTGCATTGGAAGAGGCGCATGTTCAAGAAAAAATAACTCGTAAACAAGCTTTAGAAAAAGAAAAACTAAAACAACATGAAGAGAGTTTTCACCAAAAAACTTCTCAGGAAGAGGAAATTCAACCATCCCATATAGAAAAAATTCTCTCTTCTCCACCAATAGCACCTATAATGCCTATCAAATCAATAGATGCTCCTCCTGCAATAAAAAAAGTTACCATTATTGATAAACGCAATGTAGATGATGATGAAAATGAAGAAAAGCATAGCCGACGCACTAGTCCTTCTAAATCAGAGACACGTTCACCCAAGATTATAAAGGGCATAGATGAGCATCGTCGTGGTAAACTGACCCTCCATAGTGCATTAGATGAAGAAGGAAATTCACGCGGCCGTTCAATGGCTGCAATGCGTCGCCGACAAGAAAAATTTAAACGCGCACAAAATCAAGAACCACGGGAAAAAATCTCTCGTGAAGTCATCCTTCCTGAAACCATCACCATCCAAGAACTTGCTCAACGTATGGCTGAACGTTCTGTTGACGTTATTAAATTTCTCATGCAACAAAAACAAATGATGAAACCTGGTGATGTCATCGATGCGGATATTGCCGAATTGATCGCTGTTGAATTCGGCCATACAGTTAAACGTGTTTCAGAATCTGACATTGAGGAAGGTCTTTTTAATATAAATGATGACCTTCAAAAAATGAAACCACGTCCACCAGTTGTTACAATCATGGGGCATGTGGATCACGGAAAAACCTCTCTTCTTGATGCCATTCGTAAAGCTAATGTTGCCTCCGGCGAAGCTGGAGGTATTACTCAGCATATTGGTGCTTATCAAGTTGAACATAATGGACAAAAAATCACCTTTATTGATACACCTGGACATGCCGCTTTTACAGCTATGCGCGCCCGAGGTGCTCAAATTACTGATATCGCTGTTCTTGTCGTAGCTGCTGACGATAGTATCATGCCACAAACCATTGAATCCATTAATCACGCAAAAGCTGCTAATGTGCCTATCATTGTGGCTATCAATAAAATTGATAAACCAACTGCTGATGCACAAAAAGTGCGCACAGGCCTCTTACAACAAGAAGTGTTTGTCGAAACGATGGGTGGAGAAACTTTAGAGGTTGAGGTTTCTGCTAAAACAGGTAAAAATATTGATAAACTTTTAGAAGCTATCCTTCTTCAAGCTGAAATCCTTGACCTAAAAGCTGATCCAGAAAGAACTGCAGACGGTATTGTTATTGAAGCAAAACTTGATCGAGGACGAGGACCTGTTGCAACTGTCCTTATTCAAAAAGGTACCTTACATCTTGCCGATATCATCGTTGCTGGAAATGAATGGGGACGGATTCGTGCTTTAATCGATGATCATGGAAAGCACATTAAAGAAGCAGGCCCTTCTACACCTATCGAAATTTTGGGAATGCAAGGCACACCGCAAGCTGGTGATCGTTTTGTTGTTGTTACTCATGAAGCAAAAGCCCGCGAAATTTCTGAGTATCGTCAACGATTAGCACGTGATAAAAATGTAGCTCGGAGAACTGGTTCTCGCGGCTCTCTTGAGCAAATGATGACAAAACTACAAACGGCTGGCATAAAAGAATTCCCTCTTATTATCAAAGGGGATGTTCAAGGATCCGTCGAAGCTATTAATTCAGCGTTAGAAATGCTCGGAAATGAAGAAGTACGAACACGCGTTGTCCATTCTGGTGCAGGAGGTATAACTGAAAGTGATATTTCTCTTGCTGAAGCTTCTAATTCTGCTGTTATTGGTTTTAACGTTCGAGCAAACAAACAGGTACGTGATTTAGCCGAAACACAAGGCATTGAAATCCGCTATTATAATGTCATTTATGATCTCGTTGATGATATCAAAGCAGCTATGTCGGGATTATTATCGCCAGAAAAACGCACAACTTCTCTTGGAAATGCCGAAATTTTAGAAGTCTTTAGCATTACAAAAATCGGAAAAGTTGCAGGTTGTCGCGTTACAGAAGGAAAAATAGAGCGGGGAGCTGGTGTTCGCCTAATCCGAGACAATATTGTCATTCATGAAGGAAAACTTAAAACACTCAAACGCTTCAAAGACGAAGTCAACGAAGTCCACGTTGGTCAAGAATGTGGTATCGCTTTTGAACATTATGAAGATATGCGTGCAGGTGACATTATTGAGATATTCCGAGTTGAACATATCAGTCGTACACTATAAAGTCAGTGAAATTGGCTCGTAATTTTTTTGTTAAATGAAAAAGCTACGGAGCTTGTGGAATTTCTCTTTTCTTTTTTTTCGAAAAAAGACTTCAAAAAAGGTAACTATTTCATGAAAAATACAGACTTTTCGCAACGGCAATTAAGAGTTGGGGAACAAGTCCGTCATGTAATAGCTCATGCTCTACAACGGGGTATTTTATCTGATAAAATCCCCAAAAATGTTGTCTTATCCATCTCTGAAGTACGCATGTCGCCTGATCTAAAAATTGCAACTTGTTTTGTCTCTTCCCTCACTTTTGACAATGATTCTTACAATACTATTCAAATTTTAAATAAATACAGCCGTTTTATCCGTGGGGAAATTAGTCATCTATTACGACAAATGAAATATATGCCTGAACTCCGTTTTCAACTTGATAGCAGTTTTGATCACTTTTCAAAAATTGACGCATTACTTCGCTCACCTGAAGTTGCACGTGATCTTTGTTGTGATGAGCCTGAGGACTAATATGGTACGGCAACGCAAAAAAAAGGCCGTCCTATTTCTGGCTGGATTATTCTTGATAAGCCAAAAGGGATGAAATCAACGGAAGCTGTTTCAAAAATCAAAGACCTCTTCAATGCGCAAAAAGCAGGACATGCAGGTACACTTGATCCACTTGCTTCTGGAGCACTACCAATCGCATTAGGAGAGGCAACTAAGACAGTTCCCTACGTGATGGAAGGCGTCAAAACCTATTATTTTCGGATAGCATGGGGTGAAGAACGTACTACAGATGATCTAGAAGGTATTGTAACCAAAACATCTCTTAAAAGACCGATTAAAAATGATATCCTTGCTCTTTTACCCAAATACACAGGTACTATCTTACAGGTACCCCCGCAATTTTCTGCAATTAAAATTGCTGGCGATCGTGCCTATAACTTAGCACGTGAAGGTGAGATTATTAAAATCCCACCCCGACAAGTGACAATTAACACCCTTCAACTCATTGAAATGGTAGATGAACAATCCTCTGTTTTCAAAATAACATGCGGAAAAGGAACTTATGTGCGTTCTTTAGCACGTGATATGGGGCGTGATCTTGGTTGCTACGGACATATTGCTGATTTACGCCGTATTGCAGTCTTTCCTTTTAATGAAAATGACCTCCTCACATGGGACAAAATAAAAACATCACTTACTTATGAAAATATAACTAATCAAGATGATACATCCTTTAAGAAAGATTTTTCTGCACTTAATAGATTATTGATAAAAACAAGTGCTGCATTAAGATGCCTTTTCCACTGTGCACTTGATACAACACAGGCACAGCGTATAAAAAGGGGACAACCAGTTCTTTTACACGACCAAAATGTCCCTACTAATGAAAACGATATCTGCGTTACTTATGAAAGCCAGCTTCTTGCTATAGGCACTATAAAGGAAAGCTATTTCAAACCAAAACGGCTTTTTACAAATACATAAATCATCAACTATGATTTTTTAAAATATTGTCTTACAAATATGTAAGTTGAAATTGTCTTCGTTATACTTGAAACCATATTTTAAAAATTACTGATCTGCAGAAGATTTCAAATGCATCTCACCAACTTGCGGTATTGTTTGCCGTTCAATCATGCGGCGTACCTCAATACCATTCAATGAACGATTTAATCGATTGAGGCATTTATTTACTTCTGCATCAGCCTTTGTACAACGATGATTATGGCGCAAATAATCAACCCATGTTGGCACATGATAAGCTTCCGTCCAACATTCTGGTCTTTCAAGGTCACGTAAAAGAACCCATTGACGCGCACCATCTCGTCGACGAATGTGGCGACGACGTGTCATTACTTCAAGAAATTCCTCAAGATCATGCTCATCGATTTGATAATGGATCATAATCATGATCGGGCCACTTTGTGCTTTTAAATTAAGTAAAAGCTCTGGCTCTCTAAACTGATCAAGTGGATCAAGATCTATTTGGGGAATTTCTTGAATTTTAAATTTTACACCTAAAGCAGCTCCAAAAATTAGAAATAGAGCACAAATATTCAAAGCAGCTGTTGGAGAATAGGCATCAGCCAACACTCCCCAAACTGCACTCCCTACTGCCATGCCACCAAAAGATGCAGTTTGATAAAGTGATAAAGCACGCGCAACAACCCAACGTGGTATAGATAATTGTACGGATGTATTGAATAATGATAATGCCAAAACCCAACATAACCCCGCAGGAAACAAAACGAGATGGCTTAAAACTACCGAATGACTCATAGCCAAAACAAGGCAAGAGAAAGAAAGCCCTATAAAAGCACTCGCAATAATTGTTTCAGAACTGCAATAATGTCGCACATGCGCATTAATAACACCAGCTATAATAGCTCCTATTCCAAAACAACCAAGCAGTGTACCGTAAAGCAGAGCTCCCCCACCTAAGATATCGCGTGCAACAATTGGCAACAAAGCCAAAATTGAAATTGCTCCAATACCAAAAAAAAGAGCTCTTGTCATAATGCTAAGAAGATTGGGAGATAGAGCAACATAGCGTAAACCATCTGCTACAGCTCCTAGAAGCTTTTCGCGTGGAAGAGCATCATGTCTGTAGTTCGGTTTCCATAAAAACAATGTAATAATTAAAGGTATATAGCTTATAGCATTTAATAGAAAAGCTGCAAATCCTCCAAGGGTAGCAACAATCACCCCACCAATAGCAGGGCCTATACTACGCATCAAGTTAAACCCAACACTGTTCAAACTAACAGCCGCAGAAATATTCTCTTTGCTTACAATATCTCCCATCGTGGCTTGCCAAGCAGGATTATAAAAAGCACTTCCACACCCAATCAAAAACGTAAAACATAATAAAAGCCATGGCGTTACCAAATTCATATAGGATAAAATGGTCAAATTAATAGAGATAAACATCATTACAATCTGAGCAAACAGCATAATCTGACGTCGATTTAAACTATCTGCCAATGCTCCTGCCATTAAAGAAAAAATAACCAGAGGTAATGTCATAGCACTTTGAACGAGTCCCACCATGGAATGCGAAGAACTAATTAACGTCATCAACCAACCAGCACCTACAGCTTGTATAAACCCTCCTAAATTAGAAAAAAGTGTGGCTGACCATAAATTTCGAAAAACCGCATGACGGAACAGCTTTAACGTTGATGCTTGTTGCAATTTCTGCACTTTTACCTCCAAACCACTAATCTGTCATTTTTAATCACAAGTGCACCGAAAAAACTGTCACCATACCGTTAAATTGGGTAAAGTACACAACTCTTTAAAAATTTTTATAAAATAATCATGAAAGAAAATATTAAAGGTATTTTTAGGGACTAGTATTTCAACCATCTTTCCTATATTAAGTGCAGAAACGAGTGAAGATTTTTCTTTTCTTGCTTTTTCACTGACCCTTGCTGGACGACATCTCGGCTACGGGTGGCTTTGTTTCTTTATTTATTGAAAGGATGATACGATGTCGATTGCAGCTGAACGCAAACGGGAACTTATTATAGAACATGCAACTAAAACTGGTGATACGGGATCGCCTGAGGTTCAAGTTGCCGTTCTTTCCGAACGCATTGCTAATCTAACTAGTCATTTCAAATTTCACAAAAAAGATAATCATTCCCGTCGTGGTCTTTTAAAGATGGTTTCTCGGAGACGGCGTCTTCTTGATTACCTTAAAGGAACTGACCCAGATCGTTACCGGCTACTTATAGAAAAACTTGGTTTGCGTCGTTAAGAGAAAGATTGGTGGGTGTCTTTCATCACACAAAAGCCACCCTTTTATTACAGTTTATTGCCTTCAGCTGAAGGCGGGTAAGAGATTGTTGTGAGGTGAAATTGCTAATTTTCATGCCTGGATGCAACTTATCTCTCTCAGTATCAAAGGATCGTGGTGTCTTGTTATCTTACATAAACCTCGAAGCATAGCATGTGAAGTCGGGATATACGCGTTTTTAGTGCAAACACCTGACCATTAAGGATAAGAAATGTTTAAAACCCATAAGGTAGAAATTGAATGGGCCGGCCGGCCACTCATCATTGAAACAGGAAAAATTGCACGTCAAGCAGATGGTGCAGTCGTTGTCACTTATGGTGAAACCGTTGTCTTAGCAACTGTTGTTTCAGAAAAAACTCCAAAACCAGACCAAGATTTTTTTCCGCTCACAGTGAATTATCAGGAAAAAACCTATGCTGTAGGTAAAATACCGGGTGGTTATTTTAAACGTGAAAGCCGTCCAAGTGAGAATGAGACTTTGATTTCGCGTCTGATTGATCGTCCGATTCGTCCTCTTTTTGTTAACGGTTATAAGAATGATACACAAATTATTGTCTCCGTCATACAGCATGATTTGGAGAATAACCCCGATGTCCTTGCAATAATTGCATCCTCTGCTGCTCTGGCTTTATCGGGTGTTCCTTTTATGGGCCCCATTGCTGGTGCTCGTGTTGGTTATTGTAATGGGCATTACGTCCTTAATCCTACAACTGATGAAATACTTGAATCAAAACTGGATCTCGTTATCGCTGGAACAGAAAATGCCGTTCTAATGGTTGAATCAGAAGCACAAGAGTTGCCTGAAGATGTGATGTTGGGTGCAATCATGTTTGGCCAAAAAGGCTTTCAGCCTGTTATTGATGCCATCACTCAACTTGCAAAAGTAGCCGCTAAAGAGCCACGTGAATTTATTCCTGAAGATGTCTCCGATCTTGAAAAAACCATGCTCGAGATGGTCGAAACTGACCTGAGAAAAGCTTACACTATCACTGATAAACAACAACGCTACGCTGCTATTGATCTCATAAAAGCAAGCGTTATCAAAAAGTTAATGCCACAAACGGAAGATAATCACGAATTAAGCGAAGATAAAATTGCAACAGTTTTCAAAAAGTTACAAGCAAGAATTGTTCGCTGGAGCATTCTCGATACTGAAAAGCGTATTGATGGGCGTGGCCTTTCAGCTGTACGTCCAATCCAATCAGAAGTCGGTATTCTACCTCGCACGCATGGATCAGCATTATTTACCCGTGGTGAAACACAAGCTCTTGTTGTTGCAACATTAGGAACTGGTGAGGACGAACAATATATTGATTCTTTGACAGGAATGTACAAAGAAGCATTTTTGCTTCATTATAACTTCCCTCCCTTTTCTGTAGGTGAAACGGGACGTATTGGTTCTCCTGGTCGCCGTGAAATCGGTCATGGTAAACTGGCATGGCGAGCTATTCACCCAATGTTGCCAACTAAAGAATCTTTTCCTTACACTATTCGTGTTGTTTCAGAAATTACTGAATCAAACGGTTCATCCTCAATGGCAACGGTTTGTGGAACTTCGCTAGCATTGATGGATGCCGGTGTTCCTTTGGTGCGTCCTATAGCTGGTATCGCTATGGGCTTAATAAAGGAGCAGGAACGTTTTGCTGTTTTGTCTGATATTCTCGGAGATGAAGATCATCTCGGTGACATGGACTTCAAAGTAGCGGGGACCCAAGATGGTATTACTTCCCTTCAAATGGACATCAAAATTGATGGTATTACTGAAGAAGTTATGAAAATTGCTCTTGAACAAGCAAAAGATGGTCGAATCCATATTCTTAACGAAATGGCAAAAGCCTTGACGGATGCACGCTCTGAGCTAAGCGAATTTTCTCCACGTATTGAAATGATGACTATTCCCGTGGACAAAATTCGGGAAGTTATTGGCTCCGGAGGTAAAGTAATTCGAGAAATTGTTGAACAAACTGGGGCTAAAATTAACATTGAAGACGATGGGACAATTAGAATTTCTTCAACTGACATGAAAAGTATTGCCGCAGCCAAAAATTGGATACACTCAATTGTCGATGAACCTGAAGTCGGCGCCATTTATCAGGGAACTGTTGTCAAAACTACGGAATTTGGTGCGTTTGTGAACTTTTTTGGCTCGCATGATGGATTGGTTCATATTTCTCAACTTTCATCCAAACGTGTTGCAAAAACAACTGATGTTGTTGCAGAAGGGGATAAAGTCTGGGTCCAATTAATAGGCTTTGATGAACGTGGTAAAATTCGGTTGTCTATGAAAATGGTTGACCAGAAAACTGGAAAAGAATTGTCTTGTGATGATTCAGCAGAAAAAGAAATAAACGATAATACTGACGAAAAAAGGCAACCTGAGAAAAAGCACCGACGCAAAAAGCAAGGGGACTGAAATTTCTCCTTCACTGTTTAGCGAATGTTACTTTCAATCTAAAAAATTATTTGTTCTTGAAAAGGCGCCTTTCACCTCCCCCTGCCCTTCAGATGACACGACGCGTTTTTACATAACTTTGACCGGCGTAAGTAGGCTTCATGTTGAAATATTTTTAAGCAATATGCCGTAACTTTAAAATCACAACATTTTGTTTTTCGGTCCTTGAAAACTTGCGCTTAAAAAAAGTCTGCTATACCTTATCGACAAACTGGGCTTTTACCCATTGTGGCGTATTCCTGCAAATGAAACGGTTAGTTCTCATTAATAATCAACAGCCTCCTGAAATTATAATCTCAAATTCTATCCTCACATCCCACAGCTGAAAAAGAAAAACTCTGCTTTTATACTCACTATTATTCTATTATTACATTTCAACAAACTACATAACAGGCTATAGCTTCTTACAATTCACCCTAATTTACCATGAGATCACAATGCCCTACCGTAAACATAGCGGTTTAAATTTATCTTTTCACATGCAATAGTTGTATAGAACTACAAAAACACCGCACCTACAGGAAATTTAGAAGCAAATCTTTTATCACTGAGAATTGCAAACATCTTTCTCGAGACAGCCCCATACAACGTACGAGAATACAAGCAGTCTTAAAGCCATTTTAAAATATGGCCCATCTAGAGAATAAAACGCGAAAGATCAATATCAGCTGCAAGATTTTCGATAGACTTTCTAACGTAAGCAGCATCAATTTTAAACGAAGTACCAGCTTTATCAGGTGCCGTAAATGAAATTTCATCTAAAACACGTTCCATAACTGTTTGTAATCGGCGTGCCCCAATATTTTCAATTCTTGCGTTCAAATCAACAGCAATGTCAGCTAAAGCATCAATCGCATCATCCGTGATCTCTAAATGAACCTCTTCTGTTGCCATCAGAGCAATATACTGCTTAATTAAACTAGCTTCTGGCTCAGTAAGAATACGTCGTAAATCCTCTCTTGTTAAAGCATTTAGCTCTACACGAATAGGTAGACGCCCCTGAAGCTCTGGTAATAAATCAGATGGCTTAGAAACATGAAACGCACCAGATGCAATGAAAAGAATGTGATCTGTTTTTACCTGCCCATATTTGGTAGCAATTGTTGTTCCCTCAACAAGAGGTAAGAGATCCCTCTGCACTCCTTCGCGTGAAACAGCTGCTCCAACGACCCCATTATTTTGAGTCGCAATTTTATCAATCTCATCAATAAAAACAATTCCATCATTTTCGGCCATACGCAAAGCATCTTGAACAATTTGATCCTGATCAAGCAATTTTTCAGATTCATCATCAATTAGCGGTTTAAAAGCATCTCGAACTGTCGTTTTACGTACCTTTGTGCGGCCACCAATTTTTCCAAAAATATCTGATAAATTCATAATCCCCATTTGTGCTCCTGGCATACCAGGAATATCAAAGGTTGATGCGTTATTACTGCTATTATGAGTGACCTCAATCTCTATTTCTTTATCATCCAATTCACCTTCTCGTAATTTTTTACGAAAACTATCCTTAGTAGCAGAACTTGCTGTCTTTCCAACAAGAGATTCTAAGACTCTTTCCTCTGCATTCACACGCGCTCTTTCCTGCACTTCATCCCGTTTTTTTTCACGCACAAGAGAAATTGCTATTTCAACAAGATCACGAATAATCTGCTCAACATCACGCCCAACATAACCAACTTCAGTAAATTTAGTAGCTTCTACTTTCACAAAAGGAGCCCCAGCAAGTTTTGCTAATCGACGTGCTATTCCTGTTTTCCCAACACCTGTTGGCCCTATCATTAAAATGTTCTTGGGCATAACTTCTTCACGCATCTGCCCTTCAAGCTGTTGCCGACGCCAACGATTACGCAACGCAATAGCAACGGAACGCTTAGCATCCCTTTGCCCTATGATAAAACGATCAAGTTCAGAAACAATTTCGCGAGGAGAAAATATAACACACATTCAAATAACTTTCTCAAAAGAGGATGACTCTGTATCCAATGTTTCAATGATAAAATTGTTATTCGTATAAACACAAATCTCAGCGGCAATTTTCATAGCCTTGCGCACAATGACTTCCGCATCCAAATCCATATCAATGAGAGCGCGCGCTGCCGATAAAGCAAAATTACCTCCAGAACCAATTGCCATAATACCATCCTCTGGTTCTAACACATCACCAAGACCTGTCAAAGCTAAGGTGATTTTTTTATCGGCCACAAGCATCATCGCCTCAAGACGACGTAAATAACGATCCGTGCGCCAATCTTTTGCAAGCTCCACACAGGCACGCATAAGTTGATTAGGATATTGTTCAAGCTTTACTTCTAATCGCTCCAGCAAAGTGAATGCATCTGCTGTAGCACCTGCAAAACCAGCAATAATTGTCCTATCTTTCCCCAAACGACGTACCTTGCGTGCATTTCCTTTCATGATCGTTTGTCCAAGTGAAACTTGACCATCACCAGCCATAACAACTTTACCGCCTTTTCGCACAGTAACAATAGTTGTACCATACATCCTATCAGAACCATGATGTTGCTTCATAAGCACACTCCTTAACACTCTTTTTCTTCAATGAGGCGTAAAATTCAATTCCTTGTACTCACATATTTTAAGAACATGTACTTAAAAACACAACGGCTAAACGACCACCGCATCAGAAAAAACGACAGTATTATTGTTTATTTTTGAAATCACCTTGCACATCGCTCAATTGTGACAAATACTGCTAATGAAATTACTCCCAATTTAGAAAAAATGCCAATATCTTGCGAAAAAGACCTTATCTTTATCAAAACATAAAATTAAACACACTTGATAACAGAAATCGCAGAGACCTTTAGCAAAAAAGATGTTGGCAATATCTATTAGCTCATTAAACAAAATACACATCACTTTTAATCAACAGAAAAATAAAACTCTTTATCCTCACGCTTCACTTAAAAACATTACCGGCCTAAATAACAATTCAACCGCATTAAACAGCCATCTTGAAAGCGTGCTGTAAAAAAATCTTTTCATTTAAACAACTAAAAATTCTTATGTAACTTGTATAATTTACCGTCATGATTCCCCCCAATCTGTGATCTTGCTTCATTATCCCATAATCCCCTTAAGGCTATTCTAAAATAACAATAGACTGCAATTTATACAGACACCTTTAATATGGATCATTATACCCCAAAAAAGACTGATATTGCATTCTAATAAGCTAGAAAATCAACAATTATTGTACCTTACCTTTACGATAGCTCAAATCACCTAACGCTATCTGCAACTACAAAACTATATTAATATGCTCCTCGTATCCAATTATTGGTCAACATTAAAACACATTTACTTTCATCGATTTTTTTGGCACAAAATATGATATGCAAAAGATGGCTCCTATTAAAATGACTAAATAACTAGCTAGGCACGCATCATTAAATGATCTCAGAACAGGAGAATATATGTAACGAAGAGCCTTAAAATACGAGAATCTGTTTTCCATCCCGCATTATTACTGTAATAAATGATAAAGCAAAAAAGAACCTCTACCAGTAAAGATAGTTAGTACCGCTATGCTAAAATCCGATCAAGCTGATGATCTAACTTTTTCCATTTCTAAACAATATTCCCTTTATAATATCTTTACTGCACAAGAGTGGGCTCAATTCCGAGCAGACACACCGTTAACTTTAACTTTCGATGAAATCAAATGTTTACGCTCAATTGAAGACCCTATTGATCTTGAAGAAGTAGAACGTATTTATCTTTCCTTATCACGTTTACTATCATGTCATGTAGAAACGGTACAAAACCTGTTCCTGAAACGTCAACAATTTTTATGCCAAAAAGATATCAAGAAAACTCCCTTTATCATCGGAATTTCTGGATCTGTAGCAGTGGGAAAATCAACAACCGCACGTATTCTTCAGGAACTTTTAAAACGTTGGATGCCAAACTTCAAAGTCGATCTAATCACAACTGACGGTTTTCTCTATTCCAATGCTGTATTACAGGAAAAAAATCGTATGAATCGTAAAGGATTTCCCGATTCCTACGATATCAAAAAGTTACTGCATTTCCTTTCTTCTGTGAAAGCTGGTATAGGTAATGTCCGCGCACCACTTTATTCACATTTAACCTACGATATTTTAGAAAATCAAACAATTACTATCGACCACCCTGATATTCT
The DNA here is from genome assembly GCF_001281405.1 of Bartonella ancashensis. Classification (NCBI taxonomy): domain Bacteria; kingdom Pseudomonadati; phylum Pseudomonadota; class Alphaproteobacteria; order Hyphomicrobiales; family Bartonellaceae; genus Bartonella; species Bartonella ancashensis. Next base: position 629,647 of record NZ_CP010401.1, on the reverse strand, counting down.
AATTGTTGAAGGTGTTAATGTACTTCAAGTGGGTGATTTTCAAAAAAATAAAAAATCTAATACGGCAAGTAGTATACCTTTTGTCTCAGATTTCTTCGATTTCTCAATCTACGTAGATGCCCAAATAGACATGATTTGTCATTGGTACCTAGAACGCTTCAAACGTCTACGTAAAACGGCTTTTCAAAATCCTGAATCCTATTTTTATCGCTATGCGCTCCTAAGTGAAGAAGCTGCTTTAGAAATAGCCCAAAATATCTGGCGTACAATTAATCTAAAAAATTTACTGGAAAATATATTACCAACGCGATTTCGAGCTAATCTCATTTTACGAAAAGGAAAAAACCATTTAGTCGAATATGTTGCACTTAGAAAACTGTAAGGACACATGAATATGCCTGAATACCAAATTAATTTTACCTCAAAACGTTCTGAAAACAGTCATCCAATATTTTTAGTATACTCAAGTAATTTTACTGATTTACCATTTGATGCATCAACAACTGCATGGATAAAAGCAAATAATTTTACTGGAAAAAAAGGACAAATATTATTCGTTCCCAAAGAAACTGGACAATTAAAAAAAGTCTTATTTGGGCTTGGCAATGGTGAAGAACCTTTTATCACTGGACTCCTTGCAAAACACCTTCCTACTGGACACTGGCACCTAGAAGGAGAAGCTGTAAGTGGAATAAATACCTACTTAGGGTTAGCACTCGGAAGTTATCAATTTAACCACTATCGGCAAAATATTTCTTCTAAATCATTATCAATCCACGTTCATAATACAATTAATCTTAATGAACTTAACCGAATTTATGAAACTGTCTTTTTTGTTCGTGACCTCATTAATTCTCCGGCCAACGAAATGACCCCTGATACCTTGGAAACAATGACACGTCAGTTAGGAAAAACCTATGATGCTCATGTAACAAGTATTTGCGGAGATGAACTCCTAGCATGTAATTTTCCAATGATTCATGCAGTAGGACGAGCAAGTAACATCGCACCACGACTCATTGAATTACAATGGGGACAAAAAAATCACCCTAAAATAACACTGGTTGGAAAAGGTGTAACCTTCGATAGTGGAGGATTAGACATTAAATCAGCTAACAACATGTTGCTAATGAAAAAAGATATGGGCGGCAGTGCACATGTTTTAGGATTAGCCAAATTAATCATGGATGCACGCTTGCCATTTCACCTACAAGTATTGATCCCAGCTGTTGAAAATGTAATTTCTGGAAATGCTTTTCGACCTGGTGATATCCTGCAAAGCCGCAAAGGCTTAAGTGTTGAAATCGGTAATACCGATGCCGAAGGAAGACTTATTCTTGCTGATGCACTCGCCTATGGTGATGAAACAAAACCTCAATTTATGGTTTGTATGGCAACACTAACAGGAGCGGCTCGTGTAGCATTAGGCCCTGATCTTCCTGCATTTTATTGTACTGACTCTGTATTAGCACAAAAGATTATTCAATCAGCTCACCATACTCATGATCCTCTTTGGCAAATGCCACTCTGGAATCCTTATAGGGAAAAATTATCTTCACTAATTGCTGACATAAATAATACAACAGGAGATAATTTTGCAGGCTCTATAACTGCAGCTCTGTTTCTCGATGCATTTGTCGAAAAAACTGAATCTTTTGCTCATTTTGACCTTTTTGGATGGGTAGCAAAAGAATCTCCAGGTTATCCCATTGGTGGAAATGCTCAAACTATCCGTGCCCTTTATAACCTTTTCAAAAATGAACTTTAATACACAAACCTACTAATCCCATTGTTAAGGATAATTTGAAATTATAGTGAAAACAAAATTTGAAAAATATTTTTTGGATTCAAAATAATATTATGTTGTGTTATTTATAGGGAGAAAACATTGGATATTAATGGGTAGATTCAATGGAACGAAAAGATCCACGATTAAACGCATTTAGGTCTGATCTTGCTGATCGGCGTCTTAAAGGGGAGGTTCAGGCTCAACGCTTTGTTGAAGGAGAACGGAAGCGCGTTGGAGTTCCTGTTTCTGGCCTATTCAAAGACAGTCAAAAAAATGAAATACAAACAGAATGTCTTCTAGGAGAGGACCTTTTGATATTTGAACATGAAAAAACAATATCATGGGGTCAATCCTTGAAGGATGGTTATGTTGGTTATATCGATACGCAAGCTCTTTATACACCAACTACAGAACCCACACATGTCGTCTCAGTGGCGAGGACATTTCAATATTTACAAAGTGATTTACGTGGACCTAAAAAATGTGCTTTATCAATAGGTAGTAAAGTAAATGTCGTGGACATAATCGAAGTACGTGATACAACGTATTCTATTCTTGAAGATGGAACATCTGTTGTTTCTCGCCACCTTGCGCCAATCGGTATCATATACAGCGATTATGTCACTATTGCGCAAACCCTTCTCCACACTCCATACCTCTGGGGTGGTGTTAGTGGTTTTGGACTTGATTGTTCAGGACTTGTTCAATTGTCTATGATGTTAGCTGGACAATCCATTTTACGTGATACCGATATGCAACGGAATACTGTAGGAAAACAGTTAACAGAAGATAGTCCTCTTCAGAGAGGCGACCTAATCTTCTGGAAAGATCATGTTGCCATCATGCTTGACTATCAAAATATCATCCACGCAAGTGGTAACTCAATGAGTGTGGTGATAGAACCCTTAAAAGAGGTCATTGCACGCATTGCCAAAAAAAATCAGTATCCCATAGCAAGACGCCGCCCATTTAAAGAAGCTGCATGATTGTCATGTTTTTTGCATAGTTAAATTATCTTAGAAATTTGTTCCTGCCGTTATTTTCCTTGTTCGGGGAATGTTATTTTCTCCTGCCAACTTGCAAAAGGATATGTCATATATTCGTAGTACACTTCACTTCCTCGGTTATGAAAATAATTCCCCGTGAGAGTAGTTAATAAACTTCCATTTATTAGTGTACTGTTTTTATTTTCTTGTAGTAATTGACCTATTGTTTAGATCTTTTTAACGAGCTTCATGCCAAAAATTTACATCATTTTTTGAATTTGAATATGTTTTCCAAATATTCAAATTATATACATCTTCATGAGAGGTTTATTAGAGTGAGAAATTTTCGTTGGTTACGCTTTTTAGCTCCCTTATTATTTACGGTAGTGGAAGGATTTTTATCCCCCTCCCTTATTTCATCATATGCACAAACTATGAGTTATAGCATCGGGCCAAGCGGCTTACCACTTCCACGATTTGCGTCAATTAAACCTAATCGTGTCAACGTCCGAGTAGGACCAAGTAGCCAATACGCTGTTATTTTCATTTATCGGAAAAAGGGTTTGCCTGTTGAAATCATCCAAGAATATGACCAATGGCGAAAAATACGTGATGCAGAAGGTGATGAAGGATGGGTTTACAAATCACTTCTATCAGGAAAACGAACTGTTCTCACTATTCCCTGGAGAAAAAATACAGCACAAAATCTCGTGCTGCGCAAATCACCGGACAATAATGCACGACCTGTAGCAAAAATAGGACCTAATATCATCGGGAATATTCGTAAATGTAATGGACAATGGTGTGAACTTGACATTCATAACATACGTGGATGGCTTCATCAAACTCAATTATGGGGAATTTATCCCGATGAAAAATAAAAATTAATGAATTACTTGATTTTCATAGAGTAACATCTAATCTTACCCCTATCAAACTACCTTTTTTTGACGATTAATTTTAATGTTTGCGTCTTAATCGAATGATCAAATCAACGTGAGAAATTTCCATTCCCTGTGGTGGCTGAGGTAAATTTTCAATAATAGGTGCTTCCTCAAAATTATACGGAATATCGAGAATACGATTTTCACCTTCAATGTAGAAATGATAATGATCTGATGTATTGGTATCAAACCAAGTTTTTGAACCCTCCACCGCAATGATCCGCAATAAACCAGCTTCAGTAAATTGATGAAGTGTATTATAAACTGTTGCTAAAGACACGGGAACACCCGCTTGAGTCGCTTCCTCATATAACTCTTCAGCGGCAATATGCCGATTGCCTTGAGAAAAAATCATATGAGCAAGCTCCAACCGTTGGCGTGTTGGCCGTAACCCGTTTTTACGCAAACACTCTTCTAATTTGGATAAAGAATAAAAATTCACAATTTTCTCACAAATTTTTCATAGAATATCTAGGTAATTACAACCATTGACATATTACAAACTGCATTTCATCATATATTAGATATGATTGATGCAGAGTCAAATGAGGAGGGTGTGAAACATAAACTTTTCATCAGGTAGAAAAATATCTCTCAAATTAAGAGAAAAAAGGTATTTTATCGTTTAAAATAATATAAAATCATTTCCTTCTACCTTAAATTTGCTCTAAAAGTAGATGGGTATGGGATGTAGGGATGTATGTAAATAAATGGAGTGATAATGGCTGAACGCAAATCCTGCTATGCTTACGAGGAACTTCTGAGCTGCAGTCGTGGTGAGATGTTTGGTAAGAATAACGCACAACTGCCTGCCCCACCAATGTTGATGATTCATAGAATCACTCAGATCAGTGAAACTGGAGGAGGACACAACAAAGGGTTTGTTCGCGCGGAGTTTGATATCACTCCAGGACTGTGGTTTTTTGATTGCCACTTTATCAATGATCCTGTCATGCCAGGATGCCTCGGTTTGGATGCTTTGTGGCAACTAACCGGTTTTTTCCTTGGTTGGTTAGGCGAATCAGGAAAGGGGCGAGCTATATCAACAGGTGAAGTGAAATTATCGGGAATGGTTACTCCACAAGTTAAGCTACTTGAATATGGGATAGATTTTAAGCGTATTCGACGTGGGAATTTAGTCTTAGGTATAGCAGATGGGTGGGTAAAAGCAGACGAAGAGGTTATTTACAAAGCTGGTGATTTACGAGTTGCTTTGTTTAAGGAGAGTTAAGGCACCATTTTAAAACAGAGTGGATGTTATATCACTCTGTATGAAGCAAGGAGATATAAATGCGTCGTGTTGTTATAACCGGGATGGGAATCGTCTCCGCTATTGGGAATGGACTAGAAGCTGTTCTGGCTAGTTTGCGTGAAGCAAAATCAGGAGTTTCTTACGCACCGGAATATGCTGAATTAGGATTTCGTAGCCACGTCTACGCCACACCAACTATTGATGTAGATGCATTGATCGATCGGCGGGCTATGCGTTTTCACGGTCGTGGGACAGCCTGGAACCACATTGCTATGGATCAAGCGATTGCCGATGCAGGCTTAGAATTGAACGAAATATCTAACGGGGATACTGGCATTATTATGGGTTCTGGAGGACCTTCAACACGCTCAATCGTTGAAGCTGCTGACATCACACGTCAAAAAGGGCCCAAACGTGTCGGTCCCTTCGTGGTACCCAAAGCAATGAGCTCTACAGCCGCAGCAACTCTTGCAACCTTTTTTAAAATCAAAGGAGTTAATTATTCAATATCCTCAGCTTGTGCCACATCTAGTCACTGCATTGGCAATGCTTATGAATTGATACAATATGGAAAGCAGAAGCGTGTTTTTGCAGGTGGCTGCGAAGATCTTGATTGGACATTATCTGTCTTATTCGATGCTATGGGCGCCATGTCCAGCAAATATAATGATACACCCAAAACAGCTTCACGTGCATATGATATTAATCGTGATGGATTTGTTATTGCTGGTGGCGCCGGTGTCTTGGTTCTTGAAGAGCTAGAGCTTGCTAAAGCACGTGGGGCAAAAATTTATGGTGAAATTGTTGGTTATGGAGCTACATCAGACGGGCATGATATGGTTTCCCCATCTGGTGAGGGAGCAGAACGGTGTATGCGTCTTGCACTCTCAACTGTAAATAATAAAATTGATTATATCAACCCTCATGCGACAGCAACTCCTGTTGGCGACCCACCTGAAATAGAGGCAATCCGCCGTATTTTTGGATCAGGCGATAAATGTCCACCTATTTCAGCTACAAAATCTTTAACAGGACACTCTTTAGGCGCTGCAGGTGTTCAAGAAGCAATTTATACACTTTTAATGATGAATAATAATTTTATCTGCGAAAGTGCTCATATTGAAGAACTTGATCCAGCTTTTTCCGATATGCCTATTGTTCGTAAACGGTCTGATCATCAACAGCTTAACACTGTGTTATCCAATACATTTGGCTTTGGTGGAACAAATGCAACGCTTGTTTTTCAGCGCTATTCATGAATTGAAACTCTCAGCCAACTTAAAAGTGTGATCTTACGGAGAATAATATGAACGGTCTAATGAAAGGCAAGCGTGGTCTCATTATGGGAATTGCTAATGATCATTCAATTGCCTGGGGTATCGCACGCCGATTAGCGGAGGAAGGTGCTGAACTTGCCTTAACTTATCAGGGGAGTGCTTTTGGAAAACGTGTTCAGCCTTTAGCAGAAAAGCTTAATTGCAACTTAGTACTCGAATGTGATGTTGAGAAAATCGAAACTGTCGATCATGTATTCAAATACCTGGAAGAAAAATGGAAAACTATAGACTTTGTCGTTCATGCTATTGGTTTCTCTGATAAAGCAGAGCTGAAAGGACGATATGTTGATGCGACGACACGTGAAAATTTTAAGCGTACAATGGTTATATCGGCTTACTCTTTTACAGAAATTGCTCAATACGCTAGTAAGCTCATGCCCAATGGAGGAATGCTTTTGACACTCACATATGGAGCTTCACAGCAAGTTGTTCCTAATTATAATGTCATGGGCATTGCCAAAGCAGCCTTAGAGGCTATGGTACGCTATTTAGCAGCAGATTTTGGTCCTCAAAATATCCGTGTCAACGCAATTTCAGCTGGCCCTGTTAGAACATTAGCTGGTAACGGTATCGCTGCAGCACGAGCAATTTTCTCATATCAGCGTCGCAATTCACCACTTCGTCGTACGGTTGATATTGATGAAATTGGAAAATCTGCTCTCTATTTGCTTTCTGATCTGTCATCAGGCGTTACTGGTGAAATCCACTACGTAGATTCAGGATACAACATAATATCCATGCCAACACTTGAAGAACTAAAGCATGGTGAAGAAATACACGAAGAGTGATTTCTTAAACAAACCTGACATGTGTAAAGACTATTCTCAGAGCTTCTCTCTTAAGAATAATAGGGTTTTTGCGTCCCCGCAAACTCAAGTGCTTTACACAAAAACGAAGATTGTCCCCTAGCGCTTACTCACTAAAGGTCCTTCTTCTAATACTTGTTCATATTGGAATTATCTTTCCGGTACAGTAGTACCCATCTCTAACATTTTTGGTTCGACAATACGTCCTGAACCGCCCATCATGTTGTAATTCAAATGAGAAATAGCCCACCAAGTGCCCCCAATAATGATGGAAACACACATAGCTGTAAACCACAAAGCTACAAAATTCCACTGAGCATCTGGACCAGAATTTAAATGAAGGAAGAAAACAACCTGTACAACAATCTGAATAAGAGCCATCCCAATAAGATAAATAACCTTTGTGCTCACCGTCCAACCTTCTAACATACCATACATCACAGGTATAAAAGACCCCAAAGTAAAAAAGACAGCCAGAATAAAACCAATTAAATACGAACCAACACTTGGACCATGTGCCTCATCATGTGTACTCATTATAATGCTCCTAATAAATAAACCATAGTGAAAACACCAATCCAAACAATGTCGAGCAAATGCCAAAAAATAGAGAGACACGACAAACGTGTCTTATTATCCTTATCTAACCCATTACGGTGTAAATGAATAAACATCACAATCATCCAAAGTAGACCAACACTCACGTGAAGACCATGAGTTCCTACTAAAACAAAAAATGCTGACCAGTAGGCAGATAAAACTTCTCGCCCAAAAAGTTGAACACCTGTTTCAAGATCAATACCGGCATAAGCAGTAGGATCATAATAAAAAACTTCTCCTAAAAGTTCATGAAATTCATAAATTTCCATCCCAATAAAGCAAAGACCAAGCATAAAAGTGATGGCCATCCAAAAGCGTACACCAGAAAAGTTATTTTTATAAGCCTGTATCATCACAAAACCATAAGTGAGTGATGATAGGAGCAAAATAGCCGTCTCTACCAAAACAAAATTCAAATTAACAAATTCACTACCGGGCTTCCCCCCACCATAAGAAGCAGAAAATACAGCAAAGCAAGAAAAAAGCGTTGCGAATGCAATTAAGTCTGACAGAATGTAGACCCAAAATCCAAATATCATAACCGAACTGTTGTCATGACCATGCTCATCACTATGAGCATCATCTGCTACTACTGCGCTCATGATTTTACCCCTTGCTTGTTAAGAACAGATGTAAAAATATCTTCTGTTTTTTGTACTTCTTCGGCAGAAACATAATAACCATGGTGATTACCCATTAATGAATTCCATATAATAGCACCAATAAAACCAATCACCCCAATAATAACAAGCCACCAAATATGCCAAACAAGAGAAAAAGCAACAACTAATGAGAAAAATCCTGCAATAATTCCAGCAGAAGTATTTGATGGCATGTGAATTTTTTCAAAACCACTCGTTGGACGCTGATAACCTCTTTTCTTCATCTCCCAATAAGCGTCCTCACTATGAACTTGTGGAATAACAGCGAAATTGTAAGCAGGAGGCGGTGAAGAAACAGACCACTCAAGCGTACGCGTATCGCCCCAAGGATCATTCGATATTACGGGAAGATTTCCCTTGTGTTTCAAACCATACCAAACTGCTAAGACGATTTGTAATACAAAACAAAGTATACCAAGAAGAATAATACAAGCTCCTACCGCAGCTATAATAAACATAGGCTGCCAATCAGGTTCAATATAATGCTGAAGACGGCGTGTAGCTCCCATCAAACCAAGAATATAAACTGGGAAAAACGCAAAATAAAAACCGATAAACCAGCACCAAAAAGATGCAATACCTAAAGCACGATTAGGTTTAATGCCAAAAACTTTAGGAAACCAAAAAGCCAATCCAGCTAAGTAAGCGAAAACAACACCACCGATAATTGTATGATGAAAATGAGCTATAAGAAACAGAGAATTATGAAATTGCCAATCAGCAGGAACAATTGACATTAAAACACCCGTCAATCCACCACCAACAAAAGTGAATATCATTCCTATACACCAAAGCATCGGAGGTTCAAAACGAATGCGCCCTTTGTACATTGTAAATAACCAATTAAAAATTTTAACCCCTGTTGGAATTGAAATAATCATTGTTGCAATACCAAAGAAGGTATTGACCGCTTCACCTCCACCCATTGTAAAAAAGTGATGTCCCCAAACAAGAAGAGAAAGAACCAAAATGACAACAATAGCCCATACCATCGAAGTATAACCAAAGAGACGTTTCGAAGAAAATGTTGGAACAATTTCAGAAACAATCCCGAAAGCAGGAACAACCAAAACATAAACCTCAGGATGACCGAAAATCCAAACATAATTGATCCACACCATTGGATTGCCACCAGCAGTATTCGTAAAAAAATTCATGCCTAAATAACGATCAGCGGCTAATAAAAAAAACGCCACAGCCAAAACAGGATAAATAATCAAAATAAGAATATTACTAATGAAAGCTCCCCAACAAAAAACAGGCATTTTCATCATTGTCATCCCAGGAGCACGCATTTTGATAATGGTTGCAATGAAATTGATAGCTCCCATCGTCGTCGCAATACCGGAAAGCTGAAGCGACCACAAATAGTAGTCTACTCCCGTATCTGGGCTGCTTTGTAAGCCTGAGAAAGGTGGATACATAAGCCAACCACCACGACCAAAATTACCAATTCCAAGAGATACATTGATAAGTATCGCAGAGGCAACAGTAATCCAAAATCCCAGATTATTTGCAAACGGAAATGCAACATCACGAGCACCAATTTGGAGCGGTATAAGATAATTAAACATGCCAAACAAAATAGGTGTTGCCATGAAAAAAATCATGATAACACCGTGAGCTGAAAAAATTTGATCAAAATGCTCAGGAGGTAAATAGCCTGCCTTCTCACTTCCAAGAGCCACTGCTTGATGCGTCCTCATCATAATTGCATCAGCAAAGCCACGAACAAGCATAATGATCCCGAGAATGACATACATAATACCAATACGTTTATGATCAACTGTTGTAACCCAATTGCGCCAAAGGGGGCCCCACCAACCAAGTACCGTCAGAGCAGCAAAGGTACCTAAGCCACCCAAAACAATCGCAATACATGTGTACAAAACTATTGGTTCATGTGATAACGCATGAAAAGCAGCAGCTGTAGGATCTGTAAGTCTTCCGAACATTTTTAGCCTATATCAAACAAATTTCAATCTTTAAAGAAACCTTCTTTTGGAAGGACTTCTTTCTCACAACTTCTAAAGAACATCATCAAAAATAGAACAAAGAGCACCCCAAAGCGTTTGAGCCGCGGCACGCCTCATTAAATCTTCATTACACTCGGTATTTTCGTCAACACATCGATTAACAATCCGATAATAAAGCCGCTCTTCAACAGGAGAAAAATATCGCACCTCAGCATCTTTTTCTTTTGCAACTATATCACCCATAGACGGCGCAACCGAAAGCCGACGATAAGATTTTCTATTAAGACTTTGACCCTTTTCCCGAGCATTCATAATCCAATCATCAAAATCCTTCAAAGATACTGAATGCCATTTAAAACGCATACCCGCAAAACCATCCCCGCTATAATTTGCCGAACTTCCATTAAATATCCCCTGTTTATCAGCTATCAAATGCAATTTAGAATTCATCTGGGGCATAGCATACAGAACCGTACCTAACCGCGGAACCCAAAACGCATTAAGAGAGCTCTCCGATGTTATCTGTAACAACACCTGACGACCTTTTGGCGCATAAATTTCATTAATAGATGCAATACCATACTCTGGATAAATAAATAACCACTTCCAATCCAAAGCAACAGCATCTATTTGCAGAGGTTGATCTTCACCAACAACTTCCACAGGAAGCCTATTTGAAGGTTCAAGCTTATAAGTATAATAAGCTGTAAATCCTCCTAAGATAATTATAATAGCGATTGGAACACCCCACATAAAGGCTTCAACTTTATTCGAATGCCCCCAATCAGGTAGATAATCTGCCGTTACATTTGAAGCACGATATTTTATTGCTAAAACAACCACCGCAACCATTACTGGAATGACAACACAAAGCATAACAAAAACGCATAAAGCAATCAAAATAAGCTGCTGACGTGCAACATACCCCGCGGGCTGAAGAACATCTATTTTACAACCAGACAAAAGCAACACCGCTCCCAAAAGCGCAAATACCTTTATTTTCTCCACAAAATCTCTCATTTTATCCGCCCTGTCAAATAAACAAGATGCCATCAAAACTAAAACAACACCATAACTACGGGTATACCTTACTTACTTAACAAAAAGCTATCTTAAAATTATAGACACAATATACGACATGCTTCCACCACACTACATAAATCTAAGATATTTAGCTATATATTCAAGAAAAAATTAATCTTACTAATTATTATGTCTAGCAATCTATACTTGTAACGATATAGGGACGACAACTAAAAATTTAGCATAGCTTATATAATGAAAAAATAGACTTCAACGACTAGCTTTCAAAGCATGTCTGATACACTGGGAGATGCACGCATAATCACAAACTGCTGAACTGGAAATAAAGGCTTACATTGTTGTCCTCTACATAATTTCATCTATCATCTCTTACTGCTTCTGTAATCATCAAAAACTACCATTCCAAGCTCTGTTGCAAAATTTTTCAATAATTTTCTAGAGCTTCAATGTTACAGACCTAAAAAGTTCTATTTCCCAAAGTTGAGATCATTAAAAATCATCACAACCCTAAATCTTCCTCCATTTTTAAAAAGAAGTACTTGTTGAGTTATACGCCTCCTCCCTCTTGTGACAACATTCCATCCTCAATTTCAAAAAATTCTGCCCGTCCCTTTAAAGAATCAAATAAGATACGATCTGTTCCCGTCATAAATGCTTGACCACCTAAATCATCGAGAACATCGAATAAAGCAAAACGTCGATAAGAATCAAGATGAGCTGCAACTTCATCAAGAAGAACGATGGGAGCCATATTTGATATCGTACCGGCTAAACGTGCGTGACACAAAATCAAACTTATCAACAATGCTTTCTGTTCACCCGTTGAACAAGACATCGCAGGTATATTTTTATCTGCATAAAAAACTTGTAAATCTGTGCGATGCGGCCCTTCAAGTGCTCGCCCAGCAGCACGATCTATTGCACGATTGTGATACAGCCGATCCACAAACTGCTCTTCAACTTCTATTGCTGACATCATTCCAAGCGCTCTTTCTAAAAAGCCATCAATTTGTAGGAAAACTCTTGGAAAACAAGTAGAAAATGATGTTTGCATAAACATATCGTTCAAAAGTTGAACCATATCGATACGCGCTGCTGCGATTGCTGTTGCAAGTTCAGCCATTTGTCTTTCTAAAGCACTGAGCCAAACATGATTCTCATTTCTATCCAAAAATAAGCGATTACGAGCGCGCATAGCTTTATCATAATCAGCTATACGACAACCATGTAAAGAATCAATCACCAAAACCATACGATCTAAAAAACGGCGCCGATTAAGTGACGGCCCTACAAAAATCCCATCCATAGATGGAGTCAATGCACTAATATGACAATAATCTGTTAAACAATCACAAGTCTCATTCACACTATTTATATGAACTTTTCTGCGATGACTCTCAGTGTCCAAAGTTGTACCAATACTCACCTCACCATAAAGAGAGCATTGGAGACGAGCAAACACAACGAATCGACCACCATCACCTTTAAAGGAATTAACATCAGAATAAGCCGCACGCCGCAAGCCACGTCCAGGAGAAAGAAAAGAAAGTGCTTCTAATAAATTTGTTTTACCAGCACCATTGTGACCGGTAAAAACTACGTGCTGACCTGATAATTTTACGTCTAAAAAATGGTAATTGCGATAATGTGTTAACCTCAATTGCCTCACAGCCACCTTACATACATGGCCAGAAATGCCTTGCAAAATACATACCCTTCAAACACGGATAGGCATCAGCACATAAAGCGCATTAACATCACTACCATCTCGAATAAGTGCTGGCGCCCCAGCATCAGCTAGCATAAAAACTATTTCATCACTCGAAATTTGTGCAGCAATATCCAAAAGATATCGAGAATTAAAACCTATTTCAAATGGATCAGACGTATAATCCGCTACTAATTGGTCTTCTGCACTTCCGGAATCAGGACTATTTACAACAAGCTTTAATTGTCCATCTCCAACTATTAATTTTACTGCACGCCCACGATCGCTTGAAATCGTCGAAACACGATCAACTGCAGAAGAAAAATCTCTCTTATTAACAACAAGTCTTTTATCATTTTCAAAAGGAATGACACGCTGATACTCTGGAAATCGTCCATCAATTAATTTGGACGTTAAAATCACATCTCCAATAGAAAAGCGAATTTTCGTTTCTGAAAGTTCTATGTGTACATCACTTTCTGGCTCTTCAGAAAGAATCTTTTGTAATTCCCCTACCGCTTTACGGGGAACAATAACACCCGGCATACCCTCAATTTCTGCAGGCGCCTCCGTATCAATTTGAGCTAAACGATGACCATCGGTAGCAACCAAACGCAACTTTAAAACATCATCACGAACAACATGTAGATAAATACCGTTAAGATAATAACGCGTCTCTTCAGTGGAAATGGCAAATTGCGTACAGTCAAGCAAATACTTTAAACGTGCTGCCGAAAAAGAAAAGCTGCAATCAAACTTACCTGGAAGTGGCTCCGGAAAATCAACTTTAGGAAGACATTGCAGCCGAAACTGAGAATAACCAGCAACAATGGATAGCATGTTAGGCTGATCAGCATCGACAGTTAACACAATCTCACTACCATCCGGAATTTTGCGAACAATATCGTAAAATAGATGCGCCGGCACTGTTGTTGCTCCAACTTGCTCAACATGAGCATGAGCCGATTCTATAACCTCTAAATCGAGATCTGTCGCTTTCAACTGTACACCACTGCTGCCTGCATCAATTAATATATTTGATAAAATAGGAATAGTATTGCGTCGCTCAACCACACGATGAACACGACCAAGAGACTTTAGAAAATGACTGCGATTAATTGTAATCCGCATAAAAATCCCCGTTAATAATTGACCTTATAACTCTAGGAATTTGCCTAACCAAAAACACTTATCTCATTTAAGAGAATCGCAAATTTACTCAACCTCCCCCAAAATGGCAATAGCCGCACAAAATCTGACACGCAAAGATTCTACAAATCCTCCCTTAACACCCTTCTAATGAACGAAAAACATCCCAGCTATATAGCCTGCTCTCCAATCAACCGCTTCAATAACTCAAGCTCCTTAGCTAGAATTTGATCATCACAGACTAAATCTTCAATTTTACGGACCGCATGTAAAACTGTCGTATGATCACGTCCCCCAAAACGCCGCCCAATTTCGGGCAAAGAACGAGGCGTCAGCATTTTTGCCAAATACATCGCCACTTGCCGTGGTTTAACAATCGTACGTGTACGGCGATTGGACAATAAATCTTGCTTGGAAACATTATAATGGCGTGCAACTGTACGTTGAATTTCTTCTATTCGAATGCGCTTCAATTCACCCGAACGTGTCAAATGACCTAATAATTCGTCAATACGTTCCAAAGATAGGTCCGATTCAAAAGATTGACGGAACAACAACTGATTAAATGCACCCTCGATATCACGACCTGACCCTGAAATTGTTCGAGCGGTATACTCCAAAATATCATCAGGAATTGTAACCGTACTATCATCTTGTTGCGCAGCCTTTAACCGTTGACGCAACATTTGCAAACGCATTTCATAATCCGGAGCTTCAATTTCAAGAGCAACACCGCCTTGAAGACGGGAACGAACACGAAGATCCAATGACTCCAACTCTGCTGGAGGACGATCAGCAGCGACAACAACTTGCTTTGCACTATCTAGCAACGTGTTTAGCAAATGACAAAATTCATGTTGTATTGATTTTCCTTGCAAAAATTGCATATCATCAATAATCAAAAGGTTGATATCGCGAAGTTGCTCCTTAAAAGATAGAGCGTCATTATCACGAATAGCCGTTGCAAAGCGCCACATAAAATACTCTGCAGTCAGATAAATAACCCGTGCTGGCATTAGACGTTTTAGCGCAGAAGATGCAATAGCTTGCAGTAAATGTGTCTTCCCTAAACCGACAGAGGCGTGAATAAAGAGAGGGTTAAAACGCAAAGCGCTCTTATGTCCTTCTGCAATTGAACGAGCTGCCGCTAAAGCAACACGATTGGAAGCTCCCTCAACAAAATTCTCAAAACTATAACGAGAATCAAGAGGTGAACCAAAAATCCCTGCCTGAGCACCTTTTATCGAATGTTCCGTATAATTTTCAATCAAAGGCGAAGTGCTCTTTTCTTCAAGAACATTTGCAATAGAATGGTCCTTTGCTTTATACGCGATATTCTTTTGAACGCGCTTCATATCACGAACAACAACCTCAACACGAAGAATTGAAGCATTTTCTTGCTTCCATAAATTTGTTAAAAGCGAACCATAATGATTATTGATCCACGAACGTAAAAAAGCCGTAGGAACAGATAACTTTACAAAATTCTGATTGTATTCGGAAAGCTTTAGTCTACCAAACCAACTTGCATAAGCCTCAACACCAACCTGCGTCTTCAGCTGTGCCATCACACGTGCAAAAGCAGCTGCACCCTCCTCCTCTGAAAGAACTCCGCATTCCAAAGGAGTGTTTATATTCGCCACCTCAGTATCACTTACCACACCACCCACCATTTTCCCTGTTGGAAGAACATTTGCTGAAGCCTTTTTTAAGGAATTAGTCTTAGAACTCAATTTATTCACCCTTTTTCATTTCGATAAAAATCTAATCTTCCCCTTGCAAACAATAAAAATTGACCTAGCAAAAGTAAGCATATTTTCCCCAAATAAGGTTATTCATCCTCCCCTAGGACAGTACCATCGCAACTTCACTGATTAAAGCTGACCAACAAAATTTTCTTGTACCCAATCGCATGACACACCCTCCTATATGGAAAATATATCAACATAAAGAAACCTAGCGGCACAATAACAAAGCATGCCTAAACCAAAGACTCATACAATCCCGAACTCAAAGCGCTGCATATTCAACACGAAAGCAGAACTGAATAGACAAAAACCCCAGGTATCTCCAGTCTCCACAAGGAGCATACAAAACAGCACGGGTAAAATGCAAGAGGCTAAAATACGGTCAAAGAACCTTAAAAATTTGCACTAAATTATAATTATTTACAAAAAATTATAAAACTTATTGATTCAATTCAATTTTTCTTCATAAAAAATTTACCAATAATTAAAAAACTGTGCATTAAAAATATAAAAAAAAAACTTGACAAAAAAAGACTCTGTAAAAATTCATAGAGCTTGTGGATAACTATTTTCATATTTCAAATTGACTATATTTTTTAAAGAGATAGTGGCCGATAGTGAGTCTCAACAAAAAAGCCAGCATGCAACACACATACCAGCTCCATCACGATCCAAAATAGAAAACGTTTTACGTACTCAGTGCCTTTAAACGCCGTGCCAGACGTGAAACTTTCCGCGCAGCAGTATTTTTATGGAAGACACCTTTAGAAACTGCACGCATAACCTCTGGCTCAAAACTTCTGAATGCTACTTCCGCGGAGACCCGATCCCCTCCAGCCAAAGCATCATTAAGCTTGCGCATAAAAGTACGAACACGCGAACGACGGATCCTATTAACCTGCGTACGCGCTGCAATCTTGCGTACAGCTTTTTTAGCCGAGGGTGTATTCGCCATAAATATATCTCTTTCTTTTACTCACCAGCACCTGTAGCTCGAACTACCATTGGCACCAAAAAAACACAACACACACTACCTATCAGTGGCAGACGGCTTATAGCTCAACCTTTAAGTCAACGTCAATTAAATTCTCAACAATCTAACTCAAAAAACCTAAATTGCCTCTTTACACCCTATTTTCATTAATGAGGCATTCTTTAAACCGATAGTTGACGTAAAACATACTGCAAGATGCCACCATGGTGCAAATAATCCAACTCATCTTCAGTGTCTATGCGACACAGTAATGGTATAGCTCTTTTTGTGCCATCAGCAAAAACAATCGTAGCAGTAACATTCTGACGAGGTTTCAAGTCACTGATTCCTTCTATCGTGACCTGCTCATCGCCCCTTAAGCCAAATGATTGCCAACTTTCACCATCTTCAAATACAAATGGAACAATTCCCATACCAATGAGATTCGATCTATGAATGCGCTCAAATGACCGAGCAATTACTGCTCTAACACCAAGAAGGTTAGCACCCTTCGCCGCCCAATCACGAGAGGACCCATTACCGTATTCGATGCCAGCAAAAACGACAAGTGGAATACCCTCCCGTCCATAAGCCATCGCTGCATCATAAATCGTTGTTTCTTCTTTTGATGGATAGTGAATAGTGTACCCTCCTTCACGACCATTCTCTCCTAACATAAAGTTACGAATTCGAATATTAGCAAAAGTTCCACGCATCATTACTTCGTGATTTCCACGACGTGTTCCATACTGATTAAAATCTGTCACTTTAACGTCACGATCAATTAAATATCTTCCCGCTGGAGAATCAACTTTTATCGACCCAGCAGGAGAAATGTGATCTGTTGTAATTTTATCACCAAACAAACCTAAAATTCGTGCATTTTTAATATCTTCCAACGCACAAGAATTCTTCAGCATACCTTCAAAATAAGGGGGGTTGCGCACATAAGTTGACTGATTATCCCATAAATAAGTAGCACCTGCAGGAACGTCAACTCTTTGCCAGTTTTCATCCCCCTTGAACACATCAGCATATTTTTCAATAAAAATATGGCGTGTAACATGTTGCTCAATGCACTCCTGTATCTCTCTAGAAGTTGGCCAGATGTCCTTGAGGTATAAAGGATGACCGCTTAAATCTGTGCCAAGAGGATCTTTTGTTAAATCTTTGCACACCGTCCCCATTATGGCGTACGCAACAACCAGTGGAGGAGAAGCCAAATAATTTGCCTGCACATCCGGAGACACACGTCCTTCAAAATTACGATTACCTGAAAGAACCGCTGCAGTAATCAAATTATTATCATTAATTGTTTTAGAAATAGCTGAAAGTAAGGGACCAGAATTTCCGATACAAGTTGTACATCCAAACCCTACTAAATTAAATCCTAAAATATCCAAATATTTTTGAAGACCTGAATCAAGAAGATAAGCCTCAACTACCTGTGAACCAGGCGCCAACGAAGTCTTAACCCATGGTTTGCTTTTTAGACCTCTTTTTACAGCATTGCGAGCTAAAAGACCTGCTGCAATTAAAACACTTGGATTTGACGTATTCGTACAAGATGTAATCGCAGCAATTACAACATCCCCATGACCAAGATCGTAACGTTCATTCTCAACTTGATAGCGACTATTTAAATTGTCTGTTTTTTTATAATCATCAACCAAAGCTATTTCAAAATTCTGCCTTACATTTTCTAAGGGAACACGCCCTTCTGGACGCTTAGGACCTGCCATAGCAGGAACGACACTTCCCATATCCAATTCAATAATATCACTGAAAATAGGATCTATTGTTTTCTCATCACGCCACATTCCTTGTGCCTTAAAATATGCTTCAACTAAGGAAATTCGATTTTCATCACGCCCGGTCATGTTAAGATAGCGTATTGTTTCTTTGTCTATCGGGAAAAAACCACATGTTGCTCCATATTCTGGAGCCATATTCGCAATTGTTGCCCGATCGGCAAGTGTCATATACTCTAAACCAGGTCCAAAAAATTCAACAAACTTACCAACAACACCTTTTTTACGTAAAATTTGTGTAACCATCAGCACTAGATCGGTGGCAGTTACCCCCTCTCTTAACTGACCTGTTAAACAAAAACCAATAACTTCGGGTAACAACATAGAAATTGGCTGCCCCAACATTGCTGCTTCAGCTTCAATGCCACCAACACCCCAACCTAAAACACCCAAACCATTTACCATTGTTGTATGTGAATCGGTTCCTACACACGTATCAGGATAAACAACTTGATCACCATCTCCATCTTTCACCCACACACACTGTGCTAAATACTCCAAATTAACCTGATGGCAAATCCCTGTCCTTGGAGGAACAACACGAAAATTTTTAAACGCTTGCTGCCCCCACTTAAGAAAACGATATCTTTCACCATTGCGGTCGTATTCATGCTCAACATTTTTTCCAAATGCAGTCGGATTACCGAAATGATCAACGATAACAGAATGATCAATGACAAGGTCTACAGGAATAAGTGGGTTAATTTTCTCAGCATCACCACCAAGCTTCACCATAGCATCACGCATTGCAGAAAGATCAACAATTGCAGGAACACCTGTAAAATCTTGCATCAAGACGCGCGCAGGACGATAAGAAATTTCTGCACCAACACACCCTTTATCATGAAACCACTGAACGATACTTAAAATGTCCTCCTTTTTAACTGTACGACCGTCTTCAAATCGTAATAAATTTTCAAGAAGAACTTTCATTGAAAATGGTAACCGAGAAACATTCTTAAGCCCATTTTCTTCCGCTGCAATCAAGCTATAATAGACATATTCCTTGCCACAAACATCTAAAATTCTACGACAATTGAAACTATCAATCTGAGACATGGCTGCTCACCCTCATACTACACAATCATTCACTTTCCGAAATAAACAACGCAAATTACAAGCTAAGCTGTAACGTTGGATATTAGTGCTATTATATCTTCCAACTCTTTACTTTCATCGAAACTACCGACAAGCTTAAAATTCTCGATAAATTCAGAAAGCACCTCCCAAAATTGCTTCACAACACCATTGGAGCAGTGCATGCCTTATAGAACTATTCCTAGAACTATTCTAGATACAATTGCATAAAAAAATGTTTTTTTGTTTTATAATATAACAAAAAATGTAAGAATTGACGAAAATAGGTAGTCATATGATGCTTTTAGGAAAAAATTTAACAGCTTATAGAGACGAAAAAATTCTCTTTCAAAATCTTTCTTTTTGTCTGTCTACACAACAACTTATGATAGTTACAGGTCCAAATGGTGTCGGAAAATCCACATTGCTACGAATCATCGTCGGTCTCCTACAACCTTCTAAAGGACATGTTATACTTAAGGATCATAATAAAATATATCCTTTAGCAATAGCTAGCCACTATTTAAGTACTCAAAATACAATGAAAAATTACTTGTCCGTCATTGATAATCTAAACTTTTGGGCGGACTTTTATGGTCAGTGTCTTCACCACCCTCATGAAGCCCTCGAAAATCTAGGTCTTTCTGATCTTAAACATTTACCCTTTAATGTCTTATCAACGGGACAAAAAAGATGTGTAGCTCTCACTCGTCTTCTACTATCATACCGCCCTATTTGGATTTTGGATGAACCAATATCCGGTTTGGATGAACGCGCACAGACTATTTGCACCAATCTTTTTCAACACCACCTTAATCAAGGCGGAATGATTATTGTAGCAACCCATACATCCCTTAACATTCCAGCAAATCACATCATCACCTTAGAAAATTTCCTCCCCCATCAGGAATAATAAGATGAAAGCACTTTTTTGGCGTGATCTTAAATTGGCACTAACACCGCAGAGTCCTTTGTTAACAGGTCTCTTGTTTTTTATTGCTATCATCATGATCATTCCTTTTGCCGTTGGACCAGACCCAGATACCCTCACACGTGTAGGCCCCGGTATACTATGGATTGGAGCATTACTTGCGGGCCTTCTCAATCTGCATAAACTCTTTCAAGCCGATCATGACGATGGTACTCTTGACCAATTTATTCTCTCTGATCAAAGAAAAAGCTTAATCTTCATCATTTTTGTAAAATGTTTTACTCATTGGGCAGGCACCATGTTGCCCCTTATTTTCATAACTCCTCTTTTATCATTCATGCTCCACTTAAATGGAGTTACGATTTTTGCAGCTGTAATAACCCTTTTGTGTGGTACACCAGCTATCATTTTCATTGGAGCAATTGGGGCAGCATTAACGACATCGCTAATACATAGTACCCTTCTCATTTTCATCATCATTTTGCCATGGACAATTCCTGTAGTAATTTTTGGTGTTTCCGCTACTACAGCTATGGCAATGCACGATATCTCCTTTATTACTGTTTTATCTTTTCTTATCGCTCTTTCACTCTTTCTAATTATATTCAGCTCTTTTATAGTAGCTATAATACTCAAATATTTATCAGAATAGTATAAAGACAATTGCTGCAAACCAAAAGTATGCCTATTATAGACCTATGAATAAAGTGCAAAATAAGAGAAACATGAAATTTGTTTTCACAGATGTGACTTATTTTATGAAAATCAGCACTGCTCTTTTACCGTGGTTAATTGGTATGACAGTGCTCTTGCTTGTTTTGGGTATTACCCTAGTTATGAAGTCTCCCAATGACTATCAACAAGGAATTACCGTCAAAATAATGTATATTCATGCACCCTTTGCATGGTTATCTACACTTTGCTATGTCATAATGAGCATCGCAGCATTCATTACTCTCATCTGGAGTCACAATCTTGCGAGTATAGTCCTTAAATGTGGAGCGCCCATTGGAACAACTTTTACAGCCTTAGCCTTAGTTACAGGAGCACTTTGGGGGCATCCAACATGGGGAACATGGTGGGTTTGGGATGCCCGATTAACGTCGGTTTTAATACTGTTTTTTATTTACCTCGCTATCACCATGCTCTCGCGTGCTTTTATCAATCCAGCTAAAGCTGCGTATGCCACATCAATTTTGACACTGGTCGGATTAGTTAACATCCCCATAATAAAGTTCTCTGTTTATTGGTGGCATACATTACACCAACAAGCATCTCTCATACGTCCAGGGGGTACGACAATTGACAGCACCATGTTATGGCCGCTGATAACAATGGCAATTTGTTTTGCTCACTTATTCGTTGTGTTATATCTAATGGCTATGAGAAATGAAATCACTCACCGTCGCATTAAAATACTGCAAACCCAAGCAGCTCACCGCACAAAACCCAGGATTCTTTCATCATGCATGGACTCAGTGACATTCCCCAACAACGATTAGAAAATTCTTTCCAACGCATTGATACTTTACTCGGAACATTCCACCACGAACATATCGTTATTTTAAGCTATACACTTTCTTCTGCTGTTCTACTTTATCTGATTGGGTATACTGTTTACAAAGCCATACGTCAAAAAAAATTCTACAAAAACTACAAACGAAGGAGATTTTCTGGAGAGAAAAATATAATGGAGATCCCCCTATTTACATCAGAAAAAAAAATTTCATTTTTTACTTTATTGAACTTTTGTGGACCTTTTATTTTTTTCTCCTTTTTAATGATACTCCTTTTCTACTCCATCAATAAGCAGCATTCTTATGATACATCTTTTACTCAGAGTACATTAACCGGAAAGTTAGCACCCAAGACTTATCTCCCTTTATTAAATCATGATGGGTATTTGACTATAGAACAGTTTAAAGGACATATAACATTAATCAACTTTTGGGGATCGTGGTGTTTACCTTGTCGTCAAGAACATCCCATACTCATGGAAATTGCAAAAGACAAGCGCTTTCATCTTATTGGAATTAACTATAAAGACAACAAAGATAATGCCAAACGATTTTTAGCAAACTTCGGTAATCCTTTTAAATACATAGGCTTTGATACCACAGGCCATGCAGCTATTGATTGGGGAGTATATGGACCACCAGAAACTTTCCTTCTAAACAAGGATGGCACCATTATAGCCAAGCACACGGGCACCCTAACAGAGCAAATTTACCAGAAAAAAATCTTACCAGAAATCGAAAAAGCCGTAGCTACAACACAATCTCCCACAAAATAGCCCAATAATATTTGGACCGAATTTTCCCTGAAAATCATTACAAAATTATAATTTTGATGTAATTTAATCACTTATGTAAAGATAAAAGTCAAACTTCTTGAACACAGCAACCAACGATGCAGACAGGTTCCAGAGCTAACATTATTCAAATTTATACCGGACCGTAATGATAATTTTAATTTTCAAAAAATTAAACTTACACCTTTACGCGCCGTTTTTCTGAAAGAGGCTGAAATGCTATCTTAGCATGAAAAGTGCAATACGGACTCCCCTCTCCTGAATCAGCACCACAAAAGTGAAAATCTGATAACAAAGGATCACCAACTGGCCATCTACACGTATTCTCACTTAATTGTAAAAGGTTGAGATGACGCGCAATGGGTACCACAACATCTGATTTTGCAAAAACATCACCTTTTGCTACATCATCATCTACAAGCTCCACATTCAGATCTGTTGTCCCTACATTAGAGGACGCTGCATTTACAGAAGCAATAGGTGATACTGCACGATTTATCCGTGACGTTGACGAACTCACATCTGCTTGATTTTTCTGCGCACGCGAGACTGATTGTGTCGTTTTCCCACGTCCTGGCAACTTTAGACGATGAACTTTACCAATCACCGCATTCCTACTAACATTACCTAACTGAGCTGCGATTTGACTTGCACTTAAACCATCATTCCAAAACTTCTTGAGAAGTTCAACACGCTCAGATGTCCAACCCATACTAAAACTCCATTCCGACCATCCCTATGAGATGTATTCAAAATATCTCTATGAATTACACTTAATAACCTAAAGGAACACCCCTAAACCTTAAACTGAGGCACACCAAAGATCCTACCCAACTTACAGAATTCACAAACGGAAACGTAATTTTCCCTGCTCCTTCCAACTACAACATCCACTGACTTTATGACAAGAGTCTTTCCTTCTCTTAAGTGTCCTTTTAAAAAGTTTTCCCCAATTTGCGAACCAACCATGATAAAATATTTTCTTGCATATTTATAAATATGGAGGGGGAGCTTAATTTATTTTTTATTCATTGACACAATAGTCTATCGTAATGAAATGTAGATTATGGTACATTTGTAGGTGCAGTTATATTTTATTATCCCATGATAGCGCTCAAAAATGTAATGTTAAGGAAATAATAATGGATCTCATTGCTTCACAGTTCCTCTATAACACTTTTACACGGCGCGATTTATATTTCGAAAGAGGTGATGGTGTTTGGCTTATCTCTAACAAAGGAGAGCATTATCTTGATTTTACATCCGGTATTGCTGTTAATGTTCTGGGATATAATCACCCAAAATTGACTAATGCTCTCAAAACACAATCCGAAAAACTTTGGCATGTCTCCAATCTTTTTCAATCACCTGAACAAGAATCCCTTGCTGCACGCCTTTGTGCTAACAGCTTTGCTGACAAAGTTTTTTTCTGTAATTCTGGTGCTGAAGCACTGGAGTGTGCCTTTAAAACTGCTCGCCGTTATCATTATACTTCAGGAAAACCAGAACGCGTAGAAATTATCACTTTTGAAGGTGCATTTCATGGCCGTACACTTGCTACACTTGCAGCCAGTGGACAAGAAAAATATCTCGAGGGTTTTGGACCAAAAGCTGCTGGTTTTATCCAAGTTCCCTTTAATGATCAAACAGCCCTGAGGAATGCTATTAATGATAATACAGCAGCTCTTCTCATTGAACCTGTTCAGAGTGAAGGAGGATTGCGTATAGTTCCCCATGAAACTTTGAAACTCTTGCGCAAATTATGTGATGAAAATGGCTTGTTATTGATTTTAGATGAAATCCAAACAGGCATAGGACGAACAGGAAAGCTCTTTGCTTACGAATGGAGTGATATCGTACCTGATATTCTCACACTCGCAAAAGGATTAGGAGGTGGCTTCCCATTAGGAGCCTGTCTCGCGACAGAAAAAACTGCAAAATGCATGACACCTGGAACCCATGGATCAACTTTTGGAGGAAACCTTCTTGGTATCGCTGTTAGCAATAGCGTTCTTGATAGTGTTTTAGAACCTGGTTTCCTCTATCATGTTCAAAAAATGGCTTACAAACTTGAAAAAGGACTATTAACCATCCATAAAACTTACCCTGATATTATCTGTTCAATTCAGGGAACAGGACTTATGATGGGAATCCATTGCAAAATACCTCAAAATGAAGTTATTACGGCGCTGGATAATGAACATATTTTAAGCGTCGGATCTGGAAAGAATATTGTGCGCTTTCTGCCCCCTCTTATCATAACTGAAGATGAAATATATGAAGGCTTGTCTCGTATTGAAAAAGCAATCGCTCATCTTTCAAAAATAAATGAAGAAAAAAGAGCATAATATCATGGCAAAAACTCTTCGTCACTTTACTGACTTGTCCATTTTAACACCACAAACAGCACGTGCTCTTATTAATCATTCCAAAATTCTTAAAACAACTTTTAAAGAAGGAAAAATTTCAAAACCTTTCATTGGTAAAACACTCGCAATGATTTTTGAAAAACCATCCACACGCACACGTATTTCATTTGATGTAGGCATGCGTCAACTTGGTGGAGAAACCATCATGTTAACAGGATCAGAGATGCAACTTGGTCACAGCGAAACCATCACTGATACAGCGCGTGTCTTATCACGCTTCGTAGATATTATTCTTCTACGAACAACAGCACATCATCGAATGCTCGAATTAGCTCAATCTTCCTGTGTCCCTGTCATTAATGCATTGACAGATGACACACATCCTTGTCAAATTCTTGCAGATATTCTTACCTACGAGGAGCACCGTGGGCCAATTGCAGGAAAAATATTCGCTTGGATGGGAGATGGAAATAATGTTCTTCACTCCTTGATTGAAGCAACAGTCCTTTTTGATTTCCATTTACGTATTGCTACACCAAAAGGAAATGAACCACAGGAAAAATATATTAACTGGGCTCGTGAACGGGGTGCTCATATTACTCTGACAAACAATCCTCAAGAGGCTGCTGAAAATGCTGATTGTATCATTACTGACACGTGGCTTTCTATGGGACAAGAATCACGTGCATATGATCCCGCTATTTTTAAGCCTTACCAAGTCAATGAAGCCCTCATGAAATTAGCAAAATCTGATAGCCTCTTTATGCACTGCCTTCCTGCACATCGTGGTGAAGAGGTTGTAGATGCTGTCATTGATGGACCGCACTCCGTTGTATTCGATGAGGCAGAAAATCGTCTTCATACCCAAAAAGCTGTTCTCTCGTGGTGTTTACAAAACACGCATTTTTCCGCATAAAATTTATAATTTTCTGATATCGACTATAAAAAATATGTGTAAAATGACAAATCAACCCAAAAGTGAAGTCTACTTGAGTGATATCAGCTCGACCGAAGGTGATGTTGTCTTTCCTTTCCAAGTTGAAGCACTCGACATTCGTGGACGAGCTGTACATTTTGGAAAAGTTTTGGATTCTATCTTAACAAGACATCAGTATCCTGAGCCTGTGTCATATCTCTTAGCAGAAGCGCTTGTTCTCACCGTTCTTCTTGGAACATCTCTAAAACTCGAAGGTAAGTTTATTTTACAAACCCATTCTGATGGTCCTGTGAGTATGTTAGTGTGTGATTTTACTGCCCCTTCGCACTTACGTGGATATGCTCGTTTTGATGAAAAACGCCTACAACAAGCAGTAATCAACAATCAAACATCCCCAGAAGTGCTCCTTGGAAAAGGTACTTTAGCCCTGACAATTGATCAAGGAAACTATACGCAACGCTATCAAGGAATTGTTGCATTAGATGGATCAAGTTTACAAGATGTTGCCCACGCGTATTTTGCTCAATCAGAACAGATCCCTACAAATATTCATTTAGCGGTCACCACGTTAAAAAATTACGACGAGCAAGGAAAAAAATGGCATGCAGGAGGCATTCTAACCCAGCTCTTACCTCAAATACCTGACCATAATGCAATTCATAAAACCAATAAAAATTCAGACGTACTTAAAACATGTAATCAACTTGAAGATCAATGGAGGGAAGCTCAGGCACTCACCGCAACTATTGAAGACA
Source organism: Bartonella ancashensis (assembly GCF_001281405.1). Lineage (NCBI taxonomy): Bacteria > Pseudomonadati > Pseudomonadota > Alphaproteobacteria > Hyphomicrobiales > Bartonellaceae > Bartonella > Bartonella ancashensis. The sequence goes on along the minus strand of NZ_CP010401.1, from coordinate 602,482 downwards.
CAGAATTAACTAATCCTCAAATCGGAAGCAAGCGGTTATTATTTAGCCTCTTTCATGAACATAGTGTCAGAATCTTCAACGCTATTCCTATCTCAGATAAGTGTTCTTGCTCACATAAAAAAATTAAAGAAATACTAGAAGGATTTTCCGCAGAAGAACGTGTTCAAACAATTAAAAATCAACGAATAACTGTCACATGTGAATTTTGTTCAACAAACTACTGTTTTAAACCATCAGAATTGTCCGAAGGATCGGTGTAAAAAAATCTCTTCTGCAACTAAAAACTAAACAACCCCTAAAATATTAGAGCATTTTTCTCCGAAAATGGGTCCCTGAAAATCATCTCCTAGAATTTAGCTTTTTTAAAACTCTCTGAAGATTTTTGTGCCCCCCAACAATCACTCATATCTGATAAACACACTATTATTCGTTCTAGAAAAGAAACACATCTCTCCTGCTATCGTCTCCAAAACAGCAGTGATTAAGCAAAAGACAAAATCTAATCTGCTATAATAAAGCTCTTCTCGGTATAATTCGACACAATACCATCGTTCTTCATAAAACCTGAAATGTTTTGAGTATCGAGGTACTATTTATACAAACGGCGCAACCAAACATAAACTGCACCATAACCACCATGTTTGCGAGCAGCCTGCTCAAACGCATACACATAACACTGAAAAATCGATGTTGATAGCCAATAAGGGACAAATCGACATAAAACACCATCGCTACCATACGATCGACCTTTTCCCGTTATCACTAAAACATGGCGCAATCCACGTTGTTGAGAAGATTGCAGAAATTCTTTTAAAGAAGAATAAGCTGCATTCTGAGTGAGACCGTGAAGATCAATCCACGCGTCCGTAAAAAAATTTTCCTTCGCGATTTTACGATATGTCTTGGGATCATAGCGAGATACTTTTTGTACCTCTTTAGCTACTTCCCCCATTTTTTTAAAAGTTCTATACTGCTTCTTATGCCCTTCAACATGAAGAGCAGCCTGCATTATTTTCGGTTGCTCACTATAAACACTTCTTATCTCCTCCTTGATAGAAGGGACAGATCTACCATGAAAGGGTACTACAGTACTACAAACCATGTCCCACAAATAACTTTGTGAAATCAACAAGTTTTTGTCTTTATCCCGTTCATTTTCAGCCATCTTATTTTTAAACTTCATTCAAAGAAGTAACCGATAAAGCAACCTCTTTAACTTTCATCTTCTGTCGCAAAAAGCTTCCAATTCGGATCTTTTGATGCACTATTTCGAATAAAAGTCCACACATCCTTAATTTCCACGATGGCCTCAGGATCACCATCTACACGCTCTTCTTGTGCATTGTAAGTCACAGAGATAATCTCACTGACAATACGCACAGTCAATAATTCCTCTTTCCCATGCACTCTTGCTGCAACAAATTCAACCTTGTTAATTCCAACAAAAGTAAATTGGATCTTTTCATTTCTTTCCTCACGTTGATCAATCTCTGCACAAAAACTCTCAAAAACATCCCAAGAAAGAAGTTCTTTCAGCTTATCGCGATCACCCTGTGCAAAAGCTGACATAATTAACTCATAAGCAATTTGAACACCATTCATAAAAAATTGAGGCGAAAAATTAGGATCAATTTGACGAATGGATCGCAACCCATCATTTAACGCACTCCCTTCTGGAGCAATAGCGTCAATATCACCAAAATCATCCTTTTTTGCACTGACTTGAGAAGGCAAAGAAATAACACCCTCAACTCCCTCTACCTTAACCTCTTTAGAGTGATCAGAATAAGGATCGAAGGGAGGTTTCTCAAAACCGGTACGTTTCCCGAGGACATTACGCAATTGCACAAAAGCAACTACCATGATAACAAAGGCTATCCCCAATGCAAAATCAAATTTCATGAATTTTGTTAATCTCCAAATTTTAAATGGCTTACCACAAGCGCTATATTTCATATCATTTATCAGTAAACATGTAAAATAAATCAACTAACTACTCAAATATTGTCAATTAAACTACATTTGTGATCCCCAACTTAAACAAAAAAGTACTTATGCATAAATTTTTTCTGTATAAAATGTCGAAAATGGAATTTTAACATGACAAAAATCTATCATATAGGAACTCGCTATCTTTCAGTAATCATCCTTGTTGCTATTTTTATTGAAGTTGCTAGCCTTATCATCATCGGAAATAAAATTGGAATTTTTGCAACTTTTAGTTTAATTTTCTTAACTACCGTAGGTGGATGCATTCTCTTGCGTGCTTATAGTATTAACCTTCTAAGCAATATGCGACGCAGCTTTGTCCCAGGATATGAATTAAAACACAACATAACAGATGAACTTTTCATTATTATTGGTGCAATTTTTCTTATTCTTCCTGGTTTTGTGAGTGATATTTTGGGATTACTTCTCCTTATAAAACCTGTGCGCACCTTCGTTTGTTTTCTCTTTCTACTCCAAGCAAATAAATCGAGCCCTCATACCAAAACAAAAAACGAAAAAACCATTGATCTTAGTGCAGAAGATTATCAAAACTGCAGTAAAAAAGAATCTCCTTGGTACAAAGATTGAAAATCATCACACAAAATAGAGAAAATAACGATAGATACACAAAAAAACAACAGAGATAATGAGAACATTTCTTGAAACCACTTGTGAGGCATGATAATCCTCCTATCTCAATGAAACAAGATATGCGTTAGTATGAGGTTATTAGTATGGCTGAAGGTGAAGTAAACAATAATAACGGGGAAGGACCTGTTTTTGCTGTAATAACCCAGTACTTAAAAGATCTATCATTTGAAAATCCGAATGCTCCACGTTCATTACGCCCACGAGAAAAGGCACCGCAAATTGAAATAAGTATCAATATAGATGCAAATCCAATAGGTGATGACAATTATGATGTTCTCTTATCACTTTCGGTGAAGGCTTGTGATAATGTAGATGATGTGCTGTTTCACGTAGAGCTCGTTTATGGTGGTGTTTTTCACATTAAAAATATTCCTCAAGAGCATATTATGCCGCTTATCTTCGTTGAGTGTCCTAGGCTTTTATTTCCCTTTGCTCGGCAAATCATATCTGATGCAACTCAAAGCGGTGGCTTCCCTCCTCTGTGGATTGACCCAATTGATTTTGTTGCTTTGTTTCAAAAACGTGTTGCTGAAGAGAAAAAAATAACCCAACTCCTCAACCTTAACACCTCCCTTGCGTAATTACATATGATTTTTGTACTTAATGAGTAAAATCCTGAGATTTTGAGTGTCATTGTTTTGATGAGAAGTTTGCTCCGCACGTGTAACCATAGGCATCTCACGTAAAAGACATATATGAGAATATCGTGCTATCTTTGCCATTGTATAATAATCATTTGAATTGCATAAAAAGTATAAATTTTATAACCTTCTTGAAGTAAATGCATCAACCCCACAGGCAGACAAGCACCTGTATGTCCTGCACTATTAACGCCTTTATCTATTCACGAAAGCAAAAACTCTATCCCAAATACTAAAACGATTTCTTCAGGACAAAAATTATCATGTTTTATTAATTATTATGCTACCATTTTAATAAGTTACGAAATATCTACCACTATATTATAGTGTTTAATCTGTTCTTAGCCATTGCACCAACTAATATTGTAAACAGGCAAAAGACAGCCTCAAATACTGTAATTGCGTGTAGCGTGTAATATACCATTCTAATACTTCTCTACCTATCAAAATAATTGAAAATAAACACAGAAAACCATGTACAGAAATAACGATCCTCGTGCGCCAAACTACCTTAACCTTCCGGTAAAATCTCAATTGACGCTATTTCTTTCCAAAAACATGATGACACACATCTAATCTATTTAAATAGCCGATTACAGGTGTACAGAATCATACCTCATTTTCAAGTCATTTTCATAAACTGCTAAATTATCAATATATTTCCGAGCAACACCGCTTTCCATTGCCGCTTTTGCTACTGCAACTGAAACAACTGGAAGCAATCTAGGATCAAATGGAGTAGGTATGATGTAATTTTGACCAAACTTTAACTGACAATCATAAGAAACTTTCACGACACTCTCTGGAACTTCTTGACGTGCCAGATCTGCGATAGCTTTTGCTGCGGCAATTTTCATATGTTCATTAATGGTCGTCGCGCGCACATCAAGTGCACCACGAAATATATATGGAAAACAAAGAACATTATTAATTTGATTAGGATAATCTGATCGACCTGTTGCGACAATAGCATCATGACGCACCTGCATTACCTCTTCTGGTGTAATCTCCGGATCAGGATTAGCCATGGCAAAAATAATCGGCTGAGCTGCCATTGACTTCACCATTTCGCTAGTTAATGCTCCTCTAGCAGAAACTCCAAAAAATATATCAGCATCCTTTATTGCTTCAGCAAGAGTACGCTTATCTGTTTCGGTAGCATGAGCCAATTTCCATGGATTCATGCCTTCTTCACGACCTTCGTAAATAACGCCCTTTGTATCACACAATAGAATATTCTCAGGTTTAAAACCGATCTCTTTAAGAAGTTTAATACAAGAAATACCTGCAGCACCAGCACCATTGCAAACCAATCGTGCATTTTTCATGTCTCGTCCAGTCAAATGCAAAGCATTTATCATACCGGCAACAGCAACAATCGCAGTCCCGTGCTGATCATCATGAAAAACTGGGATATCCATCACTTCGCATAAACGTTGTTCAATGACAAAACAATCGGGCGCTTTAATATCCTCAAGGTTGATACCACCAAAGGATGGTTCTAAATGGCGTACAATATTAATAAAATTTTCCTCATCATCTGTATCAATTTCCAAATCAATTGAATCAATACCTGCAAAACGCTTAAAAAGAACTGCCTTTCCTTCCATCACTGGTTTAGACGCCAATGCACCTAAATTTCCTAAACCTAAAATAGCAGTCCCATTCGATATAACGGCAACGAGATTTCCCTTAGCCGTATAACTGTAAGCTAATTCTGGATTCTGAGCGATTGCATGAACAGGAACAGCAACTCCTGGTGAATAAGCTAATGTTAAATCCCGCTGCGTTACCATGGGTTTTGTCGCAACAATTCCAAGTTTTCCAGGTTGACCATTACTATGAAAATCAAGAGCTTCTTGCTCACTTGCACTATAAACCGTTTTGTAAACTGCGTGTTCTTGTTTATTTTGTTCCATCTTTATTGTTTTTCTCCTAAAACAGCTTATGAATACAATCATTTGATGATTTCAAAATCTGATTCACATACCAGGAATTACTACTCACCTTATAAAGGGCTAGTCATATCCTTCAGTGCGAAGATAGTGAAGATATGCTACGAAGTAAATAAAAAAGGATAGTGTATAAGAAGGAACGAACACATTAAAATGGAAAAAAAGGATATTTCTCAAGATAATACCACTTTGCAATTTTTGGCTCCATCTAAAAATCATCAAGAACGTTTGACCCCCATGATGGAGCAATATATAGAAATCAAAGCGATCCATGACGACTTTCTTCTTTTTTATCGTATGGGCGATTTTTATGAATTATTCTTTGATGATGCAATTAAAGCTTCTCAAGCTTTAGGAATTACACTTACGACACGTGGAAAACACTTAGGTAATGATATCCCAATGTGTGGCGTTCCTGTTCATTCTGCAGATGACTATTTGCAAAAATTGATCTCTTGCGGATACCGTGTTGCTGTCTGCGAACAAACTGAAGATCCTGGAGAAGCTAAAAAACGTGGTTCAAAATCGATTGTTCAACGCGAAGTTGTTCGCCTCATAACGCCTGGAACAGTAACAGAAGACAAACTTCTTGATCCAGCACGTGCAAATTACTTAATGGCACTCTCTCGCATTAAGATAGATGATAGGGAAGAATTCGCAATTTCTTGGATAGATATTTCTACAGGCATATTTCGCGTTGCAGAAAGTAATATTGAAAAGCTTTTAACCGACATTATGCGTATAGACCCACAAGAAATCATTGTAGCCGATTCATTGTTTTATGATAAATCTTTAAAATCATTTTTTAATGTTCTCAGTCATACCATCTCACCTCAACCAGCTATCCTCTTTGATACAACTACTGCTGAACGTGATATTTGCAGCTACTTCAAATTATCAACACTTGAAGGTATTTCCGATTATTCACGAACTGAACTTTCGGTTATTGCAGCAACCATTCGCTACATTGAAAAAACACAAATCAGCCACCGCCCTCCTCTCATGCACCCTGAGAGACAGAACGAAAATTCTACCCTTTTCATTGATGCTGCAACTAGACTCAATCTTGAACTCATTCGCACAACATCTGGTCAACGAGATGGAAGTTTATTAAAGGCCATTGATCGCACCGTTACAGGCAGTGGTTCACGTCTTCTTGCTGATCGTCTAATTTCTCCTCTAACTGTTCCTGAAATTATTAATAAACGTCTTGATTCAATCACTTTTTTCTTACGCAATACTTCTCTTTCAGAGACCATTCGATTAGTCTTAAAAGGAGGGCCAGATATGCCTCGTGCTCTTTCACGTTTAGCCCTTAATCGAGGAGGGCCACGTGACATAGCAACAATTCAACGTGGTTTTGAAATTATTAGCGAACTCAATCAGTTATTCGGTAATGAACTTCTACCTCAAGAAATAAGCGACGTGCGAGAAATATTTTCAAACCTACCAACAACTTTACATGCTCGCCTAGATCAAGCGCTGGCTGATAATCTTCCACTACTTAAACGTGATGGAGGATTCATTCGTTCAAATTATCATCAAGAACTAGATGAAATGCGTCGTCTACGCGATGAATCTCGTCGTGTTATTGCTGAACTTCAAGCACAATATGTTCGAGAAACAAGTATAAAAACCCTTAAAATTAAACACAATAATATTCTAGGATACTTCATTGAGGTTACAGCTTCACAAGCCAATTTTTTCACAAATGATCCTCAAATAAAAGCGCGTTTTATCCATCGGCAAACGATGGTAAATGCTATGCGCTTTACAACAACAGAACTCGCTGAGCTTGAAAGCCGCATTACTCACGCAACTCACCATGCCACAACGCTTGAATTAGAAATATTTGACATGCTTGTGAGCGAAATTACAGAACAGGCTAATTTTATTCGGAAAGCTGCCGAAGCACTTGCAATCTTAGATGTATCCGTTTCCTTAGCTTTCCTAGCTGAAGAACAAAATTATTGCCGTCCAATTATCGATCATTCTCTAACTTTTCGCATCACTGCAGGTCGCCACCCTGTTGTAGAACAAGCATTACAAAAACAGATGGCTAACCAATTTGTTGCTAATGACTGTGACCTTTCTTCAAAACAAAATCATCAGTACGCAGCAATTTGGCTATTAACAGGTCCCAATATGGGGGGAAAATCAACTTTTCTGCGTCAAAACGCTCTCATTGCTATTATGGCCCAGATGGGTTCTTTTGTACCAGCAATCTCGGCCCATATTGGTATTGTTGACCGCTTATTCAGCCGTGTTGGCGCTTCTGATAACCTAGCACGCGGACGTTCAACCTTCATGATGGAAATGGTTGAAACGGCAACTATTCTTAATCATGCTACCAGTCATTCTCTTGTGATTTTAGATGAAATTGGACGAGGAACATCTACGTTTGACGGTCTTTCAATTGCTTGGGCTACCGTTGAATATCTTCACGAAGTTAACCAATGCCGAACCATTCTTGCTACACACTTTCACGAAATGACAGCACTCACCGAAAAGCTCGACCATCTTTACAACGTAACTATGAAAGTTAAAAATTGGAACGATGGTGTTATATTTCTTCATGAAATCACACAAGGAGCTGCTGATCGATCTTACGGTGTACAAGTTGCAAAAATTGCTGGATTACCTAAAAAAGTTATTCTTCGTGCAACAAATATTTTACATCAACTAGAACAAAATAAAACAGCTAAAAAAGATCACCAATTGATTGATGACTTACCACTCTTTACATCTCAAATAAGCACTTCTTCGCATGAAACAGAAAATAAACATGACGCAATTAAAGAAGCTTTAAAAAACATTAATCCGGATGAATTATCTCCAAAAGATGCACTAGAAACACTTTATCGTCTTAAACAACTTGAAAAAAAATGATCTTCGTTGCACATGCATTCAGAAGGTTTCCTGTTACAAATAAACCTCGTTTGTAAATTACCGTCTGATTTCGAAATTTTTTGCTATTGCATTGCTCAAATATTTTAGCTTTACTTCTTCGAAAAACGCAAAATGCCAATATATCCCTACCGCCACCTCATATTCTTACCTCTCAATGACGACAGCAGGTCTTTCTCAAAGTAAAATCTATTTTTTTCCTTGTATAGTAAACAAAAGATTCTAATCATTTTGAAAATAGTGGTGATTTTCTGATCATTACAAACAAGTAAAAGCTGTGTATTATGGGTTACTACACTCCTATGTTCTAAAAAATAGAAAAATACCTTGCAAAAACTGCAATATGACCCCCTCAATAAAGCTCTCTTTAAAAAATCTTCTTTACAAAAGTAAACACTCTTTTTGGTGGAGCTAAGCGGGATCGAACCGCTGACCTCTTGCATGCCATGCAAGCGCTCTCCCAGCTGAGCTATAGCCCCATAAAAACGACTCACAACCTAAAAATGAGACGAATAATACCAAAGCGAACAAAATTACCAAAATAATAAGACTTCAAAATCAAGAAGATTTCACATTCAACGAAAGAAAACCCTCTCAACCTTTTTAAAGTTCATCATCATTGGAAACACCATTGCCAAGAATACCGGTCATGTCATCACTCTCATCATCTTCATCATGAGGTAAAAACGCATCATCATCCACAAGATCCACCTCATCATCCTCCAAATCAGGCAAATCACTTCCTTTAGAATCATCGACACTCTCTTCAAGTAACATAAAGTCAGACTTCTCAAGTGCTGCATCAAGCTCTTCGGTATCAACTTCCTCTTCGTTATTCGCTTCAGCTGCCACAACTTCAAAGTAAGAGCGTGGATAAGAAATCCCCGTATAAGGCGACACAATAGGGTCACGATCTAGATCATAAAATTTCTTCCCCGTTTCTGGGTCAATACGCTTGGTTCCAAGTTCCTTTTTTGCCATGAATCGCGCCTCTTTGGTTAGCATAGTTTCACTGAAAGGATGATGTTTATGGTGCTTAAGCGAAAAATAGTGTATTTGTCAAAGACAAATGTATTATTCCACATGGATTTTCTTGTAATTCTCACCATAAAATATGTTTAGAATTCTCAAGTCTTATAAAATTGAGTTAAGAATTATGCAGATTTTACGCGTAATGTAGTGTCTACAATAACGTAAATCAGCTATTTTTATGATAGTCAAAAGTTCTCAGTGATGAATCAATGTCACATTAAATCTTCTGTATTAGATTTAAGATTTACAAATGATGAAACTCATATTAGTCGTATTTCTACAATTAACGATGTTTTGTATATGACTTTTATTGTGTAAATTATGGGCGCTTATACCCACAAAAGGCATATGACTTACTCATAGAACCGACAATAACTATCTGTTACAATAAGTATAGACAACTTTGAATTTTGGTAATTCTAAAATAGATGCATATATTCATCATAGGTGTAACTAGCTTTTACTGCATAAAAACTTTTTATAAGTGATATTTCTTCCGCCTAGTCAAAGCATATCATTGCTTCGCTGTGTTTAACAGAAATCAATAAAATTGAAAAATTATCCACTTCAATTGTCTATGGTCACGAAAACGCCAATCCGATTCTATTTTCGTATATTTTTAATTTCTTGAAAATTTAAATCAGCGATTCTTCCTGCTAGTTTTCACATCCTGATTTTCACACTACTGATATATCAACAATCATTACGCTAATGTTTGATTCAAAATCCCCCAAAAAGCACATTAAGAATGTTTTATGTCTGACGTGATACCAAGACAAATAAAGCATATATTTTATTCATTTGCACGATCAATCATTATGCTTCTGGATAAATTACCATATCTAAAAGGATCTACTTTTCCATCTGCTGCAGCTTTTTTTCATTTAGAATGCTCATGTAACTTCAAAAATATGTTTGTTCGTAATTCCAGAATAAATTTTATCCAAATACTCCAGAAAATAGAACCCAACATTGATTTTCTAAATATCGACGAAACAATTCTTATTTTCGTGTCTAATCACCAAATATCAAAGGGCATCACTATACCTAAGAATGTACCTTACAAATGATTGGCGAATGTGCCATTTTAGCGGTAGTGACAACTTTTGCTAAAAAACAATTATTTTAAGAATCAAGCAGCCATACGGTAAAAAGTCTGATCGACTTTCTGCTTTTGTTAAAAGATCAAAAATTAACCTTATCGGATTTGCAAAAAGTCCTATTTTTTTTACTACTGATAGACAAAATTTATCTAAAGCCTAAGAGATGGATATGTTCAACATATCTTGACCGTTGCATTGTGATATGCTTTCTTAACCTTCGAGCTCATTTCAGGAAGATCTTCCGTTATTGGCAATTAGCGAACGATCTGTGCCAATTTCTAAAACTAATCCCCTTAATCAACAAACCTGGAGGCCAAATTTGTTGAAACCTTTTATTGTAGCAATCGATGGCCCAGCAGCTTCTGGCAAAGGCACATTAGCACGCAAAATCGCTGCTCATTATCACCTACATTACTTAGATACCGGTCTTACTTACCGCAGCATTGCCCATGCACTCCTACAAAAGGGATTATCCTGCGATGACGAAGAAAATGCTATCACATATGCTAGAGATCTTGATTTAAATACCTTAAATCCAACCCTTCTCAGTGATCATGAAATTGGCAAAGCAGCTTCAAAAATAGCGGTTATACCAGCCGTACGTGATATTCTTACCATGAAACAACGTCACTTCTCTCAAAAATTCCCTAGAAGTGTACTTGATGGACGTGACACTGGTACTGTTGTTTTTCCTGATGCAGATGTAAAACTCTACGTCACAGCCGATATTCAAATACGTGCAAAACGTCGTTATCAAGAAATTCTGAAAAAAGGGATGCAAGCAGATTACAATAAGATTCTTGCAGACTTGAAACAGCGTGACGAACGCGACATAACCCGGAAAAAAAACCCTCTAAAACCAGCACAAAACGCGCACTTGCTTGACACATCGGAATTGAGTATAGAAGAAGTGTTTGCAGCTGCTTGTGATTTTATTGATCCTTTCATAAAAACCTAGACAGTCAAACAGAATCATTGAGGTGATTTCCAAGATGGCGCTAATCTCTTTTCTTTATGGAAGATAGGATTGTGAAATCTCCTTATAGTCAACACTAACCCCGCGCTCATACCTTTTCACGATAAAGGCGTATATTCAGGAGTTCCTATGTCACAATATAATCCTACAAAAGCGGATTTTGAAGCCCTTTTAATGGAATCTTTCCAAACCAACGACCTCAATGAAGGATCTGTTGTTAAAGGTCGAATTATTGCAATTGAAAAAGATGTGGCCATAATCGACGCTGGCCTTAAGGTCGAAGGACGTGTACCTCTAAAAGAATTTGGAAGCAAAGGTAAAGGTGACTCACTGCAAGCCGGTGATGAGGTTGAAGTTTACATCGAACGCATTGAGAATGCGATGGGTGAAGCGGTTTTGTCACGTGAAAAAGCACGCCGCGAAGAAAGCTGGACCCGTCTCGAAGAAAAATTCAACGCAAGTGCACGTGTAGATGGAATCATCTTTAGCCAAGTAAAAGGTGGTTTTACTGTAAATCTTGATGGTGCTATTGCCTTTTTACCACGCAGCCAAGTTGACATCCGTCCTATTCGTGATGTTACCCCTTTAATGCACAATACACAATCTTTTGAAATTTTGAAAATGGATCGCCGTCGCGGTAATATTGTTGTTTCGCGTCGTACTGTTTTAGAAGAAAGCCGAGCTGAGCAACGATCAGAAATTGTTCAAAATCTTGAAGAAACCCAAATTGTTGAAGGTGTAGTTAAAAATATCACTGATTATGGTGCTTTCATTGATCTTGGTGGCATTGACGGTCTCTTACATGTTACAGATATGGCATGGAGACGTGTTAACCACCCCTCCGAGCTCCTCACAATTGGCCAAACGATCAAAGTTCAGATTATTCGTATCAACCAAGATACACATCGTATCTCACTGGGAATGAAACAACTTGAAAAGGATCCCTGGGATAGCATTAGTGAAAAATATCCTATTGGCAAAAAAATTACAGGTGCTGTTACTAACATCACAGATTATGGTTGTTTTGTTGAAATTGAGCCCGGTATAGAAGGGTTAATCCACATTTCTGAAATGAGCTGGACAAAGAAGAATGTTCATCCTGGGAAGATTCTTTCTACATCCCAAGAAGTTGAGGTTGTTGTACTTGAAATTGATTCTTCTAAACGACGTATTTCCTTAGGCTTAAAACAGATATCTGAAAATCCGTGGGTTGCTTTCTCTAAGAAATTCCCTGTCAATTCTCAAATTGAAGGAGAAGTTAAAAATAAAACAGAATTTGGCCTCTTCGTAGGGCTTGAAGGTGATGTTGATGGTATGATCCATCTCTCCGATCTTGATTGGAATCGCCCTGGAGAGCAGGTCATTGATACTTATAATAAGGGTGATATTGTTAAAGCCGTTGTTCTTGACGTTGACATTGAGAAAGAACGTATCTCTTTGGGAATTAAGCAACTTCATTCTGATAAAGTAGGGGAAGCAGCTGCTTCAGGTGAGTTGCGCAAGGGTGCTATTGTTACTTGTGAAGTTATTGGAATTAATGACAATAACCTTAATGTAAAATTAATTGATCATAATCTTGAAACAATTATCCGTCGAGCTGATTTAGCACGTGATAGGGATGAGCAACGTACTGAACGTTTCTCTATAGGGCAGAAAGTTGATGCTCGTATTACTGCGTTTGATAAAAAGACACGCAAAATCTCAATCTCTATTAAAGCTTTAGAAATTGCAGAAGAAAAGGAAGCTGTGGCTCAGTATGGTTCAGCAGATTCAGGAGCTTCCCTTGGTGAAATTCTTGGAGCAGCTTTGAAAAAACAAGAACAAGATTAATTATCAAAAAAACAAAAAATAAAAACCGCTCTTTCTCTTTGAGCGGTTTTTTGTTCATCGATTAACGTATCGTCTAACTATTTCAGTTAGCAAGTAAAATCATCTCAATGCCCCAAAATGGAAAACTCATTTTTTCTACACTCTGTTCGCATTTCAGACAAAGTGGTATAACGACTTACCCTATAAAAATGCATCTTTTAAGTGAAAATAGAGTATTATGGTACCCTTAAAATTTTACATGAAGAAGTTTCTTTCCCCCAAACCGAAAGTTCGTTCTCTTCCTAAAACTGCCTTTCCCATTCGTTCTTCTTACCAATCACAAGAAGATTTTTACAAATTGGGTTATGATTTAGCATCTGGAAAAAAAATTTATTTCCTGAATATGAACTTAAAAATGACTTCCACAAACAATTAGCCAAAAATGCAAAACTGATTCTTCATACTTTCCACATCAATGATGCTGCTGCAAGAAACAACGAAACCATCACTCCCTCTGCTCAATGGCTTATTGACAATCATTATACTATTGACCGCACAATACAACAACTTCGTCGTAGCTTCCCAAAATCATTTATAAAACGGCTTCCCCTTTACGAAAAAAAAATAGAAATGCCACGTATCTTCGCATTAGCGTGGCTTTATATCGCCCACACAGATAGTGTTGTCTCACAAGAAACACTCACAGCCTTAGTTAATGGCTTTCAGAAAGTTTGTCCCCTCAAAATTTGCGAATTGTGGGCACTCCCCTCTGTTATTAGAATAATCTTGATCGAAAATATCTGTCGTCTTTCATTGCGTATAGATAAAACACGACAAACACGTCATTATGCCAATCAAGCAGCAGACAAAATCGCTTTGACAAAAAATGAATCTCAATTACACATTCTGTTAACTTCCTATGAGCCACTGACTTCTGATCCAACCTTTTTAGCTCATTTATTTTATCGATTAGATGATGCACTAATTGATTCAACAACAGCGTTGCAATGGCTGAAGAAACATCTAGATCGCCACAACAGTAATCCAGAATTAGCAACTCTTAATGAGTCCACTCATCAAGTAACAGATAGTATAACCATGGGTAATATTATTCGTTCTCTTAAAATCATTGATGATATGGATTGGACAGCATGGTTTGAAACTGTCAGTTTTGTAGATTTTATTCTACGTGAAAATAGTGATTTTTCTGAACTTGATTCTCATTCACGTAACACATATCGACAAATAATTGAAAAGATCGCATACCACTCACCTTTGAGTGAACTGGAAGTAACACATAAAGCTATAGAAATGGTGAAAACTTCCTTTAGAGATTCACTCCATATGAGTAATTCTTCCGTTGAAAAAAACCATTCTATTGGATGGTATCTTATTGACGAAGGCCGTTGCATTTTTGAAAAAGCCTGCGGATACACCCCATCCCTTTTTACAAAATGGATGCGTTCTTATCGTCGTTTAAAAATAGGAACCATTGCGCTCCCTATCACCCTGCTAACATCCATTATTTTATTTATGGTCCACACTGTTTTACAAACATTTGGCCTAACATCATTCATGGTTCTTTTATTCACCATACTGGCATTCTTTCCCACTATGGAGGCTTCTTTTTCCTTTTTTAACACTGTTGTTTCGTGGCTTATTCCACCAAATAAACTTATTGGATATGATTATAAGAAAGGCATTCCTCAAAGTGCGCGTACAATGGTCGTTGTTCCTACTTTAATTACGTCGCATAGTGATGTTGATCAACAAGTACGTAACCTTGAAGTACATTATCTTTCCAATGCACAGGGAGCTATTCATTTTGCGCTCATCACAGATTGGATAGATTCTCAATCAGAAGAAACTCAAGAAGATCTTGACCTTTTCAATTACGCGCAAAATTGCATTGCAAAACTCAATGACCGTTACTGTCAAAATGACATCCCTCTATTTTTCCTTTTACATCGCAAACGCCTTTATAATAATAGTGAAAAATGCTGGATGGGATGGGAACGTAAACGAGGTAAGCTTCACGAGCTCAATCTTTTATTACGAGGAAATAAAAATACCAGTTTTTACGCCCCAGATTCTCGTATACCTATGGACTGTCGCTTTGTTATGACAGTAGATGCAGATACACGTCTCACTCCCGAGAGTGTTTCAAAATTAGTTGGAAAACTTAACCATCCACTCAATCATCCTGTTTTAAATCCCCAAAACGGGCAGATTACAAAAGGCTATGGTATATTACAACCCCGTATTACCCCTTCTCTTACAACAGAAAATAAAACATCTATCCTACAGCGTGTTTTTTCTACTAACCGTGGTATCGATCCTTACGTTTTTGCTGTATCTGAAACCTACCAAGATATCTTAGAAGAAGGCACCTTCACAGGAAAAGGTCTTTATAACATTGACACATTTGAGCAAGCACTTAACGGAAAAATAAAGGAAAATTCTGTTCTTAGTCATGATCTTTTAGAAGGTGGTTATGCACGAACCGCGCTCGTAAGTGACGTGGAGGTTATCGAAGATTACCCTACTGCCTATAATATTGACGTTGCCCGTCATCATCGTTGGACTCGCGGTGATTGGCAATTGCTACCTTACCTTTTTAAACGCCATCAAATCAGTCTCATCACCCGCTGGAAAATGCAAGATAATCTGCGCCGCTCCCTTACACCACTGATGTGGCTGATTGCAGCCATCATGGGGTGGTCTATTTTACCATTAAAGGCAGCAACTATTTGGCAAATATTCTTATTACTTAGTCTATTTATAACCCCAATTTTAGGGATATTTCAGTCATTCATACCTCCTGATATTGAATATTCCATGCGTGGACATATTCGATTCATCATAAACCACATTATCCACACAACGACAAATATATTTCTCAGAATCGCTTTCATTGCATATTCTGCTTGTTTTATGACAGATGCGATCATTCGCACACTGTACCGCATGCTCATTTCAAAACACCACCTTCTCGAGTGGAAAACTTCAGCTGCAACACAGTCAACCCCGAATAGTTTAAAATTTTATGTCCTAACGATGTGGCCGGCATCATTAATTGGCCTTTTTGCTATAATGTTACCTCTGTTTTTTAACCATCCAGCAGTTTTTATTTCTTTTCCCTTCGGATTATCGTGGTTCCTTTCACCATTAATTGCATGGATTGTAAGTCAGCCAAAGACATTTCAGGATTTTCTAGAAATCTCTCCAGACGATAAAGAAACTTTACGACGCATTGGACGAAGAACCTGGCTTTATTACGAAACTTTTGTTAATATACAAAACAACCATTTACCTCCTGATAATTTTCAAGAAGACCCAGAACCCCAGCTCGCCCAGCGAACATCCCCTACTAACATTGGAGTTTACCTTCTTTCCGTTGTTGCTGCACGCGATTTTGGTTGGATTGGTCTTGAAGAAACCATCGAACGTATTGAATGTACACTTCAGACTATTGAAAAAATGGAAAAATTCTGTGGCCACCTCTATAACTGGTATGAAACAGATACGCTCAAACCTCTTTTACCAACTTACGTTTCAACGGTTGATTCAGGTAACCTTGCCGGTCATTTAGTGACACTTTCCTCAGCTTTAAAAGAATGGTCTGAAAGTCCTAATCTTGTAATAAAAAGTAATTTATCAGGCATACTGGATACTAATGCTATCCTCGAAGAAACTTTAAAAGAGATCTCAAACCGCCAGGATATCTCACCTCTCCTACGCTCACAAGCCGAGGAATGCATACTTCATTTTCATGATGCTATCAGGACTCTTGTAAATCAATCCGAAGTAGCCACTCACCATATACTTGACCTTTTACCTGCAGCCCAAAATATTTGGCATCTAGTGAATCAACTTGACCAAATAGTTCAAACAGTGGACTCTGCTCGTACATTATCTTGGGCCCAACGTCTTGTTAGAACTTGTGAAATTCACAGTCATGATGCTACTCACAGCTATAATTTTAAACAACTGCATAAAAAATTAAGCCCCTTAGCTGAAAAAGCACGACAAATAGCTTTTGATATGAAGTTTGATTTTCTGGAAAAACCTGAACGGCAACTCTTGTCTATCGGCTATCGTGTCCAAGATGGTCAGCTTGATGAAAGCTGCTATGATCTCCTAGCTTCAGAAGCACGCCTCGCGAGTCTTTTTGCTATTGCCAAGGGAGATATCAAATTTAAACATTGGTTTCATCTTGGCCGCCTACTCATCCCAATTGGCTGGCAAGGAGCACTACTATCGTGGTCGGGCTCCATGTTTGAATACCTTATGCCATCTCTTGTTATGCACGAACCTTTAGGATCCATACTTGATCGGACAAATAGATTAATCATTCGCTATCAAATTCAATATGCATATAAACGTAAATTACCGTGGGGTGTTTCAGAGGCTGCATTCAATGCCCGCGATCACTTAATGAATTACCAATATTCTAATATTGGTGTTCCACATCTTGGACTTCAACGTGGTTTATCACGCAACGCCGTCGTTGCCCCTTATGCTAGCCTTTTAGCTGCGCAATATATGCCATCTCACGCTGTAATTAATCTAAAAAACTTGCGCGAACTTGGAGCTTTGGGGACTTACGGTTATTATGACGCTATTGATTTTACACCTTCACGCGTACCAGAAGGGGAAAAATATGCTGTCGTCCGAAATTATTATGCACACCATCATGGTATGTCCATTCTTGCTATCAGCAACATTATTTTTGAAAGACGGATGCAAAACCGTTTTCACAAAGATCCAACTATTCAAGCTGCACAATTATTATTGCAAGAAAAAATACCAAACCAAATTCCCATCCTTCATGCAAAGATGGATAATCCCATGTGCAATAACTCTGGAGGATTCGACAACGCACCTGTACGCATTATCACCAATCCTCCACTAAATCCCCGTGCAACTGCACTATTATCAAATGGCTTTTATTCCGTAATGCTGACAGCTAATGGCTCTGGTTATAGTCGTTGGCATGATTATGCTATCACACGCTTCATACCTGATATTGCAGAAGACCAACAGGGTATTTTATTTTTCTTGCGTGATAGCCACAATGGACATTGGTGGTCAGCTACTTATGAACCAACACGCATTATTGAAGAAAAAACAACCGCCGTTTTCACAGAAGAAAAAGCCGAATACACAAAAATTGTTGATGGTATAAAATCAACTCTCGAGTGTATTGTTGCATCCAACGGTAACGGTGAAGGACGGCGTATACAACTTGCAAATACGACAAACAGAGATCGCCTAATTGAAATAACCTCTTACGGTGAATTAGCACTCGCAACAACCGACGCCGATTGTGCTCATCCTGTTTTTTCACGTATGTTTATAGAAACAGAGATTACTGATTCAGGTAAAACAATTTTTGCCAAAAGACGCAAACGTGATCCTCGTGATCCTCGTATACATATTGCTCATTTCGTTACAGACACGATGGGGATCATCCAAAAAGCAGAAGCTGAAACGGATCGTCGTCTTTTCATAGGTCGTGGTCGATCTATTTATCGGCCTGCTGCGTTTGATCAACATTCTTACTTTAAAAATAGCCAAGGTTATGTCCTAGACCCTATAATCTCTATCCGCTGTTATGCAAAAATTCCAGCTCATCAAACAGTAGAACTAACCTTTTGGACATCTGCCGCTCACTCGAAAGAAGCACTGCATAGCTATATTGAACATTATCAGCAACCTAATATGTTTCAACAAGAATTTTCAATGACGTGGATGCATTCACGCATCTTATTACACCAAAACAACATCAATCCCAGAGAAGCCACTATTTACCAAAAATACGCAACACCACTCATCTATCCTGAGCGAACATGGCGTCTTCCCTACACAATACTAAAAAATACCCTTGGAAAGCAATCTGATCTCTGGCCGATGTCTATCTCTGGAGACTATCCTATCTGTCTCCTCAGATTAAATAATGAAGCCGATATAAACGTACTACATGAACTATTAAAAGCTCATGAATATTGGCGTACGCGCGGACTAATCGTTGATCTTGTTATTCTGAATGAACACGCACTTTCCTATATACAAAATACTCAGCGTGCAATTGAATGGGCATGTAGACGTTCTTGTCACTCCTCCTCTAAAGAAACAAACGACAAACCGCATATCTTTACTCTTCAACGCGATCAAATGAGTGAGCAAAGTTTTAAAACGCTTCTTGCATCAGCACGTATCATTCTTTACGCTCACAATGGGTCTTTATCTGAACAACTTAAACATTTGGAAAACATCAATTTTGACCAAATTTCTCATAGCAAAAATAAAAAATTAAAACATCCTTTTAGTGACAAAAAACAAGAAACAGGAAAGTATAAAGAAGAACTAATTAGAAATAATCATGTTGATTCTGTTTATCTTATCGAAAAACAAAAATCTCTGCACTCTCTGATAGATGAAAAAGATCTAAAACACTGGAATGGTTACGGTGGTTTTGATTCTAACAACTATTATGTAACGCATCTTAAAGGTAGCACTACAACACCTCAACCATGGATTAATGTTATTGCAAATCACAATTTTGGTTTTCATGTCTCAGCCGAAGGAGCAATTTTTACCTGGGCAAATAATAGTCGTGATTATCAAATTACCCCCTGGACGAACGACCCCGTCTCTAACCGTCCAGGAGAGGCCCTTTATCTTGTTGACCGTGTATCTCTAAAATGTTTCTCACCAGTCTCTGCTGTTGAGTGCGATGATGATGCTATTTATGAAACTTGCCATGGTTTTGGATTTTCAACTTTTAAGTCCACTCACTCAGGTATCTCTCTAGAACTCACTCACACTGTTGACTGCGAAAAACCTGTTCGTCTCTCCCGTCTTATCATAAAAAATGAAAGTAAAAAAACACGTAATTTACGACTTTATAACTATGTTGAATGGGTTTTAGGTAATGCTCGTACAAAATACGCTCCTTTCATAATTCCTCATTATGATTCCAAATGTGGGGCATATTTTATTCAGAACCCTTACCATATTGAAGAATCACAACAAGTTACTTTTTTATCAGCCTCCGAACCACCAACAAGCTTTACCACTGATCGTGCAGAATTCATCGGAGCAACGGGAACAATTCAACATCCATGCGCCATCCGTAAAGCAGAAGCGCTTTCAAATACAATTGAAGCAGGTTGCGATCCCTGTTCAGCTCTTGCATACGACATCGACTTACTTCCAAACCAAACAAAGGAAATAATCTTCTATCTTGGCAGCACCGAAAATATGCAAGAATCTCAAAAATTGTTAAGCCAAATAAGTAAAGATAGTTTTGAAGTTATTCTCACACAACAAAAACAGCAATGGAATGATTTTGTTTCTCCTCTACAAGTCAAAACACCTGATTCCTCCTTTGATATCATGGTTAATCATTGGCTGCCCTATCAAATTTATGGATGCCGTATAGTAGCACGTGCAGCTTTTTATCAAGCCAGTGGAGCATTCGGCTTCCGTGATCAGTTACAAGATAGCTTATCTTTACTGTGGCTAAAACCATGTCTTGCACATGAACAATTATTAAACGCTATAGCTCATCAATTCATCGAAGGTGATGTGCAACACTGGTGGATTCCCCAAACTAATACCGGCGTCCGCACACGCATTTCCGATGATATTGTATGGCTTGCCTATGGTGTAGCCACTTATGTCAATGTGACAGGCGACAACTCATTTCTTGATATCCCTGTTGCCTTCATCGAAGGAGACCCTTTGAAAGAAGGACAGCATGACGCCTATTTTCAACCTAAGCAATCTTCAAAAATCGCGACTGTTTATGAACATTGTGCTTTAGCTTTAGATCTCGTTATCAAACGCTGCGGCCAACATGGTCTTCCACTCATTTTAGGTGGTGACTGGAATGATGGTATGAATTTAGTAGGTATTGAAGGAAAAGGTGAAAGTATTTGGCTGGGATGGTTCCTTGGCACTACCTTACAGTTATTTATCCCTCTTGCTAAAAGTTGTGGTGACCATAAACACGCTCAATCTTGGAGCCTACACTTTGAGAAACTCACAAAAGCCTTGGAAAAAAATGGCTGGGATGGCGCATGGTATCGACGAGGATATTTTGATAATGGAACTCCTCTTGGATCCCAAACAAATATTGAGTGTCAAATTGATGCCATTGCTCAATCCTGGGCCGTTATTTCTAAAATGGCCTCATCCAACCGTCAAAAGCAAGCTATAGCATCAATGCTTGACCATTTATACGATGAAAAAGCCGGACTTCTACGTCTCTTTTGGCCACCTTTCAATCAAAGCATTCTTGAACCAGGTTATATAAAAGCATACCCACCAGGAACTCGAGAAAACGGTGGCCAATACACTCATGGTGCCATTTGGGCAATTATGGCGCTTATTGAAATAGGAGAAACAGATAAAGCCTATAACTTGTTTTCTGCAATAAACCCCATAACCCACGGTCAAAATCCCACAAAATACCGTGTTGAACCCTACGTTATGGCTGCAGACATTCACACTGTTGAACCACGTCGTGGACAAGGTGGATGGACATGGTACACAGGATCGGCAGGTTGGTTTTATCACACAGCAACACAAGCTATCCTCGGTATCTACCATAAAGCTAATCAATTACTCTTACGCCCACATCTGCCGTCCTCTTGGCCAGGATATGAAGCAACAATAAAATATTATGACGCTATCTATACTATCCAAGTAAAAAAACAAAGGAAGATACTCTTAGTTTTAATGGTCAAAAATGTGCTGTTGATACAGGAATAAAACTCCAAAAAACAGGGCATCACAAGATCGTGCGAACTATAAAATCTTGAGTGATACACGAAACAAAAAATTTTTATCAAACTTAAGATTATAAAATCATTACATTTTTACTATCTTTTATGCTAGTGATGCCCGCATACTGTAAGTTTTCAATATCTTTTAAATATTAAAGACAAAAATTATGAATGACACTGATATTGCTGGGCATGTCTACAGACATACATGGAAATTTGATCCTATCGTACGCTCACTTCTCGACACAGATTTTTACAAATTACTCATGGTTCAAATGATTTGGGGGCTTTATCCTGATGTCAATGTAACTTTTTCCATCATTAACCGCACAAAGACAATTCGTCTTGCTGATGACATTGATGAAAATGAATTACGTGCCCAACTTGATCATGCTCTTAGCTTGCGCTTTACTAAGAAAGAGATCATTTGGCTTGCCGGTAATACATTTTACGGTCACAAGCAAATTTTTAAACCAAAATTTCTTCATTGGCTCGAACAATTCAAACTTCCTGACTATGAGCTTTCCCGCAAAGATGGCCAGTACATTCTTCACTTCCATGGTCCTTGGGCATATAGTTCTATGTGGGAAATTCCTTCTTTAACGATTATTAGTGAACTGCGCTCACGTGCTGCCATGAAAGATCTCAGCTGTTTCGCACTCGATGTCCTTTATGCTCGCGCTAAAGCCAAAAATGTGGAAAAAATTGAACGTCTAAAAAAACTTCCTGATATCAAGATATCCGATTTTGGAACTAGACGTCGCCACTCTTTCTTATGGCAACGCTGGTGTGTCCAAGCTCTAAAAGAAGGAATTTGTGACTCTTTAATGGGAACATCTAATGTTCTCTTGGCCATGGATACAGATTTAGAAGCTATTGGTACAAATGCACACGAACTACCCATGGTCCTTGCTGCACTCACAAACAGTGATAATGATTTGCGCAACTCACCTTATCAAGTTTTAAAAAGTTGGAACCGTTATTACGAAGGCAATCTCTTGATTGTTTTACCAGACACTTTCGGCACAGAAGCGTTTCTGCGTAGGGCACCACAATGGGTAGCAGATTGGGCAGGATTTAGACCAGATAGTGCTCCTCCCATAGAAGGAGGTGAACGAATTATTCAATGGTGGAAAGAACAAGGAAAAGACCCTCGCGAAAAATTGTTGATTTTTTCTGATGCACTTGATGTGGAAACTATTGAAAAAATCTACCACCATTTTCACGGCAGAGTCCGACTGGGTTTTGGTTGGGGAACTCACCTAACGAATGACCTTGCAGATTGCGCACCTCAAAAGATAAAAAATATTGATGCTCTTTCTCTTGTTTGCAAAGCTACTCAGGCTAATGGTCGAGCAACCGTAAAAATTTCAGATAATCCTGAAAAAATTATTGGGAACTCTAAAGAAGTACAGCATTACTTAAATATTTTTCAGCCATGAAAATCCTCTTTTCTAGTTCAAAAACACTTAACAACAAGACAAGTCACACATACCCCATAATAATCACCTGTGAATACTTATCATCACTCTTAACCACACAAAAAATTGTGTTTGTGTAATCAGTTTAGCCGACTGTTTTAATAAAACTCAGCAATATATATTTTTTTATTGGTAAAAAGCTTTCATTATCAAAATTGTACACTTTTTGATAAAATATACTCTTTTAGTATCAGAAAGAGTACATAAATCCAGAGAAAATCTGAC
Source organism: Bartonella ancashensis (assembly GCF_001281405.1). NCBI lineage: Bacteria > Pseudomonadati > Pseudomonadota > Alphaproteobacteria > Hyphomicrobiales > Bartonellaceae > Bartonella > Bartonella ancashensis. The sequence continues at coordinate 578,918 of NZ_CP010401.1, read as the reverse complement.
TAAACTAAGGGTTTTCTAGATAATTTTGGTTCTTACATTTTTTACATACAAAGCAAAAATTATACTGGATGCAGATCACCTCATCACTCTCATAAACTTATGACTAAGATGGACGTGTTATAATGTAAACGGCCACTGCAGACATAATAATCAAGATCAGCACAGCAAACCAAAATGCGGGACCTACAATAATCAAAAATGATAAAAAACAGCATAACATACTCACTACCGCAACCACTTTCAAAAAGGGTGAAATAGCCCTATTCTCTTCCCATTTTTTTATAGGCGGACCAAAAATTCGGTGATTATGTAACCAACGGTGAAAATTTGGTGATGAGCGAGAAAAACACCATGAAGAAACTAATAAAAAAGGTACTGATGGCATAATAGGTAAAATAAGACCTATGGAACCTAGAATTAACGTCCCTACACCTAACACAGAATAAAAAATCCGCAAAGGGCGAGACATCCTAGAATATTTTTTTACCATTTATCATTTTTTCCAACTGAGACAGTATCACTAATAATTCCCTACTTGCACATAACCATTGTGAAATATTACTACTTCTATCAAATAAATATCTTCTAAAGTAGAAAATAATTTGCATCAATAGGCTGAATATCTAAGAAATCACACTTCTTCTAAATAAAAAGGCTGCACTGACATACCGTGCAGCCTTTCTAAATGTGAATGCAGTGTTGGGAGGAGAAAATACTGCACCCACCCACAGGGCGCTAGGAGGAAAATGGCCCAGTGCCTTACTTTCTAATAAAAAGAGGCACGAAAGACAATATACAAAAACGCATGGCTGCTATGCATAGTCCTTACCTTACTTAAATTTCTTGCACTGCACCCCGGCGTAAAAAAGTTGATATAAAAATAGAAATAAAAATCAGTGTTAAAATCAGCACAACTGTTGAAGCAGAATCAGAACCAATAAATAAACTTAGATAAATGCCCAGAAAACTAGAAAAAGCTGAAACAAATATGGCAATCCACAACATGGAAATAAACCGCTTACTAACGAGATAAGCTATAGCTCCAGGCGCAATTAATAAAGAAATAACCAAAATAATCCCGACAGCACTCAAAGCCGCAACAATAGTCAAAGAAATTAGCGTTAAAAGGGTATAATGAAGCAACGATATCCGTAACCCCATTGCACGGCCTTGAACTGAATCAAAAACATAAAGCATAAAATCACGCCACTTCACACCCAAAACCAGAGTAACAATTGTTGCAATCAGTGCTGTCTGCATAATATCAAGCCAATTAACCCCTAAGAGATTACCAAATAAAATATGATTCAAGTCTAAATTACTCTTAATAGTCGTAGCCAAAACAAGCCCAAAACCAAACATCGACGAAAAAACGACCCCCATAACTGTGTCTTGTTTGATACGACTATTCCTTCCTAAAAAACCCGTAAAAAGAGCGCACAACATACCGGCAATAAAGGCACCAAATGTGATCAAAACCATAGTAACATTAACTTGACGGATACCTTTAAACCACGCAAATGGTAGAAAAGACAATAAAGCCACTACCCACGGCGTCATTATGTACCCAACAACGACACCAGGAAAAACAGCATGCGAAATCGCATCTCCTAAAAGAGCCCATCCCTTTAAAATAAGAAAACAAGAAAGCATAGCCATCGGAACAGCGATAATGATAGTGATGATCATTCCTTTGATCATAAACGAAAATTGAAAAGGAAGAAGTAACTGATCGATCATGATATTACTGCATCCTTTTTTGCTTTTCTTACACGCAGACGCGCAGCAATGAAACCATGTTTAGGAGCAAAAATGAAAGCGATCACGAATAAAAGTGCTTGAAAAAGAACAACAACACCACCAGTCTGTGCATTTAAGAAATAGCTTACATAAACACCAAACATACTTGTTAATGTTCCAATCAGTACCGCAATTATTAAAAGATTTACAAAACGATCACTCAAGAGATACGCTGTAGCTCCTGGTGTTACTACAAGGCAAATGACCAAAAAAAGCCCCCACTGTCTGCATAGCAGCAATGGTACACGCAGCCAGGAGTGTAAAAAAAGAATTTTTGTAAACTGCACATTTAACCCAATAGCGCGTGCATGGTTCTCGTCAAATAAAGAAACCAGTAAGTCTTTCCACTTCAAAAGCAATATAAATAAAGAAACAAAACCTATACAGGCTAGCTGTACGATATCTGATGAGCTAATAGCTAAAACATTCCCAAGAACGATCGTATCAATACTAACGGCCATCGGCTTTAACGACTTAAGAAATAATCCAAGAGCAAAAAAAGAAGAAAAAATTAAACCAATAATAGTATCCTCTTTCAATTTTGTTCGATGATGAAAAAACAACATCGCTGCCGCAGCTAATCCACCAGAAAAAAATGCCCCTAAAGAAAAAGGCAATCCTAGAAGATATGCCCCTGCTATCCCCGGCACAATTGAGTGTGAAAGTGCATCACCAATTAGAGACCATCCCTTTAACATTAGAAAAGCAGAAAGGAAAGCACAGACACACCCCACTAATCCCGAAACCCATATCGCATTAACCATGTATTGATAACTTAATGGTTCAAGCAACAAAGAAATCATACAACATGCCCCGACTTCTGACTGCAGTCCGAAAATAAAGAACCCCTATTCTCCGCAACGACATCGTCTTTTTTTGTATTCTTAAAATCAAAAATATGGTGGCGCAAAGTGCCTCCGAAAGTTCTTTCAAGATTTTCTTGCGTAAAGATCTCTTCTGTTAATCCACAAGCCAAAACTGTCCCCTTTATTAAGACTGTACGATCACAAAATTCAGGAACAGAACCCAAATTATGGGTCGAAACCAAAATCACGGCACCCTCTTCACGTAAACTTTCCAATAGCATGATAATCTTATCTTCTGTCTTGATATCAACTCCTGTGAATGGTTCATCAAGTAAGATTACCTTCGCTTGCTGCGCAAGAGCACGTGCTAAAAAAACACGCTTTTTCTGTCCACCAGAAAGCTCACCAATTTGACGTTTAGCAAAGGCCAGCATATCAACACGCTCTAATGCAGCATAAACAGCTTCATAGTCCTGTACTCGAGCGTAACGAAAGAAATTCATATGACCATATCGTCCCATCAAAACAACATCTTCAACGAGAACAGGAAAATTCCAATCAACATCCTCACTCTGAGGTACATAAGCTATCAGATTCTTCTTTAAGGCCTGATCAACAGGTAAATCAAAAATACGAATTTCTCCTTTTGAAGGCCTTACAAACCCCATTATTGCCTTAAACAGAGTCGACTTTCCTGAACCGTTAACCCCAACTAAAGCAGTGATCGAATGCACTGGACTTTCAAAGCTTACATCGTACAATGCAGTATGACCGTTACGATAAGTTACGCGGATCCCATGAGCCAGTATTCCAGAATTAGTCATTGCCCCTTAAACCCATCTGATAAGGCATGAGCAATACGCGAACTTGTTACACGCAACAAATCAATATATGTAGGCACCTCACCATCTTCCTCACTAAGTGAGTCAACATAGAGGACACCTCCATATCGCGCACCTGTCTCCTTCGCAACCTGCTTAGCAGGTGCAGCAGAAATAGTGCTTTCAGAAAAAACGGCCTGAATATTATGCTCTCTAACCTTATCGATTACGTGTTTAACTTGCTGCGGAGTTCCCTGCTGATCGGCGTTAATAGGCCACAAATAAAGCTCTTTCAAACCAAAATCACGTGCCAAATAACTAAACGCACCCTCACTCGTTACAAGCCAACGTTTATGCTCCGGTAACCCTTCCAATTGCATCCTAATAGGGTTAATGGTTGCACGAATTTTCTCTTTATAAACTTCAGCATTTTTCCTATAAACATCTGCATTCTTGGAATCATATTTTACGAAAGCATCACGAATATTATCAATATAAATCAAGGCTGAAACTGGTGACATCCATGCATGAGGATTCGGTTTGCCATTAAAAGGACCCTCACCAATTTCTATAGGAATAATACCCTCCGACACAATGACACTAGGAACACCTTCAAGACTTTGAAAAAATTTCTCAAACCAGAGCTCTAAATCCAACCCATTCCATAATAAAAGGTCTGCCCCTTGTGCTCGCATCAGATCACGAGGAGTGGGCTGATATTCGTGAATTTCTGCCCCCGGCTTTGTAATAGATTCAACATCGGCAACATCCCCAGCTACATTACGTGCCATATCGGCAATAATAGTAAATGTCGTAACAGCTTTAAACTTTTCTGCAGCTAAAATAGAACCGGGTGATATAAAAAGCGCACCCCAAAATACTATACTCAAAAACGCTTGTATTCTTATCTTCATTTTCATTTTTTCTTTCTAATTGCAAATTATTTGCATTAGCAATAAATAACAATTAACATCTAATCTTGCAACACAGATTATTTTTTAATGACAAGATGGCTTTTTGAGGATCAAAAGGATTTAAATTTCCATGGGCTTTTAATAATGATATAAAATTATCTTGAAAATACTTGAAAAATTCGGATCTACTTCCCAGAAACAAACCCTCTGATACGGGCTGAGTCAGTAAAACTTCCAATAACAATCATGCATTTTGCACACAAAAATGATCAACCGCGTAAGTATGCACCTGTCATTTTAGTAACATTTTCCACTATTTTCAGCGCAAGAGCTTCAAGATCTTCATCTGTTAAAGTTTGTTCAATAGGCTGAATAATCACTTCAATCGCAACAGATTTTTTGTCATTACCAAGTGCTTGATCTTCAAAAACATCAAAAATTTGCACTGAATGCACAAGCTTCCTATCAGCTCCACTCGCAGCACGAATAATGAGAGATGATGCAACCTTTTTATCTACAATAAACGCAAAATCACGCCGAACCATCTGAAAAGGAAATTTTTTTAGAGCAGAACGGACTTTCGCCATTTTTTTCTTTTCAGGAATTTTGTCTAAGAAAATTTCAAAACCACACAATGGACCGCTAACATCCAACATTTCTAATGTATTGGGGTGAAAAATGCCAAAAAAACCAAGAGTAATTTTTTCCCCTAACTTCATGACACCTGAACAACCTGGATGATACCAACCAGGCGCTCCAACTTCTACCTGTACTTTACTTACATCTATACCACACGCAGATAAAACAGAAAATGCATCTGCCTTAGCATCAAAAACATCAACTGCTTGAGCATTTCCTGTCCAAAACCGTCCGGCTCCATTAAATTTCTCTGTTCCACGACGAATGCCGCCAACCACAAAACGCTGCTCGTCAGCAGTATCACCTTCATAAATATTTGCAATTTCAAATAAAGCACAATCTGAAAAACCACGATCAACATTTCGTTGTGCCGCTGCAAGTAAGCCAGGTAAAAGAGAAGGACGCATTACAGACATATCTGCAGCAATAGGATTCACCAATTTTAGCTGTGCTTGACCACCTCCAAAAGCAAGTGCCTGATTCTCAGAAATAAACGACCATGTTATCGCCTCCATCATACCCCTATCAGCTAAAACCCGACGCACAATCCGCGAACAAACTTGCGAAAACATTAGAATTTTATCATTCCCCTCCTGCATATTTTCCAATGGCATAGGTTCAATATTATCTAACCCATAAATTCGGATCACTTCCTCAACCAAATCAGCCTTACCAATAACATCAGGACGCCACGTAGGTACCTCAACCGTAACACTATCTCCTCTTCCTTCAATGTTAAATCCAAGCCTATCCAAAATAGTTACAACGTGTTCACGTTCTATTTCCAAATTAGTCAAACGCTTAATTTCAGAAAAGGGAAAAATAATCCGCTTCCTTTCTGACTGCTGATAACCAGTAGTCTGAACTTTCGATGCTTCACCACCACAGAGCTTTAATGCTAGTTCTGTCGCAATTTTTAACCCAGGTTCCATGAAAGAAGGGTCAACACCTCTTTCAAACCGGTAACGCGCATCACTGATTAATCCCAATGTGCGACCTGTTTTTGCAATATTTCGTGGATCCCAAATCGCTGATTCAATAATCACATGACGTGTCGTATCATCACAACCTGTTCTTTCACCGCCTATAATACCAGCAAGAGAAACAACCCCTTCTTCATCCGCAATAACACAATTTTGTGATCCTACATTATAAGTTTTACCATTCAGTGCTAAAAATTTCTCCCCCTCAACACCACGACGAACTACCAAATTTCCTTTAACCTTGTCCGCATCAAATACGTGAAGTGGACGACCAAGATCAAAAGTGATATAGTTTGTAATATCAACTAGCGTATTGATTGGTCTCAAACCGATAGCAATCAAACGTTGTTGCATCCACTGAGGAGCCGCATAATTCTGCACATTGCGCAATGTGCACCAAGAAAAACCGAAGCACAACGAAGTATCTGGTGCAAAATCTAAAAGAACTCGAGTTGATGTTTCAAAAGAAGCTGCAATTTTTGGTAATGATAATGTTTTCAATCGTCCAATTCCAGTTGCAGCCAAATCGCGTGCAATCCCGCGAACACCTGCACAATCAGAACGATTAGGTGTTAAGCCAATATCAATCACCGGATCATTCAAACCTGCATAGGACGCAAATGATTCCCCAACAGGAGCACCTTCTGGAAGCTCTATAATTCCATCACATTCCTGCGCCTCTGCAAGCCCAAGCTCTTCCCGTGAACACATCATACCAAAACTGTCAATGTCACGAATCTTACCCACAGATATGGTCGTATCAAGACCAGGAACATAAACACCTGGTAAAGCAAGAACACCAACAAGCCCTGCGCACGCATTATGCGCACCACATACAACTTGCACAGGCATCTCAGATCCCACATCCACGGATAAAATTTGTAACTTATCTGCATGAGGATGTTTAACAGCCGTCAAAACTTTCGCAATGATAAAACCATCTAAAGAAGGACAACTAACATGATCAACCTCAAGACCAATAGCTGTTAATTTATCACAAATTTCATCCAAAGATGCGTCTGTTTCCAGGTGATCCTTCAGCCAAGACAGTGTAAACTTCATTTTAAAACCTCACATAAGAACTCTTCTAGGATCACATATTGCTTAAATACGTAAAAAAGCGGATATATCAAAACAACGAAAACCATAATGATCCAACCAACGAAGATCCGCATCAAAAAAAGCGCGCAAATCTGGCATACCGTATTTCAACATAGCAACACGATCAATACCCATTCCCCATGCAAATCCTTGATATTCATCAGGATCAAAACCGACATTCTTTAGTACATGAGGATGTACCATACCGCATCCCAAAATTTCTAACCAATCCTGTCCCTCTCCAAATTTTATCCCTGAACTAGAATGATCACACTGAATATCTACTTCCATAGAGGGTTCAGTAAAAGGAAAAAATGAAGGGCGAAAACGCATCTTTACAGAAGATACTTCAAAGAAGATTTTACAAAAAGTTTCATGCAACCACATCATGTGAGCAATATTTGAAGTCTTATCAATCACCAATCCTTCTACTTGATGAAACATTGGCGAATGTGTTGCATCTGAATCCATACGATAAGTCTTACCGGGAATAATGATTCGTATCGGTGCTTGTCTCTTTTCCATGACGCGAATTTGAACAGGAGACGTATGTGTGCGCAATAATTTCCGATTCCCCGTTACATCTTCACCAAAAAAGAAGGTGTCGTGCATTTCACGTGCTGGATGATTCTCAGGAAAATTTAACGCCGTAAAATTATAATAATCCGTCTCAATATCTGGACCCTCTGCAACAGAAAATCCCATACCAGCATAAATAGCTACAATTTCATCAATCACTTGTGATATCGGATGTATACGACCTCGTTCTACAGGTGAAGGGCGAACAGGTAAAGTTACATCAACAACCTCACGAGAAAGACGCAACGCTGTTTCTTGGCGCTTTAAAGTATCACGTTTTTGGGCTAATAACTCTAAAACACGTTTTTTTAATCCATTAAGCACTGGTCCAACTTTATGTCGTTCATCAATGCTCATGCTCCCTAATTTTTTTAACCGTTCAGAAATACTGCCCTTTTTACCCAGCACTGCAACACGTACAGCTTCCAGTTCTTGTTCAGTACTGGCAGCTTCCAAAGCTGAAAAAATTTCTTGTTCTAGATGTTCGATATCGCTCATAATTTCTGCCCATCATTTCAAAAAATAAAGCCCGCACTAGCCTCAACCAGTACGGAACCTCCAGATAAACGCAAGCTTTAAGAAAACGCTACCGGCCTACCCAACAGCACTCTCAAAAGCATTAGGCGTTGTATTCTTCAAATATTCCAGAGCCTTCTTCGCAGAAGCTACTAAAGCAGTAAACGCTGCAGGCTCATGAATTGCTATGTCAGAAAGAACTTTGCGATCAACCTCAATACCAGCCTTTGATAAGCCATCAATAAAGCGTCCATAAGTCAATCCCTCACTACGCACAGCCGCATTAATTCGCTGTATCCATAAAGCGCGGAAAGTACGTTTCCTATTTTTACGGTCACGGTAAGCATATTGCTTTGAACGATCAACCGCTGCCTTAGCCGCACGAACAGTATTCTTACGACGCCCGTAAAAACCCTCAGCCTGCTTGAGAACTTTTTTGTGCTTCGCGTGAGCTGTTACACCTCTTTTTACACGTGCCATATAATAATCTCCTAAAAATCAAAAGCGCGAAGTCTAAAGGCCATTTGGCAAATAACATTGAATGACTTTTTTAGCATCTGACTCAGCAAGCACCATCGTTCCCCGTGCATCACGAACAAACTTATTAGAACGTTTAATCATACCATGGCGCTTACCCGCAGCAGCTGCTTTAACTTTACCTGCTGCAGTGATTTTAAACCGCTTCTTAGCGGATGACTTGGTCTTCATCTTGGGCATTCTGCTACTCCACACATCCTAAAACGCTCAAACTGACCAAAGTTTGAGCAAGCTAAGCTACCTAAGCGGCCACGGCATGCCCTGCCGGGCGGCTCTAATCTCTAATCTTCATAAGCCAGTATGCACAAAATATCAAGGCTATGCTAAGAAAAAATTGGCTCTCCATTGTCTTTAACTTCAATTAGGGGAGCTGGGATCGCGTTTGTCCTAATCTCTGCTTTACAAAGATCAGCAATAATACATTGAGTGCAGCATGCCTTGCGGGCTTTACAAACGTAGCGACCATGTAAAATAAGCCAGTGATGAGCATAACGTTTATACGGATCAGGGATAATATTAACAAATTTATTTTCAACAATCTCTGGCGTTGTTCCTGGTGCCAAACCAAGACGGTTTCCCAGGCGAAAAATATGAGTGTCCACAGCTATAGTAGATTGGCCAAAAGCAACATTTAAAACAACATTAGCAGTCTTACGTCCTACACCGGGAAGAGCCATAAGTGCTTCACGATTGTCAGGAACTTTGCCACCATATAGATCAATTAAAACACCAGAAAGAGCATAAATATTACGAGCCTTTGCACGCCAAAGACCAATTGTACGGATGTAAGATGCGATACCATCTTCTCCCAATGCAATCATTTTTTCTGGCTGATCCGCTAGACAAAATAATTTTTGTGTTGCTTTATTAACGCTAACATCCGTAGATTGAGCAGATAGGATAACTGCCACTAAAAGAGTAAAAACATTAGTGTATACAAGATCACTTTTAGGAGTGGGACGTTGTATAGAAAAGCGATAAAATATCTCTGTAATTTCATCTTTGTTGTAAGATATTTTTGCCGTATTCTGAATGTCTAGTAATTTTTTTACTTTTTCAGCCATTAAATTTTCTATCATTATCTGATCTACAAAGAATCACTGTCCGTCTGCTATATAGGGACAAAACGAGTACCTCTTAGAACTTTATCAAACAACCATTTTACAACGGTACTATAGCGTGTTCTTTCTGTTTCTTAATGTATAAATTAAAACGATGCAAAAAACATTGCAATGAATTATCAAAGTTGTTAGAATTTTCCTCTAGATTGTGGGAGTGGCAATTTTTGAGGAAGTGATAACAAAGGCCGTGGCATAACTTTGATGGTTGTTTGTTTGAATTGATAATCTCGGCACCTTCAAGAAGTGATTGTCGATAAACGGTAAGATTCTCTTGCTACTGAGTTGCAAGTTGATCATTTTGGGTTTGTAGGTTTTTTTCTTCGTAAAATATACATATTCTGATCCCTAAGTTGAAAAATAGCCCCTCATCCATTAATCTTATTCGTGAATGAAATGAAGATAAGACTAACTCCAACAAAACCTGCAGCGAAAAATGATGAATATTAACGCATAAAGGAATAATAAAATGGGAGAACATAGACAACTTTTTTCATTGGGAGACCTTACCCTCTTTGAAGGAGAACGGATTGCTTATCTACGAAAAATTTGCACAGATGATTTGGCTAAAAAATTCCCAGATCTCCCTCCAATGATACCAGGCATGACAATATGGGCTCTTTTTGGCGAAACGGGTTATCCGATTATTCTATCTGATGAACGCTCTATTGCTCTCGCAGGTGCCAATGAGCATGAATTACAGATTGTAACATTGCATTAATAGATATCCTAATAAAGAACTTTTTGAATTATGTTGTAAAACTTTGGTAGGGATGTACCTTGTTTATTCATTAAGTGCTTTCGTAACAGGACCTTTTGTTCCAGTAATTGTGCCTTTTTACCACTTAGAAAATATATTGCTAACTCACAATTGTATAATCTCTCTTGATGTTCATTTCAGCACATAATTTACGGCATATCACACCTGACCTTGGGGTCTCCTTCATGTATATGCTTCTTTCTAACGTTTTCCACATTCTCTTAATTGCTGATCATAGAGTATTGCCATTCTTTCCATCCTTTGTGCAGTATTAGCAATTGCCGCACTAGGGGCACTTCTATTGCGAGCATAAGCACCATGTCCCATGTAATAATTCAAATAAAGGTTGTGCGCATCATTGCGATTAACACCATTGCGTAAAACACTTTGGTAATGATACCATGCGACAAAATCAGCAGCATCTGCAAAGTTAGTACGCCGCGCTGAAGACCGCTTTGTGGAACGAACATATGTTTCCCATGTCCCATCAAGTGCTTGAGAATAACCATAAGCTGTCGAACGACGCTTCCACGGAATAAAGCCAAGAAGTTTTTTCCGTGATGGGCGTGCATTATGACGAAAATTTGATTCCATGCGGATAGTTGCAAGAATAATTGGCATAGGTATCCCATAGCGAGCCTCTGCCTTTTTAGCAGATTTTCTCCAATTTTCAAAAAAACCATCTTTCTGCTCTAAAACAGAACAAGCATTATTTGTATGCGTAGGAGCTGTTGTTATACAACCGCCCAAAAAAAGCGGAATTACTCCTAAGAACAAAAAACGCCACACGGTCTTACCCCCCTTTATTAACAGACAAAACATCCAACGGATACCTAAAAATTTTTACTAATATAAAAATCATGAAAACATTATTTACACTAAAAATCTTAATTTTTACTTTTCATCAACCGAATGCAATATATTTTGTTGTACCTGTACCATCATTGATGGTGCAGAAGAGATCTCCTCTTTTAACTCAAAAGCTTCGATACGATTAGCGCGTTTCATAATTTTTGAGGATGATGTTAAGACTGCTTCAATATCATCACCCATTTTACAAAAATGTTTGTGTAAATTGCGAACGCGTACGTCCATACGCCCAAAATCTTCTATTAATTTTGATACCTCCGATTGAATTAAATGCGCCTGTTCACACATCTTTGCATCCTTCATGATCGTTTGAATAACTTGAACAGACAACATTAATAAAGATGGTGACACAATAACTACGTACGAGCGATTAGCTTTTTGTACCAAAGATTCAAAATTTTCATAAATTGTTGCAAAAATTGATTCCGACGGTACAAAAAGGAAGGCTGTATTGTGTGTTTCACCAGGAATTAAATATTTTTGCGCAATATCACTAATATGAGTCTCCATATCAGAACGAAATTGTCGTTCAGCTTCCTTGCGCTCACGAGATGATGATGCTTCGCGCATTGCATTCCATGCTTCCAAAGGAAATTTAGCATCAACAACAAGAGCAGGTGCCTTATTAGGCATATAAATGAGACAATCTGGACGTTTTCCATTTGATAAAACTGCTTGAAAAACATACGCATTAGAAGGCAAAGCATCCGCAATAATTGCCTCCATTTGTTTTTGACCAAACAAACCACGTGTTTGTTTATTATTCAGGATAGTCTGTAATTGAATCACCTGTCCGGTAAGCGATTGAATATTATTTTGTGCAGCATCAATTACAGCCAAACGTTCTTGTAAACGTATTAAATTTTCATAAGTAGATCGAGTCTGTACTTGGAGAGTTTGATCTATACTGGTTGTCATTCCATTAAGTTTTTCACAAATAGATTGATTCAATTCAGCCTGTCTTTGCCCAAAGATTTCAGCCATCATTTGCATACGCCCCTGCATTTCAGCTTGCGTTTTTAATAATGCAGCCATTTGCATTTGCATCTCGTGAGAGTGCTTAACCAGCTCATACTTCAAAAATCCTTTTTTTCGGTAATGACACACAGATACAAAAATGGCTAAAGCAACCAAAAAAATATAGCTGCAATTCCACTTAAGTTCCTATTTAAAAATTCCAAAGAAAAAAATAAATCTAGCATGAAAAGTAATATAGCGACTTTATTGTAAAAAAAGACTTTAAATTAACCAATTAATTGTTGACCAATAACGAACCATTTATTAACTATCCTCATGCCTATAAAATCTTTAATTACTTTGCCAAATCCAATGTTGCGTGAGGTCTCAAAACCTGTTGCGTGCGTTGATTCTGTTGTCCAAAATCTAATTGATGATATGCTTGAAACCATGTATGACGCCCATGGTATTGGTCTTGCTGCTGTTCAAGTTGGTATTCCATTGCGCCTGTTGGTTGTAGACATCCGTGAGCCAGATACCCCTAGCAATCCGCTTGTGGTTATTAACCCAGAAATTTTGTGGCTATCAGACGAACGTAATGTTTGTAAAGAAGGTTGTCTTTCTATTCCTGAATATTTTGCAGAAGTTGAGCGTCCAAAATGTCTTCGTATTCGCTATGAAGACCGTAACGGCAAAGAAGCAGAAATCGAAGCTGATGGTCTTTTAGCAACCTGTTTACAACATGAAATTGATCACCTGAATGGCCGTCTTTTCGTTGATTATCTTTCAAAAATTAAGCGTGATATGGTAATACGCAAATTTAAAAAGAAAGAAAAAATAACACGGAAGAAATTTTGTAATGACGTTACGAGTGGGTTTTATGGGAACACCTGATTTTGCGGTTCCCATCTTGCATGCTTTGTTAGATGTCGGTCATAATGTTGCAGCAGTCTATAGCCAACCTCCACGCCCAGCAGGGCGGCGTGGCCTTAAGCTGGTTGCCTCGCCTGTTCAAAGAGCTGCGCAAGAGCGTTGTATTCCTGTTTTTACGCCTCAAACTCTCAAAACACATGAAGAACAAGCACAATTTGCAGAGTTATCTATTGATGTTGCTGTTGTTGTTGCTTACGGATTACTTTTACCAAAAGCTATCCTCGAAACGCCAAATTTCGGTTGTTTTAATGTCCATGCCTCACTATTACCACGTTGGCGTGGAGCAGCACCTATTCAACGTGCAATAATGGCAGGTGATAAAAAAACCGGAATAATGATTATGAAAATGGATGAAGGGCTTGATACAGGTCCTATTGCTTTATCTCGCTCTATTACTATAGCTGATGATGTCACAGGGCATGAGTTATCAAACACATTATCACATATAGGGGCAGAACTTATCGTAGAAACTCTGTCTTCCCTAGAAAAAGGCTCTCTCAAGTTGATCCCACAGTCACAAGAAGGAGTAACTTACGCTTCTAAAATAAAAAAAGAAGAAACTCAGATTGATTGGACACAATCCGCAGAATTAATTCATAAGCATATTTGTGCTCTCTCACCATATCCTGGTTGTTGGTGTAAGATGACTATTGGAGACAAACAAGAGCGTGTCAAAATTCTTAAAAGCCGCTTAGTAGCTGGACAATCTCTTGAGGTTGGTCGAATAGAACCCGAAAATTTGATTGTCCATTGCGGTCAGGGACGTATAGAAATAACCCATCTTCAGCGAGCAGGTGGAAAAGTTCTGGATAGTTTAACATTTTTACGCGGCGCAAACATTTCTGCGATTTTTTGATATGGCACGTTTCAAACTTACCCTCGAATATGACGGATCAAATTATGCTGGTTGGCAACGCCAAAAAAATCTTCGTACGATACAAAGTGCTCTCGAGAACGCTATTTTTTGCTTCTGTGGCCAGCAAACAACTGTTACAACAGCAGGAAGAACTGATGCTGGTGTACACGCAACAGGACAGGTTGTTCATGTCGACTTCATGAAAAATTGGCATGTAAACACCGTGCACGATGCACTTAACGCTCACCTGCGTCAACAAAATGAAAATATTTCTATCTTGGATGTGCAAAACGTCCCTGATAGCTTCGATGCACGATTCAGCGCAATAAAGCGTCATTATCTTTTTAAAATTCTTAATCGCCGTGCACCACCGGCTTTAGATACCAAGCGCGTATGGTGGGTACCAAAGTTTTTAAATGTTAGTGCCATGCATGAAGCCGCTCAGAGACTTGTCGGTAAACATGATTTCACAACTTTTCGATCAGCACATTGTCAAGCTAAAAGCCCCATACGCACTCTTGAATGTCTAGACATTCGTAGAGACGGAGATGAAGTTTTTATTTATGCACGAGCTCGCTCTTTCTTGCATCACCAAATACGTTCATTTGCAGGAAGCCTTATGGAAGTTGGTATAGGACGCCGAACAGCTCAAGATCTTGTGATCGCTCTCCATGCCAAAAATCGTGCATTATGCGGTGTTGTTGCACCTCCTTCAGGCCTTTATTTAGTCAAAATAGACTATTAAACGCTCTTTTGAAAAATCTAAGGCAGTTTGTAAAAAGATCGAATTTTTTCAAAAGCTTCTGCTGCTGTTTCAACAAATGTTATAAGATCAATATCAGAAGGAGAAATCATGCCCTGTGCAGATAAATAGTCAAAATTGACAACATTTTTCCAAAATTCTTTGTTGAATATCAAAATAGGAATCTGTTTTATACGTTCCGTTTGTACTAGAGTCAGCGCTTCAAAAAGTTCATCTAAAGTACCAAATCCCCCAGGAAAAATCACCAATGCTTTCGCCCGCATTAAAAAATGCATTTTACGCACCGCTAAATATCGAAAATTGAAACATAAATGTGGTGTCACGTAACTATTGGGATATTGCTCATGGGGTAGAACAACATTTAACCCAATCGTTGGTGCATTAACATCAGCTGCACCACGATTTCCTGCTTCCATCACTCCGGGACCTCCCCCTGTCACAATCACAAATTCACGGTACTCAGTTGTAGCAGAATAAAGTGAACATAAACGTGAAAACTCTCTTGCCACATCATAACAATGAGACATAGTGTGCAAATTTTTCTCCTGTATTGCATTTTTTGCTGCCCATGCTGTTTTCCCAGGTTCAGGAATACGAGCTCCGCCAAACAAAACAACTGTTGACTCAATTCCACTTTCCTGAAGCATGATCTCTGACTTCAAAAATTCAAGGCCAATACGCTGTGAACGTAATTCAGAGCGCATCATGAATTCTTCATCTACATGCGCCAAACGATACGCGGGTGAACGTGTCTGTAATGTATCATATGTTCCACAACTCGTCCTTTGTTCCATCATATCTTCATTAAGAATCTTTTTTTTCATATTATCTCTATGATCCCCATAATATATTTATCGCACACCATTATTGACTACATACGGTATAAACCGTAAAATGACCAAGGGCTCATTACTTTCAACTTGCTCAATGGAACTTCGACAATGACTAACTTAATACAGCTTCAAGAAATTATTGAAAAAGCATTTATTGATCGTAATTCCCTTAACACAAAAACAAAAGGAGAAGTCCGCGATAGTGTTGAGCATACCCTAAACCTTCTCGACAATGGTAAAATTCGTGTAGCAGAACGCCAAGAAAATGGTCAGTGGAAAACTCACCAATGGTTAAAGAAAGCTGTGCTTTTGTCCTTTCGGCTTAACCCTATGCGTACCATTTCTGGCGGCATGAATGAATCATATTGGTGGGATAAGATACCTTCAAAATTCTCTGGTTGGAAAGAAAATGACTTCGAACAGGCTTGTTTTCGTTCAGTTCCTGGAGCCATTGTGCGTCATTCCGCCTACATTGCACCCAATGTCATACTCATGCCATCCTTTGTCAATCTTGGAGCTCATGTCGGTGAAGGAACTTTGGTTGATACATGGACTACTGTGGGTTCTTGCGCACAAATTGGTAAAAACGTTCATTTATCTGGTGGTGTTGGCATCGGTGGTGTTTTGGAACCACTACAAGAAAATCCAACAATCATTGAGGATAACTGTTTTATTGGTGCACGTTCTGAAGTTGTTGAAGGTTGTATTATCCGCGAGGGCGCAGTCTTGGGAATGGGAGTTTTCATCGGGAAATCCACAAAGATCATTGACCGTACAACAGGTGAAATTTTTATGGGTGAAGTACCAGCTTACTCAGTTGTCATTTCAGGTTCTTTACTAGGAAAACCGTTGCAAAATGGTGAAGCAGGACCTAACCTCTATTGCGCCGTTATCGTTAAACGGGTTGATCAAAAAACACGAGAAAAAACATCTATCAATGATCTTTTGCGCGATTGAAAACCTCCATTTTGAAGGTTTTATTTCCAATTAATCACCCATTTTTAAAGCTTCAATGAAAGCTGATTGAGGAATCTCCACCCTTCCGAACTGACGCATACGTTTCTTTCCTTCTTTTTGCTTTTCCAAAAGTTTGCGCTTACGGGTAACGTCACCACCATAACATTTTGCAGTTACATCTTTTCGTAATGCGCGAATCGTCTCACGAGCAATGATTTTACCACCAATTGCAGCTTGAATTGGAATTTGAAACATATGTTGTGGAATAAGATCTTTCAATTTTTCACACATAGAGCGTCCACGCTTCTCTGCTATACTGCGATGCACAAGCATTGATAGTGCATCAATTGATTCCCCATTCACCAAAATAGACATTTTTACCAAATCACCTTCAGAATAATCTGTCATTTGGTAGTCGAAAGAAGCATACCCTTTTGAAATAGATTTTAAACGATCATAAAAATCGAATACAACCTCATTCAAGGGTAAATCATACGTCACCATAGCGCGTGTTCCAACATAGCTCAAGCCAATTTGCAAACCACGACGCTCCTGGCACAATTCTAGAATTGACCCAAGATAATCATCTGGAGTCATAATTGTTGCCCGAATCCACGGCTCCTCTATAGAGATAATTTTGACGACATCAGGCATATCTGCTGGATTATGCAATTCTTTAACAGAGCCATCATTCATATTAATACGATAAATAACGGAAGGAGCTGTTGCAACTAAATCAAGATTAAATTCACGCCCTAATCGCTCTTGAATAATTTCGAGATGAAGAAGCCCTAAGAAACCGCAACGAAAACCAAAACCTAAAGCCGCAGATGTTTCCATCTCAAAAGAAAAACTCGCATCATTTAAACGCAACTTTCCCATAGCTACACGTAAATCTTCAAATTGAGCTACATCAACTGGAAAAAGGCCGCAAAAAACAACTGGCTGAGCAGGTTTAAAACCAGGTAAAGCATCCTCACAAGGATGGCGTTCTTCAGTCAGAGTATCTCCAACACGTGTATCAGCTACTTCCTTAATGGAAGCCGTTATAAAACCTATCTCTCCTGGCCCCAATTCATCAACTTGAAGCATTTTTGGGGTGAATACCCCAACTCGTTCAACCGGATACTTCGCCCCCGTATCCATCATGCGAATAGTTTGGCCTTTTTTTAATACGCCATCTATTACTCGAACGAGAACTATCACACCAAGGTAAGTATCGTACCAACTATCAATAAGCATCGCCTTTAAAGGCTTTTCAACCTCACCAATATGTGGAGGAGGCAATTTCGTAACAATTGCTTCTAAAACATCTACAATACCCAAGCCCGTTTTTGCAGAGATTTCCACAGCCTCAGAGGTGTCAATACCGATGACGTCCTCAATTTGCTTTTTGACACGCTCAGGCTCCGCCGCAGCAAGATCAATCTTGTTGAGCACAACAATCAACTCGTGGTTATTATCAATGGCTTGATACACATTTGCTAATGTTTGTGCCTCTACCCCTTGGCTTGCATCTACCACCAATAATGAACCCTCACAAGCAGCCAATGAGCGCGATACCTCGTAAGCAAAATCAACATGACCAGGCGTATCTATGAGATTTAATATATATATTTCACCATCTCTCGCCTCATAGCGCAAACGCACTGTTTGTGCCTTTATGGTGATTCCACGTTCGCGCTCAATATCCATAGAATCAAGGACCTGATCCCTCATCTCACGCGTATCGAGACCTCCTGTTATTTGAATCAAGCGGTCAGCCAAAGTTGACTTTCCGTGATCAATATGAGCTACAATGGAGAAATTGCGAATATAACTACGATTTATTATCATAGATAAGCGATGTAGCAAAGAATAATACAAAACGCAAAGACCAATTATGTATTTACCTTTGAGAATTTTCGTAAAGAAACTCAATAATCTTGAATTTAAAAAATCATCAAAAAAGAGCGTAATTTTTTTATCTCTTACTTTTTCAGTATTTACATACTGTAATTTTTACGCTCAATCGTGAGAAAAAACCTCATTACAAAAATTACCTTGATTGATACTTCTAATCTCTTCCATTTTAAAAAGACTAAAAGTAATTGCATACTCGTACCATCCAACAACATCGTAGGGTAACAATCATCAACTAAAAATTAAGCATGCAACGTCCATCAAAATCTCTCTATTTTACGTCGATATTGCGTGACTGCAACCAACTAACTTTTCTCAAATAATAAATTCATAAAAAATTATCTAATTTTCAGAAATTACTTTATCCTTTTTGCGCCACTGCGAAGGTTGTAACTCAGATATTATAATTCCAATTAAAATAAATCCTCCCCCCAATAAAGCCAACATAGATAAACGCTCTCCTGCTAGGCGCCCAACGATACCAGCCCACACAGGTTCTCCTGCGTAAATCAATGTTGCTCGTGTAGGTGAAATAGACTTTTGTGCCCAATTCATTGTCAACTGAATCACAGCACTCATCATTGCCAATCCCATACCAGAACTTAACCATACCCATGAAAACTCAGGTATAGATTCACCCACAACAGGCATACAAAAAAATGAGAACATTCCTCCAAAAAATAACTGCAAAACTGTAACACGCCGGCTATCGACTTTTCCAGCAAAAAATCCTATCAAAATAATCTCTCCGGCTATTGCTAAAGCTCCTAAAATAGTGAGAATTTCTCCTACTGAAAAGCTAATACCTTCTATCCCCTGTCCAGAAACGAACATAAGCCCAACAAAGGCAAAAACAACACCAATCCAAGTCGTTAGACGAGGGAGCCTTTTCAAAAAGATCCACTGCAATATAGGAACCATCGGTACATAAAGCGCCGTAATAAAAGCCGACTGGCTACTGACAATACTCTGCAGCCCTGCTGTTTGCAAAACATAACCAAGGAACATTGCCAGACCGACACTTAGACCAGCAAAAATTTCATGAATAGTGAAATTTTTCATCGATCGCAAAAATATTAATCCCACTACACATGCTGCAAGAACGAAACGAAATCCCACAAAAAAAAGAGGACCACTGTAGCGTACCGCAATATGAACAATTAAAAATGTAACTCCCCAAAGCATTGTTACAAAAAATAACGCTAACTCCTGCTTACTCAATAAAGGAAATCGAAATCTCTTTGTTTGAATCATGAAAAAACCCCATTTCAAATTTGCCTCACACATTTCATGAAACAATGAGTGTTCCAGCTCCGTGCTCAGTGAATAACTCAAGCAAAACAGAATGAGGAGTTTTACCATTCAAGATAACCACACCTTCTACGCCATTTTGAATAGCTCTAATGCATGTTTCAACTTTTGGAATCATACCACCTGAAATTGTTCCATCTCTAATGAGATTTTTAGCCTCAGTAATTGTTAATTCCTTCAAAATCCTACCCTCTTTATCCAAAACACCAGGAACATCTGTTAAAAACAAAAGACGCTTAGCCTCTAAAGCTCCAGCAATCGCTCCAGAAAAAACATCAGCATTAATATTGTAGGTCTTACCATCACGACCTGGAGCAATAGGAGCGATGACTGGAATCATTGCAGAACAAGCCAAAAGATCCAGCAATGTTCTATCAATTTCAACAGGTTCACCTACAAACCCTAAATCTAAAACACGTTCAATATGTGAATTAGGATCAATCGCAGTCTTATGAGCCTTTTCAGCAAAAACCATATTGCCATCTTTCCCACAAAGGCCAATCGCCCATTCTCCTTCAGCATTGATAAGAGCAACAATTTCCTTATTAATTGAACCTGCTAATACCATTTCAACAACTTCAATGATTCTTTCATCCGTCACGCGTAATCCATTTTCAAACCGCGATTCAATGCCCATTTTTTTAAGAATCTTAGCAATTTGTGGACCTCCGCCATGCACAACAATGGGATTAACACCCGACTGTTTTAATAAAGCAATATCACGCGCAAATGCCTGACCCAAAGCAGGGTCACCCATAGCGTGTCCACCATATTTTACAACAACCGTCTTATTTTCATACTTCTGCATATAAGGTAAAGCAGATGATAAAAATGCTGCTTGTTTTTCCAAAACATCTCCATTAACATCCGCAATGTTATCCATCAAAAGAATCTCCTAACCATCTTTACCCTCTCTTAACGAAATTTAGAAAAAGTAAAAGAAAATTCTAGAATAATCTTTGTTTATTTTAAAATATGCCCAAAATCTCTGTTAAATAAAAAAATAATATACCCCTCTTACTTCAACAGTAGCTAAATAACATTACTTCATTTACATGTAACAATCGCCGATAAACGCACTGTTACGAAACATTCAATAAAGTATTATGAGACAAATTCTTCATAATTGCATAATTTAAGTTAATTGATACACCTATTATAAATAGACCTTCATGGCACTCCGCTTTTGTCATCTATGCCAAAAGCTCCATGAAATTATAAACTATATCCATATCTTCTGCATTTTAGGAGATTTCTTAACAATCTCTTAAAAACCTTTACCTCCCAGATCTCATTAATGCATCATTTTCTAAAAAATTACTCTGTTTTTTACAATCATCCCCTATCTGCACATACAGAAAACTAATTATGGCCAGAAATATTGTCGAAAAATTCTCTCATGCGTGAAAAAAACCCGTAGGATTGTGGTGAATTTTCATGATTTGAAAGTTGATCAAATTTCTGTAAAAGCTCACGTTGTTCCGATGTCAATTTTTGTGGTGTCTCAATTGTAATGTGAATATAAAGATCGCCCCTCACTTGTTGACGCAATAAGGGCATTCCCTTACCTTTAAGGCGGAATTGACGACCGTTTTGCGTCCCCTCCGGAACTTTAACTCGTGCTTTAACTCCTTCAAGATCAATGACTTCAAATTCCCCTCCTAAGGCAGCTGTTGTCATTGAAATAGGAACACTACAATGAAGATCCGCTCCTTCTCGTTGGAAAAATTCGTGTGGCTTAATGGAAAGAAAAATATAAAGATCACCGGAAGAACCACCATGAATACCAGCATCACCTTCACCGGAAAGGCGAACACGAGTTCCATCTTCAATCCCCGCTGGAATATTAACACGTAATGAACGATTTTCTTCCACACGTCTTGTACCATGACATTTTAAACATGGGTCTGTAATTATTTCACCACGGCCATGACATTTGGGACATGTCTGCTCAATGGAAAAAAATCCTTGTGAAGCACGCACACGTCCTGCCCCGTGACACATTCCACATGCCTGTGGTTTAGAACCTTTTTTGGTCCCCGAACCCTCACAAACACTGCACATAACAGAACTTGGAATATTAATTTGGGCAGTCTTCCCTGCAAATGCTTCCTCCAATGTCACTTCCATATTGTAGCTTAAATCTGCACCACGTTCATGACCGTCACTGCGCCTACGGCGCCCACCACCCATTATATCGCCAAAAAAATCCTCAAAAATATCTGAAAAACCACCGCTTGTAGAAAAGCCACCACTAAACGGACCTGTTCCTCCACGGTTGTTATTATCAAAAGCTGCATGACCAAATCTATCATAAGCAGCCCGCTTTTGAGGATCTTTTAAAATTTCGTAGGCTTCACCGATTTCTTTAAATTTTCGTTCCGCTTCTTTGTCCCCTGGATTACGATCAGGATGATATTGCATTGCAAGCTTGCGAAAAGCAGATTTCAGCTTTTTATCATCACAGTCACGCGTTACACCAAGAGCTTCATAATAATCAATTTTCATCATGTATTCCTGATAAATTCTCCGTTATCCATTCTAAGATAGCAGCCGTTTTCGACCTATGTTGTGTCAATACCAGAATAACAACTACCCCTCAGAATAAAACCCAGCCCTATATTCCACAGACTGGGTTTATCAGCCTATCAATGCACTAACTTCAACTACTTCTTTTTGTCATTAACTTCTTCAAAATCAGCATCAACAACATTCTCGCTATCACTAGCAGTAGTCTCTGCAGACGCATTCGACGCTTCGTACATAGCCTGTCCAAGCTTCATGCTAACTTCTGCTAATTTTTGCATCTTTGTTTTTACTTCTTCAGTATCATCCCCTCCAAGCGCAGTTTTCAAATCAGCTATTGCTGTTTCAATCTGACTTTTGTCATCCGTCGATACCTTATCGCCATATTCAGTCAGCGATTTTTCCGTTGAATGTATAAGGGATTCCGCCTGATTCTTAACTTCTACACCCTCGCGACGTTTCTTGTCCTCAGCCGCATGCGCTTCTGCATCCTTCACCATATTCTCAATATCAGCATCGCTTAGACCACCTGACGCTTGAATACGAATCTGATGTTCCTTACCTGTACCCTTATCTTTAGCCGAAACATTTACGATACCATTCGCATCAATATCAAATGTAACTTCAATCTGAGGCATACCACGCGGTGCAGGTGGAATGCCAACAAGATCAAATTGGGCTAATAATTTATTGTCACTGGCCATTTCGCGCTCACCTTGGAAAACACGAATAGTAACTGCACTCTGATTATCATCCGCTGTTGAAAAAGTTTGCGACTTCTTCGTTGGAATAGTGGTATTCCGTTCAATCAAACGTGTAAACACTCCACCCAATGTCTCAATACCTAAAGACAAAGGTGTAACGTCCAGAAGCAACACATCCTTCACATCACCCTGCAAAACCCCTCCTTGAATGGCAGCACCCATAGCTACAACTTCATCAGGGTTAACACCTTTATGAGGATCTTTACCAAAGAACTTTTTCACTACGTCCTGAATTTTGGGCATACGAGTCATACCACCGACCAGAACAACCTCATCAATCTCGTTAGCACTTAATCCCGCATCTTTTAATGCAGCCTTACAAGGTTCAATAGTACGTTGCACTAAATCTTCAACGAGAGCTTCAAATTTCGCCCGAGTTAACTTCATGGTTAAATGCTTAGGACCAGATTGATCAGCAGTAATGAACGGCAAATTAACTTCGGTTTGCTGCGAAGAAGAAAGCTCAATTTTTGCTTTTTCTGCTGCTTCTTTCAAACGCTGTAAAGCTAATTTATCATTTTTTAGATCAATTCCTTGTTCCTTCTTAAATTCGTCCGCAAAATAACTTACCAAACGCATATCAAAGTCTTCACCACCGAGGAATGTATCCCCATTGGTCGATTTAACCTCAAAAACACCATCTCCAATTTCAAGTACAGAAATATCAAACGTGCCACCACCAAGGTCGTAAACAGCTATTGTTTTTCCATCCTTCTTATCCAGACCATACGCTAAGGCAGCAGCTGTAGGTTCATTGATGATCCGCAACACCTCAAGGCCAGCGATTTTACCAGCATCCTTAGTTGCTTGACGTTGTGCATCATTGAAATAAGCAGGAACAGTAATGACCGCCTGCTCTACTTTCTCACCAAGATAAGACTCTGCGGTTTCTTTCATCTTTTGCAAAATCATAGCTGAAATTTGTGATGGGGAATATTTTTTGCCAGCCTCTTCAACCCATGCATCACCATTATCACCTTTGACAATCTTATAAGGTACTAGAGTTTTATCTTTCTCAACCATAGGATCATCAAAGCGACGCCCAATCAAGCGTTTAACCGCAAAAACAGTTCCTTCAGGATTGGTAACAGCCTGACGTTTAGCAGGTTGGCCTACAAGCCGCTCATCACTATCAGTGAATGCAACAACGGAAGGCGTCGTCCGTGCCCCTTCTGAATTCTCAATAACCTTCGCACTCTTACCATCCATGACAGAAACACAAGAGTTAGTTGTCCCCAAATCGATCCCTATTACTTTCACCATATTTTAATCTCCATTCAGCAAGCTGTTCAAACCGTTACTAAGCATTTTCTTAAAACAGCTCCTTATTCACATTCATAGTCTGTAACCCAATTTCAGACGAAATAACTCAAAAATCATAATAAATTGCTGTTACCTGGTATATAAGAGCAGCTTCTTATCCCTACAAGGGAGAAATTTTCCTAAAATATTTTTTTAAACATGCATTAACTTTAAGGAATCATGTCTCTAATAAACACCATAAACATTAATATTTAACATAGGCAATATCATCAATATTGAGAAAATTAATAAATTATTATTTACGCCCTCTTGGTGTCTTCTTTCCCAAAATTATGCGCCATAATTCAGAAAAATTTCTTCAAAAACTATTTTTACATATAAAATATCAATTATACATAAATTCCGAACAGTGTTTAATAGCTAAAATAATTTTTTATATAATTAAAAACATTTAAAAATATCGAATAGAACTTTTCCTTTACTTATACGTATACTTGTATATATTCATCTCTGTCATCGAAGATACATGTAAAAAATTACTTTAATTTTTGGATTGTCTTTATATTGTATTATTTGAATTACACTTTCTCTTTATGCCTATGTAATTAGGAACTTTTCTTTGTGAAATTCACTTAACACCGAAAGTAAGAAAAATTGTAATTCTAGTTTCCTACGGAGAGCGTTATGCTTACATATGCTCCTCACACAAAATTTGCTAGCAGGAATGTTATTATTTGTGCTTTTTATGCATTTATTTTTGCTCTTATTGCTTCACCCGTCAATGCCAATAAGTACAATATTGGTGATATAGAAATTATTCGACCTTGGACACGCGAAACACTCAAGAATGCAAGAACAAACAGTGGTTATTTTCACATAATTAACCATGGTCCAACTCCTGACTGGCTTATCTCTATTGAAACAGATGGGGTGCAAACAACAGAGATTCACTCCTTGTCAGCGAATAATGACATTGTGCAAATGGAAAAGCTCACTCATGGTATTGAAATTCCAGGCTATGGCGAAACTAAACTGAAGCGTGGTGGAAACCATGTTATGTTTATGGGTCTTTCACAACCATTTAAAAGAGGTGATAAAATTCACGCAAGACTGGTTTTTGAAAAAGCAGGTGTTGTAGATATTGACTTCACTGTAGCAGATATTATGAAAGAAGCACCATCTTCTGAATCTCACCATCATCATTAAGTTGTCTTCATTTCTCGTTATACGATAAAAACATGAAATCGGTTTGTATTGCATTTTATGTAAAATTTTGGATAATGCCTCCCCTGAAGTACAAGTGGCTCATTGAACAAAGTTCTCAAAGATCGTTTGAGGTACTTTCCACAATTAAAACCGATCACCACTTTGTTAACTCGTATTGATGATAAAAAACTATATTTCTAAATATTCTTTTGTCTTTTAATTTGACTCTTCCCTAACCTGAATATTAGTTTTTCATTGAAACAAATCTTACATTTTAGAATCACTATTTTTTCATTTATAATGGCAAATGCTATCCATGACGGTTTCAACAAGGTTAAAAATCCCTCAAAACCTCCCTCATGGGTAAATAGAGACATATTTTGTCTATATTTTGTACAAAATTTTTGTCAATTTTAATAGAAAAATATTGCAATAAGAATATTATACCGTAGTAAAAAACATAACTTTAAAGATATTCAAAAACTACAAGAATAAGGGTGTCTTCGCGCTAGTAAATATAAGGGTGTTTTGCCTTTGCCACAATTTGCACCATATTTGTTTTAAAAAAACATAAATCTCTACAAAATTTTAAGTGTAGGCATTTTTTATTAAAGCAATAGAAAGGTTCAAGAGATCATGAAAAATACTCAACCGATCACCCAAACAA
Organism: Bartonella ancashensis; assembly: GCF_001281405.1. Lineage (NCBI taxonomy): Bacteria > Pseudomonadati > Pseudomonadota > Alphaproteobacteria > Hyphomicrobiales > Bartonellaceae > Bartonella > Bartonella ancashensis. The sequence continues at coordinate 552,536 of NZ_CP010401.1, read as the reverse complement.
TCGTACTTGTTGACGATGATCGCAACATTTTGACATCTTTATCTTTTGCACTCGAAACAGAAGGCTATCGTGTTGAAAGCTATACGGATGGAGCTTCTGCACTTAAAGGTCTGACAATGCATCCCCCACATCTAGCCATTTTTGATATTAAAATGCCTCGGATGGATGGTATGGAGCTCTTGCGTCGACTTCGTCAAAAATCTGACATCCCTGTCATCTTTCTTACCTCCAAAGACGATGAGATTGATGAGCTTTTCGGACTTAAGATGGGAGCAGATGATTTTATTACAAAACCCTTTTCTCAACGCCTTCTCATCGAAAGAGTCAAGGCTATTCTGCGCCGTTCAAATGCGCGAAACCAACCAATCTCGGCAGGAACATTACCTGCTTCCTCTTTCAAGCATGGAGATCTTGTGATGGATCAGGAACGCCATACTTGTACATGGAAAGATAAGCCTGTTGTTTTGACAGTTACAGAATTTTTAATTCTTCAGACTCTAGCACAAAGACCCGGAGTGGTTAAGAGCCGCGATGCTTTGATGGATGCTGCCTACAATGATCAAATCTATGTAGATGATCGAACCATTGACAGTCACATCAAACGGTTGCGTAAAAAATTTAAACAAGTGGATGATAATTTTGCAATGATCGAAACACTGTATGGTGTTGGCTATCGTTTCCATGAAGCATAAGGCTATCGTGCTGCAACAGGTTAAACAATAACAGAATCGATGACAAGAGATATTCAACTCAAAAGATTACCAAATGATATTCACCCAGCATGGTTTTCCGTGCTAACCTATTGGTATTCTCGGATGAAACGTCTTTTCAGACAGCTGTTTTTTTCTAGCTTGACACGTCGTATTGTCATTTTAAATCTGGCTGCTCTTTGTGTTTTGGTTACAAGTATTCTTTATCTAAACCAATTTCGTGATGGTTTAATTGAAACAAAAATTGAAAGTTTGCGCACTCAGGGAAAAATTATTGCTGAAGCTATTGCCGACTCCGCAACAGTAGATACAAATCCTGCTCTAATTGATCCTCAAAAACTTCTGGAATTAAAAGCTGGAGAAAGCATTACGCCAGCGCCTCAATCAACTGATACCTGGGATTTTCCTATTAATTCTGAGTTGGTTGCACCACTTTTACGTCGAATCATCACACCTAAAGCAACAAGAGCACGAATTTATGATCGTGATGCTACTCTGCTCCTCGATTCACGTGTTCTCTACTCTGGAGGTGAGGTTTTTAGCTACGATTTACCACCTCTAGAAACTAAAAAACACCTGTTATGGAATCGATTATATTCGTGGTTTTCAAATACACTGCACGGTGGTGGCCTTACCCTTGATAAGGAATATGCAAAAGGTTATGAAGACATCCATCCAGAAATTTATAAGGCATTGCACGGTTCTTCTGCAACAGCTAAGCGACGTAATAAACAAGGTCAATTAATTGTTTCAGTTGCTGTTCCTGTTCAACGTTATCGTGCCGTAGTGGGAGCTCTTCTTCTTTCAACTGTCAGTTCGGATATTGATAACATAGTGAAGGGACAAAGACTTGTTATTTTCAAAGTCTTTGCAATTGTCGGCAGTGTACTTTTATTACTCTCTTTACTTTTGGCCCATACTATTGCTTATCCGCTAAGTAGATTGTCTATCTATGCCAACCGTGTGCGTCATGGAAAAAATAAACGTGTGGAGATTCCAGATTTTTCAGACCGAGAAGATGAAATTGGTCACCTTTCAACATCTATACGTGATATGACGAACGCTCTCTATACACGTATTGAAGCTATTGAACGCTTTGCCGCGGATGTAAGCCATGAACTAAAAAATCCGCTTACTTCACTACGTAGTGCTGTTGAAACATTGCCACTCACCAAAAATGAAGCAGCACAAAAAAAATTATGTGAAATTATTCAACATGACGTACGTCGCCTTGACCGTTTAATTACCGATATTTCTGACGCTTCACGTCTTGATGCAGAGCTTGCCCGTGAAACCGCACAAATTGTTGACATGGAAATATTCTTAGAGAACCTCATTCGTGCTGTATGTGAAGTGTACCGCAATCAGCAAACAATAGATGTTAGCTTGGATATCATTCCCAATACCTATAGTAAACGTTATCTTGTTTTAGGACATGAACTCCGACTGGGGCAGGTCATTTCTAACCTCCTTGCAAACGCACGCTCTTTTGTTCCTCAAAACGATGGAAAGATTTGCGTTACTATGCAAAATAGAGACTCAACACTCATCTTAACCGTTGAAGATAATGGCCCTGGCATTCGTTTAGAGAGTATTGACCATATCTTTGAACGCTTTTACACAGACAGGCCGCACGAAGATACATTTGGACAAAACTCTGGATTGGGTCTTTTTATCAGCAGACAAATTATTGAAGCTCACAACGGAACCCTCACAGCTGAAAATATCACTGACTCCACCCTTGAAAATGGCAGAACTGGCGCACGCTTTATTATTATGTTACCTCTTATAAAATAGCACCTTCATTCCAATGAATATATACAGTACCTACAAAATCTATTTTTCGCCACCTCTAAAACGACTTCAATGCTCCACGAGCATCATCTTCTTCAAGATCTTTTCTAACTAAAAAAAAGACAGTGTCGTACACAAGATAATTTGAAGACAATCTATGCCTAATTACTTTCAGTAGAAGCCTCCCGCGCTCCTCCTTTCGCAACACCAACCATTGCAGGACGCAAAACACGATCCCCTATAGTATAACCTGCCTGAACAACCTGTTGTATCGTGTTATCTGGAACATCAGAATTGGCAATCTCAAACATTGCTTGGTGAAAATTAGGATCAAATTTTTGTCCCTCTGGACATATTTTTTTCACCCCATGACGTTCTAAAGCTGACATCATGGCACGCTCAGTCATTTCAACACCTTCAGCCAATGCCTTTAAACCAGCGTCATTTTCACGTGCGCCCTCTGGAATAGCTTCTAAAGCTCGATTAAGGTTATCAGAAACAGATAACATATCACGAGCAAAACTGGCAATTGAATAGGCCTTTGCGTCGGCAACATCACGCATCGTACGACGGCGAAGATTTTCCATATCCGCGGCAAAACGCAAAATTTGATCCTTCAGTTTCCTATTCTCGTCCTGCAGAGCAGTTAAAGGATCTATAGATTCACTTTTTTCTTCTTCAACACCCGTGCAAACTTCTTCCTTATGTGCTTCTACATCATCACCCACAGCTTGCTCGAGAGTATCAGAATTTTCTTGGTTTTCACATGAAACATCCGTAAATTTGCTTTTTTCGTCAAACATAAAATTCTATCCCTTCATAAGATTTGCTACCCCCGATATCGAAATTTTATACCCAAAAATCAAGAGGAATTTTTTCATCCTAGCACAATGAACATCCAAAAACACCTAAGATACATCAACGCAACAGCTGAGACATAAGCTGAGCTGTGTAATCAACCATAGGTACAATTCTTGCATAATTAAGCCGTGTTGGTCCAATGACACCTAAAGCACCAACCACTTTTTGCTGCGTATCACAATAAGGCGCTACCACTAAAGAAGAACCAGAAAGTGAAAATAATTTATTCTCTGAACCTATAAAAATGCGAACGCCTAAACCTTCATCAGCTAAACTAAGCAATTGTGCCATACTCTCACGCGTTTCAAGATCGTCAAACAAACACCTCAAACGCTCTAAATCTTCTTCCGCCTTCACATCTTCTAACAAATTGCTCCGTCCACGAACAATAAAATGCATCTTACGATCTTCATCTTCTCCCCCCCAAAGGGCTAGACCCATTTTAACAAGACGATGGGATAATTGATCAAGTGCATCTCGTGTTTCTGCACATAGATGCTCAATCTCTATCTTAGCTTCTCTGAGTGTGCGCCCCTGAATATGAGCATTAAGAAAATTTGTTGCTTCCACTACTTGCGAATGTGTCACACCTTCTGGCAAATGAACAATCCGGTTCTCAATTTCACCACTTTGCGTTACTAAAATTGCGAGAGCATTTTGGTTGTCAAGGCGCACAAATTCGATGTGCTTTAACGTACCCTCATGTTTCATTGCTAAAACTAACCCAGCTCCGCGTGAAAGATCTGAAAGGATTTGGCTAGCTTGAACCAAAAAATGTTCAGCGGATTGTGTATGATCGGCTTCTTTTATTTGAGCTTCAATATTTTCACGCTCTTCTGGTGGTAAACAACCCACTTCCATAAAAGCATCTATAAAAAATCGTAACCCTGGTTGTGTTGGCATACGTCCCGCAGAAACATGTGGTGCATAAATTAAACCAAGATGCTCAAGATCACTCATAACGTTGCGGATCGTTGCAGGTGATAGTGTTTGCTGTAAAAGACGCGAAAGATTGCGTGATCCCACTGGTTCACCATCACTGAGATAAGCTTCAACAATGTGGCGAAAAATATCGCGTGAACGCTCATCAAGCCCCTTCAATCCATCTGCAATAGAGATCTGTTTTGTCACCTTCATATTACCACTTTAATAATATTTTTTTCTTAATAAAAAATACAAGCTCCATCAAAACTTGACCAAACTACTTTTATTCATTCTATCAACATATTGTGTAATTTACCTCAAAAGATATTCTTTCTACCAAAAAACTCTTAATGTATTTTCCGATCTTTACTCTCTCATAAAACTTAAACATCCTTCTATAAATACTTTAATGAGCAAATTTACAGAGATATCTTAATTTTATAGAGTCCCGTAATATTCATATTTACAATAACCTAGACTAGCTGAAAATACAGAAGAGCACATCTCTCAATAACATACTTCAATATTTTTAATGTTCACGATTCGTACAGAATACACCATTAACGTATAAGGATAATTTAAAAACCATCGTCAATAATATTATAACGGTCTAGAAAATTTTTGTGAATGTTAAAAAGAATTTTTGGTGATACCGTTCTTGTTCTTTTGTTAATATTGATATTTCTTAGCTTATCATCATGCCACGATAAAAATTTTATTAAAAATTAATTCTCGTTTTTAGGAAGAATAGATATGAGATGCATACCTGATAAAAAACTCGTTATTGCCACACACAATACCGGAAAATTACGTGAAATTTCTGAATTGATTGCCCCTTTTGATTTTACGATACAGTCAGCTGCAGAACTTAATCTTCATGAACCCGAAGAAACTGGCACAACATTTGAAGAAAACGCATACATCAAAGCCTTTGCAGCTTCAAAAATTACAGGCCTTCCTGCTTTAGCAGATGATTCTGGCATGGAAATTGATGCCTTAAATGGAGCTCCAGGAGTTTATACAGCTGATTGGGCACTTCAACCTGATGGTACGCGTGATTTTTTAAAAGCCATGCAAAAAATAGAAAATGAACTCCAAAAAGTTGGAGCCTTAAAAAAAAGTCATCGAAGATGCCGCTTTATATCCGTTATCTGTATCGCATGGCCTGATGGTTATGCAGATTATTTTCGTGGATGTGTTGAGGGAACGTTCATTTGGCCACCTCGTGGAGATAAAGGTTTTGGTTTTGACCCCATTTTTTTACCAGATGGACATGAAAAAAGCTTCGGAGAAATGTCTGCAAAACAAAAACACGGCTGGAAGTTCAATAATGAAAATGAAACTCCTCTCTCTCACCGTTCACGCGCTTTCAAACTTTTTGCAGACAACATTCTGGTGAGCAAATGACTAAACCATTTGGCATTTACATTCACTGGCCCTTTTGTGCAGCTAAATGTCCTTACTGTGATTTTAATTCACATGTTCGCATAAATAATGTCGATCAACAACGTTTCATAACTGCTTTTGAACGCGAAATGGCAACTCAGTATAATGCAATAGGACAACGCTATATTACGAGTATTTTTTTTGGTGGTGGAACCCCTTCTCTTATGACACCTCACACCGTAAGTGCCTTATTACAAGCTGTCGCAAAAAATTGGACCGTTGATGATCAAACTGAAATCACATTAGAAGCAAATCCCTCCAGCGTGGAAGCGGATCGCTTCTATGGTTACCGCACAGCAGGTGTCAATCGTTTGTCTTTAGGTATACAAGCACTCAATGATGAAGATTTAAAACAACTTGGCCGTCTTCATGATGTTAAACAAGCTCTCCACGCGATTACTTTAGCACGTAAAATTTTCCCACGTATTTCTTTTGATTTGATTTATGCCCGTCCAAAACAAACACTCAAACGATGGAAAAATGAACTCTCTCAAGCCATTGATTTAGCAGCAGACCATCTCTCCCTATATCAACTCACTATTGAAAATGGCACCCTTTTTAAACGACTCCATGCTGCAGGAAAATTGATTCTCCCTACACCAGAATTGGCAGCAAATCTTTATAATCTTACTCAAGAAATAACTACTAAACATAATCTTCCAGCTTATGAAATTTCAAATCATGCGATTCCTGGCGCAGAATCATGCCATAATCTGCTTTATTGGCGCTATCATGAATATGCAGGATTTGGTCCAGGGGCACATGGACGCTTCATAATACATTCATCCAAGGATTATCATTCCTTATCTGAAATTCTTTTAAATGAAACACGTCATGTCACAATGAATGAGAGAAATCCTGAACGCTGGCTCAAGCTCGTAGAAACTACAGGTCATGGTTGCATTGAGACAGAGGAATTAACAAAAGAACAACAGGCCGATGAAATGCTGCTCATGGGTTTGCGACTCTCAGAAGGACTTGATCTTACACGTTACAATACCTTACGCTCGAAAAGCCTATCACCACTAAAACTCACTGATTTACAACAACAAGGGTTAGTAGAAATTACCAATAATCAGCGCTTAAAAGTAACAAGTACAGGGCGCATCTTTCTCAATTATATCGTTAATCAACTAACATATTAAAGTTTCTGAAACCTCTTCCCCCTCATAACACTCATAAGCATTGCCTACGCAAAAAAATCAATGATGAAACGCTCATAAATAGCCGTAAGATTTTCTATGGCATCAAGAGTAACATACTCATCTACCATATGCATGGTGTGTCCTGGTAAACCAAGCTCAACAACTGGACAATAGTCCTTAATAAACCGCGCATCCGAAGTACCGCCTGAAGTTGAATATTCAGGCTTATTCCCTGTCACACTTTCAATAGTATTTGATATCATTTTAATCAATTGATCATTATTAGTTAAAAAAACATCTCCTAGATTTGGTATCCATTCGAGATAATAACAAGGTAATTGACCTATATCACCTTTCAATTGTACTGAAGAAAGACGCCTTTCTATTTCTTCAGTAAGGCTTTCTTTTGTCCAGAGATCGTTATAACGAATATTAAAACGAATAATTGCTTGTTCTGGAATAATATTAACAGAGGAATTTCCTGTATCGATAGTTGTTAGTTCTAAATTACTTGCTTGAAAATTTTTTGTTCCTTGATCTAAAGCTGTCTGCGTTAAGGCTTGAATAAGTTTATTTGCCAAAGGCAATGGATTCGCTGCTCGCTCAGGAAATGCAACATGCCCCTGCTGCCCTTTAATTGTAATAACTCCAGAAATCGATCCCCGGCGGCCAATTTTTACCACATCACCTGCAACCTTTATACTTGTCGGCTCACCAACAATAGCTGCATCCCATTTTTCACCTTTTTGCGCTGCCCATTTCAAAAGTTTTATTGTACCATTAATAGCAGGACCTTCTTCATCACCTGTAATCAGAAGACTTATGCTCCCTCTTATAGCTTTTTCTTCAAATACCCGAGCCAATGCTGCTATAAAACAAGCAATTCCACCTTTCATATCAACAGCGCCCCGCCCATATAACTTCCCCTGAGTTATCACACCCTCAAAGGGAGGATAGGTCCAACTCTCTAATTTACCAGGTGAAACTACATCACTATGGCCTGCAAACATAAGATGCGGCCCACTGTGGCCTATTTTGGCATAGAAATTTTCAACATCATCTGTATTTTTATCGAAAAAAACAGGGCGTTCAACACTAAACCCCATCTGCTTTGCACACCGTTCCAAAACTGACAAAGCACCAGCTTCACAAGGCGTAACAGAAGGACAACGAACAAGTGCCTGTAATAATTGGACAGGATCTGTAAGGGTGAGCATAAGTGCCATCCCAATCTAGCGAAAATACTTCGACAATACTAAGCCAATACTGGTAAAAGATAAAGAAAATATTTTATGTTGAGATTCTAATATTTTTCATAAGTAAATATACAACATAACGCAGTACTGTAATTTGAAGTTAGCGAAAGTTTATTTTCTGTAACAAATGACCATTTTTCCTTAACCAATCTTGGTGAATTTTATACTCAGGGCAAAGTCGTTTGCACAAATCCCAAAATTTTATTCCATGATTCATTTCAATAAGATGAGCAACCTCATGTGCAACGACATACTCAATGACCTCTTTTGGAGCCATAACAAGGCGCCATGAAAAAGATAAATGACCACCAACTGCACATGATCCCCAGCGGCTCTTAGTATCTCTATAACGCACTAACTTAACTTTACGCTTTATCTTGTGTGCGTAATGTGCCACTAGCGGCGTTATCACAATCTCAGCTTGTTTTTTCAGAATATCCATCACTCGTCTTGGTAAATGTGCTAATTGGCCATAAACAACAATTTGTGGTTCTTGTCCTATATCTCCCAAAACAATCTCAGCTATCCCTCGCCCCTCTCTATGCTTGATGACATGAGAAACACCCAATAACGGAATCCTCGTACCTTCCTTGAGATGAAAATTTTCACAGGATTCAAATATATGAGTAAGACGCTCTTCAATCCAGGGACGATGCGTCTCTATAAAACGTTGTACAACACAGCGATTTATTGTTGGTGGCACTGTCAAACCAATTTTTTCCCCATTTGCATCAACGCGTAACGTCAAACGACGAGCATGCCTATGCTCTTTCACTCGTAAGGGAACAACATAATCAGCGAAAATGAAACTTTGCTCATAAACAGCCATATATCATATCTCACAACAGAGAGACTTTATCTTTAGCTTTACATAATCTCAATTAATTAGAGACATTATTACTCTTTCAAGACAATCCAAATCCTTTGGACGCGAAAAATTATGATCTGCATCACGAACGAGTGTCAAGGTAACATCATTTAAAGGAAGATGATCAAGCAAATCCATTGAATGTTGGTAAGGAACCGGTTCATCCTCCATCCCTTGTAAAATATGAATCGGACACTTAACATCAAGACAACCATTCATGATGCTATTGTTTTTTCCATCCTCGAGCAATATTTTTGTAAACGGCAGTGGCTCTGATTGCTCGCTTAAAGGCACTTCACAATAACCTTTTTCTTCTAAGTCTTTCAATTCAACTTCTTTTAAAACTGGTTTAATCAAAGCATCCGTAAAATCGGTCGCAGGTGCAATCAAAACTATACCAGCAATCTCTTTACCTTGCTGCGCGAGCAGCGTGGCAAGTCTCATAGCAATCCACCCACCCATAGAAGACCCAATTAAAATTTGAGGTCCTTCACAATACGCTTCAAACACTGCTAAACTTTCTTCCACCCAACGAGATATCGTCCCTTGAAAAAAAATCTCCTCCCGATTCACCATGGCCAGAATAATCAAAACGCAAACAAGATAAGTTATTTTTTTCGCAAAAGAATCGATGGCTGTCGCCTTATCACCCAGCATATTAGCACGATAACCAGGCAACACGACTAAACCAGGAGAACAAGCACCTTTTCTATGACGCACCGCAAGAGTTATACCGTTAAACGAAAAAAACTGGCAAAAAACATCTTGATCCATCTAGTCTCCTTCCAATTAAGAATACTGTCAACAATAGATCACAAAACATTTACTAATACAACCATAGATGAGGTACTAATTCTTGTTGTTTTTCTACACGTAATTGTATATTTAGGTTCATTCAGATAAACTAAAATTAAGGAGCATTAATCATTCGTCGACCATTTAAAATGACGCCCGATCAAAAGGATGGGCCACGTTCAAATCAGGAAATTAGAGTCCCTTATGTTCAATTGATTAATGATGAAGGACAAAATCAGGGTGTCATTGCAATACAGGAAGCACTTGCTATGGCTACTGATGCTGGACTTGATCTTGTTGAGATTGTGCCGAATGCAGAACCTCCTGTGTGTAAGATTGTTGATCTTGGTAAACTAAAATATCAAAATCAAAAGAAAGCGGCTGAGACGCGCAAAAAGCAAAAGATTATTGAAATTAAAGAAATTAAAATGCGACCGAATGTCGATATCCATGACTATGACGTTAAGCTCAAGGCTATCCATCGTTTTATTGATCATGGAAACAAAGTGAAAATTACCTTGCGTTTCCGCGGTCGTGAGATGGCACACCAAGACCTTGGAGTAAAACTTCTTCAACGAGTCAAGGAAGATACAGAAGGAATTGCTAAAATTGAATCTGAACCTAAACTTGAGGGTCGCCAAATGATGATGGTGATTGCGCCTAAATAATCTGTGGCTGGCGAATCATCTGTTATTTAGTAAAGATATTAAGGATGTTACTAAAAAGGATGGTGACATCCATAGTATGAGCAAGGTGTAGTATTGAATGCCCATTGCTATAGTTGGCGTACAGAATCTTTTATCATTGCAGACAAGGTGTTTCTCGGAGCAGAAAAGCCTCTCTGCGGTGTGCAGCCCTATCTTGCATACTACAATGATAAAAGATAAAAAAACATATGATCAAAAAATTAATTTCCTCTTCCGATAGACACTTAATCACTCGTCTTTTAAAAGAAAATTTTCGTAAGCATATACATTGGTATAGCGCTGCCATTGCCTCAATGATTATCATTTCCATAACCACTGCAACTAGTGCATGGATTATGCGTGATGTTGTTAATCATATCATTGATGCGCATAATCTTAATATGATTGTTCTCATTTCTAGCATCATTGCTTTTATTTTTATTCTCAAAGGAATAGCAACTTTTGCACAAACCTACTTCTTAAACAAAGCCGGAAACAGTATTGTGGCCGAACAACAGCGTAAGATCTATGCACGTCTCATGCAACAAGGGGTATCTTTTTATCAAAATAATGCTTCCTCTGATCTTCTCATTCGTATAACCCACAACGCAATAGAAGCCCGCAATATTATCAATACAATTATTACAACTTTTGTACGTGATTTACTTTCTGTCATCGGCCTCTTGCTTGTGATGTTTATTCAAAATTTCACACTCATTGCTATTACCTTGTTTGTTGGACCATTGGCTCTATTCGGGATTCGAATAACCCTAAAACGTGTACGCAATCTCATGGAAAAAGAACTTCTTTCTCTTGGAAAGATTATTAAAATAATGCAAGAAACTTCCACCGGTATTCGAGTTATTAAGGCTTTTGCACTTGAAGAATTAATGAAAAAACGCATGAATGAAGCTGTTGGTGATGTTGAGCAAAAAGCTAACAATATTGCCACTCTTGAAGCCGCCATGAGTCCAATTATGGAGACGCTCGCTGGAATCGCAATTGCAATTGTCATTTGCTTTTCTGGTTATCTCGCAACCCAACGCACGGGCGTTCAAGGTGAATTAATGTCTTTCATTGTAGCTTTACTTTTAGCCTATGAACCTGCAAAAAGACTAGCAAATGTACGCGTTAAAATTGAATCTGGTTTAGTAAGTCTCCGCACGATGTTTGAGATACTTGACCATCCTCTAACTATTGTAGAACATGAAAACGCTAAGGATTTTCATAAAACACAACATTCTATCCGTTTTGAACATGTCTCTTTCGCATATGAGAATAGTCAAACAATACTAAATGATATAAACTTTGAAATAGAAGCTGGAAAAATGACAGCATTAGTGGGACCATCTGGTGCAGGAAAATCAACCCTCATCAATCTCATTATGCGCCTTTATGACCCAACACAGGGGCGTATATTAATTGGTAATCAAGACATACGCTACCTTAAATTTAGTTCCCTCAGAAAACTCATAGCCTATGTGGGACAAGACATCTTTCTATTTCAAGGAACCATCAAATACAATATCAAACTTGGAAAAGAAGGAGCTAGTGATGATGACATCATAAAAGCAGCAAAAGCAGCGAATGCTCATGATTTTATTATGGATTTTCCTGACGGTTATGAAACACAAATAGGCGATAACGGTAATAACCTTTCCGGTGGGCAAAAACAGCGTATTGCTATTGCTAGGGCTATGCTTCATGATGGCCAAATCTTGATTCTTGATGAAGCAACAAGCTCTTTGGATTCGCACACTGAAGCTCAAATTAATGATGCACTTCATCACCTCATGAAAGGACGTACCGCTATTGTAATTGCCCATCGCCTTTCAACAATTGCACATGCTCATAGAATTGTTGTAATGCAAAATGGACGCCTCATCGAGCAAGGAACGGAATTGGAACTGTTATCAAAAAAAGACAGCCTTTATAAAAAGCTTCACCATATACAATTCAAGAAACAAAAATCCTAAAACTGTAAATCTTTTTGAGTATTCCTTTTTTAATAATCTTTCTCATAGAATAAGCCAAAATTAGAATTTTCTTCTGTTCCTATAACACTTTTTGCTTTGAGATAACGTGAAATATCTAAATTAACCATCCCCTTTGCAGTTTTATCTGACCCAGTTTCAAGACCTAAGTAAACATTATCACGAATATAACGCCCAATACGCAAACCTGTATTGCCGTTTTCATCAATGATGACATCAAGATCATCAAGACCTATTTTTTCCCGTAAAGCACTTAATAAAGACGCATTAGCTGCACCAGCAAGTTCCGCCACAGCAGCAGCAAGCTGAGCAATCTGGAAAGGTGATAATTCATTAAGAGACCGTTTGAAAATCAAACGTGCCAATACTTCATCCTGTGGAAGAATAGGCTGTGAAGTAAATTGAATATCAAGATTATCAAAGGTTCCACTCACTTTTACAGTAACAGAAATATCGCCACTGTCACTATTGACAATAAAATAAATTGTAGGATTAAGATTACCGTTAAAGTTTACCTGTCCTGTATCAAAACTAAGGCGCTGTGAGAGAATATCAAAACGCCCGCGAATCATACGCAACTCGCCAACTGGATGCATGTCATCTAGAGAACCTGTTAAATTAATATGTCCTCCTAACTCAGCATCTAAGCCTCGACCACGCACAAAAAACTGATTACGTGCATTAACTTGTACATTCAACCGCACGATAGAAGGTGGCTTTTCAGAAATAGCACGTGCATGACTATCAATTTCAATATTGGCATATTCAAGTGTTTTCTGAATTGATTGTGTCAGACTTTCATGTTTAATATTAAGAAAAATAGTACTTTGAAAATGATTAGGTATTAAAATTTCAGCTTTTTCAACTGTGATATCACCACCTATAACAAGATTTTGTAAAAAATGACCGCTTACTGTCATATCACCCATTAACGTTGCAAAAATCATGGATCCATTGTTATAATTGGCATGATCAAGGTGAAGTACTAAATCTGTTTGTAGGTTATTGAAAATACGTCCTGAGGCAGAAATATCTCCACCACCAAGTGCAAGTGCATGAGCATATTCTAAAACCATATGATCGCCATTTAATACACCCTTCAACGTCACGTTACGTAATCCTAAATTTGTCTGTGTATCAATAAAGCTACCATCTACCACAGAAAATTGTCCCACTAATTGAGGTTGGGATAAAGCCCCGCTAACAGCAGCATTTATTTTGGCTATCCCTGCAATATGTGCCCCACGTTCGGCCAAAAATTGATCCATGAAAACTAACGGCATCGTACCTTCAACATTTAACTCGACATTCGTATCTTTCAGGGAAATGGAACCTTTGGCAGCAAGGTTTAATTCTTTAGATCCTTTTGCAATCATATGCTCAATACGAAACATTGATTGCTCATAAAGGCCGCGGATATCTACATTAGCCGACACCACCCCTTTATCGATTGTTAAATTTTGACCAGAAAGTTCAAAATAAACTGATGGATTATTCAACATCCCACCAACATTAATTTTACCTCCAATTACTCCTTCTGGGACTTGCCTCTTGATAAAAACATTAGCTAAACGCGCAGGAAAATTTTTCAAATCAATATGCAAATCAAGTTCGTGAGTATTCAAGGAGATATCTCCTTGCGCTTGCATTTGCCCCCCACCCCCTTTTAAACTTGCATCGACAGTAAGAACATTATCAACCATCTTACCTGAAGTATGAAGCGTAAAAGGTTCTGTTACTTTCTGAAAAGAAGCAATTGTCAAACCTTTACCCTCTACATCATAGGTTATATCAAAATTTTCCAAATGCCCACGAATTGTAATTTTCCCTTCCAACTCACCAGTAGCACCAAGATCAGGTTTCCATAAATTAGCCAAATCAACTGGCATCGCATTCATTGTAATATGCAAATTAAAAATATCCTGAAAATCACCTGCAAAGATAATCCGGCCGTCATTGACAGAAAATCCTAATTCACTCACTATGACTTTCTCTTCACCAAAAATAATAGCCGCTGATTTTAATAATGTTGCATGAAAATCTGATTTTTTAACATCTACAGTTTCAAGCCATACCTGCTGTCTTACACCTAACTGCAACCCTTTTGTTACCACAAAACCAGAAAGTTGCGCGTTTATATCATCATGCAATACCGACTGAATATTAAACGCTGTTTGCCCATCATTGTTGTTGGCACGAACAGTTAGGTGATTGATTTTTATCAGTGGGGTTTGAATCTTCTCTGCATCAACAAATCCTTCAAACTCTATTGCCTTAAAAGGATTAAATATATCAGCTGATATATTTAATTTTCCTATTTCATTGCTCGCAAATATAAACTGATCAACATCAGCCTTTAAATTAACCCTCTGTTTGCTATTTTGCTCATTAAATAGAAAATCTCCTTTCACACTTCCGCGCCCATCCTGTAATAATAATGCAGAAAATATTGTGATGTCATCAGCATCAACATGCAAGGATCCTTCTAAAAAACCTTCAAATGTTCTCGCAAAATCACCTGTTATTTCCGCATCCCCTCCTTTAATATTTATATCCTGAAATTTCCAAAAATGCTCAGAATTGTTAAAAGAAACAGATAATTTCAATGGCTTCTCAGCTAAAATCCCTTCTCCTTTTATAAAACCAGTAAAATGAGGAATCTCCGGTGATGTATTATCTACAAATGTATGAATATTAAATGTCATCTCCTGAAGTTTTTTTTCTATCAGAAATGCTTCAGAGGCATGAATACGAGTATTAATCTCAATAGGACCATTAGATCCCCTAACAGTACCCTTTATTGCAACTGCACCATCCATTCTCGAATCCAACATAGAAATATCAGATACCCTAGCAGAAAAATCCATTTCCGCATTCATATCTGAATAATAACCATTTGCTTTTAAAGAAGCGTATTGGTTATTTAAATTTAAGTTACGAACTGTTACACCCGCAACATCCTGAATAACCGCGCCTGAAAAAGTCAGATTTCCCCTTAATAAATGATCAACAATTGTAGTCCCCACTGTTAAATTATCAACCATTCCTGACAATTTAAGATTAAAAAAATTATTAACTAAATTTACCGTTCCTTTAGCCTCAATATCTGCACCACCAGACAGCGGTCGTGAACTCAAAAAGCCTAATGGAACTAAATTTTGCGCTTTTAATCCAAGATCTCCTTTAAAAATAAAATTATCTATCTTCCCTTTCAACCAAACAGAAAAATCTTGAGCATTTATATCAAAGTTATGAATAGAGATTGATTTCCCAGCCAAAATATCCGCATCAACATGCACATGAATTGTTTGATCCAAATCATTGGTCATCATGCTCTCTGTGTTTCTCACTCCTTGCAAAACCCCTCCAACTTGAATACCCACATGACGAGACCCAACATCATCGAGATTTTCGCTTACGCCCCCCATATCAAAAACTGCATCACGAATATAAATATTCTTATTTCCCAAATTATGAAAACGAAGCTGTCCTTTCCAAGTTTGTTCTCCTTCGCGACCATAATCAATAGTCAAAGCAAGGTTATCTGCATATTCTATCTCTGATGACAATAAATGTGCTGATTCACGATTTTCATTGAACTTCATATTACCGTTAACAAAAAGGCGCCGTAAAAACCCGTCACTAGCTACTTCAGCATGCGAAGTAACATTAATTCTTTCTCCTTGGATAACCATCTGATCAAGGCGCATTACACCTTCTTTTGTCATTACCATTTCTGCTTTTAGCTTTATATCAGGATCAAAAAAATCTCTATATTGTAAGGGCATTAAAAGAATAATCATACCATCCAACTGAGCAGAAAGATGATGACCTTCTTCAGTACCAGTAAAAATAATCTTACCATCTAAAATAGATTGACGATTTGTCTCTAAAAGAACTTTAACAACCAAATCATCAAAATTACCATTACCCTCCATAGCAAAATTTAACTCAGGATATCCTTCAATAGAAAGGATATGTGCTAAAATACCATTTTTGGGCTCATCAACATTAATATTCACTTGGGCTATACGACTGCTTTTGGATATTTTTGTCAAAATAGATAAATGGCCTGGTGCATCTAGGCGGCGAGCTACAACATCGGCGTCAAAACCATCCATATTCAAGCTTACACGTCCTTTTAGCGACATATCTGCAAAAAGACCAAAAAAGCTATGCTTAAAAATTACACGCTCAGCGATAAATTCACTGATAGAAATGGGCAGAGGTACATTGGGTATAGAAAAATCACTAAACTTAAAAAGAGAGCTGGACGAAGATTTCTGTGGTTTACGTAAAAAAGCGATCCGCTCTGCTGATAGCTTATTAATATCAATCATTCCCTTAAACAAGGCTAGACGATTCCAATCGATTTTGGCATGAGTAATTTCGAGCCAAGTACCCTTGCGATCACTAACCGTAACTGTCTCCACTGACAACTGAGATGAAAATACTCCTCGCACATTATGCAGACGAATCTGTCGATCAGATGTTGAAATTTTACGTTCAATAAAAGACACAAGCCACGATTGATCACCAATCGCTATCCAATTAAAGGGCAAATTGTTTTTTTGAATAAGCATAAAAAAACTTATTGAGAAAAAAAGAATCCCGAATACCCCTCCTGTTACATAAAATAACTTCTTCATTAGAATGCTTGCCCTATACCTACATAGAACCCCATTTTAGGATCACCATTTTCACGCTGAAGAGGCCACGCTATATCGAATCGTAAAGGACCAAAATTTGTCATATAGCGTCCTCCAAAACCAGCACCCCATTTAATTTTTTGTGAAAGGCCGAAGTGAATTCTTTCCCCAACATAACCACCGTCAATAAAATTAACAAATCCTATTTTCTCACCCAAAGAAAAACGTAGTTCTGCAGAACCTTCGGCAAGTACATACCCACCCGCAACGGAACCATCTTCTGTTTTAATACCGATATTGCGATAAGCATACCCGCGAACAGATCCACCACCACCAGAAAAAAAGAGCATATCCTGGGGCAATAAAGCAACATCACGTCCAATAATTGTGCCAAATTTTGCACGTGTCGCAAAAATAAAACGATTTTTCTTATCAAATGCCCAATAAGAACGACCCTCTGCAACTATCTTTGTCATAAAGTGATTAAACTTCGTTTCGTAAAACGGATTGATAGTTACCTCACTATACGCGCCCTTTATAGCATTAAACTTGTTATTACGACTATCGTAAACGATACCGCTTTGTAACCCAATCGTTGCGAAGTGACGATCTCCATGATAATTATCGAGTGTGTGACCACTGTAGACCAACACAGCAGCCTGCCCTGATAAATCATCACTGACAGCATGTATAATACCCACTTTTCCTTTGATGGCCGTTGTAATATAGTCGCCTAAACCATCCCTTTGTATTTTCAATTGTGCTTCAAAAGCTGTATCTGGTGTGATTATGCCAGGTTTGATAAATTCTGCCCCTAGAAGATAATCAAAGTTCTCTAAGTAATTTGATTTTTCTTGATGATGATTACTCGCACCATTTATTTTGGCTTCAATTTTTAAACGTTCTGCACGACCAAAAAGATTTCTGTGCATCCAGTAAGCTTCAAAACCCATACCATCTAACACTGAATAATTTCCACCAATACCAAAACGCCGCGCCTTACGCTCTTCCACAATTAGTGAAAGCGGTAGATAGCCATTGCCGCTTACCGTATCGGCTTCATGAATATCCACAGCGTGAAAAATATCCAGTCGTGTCACCCTTTTATTCGCATTATCCAAGTCTTCAGCATTATATTGTTGCCCCACTTTCAATCCTGTCATCCACGCAATATAATCTGAATCTACACGTGGATGTTTACTGATATTACGCACATCTAAAGGGCCATAATAGACCTTTTGTTTAGGATCAATGGAAATTCGCGCCCGGACAGTACGTGCAACATGATCAACAACGATATCATAACTACTGATCTCTGCCTTTGCATAGCCTTGTCGACGCCACCCTGCAATTGCCCACTGCTCTGCTTTAAGAACAATGTCAGACCTTGCAATTGCCCCAATTTTGTATCCTAAATCTTCAACTGAAAGTGTTTTCCTTGTCTTGTATTTAGCGAATGAGGTAGCTTGATCAATATGTACATCACCAAAGATATATTGTGGGCCAGCATCAACTGTAATGACAATAGCAGAACGAACTGGCAATTGAGTAACAGGAGATAACTCTGCAGCTTCCAGACCATTGATCTTAATGCTAATAGTGCTACCGTAACGCCCATCAGAATAAAGAGCAAACAAAATGGCACGATAGTCTGAGCGGGCTTTAGCTAGTAAACTAGAAGAGCTGGAAATTATCTGATCTTGATCAGCAATAAGAGAGGACGCCGCTTTCGCTATTTTAAGGCCTTCTGATGGAGCTCCTTGCGGCACAACAATTTCAACTGTATATGACCTTTTTGTGTCATCTACATGGTATGAAGAGGGACGTAGTTCTTTTTTCCCAAAGAGATGAACTCCAAAAAGCTCAAATGCTACCGACAACTTTGATGAAAAAAAGACAAAAAACAACACCACACATACACCACGTGTAGCCCCAAAACATAGCAAAATCCTTATCCAGCACATCATAAAATTAGGATACCTCAGCAGGCTTTTTATTATACTTTTTCCACTAAAGTATAAAAAGAACATCCCTACTATTTTGATTCTCGTGGCAAACTCTTCACCCCGTGAAATACCGCCTTTTTTTGCAGCGCGTACCACTCAAAATTTCAGGACATGATTAGAAAAACACGAACCACTGTCGAATAAAACGTTCTCCTCTTAACACATGCATTGATACATCTAACAATGTTTATTTAACTGGATGTCGTCATAGTTAATTTATATAAACCGCTCTCTATAAGCACACTATGAACCCTATCTATACAATAGACTTTTCCACTAGCAAATGGCTATATAAACGCTTCTTGATTTTTATGTATAAATATGATCTTCTTTCCACAGTTCAAAGGGGAGAGAAAACTAATTAATGATTGCCCATATTACAACAGTTGCTTTTCGTGGTTTAGAGGCGATTCCTGTTGATGTGCAAGTTATGATTTCTTCTGGCAAAATAGGAATGGCTATTGTTGGATTAGCCGATAAAGCCATCGCAGAAAGCCGTGAGCGCGTGCAAGCAGCTTTTCACGCTTGCGGACTTTCAATGCCCAATAAACGCATTACTATTAACCTTGCACCCGCCGATCTACAAAAAGAAGGATCACATTATGATCTCCCCATTGCTATTGGTTTAATGATCGCAATGGAAATTCTTCCTCACAAGATAGCCCAAGATTACGTTATTCTAGGAGAATTATCGCTAGATGGATCTATCACTGCTGTCAACGGTGTTCTGCCAACAGCTATAACGGCTTTATCGCTAAATAAAGGATTAATTTGCCCTCATAAATGTGGACCTGAGGCTGCATGGGCACACGCAGATATAGATATTCTTGCACCAAATACCCTTCTTGCCATAATTAATCATTTTAGGGGATTTCAAATTCAAAAAAGACCACAACCACAACAATATACGATCCATACTGATTTCCCAGATATTTGCGAAATTAAAGGACAAAAAATCGCTAAACGTGCTTTAGAAGTCTGCGCAGCTGGGCGACATAATCTTATTTTTGTTGGCCCTCCTGGGGCAGGAAAATCTATGTTAGCTCAGTGTTTACCATCCATTTTACCACCCCTTGACAGCCGTGAATTGCTAGACGTGTCTTTGATTGCTTCCATCGCAGGAGAAACAGTTCTTAAGGCCTTATCACTCCATTGTCCTTTCCGCGCCCCACATCATTCTGCATCCATGGCCGCAATGATTGGAGGTGGCCTTAAGGGACGACCAGGAGAAGTATCTCTTGCTCATAACGGTGTGTTATTTCTTGATGAACTTCCTGAATTCTCTCCACGAGTTCTTGATTCCCTCCGTCAACCTTTGGAAAGCGGAAAATGTATTATTGCCCGTGCTAACCACCATATTAGCTACCCTGCACGTATCCAACTCATTGCTGCCATGAACCCTTGCCGATGCGGAATGGCCGGTGAGGAAGGTTATATTTGTGCTAAAGGTATACGTTGCCAAACTGATTATCAAGCCCGTATATCAGGCCCTTTACTCGATCGAATTGATATGCGTATTGATGTTCCCTCTTTGACAACAATAGACCTCATGCAACCAGAATTATCGGAGAAAAGTTGCGATGTCGCAAAACGTGTTGCACGGGCTCGTGCTATCCAAGCTAAACGCTTTACTAACATAAATCTTCCC
Source organism: Bartonella ancashensis (assembly GCF_001281405.1). Lineage (NCBI taxonomy): Bacteria > Pseudomonadati > Pseudomonadota > Alphaproteobacteria > Hyphomicrobiales > Bartonellaceae > Bartonella > Bartonella ancashensis. Next base: position 531,754 of record NZ_CP010401.1, on the reverse strand, counting down.
CATATTCGTACCAACAGTGATTGTCCTGCAAAAATTATTGAAGAAATTTCTATCCCCGATCAAAAAGCAGCTGCGTTATTGCAAGAAGTAAGCGAAAAAATGCACTTTTCCGCGCGTGCCTATCATCGTATTTTGAGAGTTGCACGAACCATTGCCGATCTTGACGAAGCACATCACCTTTCACGTCACCATCTTGCAGAAGCAATTTCTTATCGATTAGGAAATGAAAAATTACGAATGCAAATTTAAAATACTTGCGCGGGATTGGTGAATTTCTCTTGTTTTAAACGGCAGAAAAAAGCTTTAATAAAACTAGAAAAATATCATTTAATATACGCGCACTCAAACCACTCCAATTTCGTACGGACAGGTTCTATACGGACAAGTGTTGAACATCTGCATAATATGCGGTAAATAATTGCTATTGCAACTATTTTACGCAAATAGCATACATTTGAGAGATAATAAGCCTTTTAAAGAGCTGACAGATCATAAAGTGAAAGAAATGGATTAATTTATGAGTGATGAGACAACCTCACCCACGAGCGGTGGCTACAGTGCTGCTTCTATCAAAGTTCTCAAAGGTCTTGATGCAGTACGTAAACGTCCTGGTATGTATATTGGTGATACAGATGACGGTTCAGGGCTGCACCATATGGTATATGAGGTTGTGGATAATGCTATAGATGAAGCACTGGCTGGCTATGCAACCCTTGTAGAGGTTACGCTCCATGCTGATGGATCTTGCTCTGTTCGCGATAATGGACGTGGAATTCCCACAGATATTCATCCAACAGAGGGTATTTCAGCAGCTGAAGTTATTATGACACAACTCCATGCTGGTGGAAAATTTGACCAAAACTCCTATAAAGTCTCGGGTGGACTACACGGTGTTGGTGTTTCTGTTGTCAACGCATTGTCTGTTTGGTTGCAATTACGAATCAGACGTAATGGTAAAATTTATGAAATGTCCTTTACCCACGGGGTTGCTGATCATCCACTTAAGATTGTTGGAGAGTGCGCTGCAGAAAGTGGAACAGAGATTAGTTTTCTACCAAGTGTTGAAACATTCACCATGGTCGAATTTAACTTTGAAACATTAGAACGCCGTTTACGGGAATTGGCTTTTCTGAATTCTGGTGTTCATATTCTTCTTACTGACCAACGCCATGCTGATATTCGATCAGTAGATTTACATTATGATGGTGGTTTGATTGAATTTATAAAACACATTGATCAGTCAAAAAAACCACTGATCGACGCTCCTATTTACATTGCACGTGAAAAAGATGGAATTAGCGTAGATGTCGCCTTGTGGTGGAACGACTCCTATCATGAAAAAGTATTATGCTTTACCAATAATATTCCTCAACGTGACGGAGGAACTCATTTAGCTGGTTTTCGTAGCGCTTTAACACGCCAAATTAATGGTTATGCTGAATCCGCAGGCATTACCAAAAAAGAGAAAGTCAACTTAACAGGTGATGATTGTCGTGAAGGATTAACGGCCATTCTTTCTGTCAAAGTTCCTGATCCAAAATTTTCTTCACAAACAAAAGATAAACTTGTTTCTTCTGAGGTTCGTCCTATCGTCGAAAATTTGGTTAACGAAGGTCTCTCTGTATGGTTAGAAGAACATCCTAACGAGGCTAAAATTCTCATTAACAAAGTTGTCGAAGCAGCAGCAGCACGTGAAGCTGCACGTAAAGCACGTGAACTTACGCGGCGTAAAGGAGCACTTGATATCACATCCCTACCAGGAAAACTTGCTGATTGTCAGGAACGTGATCCAACGAAATCAGAAATTTTTATTGTTGAAGGTGATTCAGCAGGTGGATCAGCTAAAAGTGGTCGTTCGCGTCAAAATCAAGCAATTTTACCTTTACGTGGAAAAATTCTTAATGTTGAACGAGCACGTTTTGACCGCATGCTTTCGTCTGAAATGATTGGTACACTCATCACCGCTCTTGGAACTTCTATAGGGAAAGACGAATTTTCACCTGATAAGTTGCGCTACCACAAAATCATCATCATGACAGATGCAGACGTTGATGGTGCTCACATACGTACACTTCTTCTCACTTTCTTTTTCAGACAAATGCCAGAATTGATAGAGCGTGGTCATCTCTATATTGCTCAACCTCCCCTTTATAAGGTGTCTCGCGGTAAATCTTCTCAGTACATTAAAAATGAAGCAGAATTCGAAGGATTCTTAATTGACACCGGGTTGGAAGACACAAAACTAGAATTATCAACGGGTGAGATTCGTGCAGGTGTTGATTTACGCCAACTCATTCAAGATGCGCGCTTACTGCGTCAACTTTTAAATAATCTTCACACTCGTTACGATCGCACAATCGTTGAACAAGCCGCAATAGCTGGTATTTTTAATTCTGAAACTCTTTCTACGTCAGAAAAATCACAAAGAATTGCAGATAACATAGCGCACCGCCTTAATTTAATTGCTGATGACATGGAGCGTGGCTGGAGTGGTAAAGTTATGTTGGATGGAGGTTTTTGCTTTGAGCGTGCTTTACGTGGCGTCAAAGATATTGTCACCCTTGATGCAGGATTCATAAATTCAGCCGCAGCACGCCAAATAGGTCATATTTCTCAAAACCTCATAGAGATCTACAGCTCTCCTCCTTTTCTACATCGCAAAGATAAGTCGGAGCGCATTTTGGGTCCTATAGACTTATTAGAAAGCATTTTTGTAAATGGTAAAAAAGGAATCACTCTGCAACGTTACAAAGGTCTTGGGGAAATGAATGCCGATCAACTTTGGGAAACAACCCTAGATCCTAATGCACGCTCTCTTTTACAAGTGAAAATAAATGACGCAACTGATGCAGATTCACTCTTTGCTCGATTGATGGGTGATGAAGTTGAACCACGGAGAATTTTCATTCAACAAAACGCTTTGAATGTTACCAATCTTGATATCTAAAATCTCTTCCTTTTTCTAAACCATATAGGTATTTTGTTGTTTCATATGTTTTTTACATTAAGTGCCCTTCTACTCTTTGGTAACGATCAAAAATAAAAAAGGTTACATCCATGGCAACTAAAACAGGACGTGTGGGAATTGAAGGTGGCATGGAATGTTCTTTTGGTTTTCAAAGAGTTGATGAAACACAAAAGCAATCTTTGGTTGATGATGTATTTCATTCTGTCGCTGAAAATTATGACAAGATGAACGATATTCTATCTTTCGGAATGCATCGTATGTGGAAAAATGCCATGGTTGCGCGGTTATCACCACCAGCAATATCTGGATGGAAAGTCTTAGATGTTGCTGGAGGTACTGGTGATGTTGCTTTTCGCATTATCAACGCCTCACGCAAAAAAGCACATGCAGTAGTTCTTGATATCAACGCTTCAATGCTAAAAGTTGGTGAAAAACGCGCACAAACAAATGCTCTTTCCCCTTTCATTGATTTTATTGAAGCTAACGCTGAACAGCTCCCTTTTGAAGACCAAAGTTTTGATGCTTATACAATTGCTTTTGGAATTCGTAATGTACCACACATTGATAAAGCTCTTTCTGAAGCTTTTCGTGTTTTAAAGCCAGGTGGACGCTTTCTATGTCTAGAATTTTCAAATGTCGAAACACCATTTCTCGACAAAATGTACGACCTTTGGTCTTTTCACGCTATTCCTCGGCTAGGTCAATTTGTTGCAGGAAATAGCGACGCCTATCGTTATTTGGTTGAATCCATTCGTAAATTTCCAAAACAAGACGATTTTGCTTCCATGATCAGTTATGCGGGCTTTTCACGAATATCCTATCATAATCTTACAGGTGCCATTGCAGTGTTACATTCAGGCTGGAAAATTTAAATAATGGTACAAATCTTTACTTATTTCAGACTTATACGCGTGGGATGGACGCTAATACGTGAGGGAGTTATAAGTACTCTTCCCAACGATGGTCTTCAAGGATTTCCGGCCGCATGCCATCGCATAGCAGGATTTTTGGCTCGACGTAAAACAAAAAAAAAGCAACGCTTTGAAAATATATCACACGCCATCAACAAACTTGGTCCTTCCTATATAAAGCTTTGCCAATTCCTTGCTACTCGACCTGATGTTGTCGGACGTAATATTGCAATAGAATTATCACAGTTACAGGATCGTGTACAAACGTTCCCTCATGCAGAAGCAGTTGCTCAGATTGAAAATTCACTTGGACGCCCCCTCAGTGATTTATTTGTAGAATTTCATCCCCCCATTGCTGCTGCCTCCATTGCCCAAGTCCATCCAGCTGAGTATCATGATGAAGAAGGGCGTAAAAAAAAATGTGCTGTAAAAGTCATTCGTCCCAATGTTAGAGCACGCTTTGCTCGAGATTTGAACGACTTTTACCTGATTGCTCATCTACAAGAGCGTTATATGCCTTCTTCTAGGCGCCTACGTCCTGTCAGTGTCGTTGAGACTTTAGCTCAAATCACTAAAATAGAGATGGACTTGCGCTTAGAAGCAGCTGCTATGTCAGAAATGGCTGAAAATATCAAAAATGATGCAGATTTTCGAGTCCCTACCGTCAATTGGGAACGAACTGGACGCAATGTTTTAACAATGGAATGGATTGATGGTATAAAAATATCTGATGTTTCAGCACTCAAAAAAGCTGGTTTTGATTTGAAGGCTTTGGCAAGAGTCCTCATTCAATCCTTTCTTCGTCATACATTACGTGATGGTTTTTTCCATGCAGATATGCATCCTGGTAATTTGTTTGTAGATGAAAATGGATGTATTGTAGCTGTTGATTTGGGAATAATAGGACGTCTTGGCAAAAAAGAACAACATTTTCTCGCTGAAATTCTTTACGGTTTTATTACACGTGATTACCACAGAGTAGCACGTGCTCATTTTGATGCAGGCTATGTACCAGCATATCACAGTATTGAGAGTTTTGCTCAAGCAAACCGAGCTATTGGTGAACCTATTCATGGGCAATCAGCACAAAGTATTTCCATGGCAAAGTTACTCACGCTTTTATTTGAAGTAACTGAATTATTTGATATGCAAACACGACCTGAATTATTGCTGCTGCAAAAAACAATGGTTATCGTTGAAGGCATCGCACGTACATTGGACCCTGATTTCAATATGTGGAAAGCATCGGAACCTGTTGTTAAAGAATGGATTACCCAAAACTTGGGTCCTGTCGGCGTCATTAAAAATTTTAATGATGGTGCACAAACACTATTTTCACTGATACGTCAAACACCACAGTTGGTACAAAATTTCCAACGTATAGAAGAAAATCTCTATCAAATGACACAAACAGGACTTTGTCTTTCTCCTCTCACTCTTAAAAAACTTGCCTCAGAACAAAGCCGTATCAATCGTTACGGTCGTTACAGCCTAATTATAATCGCTTTTTGCTGTATTTTTGTTACTCTGAAACTCTTTCACCTTGTTTAACCTATCTAGTATGCTAAAGAGGATGCACAATATGAAATCGGCCCACTTTTTGGATGTATTTTATGACCAGTATTACTATTCGTAATCTTTCATCTGAAGCTGAGGAATTTTTGCGTACATATGCTACAAAAAAAGGAATTACCTTAGAAGAAGCAGCAACGCGCCACCTCTTAAATAATCTTACTAAACCATTTGAACCACTTTATCGAGCAAATGCAAATAACATGCAGTCATTGCAATCAACATCAATTCTTCTCATTATTGGTGGTGGAATTGCAGCCTATAAAGCTCTTGATTTAATTCGCCGTTTGCAAGAACGTGGAGCATATTTGAACGTTATTGTAACACAAGCAGCTCAAAAATTTATTACTCCCTTAGTGGTCGAAGCTTTAACCAATGGAACTGTATATAGTGATTTATTTTCATGCGAAAAAGAACTCGACATTAGCCATATTCGGTTAGCGCGTAATGCAGATCTCATCATTCTAGCACCTGCTACTGCAAACCGTATCGCAAAAATAGCAACTGGCATTGCAGACGATTTGGCTAATTGTGTTCTTCTAGCAACCCGCTGCCCGCTCTTAATTGCGCCAGCTATGAATCCTACCATGTGGACGCACCCTGCAACTGTCCGTAATATCACCCAATTACGAGAAGATGGAGTTCATATCATCGGACCAGAAAATGGTGAAATGGCCGAAAAAAACGAAGCTGGATATGGACGCATGAGTGAACCATTAACTATTGTAGCTTTTGCGGAAACGCTTCTTGAAAAGTGTAATAAATCTCTTTCTGGCCGTCACTTTATTGTCACTTCTGGTCCCACACGTGAACAAATTGATCCTATTCGTTACCTAACCAATCGTTCATCAGGAAAACAGGGGCATGCAATTGCAACAGCTCTAGCTGCCCTAGGGGCTGAAGTTACACTTGTTTGTGGTCCTGTTAATCTGCCTAATCCTCCAGGAGTAAAAACTATTCATGTCGAAACAGCTTTGCAAATGTTCCACGCTGTTCAAGCAGCTTTACCTGCTGATGGTGCTATTTTTGCCGCTGCTGTTTGTGATTGGCGTTGTAAAACACATTCTTTGAAAAAAATAAAAAACAGGACAATGCTATACCACCATCTTTACAAATGGTGGAAAATCCTGACATTTTTGGCAACAATCGGCTATGCTTCAAATCGTCCTCCACTTGTGATCGGTTTTGCTGCTGAAACATGTGATATTATTGTTAATGCTCAAAAAAAATGTGTTCAAAAAAATGCAGACTTCATTCTTGCAAATGATATATCACTTCGTGCTGATGGCACAACTGTTATGGATTCTGACAGCAATACAATTTACCTTATCAGTAAAGAGACTGTCGATAAATGGCCACTTATGACTAAAAAACAAGTTGCTCAAAAATTGGCTAATATTATTGTTTCATTTTTCTCATCTTCTTCCGATAATAGGGATGAGTAAAACTTTTCTTTTTCAAGAACGACGGATGTTTTATATTCGCTTTAACTAATAGATAGAATGTATTGTTACGTTAACACTCCCAACATTTGTATAAAAATATCTAAGCACACGGTTTATTGGATAAAATCATTTTTTCAGTAATAAATCCCACAAAAAAAATTCAAATACTTTCTATCTTTTAAAAAATTTAGCTGAAATATTTATAATTAATGACCAACAATACCATCTTAATTGCAAATATCCTATTCTCCATAAGCAACACATTTAATAGTAAATTAATAATTTATTCAACTAGAATATTCAGAAATACTATATATCACTAGTATTAAAACTATGTATAATTTAAATTATTTTATATTTTTTTAAAATTTGATCTATACTTACTACGATCGTTATTATAATAACGATCGCAAAATGTTTGAAATTATTTTTTGTTTTACTGGTTATGATTTTTTCTGCTGCTTATAGAGCCCTGCAACGTATTTTCACTTCACAATATCGTTCTATGGTATTGGGAGTCTTTGGATTTTCTTGCGCCTGTGTCATGCTTATATGGCTATCTGTATACAAACTCTTTGTATCTTATTTTTGGCCCTGGATTATTCATTTTTTTCCTCATTCTTCCAGTGTAGTGGGATGGTTAGGGTTAAGTGCACTGATTATTTTTAATCTTGGTCTTGTTTTCGTTATGGCCTTCTTAATTGCTCCCATTACGGCGATGATTGGTGGTTTTTTCGTTGATAATGCAGCTGAAATTATTGAAAAGGAAGATTATCCTGATGAACCTATCGGACGGGCTATGCCATTTGGTCGATCTGTTGTCCTTTCATTGAAATTTTTAATTCTCAGCCTCTTTGGAAATGGAATTGCCCTCATTTTGTTTTTTATACCAGGTGTTAATTTTGTCGCTTTTTATGTTATTAATGGTTACCTGTTGGGTCGTGAATATTTTTTGTTTACAGCATACCGTTTTCAATCCGAACAAGAAGCTCGCATTTCTTTACGCACCCATTGCATGACAGTATTTGGTGCAGGTGTGCTCATCGCACTTTTTGTTTCTGTTCCTATTTTTAATTTGATAACGCCACTTTTTGCAACAGCCCTTATGACACATTTATACAAAACGCTTTCTCATCGCACTTTTGCAAGTGTTTCAGAAAAATAATGATGGCCTTGATTGTATAAAACAGAAACCTTCAAATTAATCATGATGGGTTTTTTGCTGTGCTTGAGAATATTTGTTAAAAATCCAAAATTTAATTGCACTGCACTTCGAAGAAGTTCCTTTACTTCACTAATTCAATACCTTAAAAAAATTCCTAAATTGCACAAAAATGCGTACTTTGCTCGCAATATCTATAACAACGAAATTAACATTTATCTATCATATGCTTTAAAACATAGGGATATTATAACCGTTCAAATTTTGTAAATTTAAACCTACCTGCTATATTTCCCTTGCAAAGATAAAAATATCCTAGCTCTCATTGCGAATAATCATACGGTTTAATCTTCTTTGTAAAAATATGATCTCATAGAATAGACAGAATATTGTCACCAAGTCTTCTAAAATATGATTCCTATTTGAGTAAGTTATGTTTTATTTGCTACATAGAGGAAGATAATTAAAACTGTACATGCACCAATAAAAGAATTAAATGAAGCACTGCCCAATTAGCATAATAGACCACAATTATTGAGTCTTGTATCCCCTTGAACTATATCAAGTACATAAATTTTAAGGAGAGGCCATAAAAATGAACTGGATTACAAACTACGTCCGACCGAAGATTAATTCCATCTTAGGCCGTCGTGAAATTCCAGACAATCTGTGGATCAAAGACCCCACAAACGGTGAGATGGTCTTTCATAAAGATCTGGAAGCCAATCAATATGTTATTCCGACCTCTGGTCATCATATGTACATTAATGCTGCAAAACGTCTTTCGCATTTCTTTGATAATGGTGTTTATACACCTCTTGAAAATCCAAAAGTTGTAACCGATCCATTAAAATTTCGTGATGCCAAACGCTATATTGACCGGCTGAAGGATTATCGCTCAAAACTTGGCGTTGATGATAATATCCTAAGCGCACGAGGTACAATTGAAAATTTACCAATTATTGCAGTTGTTCAAGATTTTGCATTCATGGGTGGATCACTTGGTATGGCTTCAGGAGAGGCTATTATTAAAGCATTTGAGACTGCTATCACAGATAAATGTCCCTTAATTCTTTTTGCTGCCTCAGGTGGAGCACGAATGCAAGAGGGAACACTTTCACTGATGCAGATGCCTCGTACAACAGTAGCTGTTGAAATGATGAAAGAAGAAAATCTTCCCTACATTGTTGTCCTGACAAATCCTACCACTGGTGGTGTCACAGCCTCTTATGCTATGCTTGGTGATGTCCACATTGCTGAACCTGGAGCAATGATTGGCTTTGCAGGGCCACGTGTTATTCAGCAAACGATTCGAGAAGTTTTGCCAGAAAATTTTCAAAGCAGTGAATATCTTCTTGATCACGGTATGGTTGATATGGTTGTATCGCGCTTAAAACTGAAAGAAACTATTGCACGACTCCTACGTTTGATGATGAAACACCCTGAAACTGTTTCTCTTTTTAATTCACAACACACAGACCCAACGGATACTCCTCTCAAAAACTAATGCAATTTTAAATAATAATGAAGAGTTTTGTACAAAAAATTGTTGATGATTTACTGAAGGAATATCCTAAAAAATTCGATTTATCTTTAGATCGTATCACCCGTCTCCTAAAGCATCTCGGTGATCCACATCTCAACCTTGCGCCTGTTATTCATATTGCTGGAACAAATGGAAAAGGATCAGCTTCGGCTATTTGTCGTTCCCTTCTAGAACATGCAGGCTACCACGTTCATGTTTATAGCTCTCCACACTTAGTCAACTGGAATGAACGTTGCCGGCTCAACGGTCAACTTATAACGGATCACCAATTTGCTGAAGTAATTCAGCATATTACAAAAATTAATCGCCAAGAACCAATCACCATTTTTGAAATTCTGACAGCAGCAGCATTTACCTTATTCAATACACATCCATCTGATGCAATCATCTTAGAAGTTGGATTGGGTGGACGTGTTGATTCTACAAATATGATTCCAAAACCAGCGGTATCTTTAATTATGCCTATTGATTATGATCATGTAACTTTTTTAGGCAACGGTATCGAAAAAATTACTTTTGAAAAAGGAGGTATTATCAAACCAAATGTTCCTGTTGTTATTGGAAAACAAGAATACGATACTACTCTCTCTGTTCTCAGTACTCTCGCCGATAAAAATAAAGCACCTTATTCTATTTTTGGCCAAGATTATCAAAGTTATGCCGAATACGGACGTATGGTATTTCAAAGCGACCGCGGACTAATGGATCTTCCTCTTCCAAATCTCATCGGAGCACATCAAATTACCAACGCTGGGGCTGCTATTGAAGCAGTTTATCAAGCAGGTTTTCAACTTTCAGAAGAAACGATAAGTGAAGCTTTACGCAATATTTACTGGCCTGCACGAATGCAACATCTTACTCATGGTCGATTGGTTGATCAATTACCTTCCACCATGGATTTATGGTTAGATGGGGGTCACAATCCTGCAGCGGGAAAAGCAATAGCAGAAGAGCTTATTCAATGGAAAAAGAAATCAAACCGCCCAATTGTTATGATTGCAAGCATGCTCAACACAAAAGACAGCACAAATTATTTTCGGCCCTTAGCAAATCTTGTAAAAGCCGTTTATACTATTCCTTTGATTCCTAACGATGCAGGAATCTGTCCTAAAATTTTAGCACAGTCAGCCCAGAAAGCAGGATTAATAGCTATCCCACAAACAGATCTTCAAGAAGCTCTTCATACAATAAATTTAGAATATAGAGATGCCGTAATCCTCATTAGTGGTTCTCTTTATCTGGCGGGAAACATTCTACGTGACAATGGAACACCACCGTGTTAGAAACCGGCCATGCACAGAGTTTTAATAGACAGAATTTTATATCATGAAGCTTGATCGTTCTCTCTATCAACATCCTAAGTTAATTACTGTTTTTGGTGGTTCCGGTTTTGTGGGGCGGCACGTTGTTGAAACCCTAACCAAACGGGGTTATCGTGTCCGTGTTGCTGTACGTCACCCTCAAAAAGCTTATTATATGCAGCAGATAGGTGATGTTAGTCAAATTCAAATGTGTGCAACAGATGTGAAGAATCGCACCCTTGTCGCGCGTGCATTATTAGGAGCAGATGGCGCAGTCTTTTTACCTGGAAGTTTAACGCAAGCGCATCAATCTCGTTTTAAAACAATCCAGATAGAAGGCACACAAAACGTTTCTGAGTTAACAGCTGAAACAGGTATTCCTCTTATCTATGCATCGACGTTACTTGCTAATGAAACTACACCTCTCCTTTACGCTCGTACTAAATTTATGTGTGAACAAATCATTCGCGATAAAAATCCTCAAGCAATTATTATGCGTCCCTCTATCATCTTTGGACCTGAGGATCGCTTTTTCAATCGCTTAGCAAAAATATCTTGTACTTTACCAATTATACCGCTTTTTAACGGTGGGCAAAACAAAATACAGCCTGTTTACGTTGGTGACATTGCCAAATTTGTTATACGAGCCTTGGATGGGGAAATTCCTTTTGGAAAAGACTATGACCTTGGTGGCCCTACAGTCATTACAGTCCGGCGCATCATTGAAAATATACTCAAAATTATTTACAGGAATAAGGTGGTGATATCTATACCTTCTTCCGTGGGGATTTTTATTGGGAGCATTTTCAGCGTGATTGGTAAGGTTCCTTTGGTGCCAACATTCATTACAACTGATCAAGTACGTTTTTTACAAACGGATAACATTGTTTCTCAAGAAGCAATCGACAACAAGCGTACCTTAGAAGGTGCCGGGATTACTCCCCAAGCGATGAGTGCTATCTTACCAAGTTATCTATGGCAATTTCGTCCACAAGGACAATTCTCTAAGAATTTGCCAGTTTAGCAAACAGCTTGTACATAGCCAAGTTTACCTCCTGGTTACGCGGTATAGATCAGTATTCGTACTGAAGCCTCTCTTCTCCTTCCTTATAAAAAGCAGGAGCGTTTTTTGTACTATGAAAGCAGCATCCTTTATAAAATTATAGCAATCATGCGCAAGAAATAACCTCTTTTTCAAATACAGATAAACAAGATAAAAATATCCTTTAGAAAAAGTTTCACTCATTCACTTTGATTCGTTAAAAATAAGATGAATCCTTACATAAGAAACAGATTGCTTATATCAACGAAACATAACAAGAGTATCATCAATCCACTTATGATTATGATGGGTGTGTTTCTGTAGTGAAACAATAAAAGGAGATGTGCTGTGCACAATTTTTGTAAGTGTAATTTCAAAGGAATAACCAAAATTTACACTAGTCCTTTTTTCTTTCTTTTATTATTTTTTCCAACACATGCTGTAGCTCAATCATCTATATTTCATTTATTTTCTGCTTTCATTTTGTTTGATAAATCATGGCTTACTTGGATTATTTGCGGAAGTTTTTCTTGTGCTTCTTTACTCACATGCATAGCTGTCATCATAAACATACGAAGAAATGCACGGAAATCTTTAAAGATTATTCAAGCAGATTTTTCCGAAAAGCTTCAACAATATGAGTGGTTTTTACAAGCTACAGAGCAATATCTTCTTATATGGGAAAATCCAGCCACGCAACCACACATCGTTGGCAATATTTTAGAAATGCAAAAAGTAGGAATCAACAAAGAAAATTTTCAACATTTTGAGCTATGGCTCGAAGAAACATCTTTGCAGGATCTTAATAATGCACTCACTCAATTGCACTATCACGGTTGTTCCTTCGATTTTTCTATCACCACAAAAAATAAAATGTTGCTTCAAGTTACAGGAATTGTTGCAGGAACATCCACAATTGCACGTTTTCAAAATATTTCAAAATATCAAAATGATATTGTCAACCTACAAAAAGAAATGAATCAAGTGCATTCAAAACTCACGATGCAACAGGATCTTCTTAATCTTATCCAAGAACCCGTTTGGATTCAAAACGATAATGGAACAATTTGTTTTGCCAACCGTTCTTTTCAAAAGATGACAAATTTTCAAGAAGGTTGCGAAAATATCATCGACCCCTTTAATGAAATTACACAGTATCAAAAAAATGAAACCGAAACTATTTTCCAAAAACATATTTATACTGTCATCAATGGAGAACGGCGTCGTTTTTACCTTACACGTGTAATAACAGCAAAAGGAATGGCAAGCTTTGCACGTGATGATAGTGCCTACGAAAATCTTGAAAATGAAATGAGACGTATCCTTCAAAATCACTGCGAAACTCTTGACCAAATTTCAACAGCTGTAGCCGTTTTTGATGCTAATCAAAAACTAAAATTCTGCAACCATGCTTTTAAAATTTTATGGCCATTAGAGAGCTCTTTTTTGGAAAGTGAGCCAAGTCATACATTGCTACTTGAACAGTTACGTGAAAAAGGCCTCATCGGTGATCACCCTAATTGGCGTAAATGGAAAGAAGACCTCCTTAATACCTGTCGTCAAACAGAATCAAACCAACAAATTTGGAACCTTCCTAATGGATGTACCGTACGTGCCATTTCCAGCCCTCATCCACAGGGAGGAGTCACATGGTTTTATGAAAATCTAACCGAGAAAATTGATCTCGAACGACGTTATAATACATTAATTAAAATACAAGGTGAAACACTTGATAAACTTTCCGAAGGAGTTGTAGTTTTCGGATCAGATGGACGTTTACGTTTATCAAACCCTGCTTTACTAAAATTGTGGTCTCTACCTCATAATTTGCTGGTGGAAGGAACTCATATTACACAATTGCAAGCTCACTGTTCAACTTTAATAACAGGAGACGAGTGGCAACAATTTTCTCAGTTCATCACAGGTTTCAATGAAAAACGCGACGCATTTTCAGGACGTATAGATTTGAAAAATGGAGCTATTATTGATTATACACTAGCACCACTTCCCAACGGACAAACAATGTTAACTTTTGTAAATGTCACCGATAGTGTTCATATCGCACGGGTTCTTCAAGAAAAAAATGAAGCCTTAGAAAGTGCAGACCACCTTCGTAATAAATTTGTTCAACATGTTTCTTATGAATTACGTACCCCCCTTACTAATATCATTGGATTTTCTGACATTTTACGTGGTCAAATTTTTGGCTCTGTTAATGAACGTCAATATGAATATCTTGGTCATATTCAATCAGAATCAAATACCCTTTTGAATATTGTTAATGACATTCTTGATTTGGCAACCCTCGACGCAGGAATTATGGAATTAAACATACAACCAGTTAGCATCGCCAGCGCTATGACACACGCAATCAAACGCATAGAAGAACGCCTCTGTGGACGTAATATCACGCTTTTACAGCAAATTTCTCCCTCTGTAAGTTACATTTCTGCTGACGCAACACGCTTGCACCAAATCTTTGTTAATATCCTTAGTAATGCAATTAATTTTGCAACAGAAGGAAGCACTATTGAATTTTGTGCAGACCAGAGAAACAATCATATAATTTTTAGTGTCCATAACGAAGGATCTGATATTCCAAAAGATATTCTTGATCAAATTTTCAAACCTTTTTCCTCCCACACACATCATGGTGGACGCGCAGGGGTAGGCCTTGGTCTCTCACTTGTCAAAAGCTTTGTCGAACTCCATGGTGGATATGTAAAAATTCTCACAGGTATAAACCAAGGAACAACAGTTCAATGCTTTTTTCCAGCCCAAAAAGAAAATATACTTCTCTAAGTCCACGTCGTCACAATAATTTTTTATAAATTCAATTGGAAATTATTATGAATTTTAATTTTTTTCTTAAAAGTGAAAAAGAAACAAAATTTTTTGCACAAGATTTGGCCCTTGCGTTAAAATCAGGTGATCTTATAACTCTTCAAGGTGATCTTGGAACAGGTAAATCAACACTTGCACGTGCAATTATTCATACTCTTGCTAATGATGACACTTTAGATGTTCCGAGTCCTACTTTCAATCTTATTCAAAATTATAAACTTCCACAAATTGAGATCACCCACGCTGATTTTTATCGTCTTTCCACTGCGGAAGAAATTTATGAATTAGGGCTTCACGAAATCCGTGAGCATAATATTTTGCTCATTGAGTGGCCAGAAAAAGGCGCTCATCTTTTAGGGCCTATAACTTTTTCCCTAACTTTAGAACACCACAAAGATGGACGTTGTCTCACAATTACATCTGCAAAACACGCTACTGAACGCCTGCAACGATCTTTTTCAATACGTAATTTTTTAAAAATTCATGGTCGCGGTCATGTTCATCGTTATTTTTTAGCGAACGATGCTTCAGCACGCTCATATGAATGTCTAAGAGATAACAATCATCAAGAAATTCTCATGGATGCTCCTGTCATGCAACTCACGCAGATTACAGACCCTTCCTATGCGAAAAAAATGCGTCTTGCCACCGATATTCGCCAATTCGTGGGAATTAACCAACTTATCATAGATAACGGATTTACTGCTCCTAAAATATTTGCTGAGGATCTTGAAAATGGTTTTTTAATTTTGGAAGACCTTGGATGTGAAGGACTCATAGACCACACAGGAAAACCTATAAAAGAACGTTATATTTCCTGCAGTGCGTTACTAGCTACTTTCCATCAAAAATTATGGCCTTCTAGCAAAAAATTTCCAGGATTTTTACTTCAAATACCCAATTACGATCATCAAGCCATGCAGGCAGAACTTTCTTTGTTGCTAGACTGGTACGTACCTTTTAAAAAACAAAAAGGCCTTAGTGTAGAACAACGTAGAGATTTTTTTGCTTGTTGGAAGCCTTATCTTGATATGCTCATAGAAGGAGAAAGTACCTTCGTTATGCGCGATTATCACTCACCAAATATATTGTGGCAGAAACACAAAGAGGGAGAAGAACGTATTGGCCTTATTGATTTTCAGGATGGCTTAAAAGGACCAACAGCCTATGATCTTGTCTCTTTAGCACAAGATGCACGTGTCTATATTTCTCCAGAACTTGAAGCACAAATTGTAAATACTTACTGTCACGCACGCCACCATGCATCAAGACCCTTTAATGAAGATGAATTGCGCATACTTTACGCACTCGCAGGAACCCAACGTGCTTCAAAAATTTTGGGTATTTTTATTCAATTACATCAACAATATGAAAAATCATCTTATCTTAAATACCTGTCATATGTACAAGATTATCTTCTCCGTAATCTCACGCATCCAGCTCTCACAACTTTAAAAAACTTTTATCAGGAAGCAGGTCTTCTTGAAACAGGATCATAAGTTCTTAATTTTTAAAAATTTTTATCTACATTGTTCTTTGTCTTTCACACCTGCAGGGACTTTATATGAAGTGAGGTTTTTCAATTGTGCCCTTAGAAAAAATTTGTATATAATATAGGCAATTATGGGAATAATTGAGTGAATAATTTTGATACATCTACTCTGAAATCTTGTGAGACCCACTATCGGCCACGTGTATTTTCTATTTCTTTCGGAACGCCGTTTTTATCACATTTTGTTGACGCTCTTACCTCCGGCACTCTTATCCCTAATTTTGCACAAAATGAAGATATTCAATTCGCTCTTGCTGATACTACGATCTATGTGCCAACACGTCGTGCTGCCCGTGCTCTACGAACAACTTTCATTGAAAAAAGTCGCACACAATCTAGTCTCCTACCAACCATTCTCCCCCTAGGGAGCATGGTTGAAAACTTTTCTTTTTTTGCTGATCATCCTACTAATGATTTGGAGATTGACCCTCCTATAAAAGAAAATGAACGTCTTCTTCTCCTAGCATGCCTCATTCGTCCGTGGCGTGAAAAATTACCTGCTCATTTATGTACTATGTTAGGTATAGAAGATGCAATTATTCCTACAAATACTGCCGATGCGATTTGGCTTGCTCAAGAGCTTGCACATTTAATGGATGAGGTTGAAACAGAATCTGCAACTTGGTCAAAACTTTCAGAAATTGCACCTGATATGATCGCTGAGTGGTGGCAAATAACACTCCATTTTTTAACTATTATCACGCAAAATTGGCCACAAATTCTAAAAGAAAAACAAAAAAGCAACCCAGCTGAATGGCGCAACAAAATCTTAAAAATACAAGCAGATGCCTTACAACGTACACAATCCGATAAACCCATCATTGCCGCCGGAGCAACAGGTTCTATTCCCGCAGTTGCTAATCTTTTAAAAGTTATTGCTTCCCTTCCTAAAGGAGCTGTTGTTCTTCCAGGGCTTGATTTACATATGGATGAAGCACAATGGAATACACTAAAAATCAACGAAGAAAAAACTGCAGATTTTCCTTTCAAAGGTGAAATTTCTGCCTTTAGTCACCCTCAGTATCATCTAAAAAAACTCTTATCTCTCATGGAATGCCCACGCACCCACGTAATAGAAATAGGTCAACAAAGTGCAATAAAGAAAAAACGTGCCGCTCTACTGTCAGAGGCGTTACGACCAGCTTCCACAACAGACCAATGGCTAAAAATTGTACGAGATGATTATGAAAATGTTTGTGCGGACTGGTCAT
Source organism: Bartonella ancashensis (assembly GCF_001281405.1). Classification (NCBI taxonomy): domain Bacteria; kingdom Pseudomonadati; phylum Pseudomonadota; class Alphaproteobacteria; order Hyphomicrobiales; family Bartonellaceae; genus Bartonella; species Bartonella ancashensis. The sequence continues at coordinate 514,200 of NZ_CP010401.1, read as the reverse complement.
TTATTGAGGCAACAAATGAACATGAAGAAGCCCTCGCTATTTCTATTGCTTTACGCCATGCTATTGAAGAGCCCAAAAAAACTGCAGCTCTCATTACAAATGATCGCCATTTAGCACGCCGTGTTGCAGCTGAACTACAACGTTTTGGAATCGAAGCCAATGATTCTGGTGGAATACCACTCGCGCAGACATTGCCCGTAACATTACTACGGCTTCTCTTAAATAATCTATTCAAACCTGGAGATCCTGTCGCTTTTCTTTCTCTTCTGAAACATCCTTTAACAACTTTAGGGCAGGATCGCTCCCATCTTCGAGAAATGGTAGAAAATTTCGAACTTCTCGTTTTACGAGGAAATAATAACCACATTCATCTTTGTGCATGTGATAAATTTTTTGAAACTTGGGTAAAAAAACAATCTCATCACACTTTAAATGAAATCCTTGACCAACAAAAAAATGAGGAAGCACGCTTTCTCTGTAATCTTTTGATAAAGGCTATTGAACCTCTCACATCTCTCATGAAACAAGGAAAAGAATGTTCCGTTAATGAAGTGACCCTAGCAACTATCGAAGTTTTTAATAATTTTGGATGTGATAACAACAACTCTTTCATGCAACTTTATCATTCAGAGGCAGGAAAAACCTTATCTAATTTCTTGCATGAATTGATCCATGACCAATCAGGGTTAAAATTTCATCTTTACGAATGGCCAGCCGTATTCTCAGCTCTCATAGCTCCACATTCTGTAAGTCCTTCTCCTGGAGGGCATGCACGCTTATTTATTTGGGGAACTCTAGAATCACGTTTACAAACAGTAGATACCGTTGTTATGGGTGGTCTCAATGAAGGTTCATGGCCTATTACAACTCGTAATGATGCCTTTTTATCCCGACCAATGAAAATGGCATTAACTCTTGATCCCCCAGAAAAACGCATCGGTATTTCTGCACATGACTTTCAATACGCTATGGGAATGAACAAGGTAATCCTGAGCAGAGCTGCACGAGTAAATCATATTCCCTCAGTCCCTTCACGCTGGTTGCAACGCTTAGAAACGGTTGTAGGAAAGCAGGTTTGGGAACAAATTAACAAACGAGGAAAAATATTCCTTCATTGGGCAAAAATGATCGATGCAACGGAAAATGTTATCCCTGCAAAGCGGCCTTACCCTATACCACCTCTTGATGTTCGCCCTTATAACTTTTTTATTACTGAGGTAGAAACCCTTCGCCGCAATCCTTACGCAATTTATGCAAAAAAAATTCTAAACCTCAAACCACTTAAACCACTCACCCACAACCTCTCTGATACTGAAAGAGGAACATTGTACCACAACATTCTTGCAATATTTTGCACACATGTAAAAAATCCAAACGCATCCAACGCATTGGAGATGTTACTAGCTATTGGGCGCTCAGAATTTGACAAATTAAACTTACCATCTGATATTGAAACCCTTTGGTGGTTGATGTTTGAAAATTTTGCTCCTCTTTTCATCCAATGGGAACAAAGTCTTAGCCCTCGAGAACGATATGCTGAGGTAGAAGCTCGAAAAACTCCTATAGGCACAACGGGTATAACCCTCTCAGGACGCGCTGATCGTCTTGATATTTTACCTGACAAAATGGTTGAAATTATTGATTTTAAAACCAACACCCCTCCATCATCCACACAAGTACTTTCGTTATTATATCCACAATTAGCTCTAGAAGCAGCCTTGCTCATGCAAGGAGCTTTTGCAGGTTTTAAAAAACTAACTCCTTCAAATCTACTTTACATTCCCCTTAAAGGACAAGACGAAATAAAACCTCAATCAATTATCTTAAATAAAAAAATAAAAAGTCAGAAAAGTGCTGTTGATCTTGGTAAAGAGGCATGGGAACGCCTCATTGCACTGATGGAACATTATAAAAATCCACAAAACGGATATCTTGCATATGCTCTTCCCTCACACAATCGTTATGAAGGTGACTATGATCACTTGGCACGGGTATCAGAATGGTCAAATGATATTCATAAAATAGGCGTAACATGACTCTATTTTCTATTCCCCAAGCAGCTCTCGATGCACAAACAACCGCTACAGATCCAACAACAAATGTATGGGTTTCTGCAAATGCAGGATCTGGAAAAACACATGTTCTAAGTGAACGCGTTATTCGCCTACTCTTAAACGGTACACCCCCTGCACGAATTTTATGTCTTACTTATACAAAAGCTGCTGCAGCTGTTATGCAATCGCGTATTTTTCGTACCCTTTCAAATTGGAGTGAACTCAACGACAGCCAGCTCCAAGACACACTATCACGGTTCGAAAATAAACCTGTAAACATGCAAAAACTTGCCCATGCACGTCGACTTTTTGCCTATGCTTTGGAAACACCAGGTGGCTTAAAAATCCAAACCATTCACGCATTTTGTGAGTCTTTACTACATCAATTTTCGCTAGAAGCCAACATTGTAGGCCATTTCGATCTATTAGATGATGTCAATCAAAAAAAATTACTACAACAAGCTCGTTATCAGCTTCTAACATGTCATGATGCACAACCAATATTAAAACAATTATTTAAAACTATTAGCGAAAATACATTTAATCAATTACTGCGTGAAGCAACCCTAAAACAAAATGAATTTTCTGATTTTTTATCCTTAATCCTTTCTCAAAATGGGGAAAAGCAATTACGTAAAATTTTTAACTTAGAGTCCGATGAAACAAAACAGAGCCTTCTGGAAAAAATCCAACAAACTGCCCTATTATCTCCTTTCGCAATGACACATTGTCAAACCTACAACTCACCAAAAGCTCAGAATATAATTGCACAATTTAAACAGCTAGAGATCGCTTCTGATGAAACAAACATCATCAATCTTGTTTCAGGAATCTATTTGAATATTACAGGTAAACCGAGAAATTTTTCCCATATTTTTTCAAAAAGTTCAGATGAAATTTGGCCTTTTGTAAAAAAAGAAATTGAAGAAAAACAATCCCTTCTTTCTGTTCTGCTAGATAAATATCAATGTACGAAACTTATTGCACTTAACATGGCTGCTTTTCAGCTTTGTTCTATCTATCTTAAAATTTATACAAATTTAAAAAAGGAAAATAGTTTACTAGATTTTGACGACCTGATTAAGCATACACTCCACTTATTGCAACGCAAAGGTGCAAACCAATGGGTGCACTATAAACTTGATCGTGGTATTGATCATATTCTTCTTGATGAAGCGCAAGACACCAATCCAGAACAATGGAAAATTATTCAACTTCTGGCTCAAGAATTCTTCACAGGTGATAATCAACGCACCAATATACGGACGATTTTTGCTGTTGGTGATGAAAAACAATCTATTTATTCTTTTCAAGGTGCAGCGCCTGAAAATTTTTCTGAAAATGGACGAATGATCCAAAGGAAAGTTCAACAAGTTCACAAAAAATTTGAAAAAATACAGTTAAATTATTCTTTCCGTTCAACAGCTGACATTCTTAAAAGTGTTGATCTCGTATTTGAACAACCAGAAAATTATAGAGGTCTCTCAGCAGATAACGCAAAAACGGTACATGAACCCATTCGAATCCATAGCCCAGGCGAGGTTATCATATGGGATGCTATATCACCAAAAACAGATACACTTCCTGATGATTGGTCTTTAGCCGTTGATCATTTGGATACACCTGAAATATGTTTAGCAGAACAAATCGCCACAACCATTTCTGATTGGTTAAGAAAAGGCGAAATGCTCCCGGCAAAAGGACGCCTGTTAAAAGCCAGCGACATTATGGTTTTAGTTCGCAAGCGTGATCAATTTGTACCAGCGCTTTCCCGAGCACTCAAACTCCGCAATATTCCTGTGGCTGGAACTGACCGTTTGCAATTAACTAGTCACATTAGTGTACGTGATTTAATAGCACTTGCACGCTTCGTCCTTCATCCCAAAGATGACCTTTCCCTTGCGTGCATTTTAAAAAGCCCTCTTTTTGCATTTAATGAAGAAATGCTTTATCAACTGGCAGTTCAACGCACAGGATCGCTCTGGCAAAGTCTTGGTGCTCATGCAAAGAATAGTGAATTATTTAATGCAGCTTTCAAAAATTTGGAAAAATATCGCACCTTGGTTGATCAAATGCCTGTTTTTGAGTTTTACAGTCATGTTCTTAACAACGATAAAGGACGACAAAAAATCCTTTCCCGCTTGGGATCTGAAGCTAACGAAGTCCTTGATGCTTTCATGAATTATACCCTCACTATTCAAAAAACTGGTTTACCAGGATTGCAGGCCTTTCTAGAAACACTCAGTGTAGATAAACCGGAAATTAAGCGTGAGCTTGATCAAAATCACGAAGAAGTGCGTATTATGACTGTCCATGCAGCAAAAGGACTTGAAAGTGCTGTTGTCTTTTTAGTTGACTCAGGTAATGCAATCTGGAACGCACATTACACACCGCATTTGCTGAAACTTCCCCTAAATGATAGACACGCTTTTATCTGGCGTCCCAATTCAGAATTTAAAATGAAACCGATTGAGACAGCACTTTTGCATCTAAAAGAACGTGCTGAAGAAGAATATAAACGCCTTCTTTATGTAGGAATGACACGTGCTGAAGATCGATTAATTGTTTGTGGCTATAGTCAAAAACGGAAAATACCTGACACATGGTTACATTTGGTAAAAAAGGCCCTTGAATCCAACTCAATACCCATAGAAGGTCCCACAGAAGATATCTCTGCCTGGCGTTATTCTACTACACCTGTTGCTACTCCTCTAACAATTCAAGAAGAATCTCATCATGCAAACCAAACATTCCCACCCTTACCTTCTTTTTTTCATGATGGCATACCTACAGAATCGGCTTTACCAAAACTCCTAAGTCTCTCTGTTACTGATTTTTCTTCAAAAATAGAAACCAAATTCCTTTCTAACCAACAACACCCTAATTTTTCGCCTATTTCAAAAAAAGAAAATACCAACGAAATCTCTCACATTGAATATGGCAACATAGTGCACAGATTGCTACAATACCTCCCTAACTGCCATCCTCAAGAACGTCGAAAATATGCCCAGCGTTATCTCAAAGCTAAGGCTTCTCATTGGTCTGAAAAACAAAAGGAAAATGCTCTTAACGATATTTGGAAAATCTTGGAGAATACACATCTTAAATTGCTCTTCTCAGATTCCTCACGTGCTGAAGTTTCACTCATGGGGATGGTAAAAATCCACGGTAAACAGCAAATGATTCATGGCCAAATCGATCGCTTATATGTCAATCAAGAGAATATTATTTTTGCCGATTTTAAAACTGGCACTCTACCAAAAGATGAAACAGATATTCCTCTGGCATATTTAAGACAAATGGCCCTTTATCAACAATTGCTGCAAAATATTTACCCTGATAAAAATATTCAAGCCTTTCTTATTTACAGTAAACAAGCAAAAATATTCCTGCTATCTTTTGAAAAACTTAACACCCTCATTGTGTAAATTACTTTGTAAAAAAAACTTTTCAATAAAACTCATTATAACTTATTCTTACAATGGCGAGATGTATAATCGAAACTATATAAACTCACAAAAATGACTATAAAGGATAAATCAATGGCATGTATAAAAATTGACAATAGTAATTTCGATAGCACAGTTCTTAGTTCTTCAATCCCCGTTGTAGTCGATTTTTGGGCAGAATGGTGCAACCCTTGTAAAAGGATTGCACCTATTCTTGATGAACTTTCAAACGAAATGCATGACAATGTTAAAATTGCTAAAGTGAACATTGATGAGTGCCCGGAACTGGCTACCCAATATGGAGTGCGTTCAATTCCAACCTTATTGCTCTTCAAAGACGGAAAAGTGTCTTCTAATATTGTTGGTGCAGCATCTAAGGGACGTATTTCTGAATGGATAAAAGACCATATTCGTTAAATTTATTTTCTTCATAAAAAGGGGCTTTTTTAACAGCCCCTTTTACTTCATTGTTCAGCAATAATTTCCGTTTAATTTAAAACGGATATATTTATTCATACTGAGCATGTTTGATAATCTTTAAAGGGTGCAAATTGTATTTTAGGAGACCGTTCTGCTTCATAATTTAGGGAAAAATTATTTTCTGCTAAAAAAACAGGATCATTATCTAAATCGTAAGCGATGGAAGATCGATGATTCACAATAAAATCCTGAAGAGCCTCCTTGCTTTCCGCGGAAATCCAACGACATACACTAAATCGTGATGATTCAAAATTTACCAACAAAGAATATTCCCCTCTAAGGCGTTCCATTAAAACATCAATCTGCAAAGCACCAATGACGCCGATAAGGGAGGGTGATCCATCATCAGGAACAAATAACTGAACAACTCCTTCTTCAGCCATTTGTTGTAAAGCTTCCTTAAGCTTTTTTGCTTTCATCGGATCATGTAAACAAACACGACGTAAAATTTCTGGTGCAAAATTTGGCACACCTTTAAAGCGGATATCTTCCCCTTCAGTTAACGTATCACCGATACGCAAAGTTCCATGATTGGGAATACCTACTACATCACCAGCATAAGCTTGATCAGCAATTTGACGCGAACGAGCGAAGAAAAACTGCGGAGCCGAAAGCGTTATGGGTTTTCCTGTCCGTACTAATTTTGTTTTCATACCACGTTCAAGTGTTCCTGAACATATTCGAAAAAAGGCAATACGATCACGATGATTGGGATCCATATTCGCCTGAATTTTAAAAACAAATCCTGTCATTTTTGGTTCATTAGCAGTAACCATGCGTTGATCCGCTACTTGATCACGGGGAATTGGACCAAAATCAACAAATGCATTAATCAAATCACGAACACCAAAATTACGTAAAGCAGAACCAAAATAAACCGGTGTCATATGTCCTTCATAAAAATCTTGCAAATTGAATTTTTTACAAGCAGAACGAGCAAGTTCTGCTCCCTCAATAAAAAAATCACGTTGATCTTCAGGAAGTATACCGGCAATCTCACTGGATCCGGAAATTATTCGCGCGGTTACCTCATCATCACGTTGACGAAAACTGTTCCGATGAAGATCAAATGTTCCTGCAAAATACTTACCTACACCAACGGGCCATGTAACAGGCGCTGTATCAAGTGCAAGTTTTTCTTCAATTTCATCTAAAATATTTAGGGGATCACATGCTTCACGATCCATTTTGTTAACAAAAGTAACAATGGGAATATTTCGCATCCGACACACTTCAAATAATTTTAGCGTTCTTGGTTCAATCCCACGTGCACCATCTAAAACCATGATAGCACTATCAACAGCCGTAAGAGTACGATAGGTATCATCCGCAAAATCTTCGTGACCTGGAGTATCCAACAAATTAAAGATATGATCCTCATATTCGAAAGTCATCACTGATGTTACAACGGAAATGCCACGATCACGTTCAATATTCATCCAATCAGAACGTGTTTTGATACGATCTTTTTTTGCTTTTACCTCACCAGCAAGTTGAATAGCACCACCAAACAGCAAAAGCTTTTCCGTCAACGTCGTTTTCCCTGCATCAGGGTGAGCAATAATCGCAAATGTACGCCGCCGCTTTACTTCTTTTTCCCTATGATCCATTATTTCTCCACATGCTGGATGAGTACCTTAGCAATCAACGCTCTCATTTCATTGACTCCATAAAGTGCTATAAATGATCCAAATCTTGGACCCCGCTCTTGTCCTAAAAGAACTTCATAGAGCATTTGGAAAAAAGCACTTGAAACACCAGGACCCCCTTCAGGACTTTTTTTACTATGATCCTGATAGCACTCTGTTAAACGTGCAACATCAAGAAGCGTATTTTGAAGAACATTTTCATTAAAATCTATTGGTAAATTAGCCAACTTTTCATCAATTCTTGCTAATACTGAACGCTCAGTATCATTAGGAACACGGTATTTCTTATTAGGCTTCACAAAAGCATTAAAATATCTGATTGCACATTTCACTAATAAACCAAGTTCTGGACAAGTTTGCTTATTCACTCCTTTAGCATAACGAGAAATAAATCCCCAGAGTACTTCTTCATTTTCAGCATTTGAAGCACTAACCAAATTCAACAACAACGCAAAAGGTACAGGCATCTTAATTTGCGGAGGACAACCATTATGAAGATGCCATACAGGATTATTAAGCCTTTCATTCCACTGTTGAGTATTATACGCAGAAAGATGCATATAATACTCATCAACAGCTTTTGGAATAACATCAAAATAAAGCCGTTTTGCTGTTTTAGGCTTCAAGAACATATAAAATCCCAAGCTTTCCGTTGGTGCATAAGCTAACCACTCATCAATGGTTAGACCATTCCCTTTAGATTTTGAAATTTTCTGCCCTTTATCATCCAAAAAAAGTTCATAATTAAACCCTTCCGGTGGATGACCATCAAGTATTCTACAAATTTTGGATGAAAGATTAACTGAATCAATAAGATCCTTTCCTGCCATTTCATAGTCAACCCCAAGTGCTTTCCAGCGCATTGCCCAATCAACTTTCCACTGACATTTAACCTTTCCATCCGTAATCTCTGTTTCTATGGTTTCACCTGTTTCGGGTTCAACATAAGTAACAGTGCCTTTTTCAACATTCCTGTCAAGCATTGGAACCTGCAACACCTTTCCAGAAAAAGGAGAAATAGGTAAGAAAAGAGAATAAGTTGCCTGCCGTTCTACACCCAATGTTGGCAAAACAACACTCATAATATCATCATAGCAAGCAAGTATTTTTAGAAGCGTCTCATTAAAACGGCCTGAATTATAATAATCTGTTGCACTAACAAATTCATAATCAAAACCAAAGCGATCAAGAAAAGCACATAAGCGACTATTATTTGCAGCTCCAAAAGAGGAATATTCACTTCCAAAAGGATCTGGCACACAGCTTAATGGCTTGCCAATATAATCTTTCATTTTTTCACGATCAGGAACATTATCAGGAACCTTACGCAAACCATCCATATCATCAGAAAAACAAATCAACTTTGTTCTAACTTTGTTTTCCGTGAGAGTATGAAATGCATGACGCACCATCGTTGTACGTGCAACCTCTCCAAAAGTTCCAATATGCGGCAAACCAGAGGGCCCATAACCTGTTTCAAATAAAACAACCTCTGGATAACCTGTCTTTTCATAACGCTTGATAATCTTACGTGCTTCTTCGAAAGGCCAAGATTTTGATTGGACCGCTATCTCTTTCAATTGGGACACCAAATTAGAGGAATCGCACTGATTATGCATGACTATTTTCCCGATACTAAATTTTAATAACTGTGTACGGTGCTTAAATTTTTGCGTCAAGAATGACGCTATAAAAAACACAAAACCTTCTACCTAATCCTTATTAAAAGCAAATAACCATAGGGATTCTCATTCTAATCAAGTACCCCCATTATTCCATTAATAAAATCACAAATCACCACTTCTTTTGTTATGGATTATTTTCGCATTATCCTTATCTTCTAGCCTTTTTAACAACACCAAATTCAGAATTCTTTCTTCAATTAATTCTGATCTATGATACATAGTGCATGAAGATAAACTGAAAAACACATGCTCTTAAGCATATACCGTACAAAAATCACCCCTCAACTCTCTATATGTTAAGTAGATTTATTATTACCAGATTACTTTGCAGAACGCGCAGCTAATGTGCGTAAACGCAACGCATTCAACTTAATGAATCCAGCCGCATCTTCTTGATTATATGCTCCTCTATCATCTTCAAAAGTGACCAACTCATCAGAATAAAGTGATTTTTCACTTTGGCGTCCCTCAACAATCACATTACCCTTGTAAAGTTTTAGTGTAACTTCTCCTTCAACATTTTCTTGAGATAAATCAATGGCAGCCTGTAACATTTTTCGTTCTGGAGAAAACCAAAAGCCATAATAAATCAACTCTGCATAACGAGGCATCAGCTCATCTTTTAGATGGGCTGCACCACGATCCAACGTTAAAGATTCCATCGCCCTATGAGCTGTTAAGAGGATTGTTCCTCCTGGTGTTTCATAAATACCGCGTGATTTCATGCCAACAAAACGATTTTCAACCAAATCTATTCGACCAATACCATTATCCCGTCCATATTTGTTTAATTGTGCAAGCAAAATTGCCGGAGATAAAATTTCCCCATTAATAGAAATAGCATCACCCCTTTTAAAACCAATGGTGATTATAGTTGCTCTATCTGGGGCAGATTCCGGCGAAACTGTGCGCTGATGAACATATTCGGGAGCAGGAATTGCAGGATCTTCTAAAATCTTCCCTTCTGATGACGAGTGCAACAAATTAGCATCTACTGAGAAAGGTGCCTCTCCTTGCTTATCTTTTTCTACAGGAATTTGATGCATCTGCGCAAATTTAATCAAATCTGTGCGACTTTTAAAATCCCAATCACGCCACGGAGCAATGATTTTTATATCTGGGTCAAGAGCATAGGCAGATAATTCAAAGCGGACTTGATCGTTACCTTTTCCTGTCGCTCCATGAGCAATGGCATCTGCCCCTGTTTCTTTAGCAATTTCAACAAGGCGCTTTGAAATAAGTGGACGGGCAATTGATGTTCCAAGAAGATAAACTCCTTCGTAAACCGCATTAGCTCGAAACATCGGAAAAACAAAATCTCGTACAAACTCCTCACGCAAATCTTCAATATAAATCTCTTTAATACCCAACATTTCAGCTTTGCGACGTGCGGGATCTAACTCTTCTCCTTGCCCTAAATCAGCTGTAAAAGTAACAACTTCAACATTTAGTTCACTTTGCAACCACTTGAGAATAATTGATGTATCCAACCCACCTGAATAAGCTAGAACAACTTTCTTAACATCTGCCCATTTTTTCATTTCAATACTCTACAAACATCTACTTAGTTTTCTTTTACCCAGAAATAAAAACCATGCAAGTAGTGAAAAAATACTGAAGATAACTTTTAATGCAGTGCAAAAAAATAAAAAAGCATATAAACATCTGAATCATCAAAGAATCTTTGATAATAGAGGGAGGGGTCATATGTCATTTTTACCCGAATGGGCTGTTTTTATAAAATTTTCCCTAATAGCATTAATCCTTGCCCTCACCCCAGGACCTGACGTCATATTGTCAATAGAGCGCAGTATCGTACAAAATAAAAAAGCTGGCATTATGTGTGTCTTAGGGAGTTCAACAGGCTTTGCTATTCAAGTATTTTCCGTGTCCCTTGGTTTATCAGCACTTATTCTAACTTCACCCAAAACTTTTTTTCTCTTAAAAATTACTGGTGCCTTTTATTTATTGTGGCTTGCTTTTAAAATGGTACGGACACATCCGACCCTTTCTCTAAATAACTCATCTCAAAAAAGAAAAAGCCTCAAGAGCAATTATCTAGCTGCTGTTGGAATCAGCCTTCTAAATCCAAAAGCAGTTCTTTTCAACGTAACTTTTCTACCGCAATTTATTAATGCAAATGATCCCATGGCCACACAAAAATTGCTCATTTTGGGACTTTCTTATATTCCTATTTCCTTGCCTATTACAATCTCTATAGTCTTTATGGCTAATAAACTTTCCACGCTTCTCCAGCAAAAACCTTCTTACATGCGCGTTTTTCATTGGCTTGTCGCGGTTATTTTTGCCAGTTTTGCAATACGCCTCTTAATTGACAAAACGTTTTAAAATAGCCTCTACTCACAACTAAGTGTATTTTCAAGACGTAAACGTTCAGATTTGCGTAGACGCTCTGAAGTTGACTTTAACTGCCCACATGCAGCTAAAATATCCCGTCCACGCGGCATTCTAATAGGCGAGGCATAGCCTGCCTTATTAATGATATCAGCAAAGCGTTCAATTTGCTCCCAATCAGAACATTGATAAAGACTCCCCGGCCATGGGTTAAAAGGAATCAAATTGATTTTAGCAGGAATACCCTTAAGTAACTGAACAAGTTGTTTGGCATCATCCAAACTATCATTTACATCCTTCAACATAACATATTCAAATGTAATGCGCTTAGCATTAGAAAGACCTGGATAATTGCGGCAAGCATCTATCAATGCAACAAGAGGATATTTTTTATTGATAGGAACGAGCATATTCCGCAATGTATCATTCACTGCATGTAGCGAAATCGCTAACATCACCCCGATTTCTTCCCCAGTTCGTACAATTTCAGGAACAACACCGCTGGTCGAAAGCGTAATTCGGCGCTTTGACAAAGAAAGCCCATCACCATCAGCTGCAATGAGTAAAGCTTTTTTAACTGCTTCAAAATTATAAAGTGGCTCTCCCATACCCATCATAACAATATTGGTTATCTTGCGCCCCTCGCCTGAATTATCTAGATCGTTGCATATATCCTTCTTGGGAAAATCATCTAAACGATTTCGTGCAATTAAAAGCTGCATCAAAATCTCTTCAGCTGTCAAGTTACGAACAAGGATCTGTGTTCCCGTATAGCAAAAAGAACAATTTAACGTGCATCCTACCTGAGATGATAGGCATAAAGTACCACGTCCTTCTTCCGGAATATAAACCGTTTCAACTTCAACAGGCCGACCAGCCCCGCGTGCCGGAAAACGCAAAAGCCACTTGCGCGTACCATCTTTCGATATTTGCTCTTCCACAATTTCTGGATATGCAATAGAAAAACGTTTCTCTAGCATTTCTCTCATTGGTTTGGAAATGTTGAGCATTTCATCAAATCGAGTAACACCACGAACATAAAGCCAATGCCAAAGTTGACGCACACGCATACGCCGTTGACGCTCCGGAACGCCTATATCCTTTAAAGCTTGAGCCATTTCATCACGTGACAGACCGACTAAGGGAAGCTTATCTTGCCCCTTTGTCGCTGCAATACCCGCCCCAAATGCTTGCGCGCTCGTTGACTGAAAATCACATGAAACGGTTATCTCTTCCAAATTCATATCGTTACTCTATGAATGACAAACCTCTCAACGACATTCTTGCGCTGCATTTAACGCAGCAGTAACACCCCTTAAAGAATAAGAATAGGTTGTATTAGTTCCCCGTTTTGAAGTAGCTTTTACCGTCATAGTCGTGCCCGCACGCATAGCAGCAACAAGTTGTTTTTCTACCCCTGACGACGCTAACCAAGCTGATGAATCTTGTGTGAAGAAATCAAATGTTTTACCCCCAATTGTAACGGAAACTTTCGATCCTTCTTTCAATGTATACCCAGCCATAAACTGTGGTTCAAATGTAACTGGAGAATGAGAACGTTTAGTCACTAAAAAGAAATTATCTCCATGCCTAACAGTTGTCGGCAATGCACTTAAAGGCATAGACAAAGCGTAGCAAACCGTACCTTCTGGCGATTTATAAGAATAAACCCCCCAAGATTCAAATTGATGTAAGCGGCTTGGTGTTTGTGCCCATACGGCTTCAATAGCAGTAAAAACTATCATAGATGCAATGATCAAAGTCTTTTTAAACATTTTTATTTAGCTCACTTTATTTATTATTCAACAAAATTTCTTCCCAACAGAATTGAGATCTAGATTAATCAAAAAAGATCCTTTGTTCAATTGTGACCCTCCAGGTATTACTAAAACATAAATTTTTTACCCAGTGATTTCATTTTTTAAATAACAGGAGCTTCTTTCGATTGTCAATTTTATCTCTTACATTTAAAAAAGCGCACACCCTAGCAATTTTTCATTTCAGTGCATAATGAATAAAAAAATCTAAGTTAAACTAGGTAATTAGTAAAAAAATATTCTCAATGAGAGACAAGGCTATTTTTTTGTAAATTCAATTGTTAACAATGCGGGATTCAATCACAAAATGTCGTAAACCGCTAATTATAACAGAATACACAAACACATCCTTCTTGAATAATTCAATCAACTTCATGCTAAATTCTCGGAATCCAATCATTGAATCACAATGAACGGTATTTCACAAATCGACAGTGCGCCTGTATTTCCGCCCGTATTTCTAAGCTGAATCTCTGTCTACGTAGCAGCTGCTACATTCTTTCCATAGTTTTCGGATCTCAATTATTGCACTACACCATTCTTCAAGCTGCACTCAGCGCTGAATGCTGAATCAATGAAGAGTGAAGTGCAAAAGCATCATTCGTGTTACGCAGCTTTTGAATTATATCAGAATAGCGTAAGATCCGAGCAATTTGCGACAGTGCCTTTAAATGATCTGCACCTGCTTGTTCCGGTGCTAAGAGTAGAAAAACAAGATCAACAGGTTCATCATCAAGAGCTTCAAAGTCAACAGGATTTTCAAGGCGAGCAAAGACACCAACAATCTGCTTAACATTGGAAAGCTTTCCATGAGGAATCGCAATACCATTTCCGATCCCCGTTGACCCTAACTTCTCACGTTGCATGATGATATCGAAAACGACGTCCTCATCAAGCCCCGTCAATTCAGCAGCCTTCTCAGCTAAGACTTTTAGAACTTGTTTTTTCGAATTAGCCCTAAGCGCTGGAATAATAGCCTCTGGTGCAATTAACTCACTCAAATCCATATTTCATTTTCCTTCATACACACTCAAATGTCTATTTACAAAATCAACAAACAACTCCAACCTCCAAAGATCTCTAACAATCTCTCGCTTTACTGCATGCACACCCACCCTTTAAAAGGATAACGGATGAAAAAATAGACCTCGCATAACTATACCAACGCTCAGCCATATCCCGTTTACTCTGAACAACATTACTCACACAGTCCAACCTTACTACGACACCCCAAACAATCATCACGCAGCATACACAAGCACCAAGCCATAACATTCAATATCCAGTGATCACAAAAATTTTACTTCTCTCGATTAAGTGCGTAAGCACGACAAGAGAGCCACATCATACCTCCCTTAATTCAATTATTATTGTACAATTTAAAATGTAAGCTGCGGAAGCACGAACATAACTCATATCCTTGGTAACCTTAACAAAAAGTTCCCAGAATTCCATGCTCTACCTAATGCGGACAAAGCCCTATTCATTTCCAAAGTGATATATTTAAAATAACAGTACAAAAAACACCCATTAACCGAAGAATAAGCAAAAAAATACTTCGAAACAGCATCACAAAAATATTGTCTGCATTGATCACAAAAAGCATAACAAACCCGGAGCTTTTTCTTCAAAATAAGCAGGCCCATCAAACCCTCATTTATAACCCATCACAAGACTCACCGCTACGAAACATTAAGAAAAAAATCAAAACAGAAACCCATAGACACAGCCAAAGACTATAAACGAACCTAATCACTATCTTTAATACTATCTTCCAAAACCCTATAAACCGCTGCGCTATTCCATTTCGAACAAAACGCAACAAAAACGCCAAAGCCCTTCCCTGCATCAACACACGCGAGCTATACATTCAAGAGTATGGCCGCATGCTAACAGTGCTTATATCAAAAATCAAGAATAAAGGCTACTATAGTACAAAAATGCATCCTCAAATATTGATAGATTATTCTAAAAATTGAACAATAATCAAAGAGTAAACTGGCTCCCAAAATAAACTCTGCGAGCATCAGCATTATGGATAATATCACGAGGATCCCCATGAATTAATACTTGTCCTGCATGAATAATATAGGCACGATCAACAAGTTCTAGTGTTTCACGAACATTATGATCCGTTATTAGTACGCCTATACCCCGTTGAGTCAAATAGCGAACAAGTTGTTTGATATCAGAAATAGCAATAGGATCAATTCCTGCAAATGGTTCATCAAGCAACATGAAATGGGGATTTGAGGCCAAAGATCGAGCAATTTCAAGCCGGCGCCGTTCACCTCCTGACAAAGAAATGGCTGGTTCTTTGCGTAAATGATCAATTTTAAACTCACATAAGAGTTCATCCAGCCTTTTACAGCGCTTAAAGCGATCTTTTTCAACTACTTCTAAAACAGCTCTAATATTATTTTCTACAGAGAGACCCCGAAAAATAGAAGATTCCTGTGGTAAATATCCTATGCCTAATCGAGCACGCCGATACATCGGAATATGTGTAATATCAAATCCATCAATTTCTATAGAACCTTCATCAACATCAACTAAGCCTGTAACCATGTAAAAGCAAGTAGTCTTACCAGCGCCATTAGGACCCAAAATGCCAACAGATTCTCCAGTATTGATGCTAAAAGAAACACCATCTACAACTATCTTTCCCCTATAAGACTTAACCAAGTTGTGAGAAGATAATGTTCTTACCAAGGAATTTTCTGAATTTTCACTGGTAGGACTATACGTGATCATACATTCCTCTATTTCAGTCGCAAACTAAAATTTTTGCAACTATTCTCTCAATTAGACTGTAAAATGATTGAAACACGGCCATTTTTATCAAGTACTTCACATCCTTCAAGAAAGGTTTTTTCTGTTGCCATATTCACTGTCAATCTACACCCTGTTGCTGTGTTGCTACCATCCCTTAAGACAACAGGATTACCTGTTAGAATTACCGAGTTTGATTGTTTATCAAAAATTCCTTTATCTCCTGTAGCAATCTGCGTTGCTATTTTGATATAAACCTCTCCCAAGGCTTCTATTTTTTTAATATCTTTCAGACCAGTCTCTACAGGCCATATTGACTGTGCATTCGTCTGATCAATATCAATTTTTTTGTGATCTTGATCGTAATAAACAATCAACTTTAATGTTCGCAAGACACGTTCACCTTGAACGATTGAAACATTTCCATCAAAAATAGCAATACCTTCTTTTTCAAGTATTTCCAGAGAATCTGCATGTAATTCTACTGCTTCTTTATTTTGTGGTAAGTCTTCCCCTGAATAAACAACGTTAGCGTATCCAGAAATTACTCCTAATTTCAACATCAACGCGATTAAAATTAAATATACCCTAACTAATCCTCTCAACCTCATTATACAACTTTTAGCCTCTTTTTTTGCAAATTTACAGGCATCTCTAAATTTTATGGCAACTAGTTTCACCGGTTAAAAATCAAATGCACACCATTTTGAAAATGCATAATTTGCCCCCCTTCACGAATCTGCAAACTATTTGCTGTCATAAATAAGCCTGGACGACGAATATTGACAGGCTTATCCGTTCTTAAATTTTTTTCCAATAAATTTACATTTGCATTCACGAATTGTGCAATCAACCCATCCTTTGTCTTAATCGTAAAAGGTTCATCAAACTGCAAAAAGCCATTTGTACCATCATAGCTTGCTATTTTTGCTTTAATAAAAATTGATCCCTGTTTTCCTGCAGGAACTTCAGCTATAATATTCTGCAATTTAACGAGTTCAAAATGTGTACGATTTTGAAATGCTTTTTCTGCTTTGAGCCAATAGGGTTGCTGGGAACTTGTGTATCCTTCTAACCTTGGATTGCTCATTGTCAATGTCATTATGTCATCTGTATCGTCATTTAGAATGATGGGAGCAAAAGAAGTAGAGCCTGAAAAAAATAAGAACCAAGAGAAAACAAACATCATAATGAATGCGGATAAAAATAAAAAAATTTTTAACACATAAACTCGACGTGAATGACGGCGGGTCTCCTCACAAACATTGATAAAATATGATCTTACCGAAAAAATTTTATCACAAGTGCGTACAGCCATGGTGCTCTAATCCTTTAAAGATTCCAATTTTTTCATTTCTGGAATCATATTAATGACTACTTCAAAATTTTCTTATTGCAATATTGCATTTATTGATTTTATTCTTTGATTTATAGATCTATTCAATACCGTAACACATATGTATAGAATATTTATAACCGTGAAGTATAACATATTTGAGAGGCTATCTTGATTAAATCAGAACTCGTACAAATCATCGCTCGTCACAACCCACACCTTTTACGACGCGATGTTGAAAATATTGTCAACGCTGTTTTTGAGGAAATTTCAACAGCTCTTGCTGATGGTAACCGTGTCGAGCTTCGTGGCTTTGGGGCTTTTTCCGTTAAAAGCAGATTAGCTCGAAACGGACGTAACCCGCGAACAGGTGAAGCTGTCACAGTCGAAGAGAAATGGGTCCCCTTTTTTAAAACAGGTAAAGATCTACGCGATCGGTTAAATAGTGGCTAGACCTATGACATCTAAGCGTATTCTCCTAACAATAATCTTAGCCCCTTTTACAGCTTTTGTGATCGCTTTTGCTGTAGACAACCGTCAAATGGTGACGTTAACTTTTAATCCTTTCAAGATTAATTTGGAAGACTCTATCTATCAAGCTCCCCTTTTTGTTTGGCTTTTTATTTTTTTTGGTCTTGGTCTTCTTATAGGCAGCAGCATTTGTTGGTTCACACAGCATCGGTATCGTAAAGCATTAAAAAAAAGCAAAAATGAACTGGAGAAATTAAAAGCAATGACTACAAAGTGATCTAATTTTTTAAATCTATTCTATTTAATAGGATACTGAAAGGTTTCCTTTTTCGCCATCGTATTTTCGATAATTTTGGGATTTGCATATCATAGTTAAATTTGACATCTTTAGAAGTAACCTCCTTTGAAATGAACGTTCCATGATACCGAAAAACATGCCTATACGATGCATTCAACAAAATTCCAAAGACATTTATCCGCAAGAAAAATTACCCCTTATTTTAGAGACGAGCGCAAGTGCAGATTACGCATTGATTGATTCCGGTAATGGGCAAAAATTAGAACGCTATGGCTCCTATCGTATTATTAGACCAGAAAGCCAAGCTTTGTGGAAACCAACTTTACCAAAAAAAATATGGGACAATATTGATGCTTTATTTAAGGGCAATCTAGACGAAGAAGGTATCGGGCGTTGGCATTTTCCTAAAAAAACACTAGATGAAACATGGCCACTTTCTTGGAATGGTTTATCTTTTTTAGGACGTTTTACCTCTTTTCGTCATGTTGGTGTTTTTCCTGAACAAGATGCACATTGGCGTACTATAGAAGAACAAATTTTAAATGCCACGTGTCCTGTTAAATTACTAAATCTTTTTGGATATACAGGTCTTGCCTCTTTAATAGGCGCGCGAGCAGGCGCAATAGTTACCCATGTTGATGCCTCTAAAAAAGCTATACTTTGGGCAAAAGCCAATCAAAACATATCAGGATTATCTAATCATCCTATTCGCTGGATTTGTGATGATGCACTAAAATTTGTTGAGCGTGAGCTGCGTCGTAAAAAAACCTACGATATAATCCTTCTTGATCCTCCATCTTATGGACGCGGACCTCGTGGTGAGGTCTGGCAACTCTTTGATCATTTACCCAAAATGATAAAAAATTGTCGTGACCTTTTATCTGATAACCCACTTTCTATCGTGCTCACCTCTTATTCTATTCGTGCTTCCTTTTACACGCTTCATACTTTGATGCGTGATGAATTAAAAAATCTTGGAGGAACTCTTGAATCGGGAGAATTAATTTTGCGTGAAGAAGCTGCAGGAAGAGCCTTGTCAACTTCTTTATTTAGTCGTTGGATTGCCTAATATGTGTGTTAGAAAAACCGGTCAAATTAAAGAAATTACTTCTCTAAGCAACCCAGTCATCAAAAGCTTTAGATCACTCAATCATAAGAAAAATCGTAATAGAGAAGGGATTTTCATAGCTGAAGGACTTAAATTGGTCATTGATGCTTTAGATCTTCGTTGGACAATTCAAACGCTTATTGTCTCCAAAAATCAGTTCTCACACCCTGCTCTTGAAAAAGCTATTGCACGCATTGTTGCTAACGGTGGTCTTATCATCAAGACTTCAAAAAAAATTATGGAATCCATCACCCACCGTGATAACCCACAAACAGTTATTGGTATTTTTAAACAGCAGTGGAATTCTATTGAAACAATTAAAGAATTGCCTGAAGACGTTTACATTGCTCTTGATCGCATACGTGATCCTGGAAATCTTGGAACCATCATTCGCACAGCAGATGCAGCAGGAGCAAAAGGTGTTATTCTAATAGGTGAAACAACAGATCCTTTTTCACCTGAAACTGTACGCGCAACAATGGGATCTATTTTCTCAGTACCCTTATATCATCTTAATGAAAGTGCCTTTTTAAACTGGTCTACACATTTCAATGGTATGATTATTGGCACACATCTTAAAGGATCTGTAGATTATCGAAAAATTGATTTTAGAGGTCCTGTCCTGCTTTTAATGGGAAATGAACAAAACGGCTTATCAGATGGCTTGGTTAATTGTTGTAAACAATTAGCGCGTATTCCGCAAAAAGGACGTGCTGATTCACTCAATCTGGCAGTAGCTACAGCCATAATGCTTTACGAAATTCGCCGCCCCCATTTAATACTTGAACCACGTGGAAACTAGAATGATATGCAAATCACTCCTTTTCCTTTTTCTAGGCTTAATAAGCACCGTGTGGCTTGATCAAGCTGTCAAACATTGGGTTATAGAAACTATACCCTTAGAAACAGAAATTCCAATATTACCTTTTCTTTCTCTTTATCATGTACGCAATTCTGGTATTGCATTTTCTCTTTTTTCTTCCTTCCCTCATTGGGGACTTATCGTCCTTACATCTATCATTATCCTGTTTCTTTTATGGTTATGGAAAGATATCGCGCTCCGCAAATCATTATCACGCTTTGGTGTTATTCTTATCATTGGTGGGGCGATCGGTAATCTCATTGACCGTATTCGTTTCCACTTTGTCACAGATTACATATTATTTTACATTGATGGTTTTTTCTATTTTGCTATTTTTAATATTGCGGATGCTTTTATAACACTCGGCGTTATTGTCATTTTGATTGACGAGTTATATTTATGGAGAAAAACGAAAAACTGTATCGATAAACCTTTTTCCTAAAATTAACGTGATTAATTTTCCTGCGTTAAATGCGTAGAAAAACTTATCTTTTAGTTTATTATCTTTTTTATAAAATCAGAAATCGAAGCAAACATATCCCGATGATTACAAATATTTTGTTTTCCTAATCTTTTCGATAATGATCATGGCAAAACAGATTACTCATTCCTCAATAATCTGTACTACCCCAATTAACCGCAATTTTGTATTTTTCCTGTAAACAAAGTCTCTTGTATTTTTCAAATAAATCTCCATAATAGAGGAAATATATTAGAGTTCTGCCAGCGGTGCTCAGCGTTGTTATGTTTAGCAAGTGTAAATCGTAGGGCCCGACGGGATTTGTATCATAAGGAATTTTTACTATGGCTGATTTCAGAGATTTACGTTCAGCGTCGGTGTCTCATGCCGATGCGTCGATTGATCAGGGCTTACGAAGCTATATGCTGAGCGTTTATAATACTATGGCTATCGGTTTACTTGTCACAGCAGCTGCTGCCTATGCAATTGCATCACTGACAACAACAACAGATATGAGCCAAGCAGTTGTTCAGCTCAATAGCAGTATTTATTTAACATCTTTTGGGGTAACATTTTATACGTCACCGTTTTCCTACATTATTATGTTCGCTCCCTTGGTGGCTGTTTTATTTCTCAGCTTCAAGATAAGTTCCCTTAGCACAAGCACTGCCCGCAATCTTTTTTACGCTTATGCAACCCTTGTAGGCCTTTCACTATCGTCTATTATCTTGCGTTATACACCAGAAAGTATTGTGCAGACATTTGCTATAACCTCTGCTGCTTTCCTCTCTTTATCACTTTATGGTTACACTACAAAGCGTGACCTTACAGCTATGGGATCATTTCTATTAATCGGTTTGGTTGGCTTGATGCTTTCCACGATCGTTAATATGTTCCTTGGATCGAGCGCCTTGCAGTTTGCTATTTCAGTGATTGGTGTACTCGTTTTTGCGGGTTTAACAGCTTATAATACGCAAAACATAAAGTTGATGTATTATGAAAATGATGGTGATGAAACAAGAGGTCGTAAAGTCATTATGGGTGCTCTAAACCTTTATCTTGACTTCATAAATATGTTCGTCTTTTTGCTTCAATTTCTCGGTTCAAACCGTGATTAGCAGAGAAAACATTGTTCTATTATCAGCCTTGTTTCCGAAAAGAGATGAGGCTTTTTTAAATTTTTAAAATCACGTTACTTTTTCTACGAGAGAATGATCATTTTCTCTCCTGGTGTATTTTTTATAATTCTCCTCAATTGATAATAGATACCTGTATGCACAGTTTGTCCTTTGTATGAATTGCGTAAAATTATTTTTCTTGTTAAACTATCAAACGGATGTGTAAAATAAAGCTAATGCGTCTCACCCAAATTTTGAGCTATCGTAATTTTTACTTCGAGCGGCACAGATAAAGATAATGCAGGCATTGTCGCGTTCTCCATGATTTTTTTAACTAGTTTCGTTGTCTCTTCACTCTCAGTTTCAGGAATCTCAAAGATCAATTCGTCATGAATCTGCAGCAGCATTCTAGCAGATAATTTTGCCTTTTCTAAAGCACCATCCATTTGAATCATTGCACGGCGAATTATATCTGCTGCAGATCCTTGGATGGGAGCATTAATGGCAGCACGCTCATTAAAAGCGCGAACTTTTTGGTCTGCTGCTTTTATTTCAGGAAAGTGAATACGACGGCCAAAAATCGTTTCCACATAGCCATTTTGACGTGCAGATACTTTGGCAGCCTCCATGTAAGTTTTAATTCCTGGAAATCTTTCAAAATAGAGATTAATAAAATGGCCTGCTTCTTCTCGTGAAATACCTAATTGCTTCGCTAATCCAAAAGCTGATATGCCATAAATAATGCCAAAATTAATTGCTTTCGCACGACGACGTACATCAGAAGACATTTCCTCTACAGATACTCCAAACATTTGCGATGCAATCGTAGAGTGAATATCTTGTCCCTTAGAAAAAGCCTCTTTCAGTGCAGTGATATTAGCAATATGCGCAAGCAGGCGCAATTCAATCTGACCATAATCAGCTGATAAGAGAACATGACCCTCTGGAGCAACAAACGCTGCACGAATTTTCCGCCCTTCTGCGGTTCGAATCGGAATATTTTGTAAATTTGGCTCAAACGATGATAATCGTCCTGTTGACGTTATTGCGAGAGAATAGTTTGTGTGAATGCGTCCCGTTCTGGGCAAAATATAAGAAGGTAAAGCGTCAGTGTAGGTCGATTTTAGCTTTACAAGCTGACGCCAATCAACAATTTTACGGAGCAAAATATGTCCTTCAGAGGCTAACTCCTCCAAAACTTGTGCAGAAGTTGACCACTGCCCACTTTTAGTTTTCGTTCCTCCAGAAAACCCCATTTTATCAAAAAGTATATCACCCAATTGCTTTGGCGAAGCAATATTAAACCGTTCA
Source organism: Bartonella ancashensis (assembly GCF_001281405.1). Classification (NCBI taxonomy): domain Bacteria; kingdom Pseudomonadati; phylum Pseudomonadota; class Alphaproteobacteria; order Hyphomicrobiales; family Bartonellaceae; genus Bartonella; species Bartonella ancashensis. The sequence continues at coordinate 490,975 of NZ_CP010401.1, read as the reverse complement.
CCAACCAATTTATAAATCTCTTCTTCTAGGGTAAAAGCAGTTTGTGCTAATTCTCCTGATAAACGCGATAAAATTTGCTTATCAATAAGAATCCCTCTTTCTTCAATTCTTGCAACAGCTTCTATGAGTGGTCGATCAATGCGCTCATAAATTCTCACCATTCCTTGCGCAACAAGCTCTGATTTCAAAACCTTCCACAAACGTAGCGCTATATCAGCATTTTCTGCTGCATAAGAAGCTGCTTGTTTCAAATCTACTTGCGTAAGGGAAACAATTTTTTTACCATCATATTTCAGCTCTTTGTAAGAAATTGGTTTGTGCCCAAGCCAGCGTTCAGATAAAGCATCCATGTCATGAGTTAGAGTTCCGGCATCCAAAACATATGATATAAGCATTATATCATCAAAAGAACGCATTATAATACCGTGTCGTTTCATAATGAGCCAATCATATTTTATATTTTGGCCGATTTTTAATATTGCTTGATTTTCCAACACAGGTTTTAGAAGAACCAGCGCTCTTTGCACTTCTATTTGCCCTGCTATACGCCCACCACCAAAAAGATTTTTTGTTTCTTCTATATGCTCTAAAGGTATGTAAGCAGCTCTATTCGGCTGTAATGATAGTGAAAAACCAACAAACTCCGCTTGCATAGGATCGGGAGAAGTTGCAACTATTTTAAAAGAGAAATGGCCTTGTTCTGTCGCCTCTAATAACCATTTTTTTAAAGTTTCTTCATCCAGGATAGTTTCATAAAGATCACTTGTAATTGATTGAGTAAAAGCTTCTTCCTTACGTTTCTGTGCCAAAGTTTGTGGATTATTTTCAGGTAAGTGGCGCATCAACATTATATCACCTTGTTCGGTGTTTGAATTAGGCCTCTGTGAGATTTTTTCCCACTCAAAATCTATATTACAGGCATCAATAGCCATAGCATCACATTCTGTCGCTTCTGCAACACGACGAGTGAGAGTTGCAAATTCCATAGCTTTCAAAAAAGAGATTAAACGCGGACCATCCTGTTTTTCTAAAACAAAACTGCTTAAATCATGATCTATAGGTACATCTGTTTTGAGTGTGACCAATGTGCGAGAAATTTCTATACTTTTGCTATATTCTTGAATAGCTTCACGTCGTTTCTTTTGTTTAATTTCAGACATATGTTGCAATAAAAAATCGAGCGTTCCAAATTGATTCAGTAATTGTGCAGCAATTTTGGGACCAATACCTGGTATTCCAGGTATATTATCAACTGGATCTCCAACTAGAGTCTGTAAATCGATCATTTTTTCGGGTGTAACACCCCATTTTTCTACAACTTCAGCAATACCTATATGCTTATTTTTCACTCCATCGTACAAAGATACAGATGTGTTAACCAATTGCATCAGATCTTTATCCGAAGAGATAATCGTTGTTTTTACCCCCGCTTTAGTCGCTAAATGTGCATAAGTAGCAATTAAATCATCTGCTTCAAAGCCTTCTTTTTCAACGTATGGTATGTTGAAAGCTTTTGTTGCTTCCCTTATCAAATTAAACTGAGGAATGAGGTCTTCGGGTGGAGATGCTCTATTCGCTTTATACTGGGGATAAATTTTCTTTCTAAACGTATCAGATGAATGATCAAAGATAACAGCAAAATGCGTAGGAACAGCGCCTACAGATGTGTTACGCGCATCACAGAGCAATTTCCACAACATGCTACAAAAACCGGCAACAGCTCCTACCGGAAGTCCATCTTTTTTTCTCTTCAAAGAAGGTAACGCATAATAAGCGCGAAAAATATAACCTGATCCATCAACCAAAAAAGATGATCATTCATTTTCATGATGGCTTTATTTCTCCATTACAGTCTATATTAAAATTATTTTTTAAATTAATTCAAAAATTTATTTTTTGCCTCTGAAAAGCCATTTTTTATCTATATCCACGATGGTGTCCGCTACGTTTTGGATTCAGTACCGAGAGCTTTTCTTTGCTATTGTGGGGTGCGATGGCTTTCATTTTACTCCTCCCGTGATAGCTGGGGTACAATGTAGCGGTAAGGTCGTTGTGGTGTTCCCCTCCCCGCAACGACCGTTTCTTTTGTGTCAAAAACATCATTCCGTTTCCGCATATTTAAAGTGATCAGGTATCTCAAAACGGTTCCATAAAGCTGTACTGCCTATTTTTTCAACCAATTTTGCATGCATATTTTTCTCCTGCGCATTTAATCTCAAAGGTAGTGCACGTGGGCGAACTTTTGCAATATAGGGGATATTCCTGTTTTTTTGACCACTCATAGAGTTACTATCATCATCAAAAAAATTTAACGTTCCCTGCTTTCCATCAATTAGCTCAATATAAACATCTGCGAGAATTTCAGCATCAAGTAGAGCACCATGAAGAATGCGACTGCTATTGTCTATACCCAAACGTTTACATAATACATCAAGAGAATTTGGCCCCATGGGAAATTTGCGCCGTGCTATAGCCAATGTATCAATTACACGATCAATACTAATGGGAGACTTATTTACTCGTTTTAATTCCGCATTGAGAAAACTGATATCAAAATTCGCATTGTGAGCAACTATTACGGCATCATCAATAAATTCCAAAAATTCATCGGCAATCTCATCAAATTTTTTTTCATTTTTTAAACGCTCATTTGTTAATCCATGAATTGCCACAACCTCGTCGGGAATGATAACTCCCTGTGGATTTAAATAAACGTGAAAAGTTTTTCCCGTGAGATAACGATCTATCATTTCTACACAACCAATTTCAATGATACGGTCTTTATCCTTATCTAACCCTGTCGTTTCAGTATCAAAAATAATCTCACGCATTTTTTAAAATATCATCTATTATACATAAAACTTGTTGACGTGTATCTTCTAGACTTTTCCCTGTATCAATGACAAAATCTGCATATTTCTGTTTATTTGGTATTTGTCGAGCATTGAGAACATTAAATTTTTCTTCACTCATATTTGGCCGCTTCATAGCACGCTCTCTTTGCAATTCTAATGGCGCTGATACAACTATAACATGATCAACTCTATCAGTACCATTTATTTCAAAAAGAAGGGGTATTTCAAGAACAACCATTTTTTCCCCCTGTTCACGTGCTACTTTTATAAACTCTTTTTCTTCTTTTCTTACTAAAGGATGAATTATCTTTTCTAATTTTTGTAGCTCATTACTATTATGTGTTATAATTTCAGAAAGCTCTAGGCGGTCAATTTGACCATTTTTAATTATATCAGGAAAAACGTTTTTTATAGCCAACAAAGTTGTTTTTTGCTGATAGAGTTTATGCACTATTTCATCAGCGCTAAATACAGGCACACCGGCATCTCTGAAAAAACCAGCCACTGTTGATTTTCCCATGGCAATAGATCCAGTTAAGCCTATAATTTCCATAACTTATTTTAACCTACACTTTACTATAAAATAGGATATTGATAAATCTTTGTAAGATTCAGATAACTCACTTTGCATATTTTTCCTATTTTAAGATAAAAACCAATATTTTTCATAAATTTAAATGATAAATAGAACATGAAATAGTACAGATTAACTTTTCTCTTTTGTATAATCTATTATTAGCTGTCAATTATCTCCAAATGACGTAACTTCGCTAACAAGGGTAACAAAGGTAGACCAATAATAGTAAAATAGTCTCCTTCAATTTTTTCAAAAAGATGGATTCCTTTCCCTTCAATCTGATAAACTCCTACACTATTAAAAATATCCTGTTTTGTAGAATTCAAATAATTTTCAATAAACTCTGAAGAAAGTGTACGCATTGTCATGTGAGCACTAAAAACTTCTGACCAAATCTCTTTACCTTCTCTAACCAAGGATATTGCACTATGAAGAGAATGTGTTTGTCCTGATAAAATTTGCAAACGTTCGCGCGCTTTTTCTCTGTTTTTAACTTTGTGAAGAACTTTACCATTTAAATCAAGAACCTGATCACATCCAATAATGAAAGAATCAGGAAAAAAATTTGAAACATCTTTTGCTTTTACATAAGCAAGAAAGGAACTAAGTTCCTTTGGTGTCTTTAATTCTACATTTTTTTCTATTTCTCGTTCATCCACAGAGGATCCCTTTATAGAAAAATCCAAACCAGCTTTTTTCAACAATTGTGCACGATAAATACTAAGAGATGCTAAAATAAGCTTATTTTTCATGATCTTTTTCTTTTTCCTCACGAAATTGTGATAAAAGCTCAAAGACTGCTACTGCAGTTTCTTCAATTGAACGTCTTGTAACATCTATAATAGGCCAACCTGAATTCTCAAAGATCCGTTTTGCATAAGTTAATTCTTCAGCTATACTTACTCTGTCTGTGTAGCTTTCTATAGCGGAACAATTCCCTAAGTCTCTATTCTGACGAACATGTGCAATACGTTCAGCTGAAGCAATTAAGCCAATAATTAAGATATTTTTTTCTTCCAAAAGAGCCCGTGGCAAATCAATTCCTGGGATGACCGGTACATTGGCCGTTTTTATTCCACGATTTGCTAAATAAATGCTTGTTGGTGTTTTTGAAGTTCTTGATATTCCTACAAGAATCACATCAGCATTTAGTAAATCATCAGAAAATTGTCCATCATCATGTTCTATCGTAAAATCCAATGCTTCAATACGACGAAAATAATCTGCATTAAGGTCATGTTGTGCACTGACACGCAAATTAGTAGGTGTTCCTATATATGATTGAAAAACATTTAAGATTGGATCTAATATAGCAACACAAGGCACACCTATCTTTACGCATGTTTTACTGAGACGTTGTTTAAGCTCTTTATCAATAATTGTGTAGAGTACAATTCCTGGTTCCCTTTTAATTTCATCAAGAACTCTCTGTAATTGTGTTTTATTTCGAATCATTGGGTAAATATGCTCTACAGCCTGACACATGGTATATTGTGATGATACGGCTCTCCCCGCAGATATTAAAGTCTCACCAGTTGCATCAGAAACCATATGCAAATGAAATATTTTTTTTCTTTTTTCCATCAAAATTTTTACGATTTGTTAATAGGTGTGTACAAAGTTTCTTATTTTTCAGAAAAATAAAATATTACGTTTTATTTTTTTATTTATGCACAAATGGAATAATTTTTGTTAATGAATTTGCTATGTGAACAAAAGATGAGGATAACACCTCTAACTATCTCTAATTCATAACTTTTTCTATCTCTTTTTGTGATAAAAATATATGGATAATTAGGGTACAAATAACAATTAACATTAAACACATACCTAAATAAGAAAAAACTTTAAAACTTAATTAATTAAGGTTTAAATGAATCAAAATTCGTTTATCTTTAATTTTGTGTTGAGAAGAGAATGATTCTTATAAAAGGTAGAACCAAAAGAGTTTCAGTTATTTAGTATGCTGAGACGGGTTTTTACACTACTAAAAGTAATTTGTGTTTTGTGGAAAAATTGAGTGTAAAGGTGACCCTTGCAGATCAAAGAAGTTAAGTGTATGGTGGTCTCTCTGTATTGTAGGAAATAATTCTTATTTCCCGATTTTCTATAGATTTGAAAATAATTTCCCACTTTATATTTTTTAAGAGAGTATTTCATGCAAGAAATGAAGCTACAAGAACTCAAGAGAAAAACTCCTGTCGAACTTATATCTTTTGCTGAGACGTTAAAGGTTGAAAATGCTTCGCTAATGCGTAAACAAGAATTAATGTTTGCTATTCTGAAAAAACTCTCTTTGCAAGATGTAGAAATTATTGGAGAAGGTGTTGTCGAAGTTTTACAAGATGGATTTGGTTTTTTAAGATCTTCAGATGCAAATTATCTACCAGGACCTGATGATATTTACATTTTACCTGAACAAATACAGGTTTTTTCTTTGAAAACAGGAGATACTGTTGAGGGTCTAATACGTAGTCCAAAAGAGGGAGAACGGTATTTTGCTCTTCTCAAAATTAATAAAATAAATTTTGGAGAGCCTGAAAAAATTCGTTATAAAATTCATTTTGATAATCTTACCCCTCTTTATCCGAATGAACCTTTTAAAATGGAGATAGAAAATCCTACTTATAAGGATCTGTCCTCACGAATTGTTGATTTAATGTCTCCTTTAGGAAAAGGACAAAGAGGATTAATTGTTGCACCTCCTAGAACAGGAAAAACGGTACTATTACAAAATATAGCTCATTCGATTACGACAAATCATCCTGAGTGTTATCTCATTGTTCTCCTGATTGATGAACGTCCGGAAGAAGTTACAGACATGCAACGCTCTGTAAAAGGAGAGGTTATTTCTTCTACTTTTGATGAACCAGCAATTCGTCATGTACGAGTAGCTGAAATGGTTATAGAAAAAGCCAAGCGTTTGGTTGAGTATGGACGTGATGTTGTTATCCTTCTTGATTCGATTACTCGTCTTGGACGAGCGTATAATACGGTTGTTCCTTCATCAGGTAAAGTTTTAACAGGAGGAGTTGATTCAAATGCTTTACAGCGTCCTAAACGCTTTTTTGGTGCAGCTCGTAATATTGAAGAAGGCGGATCCCTTACTATTATAGCAACAGCTTTAATTGATACGGGAAGTCGTATGGATGAAGTTATTTTCGAAGAGTTCAAGGGAACAGGGAATTCAGAGATTGTTCTTGATAGAAAAGTTTCGGATAAACGTATCTTCCCAGCTATAGATGTTTTGAAATCTGGAACGCGGAAAGAAGATTTATTAGTATCACGTCAAGACTTACATAAAATTTTTGTTCTACGTCGTATTTTATCACCTATGAATGTAACAGATGCTATGGAATTTTTAATTGATAAATTAAAGCAAACAAAGAACAATAGCGAATTTTTTGATTCAATGAATACATAGAATATTGGAATTTGAAACAAGGATTAGTCTTGTGGATACGATCTTTGCTGTATCGAGTGGACTGTTACCTTCAAGCGTTGCTATCATTAGGGTTTCTGGTCCTCATGTTATTCATATAGTTGAAACACTTTGTGGCTGTTTACCTAAAGCTCGGTTTATGTATCATGGAGATTTGATTGGACGCGATGGCAGTTTCTTGGATTCCGCTCTAACTGTTTTTTTTCCTCATCCTAATAGTTTTACAGGAGAAGACTGTGCAGAATTTCACCTTCATGGAGGAAAAGCTGTTGTTAATCGTTTTCTTGATGAATTGTCTTCTTTTCCTGGATGTCGTCTTGCAGAAGCGGGTGAATTTTCGCGCAGAGCTTTTTATGAAGGAAAAATAGATCTTACTCAAGCAGAAGGTTTAGCTGATTTAATAGAGGCAGAAACAGAAAGTCAAAGACGGTTAGCTATTGCGGGGGCAAATGGTTATTTAAAAGATCTTTACCGTGAATGGCGTTCTACCTTAATGACAGCTCGAGCTTTAATTGAAGTAGATCTTGATTTTTCTGATGAAGTTGACACTCTAGATTCCAGTTCTCAAAAAGTTTGGGAAAATATAAAAGAACTTAGAGATTCTCTCTGTAAATATATTTCTGAAGGAGAGCGTGCAAGTATTTTACGTGATGGTATTAAAGTCGTTATTGTAGGTTTTCCGAATTCTGGAAAATCAAGTATCATTAATAGACTCTCTGGAAAACCTATTGCTATTGTTACAGAGGAAGAAGGAACCACACGTGATGCTTTGGAAATTAGGTTAGTTATTAATGGAATTCCTGTGTTTTTTATAGATACAGCAGGAATTAGAAAAACAAAAAGTAAAATTGAACAATTAGGAATAGAAATTGCAAACCAACATATTAAAGATGCCGACCTCGTCATTTTAGTTGATGATATGAGCAATCCTAAAAAGATTAATTTACCTCATACATCAGCTGAAATATGGCATGTTGGTAACAAGCTTGATATTTGTGAAGGAGACAAAATTCGTTGGCCTATACAATTTTCTGCTTTGAATGGTTTGAACTTTGACTATTTCATAAAAAAAATAGAATCCTTCTGTTCATATCATGCTGCAAAAATTGGAGATGTTGTTCCAGCAAGAAAGAGACAAATTCAACTTTTAAAAGAGGCTGTTAAAGAAATTGATTTTTCAATAAATGCAGAGTGTCTTGATTTAAGTTTACGTGCTGAACATCTCCGTCGTGCAAGTGATGTATTAGGGCGCATTACAGGTGATGTTAATGTTGAAGATTTGCTCGATATTATTTTCTCACAATTTTGTATTGGTAAATAATGATTCACGTGAAACATTTATTATTTCATAGACAGATCTGTAATATAATGTATTTTAAATGGTTAATTTTATGTAAAATTTCGTGAAGATTCTATATGGAATAATCAGATGCGGGTATATGATGTTATTATTGTTGGAGGTGGGCACGCTGGTTGCGAAGCTGCTTCTGTTGCCGCGCGTTTTGGAGCACGAACAGCATTAATTACATACTGTAAATCAGATATTGGAACAATGTCGTGTAATCCTGCTATTGGAGGTCTTGGAAAAGGACATCTAGTTTGTGAAATAGATGCTTTAGATGGTCTAATGGGAAGAGCAGCAGATGCTGCAGGAATACAATTTCGCCTTCTTAATCGGCGCAAAGGGCCTGCAGTAAGAGGTCCTCGCACGCAAATTGATAGGCAATTATATAAAAATGCAATTCAGGAACTTCTAGAAGAACAAGATAATTTAACAGTTCTTGAAGATGAGGTTATTGATCTTATCGTAGAAAATAATCGCGTTTCAGGGGTTTTATTAAAAGAAAAGGGAAACCTTTGTTCTGGTTCTGTCGTTTTAACGACAGGAACTTTTTTAAATGGTATCATTCATATTGGTGATAAAACATGGTATGCTGGACGCGTGAAAGAAAAATCAAGTACACAGCTTGCAAAATGCTTGAAAAGGCATGCTATTAAGTTAGGACGATTAAAAACAGGAACACCAGCACGTCTTAGTAAAAAGACAATTCATTGGGAAAGTCTTCCTAAACAGCAGGCTGATGAAGATCCAGTACCTTTTTCTTTTTTGACAAAAAAAATTAATTTACCTCAAATTGAATGTGCCATAACACGAACAAACGAAAAAACGCATCGTATTATTAGTGATAATATTCATTTATCTGCTTTGTATTCTGGTAATATAAAGGGATTAGGACCGCGATACTGCCCTTCTATTGAGGATAAGATTGCTAAATTTGGCGAACGTGATGGACATAATATTTTTCTGGAACCAGAAGGACTAGAAAGTGATATAATTTATCCTAATGGTGTATCAACATCTCTTCCAGAAGATGTTCAAGTTTCTTTGTTGAGAACAATTGAGGGGTTAGAAGACGTTACAGTTTTACAACCAGGTTATGCTATTGAATATGATTTTGTTGATCCACAGCAGCTAACAAAATCTCTAGAATTAAAATCGTTACCTGGATTATTTTTAGCTGGCCAAATTAATGGTACAACCGGATATGAAGAAGCAGCAGCACAAGGACTCATAGCTGGATTAAATGCTGCGCGTAAAGTTGGTGGAAAAGATGAAATTATTTTAAGTCGTTCTATGGCTTATATAGGTGTAATGATAGATGATTTGATTTCGCGTGGAGTTTGTGAACCATATAGAATGTTTACGTCTCGCGCTGAGTTTCGTTTATCTTTACGTGCTGATAATGCTGATACTCGCCTGACACCTTTAGCACAACAATGGGGTATTCTCAGTAATATTCGCTGGTCTTTTTATCAGGATAAACAAGAACGTCTTTCTCAAGCACGGTCTATGTGTAGAGAACTTTTTTTAACACCTAATGAAGCATCTAATCGTGGATTGCATATAAATTATGATGGTGTTCGGCGTTCAGCTTATGATCTTTTATCTCACCCTCAAATAAATATCGCTCGCCTAGCGTCTTTTTGGCCACAACTTCTTTCTATTGATTCTAAAACAGTAGAGATTCTAGAAATTGAAGCACAGTATTCAGTTTATTTAGAAAGGCAAGCACAAGACATAGCCTCTCTTCAAAAAGATGAACGTCTTGAGATTCCTTTGTCTCTTGATATTGAATCTATTTCTGGTCTTTCAAATGAATTAAAAGAAAAAATTAAAAAACAATCTCCAAGATCTATAGCGGATGCGCAAAAAATTGATGGTATGACACCGACAGCATTATCTTTAATTATTTTAGCTATTCAACGTCAAAGACGTGAAAAGGCAAAGCTTGCTTAATGATTGCGGAATTAGAAAAAAGATACATAGAATTATCTGAAATATTACCGTCTGTTTCACGTGAAACTGTAAATGATCTAAAAAGATTTGAAGAGCTTATTATTCAATGGAATTTACATATTAATCTCATATCAAAAAAAACGATACCGGTTCTATGGACTCGTCATATTTTAGATTCTGCTCAGATATATCCTCTACATAGCCAAGCTATTCACTGGTGTGATCTTGGATCAGGAGGAGGATTTCCTGCAATTGTGATTGCTATATTTCTTAAGCATATGAAAAAAGGACACATTGATTTAGTTGAGAGCAATATGAAAAAAGCGTCTTTTTTAAGAACTGCTATTGCTCAACTTGATCTTCCAGCAACTGTTTATAATTGTAGAATAGAAAATGTTTACAATAAAATAAATAGTCCTGATATTATAACTGCACGTGGTTTAGCACCGTTAGATCATCTTTTAAAAATTTCTTTTCCGTTATTTTCACAAAATACAATAGCTCTTTTACAAAAGGGTCAATATTATGGTAAAGAAATAGAAAATGCTTCTAAAAATTGGCGTTTTGATTTATTAAAACATCAAAGTAAAATTGATAAAAACTCTGTTATTTTAGAAATTTCTCATGTTCAATCTTGTGAAGGATAAGATCAAATGAGCGAAACACGGATTATCGCCGTTGCAAACCAAAAAGGTGGGGTAGGTAAAACAACAACAACTATTAATCTTGCTACAGCTTTAGCTGCAATTGGCGAAAACGTTCTTATTATGGATGTTGATCCACAAGGTAATGCTAGTACAGGATTAGGAATTGATCGTAACAATCGTCCTTTATCTTCTTATGATGTTTTAGTATCTGGAATTTCAGTTGCTAAAGCTGCTTTAAGAACGCTCGTTCCTAATTTATATATTGTTCCTTCAACTTTAGATCTTCTTGGTATTGAGATGGAAATTGCTTCATCCGCAGACCGTATTAAACGGTTACGGAATGCCCTTTGTCATGATAAAAAGATTGCTCAGAGATTTAATTATGTTCTTATAGATTGTCCTCCTTCATTAAATCTTTTAACATTAAACGCTATGGGAGCTGCTGATTCTGTCTTAGTTCCTATGCAATGTGAATTTTTAGCTCTTGAGGGATTAAGTCAATTACTTGAAACTGTTAAACAAGTAAGATGTGTTCTTAATCCATCTCTTGATATTCAGGGTATTGTTTTAACTATGTATGATGGACGTAATAATCTTTCAAATCAAGTTGTTGAAGATGTGCGTTCTTTTATGGGGGAAAAAGTTTATCGTACTGTTATTCCACGAAATGTTAGGGTATCTGAAGCCCCTTCCTTTGGTAAGCCAGCATTGCTTTACGATCTTAAATGTGCGGGTAGCCAGGCGTATTTGCGGTTAGCATCAGAAGTTATTCAACGTGAAAAACAAGCAAAAGACGCTGCCTAAAAATGTTAAATAATTTGGTATACAGTGAATTCAAAGAGCAAGATTATGAATGAAGATCAATCTAAAAAAAGATTAGGGCGTGGGTTAGCCGCATTGATTGGAGATATCAATTTAGATGTTAGTCATACCGATCAATCTAATATTCCCCAATTTATTGCAAAATCAGGAGAGAATTTTGAAAAACTAATTTCTATAGATCTTATTTCATGCAATCCAAATAATCCGCGAAGACATTTTACTGATTCAGAACTTGATAATTTAGCTCAGTCTATCCGTCAACATGGTATTATACAGCCTATTGTTGTAAGGCCTTTGCGTAATCATCCAAATCAGTTTGAACTAATTGCTGGTGAGCGTCGGTTGCGTGCTGCACAAAGAGCAGAATTAAATAGATTGCCTGCTATAATTCGTGATGTAGATGATAAAACAGCCATTGAATTAGCAATAATTGAAAATGTTCAACGTACAGACCTCAATCCTGTTGAAGAAGGCATGGGATATGAATTGCTAATTAATGAACATTCTTATACTCAAAACGATCTTGCTCAAATTATTGGAAAAAGCAGAAGCCATATTGCTAATACGCTTCGTTTGTTGAAACTTCCATCGGAAGTACAGCAATTTTTAATTAATGGTCAGCTTTCAGCTGGCCATGCACGTTGTCTCATAACTGTTGATGATCCACAAAAATTGGCTGAAAAAATAATTCAGGAAGGGCTTTCTGTACGTCAAACAGAGATGCTTGTACATGAAAAGGAAAATATTGGAAACAAAAAGCAAATAAAAGAAAAAGACGTAGAAACAGAGTCTTTGGAAAAAATACTTTCTGATATAATCGGGGCGCAGGTTGTTATTAATCATGGCAAAAAAGGGGGAAATTTAAAAATTCGTTATTCTACGTTGGAACAATTGGATGATATTTGTCGACGTTTGCAAAGCTGATTAATTGTCTAAAAAAGTGCGAATTCGATCGATATATTTTTGACCAAATAAGAAATTGTCTTGGGAGACAGTTTTCTTTTCAGCAATAATTCTGTCTTTATATCCAAACGCTGTGACTGCAATTAATACTTCTTGAAGAGCTCTAAAACCAAGGACACAGTCTTTAGGGGTCGGATTGTTCTTTTTAATTTTCATTAAGTTATGATAAAAGATAATAAGTTCTTCAATGGTTTTTTGCAGTATTATTATCTTTAATTTGAGACTCTTCCGGTTTTGAAAATAATATTTGGATCTCTTCTTTAGTGCCTTTCCATGTTCACGAAAAAAATCCCCCGTTAGAGGGCCAATTTGCAACAATGTCTGAATTATCAGTTGATGTTAAAAAAATCATCAGAAAATATTCATTCGTCATTGTTTTATGTGCATGAATCAAAAAAGTAAAAGGAAAAGTAATAAAAGAAGATAATATGTTTTGGCATAATAAAAATATCTTCGTTTATCGGAATTTTGGTAAAAGTCTTGTAGCTAATAATCACGACCTTCGTCTTTTTGGAATTTCAAAGATGAAGAAAAATAATGATAGCTTTAAGAATGATCTTGAGAAAATAAACAGAGATGTTTTTAGTAGTCTAAAATTTCATTGAATTAAAGCACACAAAACCACATGGTAGCTGTTTCATAAAAAATATGTACAGCTATTGTCTGTAGTGAATTGATCCAATTAATCTATTTAGATATAACTATTTTTATTTAAGAATTGGATTTATCATCTTTTATAGAGTGTTTCATCATAATGGGTATTTGCGTTAGTGTGAAAAGAATTGTCATTGGCATTACACCAAATACTTTGAAAGTTGCCCAAAAATTATCGCTAAAATTACGCCAAACAATTTCATTCACAAATGCAAGAAAAACGAAAAAAAATGCCCAAGAATATGTCATTTTTTTCCATCCTTGTTCATCAAGTTTTAGAGTATTATTAAAAAAATAATGTAATAGTGGTTTACCAAAAAATAAGCTACCAAACAGAATAGTGGCAAACAAACCATTGATTATTGTAGGTTTAACTTTAATAAAAGTATCATCATTTAACCAAATAGTTAAAAATCCAAAAATTAGAACCAGTACCCCTGAAATAAGAGGCATAATTATTATAGTTCGTACAATTACCCATGATGTAATCAAAGCAATGACAATTGATATCATGAAAATAATGGTTGCAGGAAAAATGGGCTTACTAAAATTTTTAAAGAGTTCAATATTGTTAATCAACCACTCACCTTTGTAATTAGCGAGGAAAAAAATAAGAAGAGGTCCCATTTCTAAGCAAAATTTAAGAAAGGGTGAAATTTTTTCTTCTTTATCTTTACTAGTGTTTTTTTGTATTGAATCAATTTTGTGAGATATGTTTTTCATGGATTTTTTCCTACTATAGCGTTGGCGAAATCAGAGGCAGAAAATGGTTCAAGATCCTCAATGCCTTCACCTATACCAATAAAGTGGATGGGTAATTTATACTTAGCTGCAAGTGCGATAAGAATTCCTCCTCGCGCAGTTCCATCAAGCTTCGTCATTACCAGACCATTAACACCAGCAACGCTACGGAAAATCTCCACTTGATTAAGAGAATTTTGCCCTGTTGTTGCGTCAAGTGTTTGGAGTACTGTATGTGGTGCTTGAGGGTTGTGCTTTTTTAAAATGCGAATAATTTTTGCTAATTCATCCATAAGTTCTGTTTTATTTTGTAAACGTCCAGCTGTATCAATAATTAACACGTCGCTATTTTCTTTTTTTGCTTTTTCATAAGCATCAAAAACCACACTGGCAGCATCTGCAGGCAGTGTGGTTGAAATGACAGGAGATCCCGTTCTTTCACCCCATATATGGAGTTGTTCGATAGCTGCGGCGCGAAATGTATCACCGGCTGCAAGCATTACTTTAAGTTTATTAGAGGTTAATTTAGCGGCTAACTTTCCAATAGTTGTCGTTTTCCCAGTGCCATTAACACCAACCAATAAAATAACGTGAGGTTTATGATTAAGATCGAGTTCTAATGGAACGGCTGTGGGTTCAAGAACCTTTTTGATTTCATCTGCAACGACTGTATGAATATCACTGAGTGACAAATCTTTATTGTAACGACCAGAATTCAAAATATTGATAATATGTGTCGCTGTTTCTACACCAAGATCAGCCTGAATAAGGGCGTCCTCTAATTGTTGTAGTATGTCTTTGGTGAGCTTTTGTTTAGTGAATAGCACATTAATTGAATCACTCAATTGCTGTGAAGAAAGGTATAATCCCTTTTTTAAGCGTTTAAACCACGCCTCTTTTTCGGGTTCAGTGGGTGATATTGATAAGGGATTTTCTTCTTTTTCTGTTACTGTGTGAGTTATTATTAATTTTTTGGAAATTGGCTTAGAAGTTGGAGATTTTTCGTCGGAGTTTAGAGGTTCATCATTACTGATTTTTTTTGATTCTTGTATTTCTGTAAAAGAAGGATCGCTTTCTGTTATTTCATGTTGAGATTTTCTGGAAGAAAATATTTTTTTTATAAAAGATTTTGTCATGAAAGTTTTCCTATTCAGACTGCACTCGATTTAAATTGTTTGGCAATCAATTTATTGCCATCGTTGCCGATAATGAGTGCTTGGACAATTGTTCCAGCTTTAACACCCTTAATGTGCGCTAGAGTATAATCTTCTGTTCGCCCGATGTCATCTTTTTCGACCAAGATTATTTGTTTGCTGTTTTGTAAATGATCAAGGTGTTTCTTGTATGCCTGTCTACCTGCTTCGCGTAATTTTTCTGCACGAATTTTTATTATTTCACGACTAACTTGTGGCATGCGTGCTGCAGGCGTTCCTTTTCTCGGGCTAAAAGGAAAAACATGAAGATGCGTCAGACCACAATCATGGATCAGATTCAAACTATTTTGAAACATTTCTTCTGTTTCTGTTGGAAAACCAGCTATTAAATCAGCACCATAAGTCATTGTAGGACGTTTAGAACGGAGATCTTGACAAAATTGGATTGCATTTTCGCGCAGATGTCTACGTTTCATTCGTTTTAAAATCATGTTGTCTCCTGCCTGTAAAGATAAATGCAAGTGCGGCATTACCCTTTTTTCGTAGGCTAAAAGATCTGTTAATTCTTGGTCTGCTTCGATAGAATCTATCGATGAAAGATGCAATCGTGGTAGATCAGGAACGTGATGTAAAATGGCCGCGGTCAATTTTCCTAATGTTGTTTTTCCTGGCAAATTAGAGCCATAACTTGTGAGATCAACACCTGTTAGAACAACTTCTTGAACACCACTATCTACGAGGTGTTTAATCTGTTCGATGATGGTTCCCATGGGAACAGAACGTGATGGTCCGCGTCCGTAAGGGATGATGCAAAATGTACAGCGATGATCGCATCCATTTTGTATTTGCACAAAGGCACGGGTGCGACCTTCTATTCCATTAATCATGTGAGGGGCATTGTTACGCACCTCCATGATGTCGTTAACACGAATTTTTTCATCTTGATTTGTGCCAAAGTCAGGAAATTGACAGTAAGAGCTGGTGTGAAGTTTGTCTTCATTTCCGAGTATTAGGTCAACTTCTTTCATAGAAGCAAAATTGTCTGGTTCTGTTTGTGCAGCACATCCTGTAACAATGACGCGAGCATGAGGATTTTCGCGCTTTGCTTTTCTAATAGCTTGTTTAGCCTGTCGCACAGCTTCAGCAGTGACGGCACAGGTATTAAAAATGATAGCACCATCTTTAAGTTCACTGAGACCAGCAGAAGTACTTTTTTGTCGTATCACTTCTGCTTCATAACTATTGAGGCGACAGCCAAAAGTTACAATTTTTACTGCCATTGAAGAGGATCCTTTTTATACGTTCCAGTCAAAGGATTTAGAAAACCACTGAATTCATGTTCTGTCGGACCAGTCATGATAATATGCCCATCATCTCTGTAAAAAATAGAAAGCACTCCTCCCGGCAAGTTAGCGTCTACAGAGCGTTCTATAAGTCCTCGTCGATAAGCAGCAACTGTGCTAGCACACGCAGCGCTTCCACACGCTTGTGTTAGTCCAGCACCTCGTTCCCATGTTCGTATAGCTAAACTTTTTTTAGACATTACATGGACAACAGAAATATTACATCGATCCAAAAATAGAGAATCATATTCTAGCTGTTTTCCATATTTTTCCAGCGGAATCTGTTGAATATTATTTTCGACAAAAAAAATGGCATGAAGATTTCCAACAGATACAAGACTAGCCTCTTTTAAAGGGCCAGCTGTGATATCTACGTTATCTATATCAATTATCTTACGTGAAAGGGGCATGTCTTCTACTTTGAGATTTGGAAGACCCATATCAACAGAGATAAGGCCATTAGTTTGGCGTTCTCCTTCAATAAGTCCTGCGGGTGTTTCTAGTCGAAAACAATTACCAAGATGGTTATTTGCTAACCATTCAATGACGCAGCGTATCCCATTACCGCAAGTTTTTGCTTTTGAACCATCAGAATTCCAAATTTCAATATGAAAATCGCCTTTTTCTTGAATTGGCAGATGAATAGCCATAATTTGATCAAAAGCTGTTTGAGGATTTGAAGATAATGTTAAAATTGCTTGTGGTGTAATATTGTGTGTACTCTTACGCAAATCGGCAACAATAATGCGATTTCCAAGACCATTCATTTTGCTGAAAGGAATTTTCATAAAATTTCTCTATTTAAGTGATGCCTTATATGGGATATATGACTGAAAAATTTTCAAACTTCCAGTATTTTGTAGAAGAGCTATTGTAGGAGCTTTTGTCATTTTAAAATAATTATTAGCATTCTGTTCCTATATTTCCTATTTGTTAATCTATTTTAGCAAACATCAAAGGTGCTTGCTGTTGTTGGTAAGAAGAAGGTAAGAGTATGGTAATGTCAAGAAGCTTATTTTTAGTCATATTCTCAATGATTGTTGTTTTAAGTGGTTGTTCTATACCACGGTTTGGGGATAACAATTTGAACAGTGAGTCACCGTATGTTATTTACTCAACTAAAGGAATACAGGAACGTGAGGTGGTGTTTGATTCACAAATGTCAGATGCGAGTACTTCTTTAGACAGTGAAGAGGGAAACCTTGACGATTTAGAACAAATGGTAAATTTTGAAATACCGAGTTATGCAATCAACTTATCACCTGCAAACATCGCCGGTGTGTGGATTCTTTCTATAGGGGGTAGTGTATGTCGGGTTGCAACGCCGCAAACAAAATCTGGTCAAGGATATCGTGCTTTTCCTTTGTCATGTCCGAAGATCTTCTCTAAGGTTAATTCATGGGCTGTTTCAGGAAAAAAGTTGTATTTTTATGATGATTCGGGGAAGGTTGTTGCCGCTTTTTATTCTGCAAATGGAAGTCATTTTGCGGGGTATACATTTGACAATCAGGCGGTTCTTTTAAAGCGTTGAGATCATTTACAAGATGTCTATAAAAGTTGTGGATTTACTGTAGTACTCATTCCACGAGGAATGGTTTGAGGAGAAGGTTTATATGACTTTGGTTTCAACACGCTATGAGCAGTTGTTTTCTCAAGGAAAAATTGATTTTGATCAAGCTCAGTTGGCTTTAGCGAAGCATCTTGATCATTTGCTGCAAAATATATTTGAGCAAGATGTTTCATGGTTTTCGACCCTGATGAGCAGTTTTAAGAAAACAATACGTTCTTGTTTCCGCAATTCGAAGCAAGAAATGTCGAATGATTTTGCACAGGGAATATATATTTATGGCGAAGTAGGGCGGGGAAAAACTATGTTGATGGATCTGTTTTTTTCCTGTTTGCCGCAGATCCGTAAAAAGCGGGCTCATTTTGGTGATTTTATGAATGATGTTCATAAACGCATTGATATTTATCGTAAAAGATTTGAATCTGTAAAAGCTGAAAAAAGTGATCCTATTTTGGCTGTCGCAAAAGATTTTGCAAAAGAAGCACGTGTGCTCTGCTTTGATGAGTTTACGGTGACAGATATTGCAGACGCCATGATTCTTAGTCGCTTCATAACAGCTTTATTTGATCAAGGGGTTATTTTTGTTGCAACGTCAAATGTTGCTCCTGATGATCTCTATCATAATGGCTTAAATCGATTTCTCTTTTTACCGTTTATTCGAATTTTAAAAGAACGTGTGTCTGTTATTAATCTTGATGCAAAAACAGATTATCGTCTTGAAAAGCTAAATTCACAACAAATGTATGTGACATCATTAGGAGATGCTTCCGATTACTTTATGGATAAAGAATGGGCATTAGCTTTAGATGGAAAGAAAGAAATGCCTGATAATATAGCTGTTAAAGGACGTATTATTCGTGTATTTCGTTCTGGTGCTGGTTGTGCTCGCTTTGATTACCGAGATCTTTGCGTAAAGCCCTTAGCAGCCGCTGAATACTCGGCTTTAGGAGAACGTTACCATACAATTTTCATTGATAATGTTCCTGTGATGGATGATACGCTCCGCAATGAGACGAAACGATTTATTTTGCTGATTGATAGTCTTTATGATCGTCGTGTAAGGTTATTTATGTCAACGGAAACAGAATTAAATGGCTTATACAGAGTACGTTCGAAAACGACAGAGACGTTTGAGTTTCAAAGAACACAGTCACGTCTTTTTGAAATGCAAAGTCAAGACTATTTAAGCAGCTGGGCGAAACGATTTTTAAAGTAAAAAGGAAAAGTTTTCCCTATTGATCTCATGTAGATTACTAACATTATAGTATTTTAAGTTTATAGAGCATATGTAATAATTATGTTGTATTTTTTAGTTTTTTAGTTCGTCTTATCAGTTAAAGTGTGGTAGGTTTCATTGCTGTAAGGAATTTTGCATTTTAGTAAAAGGCTTGAATAAGTTTTGTTCTTTTCTATTAGTAATAATCGTTTGTATTAGATTTTAGAAAATATGCAGGATGTTGATGCGGGGCTTTTTATGTGTGATTATCCGGTAAAAGTTTAGGGAGAAAAAAATGAAACGAAGAAAAATAGCTCTTATTGGTTCAGGTATGATTGGGGGTACATTAGCTCATATGATAGGACTTAAAGAGCTTGGTGATGTTGTTTTGTTTGATATTACAGAAGGTGTATCGCGGGGTAAGGCTCTAGATATTGCTGAATCTTCGCCGGTTGATGGTTTTGACGTTGGTTTAATGGGAACTCACACTTACGAAGCTATTGAGGGAGCTGATGTTGTTATTGTAACTGCAGGTATTGCACGTAAACCTGGCATGAGTCGTGATGACCTTTTAAATGTTAATTTAAAGGTTATGGAGCAAGTCGGTGCCGGTATTAAGAGATATGCATCTTCGGCATTTGTCATTTGTGTTACTAATCCTCTTGATGCGATGGTATGGGCTTTGCAGAAGTTTTCAGGTTTGCCTGCACATAAAGTTGTTGGGATGGCAGGTGTTCTTGATTCGGCACGGTTTCGTTACTTTTTATCTGAGGAATTGAATGTTTCTGTTAAAGATGTGACGGCATTTGTTTTAGGAGGACATGGTGCCACCATGGTGCCACTCGTGCGTTATTCGACAGTAAGTGGTATTCCTTTGCCTGATCTTGTAAAGATGGGTTGGATAACTCAGGAAAAAATAGATCAGCTTGTTCAGCGTACACGTGATGGTGGTGCGGAAATAGTTGGTTTATTAAAAACAGGTTCAGCTTTTTATGCGCCAGCATCTTCCGCTATTTCCATGGCGGAAGCTTATTTAAAAGACACTAAACGTGTGCTTCCTGTCGCTGCTCACCTTTCTGGTGAATATGGAGTTAAGGATGTGTATGTTGGTGTGCCTGTCGTTATTGGTTCTGGCGGTGTTGAACGAATATTAGAAATTAGTCTCAATGATGATGAAAAAAATGCTTTTGAAAAATCTGTAAATGCAGTACGAGAGCTTTGTAAGGTGTGTGTTACCATTGCACCCAGCCTTAAGTGAAGAATAAAATTCTGCTGATTGCAGTGGAGTGTTTAGATTGTGAGGTTTAATTGCGTTATTTGTGTAGTGAAGAGGGAAAGTGAATGAATATCCATGAATATCAGGCTAAACGTCTTCTTCATGAATATGGTGCGCCAGTTGCAAATGGTGTTGCCGTTTATTCTGTGGAGCAGGCTGAGAGGTGGGCAAAGAAATTACCTGGACCGCTTTATGTAGTAAAAAGCCAGATTCACGCAGGCGGTCGTGGTAAGGGAAAGTTTAAAGAACTTGATCCTGATGCAAAGGGAGGCGTTCGTCTTGCAAACTCAGTTGAAGAAGTTGTCGCCAATGTAAAAGAAATGCTTGGTAAATCTTTGGTCACGAAACAAACAGGTCCAGAGGGCAAGCAGGTTAATCGTCTTTATATTGAAGATGGTGCTGATATAGAAAAGGAGCTTTATCTTTCTCTTTTGGTTGATCGTGTAACGGGTCGCGTTGCTTTTGTTGTTTCAACAGAAGGGGGGATGGATATAGAAACTATTGCTGAAGAAACTCCGGAAAAAATAGTTACTCTTTCCATTGATCCAGTGCAGGGTGTAACCGATAAAGATTGTGAAAAACTTTGTGATGCCTTAAATTTGAGTGGTACTGCACGCACAGATGGTGAAAAACTTTTTCCGATCCTTTATAAAGCTTTTTGTGAAAAAGACATGAGTCTTCTTGAAATCAATCCGCTTATCATTATGAAAAATGGGAATTTGCGTGTTCTTGATGCAAAAGTTTCTTTTGATAATAATGCATTATTTAGACATTCAGATATTTTAGAATTGCGTGATATTTCAGAGGAAGATTCAAGGGAAATTGAGGCGTCAAAACACGGGCTTGCTTATATCGCCCTTGATGGCACAATTGGTTGCATGGTTAATGGCGCAGGTCTTGCTATGGCAACGATGGATATTATAAAGCTTTATGGGGCGGAGCCAGCTAATTTTCTTGATGTTGGCGGTGGTGCTTCGAAAGAAAAGGTTGCCTCAGCTTTCAAAATTATTACGGCTGATCCGAATGTCAAAGGAATCTTGGTCAACATTTTCGGTGGAATTATGCGCTGTGATGTTATTGCAGAGGGGGTAATTGCTGCCGTTAAGGAAGTTGGCTTGAAAGTACCCTTGGTTGTGCGTCTTGAAGGAACTAATGTTGAGCAGGGTAAGGCCATTATCAATGATAGTGGTTTAAATGTCATTTCTGCCGATGATTTGGATGATGCGGCTCAGAAAATTGTTGCTGCTGTAAAAGGAGCTTAATCTATGTCAATTCTTGTCGATAAGAATACAAAAGTTCTGGTTCAAGGCCTTACAGGCAAGACAGGAACTTTTCATACAGAACAAGCTCTTGCCTACCATGGTACCAAGATGGTTGGTGGTATTAACCCAAAAAAGGGAGGAGAAGTTTGGGAAGGAGCAAAAGGTGAAACTCTTCCTATTTTTGCCAGCGTTATGGAAGGTAAGGAAAAAACAGGCGCCAACGCTTCAGTTATTTACGTTCCCCCTGCAGGAGCTGCAGAGGCTATTATAGAAGCCATAGATGCTGAAATCGACCTCATTGTTTGTATCACTGAGGGTATACCGGTTATGGATATGGTTAAAGTTAAGGCAAGATTAGAAAAGTCGAGGTCGCGTTTGGTCGGGCCTAATTGTCCAGGTGTTCTGACTCCTCATGAATGTAAGATTGGTATCATGCCAGGTTCTATTTTCAAAAAAGGATCTGTTGGTGTCGTTTCTCGCTCAGGGACCTTGATTTACGAAGCAGTTTTTCAAACAAGTTATGAAGGTTTAGGGCAAACGACAGCTGTTGGTATTGGTGGTGATCCTGTCAAAGGAACAGAGTTCATTGATGTGCTGGAGATGTTCTTGGCGGACGATGAAACTGAGTCAATCGTTATGATTGGTGAAATTGGTGGTTCTGCAGAAGAAGATGCTGTACAGTTCCTCGCGGATGAAGCCAAAAAGGGACGTAAAAAACCGGTAGTTGGATTTGTTGCTGGTCGTACAGCTCCTCCGGGACGCACGATGGGGCATGCTGGTGCTGTAATTTCTGGCGGTAAAGGCGGAGCAGAGGATAAGATAGCAGCAATGGAGTCCGCTGGTATTCATGTTTCTCCCTCTCCATCACAATTGGGTAAAACATTAGTCTCGGTTTTGAAGGGGTAAAAACATAATTTAAGGGTTACCAGCCCACCTTTAAGTAGTTTATGATAGAGTTGAAGCCCTTCGATTTTTTAACGTTTTTGTTAAAAGATAGTGTGAGTACATCAGGGAGACGGAGCATGTGTTCCGAAAGGATATATGGCGAAGCAAGATAAGATAAATGATCTTTTTGCTCAAACATCGTTTTTATACGGTGGAAATGCAAATTACATAAGCCAGCTTTATGCCGAATATGAGAAAAATCCTTCTAGTGTTGATCTGGAATGGCGCTCTTTTTTTGAAAGTGTAGAGGATAACAAAGAGGATGTTTTCAAAAATGCTACGGGTGCATCTTGGCGGCGTGATCATTGGCCTTTGAAGGAAAGTGGAGAATTAGTTTCTGCTTTAGATGGTGATTGGCCTGTTCTTGAAAAGCATTTCAATGATAAATTGAAAGAAAAAGCGACGGTTGCTGCTGTATCGAAAGAGAAAGGGACACTTTCTTCCCAACAAGATATTATCCAGGCAACTCGTGATTCAGTTAACGCTTTAATGATGATCCGTGCTTTTCGTACTCACGGACATCTTCATGCACATCTTGATCCACTTCAACGGGCAGAAAAATTAGAAGATTATGAAGAACTATCCCCAAAGACTTATGGCTTTGGTCCTAGTGATTATGATCGACCTATTTTTATTGATAACGTTCTGGGACTAGAATACGCAACTATTCCTCAAATTCTTGAAATTCTTAATCGTGTTTATTTCTCAACGATCGGGGTAGAATATATGCATATTTCTGACCCTATGCAAAGAGCTTGGATCCAGGAGCGTATTGAAAAAACAGATAGAAAAAGCGTCTTTTCCAAAGAAGATAGAAGGGCTATTTTTGATAAACTTGTTGAAGCAGAAGGTTTTGAACAGTTTCTGGATAAGAAATATAAGGGGGCAAAGCGTTTTGGCCTTGATGGTGGTGAGGCGCTCATTCCTGCTCTCGAAAAACTTATCAGATGTGGCAGCTCTCTTGGTGTGCAAGAAGTTATTATTGGAATGGCTCATCGTGGTCGTCTAAATGTTCTTTCGCAGATTCTGTCGAAATCACATAGAGCTATTTTTCATGAATTTAAAGGTGGCTCTTATAAACCTGATGACGTTGAAGGTTCCGGTGATGTAAAATATCATTTAGGGGCGTCTGTGGATCGTGAATTTGACGGTAAAATGGTCCATTTGTCACTTTTATCCAATCCTTCACATTTGGAAATTGTGAATCCGGTTGTTATTGGGAAAGCGCGTGCTAAGCAGGATCAGCTTGCAGGACCAACACGTACTAAGCCTATTCCATTGGCAGAACGTTCGAAAGTAATTCCGTTGTTAATTCATGGTGATGCGGCGTTTGCAGGACAGGGAGTTCTTCAAGAAACTTTTGGTCTTTCGGGTTTAGAAGGATATTGTGTTGCTGGTTCTATTCATATAATCATTAATAATCAGATTGGGTTCACAACGAATCCTTGTTTATCACGATCCTCGTCTTATCCATCTGATGTCGCAAAAATGATTAGTGCTCCTGTCTTTCATGTGAATGGGGATGATCCTGAAGCTGTTGTTTTTGTCGTAAAAATGGCAACAGAGTTTCGTCAGACTTTTCATAAGCCAGTCGTAATTGATATGTTTTGTTATCGCCGTTATGGGCATAATGAGGGCGATGAACCTTCATTTACGCAACCTCTCATGTATAAAGCAATCCGCAATCATAAAACGGTTGTTCAGATTTATGGTGATCAATTAACCAAGGAAGGAGTAATTGGTCCGGAAGAAATTGAGAAAAAGAAGAAAGTATGGTGCGATAAGCTGGAAGTTGAATTTGAAGCTGGAAATTCTTATAAAGTAGATAAAGCTGATTGGCTTGGTGGAAAGTGGACGGGTCTTAAAGCTGCTAATAATGTTGATGAACAGCATACCGAGATAACAGGTGTAGAATTAAGTGTTTTAAAGAAAATCGGACAGGGTTTGGTTAAAATTCCATCAGATTTTCACGTTCATAAAACAGTTCAACGTTTTTTAAGTAATCGTGCTCGAATGTTTGAAACTGGGGAAGGATTTGACTGGGCAACGGCTGAAGCATTGGCTTTTGGTTCACTTTGTTTGGAGGGTGTCCCTGTGCGTCTTTCTGGTGAAGATGTTGAGCGTGGAACCTTTTCTCAGCGTCATTCAGTTCTTTATGATCAAGAAAGTGAAGCTCGTTTTGTCCCCTTAAATAACCTGCAAGAAGGACAAGCCATTTACGAGGCTGTGAATTCTATGCTTTCCGAAGAAGCTGTTCTTGGTTTTGAATATGGTTATTCACTTGCTGAGCCCCATAGCTTAACACTTTGGGAAGCACAATTTGGTGATTTTGCTAATGGTGCTCAGGTTATTTTTGATCAATTTATTTCATCTGCAGAACGTAAATGGCTTCGCATGTCTGGTCTTGTATGTTTATTACCGCATGGTTTTGAAGGACAAGGGCCAGAGCATTCCTCAGCGCGTTTGGAGCGTTATCTTCAACTTTGTGCAGAAGATAATATGCAGGTTGCTTATTGTACGACTCCCGCGAATTATTTTCACATTTTACGTCGACAAATTAGGCGTCCTTTTAGAAAACCGTTGATTTTAATGACACCAAAATCACTTTTACGTCATAAGAAAGCTGTTTCTTCTTTAAATGATATGGGATTGGGAACAGATTTTAATCGTTTATTGCTTGATGATGCAGAATTTTCCAAAGATTCTGCGATTACATTACAAAAAGATAGTAAAATTCGCCGTGTTGTTATCTGTACGGGGAAGGTTTACTATGATCTTTGTGAAGAGCGCGAAAAAAGAGGGATTAATGATATTTATCTGCTTCGTATCGAGCAGCTTTATCCTTTCCCTGCGAAAGCTTTGGTTAATGTGCTTTCTCGCTTCTTAAAGGCAGAAATAGTTTGGTGTCAAGAAGAGCCTAAGAATATGGGGGCTTGGTCTTTTGTTGAGCCTTATTTGGAATGGGTTTTAACTCATATTCATGCAAAATATTCCCGTGCACGTTATGCAGGACGTCCTGCAAGTGCATCACCAGCAGTTGGACTTGTGTCTAAACATCTCGAACAACTTGCCGCGTTTCTTGAGAGCGCGTTGGGTTCTTAAGTTAATTGTTACTCTGACGTATATGGAAAAATATTATGGCTACTGAAATTCGTGTTCCTCTTTTGGGCGAATCGGTTACTGAGGCAACCGTTGGCAAATGGTTTAAACAGTGTGGCGAGACCGTAGCTGTGGATGAGGCTTTAGTTGAACTAGAAACTGATAAAGTGACAGTTGAAGTTCCCTCTCCTGTTGCGGGAAAATTATCTGAAATTGTTGCAAAAGAAGGTGATACAGTTGAGCTCAAAGCTCTTCTGGGATTGGTTGAAGCTGGGGCTGCATCTCCATCATTAGCACCGTCTGCTCCTTCTGGGGCTAAATTGGGGATGCTTTCTGCATCAACTTCGGTGCTTTCAGAAAATTCAATGCCTCCCTCTCCTGCAGCAGCAAAGCTAATGGTTGAAAATGATTTGAAAAAAAGCGATATTGTGGGTTCTGGAAAACGGGGACAAATTCTTAAAGAAAATGTTCTTGGTGCGCTAGTACGGGGAAAAACAAAGGATACTTCTGTGTCTATTCCTACAACTGTATCTGTTGATGGAGTACGTGAAGAACGGGTTCGTATGACGAAGTTGCGTCAGACGATAGCACGTCGTCTTAAGGATGCACAAAATACAGCTGCGATGTTAACTACATTTAATGAAGTTGACATGTCTGCTGTTATGGATTTGCGCAAACGTTATAAGGATATCTTTGAAAAAAAGCATGCTGTTAAGCTTGGTTTCATGGGTTTTTTCACGAAAGCTGTTTGTCATGCATTAAAGGAACTTCCTGCTGTTAATGCAGAAATTGATGGAACAGATATTATTTATAAAAATTATGTCAATGCTGGAATAGCTGTTGGGACAGATAAGGGGCTTGTAGTTCCAGTTGTTCGTGATGCAGATCAGATGTCAATTGCAGAAATTGAAAAAGAAATTGGCCGTTTAGGGCGTTTGGCTCGTGATGGAAAATTAGCTGTAACAGATATGCAAGGCGGAACATTTACTATTACAAATGGTGGTGTTTACGGGTCTTTGATGTCGACACCAATTTTGAATGCACCGCAGTCTGGTATTTTAGGAATGCATGCAATTAAAGAGCGCGCAGTAGTTGTTGGGGGACAGATTGTCATTCGTCCAATGATGTATTTGGCACTTTCTTACGATCACCGCATTGTCGATGGGCAGGAAGCTGTCACTTTTCTTGTACGTGTTAAGGAGAGTTTGGAGGATCCAGAACGCCTTGTTCTTGATCTGTAAAATACGGTTTCGGTATGAAAGGAAAAGCCAATGTCTTATGATGTTGTTGTGATAGGGGCAGGTCCAGGAGGTTATGTTGCAGCGATTAAAGCAGCGCAATTAGGTTTAAAAACTGCTATCGTGGAAAAACGTGCAGCATTGGGGGGAACATGTCTTAATGTTGGTTGTATTCCTTCCAAGGCGTTGTTATATGCTTCAGAAGTATTTGCTGAAGCACAGCATGGCTTCGAGACACTTGGGATCTCTATTTCTAAGCCTGAGCTAAACCTTGAAAAGATGATGGCGCATAAAAGGTCCGTTGTGACAGCCAATACAAGTGGTATTTCTTTTCTAATGAAGAAAAATAAAATCGATGTCTTTTTGGGTATGGCTAAGATCTCGGGGACAAATCGAGTTGAAGTTGTAGCTAAGGATGGTAATCAACAAGTTATTGAAGCAAGAAACATTGTCATTGCAACAGGTTCAGATATTGCAACTATTCCAGGCATAGATGTAGAAATAGATGAGAAGATAATTGTATCTTCTACGGGAGCTTTATCCCTTGAAAAAGTTCCAAAACGTATGGTTGTGATTGGTGCTGGTGTTATCGGTTCGGAGCTTGGTTCGGTATGGAGTCGTCTGGGAACACAAGTCACGGTTGTTGAGTTTCTTGATAAAGTATTGGGATCAATAGATGGTGAAGTTTCACGGCAATTTCAAAAATTGATGGAAAGTCAAGGTATTGAATATAAACTTGGTGCTAAAGTGACAGCAGTCACACATTCTGCTTCTGGTGCTCAAGTCGTTTTTGAAGCTGTTAAAGGTGGTTTGAGTGAAACTTTAGAAGCTGATGTTGTTTTAATTGCCACGGGGCGTCGTCCTTATACAAACGATCTTGGTCTTGCAGAAATTGGTATTCAACTGGATGAACGTGGTTTTATCGCAGTTAATACGAGCTGGCAGACTAATATTCCAAATATTTATGCGATCGGTGACGTTATTAAAGATCCAATGTTAGCCCATAAAGCTGAAGAAGAGGGTGTAGCTGTAGCTGAAATTTTAGCTGGTCAGAAAGGACATGTTAACTTTGAAGTTATTCCTAGTGTTGTTTACACGCAGCCAGAGGTTGCTAGTGTAGGAAAAACAGAAGAAGAACTTAAGGCCGCTGGTATTCTCTATAATGTCGGCAAATTTCCATTCATGGCTAATGGGCGCGCACGTGCAATGCAAAAGAGTAGTGGATTTATTAAAATTCTTGCAGATAAGGAAACAGATCGTGTTTTAGGTGGACATATTCTTGGGTTTGGTGCTGGAGAGATGATCCATGAAATTGCTGTTTTAATGGAATTCGGTGGTTCATCAGAAGATTTGGGCCGTTGTTGCCATGCTCATCCTACTTTGTCGGAAGCTGTACGGGAAGCAGCTTTGGCAGCTTTTTCCAAGCCTCTTCACATTTAAATTAGGTGGTTACACGAAGCTGTGCGGAGTATTATTTTAAGGGAACCGTCTAAAAAGTTCAGCCTTCTTGTTAAGAGCAATAGATCAACAGGATTACCTACTTGAAAAGGTAATCCTGTTATTTTTCATGTAGTAAAGTTAGAATTCTAATTTTTTGTCTTTTCCTGCTTCTCTCACATGAGTTGATAGCCCCATGCTGTCAAGATATTTAAGGAAAGGGCGAGGTGGTAATTCTTCCACATTTGCCATCGTTTTAATATCCCATTCTCCGGTAGCAATGAGAAGGGCAGCGGCGACAGCTGGTACACCAGCCGTGTAAGATATTCCCTGTGCACCGGTTTCATTAAAGGCCTGCTTGTGATCGGTAATATTATAGATAAAAATCTCCCTCATATTTCCGTCTTTATTGCCTTTAATAAGATCGCCAATGCAAGTTTTTCCAGTGTAGTCTGGTGCTAAAGAGGCTGGATCAGGTAAAACAGCTTTTGTAACTTTTAAAGGAACAACTTCTTGACCTTCTGCGGTTTTAATAGGTTGCTCAGAGAGAAGACCAAGATTTTTTAGGACCGTAAAAACAGTGATGTATCGTTCGCCAAATCCCATCCAGAATCGAATATTTGGAACGTTGAGATTTTTAGATAGCGAATGTATCTCGTCATGCCCTGTCATATAAGCTTTCTGTTTACCAACGACAGGAAGATCCCATTCATGACTAATTTCAAACATTTTGTTAGAAACCCATTTTCTATTTTGCCATGACCATACCTGCCCTGTAAACTCTCTAAAATTTGTTTCTGGATCGAAGTTTGTAGCAAACCAACGTCCGTGATTTCCTGCGTTAATGTCAATAATATCGATATCAGAGATTGTATCAAAATAATTATCCTGAGCGAATGCAGCATAAGAATTAACTACGCCAGGATCAAAACCTGCTCCTAAAATGGCAGTTACTTCAGCTTTTTTGCATTCTTCGCGTCGTGGCCATTCGTAATTTCCATACCATGGTGGCGTTTCACAAATTTTCAGGGGATCTTCGTGGATTGCGGTATCAATATAGGCGCATTTAGTTTCGATACAGGCGGAGAGAACAGACATATTGGTAAAAGGAGAAGCAACATTGATAACAATTTCACACCTATTCTTTCGAATAAGTTGTATAGTTTCTGTTATGTTCATTGCATCAAGTGCGTGACCTTTTATAGTTTTTTCGACTTTGCTTGCTTGTTTATTTTTAACGGAAGTAATGATTGCCTCACATTTTGAAAGTGTTCGTGAAGCAATATGGATTTCACCAAGAATATCATTGTTTTTAGCACATTTATGTGCAATAACTTGTGCGACACCCCCGGCACCAATAATGAGAACATTTTTCTTCATTGAGGTCTCTCTCCTTTTAGTATTGCTTGCTGCATGATAACTTTTATTGTCTGTCACGACAGACTGCTTTGGTAATCGTTATAACTGAATTGACGTTGCAGAGTTAAAGTTCCATCAAGTTCTTTGATAACAATACTAGGCATTGTGATACCATTGAACCAATTTTTCTTAACCATTGTGTATCCTGCTGCATCTTGAAAAGATAGTCTATCACCTATTTTTAGAGAGTGGGGAAATTGGAATGTTCCAAAAATATCGCCAGCAAGACAAGATTTTCCACAAATCATAATTTCATGTGATCCTTGATTTGGTTGTAATTTTGCACTTTCCTGATAAATCAGCAGATCAAGCATATGGGCTTCTGTTGAACTATCGACGATAGCTATCTTTTTTTCGTTATACATTGTGTCGAGAACACTCACCTCTAATGTTGTGCTTTCTGTAATTGCAGCCTCTCCTGGTTCTAAAAAAATAGTGACGTTATAAGTTTCGGAAAAACGCTTTAAGCGTTCTGCAAATGCATGTAGAGGATAATTAGGGGCTGTAAAGTGGATTCCACCACCAAGGCTGACCCAATCAACTGAAAAAAATAGTTTTTTAAATTTTTCTTCAATATGATCTAACATTTGATTGAAAAGGTTAAAATCAGCGTTTTCACAATTATTGTGGATCATTAACCCATTAATGAAAGGTAAGATTTCTTCTATGGCATCTTGATTTGTTTCACCTAAACGACTGAAAGGACGTGAGGGATTTGCAAGATCAAAGTTTGATGCACTTATCCCTGGGTTTAGTCTTAGACCACGTGGAATCTTTTGTGTTGCATCAGAAAAATGCAAAAGTTGCTGAATTGAGTTAAAAATTATCTTATCTGCATAATGACATGCTTCATCTATTTCATGATCTGCCCAAGCAACGGAGTAAGCATGAGTTTCTTTGCTGAATTTTTCTTTGCCCAAACGTAATTCATAAAGAGACGATGATGTTGTTCCATCCATATATTTTGACATAAAATCAAAAAGACTCCATGTTGCAAAACATTTTAGAGCAAGCAAAATTTTGGCTCCTGACATTTCTCGTAAACGAACGATAATTTCCATATTTTTGATCAATTTGGATTTATCTATGAGATAATAAGGAGTTTTGATCATTGTTAATCCATTCTTTGGAAAAGCTTCATATCAACATTATTGTTTAGTAGTGATAGAAACATAATATCTCAAGAAGAAAAGTTCTCAAAAAGAATCTATTTGCCATTTGGTAAAAGACAAATTTTGTAGTCATGTTTTATTTTTATTGTTTTATCTTAATTCAACAAGAATAAGGCTTTAGAAATTGTAGTAAAATATGGAATATTTGATCATTTTAAAATTATGGAGATGATAGTTATAGTTCTTACGACAAAGAACTTTCTAGTGCTCAGAGCAGTATCAACAACTACCTCAATAAATGTAGATATTTTTTCCGCTGAAAGTAGACGAAATCTCTCATTTTATGGAGAGAATTTATATTCATTAAAATAATACTACTTATGAAAGGTTTTAACTATCATTAAAAGACTAAGAGGCAAGTAGAGAATAGAAAACCTTAATCATTGTGCATAGGATCATTTTTTTATGAAAGTGGTTATTTTGTTGAGGGTTACGGTGTTTTTAAGTTTTATTTAAATCTTATTATTGTAAGGATACAAAGATATAGGATACGGTGCTGTGTTTTACGTTTTATTTTTCAACGACCGTACCTTTGAAGTCAAATATGGAGTTTGAGGAATGGCAACACAGGGAGCAATGTTGATATTGCTGATTTTGCTTCCCTTTGGAGGAAGTGTTATCATTGGCTTTTTTCGTTCAACAGCTAAGAATAATGAAGCGTGGTTTGCAGGAGCTATTGCACTTTTTAGTCTCCTTTTTACGATCATGCTTTATCCGGCTGTTCGCGGAAATAATGTGGCTCGTTTGAATATTCCCTGGCTTCCAGAATGGGGCGTTGACATGACTTTGCGCATGGACGGTTTGTCATGGCTTTTTTGTCTTTTGATTACGGGTATAGGGTTACTTGTTGTTGTTTACGCGCGCTACTATATGGATCCAGCAGATCCAGTTCCTCGATTTTTTCTTTTTTCTTGCCTTTATGGGGTCGATGACAGGAATAGTCCTATCTGGAAATCTTGTTTTTTAGTAATTTTCTGGGAATTGACAAGTGTTTTTTCCTTTTTATTGATCGGTTATTGGTATCATAATGCTAGTGCTCGAGAGGGAGCACGTATGGCCTTAACTATTACAGGCTTTGGCGGTTTCGCACTCTTTATTGGTGTTTTGCTCATAGGTCATATCGTTGAAAGTTTTGATTTAGATATAATTCTACAATCTGGAGATTTGATACGATCCCATCCCCTTTATAATGCAGTGCTTATTTGTGTTTTGTTAGGAGGATTAACCAAAAGTGCACAGTTTCCTTTTCATTTTTGGCTTCCTAATGCAATGGCTGCTCCAACACCTGTATCGTCTTATCTTCATTCAGCAACAATGGTTAAAGCAGGTTTATTCTTACTTGTTCGTTTATGGCCAGTTTTATCAGGGACAGAATCTTGGTTTTTTCTCGTTGGTTTTGCTGGATTGACGACATTATTAATCGGAGCATATTTTTCAATGTTTCAGCATGATTTAAAGGGTTTGCTTGCCTATTCGACTATTAGTCATCTTGGTTTGATTACAACACTTTTGAGTCTTGGTAGTCCACTTGCATGTGTTGCAGCAATTTTTCATATGGCCAATCATGCGACCTTTAAAGCTTCTTTATTTATGGCCGCAGGTATCATCGATCATGAAACAGGCACACGTGATATGCGTAAATTAACAGGCCTTTTTCATTATATGCCTATTACAGGGACTCTTGCCCTAGTTGCAAGTGCAGCAATGGCAGGTGTTCCTTTGCTGAATGGTTTTTTATCAAAAGAAATGTTTTTTGCTGAAGCTGTTGAGACCCACATGGAATCATGGCTAGATCAGGTTGCACCTTATGTGGCAACGTTGGCAAGTTTGTTTAGTGTCACATATTCCGTACGTTTTATTCACGGTGTTTTTTGGGGTAAAAAACCTATAGATTTACCTAAAATACCTCGTGAGCCTCCTCGTTTTATGCGCTTTCCAATAGAATTTTTGGTTTTTATTTGTTTGGCAGTTGGTATTCTTCCGAATTTGACAATAGGATCTATTTTAGACAATGCAGTTGTTGCTGTTTTGGGGTCTGCTGCGCCTTCTTATAGTTTGGCTGTTTGGCACGGTTTTAATACACCATTGATTATGAGTTGTTTGGCGTTGTTAGGGGGTGTACTCCTCTACACTGTAGGACATCGTTATTTTTTATCATGTGAAGAAGGGCCTCCGTTCTTTCGCCATTTTAAAGGACAGCGTATTTTTGAGCGAATTCACGTGATTATTTCTTGGAAATGGGCGCGTGCGTTGGAATCTTTTTTATCAACACGTCGCTTACAACCTCAGTTACATTGGGTTGTTTATTTATGTTTTCTCTTTATTGCATTTTTGTTTTGGAATGATGGTTTGATCGTTCCTGGTGCGTTGCCACTTTTTCCGCCTGATCTTCCTTTTATTGTTCTTTGGTTGATTGGTGGGAGTTGTGCGCTCCTTGTTGCTTGGCAAGCGAAATTTCATCGGTTAGCATCATTGATGCTTTTAGGAGGAGCAGGTTTGACAACCTGCGCGACATTTTTGTGGCTTTCTGCACCTGATTTAGCTGTAACGCAACTAGTAGTCGAAATTGTAACAACAGTTCTTTTGCTTCTTGGTTTGCGATGGTTACCAAAACGTTATCACAATACTACTCAACCGCCGGACAATTTAACAGTATATATGCGTCGAGGATGCGATTTTATTATAGCATTAATTGGGGGGGCAGGTATGGCATGGTTCTCATTTGCCATGATGACACGCCCTCAAGGAACAACAATTTCTGATTTTTTCCTTACTCATTCATATTCTGCTGCTGGCGGTCGCAATGTCGTTAATGTGTTGCTAGTGGATTTTCGTGGTTTTGATACTATGGGAGAAATCGTTGTTTTAGGGATTGTTTCTTTAACTGTTTTTGCTCTTTTACGGCGTTTTCGTCCTGCTCCTGAAAGTATTGATGCGCCATTTCAACAACGTATGCAGATGGCTTTTGATACAGCACAACCTAACCGTAGAGCAGGAGATACTTTATCAGATTATCTGGCCATTCCTTCTGTTATGATGCATTGGTTCTTTCCTATTATCATTGCTTTTGCAATTTATCTCTTTATGCGTGGACATGATCTTCCAGGAGGTGGATTTGCTGGTGGTGTAACTTTAGCGATAGGATTTATTTTGCAATATCTTGTTGCAAACATTCGCTGGGTGGAAACTCATTTACGAGTTTTACCTCTGCGATGGATGGGTTTTGGTTTGTTATTATCGGTAGCGACAGGGATTGGTTCTTGGTTTTTTAAGTTCCCTTTTTTAACATCATCATTTCAATATGTAAGTTTTCCTTTTATTGGAAAAGTTCCTATAGCATCTGCATTTTTGTTTGATTTGGGTGTGTTTTCATTGGTTTTGGGAGCAACTGTTCTTATTTTGATTGCAATTGCCCACCAATCAATCCGTATTCACCGAGTTGGTAAGAAATTTGTAGATAAAGAGAAGGAAAATTAATGGAAATTATTCTTTCTTTAGGCATTGGTGTTTTTATTGGATCAGGGATTTGGCTTCTTTTACGTCCAAGAACTTTTCAGGTTATCCTTGGTTTATCATTAACTTCTTATGGTGTTAATCTGTTCATCTTTGCTATGGGCAGACCGCGTAGTAATGTAGCACCTATTGTGCCTCCTTCTGATATAGTGAATTTAACTAACTATGCTGATCCTTTACCACAGGCCTTGGTTTTAACAGCTATTGTGATTGGTTTTGCAACAACAGCTTTATTTTTGGTTATTCTTTTAGTTTTACGCGGTTTAACAGGTTCAGATCATGTTGATGGACGTGAGGTGAAGTAATGGATGTTTGGTTACGTCATTTGATTATTGTGCCTATTCTTTTACCGTTAATTACTGGAGCAACGCTCCTTTTTTACGAAGAACGTCGTTCAAAATTTAAATCACTCGTCGGTCTTATTTCTGCGAGTTCTTTGATTGTTGTTTCTGTTTTACTATTTGCACGTACTCTTGAAATTACACCAGCCACAGATGTTTATCATCTTGGTAACTGGCTTCCTCCCTTTGGTATTGTATTAGTTCTTGATCGTTTAAGTGTTATGATGCTTTTGCTATCAAGTTTATTAACCACAGCTGTGTTGGTTTTTGCGCGTGCTTATTGGTACAAGGCTGGTCCCCATTTTCAATCCCTGATGCAGTTTTTTATTATGGGGCTTAATGGCGTTTTCTTAACAGGTGATCTTTTTAATTTATTTGTATTTTTTGAAGTAATGTTAACAGCTTCCTATGGGCTTGGTTTACATGGTTCAGGACAGTCACGGGTGCGCGCAGGCATGCATTATATTGTGATTAATCTCGTTGCTTCATTATTTTTCTTAATCGGTTCAGCTTTGATTTATGGGGTTACTGGCACACTTAACATGGCTGATTTGGCTATTAAAATGCAGCATATAGCCAAAGAAGATGTTGTTTTATTTGAGATTGGCGCAGCATTTTTAGGAATCGTCTTTTTACTTAAGGCTGGTATGTGGCCTCTCAATTTTTGGTTAACACCAATTTATAGTGCAGCTGCCGCCCCTGTGAGTGCTGCTTTCGCAATTCTAAGTAAAGTTGGTATCTATGTTATTTTGCGTTTAACACTTTTATGGTTTGGTTCTGAGGATGGGTATTTTACTCATTTTGGTCATATAGTTCTTTTCTATGGGGGATTAGCTACTTTGGTTTTTGGTATCACCGGAGTACTAGCAAGTCAGGTTGTGGGGCGTTTAGCAGCTTATAGTGTTCTTGTGTCTTCTGGTATTTTATTAACAGCGATTGGAATGGGTAATCAAGCTCTTATATCAGGGGCACTTTTTTATATTGTATCTTCAACTTTGACACTTGGTGCTTTTTTTCTTTTGGCAGAACTTGTGGAGTGCAACAAAGATATGTCTCCTAATGTTTTGGCTGTTACAATGGAAGTATATGGTGAAGAAGATGAAGAAGAAGATGAAGTTGGTACTTATTTGCCAGCAACTTTAGCAATTCTTGGATCTTGTTTTGCTGTCTGTACGATTCTCATTGTTGGACTACCACCTTTTTCTGGTTTCGTTGCAAAATTTATGATGCTTGTAGCTATTTTTAATTTAAGTGAAAGCAATTCATCGTCTTATATGTTAGCTACGCGTGATTGGATTGTGGCTATTTTAGTTATTATTTCTGGTTTTGCTGCCTTGATTGCAATGGTGCGAACGGGGATTCGAATATTTTGGGCCTCTCTTGAGGGAAGAGAACTATGTGCACAGGTGATCGAGTTTGCACCTATAGCAGCTCTTCTTACTTTATGTTTAATGATGACTATTATGGCGGGTCCTGTGGGTAGTTATATGTCTGAAACTGCTAAAATCTTGCACAACCCTCAGAACTATATCGGAAGTGTCTTAACTGACTTACCTTTAAAAATTCCAGGAAAAAAACCATGAAGTGCTTTTTGCCTTACCCTTTTTTAAGTAGTGGAATTATTTTAATGTGGCTGCTTTTAAGCGGTTTTAGTATGGGCCAATTTTTTGTGGGAACTGCAGTTGCTTTACTGGGAGGGTGGATGATGCGGTTCCTTGAGCCAGAAACCATCAGGGTTAAAAATTGGAACCCTTTTTTTCGATTGCTTTATCGGATTTTTGTTGATTCAATTACCTCAAATATTGCTGTTGCTTGGTTTATTCTTACAAAAAAGCATTCAGAACAACAGTCTGGTTTCGTTGTTGTGCCCCTCTCTCTTAAAAATCGCACATCTTTGGCTATTTTAGCATGCATTTTATCTGCGGTTCCAGGAACTATCTGGGTTGCATATAATAGCAAAAATAATAAACTTTTGATCCACGTTCTTAATTTAAATGATGGAAATAACTATCCACAATTCATCAAGCAACGTTATGAGCAATTGCTTTTGGAGATTTTTTCATGAGTATGGTGATTCTTTATTGGAGTATGTTTATCTCTCAAGTTTTTTTAAGTTTGGCGATGATTTTCGCGGTCTTTCGTTTGATTCGCGGACCAAGAGCACAGGATCGTATCATGGGTTTAGACACCTTTTATATGACAGCTATTTTTTTATTTCTTGTGTTTGATATTCGTTCAAGAACAAATATTTACTTTGAAGTTGCCCTTATTATTGGGTTATTAGGTCCTATCTCAAGTATCGCTTTAGCAAAATTTTTAATGCGTGGGGAAATTATTGAATGAATGACGATGTACCGCTCTTATTTGCTATTATCATTGCCATTTTCCTTATTATAGGATCTGGCCTTACTCTTATTGGAACGATAGGTCTAATTCGTTTTTCTACTTTTTATGATCGTCTTCACACACCTTCGCTTGGTGCAAGTTGGGGAGCTATTAGTATTGCTACTGCATCACTTTTCTACTCAATATTTGTAGATCATCAGTTGATTTTTCACGAAGTATTATTAGTAGTATTTTTGCTTATGACAATACCAATAACGTCAATGCTTTTATCACAAGCCGCAGCTTACCGGGATCCTCCAAAGGGGTGGCAAGAAAAACCACCCACTTTTCTAATTCATCAACAAGAGCAAGAAAGAACTAAATTGAAAACAAAAAAGCTCGATTGAAGCGCAAAGAGCTCTTTTTATCGGTAGAATCTTACCTTCTACTATTTTTCTTCTTCACAGTGAGTAGGATTTTCCTGTGCTGGATCGTTTATAAGGTCGTAGAGCACAGCTTCATTTTTTCTTGTCCACCAAATATACTGGCCTCCCATAAATTTAACCCCAGATGCAGAAATAACATTTGCACCAACAACGCGGTCGCCCTTCCAAGTAAAGTCAGCTAGGGAGATATTTCTAGCATTGAAATAAGTTACGTCGACTTTTTCTTTATCTACTCCGGTGTCACATAGATATTTGACTGTTTCTTTGGTTAATTTTGAATCTTTCGGTATTTCAATGGTCAAAGAATCGCTAAAAGGGTTGAATTGTTTAAAAAGTAAAATACCTCCAAGAGGTAAAGTTCCTAAAATAAACAAGGTTATCTTTTTCATTATATTTCCTTCATTATTCAAAATAGATCTTATTGATACAATGGTGTCTACGGTAGGATTTGAACCTACGACCCCAGGATTCATACCACTTCGACTTTCGCCGCCAACCTATAAGTAATAGGCTGTTCGTGGTCTGGACTGTCTCTTTACCTTAAAGCTGATGCTCTTTAGGTACTACCCGTTCAGTCTCTACACCTTCCTACTCTTTATAAAGCAGGCTTGGCTCGGGATTGGCATATGGTTCCCCATGAAGCGTTCCCCGAATTTGAGCAGATCCACAATGAAAATTTCTTTTCAAAGCGCCCAATTTCTTAGGAATCCTGTGCTCTATCCTACTGAGCTACGCAGACACAGCGACTTTTTTCTTAATCTAGCGAAAAGGTAAGTTATAATCAATTCAGTAAGTGTGATTAAATGATTTTCCACGAATTTTTATTGTAGAAAGATTGAATATGAGATGTTTTGACAATGAATTATCAGCTGTTATTTTTTGCATGAGGAAAATTTCATGTTTCTATTCACTGTAAGAGTAGAGATATCTCTTTAGAGGACATTAGGAGTGTAATTTTCTCTTTGAAGGAGTGCGATAAAGCACAATACCAATTTTGAAAAACTTAGAAATTCTCATGTATATTTTTTAGTCACTTGGCCGACTAATTGTGGGATAGTTAACAGATAATGGCTGCAATATCTCGATTAACTGTTGATTATTGTCTAATAAAGTCAATAAATACAAGTGGTTATTGATTAAATTGTAGTGTAATTTACCATATTATAAGCAATGAAAATTGGGTTACAGTATCATTATTGATGATTTTGGTGTTGTATTTATTTTTTCTAAAGTCAGTTCCTGTTAATTTTTACGAGGTATAATATTAATATATAATAGAAGAGATAATCAGTTATTCCACGTTTTATATAGGGTTAGGTTAGTGATTTCTCTTATTACGATTATTCTTCATCGGTATGATGGTGATTTATATTGAACAAATAAAATAGTAAGCGATGGGTTCGCCTGTTGGTCTCTTTTAGATGTATGGTTGTAAATTCATTAGGTATGTGGTTGAGGATTATTTCATGGAAAACAATGTTATTGTTGATCAATTTCTTGAAATGATGAGTGCTGAGCGAGGGATTTCTGTTCACACGCTCGCAGCTTATCATCGCGATTTACAATGGGCACAAGATGAATTGTCTTCACGCGAAGTTTCTCTTTTTTCAGCACAAAGGAAAGATTTAATTAGCCTTTTGTCATTTATGCATATGTCTGGTTTTGCAGCAACTTCACAAGCACGCCGTTTATCAACTTTGCGTCAATTTTACCAATTTCTTTATGCCGAAGGATTGAGGAAAGATAATCCCTCTAGTGATATTGATACACCTCGTCAAGGGCGTTCTTTGCCCAAGATTGTAAGTGAGGATGTGGTTATGAAATTACTCGACCATGCACAGTTAGAAGTTGATCAAGCAGATCATGGATCTAAGAATTATCTTCGCACGTTACGTCTTCAAGTTTTAGCTGAAATGCTTTATGCTACAGGTCTTCGTATTAGTGAGTTGGTGAGTCTTCCTGTGCAAGCAGTACGAGGAGAGGAGCAGTTTATTTTAGTGTGTGGTAAGGGTAAAAAAGAAAGGATGGTTCTCCTCTCTGCGAAGGCGTGCCAAACTCTTTCTCAGTGGCTTCTTGTGCGTGACAAGGGGCAAGATGCTGGAAGTCCATATCTTTTTCCTGCACGTTCATCAACAGGATATATTGCTCGCCAATTTATTGCTAGAGGACTGAAAGATCTCGCTAAAAGAGCAGGAATAAATGGTGAAGATTTTTCTCCTCATGTTTTGCGCCATGCTTTTGCAAGCCATCTTTTGCAAAATGGTGCTGATTTACGTGTAGTGCAACATTTATTAGGCCACAGTGATATTTCAACCACTCAAATTTACACACATGTGTTAGAAACAGGCCTTTATCGTTTAGTAAATGAGCATCATCCCCTTGTTGATCAGCAGAAGAGTGGTTAATAAAAAAGTTTGTAAATAGAATTGTATAAAATAAATTAACGAATGTAGAGTTGCGCGAAAATTACGCAAAATAAGTTGGATGCAAATGTATAATTATCTTGATTTTGAAAAACCAGTTGCGGATCTCGATGTACAAATTCTTGAGCTAAAGAAAATTGTTCAGGAAAAGGGTGCTCTTGATATGAGTGATGAGATTACGCATCTTGAGATGCGCTCTCAAACGGCTTTGCGGGATTTGTATAAAAAATTAT
Organism: Bartonella ancashensis; assembly: GCF_001281405.1. Classification (NCBI taxonomy): domain Bacteria; kingdom Pseudomonadati; phylum Pseudomonadota; class Alphaproteobacteria; order Hyphomicrobiales; family Bartonellaceae; genus Bartonella; species Bartonella ancashensis. The sequence continues at coordinate 450,567 of NZ_CP010401.1, read as the reverse complement.
CACCATGGCAAAAGACACAAGTTGCTCGCCATCCTGATCGCCCCCATTTTATGGATTATTCAGCACAATTATTAAGTGATGTGACACCTTTGGCAGGGGATCGTAAATTTGCAGAAGATGAGGCTATCCAAGCTGGTTTTGCAAGATTTAGGGGTGAAGCAATTGCGTATATTGGTCAAGAAAAGGGCTATGATACACAGACTAGGTTGCGTTATAATTTTGGTTCTGCACGTCCTGAAGGATATCGTAAGGCTGTGCGGATTATGGAGATGGCTGATCGCTTTGGGCTGCCACTTCTTACGTTTGTTGATACAGCAGGAGCTTACCCTGGTGTGAGTGCTGAGGAGCGTGGTCAGGCTGAAGCAATTGCTCAGTCAACAGCTGCTACTTTGCGTCTGAAGGTTCCTGTTGTTTCGGTTATCATCGGAGAAGGTGGATCTGGAGGGGCGATAGCAATTGCCGCTGCAAATAAAGTTTATATGCTGGAGCATTCTATTTATTCTGTCATTTCTCCAGAGGGAGCTGCCTCGATTTTATGGCGTGATTCAACTCGTGCAAAAGATGCAGCGACTAATATGCATATTACAGCTCAAGATCTTTATAAATTAAAAATTATTGATGGTATCATTACAGAGCCTTTGGGGGGTGCGCATCGGCAAAAAGAAATGGCTGTTGAAGCAACAGGTAATGTTATTGCAACAGCTCTGAAATCTATGATGGGAAAGAGTGGTGAAACGATTAAACAAGAACGTCGACAAAAATATCTCCAAATTGGTCGCTCATTAGGATGATTTTTTCGTAATAGGGGGGTGATGTCATATGATGTTTAGGAAATTATTCTTAATACCTATTTTTTGTATAATTGGAATATTCAGTGCCTATCAGAGGGAAGCTTTTGCGTTTTTTACAACCAAGAGCGAACGGCCGCTGCCTACGAGAATTCGATGGAAAATGGCTGTAAATGGTATTGATCAATATGCACCAATTATGATGCGATTTTTTAAAGAAGAAAGTATTGCCGAAATTTGGAAACAAAATCGTAAAGGGCGCTTTGTACTTGTTGCATATTACGGTATCTGTAAATGGTCGGGTGGACTTGGACCAAAGTACAAAGAGGGTGATTATCAAACACCGGAAGGATTTTATACGGTTCGTGCAAATCAAATGAATCCTCGTTCACAATATTACCTTTCCTTTAATATTGGTTTCCCCAATTCATATGACAGGGCTCATAATCGTACAGGAAGTTATATCATGGTTCATGGTGGATGTTCTTCTGTGGGATGTTATGCGATGAGTGACAAAAATATGGCACAGATCTATGCTTTTGCACGAGATGCTTTAAGAGGTGGACAGAAGGAATTTTATGTACATTCCTTCCCCTTTCGTATGACTGATGCCAATATGGATCGTTATCGCACTTATCCGCATTATCCATTTTGGATGATGTTGAAGGAGGGATATGATTTTTTTGAAAAGCATCATATACCTCCAGAAGTTGACGTACGGGAAAAACGTTACGTTTTTAGTTAGTGTTATCAGTAATATCCTGATTTCTATCATGCAAAAAACGTAAATTTACGGTATAACGGGCGCATTCATTGATTTTAGGATTTTCTAGAAACCTAATCGTTGTAATTAGAGGGAGTATATCATGTTAGAGAGTAAGCATATTTGTTAATGACGTTGGTAAAATTCAAGAGAAGAAAATCTACCTCTTAAATAATTAAAAGATATCCAAGCAGTATTTTTCAAGTAAGCGAGTTTGAGTTTAAAAGCGTTTTTCCTTTATTTTTGTAATATTTTGAAATCAATGTACTTATCACGCAATGTAAGTATGTGTTGTTGGTTGATAAAGGGTAGATGTCGAAAATTAGATGATTTTAGAGTTTTTATTAAAGCAAGGGAAAAATCTGGCAATTTTGTTCATATAAAAAGACAGCAACGGATCACTGTGCAATACAGTGAACGATTTTGGTATGAATTATTAAGAACACATGAAAAATAACAAAAATTCTGTCAAAGTTCCTATAATTGTACATCCAATTTATTGAAATACTGCATATAGTGAAAAGCGTGAACAGTTTTATGGTTATGTACCAGGCCGTTTACGAGGAACGGGAATGTTTCTTAGTATTTTAGCTGTAACTTTATGTGTTTTTGGCGCAGTTGTAGAGTATATTAGTAATGGAATAATAGAAGATGGTGCGGTAGCAATTAAAGGTGAAGTGAAAGCGATGTTATGATCATCGTCATTGGAGTCTAATTGTTTTTTGGCGGTTTCATGGGAGCACATTTGTCGTTCCATATCTGTTATTTGCTTAATTTTTATACCATAAGGCTCCAATGTTGCTAAGGTCGATTGTAATGATCCTTTGTATGAGAAGCCTTTGTTAAGTAATTGTGCAGCTTTTTCCTCTCTTTCATTAATGTTTTTTGCTCCTAAGATAATAGCGATAATTGTACGACCATTACGAGTTGCGGAAGCAGCAAGGCTAAATCCAGATGAGCAAATAAAACTTGCAGCCATACCATCTATTCCGTCAAAACGACCAATGAGATTATTTGAGTTATATTGAATTTTTTGATTGGCTCCAAAATCAATTGCTGGGGTAGAAAAATAATGAGCGTATTGGGGAAATTCTCGACGAATTTGAACAGCTAAAAGAGCAAGATCACGTGCAGTTGAATAATTTTCAGGATCCAGCATTCCGCTTGCATTAACAAAGTGAGTCCCAAACATGCCTAAACGTTGAGCTTCAGCATTCATTTGTTTTACAAAGGCTTCTTGTGATCCAGAAATTGCTTCGCCGATGGCAATTGCTAAATCATTGGCGGATTTCACCAAAGTAATACTTAAAGCTGCGTCGAGAGTTAAAGTAGAACCAGCTTTGTAGTCTGAATTGTTGGAAGGGGATTTTTTCGCATTTTTGCTTATGAGAATAAATTTTTCTGGTGAAATTTTTCCCATACTCATAGCACGAAAAGCGATATAAACAGTCATCAATTGTGTTAGAGAGGCAGGGTGCAAACGTTCGAAGGCTTGGTTATGTTCTAATATGCGTCCAGTTGCAACATCAACAGAAATAAAAGGATGACTCAAGGCTAGAGTATTTGCCATACTCAAAATATAAATCAAAGGGAATTTGTAAAAGAGCTGACGCATTAAAGAGACTTTCATCTTTTGACTAAGCAACAAACGCCCGTTATAAGACATAATGTACTAAAATTTCATCTATAAAAGAAAAAAGACACAGCTCAGCTACGTACAGGACCTTCCCAGTTATATCCAAGTGCTTTAAGCCTTTTAATAGCAGAAGGAGGCATAGGAGGAGATATTGGATCTTTTGTTGCTTGTATAAGCAACTCATCGCAAGCATTTTCCGTTGTTTGGATGAGCTTTTTTAAAAAATCATGCTTATTTAGACCCGTTTTAATGGGGGGAAGGATGCGGACACGAATGGTTCCTGGATAACGGCGAAAATTATTGTGTGGCCAATATAATCCAGCATTGTGTGCAATGGGAACAACAGGAAGTTTTAGTTCATTGTAAAGAGCAAGAATACCTGATTTATAGACTGGTTCTTGACCAGGTTGTCGGCGTGTCCCTTCTGGAAAAATAAGAATTTGGCGTCCCTTCTTTATTTGTTGTTTTGCACTATTGATGATCATTTTAAGAGCTTTGATAGGTGTGGTACGATTGATTGGAATGATTTGTATTTTTGCCATATACCAGCCAAAAAAAGGAAGCCACATAAGCTCGCGCTTCATAATAAAAGCGGGGTCATCTAAATAGGGAACAAGACCAAAGGTTTCCCACGAAGATTGATGTTTAGGAGCAATAATATAAGCCCCGTCTGGGAGGTTTTCTATACCTTCAATTTCGTAGTTTGTACCGACGATATATTTTTGTAGAAATAATGTAATGCGCGCCCATGTTTTTGGAATGATCCATGCCTTTTTACGTGGCATTAAAAAGTAAAAAGGGGCATATAAAAACATCTGCGCGAGAGTTGTTATGTAAAAAGCAAATGTAAAGAAAAGAGAACGAAGAATAAGCACTGCATTTTTCCATTTTATATCTGCAAAAAAACTTCATATCGGGAGATAATTTTCATGATAAAGACCTCTCTATCATTTTAAAATATTTTAAAATGTAAAGAAAGGAATTTATGAAATTACAAGCGAACGAAGATAAATATAAATCATGAATGTTATTAAAACTGATCTTGGGTTATCATTTATAAAATCTGGTAGATTAAACCTGAAAATTTTCTGCAATGATGGTTTTTAAATCTTTCCTTCAAAAAGAGAAGAACTCCGATTTATCTGCTTCTTTTTATGAAGAAAAAAATTCTTATTTTTCAAATAAGATATTTGTGTCCATCTCAGATGGGCTGCGGTTATAGGCATTTTAATTCTGCTCAGATGTCTATTGCAGACCAGGGCATTTTTATAGCTAATTTAAGTATAGGCTTTTTTGAAAGAGTTCTGAGATCTGCATGCCTGTAAAAATATCACTACGGGAAATATTTGCCATATATACTTGAAATAATAGACGAAGCTTTTAAACAAAAAAAAGATTATAACTTCAGAAACTTAAGTAATAAACAGGAATAACACTAGCATATGGAGCGGGCGATGGGATTCGAACCCACGACCCCAACCTTGGCAAGGTTGTGCTCTACCCCTGAGCTACACCCGCTCACAAATTTGAAACATGCTTCGCATCAAATTGGGTCTTGTATGGCTTAGACTTATCTTAATTGCAACAAAAAAATAAAATTTTAGAATGATTTATTTGTAAATAAATCTTGCATTCAAAGAAATTATCCAATTAAAGTACTGCCTGATAATTACTACATTGGGGAGATTACATAATGTTAAGAGCAATAGGCCTATGCGTTGCTATATCAGTTTTTTCAATAAATCAGTTTGCCAGAGCAGCTGATCAGGTTAATGTTGCTATTACACAGATAGTTTCTCATCCTGCTTTAGATAAAGTTCGTGAGGGAATAGAGGATGTATTAGCGGAAAATGGTTATAAAAATGGTGATAATTTAAAATTGACATTTCTATCAGCACAGGGAAATCTCTCTACGGCAACACAAATTGCTCGTAAATTTGTTGGCGATAAACCGGATGTTATCGTTGCAATCAGTACGCCTTCAGCACAAACGGTGCTAGCTGCGACAAAAGAAATACCAATCGTTTTTTCTGCAATTTCCGATCCCGTTGAGGCAAAGTTAGTATCTTCACTTATACAGCCCGGTGGCAATATTACGGGGGTTTCTGATAGTGCAAATATTGCAGAGAATCTGGAATTGCTACGAAAAATAAAACCTAATTTAAAAAAATTAGGCTACCTGTATAACGCGGCTGAAGCCAATTCTCTTTCAACGTTAAAAATATTGACCAATTTAGCAAGTAAAATGGGAATTGAAGTTATTCCTTCATCTGCATCCAAATCTTCTGACGTTCAAGCTGCGGTACGGACCTTGGTAGGTAAGGTAGATGTTATTTTTGTTCCTACTGACAATACAGTTATTGCTGTTTTAGAGGGAGCTGCAAAAATTGCACTTGAAACTAAAACAGCTTTGTTTGTTTTGGATGGTAATACTATTGGACGTGGAGCTTTTATGACGCAAGGGGTTGATTATTATGATGTTGGAGTTGACACTGGCGAGTTAGTTTTGCGTATTTTAAAGGGAGAAAATCCAGGTGATATTGACGTTGTGCAGGCTCGTAATCACAATATTCAAGTTGATATGAAAATTGCTAAAAAACTAGATATTATTGTGCCACGTGAAATTCTTGAGAATGCAACGAAGGTCATTCAATAAAGTATTAATCATACAAAACAGAAAATCGTAGGGGTGATGTTTAAATGAGTATGTTTGCTTTTTGGGGGGCTGTAGAATTAGGTTTGATTTATGCTTTTGTTGCTGTTGGGGTTTATCTATCTTTTCGTATTTTAGATTTTCCTGATTTGACAGTTGATGGTTCTTTTCTCCTTGGCTCATGTATTTGCGGTGTTTTGATTCTTTTGGGCGCTAATGCTTGGATTGCTATGTTATGTGCTTTTTGTGCAGGAATGATAGCTGGATTATTAACTGCTTCGTTAAATGTAGGATTTGGCATTTTAAATCTTTTAGCTTCAATTTTAACAATGTCTGCACTTTATACCGTTAATCTTCGTATTATGGGGATCATGGGAGGAGCCAACATTAATTTGGCGCTTTCTGATACGGCCTTAACTCCTTTTTACGGTTTATTTGGTTTGCCTGACTTTTTGATACGCCCTCTTTTTGTAGGACTTTTTTTGCTGATTGTAGCATTTTTAATTTGGCGATTTTTAGTTAGTGAAATAGGTCTTGCCATGCGAGCAACGGGGAGCAATCCAAGGATGGCAAGGGCACAAGGAATTCACGCTGCAGTATTGATTTGTTTTGGTATGGGGCTTGCGAATGCATGTGTTGCACTTGGGGGAGCTCTTTATATTCAAACTGCAATTGCTACGGATATTACGGGAGGAGCCGGTACAATTGTGTTTGGTTTGGCAGCGGTTATTATCGGTGAAACTCTATTTCGTACGCGTAGCATTTTTTGGATCCTTTTCAGTTGCATTGCGGGATCTGTTTTTTACCGTATTGTGGTGCAATTTGCTTTTGAGGCAAGTGGTATAGGGATTGATACATCCACAGACCTTCAGCTCATTACAGCGCTTTTAGTTATGTCTGCTCTTATTTTGCCACGTTATTTGAGAAGGACCTCAATATGATTGAATTATCTCGTATAGGGGTTGTATTCAAGCCCAAAACATCTCAAGAAAGACGTGCCCTAACCAATATTAATCTCAAAATTGATCAGGGCAGTTTTGTTACAATTATCGGCTCAAATGGAGCCGGTAAATCAACTTTTCTGGGTGTGTTATCAGGAGAAATTCTTCCTACAGAGGGGCAAATAATTATTAATGGACATAACATTGCTCATCAACCAATTCGTGAGCGAGCTGGAAAAGTTGCCTGCGTTTTTCAAGATTCTCTAGTGGGAAGTTGTGGTGCATTAACAATTAAAGAAAATCTGGCTCTTGCAGCTCTTCGGGGAAGCCGTCGTCGTTTCCGTTCAGCTTTGAGACGTGAAAAAAAGCAATTTTTCCGTGACAAAATTGCTCAGTTGGGACTTAATCTTGAAGAGCATTTACACAATCGTATGGATAGTTTATCTGGGGGGCAGCGCCAGGCAGTATGTCTTATCATGGCCACTTTAGCACGTGCAGATATCTTATTGCTTGATGAGCACACTTCAGCGCTAGATCCAGGAATGGCCGATTTTGTCATGAATTTAACAAAAAAGGTTGTTGAAGAAAAACAATTAACTACGATTATGGTGACACATTCTATTCGTCAAGCTCTTGATTATGGGGATCGTATGTTGATGTTGCATGGAGGAGAAGTTGTCTTAGATCTTTGTAAGGAGGAGCGAAAAGATTTGAAGATGAGTGATGTGATGAATATGTTTCAAAAAGCTCGCGAGGTCGTCCTCGATGATGATAGACTTTTAATGGATTAATTATTTGGCTCAGAAAAAGGCACATGAAGTTGAGTGTTTTCTAACGCATTTTTCGCGTTCCTTTCCGGTTGTTTTAGTTTACGGTCCTGATCGTGGTCTTGTATGCGAGCGCGTGCAGTGTTTCATCAAGCTCACGCAAATAGCTGTGGATGATCCTTTCTCAACGGTTCGTCTTGATGCTTCTGAGATTGAAAAAGATCCTGCGCGATTAAGCAATGAGGTACGTACATTATCACTTTTTGGTAATGATCGTTTGGTATGGATTTCAAATGCCGCTAATCAAAAGACTCTCATTGCAGAGCTGAAGTCTTTAATGACGGATATACCAGAAAGAAGTTTTATTTTAATTGAAGCAGGTGATTTAAAAAAGGGAACGGGACTGCGCAATATTATTGAAACAGCACCAGTTGCAATGGCTTTGCCCTGTTATTCCGATGATATTCGTTCTTTAGATGCTCTTATTGATGATGTTTTAGATGATTTTAAGATGACTCTTTCTTTGGAAGCACGCAAAATGTTACGTGAAAATTTAGGAGGAGATCGTCTTGTTTCACGGAGTGAATTGGAAAAATTGTGCCTTTATGCTTCGGAGAAAGGGCATATTGTTCTCGAGGATGTCAAAAAGGTGGTGAGTAATGTCAGCGCTTTTTCTTACGATGAAGTGATTGATGCTATTTTACTGGGTGATGTAGTTGGTTTTGATGCTCATTTTCGGCGTGCTGCTATGCAGGATGCAGTTTTTTTTGTTTTGACTGCCGCACAAAGGCATTTTCAGCAATTGCAACTTTTGCGTTATCAAGTAGAAATTGAAAAAAAACAATTTCTGAAGTTATTTCTCAAGCACGACCACCAATATTTTTTCAGCGCAAAAAAACGATCGAAAAAAGCCTTAAAATATTGGGAACTTGAGCAGATTTCCCATGCTATGGTAAAAATTCAAGATGCTATTTTAGAGAGTCGTCAAAATTCACTTTTAGGTGAAGCAATTGTTGGTCAAATTTTATTAGAGTTGACTGCTATGGTACAGCATAGGTTACCATCTTGAATATTATTTTTGTTCATGTGTAGGGTTTTTTAACCTTCACATGAGGCTTCTGTAAGTGATTTTATTTGAGAAAAGATCTTTTTTGGTAAAAATGGTTATCAGAAAAGGTCCAGTTTGCATTTCGCCACAGGACAAGATGCAATAATAATGTTTATTCTGTGTGTCGTGCTAATGTATTTACACACATACCTGATGTTGTCTAATCATGTTTTAATCTGTTTAGAATTAGTTGTTGTTATTTTTCTTTATATGTTGGGTGCAACTTTTATTTTTAGAGATGAAATGAGCACTTCTATCGTGTTGTATTAAAATTTTTTGCATCCTTTTGGTTAATGGAAGAGTTTTTGTGTCAGTCGAAAATGAAGCAATAGAGATGTCGAAGAAACCTGAAATTATTATGTTAATAGATGCGGATTCTTGCCCTGTAAAATCCGAAATTTATCGTGTTATGAATCGTTATCAACTCAAAACATTTATGGTGTCGAATTGTTTTTTATTTCTTCCAGATGATCCACTTCTTGAAAGAGTGGTTGTTTCTAAGGATCCTAATTGTGCGGATGATTGGATTGTTGATCATGTTCATGAAGCTAGTGTTGTTGTTACAAGTGATATTCCGCTAGCCGCGCGAGCTGTACAAGCAGGAGGAAAATGCCTTTCTCCTGCAGGGCGTATTTTTGATGTTCACTCAATTGGCCATGCTTTAGCGATACGCAATTTAATGGAGGATTTACGGGAACAGGGTAGTATGATGGGAGGGCCACGGCCCTTTTGTAGCAAGGATCGTTCTGCTTTTTTGTCGGCATTGGATGTTACGATACAGCGTTTGAAAAGATGTGGCTATTAAAGTTATAGCGTTTTTTCAATGACAGCTCTTATTAGTGCTTTGGCGTCATCATTAGCCCATGGGGCCGCACCATTGAAGGAGGCAATGAGATGACCATCCTTATTTAGCAATAAGGTAACGGGTAGTCCAAAAGCAAGCCCTTGTTTACGAAGGATTTTTAAAATGTTTGTTGTTTTATCACGGTAATAAATTAAATTATCTGCGTTGACGTCACGTAAGAAATTTTGAATTTTCTCAAAAGGAGCTGAGTGATCGATATTAATTGCTATAACATCAAAATTATCTCCACCCATTTCTCGTTGTAATTGCGCTAATTCTGGCATTTCCGCTCGGCATGGCATACACCAAATAGCCCATATATTGACAAGCATTGGTTTTCCAGTAAATTCAGAAAGTGTGTGGTCCTTTTCTTGACTATCTTTGAATGAGAGTTGGGTTGCATCATAAAAATTATCAGCGAATCTAAGGTTACTGAAAAAGCCTTTGGCTGCTTTTTTTGCTGCGGTTATTTCATCTATTTTTATTTTATTAGGATTTGGTTTTTGTGCTTTTTCTTCTGAAATAAAATTGGGCAAAGAGGTACTTTTTTTGCTATCGTTGTTTATTATTGCATATAAAGCTGGAGCAATGATAAGGGTAGCAATGAAAAGCCGTATTTTTTTATTTTTGTAATCAGTAAAAAATTTAAGAATCATAATTTATCCTTTGAATGGGGTTTGTTGAGATATGTCGGATAGCAAATTAAACAATAAAATGTGGGGTGGTCGTTTTGTTACAGGGCCTGCTGAAATTATGGAAGAAATTAATGCTTCGATTGATTTTGACAAAAAACTTTACAGTCAAGACATTGATGGCTCACTATCACACGCGGCGATGTTAGCGCAAACGGGAATAATTTTGCAATCTGATTATGAAAAAATAGTTCATGGCTTGCAAATTATTCGTCAAGAAATAGAAGATGGCACGTTTGCTTTTTCAAGAAGACTTGAAGATATTCATATGAATATTGAGGCGCGGCTTGGTGAGTTAATTGGCCCTGCAGCAGGGCGTTTACACACTGCACGTTCACGTAATGATCAGGTTGCTGTTGATTTTCGTTTATGGGCGCGCGAAGCAACACAGAGAATAATGCAAGCTTTGAAAGGATTGATAGACCAATTTCTTATTCGTGCTGAACAACATGCCGATACATTGATGCCAGGCTTTACACACTTACAAACAGCGCAACCAGTTACATTTGGCCATCACATGATGGCTTATGTTGAAATGTTCGGTCGGGATTTATCACGTATGCGTGATGCGCTTGAACGAATGAATGAATCACCTCTCGGGGCTGCTGCTTTAGCAGGAACAAGCTTTCCAATTGATCGTTTTATGACAGCAGAAACTCTGGGTTTTCGAGAACCTATGCGTAATTCAATAGATAGTGTTTCAGATCGTGATTTTGCTTTGGAAGTTTTAAGTGCGGGAGCTATTTGCGCTATGCATCTTTCACGCTTAGCAGAGGAAATTGTTCTTTGGTCAAGTGTGCAATTTCACTTTATTCGTTTATCAGATTCCTTTTCAACAGGTTCTTCTATTATGCCACAAAAAAGAAATCCTGATGCGGCTGAGCTTATACGCGCTAAGGCTGGGCGGTTAAATGCCGCATTAATTGGGCTTTTGACTGTGATGAAGGGTTTACCTCTTGCTTACTCAAAGGATATGCAGGAAGACAAAGAGTATGTGTTTGATGGAATTGCGAATTTAGAATTATCATTAGCTGCAATGACAGGGATCATTGGTGATCTTGAGGTGAATCAAGACGCGATGAAGAAAGCTGCAGATTCTGGCTATGCTATAGCTACTGATTTAGCTGATTGGCTTGTGCGTGAATTGGGGCTTGCCTTTCGTGAAGCACACCATATCACAGGGAAAGCTGTAGCTTTAGCAGAGCAAAAGCAATGCAGCCTCCATGATTTATCATTGGTTGAACTTCAAACTTTATGTCCAGATATAAATGCAGCTATTTTTGATGTTTTGACAGTTGAAAAGTCTGTTGAAAGTCGCAATAGTTTTGGCGGAACTGCTCCCTTGGAAGTCCTACGCCAAGTTGCGTATTGGAAAAACTATTTGACGACTGTTTAAATAGTTTTATGCAAAATTAATGTGGGGCAAGATATTGAAATGAAAGAAAAGGGTGCATGAAAATAATTGCAAAAGTTCTGGTAATTTCACTTTTGGGATCTGTTATTCTTATTGGATGTGGGCGTAAAGGAACTATGGAAGAATTTTCTCTAGATACTGCTAAATCTTCACAAGGGACATTGATATCTAAAGATAAGGAAGATAAGCCCTTTATTCTCGATGGGTTGATTCAATAGGAAGTCTTATGTGTTTTTTTCTTATCATAAAGGTGAGCTTCATGCTGAAGCTGTTTCACTTTCTGTACTTGCAAAGGATGTAAAGACACCTTTTTATTGTTACTCAGCAAGTGCACTTGTTGCTCATTTGAAAAATTATCAAGATGCTTTCCAGGATATACCCAGTTTAATTGCCTATGCTGTTAAAGCGAATTCTAATCAAGCTGTTTTAAAGATTTTAGCAGCAAATGGAGCAGGAGCTGATGTTGTATCGGAAGGCGAATTACGGCGTGCACTTGCTGCCGGTATTTCACCTCAACGCATTGTTTATGCAGGTATTGGTAAAACAGTTAGGGAAATCGATTTTGCTCTTGCACATGACATTTTTTGTTTTAACGTCGAATCTGAGCCAGAGCTTGAGCAGTTATCAGCGCGTGCTATTGCCTTGTCAAAAACGGCGCGGGTTTCTTTGCGTATCAATCCAGATGTGGATGCTAAGACCCATAGAAAAATTACAACAGGTTTATCTGAAAATAAATTTGGTATCCCACTATCGTTAGCAGATGATACGTACAGAAAAGCGGTGCAATTGCCTGGTTTACAAGTATGTGGGGTGGATATGCATATCGGGAGTCAAATTTGTGACTTAAAACCGTTCCAGGATGCATTTCTAATTGCTGCTGATTTTGTTCGTCATTTATGGAATGAAGGTTATGCAATAACCCATATAGATGTTGGTGGTGGGCTTGGTATTTCTTATCATAATGAAGAAAAAAAGATTCCATCTCCTTTTGAATATGCAGCACTTGTTAAAAAATATATTGCTCCTTTGGGGATTAATATTATTTTAGAGCCTGGACGCAGTATTGTTGGTGGGGCCGGTATATTGGTGACATCCGTTATATATGTAAAGAAGGGGGAAGGACGGAATTTTATCATTGTTGACGCTGCAATGAATGATTTTATTCGGCCAACACTTTATGACGCTTGGCAAACTGTTGTTCCTGTAAAACAAGCGTCAGAGGATATATCACGGATTGTTGCAGATATTGTTGGTCCTGTTTGTGAAACTGGTGATTATTTAGGGTTGAATCGTTCTTTACCAGAGTTTGCAGTAGGCGACCTTTTAGCAATTACAGGAGCAGGGGCTTATGGTGCGGTCATGGCCAGCACTTATAATAGCCGACTTTTGATCCCAGAGGTTTTAGTACAAAATGCGCGCTACGCTGTTGTTCGACCGCGCCTCGATTATGCGCAATTAATAGGGCTAGACCATGTTCCAGATTGGGTTAGAAGTGCTTAAAGTGCTTGCACTTAATTTTTATCAAATTAGAGTGTTATCGTCATATTTAGAATGAGCTGTTGTATATGGATTTTGCAGTTTTAATGCGGTGTGATCAAAAAGGATAAATGTTCATCTATGAGAGATAAAGATGTCAAAAGATCTATTGCCATAAAACTTTTTTTTGTACGTTTTATATCTTGGTGTGCCTTATTTTTTGAACGGATATGGCCACATCTTTTGCCATTTTTTTTCGTTTTGAGCCTTTTTTGTTCATTAAGTTGGTTTGGCCTTTTTAATCTTTTAACTTATTGGTGGCATTTATCTTTTCTATTTATTTTATGTGCTGGTGCTGTGGGGTGTCTATATCCTCTTTTTGGTTTTCATTTTCCTACAATGGAGGATGTAGACCATTTTATAGAGTGTAAAAATGGGCTAAAAAACCAGCCGTTAAGTGTTCAAAATGATCGTTTATGTGTTGAAGATGACAGTAATCTGAGTGCGATCATTTGGCGAGAACACCAATATCGTATGGCAGAATATTTGAAGCATGTGAAAATTGAGAACGCTTATCCCAATAGTGCCATCTATGATCCTATGGCTTTTAGGGCGTTATTTATTTTACTTCTTGTGTGTGCGTTTAGTTTTTCTTTTGGTTCAAAGGGAGGACGCTTGAGTGATGCGTTTGATTTGCGCCCTGTGGTTGATGATGCGTCAATCCGTATCGATGCTTGGGTTACACCACCTACTTATACAGGTGTTTCTCCTATTTATCTAACACAAGATAATATAAAGGATTTCAAAGTTCCTAAGGGAAGTGCGGTGAATTTACGCATTACAAATGGGGATGGTATTACAGTTAAAGCGGTGGCTGAAGAGGATAAAGGACGTCGGATTTTACTTTCTAAAAAAAGTGAAAAGACTGCGTCAGGTGATTCTGTTGTGCATTTTGAAGCGCAGCTAGAACAATCAACGCGTTTATCTTGGTTATCACGTCATCGACAAACAGAATGGTATTTGGAGGTGATTAAGGATCAAAAGCCAATAATTCAATGGTTAGAAAAACCAGGAAAGGTTTTAGCGGGAGCGTTGGAGCTACAATATGAAATGGATGATGATTATGGCGTTACAAGTGCTTTTGCTGTGATAGAGCCACCAACAGACATCTATAAAGATGCTCTTCCCCTTTATGAAGCTCCTCAAGTAAAACTCCTCCTAGCGCGTGGTGGAAAAGGAAAAATGCGGATAGTACATGATTTATCAAGTCATCCGTGGGCTGGTGCGGAAGTTAAGATCACTTTAGTTGCAGAAGATGGGGCTGGTCAGAGGGGACAGAGTGAAACAGTGACAGTAACGTTGCCTCAGCGTATTTTTACCCATCCTATTGCGCGTGCTGTGAGTGAACAGCGTCGTTTATTAGCTCTCGATGCTTCTACGTACAAGCATGTTCTTGACATGCTTTCCGCTTTGCTTGTGCGCCCGGAAGATGGAATTAGGAACATGGCTCATTTTCTCGTATTACAAAGTGCATGGAGCAGATTATCATTAGCACAAACAAAAGATGAATTGCGTGATATTGTCGATTATTTGTGGCACATCGCTTTAGGTATTGAAGGTGGTCAGTCGGATTCTATTCAGCAAAAATTAAAGCAAGCGCAGGCTGCTTTGCGTGATGCATTGCGCCGTGGTGCTTCAGGGACAGAAATCGAACGCCTCATGGTTGATTTACGCCAAGCCATGAATGATTATATTTATGATTTATCTATAAAAGCACCAGAAAGTGATAATTCAAGCGAGATTAATCTTTCTGAGAATAGCCTATACGAACAACTCAATGAGATTGAAGAAATGGCTCAAATGGGCTCTTCTTCTACGGCTGAAAATCTCCTATCTGAAATTGAAAAGACACTTGATCATTTGCGTGTTTATAGGGGAAATAAGGCTAAAGGGCAAAGTAATGGCCAAGCAACACAGATGAGAGAGTTGGTGGATATATTGGGCAATGTGATGCGTCGTCAGCAGGAAATTTTAAACGAAACACATAGTTTAGAAACAAAACAACGAAATGGGGAGCATGTACCAAAAGAACTTAGTGAAGCTTTAGAAAAACGCCAGGGAGAGCTACAATCTGAGTTATCAGTTCTAGAACAAAAATTGTCAGAGCAAGGATTGATACAGGACAATTCATTAAAAAATGCGGAGAAGAAAATGGATTCTTCCCAAAATGCTCTTAGTCGTGGAGATTATGAAATATCCGCGCAAAATCAGTCAGATTCTTTAGAAACATTGCGACAAGGGGCGCAGAGTGTTTTAAAAGTAATGCGTGAAGTTTTGAAAAAATCTGGAGATATGCAAGATTCTTTTGAACCTCTGGATCCTTTGGGACATCCATTGTCGTCAAAAGGTGATCAAGATAAAAGTGTAATTGTACCACAAGAAGGTGATAGAGCACGAGCACGACAGATTTTGGAAGAAATTCGTAAACGTCTTAGTCATGATAATCTTCCGGAGGAGGAAAAAAATTACCTTGAGAGATTGCTTCGTTTTCACTAATCCAAAAATTCTTGGTGTATTTATTCTTAAAGAATATGCTCAGGGGGTATAGGATAGAGGAATAAAGGGTGTAAAGCAGGTGAAAATTTAAGAGTGATGGAATGATGTTGTATTGTTTAGATAACCTGTAGCTATTTTAGTTAAAAAAGTGAAACATAGATGGGGAAATGACTTGCTTTTAAAAAAAGGAAGGAGATAGTTTACAAAGTTAGATGTTAAAGGCTTATAATGTCTGAAATTTATTTCTAAATGGTATGTTACGTTGGATATAATCGCACTAAGAGATTTTTATGCTTCTACACTAGGTGCTAGAGTAAAGGTAACATTGGGTCATCAACTCGATCTCAGTTGGCCCGATTTGGTTGATAAACGGGTTCTCGGTTTTGGCTATGCGTTGCCCTATCTTTCTACATTGCATATGCGTGCACAGCAGTGTTTAGCTTTTATGCCAGCCAGCCAGGGTGCTGTGCCTTGGCCTTGTGCAGATAAAGTTGCCACAGCGCTGGTTTTTGAAGAAGATTTACCTCTTCCTGATGCTTCGATCGATTGTGTTTTACTAATTCATGCACTTGAGTATACAGAGAATGCACGTGAAACACTTAATGAAATATGGCGTATTTTAGTACCTAATGGCCATTTAATTCTCATTGTTCCTAACCGTTCTGGGTTTTGGGCATGTAACGATAGAACGCCTTTTGGTTACGGACAACCCTACACACGACAACAAGTTATCCATTTATTTCAAGAAACAAATTTTGCCGTTGGACCTATACATGATGTTGTACATTATATGCCTTCCTCAGGTTATGTTCAGCGGTTTATTTCATTGTGCTATGAATCATTTGCACGTTATCTTTTTCCCTATTTGGGTGGGTTATTGGTATGTCATGCGCAAAAACGTGTATATCAAGGTTTGCTTGTTCAGCGCCGTCAATCTCGGCGTGTTTTCATCCCTACGCTTTCTCCACAAATTCGTAAAAAATGTGATGAGACTCTATTTTCTTTGCTGCCCGAAGGGAAAAAGAAATAACCAAAATTATGGAACGAAGGTAAATATTAAATAAGGAAAAAATGCAGATTATAATTTCTTTAAATATTAAGGCGGTAGCCATTGCCATCTGTAATAAGAATTGGCGTGTTGGAAGGGCCATTTCTAATTTTTTTGCGCAAACGGTAAATGTGAGTTTCAAGCGTGTGGGTTACAATATGTTCGTTATAACCCCAAATTTTTTTCAATAATGTTTCACGGCTGACGATCTTATTTTTGGTACAATAGAGATATTTGAGAAGAGCTGTTTCTTTTTCCGTAAGGCGAATTTTGCGGTTTTGTTGATCTGTAAGAAGTTTTTGCCCAGGTTTAAAATTATATGGTCCAATATGAAGGGTAATATCTTCGTTGAGTTCGTATTGGCGTAATTGGGCACGAATACGTGCCAATAAAATGGCAAAGCGGAAAGGTTTTGTTACGTAATCATTGGCACCATCTTCGAGGCTTAAAAGAGTATCACCATTAGTACTATGGTCTGTAATTATGATAATGGGGGCACGAAATCCTTGTTGCCGTAATATTTTTACAGTTTGATGTTCATTATAGTTTGGCGATGCGATATCAATGATAATGAGGTGAATATTTTCTTTTTGGACTATTGAGATACTTTCTTTTCCTTTTTTTGCTTGAAAAATTTTAAATTCTTTGTGCATTTGTAGTTGCTCTGCTAAAATGGGGCGTAAGTCATCATCATCCTCAATAATTAAAAGGGCATAATCACTCATTTCTTTTCCTCATGGAGCGTGTTTAAAATATAATTTACAAAAGAGTAATTTCATGAAAAATGGAATCTCATGCAAGTAAAATCAAGAAAAAAACTACGTAAAAAACGAACTTTTATATCTTTTATAGTTATTCGTCGACAGTTAAGGGGATGTTCAAGAGGCATTTTTTGCGTTGGTCAGCACCGTTTCTTATGTTCTTTGGGAAGATCTGGCATTTCTGCACTAAAGCGTGAGGGTGATGGAGCAACACCTCTAGCAACGGTGCGTTGCTTGGGAGGATTTCGTAGTAATTTTTATCAATTTTTTCCGCGTTCTGTTTTGTCTTTTCGTCGTATTAAAGCATATGATGGTTGGTGTGATGCAAGTGGTGATGCCAATTATAATCGTTTAGTTCGTCTGCCCTATCCTAAAAGTGCCGAAAAAATGCAACGTAAAGATGGTCTTTATGATCTTGGACTTATTTTAGATTGGAATAGTACAGAAAGAAAAATGGCGAGAGGAAGTGCTATTTTTATGCATTTAGCACGTAGTAACTATGAGCCAACAGAAGGATGTATTGCGCTTTCTCGTCGTGATTTTGAGCGTGTTTTACCTTATATCAATAAGCGAACAAATATCGTGATTTTAGGTTAAGAGAGTTTGTAGTTTAAGCCCGCCCATAGAACAAATCTCTTTCCATTCACTTTCTGTGACGGGTTGCACTGACAAACGCATAAATCTAACAAGCGCCATAGTTTTTAAATGTGGATTATCTTTGATTTGTTTTAATGAAACAGGGATTGGCATATCACAAATAGCGCGAATATCAACACATTCCCAACGTGGATCAGATGTTGTTGAATCGGGATGTGCTTCCGCGCACACCTCCACAACACCTACGATGTTTAATCCTTTATTCGAATGATAAAAAAAACCTTTATCACCATATTTCATAGAGCGCATATAATTGCGTGCTTGATAATTACGCACACCATCCCATTGTTCACCACGAGCACCTTTTTGTTTTTGCATGCTCCATGACCATTTATCAGGTTCAGATTTAAAGAGCCAATAAGCCATGATGGGTATTCTCCTTATTATTCGTTTTAAGCATGGATGTTTGTTGGATGGGTAGCATATACTCAAAGAGTCTTATTTTCATACTTTCGTTCCGCGGCGTCCTGTTCCGACTATAGGAGAGGCATTTTCATCTAGTGGCCAGCGTGAGCGAGGAACAATATCAAAGGAACTTGTTTGTCCTCGTGCTATACGCTCTGCACCTGCAAAAGCAATCATTGCGGCATTGTCTGTACATAAAAGAGGGGGGGGAGCAATGAATTCAAAGCCATGCTGATGCGTGAGGTTTTGTAAGGTAGAACGAATAGCTTGGTTGGCTGCAACACCGCCAGCTACGACAAAAGCGGGACGGTGTTTTTCAGAAATTTGAGATGATAAACAGCAATGAGTAAAATGTTGTAAAGCTAGATGAATGCGGTCCTGTAAGACATCGATTACAGCAGCTTGAAAGCTTGCAGCAATATCTGAAATATCCTTTTTTGAGAGGGGAGCTAAGGCCGTTGCCGCTTGTCTAACAGCAGTTTTGAGGCCAGAAAAAGAGAAGTTAAGATGTTTTGTTCCCTTTAAAGGTCGAGGAAGAGGGATGAGATCTTTGTCTCCCAGAAAAGCGGCTTTCTCAATCGCTGGACCACCAGGATAAGGAAGTCCTAAAAGTTTCGCGGTTTTATCAAACGCTTCTCCCAGGGCATCGTCAATAGTTGTGCCCAAACGTTGGTATTTTCCAACTCCGTGGACAATAATTATCTGTGTATGACCTCCTGAAACTAAGAGCAATAAGTAAGGGAATTTGACTTGATGGGTTAAAACCGCAGTTAGGGCATGACCTTCTAGATGATTGACGGCAATGAAGGGTTTTCCGGTAGCTAAGGACAATGCTTTTGCACTCATTAATCCGACTAACAGCCCTCCGACCAAGCCGGGGCCACCTGTAACTGCAATAGCATCGATTTCTTTCAGTGTTACTTTAGCTTCTGTTAGTGTTTTAAGAATCAAACTATCCAAAATTTCAACATGAGCACGTGCTGCGATTTCAGGAACAACACCTCCGTAAGGTGCATGATCTTCAACTTGACTCCAAACAACATTAGAAAGAATACGGCTTTTTTCTTTCAAGCTGTGTTCAATGATAGCAGTAGCAGTTTCATCACAACTTGTTTCTATTCCTAACAAGCGCATTTTAGGTTAAACCTTATGTTCGAAAGTTATTGAATCAATCGGTATCATGGACAAAGGAAGATGCAAAGAGTTTCTCTTAAAATTGGTGTTTACAAACAGCAATAATATGAAGGATAAGGGATGGTCTACAACTGTATCTTTAGAGCTTTGCTGGGTGTTATGAAATTTTAAAATTCAACACTATATTTTTTGTAATATATTCGATGAGAATGCTCTGTTGAGAAGCCTAACATGAATGGGAATTAGGTCTATAGGGAAAAGAAGGCATTGCATCTTTAAAGTTTCTTTCACTTTGTTATTGTATTGGTGTCAAGGAGTGCAAGAGGAAGGAAAACGAAGATGGCTGATTCTTCAAAGTCAAAAAAAACTCCGCATTATAAAGGTGTTAAGCGTAATAGATTTGTAATTGAGCATGAAAATACAGATCGTGATTTAAGAGATAAGGAAGCGCACACTCCAGAAGAGTCAGTTACATTAGAAATGAATAGCGAACAGCAGAAAAAAAGACAATATTCTTTTAATGTAGGTTGCATTGGTTCGCTAAGTGCAGGGATTATTGGTAGTGTTATAACAGCGGGTCTTGTTATAGGGTTTCAGTTGTTTGGTTTTTTACCTTCTTTCGAAGGAGGGCGTCATGCTGAGGGGAAAGACGCTTTGCGAATTTCTGAAATTGTAGGGGAACGAACGAAGGAAATAGGAGAAAAACTAGAATATGCTCTTCAAGAACTCGATGAATTGAAAGGAAAATATTTATCTTTTTCATTGCAAGCTATTGAGGGTGTTCAAGAAAAAGGACCCCTTCAAGAGGAAAATAAAAAAATTTTAGATACCTTGGAAAGAAAAGTTGTTCTCTTTGAAGAACGTACCCAGAATTTGATGGGAGCGTTGGAAGATATGAAATCAACTTTTTCATCGCAACATGTTGAGAATATGAGAGAGGGAAAAGCTCTCCAACAGGGGAATGAAGAACACCTAACAAAATTGGAGAAAAGGATAAGCGATCTTGAAAAAAATGTTCAAAATTTAACTGGAGTGTCAGATGCTGTGAAGGCGGTTTTAGTGGCAGAAGAAAGCCATAAAAATGATCTTTCTGAGTTTAAAAAACAGCTAGAAGCCATACAAAAAGAAATCTCTACAAAAAATAATGAAAAAAGAGCAGTTGATGCAAAAGTATTAATGGCAATTAGCACTTTAAAAAATGCGGTGGATCGTGGTGGATCTTATATGCATGAATTGGAAATGGTGCTGCGATTTTTTCCTTCATTTTCTGGGGTAGAGCTTTTACAAAAAACAGCAAAAGATGGTCTGCCTAATTCTGTTCAATTTTCTGCTGAGTTTGCTAATATTGCTGATACAATTATCAGTTTACGAAATTCCGTTGCACAAGATGCAGGTTTTTTAAAACGTATGTGGGCATGGATAAAAGGTTTAGTCGTTTCACGCCCTATTGGTAATATTGAAGGTATGACACTTGGTGCAATTGTGGCGCGGATGGAGGCTGCTATTCAAGCTGGTGATTATGAAAAAGCCTTGATTGAATGGCAAATACTACCCAAAGAGGCTCAAGAAATCTCTGCCAATTTCGTACATAAACTTAAAAAGTATCTTACCATACAGCATGTGTTGCAGCAGTTATTAAATTCTACACAACAAGGATTGCTCGAACCTGTAAAGATGTAAGAGGGGGACAAGGATGATAATGCGGATTATTCTGTACAGTGTTGTTGTATGTTTAGTTAGTGCAGTTTTTGGATGGGTGGCCAGTTATAATGGTATTGTAGTTATTACTGCGTTGCAGACACGCATTTCTTTTTCACTGCTTACGTTTTTTAGTTTATCGATTGTATTTTTGATAACACTGATTTTTTTGTGGTGGTTTCTACAAAGCCTCTTTTCAGCGCCAAAAGTCCTGTATAATTATTTTTATGCTCGTCGTCAGAAAAAATGTCGCGAGGCCCTTTCAGAAGGATTACTTGCTGTCTTTGCAGGTGATTATGTAACCGCACAAAAAATGGAACAACGGTCACTTAAGTATTTTTCAGGAGAGCATGATCCGTTGATGAAACTTCTACAGGCTCATACGTTATTTTTGCAAAAGGATTCTGCACGCTCTATTAGCTTTTACGAGAATATGAAAAAAGAAGAATCAACAAGGCTTGCGGGGCTTTATGGCCTTTTTCGAGAAGCTGTGAGCATGAATGCTCATGAAGTAGCGCAGCATTATGCAGAAGAAGCACTTGCTTTATCACCAGCATTGTCTTGGGCGCAGCAGGCTGTATTAGAGCGTTTGGCTTCTGAAGAGCAGTGGGATGAAGCTCTTGATGTTTTTTATAAGGCTCAGGAAGTATTACCATATGCCGCCCATTTTACAGAGGATCGTCGGCATATGCACGCTTTGCTGTTAAGTGGACGAGCGTTGCGTTTGTTGGAGAAATATCCCATAGAAGCGCGAAAAACAATTTTAAAAGCATATAAGTTACAGCCTGATTTTATACCCATAATTACTATAACAGCAGATATTCTCTACAAGCTAAGTGAAACAAAAAAAGCCGATAAAATAGTCTTTAATGCTTGGAAAAAGGACCCTCATCCCGATATTGGAACTCTTTACGTTGAAAGGGAAAGGGGAGCTGTGGGACGCTTGAAAAATGCTAGAAAATTAGCTTCCTATTGCCCAGATACCTTTGAATCTGCTTTTTTAGTTGCTAAAGCTGCCTTGGATGCGGGTGAAGTTGCGTTAGCAAGAGAACAGGCGCAAAAGGCGCTTGAAATTTATCCACGTGAAAATGTTTATTTATTGCTAGCTGATATTGAAGAAGCTCAAGGCAATAATCAGATTGCTGCTCGTCAATGGCTTTCGTTGGCAGTGTATGCACAACGGGATCCAGTATGGATGTGTGAAGGGGTTATCTTCCCTTCTTGGTCTATTGTATCTCCAGTGAGTGGAAAATTGGGAGGTTTTGAATGGAAGGCTCCGCCATGTCGAGTGCCTGTGACATTAGAAATAGATCCTGTAAAGCCTGAAAAAGAAGATGAGATAACAAAAGTTACTTTTATTGATAGTGAATCGTCAAACCAATCTTTTCCTTTAGATGATAGCTTTGTAGCTGAAAATATAGCGGGTCAAAAGCAAGATAATAAAATACGTTTGAATGTTGATGATCCGGGAGTTCAGGGGGAAGAAGTCTCTCCTGGTGCAAAAGAAAATTTTAAGTAATCATAGAAGAGTTGTTGTAGGAAATATTGATTGATGCAATTGAAGATAGAGTTTTATTGAGTGACATGATGGATCGCTTAAAAAATATTTTCGTAAAAATAAAGCAAAATAGTAAGCTTACAGTTGAGCTTTTTCTTTCGCTAATACATGAGAGCAGTGTAAGGTGAGATAGACAACTAAACTTTTTTCTAATATTCAAGAATGCTTAATGTGTAAAAAAATCATTTATGATTTTTTTAAAATATTGATGGTAGATCTTCTTTCTTTGTTTTTTACAAAATTTGAATATTATGATTACTTTAAAAGATAATTGCTGGATTACAGTTTTGTATTTTCAAAAAATGTAGCGAAAAGAAGTTTTATCAATATGTAAATTTATGTTGGCATGTTAGTTTAAGAATAACATGTGTTCATCGTAGACTTTTTTGCTCTATTCTATGTTTCATAGACCATGAGGGGATAGAGAAGGTGGTCTGTCAACTGTACTTAAATTACTTGACATCATCTCAAGTTTGAAACGTCGTATTTTTTAGTTGAGTGATCATATTTTCCGCAAAAGTAAAGCGAGAAATATTAAGATCACTCTCAAGAAGTGCACTAATTCGGTTTATTACTTTTTGAATTTGTTCTTCTTCCGTCTCGATCCAAGCTGCAAGGGGATCACTTTTATCACCATAATTGACCAAGATCTTTACAACGATTTGTCGTAAGCTTTCGGCAATACTTTCTTTTGCTTGGCTTAAGGCCATACCATCATAGTAATCAACAACAGGGATTGTCTTGCTTGCTTCATTAATGCGATTGGTGAGAATGATTTGATTAAGAGTGAAATAAACCTCTGCTGTTTGAATGAGATCACTGTTACTGCGTTTTGCAATTAGAGAAATATCACAAATCATCGGAGCAACTTCGAGAAGCGCCAAGCGTTGTGCTAAATTTTTAGGTGTTCCCTCTGCACAGTAATACGTTACTCTCTCTGCAATCTTTTGATTAATATTGTCACTATTATCCTTTATAAGCTGCTCTTCAATAACCATACGAGCTTGTTTGATCATTGTTACCAGTTCTTCTAGCGTTGCGGATAAGTCCATATTACGCAAACCCCAACTGGTTATTTCAAAGAGCATTGAAGTAATTGCTGCATAGAATTTATTTTGAATAACACCAGGTATTTTGTCGTCTAGAGCATCAATCTGGTTGGATAAGAGAGGAATTTCAAAACCGTCGCGAATAGCAATAAAAACACGGATAATGTTATCAACTTTTTGTCCTGTTTTATCTTGCAATCGATTAACGAAGGTCGGACCTCCACGATTAACAATATCATTGGCTATGAGGGTTGCAATGATATCACGGCGCAATTGATGATTAATAATTTCCTTCTTAAATTTATTTTGAAGTTGGGTCGGAAAATATTCCAACAAAGTCGTATCAAAATAATTATGGTCCACAATGGGATTGTTGGTAATTTCTTCTTTTAGCGTCAATTTGGCATAGGCCAAAATCACTGCAAGTTCTGGGCGTGTAAGACCTTGATTTTTAGCTATTTTTTGGCGCAAAATTTGCTCATCTGGTAGAATTTCAACTCTCCGATCGAGCAGTTTTTTCTGTTCTAGGTTATGTATGAAACGTGCCTGATAAGGCAAGTCAGCTGTACCCCGACTTTCAGCTAAGGAAAGAGCGAGTGGTTGCAGATAGTTATTACGCAAGACTAATTGTTCAACTTGAGGTGTCATTTCTTTCAAGAGTATATTGCGTTCATCTCGAGTAAGTGTCTTACTTTGTAAAGCTGATGCAAGCACAATTTTAATATTCACTTCAAGGTCAGAACAATTGACACCTGCAGAATTGTCGATTGCATCCGTATTACACCGTCCACCATTTAAGGTATATTCAATACGACCACGTTGGGTAAGGCCAAGGTTAGCTCCTTCACCAATAACTTTAGCACGAACCTGTTCGCCAGTGATACGCACAGAATCATTTGTGCGGTCACCTACCTGCATATCTGTTTCTGTTGTGGCTCGGATATAAGTTCCAATACCTCCAAACCATAAAAGGTCGACAGGTGCCTTTAAAATAGCTGTAATAATTTCAAAGGGAGTCCCCGTTTGTTTTTCAAAACCGATGGCTTTTGCTGCTTCAGGAGAAAGAGTGATCATTTTGGATTTTCGCGAGAAAATGCCTCCCCCTTTTGATAATTTCGTTTTATCATAATCTTGCCAGCTTGAGCGTGGAAGTTGGAATAAACGCATCCGTTCTGCGTAACTTTCAGAGATGTTTGGTTCTGGATCGATGAAGATGTCGCGGTGGTCAAAAGCTGCAATTAACTTTGTTTGTTGAGAGAGTAATAATCCGTTACCAAAGACATCACCTGACATATCACCAACACCAACACAGGTGAATGGTGTGGTTTGAATATTATGATTGAATGATTCTCTAAAATGCCTTTTGACTGCTTCCCATGCGCCTTTTGCTGTGATTGCCATAGCTTTATGGTCATAACCAGCAGATCCTCCAGAAGCAAAAGCATCGTCAAGCCAGAAATCATTTTCCTGACTAATGGCGTTTGCAGTATCAGAAAAGGTTGCGGTGCCTTTATCTGCAGCAATGACAAAATAAGGATCATCACCGTCATGGCGGATTACATTTGGAGCTGCATTTATTGTACCATTTACAAAATTGTCTGTGATAGATAATAGTGCTGTAATGTAAGCAATATAAGCTTGTCGTGCTGCTTCTACTATTTCTGCGCGGTTATTTGTTTGAGGAAGATAATGGGGATAAAATCCTCC
This sequence comes from Bartonella ancashensis, assembly GCF_001281405.1. NCBI lineage: Bacteria > Pseudomonadati > Pseudomonadota > Alphaproteobacteria > Hyphomicrobiales > Bartonellaceae > Bartonella > Bartonella ancashensis. The sequence goes on along the minus strand of NZ_CP010401.1, from coordinate 424,912 downwards.
CTTTGCTCCCACAGGAACAATGACAGCATTTTTAACTTGTTGGGCTTTCACTAAGTCGAGTATCTCAGTACGGTAGTCTAATGCTCGGTCAGACCAGCGGATACCTCCACGTGCGAGAGGGCCAAAACGTAAATGAACACCTTCAACCTCCGGACCATAAACAAAAATTTCTCGATAAGGGCGTGGTTCAGGTAATCCTTCAATTTGGCGTGGATCCATTTTTGTTGCCAAAATACGTCGTGGACTTCCATCTTTTAAGGGGGTGAAAGCGTTTGTTCGCAAGCTTGCCGTAATGAGGCTACGGTAACGGCGCAGAATGAGATCATCATCTAGGCTAGGAACTTTTTGCAATTTTTCTTCGATACGTTGCTGGATGATCTGTTCATTTTCTCGTTGTTCTTGCTCTGTATGACTTGGGTGAAACTTTAGATAAAATAGAGCGTAGAGATCTTGAGTAATATTTGGGTAAGTATTGAGAGTTTGGGCAACGTACTGTTGCGAGTAAGGGATGCCAACTTGTTGTAGATAACGTCCATAATGGCGTAAAATAACAATTTCGCGCCAATCAAGTTGAGCTGTTTGTGTTAAAGCATTGAAAGCGTCATCGTCGGCATTTTGAGCCCAAACAGCTTCAAATGTCTCTGCATGTTTTTGACCATTTTCATTAAGATCAACAGATATTTGAAAAGCACTTTCCAATTGCATATCGTGAAGATAGACATACCGCCCACCTTCATAGGGTAATTTTAGTGTTCGTTCACTAATGACGCGAAAACCCATATTCTCAAGAAGTGGTACGCGCTTAGAAAGGGAAAGGACTTCATTGAGATGAAAAATTTTAAGAGAAACAGCATGTTTTTCTTTATGAACCGTATCATAAAAATTTACAAAAAGAGGGTTTTGATCACTAAGGCTTAAAATATGACCTGCATCCCTTATAGCATCTTCTGCTGAAAATAAATCGCGATAACTATTAGGCAACTGGCTTGCAAGAAATATTTGCTGATCTGTTGCTTGGTAAGTAGAGGCTGCAGCTTGGACAGCATCTTCCCAGTTGCACACGATAGAGCGAATATTATGCTCTAATGTTGTACGTTCAATAAAAGGAGTGCTGTTCCCTCTTTTGCGGTGAATGATGTAATGGATACGGATGAGTGTGCTTTCTAGGAAAAGCGGATAAGATTCAAAGAAATCTCCTTCATAGATGTCAACAAAATATGCACCAATCTTTTTGCGCATGCTGCTGGCATACTGCTCACGTGGAATATAAACTAGCATGGAAACGAAGCGTCCGAAAGAATCAGTGTGAGCAAGAATACGTAAGCGAGGACGCTCATCTAACTGTAAAATAAGTTGGGCATTTTCGGTAAGTATATTTACATCAGAGCGGAATATTTCATCCCTTGGATAGCTTTCCAAGACACTAAGAAGTGCTTTTCCGGAATAGTCTGTTCGATTATATCCAAGGCGTTGAATGATAGTTTCAACCTTGTCTTTTAAGAAAGGAATTTGCAAAACAGAATGGGTATAAGCTGATGATGTGAACAACCCTACAATACGCAATTCTCCGCATAAAGATCCTTTTTCATCAAAAATTTTCAATCCAATGTAGTCAAGCCAAACAGGGCGGTGAACTTTCGATCGGCTATCGGCCTTTGTTACGATAAATAAAGCATCACTTTCCATAAAGGATAAAATTTCTTGGGAATGCTTTTCTACATCTGTACTGCCGATGACGCGAATGGAGGCATCTGTAAGAATGCCCAATTCGGTATCTCCGGCTTTAAATGCCTTTGAAGGTCCCGTATTATGAGCAAAATCATAAACACGCAGTCCAAGAAAGGTGAAATTGTTGTTCATAAGCCATTGAAGAAACTCGATGGTTTTTTGTTTTTCTTTCTGGTAATTTTGTGGAAGGTTTGTTTGATAAGCATGGATACGTTTTCTGATTTCTTCAAGCATAGGCTGCCAGTCTCGAACAGCAACATTAACTTGTTCAAGAACCAAAAAAAGCTCATCCTTAAGATTTTTGGTCTGTTGTTCATTTAAAGTTTCAATGTGGATTTGCATCAAACTGACACGTTTTCCCGAATCGTAATCAAGAACGGGATGTGCAATGAGATGAATCGTATTTATTTGCTGGTTGAAGACATTCAGAATGGAATCAAGTAGGAAAGGTTTGTTATCATTAACGAGTGTGACGACAGTTATAGGCTTCGCGCTACGTGTGAGGCTATGTTCAAAACAAATGGTATTTTTCCCGCTTTGATGCTGACAAAGCGCTTCAACAGCAGTAGCTGCTGCTTTTTTGAGTTCATCTTTAGCATAACAAACTATATCTTCTTGATCTGCATGAGAGAAAAGAACCGATTCCATCTGACCTTTGTTGTTTTTGAAATTTAGCATGTCCTGTCCCGACATAAAGTGGCTCCTCCCTCTCGTTATATGATATCCCCCGACTCTTATAGCGGATCATTTTATTTGAGAATAGTAATTTATTTTAAATAATCTCAATTATTTTGCTTGCAAAATGTAGATGTCAAGGATTGCATGAATGTATAAATGTTTACATTGAGTTTTTTTATGACTAAATGACTTCTTTGAATGTACTGAAATAACGTGAGGATACGGTGCCTCTACCAACAAGACTTCTCAAAGGCTATAGGTCCTTTATGGATCATCATTTTTCATCTAAAATAGTACGTTACCAGCGGCTTGCGGATGAAGGACAAAAGCCAGAGATAATGGTGATTGCATGTTGTGATTCACGCGCAGCTCCAGAGGTTATTTTTGATACCGATCCAGGTGAGATTTTTGTTTTACGCAATATTGCAAACTTGGTTCCTCCTTTTTCTCCAGATGATCAGCATCATGCAACGTCAGCGGCTATTGAATTTGCAGTTCAGTTTTTGGAGGTGAAACACATCGTTATTCTGGGTCATGGGCGTTGTGGTGGGATTCGAACTATTATTGATAAAACATGCAAACCTTTATCATCGGATGATTTTATTGGTCAGTGGATGGGTATTTTGGCTCCAGAAGGGGAAATCATTGCAGGGAATCAACATATGACCGAAACAGAAAAGCAGATAGAATTGGAAAGGGCTTCCATTCGTTGTTCCTTGAAGAATTTAGAAACATTTCCCTGGTTAAAGGTGCGTAAAGACCAGAATATTTTGAGAGTTCACGGAGCATGGTTTGATATTTCAAGTGGTGAGCTATGGACGATGGAAGAAAAAACAGGTAACTTTTCTCGTGTCTAGCAAGAGCCATCTGTATTTATTTTACAAAATTTTTCCCGATGAACAAAGGGAAGCTCTGTGATAAATCTTGACAAGTAGCAATTTTTGTTGTTTGAAATGGTAAGCATTCAGTGACAAGAATTATCTTGGAGCCACCGACTGAGATCTCGCTGTGAGTGTGGGAATCCCAGAGGTCAACATCCGACGACGCGTTGCGTTCTCGGGTGTCATCTTGGTTTGCTTGTTGTACAGGAGTGAGGTTGGCATGTTTGAATCTTTGCAAGGGCGTCTTAGTTCCATTTTATCTCATTTGACGGGGCGTGGTGTTTTGTCGGAGCAGGATGTTGAAACGGCTCTGCGTGAAATTCGGCGTGCTCTTCTAGAAGCAGATGTTGCACTTGATGTTGTACGCTCTTTTACGGATAAAGTTCGTGAAAGAGCTGTTGGATCTGCCCTTATTCAATCTATTAAACCAGGCCAAATGGTCGTTAAGATCGTTCATGACGAACTCGTAAATATGCTTGGGGATGAATGTGTTTTAGGTAACTTTAATGCACCAGCGCCGGTTGTAGTTATGCTGATTGGTTTGCAAGGATCAGGAAAAACAACAACAACAGCAAAATTTGCAAAACGTTTGACTGATAAACACAATAAAAAAGTTTTAATGGCATCGCTAGACACTCGCCGTCCTGCTGCACAGGAGCAACTTCGCCAATTGGGAGAGCAAGGACAGCTTGCTAGTTTGCCTATTATTCCTGGTCAATCTGCTGTTGATATTGCTATTCGTGCTGTTCAGGCTGCTAAATTAGGTGGATATGATGTTGTACTTTTTGATACCGCAGGGCGCAATCACATTGATGAAGCTTTAATGCTTGAATTAGTAGAGATCAAAAAATCTTCGAATCCTCATGAAATTTTGTTAGTTGCAGACAGTCTTACTGGTCAAGATGCAGTTCACCTTGCGCGCTCTTTTGATGAACGTGTGGGGCTTACGGGTATTATTTTAACACGGATGGATAGTGATGGACGTGGTGGTGCAGCTCTTTCAATGCGTGCTGTAACAGGTAAGCCTATCAAAGCAATCGGTGTTGGTGAAAAGATGGATGCTTTGGAAGAGTTTTATCCTCGTCGTATTGCTGATCGTATCCTTGGTATGGGAGATATTGTCTCTTTGGTTGAAAAAACTGCTGAGGCACTTAGCCATGAAAATGAGATGGCTCTTGCAAAGAAAATGCAAGCAGGACAATTTGATCTTAATGACCTTGCAGAACAATTACGAAAAATGAAGAAACTCGGTGGGATGGGAAATATCATGGGGATGATGCCGGGTTTGAGTAAGATGAAGGATCAAATAAATGCTTCAGGTCTTAACGATCGTCTTTTGGATCGCCAATTGGCTATTATCTCTTCGATGACGCAAGCAGAAAGATCTCATCCTGAAATTTTAAAGCATAGTCGTAAACAAAGGATCGCTAAAGGATCTGGTACAAGTGCTGCTGATATTAATAAGCTTTTGAAAATGCATCGTCAAATGGCTGATATGATAAAAGCTATGGGAGGAAAGAAAAAAAGTGGTTTGATGGGGCAGATGTTAGGAGGACTTGGGTCTAAAATGGGATTGGGTAATATGGGAATGCCTGGTTCTATGCCTGATTTGTCAAATTTTGATCCAGCGCAACTTTCGGCACTACAAAAGCAAATCAAGGGCAATTCTTTTGAAAAAGGGCTGCCAGGACTTTCAGAAAATAATCCGATTCTTCCAGGTCTTCCTGGGAAGAAAGAAGATTTTCCATTTTCTAAGAAAAAATAAATTATAAAAGAAATATGATGCAAAAAAGAAAAATAGGTCCTTGCATGATTATGCAGCAGCTAATGAGTTATGTTAATGCTGTGCCGATCTGTAAAGTTGTAAGGTTTTATGCGTGGATTTTTGCAACCTTAAAAATTGATAACTTTATACGTAAAAATTCTTCAATAAAATTTGGAAATTTAGCTGTGGACTGTAATGATGCTCGTAGAGTTATGCTACGGAGAGAGGTCATTCATCACCATTTGATTAGCTGCTAAATGAGAAAAAGAAACGATTAATTCTAACAAAACTTAAGTGAACAATAGGAGAGAAAAATATGGCCTTAAAAATTCGTTTATCCCGTGGAGGTTCGAAAAAACGTCCTCATTATCATATTGTTGTTGCAGATGTTCGTAGTCCGCGTGATGGGCGCTTTCTTGAGCGTGTTGGCTCATGGGATCCAATGTTGCCGAAGGATGGTCAGCGCGTTAAACTCAATGAAGAACGTATTCAGTATTGGTTGAATCAAGGCGCACAACCAACAGATCGTGTTTTGCGGTTTTTAGATGTTGCTGGCATTAAAAAACGCCCAGCGCGTAATAATCCGCACAAAGGTGAACCAGGTAAAAAAGCGCAAGAGCGTATAGCAGCAGCAAAACAAGCTGAAGAGGAAGCTGCGGCAAAAGAAGCTTAGGTCGCAGAATAGGAAAAATATCAATTTGAGTGATAATTAAAATATTGCGGGTACTTACGCAGGTTAAGATGCTTCTATGAGTAGGAGTTTTTTTAATTGAAACATGTTGCCTTGGTTTTACTCAAGGTGTTTTGGTAACAGAGTTTTGGCGATTTCCGTATTTTGGGGGGGCGTTTTGTTTTCTTTATGCCCTAGGGGGTTGTCCCTGGGGTGTGTGTTGTTGCTTTATGAAGGTGTATGGTCAGGAATTTTTATCCAGTTTAAGAGGCGTTTTTTCAGTGAATTCTCTAAAAGAGAGTTCCTTAAATTATGTGATGATAAGAAAGCGATGCAACAACTCTCTCCCAACCTTTAATTTTGGTGGGTTATTATTGGGTTTTTTAATAGTGTCTTGGTGGTTTGAAGGATGCGTTATGGTGCTTGCTACTTAAAAGTCGATGGCACGCCCATTAATTTCCCAATCTCCGTAACGAGCAGGGTCTTTACCACCGCGTCCACCATTTTCCAGAGGTTTTGCTTCATGCATTTCGCGGAGACGTCTTTCAGCAGCCTCTTGCAAAGCACGTTGTGCTGCTAGAGGGAAGCGGTTATCTACCGTGTTATTCATTTCCTTATGTTGTTTGTTCATCCTATATCCAATCTTTCGTTGAAGAATCGAGGAAAATAACCCATCATACAGGAATAATTGTGATTTAGCACGGAGTTTTAGAGAATGAATATAATGCGCACAGCAATGCTTTTAGCTTTTATGACGGCTCTTTTTATGGGCGTCGGCTACCTCATTGGAGGAGGTAGTGGTATGGCTGTTGCACTTTTAATGGCAGGAGGTCTCAATATTTTTTCCTATTGGAACTCCGATAAAATAGTTCTGCGAATGTATGGTGCACGTGAAATTGATCAACACTCATCACCCCTTTACTATAAGATTGTGAAAGATTTAGTTCAAAAAGCATCTCTTCCACTGCCTAAAATTTATATTATCGATAGTGCACAGCCAAATGCTTTTGCTACGGGACGTGATCCACACCATGCTGCTGTTGCTGCAAGTACAGGGTTGTTGTCACGATTAAGCCCAGAAGAAATTGCAGGAGTGATGGCACATGAATTGGCCCATATTGAGCATCGTGATACTCTAATAATGACTCTTACAGCAACATTTGCAGGGGCCATTTCGATGCTTGGTCATTTTGCTTTATTTATGGGAGGGCGGCGTGGTGCTTCCAGGAATTCTCATGGTATTGGGGTACTTGGGAGTGTTGTTGCTATGTTTGTTGCTCCTTTTGCAGCTATGCTCGTACAGATGGCTATTAGTCGTACGCGTGAATATGCTGCTGATCGGCGAGGAGGCGAAATTTGTGGCAATCCTTTGTGGTTAGCTTCGGCTTTAGGTAAAATTGCAGGGGGTGGGCAGACAATATACAATGAAGAGGCTGAAGCTAATCCAGCAACAGCTCATATGTTTATTATTAATCCTTTAAGTGGTGAAGGACCAGATAGCCTTTTTTCCACGCATCCAGCAACTGCAAATCGTATTGTGGCTCTTCGTAGCCAAGCGGAACAGATGAATATATCAGCTATTAACGGGATTGGGTTTAGTCAAGACAATAGATTTGGTAAAAATGGTAAGAATTTGAATGGAAAAAATTCAGAAGTTAAAGAGAGCACTACACGTAATTACAAAGGAAAAAATTTTCATCGTGTTACAGATCGCCCTGCTTGGTTACGTCGTCAAGGGTCAAAAGGGTCAAAAAAGTCTTGATTTTAGAGTTTTAAGCTCACAGAAAGAGACGGCATATTAAACGTTTTTTTTGGAATATAAGAAAGTGGAGCAGATGTCTGAAAAGGATGTTCCGGGGTTGTTGGTTCGTCAAGTATGTGTACGTCTTTTAGGGGCGATCCTTGATAAACACACATCTTTTTCTGGTTTGACAGATCATGTGAATGGTCATCCTCTTTATTTAAAACTTCCACATCGTGATCGCTTATTATGCCGGGCTATTTTAGCTACAGCACTACGTCATAGAGGGCAAATTGAGAGCGCTTTATCGCGCTTTTTAAAGAGATCTTTGCCGTCACGCGCAACAGCGCTTCAACATCTCTTGCATGTAAGTGCAGCACAGATCCTTTATTTAGACATTCCAAATCACGCTGCGATTGATTTGGCTGTGCGTATTGCTAAAATTGATCCACGGATGCGCCATTTTTCGAAGTTGGTAAATGCTGTATTGCGCAATTTTGCGCGTGAAGTAGGAATATTACATGTGTGTGTTCCCACACTTCATGATGTCCCAGAGTGGTTTGGACAGCTTCTAGTGTCAACTTATGGGATTGATAAAACGCGTCAAATTTTAGCAGTTCAACAAAATACACCGCCACTCGATTTAACTGTTAAATCAGACAGTGCTTATTGGGCAGAAAAACTTGGTGGAAAGGTTCTTCCAAATGGTTCTGTTCGACTTGTTGATCCAGATCATTCTGTCGTGGATTTACCAGGATATGCAGAAGGAGCATGGTGGGTTCAGGATATTGCAGCATCTCTACCAGCTCGTTTACTAGGTGATATTCGTGGCAAGCAAGTGGCTGATTTATGTGCGAGTCCTGGTGGAAAAACAGCACAATTGGTTTTACAGGGAGCGTCTGTCACGGCTGTTGACCTTTCTGTTCGTCGATTAGAACGTTTGAAAGCCAATATGGATCGATTGAAGTTTGCAGTGCATTATTGGGTTGGTGATGTGAGAGATTTTCATCCTGAAAATCTTTTTGATGCAGTTCTGCTTGATGCGCCTTGTTCTTCTACAGGAACAATACGTCGTCATCCTGATATTTTATGGACAAAGTCGCGGGATGATGTTTTGAAATTGGCTGTTTTGCAATATGATTTGCTGTTAGCTGCAATTGCTTTGGTTAAAAAGGGTGGATGCATTGTTTTTTCCAACTGCTCACTTGCAAAAGAAGAGGGTGAAGACCTCATTGAGAAAGTTTTATCAACATGCAATAATGTTGTTCTAGAACCTATTTTGGCCTATGAATTAGGAGGTATGAAGCATTTATTAACCGAAAATGGAGCTGTGCGCACAACGCCTGCTGATTTTTGTGGGGTTGCTGAGGTTGTTGATTTTGAGAATGCTCACACAGAAGATGCGCTGTTTTGGGGAATGGATGGTTTTTATACTGCACGTTTACGCAAAGTAGCTTAGTTAACACTTCATTCATCTAAATAGCTGATATTGCGCATCTCATGAAGGTAGAAATGGGAAGATGTAATCGTGACTGTTGCTATTGAAGGTTTTCAGATTAAAATATTGACCTTTGTGTATAATATAGTCTCAAAGTTTTTGCAGTTTTTGTGGGTAGGACCGTTATTTTATTGGCGTTTTTCAGGTTTTCGTCCGCAGAAGATTTTGGTGCATCCAATTGATTTGCGTATTGCTGATTCTGGAATGGCGCATGAATTTTATCATGGTCGTTTTACCTTTGCAGGTCGCATCGTTCAATCTGGTTCTTCTTCACCCTTTTCTTGTGTTTCTCCTACAGCAGAGTGGGAGAGAGCGTTGCATGATTTCCACTGGTTGCGGCATATGACAGCTGCAAAGAGCCAATTGGCAACAGCGCATGCGCGTTTTTTAATAGAAGATTGGCTTGATCATACTGGTAAAAAAGCACGAGGACTTCCTTGGGAAGGAGCTGTAGTAGCTCGGCGTTTGATTGCATGGGTTTGTCATTCACAAATGTTGTTAGATGGTGCAAGTAGCCGGTTTGAAAAGCGTTTTTTACACACCCTTGGTTTCCATTTTCGTTATTTGCGCATCATAATTCTCGGGATGAAAAATAATGATCATCGCTTGCATGTGGCTATAGCCATAGCTTTTGCATCTTTAACTTTACCTGTTTCAGCAGCGATAAAGAAAAAGGCACAAGCCTGCTTGGTCCGTGAATTATCGCGTCAGATTTTAACTGATGGAGGCCATATTTCACGCAATCCCGCTGTTATGCTTAACATATTACCAGATTTGCTTTCATTGCGTCGTCTTTACATTAATTCTCAAGATATTGCTCCGCGCGTTTTGATTGATACTGTTGAGCGTATGTTGCCAGCTTTGCGTTTTTTGTTCATGAAGATAAAACATTGGCTCATTTTAATGGAGTTGGGCCGATTTCGCCGGAGTTTTTTATCATCCATTTTAAAATTTGATGAAACAACAGGCAATTCTTTTGGCTGTGCACGTTACTCAGGTTTTCAGCGGTTGCACGCTCATCAAACAACGGTGCTTGCAGATACGGGGCGATTTCCTGCTCATTTTGTTGCAGAACATGCTTGCTCAGGATGCTTATCTTTTGAAATGTCCTCACGGGGGAGTCGTTTTATCATTAATGCAGGGGTCGATCCTTATGGGCATGAAGATTATAGGCATTTTGGACGCATTACAGCCGCTCATTCGACAGCAACATTAAATGATTGTTCAGTTGGGGTTTTTCGTAAAGCAAAGAATAAAGATGTTTCTTTCTTGTTAAATGGTCCCACAGATGTGAAAGTGCAGCGTATAGAGGATACCCAAAAAATCGGTTTTATTGCATGCCATAATGGTTATCTATCGTCCTTTGATTTGCTACATGAGCGTGGTCTTATTTTAACAACAGATGGAGAGATGATCGAGGGTTTTGATCGCTTTTTTACGCCATGTCATGGAAATACAGGTAAAAATGGGAATTCTCGCGATGAGTCAAATATTGTTGCGGTTCGCTTTCATCTTCATCCAAAAGTTGAGGTTAATTATGATGGAAATTCTGCAAGGTTAGCTGTAGCGGGTGGAGCCGTATGGAATTTTGTATCACTTGACACTGATATTTATTTAGAAGATTCAATTGATTTTGCCGAGTTAACAGGACCACAGCGTACGCAGCAAATCGTTTTGTACTTTCGACCAGCTTTACAGGAAAAAGTTCGTTGGCGTTTTGTCCGCCTTGAATCAAAGTAAACAACTCATTCCTTGTACAATGTGGGGCCTTGTACAATGTGGGGGAAAACCTAACAGTTTGTGTTGGATTTTTCTCGAAGAAAAACTATCCTGTTTCACCAGGATGGGTTGACGTGTGTTTGTGTAAAAGTATTCCGCAGCTTTGCTTTAATTACTAGTTTTTATTTTAAAGGGTTTTTATTGTGGCTTCTATTGCAAAAAAATATCCTATTCCAGATCTTTATCCGGTTCGTCGTGCTTTGCTTTCCGTTTCTGATAAGACAGGTTTAGTTGAATTTGCACAAGGATTGCATATTCGTGGTATCGAATTAATTTCGACAGGAGGAACGTCCAAAACATTAAAAGATGCTGGTTTGCCTGTGAAAGATGTTTCTGAAATAACGGGTTTTCCAGAAATAATGGGTGGGCGTGTAAAAACGTTGCATCCTTTACTTCATGGGGCTTTGTTGGGGATTAGGGATGACCAAGATCATAAAGCGGTTATGGAAGAACACGGTATTTGTGGAATTGATCTTGTTGTTGTTAATCTTTATCCATTTGAAAAGATTTGCCAGTCTGGCGTGGAATCGCAAATAATCTTAGAAAATATTGATATTGGCGGTCCTGCTATGATTCGTGCTGCTGCTAAAAATCACGCCTATGTTGGTGTTGTAACAGATGTGTGTGATTATGATTTAGTTTTAGATGAATTAAAGCAAAAAGATGGTTGCTTGAGCCTTTTATTGCGTCGACAGTTAGCAGCACGTGCTTATGGACGCACAGCTGCCTATGATGCTGTTATCTCTACCTGGTTTGCACAAGATTTGGGAAGCGAGATGCCATCTTGGAAAACCTGTTCTGGTCGTCTTGAAAAAGTAATGCGCTATGGTGAGAATCCACATCAACATGCTGCTTTTTATCGCACACATAATGCAAATTTTGGGATTGCAACAGCAGTTCTTTTGCAAGGAAAAGAGCTCTCTTATAATAACATAAATGATGCAGATGCAGCATTTGAACTTGTTTCAGAATTTGATCCCTCAAGAACGGCTGCTGTTGCACTGATTAAGCACGCTAATCCTTGTGGTGTTGCAGAAGGAAAAAGTTTGAAGGAAGCATATCTAAAAGCTCTTATGTGTGATGATGTGTCAGCATTTGGAGGTGTTGTTGCTTTGAACCAGCCTCTTGATGAGGAATGTGCAACAGAAATTGTAAAGTTATTTACAGAAGTCATTATTGCTCCTGAGGCAACACAAGCTGCTCGTGATATTATTGCACAGAAAAAAAATCTTCGTTTATTAATAACGGGTGGAGTGCCTGATCCTCGCAGTGAAGGTTTGGTAGTTAAAACGCTTTCAGGGGGAATGTTGGTTCAATCGCGTGATAATGTTGTTGTTGACGATCTTAAGCTGCAGATAGTGACAAAACGAGCTCCAAGCCAAGATGAAATGCGTGATCTACAATTTGCATTCCGTGTTGTGAAGCATGTTAAATCAAATGCTATTGTTTATGCAAAAAATAGTGCAACAGTTGGTATTGGTGCTGGTCAAATGAGTCGCCTTGATTCTGCGATAATTGCAGCACTTAAAGCAGAAGATAGAGCACAAAGACAGGGGTTAACAGAAACTCTCATTAAGGGATCAGTCGTGGCATCAGATGCATTTTTTCCATTTGCAGATGCTTTGGTGTCGGCAGCTGAAGCTGGGGCTACAGCAGTTATTCAGCCAGGTGGGTCTATACGTGATGAAGAAGTCATTGCTGCTGCGGATCGTCATGGTTTGGCAATGGTTTTCACGAGTGTACGGCATTTTCGCCATTAATTTTATATCTTGCTGTTCTTATAATTTGCTGATTGAGGTGAAGGGAAAAACATCTTAGAGAAAATATTGATGCTATTGCTTATTGAGCATCTGTTAAATGCGTTTATCTTGGCCCTTCGCAGATAGTTTAGTACTTTAAGTTGAGAAGATGGTGGTTATTTAAACGGATTTGCATTCATGTGCGATAGGTCGTCAATTTGAATTTGGTATCTTGTCATAATTTTTTATTTTAGTGAAAGCTCTCTTAAATGAGAATATTCTTATACTATAAGTGCACAGCAGTTATGCAATTATAGCACATCACATTTTTGTAATCTGTTCTATCTTAGGATTACAAGAGTTTGAGTATATCATTTGAGTCGAGAACATGAACATTTTACATTCTTTTCAAAGTTGGCGTCGGTATCGTCGGACAGTAAGGGTACTTAGCAGCCTTTCGACATGTGAATTAAAGGATGTTGGTATTAATCGTGATGATATTCGGTCGGTTGCGTGGCGTTTTTCACGCGGGTCTTTGTAGTATTTATCTTTGATATTTATGAATTTATCGGTGAAAAAGAGGCAAGGGGGTCTTCTTTTTTGGCCCTTTGTGCTGACTAACTGATTAAAAGGAGGGGCTTGTGAAGAGTGAGATATCTTTTACCTGTTTGTGAGGCCTTTTGTTTATTCTTTTGCGTAGCAAGGCAAGAGAAGGTGGTTTGGGCTGTGAAAAAACAGAAAAAAAGGCTTAATGTGGCATGAGGGGTGTTGGGGGTAGGTTATTATTTTTTGTGCCGAATCAGTAAAAGAGTAGCTCCGAGGGTGCCGGCCGCTAGGATAAACCATGTGATAGCATAGGTGAGGTGGTTGTTATAAAAGCGTATTACGGTAAGACCAACAACAGGGAAATTTTCCTCGGGGGATATTTTATCAGTTACATCGATAAAATAAGGAGCAGTGTTGGAGAGGTTTAATTTTTTGGCCATAGCAGGAAGCTGGCGTGTGTACCACAGATTGCGATCGGGGTTATTCTTACGAGGAAATATCCCGGCTCCTTCACTCATACGTAAAAGGCCTGTAACTTCGATTTGTTTTGTATGGGTAGTTGGAGAGTCGTTTTCTTGTAGGAGATTTTGCTGTTCAAACTGAGAACGCATGTTCATGGGGATAAAACCACGATTAATAAAAGTAAATGTCTTATCTGCTGTTTGTAAGGGGCTTAAAATCCAATAACCGGTGGTATCTTGTGCAACGGCAATGACGAAGATACTCTTATCTTTTAAAAGCTGTCCTTTTAGTGTGACTGGTCGATACTCATCTTTCTCAAAAGTTACATGGGGCCATTTTTCTTGCGGAGGGGCCTCAACAGGAGGTAGGTGAGTGCGCTGGTTAACATGTGTAATGAGATTTTGTTTCCATTGTAGTCTATATACTTGCCAAGTACCCAGTGCACTGAAAATGCAGAAAAAGAATATACAGGTAATGCCTAAGAGTATAGACGAAAAACAGCTAGCCTTACATGAGTGACTTGGAATAGGGTGATCTATTTTAGCCATTGCTTAAGGGCCCTCATAATTGTATGAAATGTTCGGAAATAGTTTGTTGATTCTTGGAAAAAAAGATAGTTAGACCCGTTAAATAAGCTGTGAAAAGTTCATTAATTTTACAAAAGACTTGACCTTTTAACCAACAACTTATAAAAACGCAAAGCTTCCGTTGGTACTTATTTAGGGCAGTATGCGCGTGTTTTCGTGTGGGTCTGTTTTTTTTGAGTCTGGAATTTGAGATTTTTAGAATTATAAGGTGAGATTCATGTCCCGTGCCTGCGAGTTGACAGGAAAAGCAGTTCAGTATGGCAATAATGTAAGCCATGCAAACAATAAGACGCGTCGCCGTTTTTTGCCAAATCTTTGCAATGTGACGTTGATTTCGGAAGTTCTTCAGCAAAGTTACCGTCTACGGATCTCTGCAAATGCTCTACGTTCAGTGGAACATCGAGGGGGGCTTGATTGTTTTTTGATCAAGGCAGATGATAAGGAATTATCGCAGCGTGCGCGTTTGCTGAAACGCCAAATCACTAAGAAAAAGGCTGAGCAAGCGGCTTAGAGGCTCTTGACTTTGCGGGGAGATTTTTGGTGTTCTTTCTTTGAAAGGGTGTCTTTGCGGGGCCATGTGTATTTGATTGCAGTGGTGTGAGGGGTGTTCTGGTCCGTTTTTTAGGTTAGAAGAGTGTTTTCGGTGCAAAAATTTTTGCTGAAACAACAAAAAATTAAGCTCCTTATTTGGGCAAGCTTTGCGATGTGCTGTGCTGTAACAGCCTCAAATGTTTTAGTGCAGTATCCTATTGATTTTTTTGGTTTGCATGAACTTTTAACTTATGGAGCTTTTACGTATCCAATTGCTTTTTTAATTAATGATCTGGTTAATCGTTTCCATGGTCCTGCGGCAGCACGAAGTGTGGTGTATGCTGGTTTTATCACTGGTTTTTTTGTTTCTTGGATGGTGGCAACACCGCGTATTGCTATTGCTTCTAGTACGGCATTTTTATTCGGGCAATTACTGGATATCATGGTGTTTACTCCTTTGCGGCGTAAAACGTGGTGGAAGGCACCTTTAGCTGCTGCGTTAACAGGTTCAGCTTTAGATACAGTTTTGTTTTTTGCCCTTGCTTTTGCAGGTCATATGAGTTTTCTTGATCAAATAACAGGGTATGCCGATGGTTCTATTACGGAGAGTATACTTTTTTGGGGGATCGAAATTCCAGTTTGGCTTTCACTTGCTTTTGGTGATTTTTTGGTAAAAATGGTTATGAGTTTTCTTATGCTCATTCCCTATGGCACTGCTCTAACTTATTTTAGAGCCTCTCCGTTATCAAAAAAGATATAGAGAAAAACAGTTTATCACTCCGATATATTTTGTGTAATGATGTATGGGAGCGGTGTGAATTGTTTTGGTTATCTTTGTAAGGGTTTGGGTATTTGTATTTTCTGAGCTTTTTATGGGGTAAAGAGCTAGTATAGGCCTTTAATATATTTATCACTTATCACACAAAAGTTGTCCGCAGATTTCCTCGTTTTTTATTATCGAAGAGTTCAGCTAATTGCTGTGTGATAGCGGTAGCTAGTTCTTCAGCATTTACGATTGTTACGGCATGTTTGTAATAACGAGTGACGTCATGACCAATGCCGATAGCAACTAATTCAACCGGTGAGCGTGCTTGAATTTCTTTAATAACCGCCTGTAAATGTTTATCGAGGTAATTGTGGGCATTAACGGAAAGGGTTGAATCATCAACTGGGGCACCATCAGAAATGACCATAAGAATGCGGCGATGTTCATGTCGTTCTAAAAGGCGTTGATGGGCCCAAATGAGTGCTTCACCGTCAATGTTTTCCTTTAGAAGCCCTTCTTGCATCATTAATCCTAGATTGCGTCGAGCACGACGCCATGGTGTATCTGCGCTTTTATAGATGATATGGCGTAAATCATTAAGGCGACCTGGATGGTCAGGTGTTTTATTTTTGTCCCATTTTTTGCGGGATTGTCCACCTTTCCAATTTTTGGTCGTAAAACCTAAAATCTCAACTTTTACACCACAGCGTTCAAGAGTTTGAGTCAGGATGTCAGCACAGCTGGCTGCAACGGTGATTGGTCTTCCACGCATCGATCCTGAGTTATCAATAAGCAATGAAACAACCGTATCACGGAATTGCATCTGCTGTTCCATTTTGAAGGAAAGAGATTGTATTGGATCGATAATAAGGCGTGGCAGCCGTGATGTGTCGAGATATCCTTCTTCTAAATCAAAATACCAAGCACGATTTTGTTGTGCCAGGAGGCGTCTTTGTAGCCGATTTGCTAAGCGTCCAACAATATTTTGGAGATGATTTAATTGTTGATCAAGACAACGGCGCAAATGATTCAATTCACTTTCAGAACAAAAGTGTGTTGCTTCTGATACTTCATCAAATTGCTGTGTAAAAATTTTGTAATCAGTCAAACTTTTCGCATGCTTAAAAGAGTAAAGTGCACGTTTAGACATGTTATTTATATGCCGCAAATTACCGTTTTCTTGTTCAGTTTTTATGTTGTTATTTAGATGAGTAGCCTGCGCTTTACCTTCATCTTCGGCATCATTTTCTTGTTCAGCTATTTTTTGTTCCTTACTTTGAAGGTATCTTTCTTTTTTGCGTAGTTCATTCTCTTGGGTGTGTAAATCGCAATTATTTCCCTGTTTTTTACTGTTTATCTCATCGGATTTGTCACAGAATGTGGTGGATATTTTTAAGGCAAAGAATATTTGATGAACGATATGTGCAAAAGCATTTTGGTCATATATATGTTGTGCGAGCTCATCGAGTTCAGTTTTTATTTTTTGTTCGAGAGTATGGCGCCATAATTGCAAGATAGCTTTGGCTTCCCTAGGGGGAGGACGCTTTGTTGTTTTTTCACGTAATAAGAGTGCAATTGCTTCTCCTATAGGCGCTTCACTTTGATTGCCAATGTGGTGATAATGTTTTTTTATATATCTATCAATCAGCATCATTGTAAGGTTTTGAGCGATACCTTCCATCATCAAAGTGCCGATGGCTTCTATGCGTGCTTGTTCAAGAGTATCAAATATGACGCGTGCTCGTGGTTCTTTTGGGGAAAATTGTGCATGAATGTGCTTATCATGCCACGCTTTATGTAAGGCCATGAAATCACTTAATCCGCGGATGACAGCAATCTCTTTATTGGTCGTGCGATATGATATTTCTGGTAGATAGGCCCGCATATGGTTCATATAAGGTTTGTGGTGACTAAAAGTAATTTCAAAACCACGCACCTTAGCGATGGAACGTGCACAGGTAGAGATTGCTCTTTTTAATGTTTCAATATTATGAGGAGAGAAATGCGCCAGATTTTGGCTGTTATTATCAGCTTGCGAGGCCATGCTTCATGTATTCCTTAGGACAAGGCAGTATGAATAATTGATTCAGGAAGATCTTTTCCAAATGCTCGTTGATAAAATTCTGCAACCGCTGCTCGCTCCAGTTCATCACATTTATTGAGAAATGTTAAACGAAAAGCAAGACCAATATCTTGAAAAATTTCACTATTTTCTGCCCAAGTAATGACGGTACGCGGGCTCATAACCGTTGAAAGGTCGCCATTCATAAAAGCTTGCCGTACCATATGAGCAACATGCACCATTTGAGAAACAATTTTTTTCCCCTCAGCAGTTTGAAAATGTTTGACTTTTGAGGAGACAATATCAATCTCCTTTTCATGGGGCAGGTAATTGAGGAGCGCCACGATAGACCAACGATCCATTTGAGCTTGATTAATTTGCTGTGTACCGTGATATAGCCCTGTTATATCTCCAAGACCAATGGTATTGGCTGTCGCAAAAAGACGAAATGCTGGATGAGGAGTAATGATGCGGTTTTGATCGAGTAGGCTGAGCTGTCCTGAAGATTCAAGAATCCGCTGAATAACAAACATAACGTCAGGTCTACCTGCATCATATTCATCTAAGACGAGGGCAACATTGTTTTGGTAAGCCCAGGGCAAAATGCCTTCCTTAAATTCTGTAATTTGCAATCCATTTTTTAAAACGATGGCATCTTTTCCGATTAAATCAATGCGGCTAACATGACTATCAAGATTAATTCTGACACAGGGCCAATTGAGGCGGGCGGCTACCTGTTCAATGTGGGTTGACTTACCCGTACCGTGATAACCAGAAATCATTACACGACGGTTAAACGCAAAACCTGATAGGATAGCTAATGTTGCTTGCTGATCAAAAAGGTAATCAGGATCTAATTCAGGAACATGTGGGCCTTTCGTGCTAAAGGCCGGTATTTGCATATTAGTATCAATATTGAACACATCGCGAGCGCAAAGCATCTCATCAGGGATATTAAGGCCTTCAAGCTTTTTCTGTGTCATTGTTTTTTGAAAAATATCTATTATTTGCTATTTCGATTAGGAAAATCATACAAAACATGAAGTACTTATGCAATGCTCTACCTTTAAGAAAAAGCACGCAAAGTACCCTGACTCTCATATTTTGTTATTAAATAAAATGTACATCTTTTATTACTAGACAGAAGGAACACATATACTTCGCTTTTAGAATATGAAGGAAAAAATGTTTGAGAGATTTGATAATCTTCAACATAAACCTGCTTTTTTCAATAAATTATAAGCATGGAGAACATCGCGAAAACGCTCTTCAGAAGAACGTTTTCCACCATTCGCGTCAGGATGATGTTTTTTGACAAGCTCTTTATATTTTATTTTGATATCTTCAGCGGATGCATCTGCTTTCAATTCTAAAGTCTCAAAAGCTTTTGCTTCTAAAGGCTTTAATTTTCGTGTGTTTTTCTTATAATCTGAATAGCGCTGATTGAAGATAGTAAAGGGATCACGCATGCGGTTTTGATAGGCCGCTGTTCCAGAGCGAATTTTCGCGTAGTGCGTTGCTGCTTTTTTTGAAGTACTATTTTTCAGCCCAGTTGGCCATACGGGGCGGTGCTCTGTGAGAGCTTCTTCCTGAAACTGTGCAAAATCTGTGTCGCTAAGGTCTGAAAAATAATTAAAGTTTTTGTTATAAGCACGCACATGATCAATGCAGAAAAATAAATATTTTCCTTCATGGTTACGGCCCATCGGCGCTTTATGGGTACCCGTCTTTTCGCAGTCTTCCCATTGACATTGTTGTGTTGGCACTTCGGCCTGTCTTTTTTTGTTAGAGCTTATGCGAATTGAATCAAATAATTTAGATGTTGTTGTCATATTTTTGGTTTATGCAAAATCGATGTATTTGACAAGAATTGATTTTTAAAAAGTCGTCGTCAGACTCACTTAAAGTTCGAAAGAGGATTGATGATGTTGCTCGTTTTGTAAAGGAAAAAGATGTTTACTACAGTTCAAAAAAGAATCGAGATGAAGCTTAATGAAGCATTCTCTCCACAAAAGCTTGAGGTAATCAATGAGAGCCATTTGCATGCTGGACATCAGCATGACAATGATGTTTTTGATGGCCAGGGGGAAACACATTTTCGTGTAAGGATTGTTGCTCCTTTTTTTGCAAATAAGACACGTCTGGATAGTCACAGAGCAATTTATCAAGTTTTACAAAAGGAATTGGAAGAGAGCGTCCATGCTTTGGCAGTAGATATTGAGGATATTTAATCTGTTTTTTCTTGCGGAATAGCTTTTTTTGAGGCACGTGGATGCGCTTTTTTATAAATATCCAATAAGCGATCTGTATCAACATGCGTATAAACTTGTGTTGTGGATAGGCAGGCATGGCCAAGTAACTCTTGAATCATGCGTAAATTTCCTCCACGTGATAAAAGGTGGGTTGCGAAAGAGTGGCGTAGTGCGTGTGGTGTAGCAGTTTCTGGTAAGCCAAGATTTATCCGTAAATTTTTAACAGCTCGCTGAATGATAGCTGGTTGCAAGGGACCACCTCGGGCACCACGAAACATTGGCTGGTTTTCTTTTAAGGGATAAGGGCAACATTTGAGATAAGCCTCTACCGTTTCATAAACCGCTTTAATCAGAGGAACAATGCGTGTTTTGCCACCTTTTCCGATGATGGAGAGGCTTGTTACTTGGCGATCAGAAAATTGTTTTGGGGTTAGTGATAAAGCTTCCGATATACGCATGCCACAACCATAAAGGAGTGTTAATACAGCAGCGTTTCGAGCAATGATCCATGGTTCATCGTCTTGTTGGTTTTCCTGTTTAATAACATGCAGTGCTGATTTGACTGTTAAAGGTTTTGGCAGTGATTTTGGATGTTTTGGAGTTCGTACAAGTTTTATAGCAGGAATATTAACAAGCCCTTCACGGGATAAATAGTTAAAAAAAGAACGTATGCTTGCTATATTGCGACTCAGAGAGCGTGCACTTATGGACTGTGCACGACGATGCGCCAAAAAGGCTCGTAAATCGGTTACACGCAAATTAGCGAGATCATTATATGCTGGTTTATGTCCTAAATATTGGCATAAAAAGAATAAGAATTGCCGTGTATCTCGTTCATAAGCTTGCACTGTTTGTGCAGCCATGCGCTGCATATGAGTGAGATTCTTTAGCCAGTTTTCTCTCGCAGTTAAAAGAACCTCGTCTACAGGAATGGAAAGGCTCTTTTTGCTGTTATTCAAGGGGCACATTTTCAGTTAAGGCGGTTATTATCATTATTTAATTCTACAGGATGAGTATTTGTACCCTTCTGGGGAGAATTAGAGGTCTGATTAGTACTTCTTAGAGAAAGTAGCTTGACTAAATTATTCATGGACATTAGGTGAGCAAAGATCAAGCCTAAGAAACCGCTTTTATGCAGTTTTGCTAATTGATTTGCTGATAATTTATGAAATTTTTCTTCATCAACAATCCAAAAATCTTCTAATTGCGCCGATCGTCCTTTATCATTTTTTACGCTGATTGTTTTCTGGCTAAAAAGGTCCATTTTGTCGAGAGTTTCAGTAAACTCAGCAGTTTTTTCCATTGCTATTTTAAAACTCTCAAGAAAATGAATACGTTCTTCCATGAAAGGGGAAATAGAACCATCTGAATTGAAAATATTTGTTCCTTCAACTTCATTAAATGTTCTTGGTTGCTGATCAAAACAAACAGATAATTCTTTTTCATTAGGGAGTTGCGCAAGGATGAAAGGATAGCGGCGGACAAAAGCAGGAATATATACATTTGGTTGCCAATTTTTATCAGCCGTGATGTAATCATTCTGGTTATTTGAAAGACCAACAAGGGCAATAGATGTGTAGTGCCGTTTTTGTTGGTCGTCTTGTGCACTCATGAATAGAATGGGGTAGTCCAGAGCAGCTTGGAAATATTCACTACTTGCTAAAGGAAGCCAGTGAGTATCCTGCGCAAAAGACATGTCACTCAAGGGGAGGAATTTAAGATTTTTATGAGCTACTTTATTAAGTGGAACAACATTTTTATAAAAAAGCATAACATTCGCCATAAGACTTCTCTTTCTTATCTCATTTAATTTTGCCATAGAGAGAGGTCTTTTTATAAGACTATTGAATGGCAAGAATATCTGAATATACAATATAATATTATTATGTAAAATTTTTCGCTTTAATAAAGGGATAATATTGATAAAGAGATAACATTGTATATGAAACAGGACAATAACAAGCTGAATAAAGCGGTTTGTCTCGCTATTATTGGTGCAGCGCACGGTGTAAGGGGAGATGTTTACATTAAAGCTTTGGGTAATAGACCACAACAATTGGGAGATTATGGTACCTTTTACGATGAAACGGGGTATCCTTACGAGATTGAAGCATTTTCTATCCAAAAAAAAGGTGTGGTTATACGCTTTAAAGGAATAAAAAGTCGTGATGATGCAGAGAAATTAAAAGGGACACATCTCTATATTGAACGAGATAAGTTCGCAAACGATCTAGAGAAAGATGAATTTTATCAGGTGGATTTGATAGGGCTGCGAGTATATGATGAAGCAGGCCAGATTTTGGGTGAAGTTAGCGGTTTTTTTAATTTTGGAGCAGGTGATTTGCTTGAGGTGCATTTGGGGCCTTGCAAAAAGGAGCTTATCCCTTTTAGTAAGGCAGCTGTGCCAGAAATATCCCTTTCTTCAGGTTTTCTCATTGTTGATCGAATTGCAGCAGGGTTATCAAGTGATTAGAAAATTGAATGCAATAAGGATCAGTTGTTAAGTGAAGGGTTCAAGAAAAATAGGTTATAAATGACGTTTCATGCTCATGTTGTCACACTTTATCCTGAGATGTTTCCGGGGCTTCTTGGGCACTCTTTAGCAGGGCGGGCTTTGCAACAAGGAATATGGTCTCTAAATAGAGTGCAGATTAGGGATTTTGCTTTAGACAAGCACCATAGTGTTGATGATACACCAGCTGGAGGAGGAGCCGGCATGGTGATGCGGGCAGATGTGTTGGCTGCTGCGATTGATCATTGTCCAAATAACTTGCCGAAAATTTTACTCAGTCCACGTGGGAAACTTTTTAATCAAGCCCGTGCCCGTTCTTTGGCATCTGGTTTTGGGGTAATTCTAGTTTGTGGCCGTTTTGAAGGGGTGGATGAACGGGTCATAGAAGCACGAGAATTGGAAGAAATTTCTATTGGTGATTATATTCTTTCAGGGGGAGAGACAGCTGCATTAGTTCTTTTGGATGCTATTGTACGGCTTTTGCCTGGCGTGATGGGCAATAAATTGTCTGGGGATTGCGAAAGTTTTGAGAATGGATTACTCGAACATCCTCATTATACACGCCCCCCTCTTTTTGAAGGTTTTGATATTCCATCTGTTTTAACATCGGGCCATCACAAAGCTATAGCTGCTTGGCGCCAAGAACAAGCTGAATTATTAACTTCTCAGCGGCGACCTGATCTTTATGCTCTTTATAGCAATAACAAAAATCATCAGAAAACTTGATTCATTTTGAAAGATACAGTAGGATACGACGCGTCTTTGGGGATCATTCTCTTGATGAATGGGGCCCTTTGTGCATCCAAAAAATTGAGAAATGGTGTAATCGCTCCTGTGTAAGGCATAGCTTAGAGAATATCTTTGATCCTTGAGAAGATAATTTTTTCAGCAAGAGTTGAGCGCTCTGACTGTTCAAGAAGAACATGAAGGATGAAAAGAATGGATATTATAGCGCAGCTTGAAGCTGAACAATGTGCAAAGATTGAGGAAAAACGGCAATTTCCAGAATTTAGAGCAGGGGATACGGTTCGTGTTATGGTCCGCGTGACGGAAGGAACGCGTACGCGTATTCAGGCTTATGAGGGTGTTTGTATTGCTCGGTCAGGGCGTGGTTTGAATGAAAGTTTTACAGTGCGTAAGATTTCTTACGGTGAAGGTGTTGAACGTGTATTTCCAGTTTATTCTCCCATGATTGAAAAGGTCGAGCTTGTTCGCCGGGGGAAAGTGCGCCGTGCAAAGCTTTATTACTTACGTGCTTTAAGAGGAAAAGCTGCTCGTATCGCAGAGAAAAAAGATTATCGTAAGAAAAATTTGGCGATGGTTGTGGAGGGAGAAGCACAAACTGTTGCTACAGAAATTGAAGAAAAAGCAGCAGAATAAGCTGAAATTAGTTGTCTCTAGGATTTTTGAAAAAGCAGCGGTGCACGCTGCTTTTTGTTTGGTTGCTTCATTGAAAATTCTTGCGTAAATTTTAAAAAACTACACAATGATGAAAATGAAAAATCACAAAAAATAAGAGATCGCATTTTAGAGCATGAAGGGAAGAAGATTCCCGCTTCATTTTCGAGATAATTGATTATTACAAGATAGTTGATGATTAGTTATGACATAAAATTATTTCGTATAGTTTTGTTTATTGAGTCGAATCAAATGATTATTCATGTGCATGTCTGAAGGGGATGTGAACCAATTTTTCCATTAGAACTATGGTTTTGGTTTTTGTAGGAAATTATGCTGATTTCAATAAATATAAGTCTAAGAGTGTCTAAAAAAATGCATATTGGCACTTCAGAAAAGATGTTAAGCCTTTGACGTGCGGGTAAAATTGTATTAGAAGAAGTCCGTGCAGTCCATAGCTGTCTGATAATCGGTTTTTTTGCGTGACCTTTAATCCGTTTTTTGAGATAACCGACCTGTCATATAGACATTTGAGGGATCAGATGTAAGTGGAAATGAGGATGTATGCTCTCATGCGTTTCTTCTTCATGATGAAGTCACAATAAAGCAGGGTGGAAGCCAAATCAGGATATTTTATGACAAAAGTTATCACGACAAAAGATCGTCCTCGTTCTCCCCATGTAAGTATTTATCGTTGGTCGATCACCATGGCGATGTCCATTGCGCATCGTATAACGGGAATAGCTCTCTATTTTGGGATGGTTTTACTCGCAGTTTGGCTTATGGCTATTGCCTGCGGAAATGATTCATTCAAGGCAGTTAATAAGATTTATGGGTCTTCTTTTGGGCTTTGTATTTTGTTTCTTTATACATTTGCTGGGATTCACCATATTGTGGGCGATGTGCGCCACTTTATTGGTAATATGTTTCCTCATTTTTTGGATAAAGGAAAAGCAGACTTAATTGCGTGGGCAAATATTTTTATTTCTTTTGCAGTTACCATTACAGTTTGGATTATTGATTATAATCTCATTTAGCAAGGGAAAAAAGATGAAAAGAGATTATCGAACAGCTGTTGGAAGGGCACGTGGTTTTGGTAGTGCTCATGAAGGAACAAGTCACTTCTGGTTACAGCATTTAACAAGTTTGGTTAATGTACCACTTTTGGTATTTTTCATCATTTTGGTAATGTCCCTTATTGGCAAGGATTATGATTTTATTCATGCGCGGCTTTCGCATCCTGTTGTCGCTGTTTTTATGGGTTTGATGGTTTTTTCAAATCTTTATTATATGAAGTTAGAAATGCAGCTTGTGATTGAGGATTATATTCCACATAAAAACACGAGAGCATTTTTCTTGATATTGAATGTTGCATACTGTTTTATCATGGGCGGTTTTACGATTTTTGCTCTTTCTAAAATTGCATTAGGGGGTTAAAGAGAATATGGCAGGTAAGGCATCATCTTCGAGTATAAAGACAAAAAATACCCCTTACAATTTTGTAGACCATCGTTTTGATGTTGTTGTGGTGGGCGCTGGTGGGGCAGGTTTACGTGCAACTCTTGGTATGGCTGAGCAGGGGTTAAAAACAGCGTGCATTACGAAAGTTTTTCCAACACGTTCACATACGGTTGCAGCGCAAGGTGGTATTGCTGCGTCATTGGCAAATATGGGACCTGATAATTGGCAGTGGCATTTGTATGATACGGTGAAAGGGTCTGATTGGCTTGGCGATACTGACGCAATGGAATATTTGGTGCGTAATGCGCCTGCGGCTGTGTACGAGTTGGAACATTATGGAGTTCCTTTTTCACGAACAGAGGAAGGCAAGATTTATCAGCGTCCTTTTGGAGGGCACACAACAGAGTTTGGAGAAGGGCCGCCTGTTCAGCGTACTTGTGCTGCAGCTGACCGTACTGGGCATGCTATTTTGCACACACTTTATGGGCAAAGCTTGAAGCATAATGCACAGTTCTTTGTTGAATATTTTGCTCTTGATTTGATCATGACCGATGGTGTTTGCACAGGTGTTGTTGCATGGAATTTAGATGACGGTACCATTCACCGTTTTGCTGCTAAAATGGTTGTTCTTGCTACTGGGGGATATGGTCGTGCTTATTTTTCAGCAACCTCAGCACATACATGCACAGGAGATGGCGGTGGAATGGTCGCGCGTGCAGGGTTGCCCTTGCAAGATATGGAATTTGTTCAATTCCATCCGACGGGAATCTATGGCTCTGGTTGTTTGATTACGGAAGGGGCTCGTGGTGAAGGGGGCTATTTGGTTAATTCTGAAGGGGAGCGTTTCATGGAACGTTATGCTCCTTCCTTTAAGGATCTAGCTTCCCGTGATTTGGTGTCACGGTGCATTACACTTGAAATTCGTGAAGGGCGTGGTGTTGGACCTAGGAAGGATCATATCCACTTAGTCCTTAATCATATTGATCCAGCTGTTTTGCATGAGCGTTTGCCAGGAATTTCTGAATCTGCGCGTATTTTTGCAGGCGTTGACGTAACAAAAGATCCAATTCCTGTCTTGCCTACCGTGCATTATAATATGGGGGGCATACCAACAAATTATTATGGGGAAGTTTTAAATCCGACGGCTGATTCTCCTGATCGTGTACAGCCGGGTTTGATGGCTGTAGGTGAAGCAGGGTGTGCCTCTGTTCATGGTGCTAACCGTTTAGGATCAAATTCATTGATTGATCTTGTTGTATTTGGGCGTGCAGCAGCAATTCGTGCTGGCCAAGTTATCGACAGAGATGCGGCAGTTCCTGCAATTAATGAAGAGGCTGTTGATAAGATTATGGCGCGTTTCGATCATTTGCGTTTTGCTCAAGGGCATATACCGACAGCTGTGTTGCGTGAAAAAATGCAACGAGCTATGCAAGAAGATGCTGCAGTATTCCGTACAGCTGTCTCTTTAAAACAAGGGTGCAAACGAATTAGTGAAATTTGGAAAGAACTCTTCGATATCAAGGTAACGGATCGTTCGTTGATATGGAATTCTGATCTAGTTGAGACATTGGAACTTGAAAATTTGATGGCCAATGCCATCACGACCGTTCATTCTGCAGAGGCGCGTTTGGAAAGTCGAGGGGCGCATGCACGTGAAGATTATCCGGAGCGTGATGATAAAAAGTGGCGTCGCCATACCCTTGCGCATTTATCAAAGAATGGGAAAGTTATATTATCATATCGACCCGTTCATGTGGATCCCTTAACTTCTCAAGAAGAGGGTGGGATTGATTTAAAGCGGATTGCTCCTAAAAAGCGTGTTTATTAGAGGAAAAGTGAGACATGGTACAAATAAGGCTGCCCAAAAATTCTCGGGTTAAACCTGGAAAAATTTGGCCTAAACCTGAAACTTCTGCACAATTGACAGAATTTCATGTTTATCGCTGGTCACCAGATGATGATGATAATCCTCGGCTTGATACTTATTATGTTGATCGTTCAGCTTGTGGTCCGATGGTTCTTGATGGTCTTTTATTCATTAAAAATCATGTTGATCCAACATTGACTCTGCGTCGGTCATGCCGTGAGGGCATTTGTGGCTCGTGTGCGATGAATATTGATGGAAAAAACACCCTTGCTTGTACTAAGGGGATGGATGATGTTGCATATCCCATTAAAGTTTATCCGTTGCCATCTATGCCTGTTGTTAAGGATCTTGTTCCTGATCTGGAGCATTTTTATGCGCAACATCGAATCATTGAACCTTGGTTACAGACTGTTTCACCTGAACCTGCTAAAGAATGGTTGCAGAGCCACGCTGATCGCCAAAAGATTGACGGTCTTTATGAATGTATTCTTTGTGCATGTTGTCAAACTTCATGTCCAAGTTATTGGTGGAATGGGGATCGTTATTTGGGGCCTGCCATTTTACTTCAAGCTTATCGCTGGATTGTGGATTCACGCGATGAGATGCGTGGTGAACGTCTTGATGATTTGGAGGATCCTTTTCGGTTATACCGGTGCCATACGATTATGAATTGTATGCAGACTTGCCCGAAAGGCCTAAATCCAGCTAAGGCAATCGCTGAAATTAAAAAACTTATGCTTGAGCGTCGTCTTTGAGTGGTAAATAGTACAAAAGTAGGCATTTGTCTGTGAGAGTGCAAAAAATATAGAAAATGTCTAGTGTTTGTCTTTTTGCGCAAGGGAAGTTGGTAAGACGATATGTTTTCAGCAAGGAGTAGTGCGGCTGCGCGTTGATATTTTCTTTGGCAACATAGGAGACGATATGCTCAAGTAGATAGGTTGTGCGCTTATGTTCAGCTGATGGTTATTTTTGAAGTTTTGTAATATATTTTTGAGAGGCTTTTGGTAATCTTTTCTTTGTTTTTGCAATTAAGGGAAGGTTTTATGCTGCCTTGGTTTGTGTGCATCTATGAGTATATTGGGCAGAAAATCTAAAAGCTTTGCTATCTTACTTACTCAAGGCGTAAATGCTTTTCTGATCATGACATTTAGAAGATTGGGTAGAAAATAGGAAATACGATATAGCCACCTTTGCAATTTTAGAGTGGATGTCCCTGTAAGAGACGTGGGGCATTAGGTGTAAGACCAGAAGCTTCTTGGATGAGATAGCGTTTTATCTTGGGCATTTGATTAACAAGACCAAGACCTATATCGCGCAGTGTACGCACGACGAAGATATCATTTGAGAAAAGTTTATTTAACCAATCATTGCTTAAAGCCATACGCACGACTGTGAAGCGACGCCAGCTTTGATAACGTTCAAGCACTGTGGTAGAGCCAATATCAAGGCCTAATCGTGTAGCTTCGATGATTATCTGTGCTAAAGCAGCACTATCATGGAGACCTAGATTAAGTCCTTGTCCTGCTAGGGGGTGGATTGTGTGAGCTGCATCACCAATAAGAGCAAAACGGGGGCTGATACATTGACGTGTTAAAGCAAGAGTAAGAGGAAATCCTCGTCGTTCACCGTTCCAAGAAAGTTGCCCAAGATGATGACCAATGCGTTTTTCAAGCTCCATTAAAAAAAGCTCCGCATCAATGCTAAGGTAATTTTGGGCTATTTTACGATCTTCACTCCACACGATAGAGGATTGATTACCTTTGAGAGGTAAAATGGCGAAAGGTCCTGTAGGAAAAAAATGTTGTATTGCTTGACCATAGTGGGGTTTTTCATGGTGAACAGTGCATAGAATAGCTATTTGTTTGTAGGGGCGCAAAAAATGTCTTATATTTGCCCTTTTGCGCAATCGAGATTGTGCTCCATCAGCTGCGATAAGTAGTGGTGTTCGCCAAATTTCACCATTGCTTAAAGTAACGATTGTGTGTTGGTCTTCGCAGTGAAAATCAACAACATTTACTCCATTTATGAGGGGAATTTTTAGATCGTTTGTGCGTTTTTTCAAACTATCCAAAAGTCTATTATATTCCACCATGACTGCAAATGGTTCGTTAGGGGTTACATCTCCCTCAAAAGTCAGAAAAGGTTGCTTAAAAGGATCACAAGCACGTGAGTCTGTGATGACCATTGAATGGATAGGTTGAATATAGGGTATGAGCTGTTCCCAACATTGTAATTGTTGAAACATGCGGACAGAAGAAGCTGCAATAGAAAGTGCTTGTATGTCTTTAGAAGATGGCGCATATTCAGGAGATGCCTCAACGATATTGATCTGTAATTCAGGGGCAGCTTGTTTGAGCGCTATCGCAAGTGTTAGGCCAACAGCTGCACCACCTGTGATTAAGAGATCGCAATGTTGTATATTTTTAGGAATATCGGAAGGCATGATATTTTCTCTTTTTACGTGAGACATATTCATTAGAGATAAGAGTTGTTTTACTCTAGGTATCACTTTTTTGCTTTTGTAAAAAGAAATTATCGTGAAGATGGTTGTGTTTATATTTTTTTGTTATAAGGTCTTAGGTATATTCCCTATAAATTGTTTTGCGTTTGGAACTGGTTCATGCACCATAATTCTTCCCTTTATGATGATGTATCGGAAAAATCGAGTAATCATAGTTCACCACTTATAAGATTTTTTTTACGACAGATTGGTGTTTTTGTTGGTCTTGGTCTTTTTGGGTGTATTATTTTCTGTGTTATTGCGTTAGCGACGTGGAATGCAGAAGACCCGTCTTTAACTCATGCTAATGTGCAGAAGGTTACCAATCTCATGGGGTGGCCTGGGGCGATCTTTTCAGATCTTTTCATGCAGCTTTTTGGTTTGGCAAGCAGCTGTATTCTGTTATCGCCTTTTTTTTGGTCGCTTTTATTGATGACATATAAGGGTATACGTAATTTTAGGTTTCGTCTTTTTTTATGGTTAATTTCAGGATTGTGCTTCACAGCGTTCTTTGCCCTGGGAACACCTCTTTTTTCATCAACATCTTGGCCTTTACCTGTTGGTTTCGGAGGATTTGTAGGAGATAAAATTTTAGCAGCTTTTTTCCTTTTTTTCCTTTTTTCGTCTCCATTCTATAGCATATTGGGAGGAATTTTGCTTGCATTTTTAGGTTTTTTTAGCGCCATTTGTGCTGGCGATGTTGTGTGGAGAAAGGAATTTTGCACAGAAAAAAAGATTCAAAAAGCTGAAATTACGGAACCAATTGTCGATGTAGAAGAAGATACTGACCATATTGTTAATGAGACAAAATTTGGTTTTTTCACTACAGTTTTTGGAGCATTTTTACATATTATTTATTATGTGCAAGCACGATTGGGCTATTTATTACTGTTGAACAGACGATCTCAGCGAAAAGATGTGAATTTTGATCGGATTGAGCCAATCTTTGATGATGGCAAGCAAATAAGAGAAATAACTCATGAAAAATATGAAGCCCCTATTGTTTCTGCTCAGAAAGCTGCGTTTAATCCATTCAGGATTTCATCAAATGATGATTTTACTCTTCCCTTTTTAGATTATCTTTCTGTTTCTCCTCCTGTTGAAAAAGATACAGGGCTTTCTCCAAAAATTTTAAAAGAAAATTCTCATGAATTAGAGATGATTTTGCTTGATTTTGGGGTTAAGGGTAAGATGATTGATGCACGCCCTGGTCCGGTTGTTACCCTATACGAATTTGAACCGGCTGCTGGCATTAAGTCTTCACGCATCATTGGTTTGGCAGATGATATAGCTCGTTCAATGCGCGCAATTTCAGCGCGCGTTGCCGTGATACCAGGGCGCAATGTCATTGGAATAGAGCTCCCTAATGCAATGCGTGAGAAAGTTTATTTGCGGGATATTTTGCAAACGAAGGAGTTTCTTAATAATCAAGCAAAGCTGTCTCTTGCTTTAGGTAAGACTATAGGAGGAGAGACGGTGATTGCAGATCTAGCAAAAATGCCACATCTTTTGGTTGCAGGAACAACAGGATCAGGTAAATCTGTTGCCATTAATACTATGATTTTGTCTCTTCTTTATCGGATGACTCCTCAGGAGTGTCGCTTGATTATGGTTGATCCTAAAATGCTCGAGCTTTCGGTATATGATGGTATTCCACATTTGTTGACGCCAGTAGTTACAGATCCCAAAAAAGCAGTCATTGCTCTTAAATGGGCTGTACGTGAAATGGAAGAACGTTACAGTAAGATGTCTAAAGTTGGCGTTCGCAATATCGATGGGTTTAATGAACGTCTAAAGGAGGCACGTGATCAGGGTGAGACACTGACACGTACCATTCAAGTTGGATTTGATGAAGAGACTGGTCAGCCATTGTATGAAACAGAGACGTTTGATTTTGATCCCATGCCGTATATCGTTGTTATTATCGATGAAATGGCTGATCTTATGATGGTTGCTGGTAAGGATATTGAGGGAGCAGTACAGCGTTTAGCACAAATGGCGCGTGCTGCTGGTATTCACGTGATTATGGCAACACAACGTCCCTCAGTGGATGTGATTACAGGAACCATAAAAGCGAATTTTCCAACACGTATTTCTTTTTTTGTAAGCTCAAAAATTGATAGTCGAACAATTCTTGGAGAACAAGGAGCTGAACAATTACTTGGGCAAGGAGATATGCTTTTTATGATGGGAGGTGGGCGTATTCAACGTGTTCATGGTCCTTTTGTAGCTGATGGTGAGGTAGAGCAGGTGGTAGCACACCTTAAAGCCCAGGCACGGCCAGACTATTTGGAAGTTATTACTCAAGAAACAGAAGATCATAGTGCAGATGTTGCACTCGCTTCTGTGGGTAGTGATCTTTACAGTCAAGCTGTTGCCATTGTTTTACGTGATCGTAAAGCTTCAATTTCTTACATTCAACGCCGCTTGGGGGTTGGCTATAATCGTGCCGCATCATTGATCGAGCGGATGGAAGAAGAAGGTATCATTGGTCCAGCAAATCATGCTGGTAAACGAGACATTTTAGTATCTACTGAAGAAGAAGTACTGTAGAAATAGATGTTTTATTTCACATTTCAATATAGTTTTAAGTAATGTATACTATTTTTTCTTATTCTGTGGGTAAAGATATTGTTATTTAAATAAATATGAGATTATTAATTATTAAGAGGGAAGGAACAACTGTGAAAACACCTTATATATTATTTAATAAGGCTGTATTTATTTGTAGTTTTCTTATTTGCGCAACTTTATCTTTTTCAGCGTTTGCGCAATCATCTTCTCAAGTGGTACGTGCTCAGGATATTGCAAATCATTTTGCTGCGATTAAAACAATGACAGGTGATTTTGTACAATTTGGCCCGAAGGGTGAAGTAACGGAAGGAACGTTTTATCTAGAACGTCCAGGGAAAATTCGCTTCAGCTATAAAGAGGGTTCTTTACGCATTATATCGGATGGTCGATCCATAGGTATTAATAACCGATCTTTGAATAATTGGGATCTTTACCAATTATCTCAGACACCTATGAAGTTATTATTGGGAGATAGCATTAATCTGTCATCTGAAAATTTGTTGGCTTTTTCTGAAAATTTAGAAGCTATAACGGTTGTTTTGCGTGATAAAACTCTTGGAAAAGGGTATATTAGGATGGTTTTTGAACCAAAAACTTATGCATTACAGCGATGGACGATTGTTGATCAGCAGAACTTAGAAACAACAGTTGAAATCAAGAATGTACGCACAGGAGTTCGATTCGCCGCAGGAATGTTCAAAATTCCATATCAGGATATTGCAATGCAACGGCGTCGGGATTGAAGCAGATGTTGGTTAGTGTTGCAACGTGGAACGTTAATTCTGTTCGTTTGCGCCTTTCGCATATTTTACGTTATTTGTTCCTTTTTTCTCCGGATATTTTGTGCTTACAGGAAACGAAATGTCCTGACGATTTATTCCCACGTGAGGACTTTGAGGCAGCAGGTTATACCCATATAGCATTAAATGGTCAAAAGTCTTATAATGGTGTAGCAATTGTTTCACGGTTGCCTTTTGTTAAGGTCGAAAAACGATTTTTTTGTCAAAAAGAAGATTGTCGTTATCTTTCTGTTATTATTGAATCTTGTCATCGGGCTATTCGAATTCATAATTTGTACGTTCCAGCTGGTGGTGATGAGCCTGATGTTCATATTAATGAAAAATTTCGCCATAAACTTGATTTTTTGGAGGAGATGTCGACCATAAAAGCTGATCAGAGAGATGGTTTGTCATCTCTTTTATTGGGTGATTTAAATATTGCTCCTTTGGAAGATGATGTGTGGTCTCATAAACAATTATTAGGGGTTGTAAGCCATACGCCAGTTGAAACAGAGCGGTTACAGTCTTTATGTCATGAAGGGGGATGGGTTGATGTGATGCGTGTGCAGTTTCCGGTACCTACAAAACTTTATACATGGTGGAGTTACCGCGCGCGTGATTGGGTATCTTCTAATCGTGGGCGGAGGCTTGATCATATTTGGTCTTCTCCAGATTTAGTTCCCTTTATTGATAGTCTTTCGATTTGTCGTGATACGAGAGGATGGGCACAACCTTCAGATCATGTTCCTGTGTGTGTGGTATTTGATTTTTCACGCAAAATTTGAAATAGTTACGGGGTGGAAGGGAGAAATTAGTTATTTTAAGTAACAAATTATGATGTAATAATCGGCAGTGGAGTAGTACGTGGAAAGGTGGTTTTGCATCCTTTTTACGCTTTGGCTGTGCATTGTTAGGCTGCACTATTTAGTATTAGTAACCTAGCTATAAAGGGCGAATTTCAATGTAGTTGAGCTAGAGCTATTTCTTCTGTTTTTTAGGCAAATATCTACACAGCAATTTTTTCTAATAATTTTAACAAATTGTATAATTGCTGAAGATGAAATTGCAGAGAATGACAAAATCGCAAATTGAGGGAGAAAGCGCATTCGAGCTTTGAGAAAATAAAAGGGGAGTTGCGTTGGGTTTTGGGATGAAGAGTTTATTTATGGAAGTAAATGTATGAAAAAGAGTTCAATTATACAATGGGTAAAAAAATTTATCAAAGAACGTAAAAAAGTTTCCATTTTTTTATGTGTGCTTTTTTGTATCCTGCTTATCTCAGTGACTCGCTCTATTTTTGCTTCAGATACGTCTGTTTATATGACAGCAGTTGTTAAGCGTGGTGACATTGAGGAAAGCGTTTTAGTTTCTGGGATTGTTCGTCCTCATAAATTGGTTGCTGTAGGAGCACGCACGACGGGACGTGTTGCTGCAATGCATGTCGTTCCTGGAGATGTTGTGAAAAAGGGCGATTTACTGGCGGAGATTGATGCAACCGACGAAGAAAATGATCTTAAAAGGAAAAAAGCTGTTTTAGCCCATTATAATGCCAGGTTACAGGAACAAGAATCTTATCTTTTTCAAGCACAAGCTAATTTAGATCGTCAGAGACAGATGATAGAACGCCATGCAACCTCAAAAGTGACATTTGATGAAGCCGAAGTGCAGGTGGGAATACGTAAAGCACAGCTTGCTCAACTTAAGGAGCAAATCACACAAGCGCAAATTGATGTAAACAGCGCAGAGGCTAATTTGAGTTATACGCGTATAGAAGCGCCTTTAGCAGGAACAGTTCTTGCAACGATTATTGAAGAAGGACAAAATGTTAATGCCGTTCAATCGGTTCCAACGGTTGCTATTTTAGGGGATTTGTCAAAAATGAAAATAACCATGCAGATTTCTGAGGCTGATATTCTTAGGGTGCATGCCGGACAACCCCTTTATTTTACAGTATTAGGGAATATTCAGCGCCGCTATGAAGGCACCTTAGAAAGAGTAGATCCTGCACCAGAATCAATACGTGCAGATATAGGCATTAATCCTGGTTTATCAGGAAGTACAAGTTCTTTATCATCATCTGCGGTTTATTATAATGGACTTGTTCATGTCGATAATAGTGACGGTTTCTTGCGGACCTACATGACTGCTCAGGCTCGTATCATATTGAATAGTGCTCAGGATGTTTTATTGGTTCCAAGTGATGCTTTACACAATGAAACAAAAGACAATAAAGCATGGGTGCAAATTTTGGTTGGGGCAAATAAGGTTGTAACAAAACAAGTTGTTGTCGGTATCAATAATAGAACAATGGCTGAAATTGTTTCGGGAATCAATGAAGGTGATGTCGTGATTATTGGTTCACGTGATGCGTCAACAACGGTTATGCCGTCTGATTTGAATGATAGTGATGGGATATAAGATATGCAAGCAGAGCCAACAGAAACAGATGCTATCCTTTTTTTGGAAGGTGTGGAGCGTGAATTTCGTGTAGGTGAAGAGGCTGTTCGTGTATTGAAGAATATTAATCTTACCATTCGCCGGGGTGAAATGGTTGCAATTGTTGGTGCTTCTGGTTCAGGCAAGTCAACATTAATGAATATTCTAGGGTGCCTTGATAGACCGAGTTCTGGCCGTTATTACGTTTCTGGAAAAGAGATAGCTTCACTTTCTGCTGATGATTTATCTGCTTTACGGCGTAATCATTTTGGGTTTATTTTTCAACGCTATCACCTGTTAGGGATGTTGACAGCCCTTGGAAATGTTGAAATGCCAGCCATTTATGCACAATGTTTGCCGGGAGTGAGGAAAAAACGAGCACAGAGCTTGTTGACGCGTCTGGGTATGAGTGATCGCATGCAGCATTACCCAAATCAGCTTTCAGGGGGGCAGCAACAGCGTGTATCAATTGCGCGTGCTTTGATGAATGATGCTGATATAATTCTTGCAGATGAACCAACTGGTGCTTTGGATAGACAAAGCGGCGAAGAAGTTTTGCGCATTCTGGATGAACTTCATCAAGATGGACGCACTATTATCATTGTTACTCACGATATGCATGTGGCTAAAAGAGCGGAGCGCATAATCGAATTGAGTGATGGAAAAATTATTGCGGATAGCTTGTCAAAAACGCATCAAGATCAAGATAATGAGCGGGAAGAAAATACACAAAAAGAACATAGGCAGATATCTGAAATAAAAGATCCATTAATCACCAACCATAAGCTTGGTTTTGTTCACCTTTTTATTGATCGGTTTCGTGAATCTTTCATGATGGCATTGTTAGCAATGCAGGCACATCGTATGCGGACTTTTTTAACAATGCTTGGGGTTATTATTGGTATTTTTTCTGTTGTTGTGATGGTTTCTTTAGGTGCAGGCACGCAACGAAAATTGCTTGAAATTTTTCAAGGTTTTGGAACCAATACATTAACAATTTTACCAGGGAAAGATTTTTCTGATAGGCAAGCAGAAAAGATAACCAGCTTGGTTGAGGCAGATGCTGAAGCACTTTCTCAATTATTTTATGTAACGGGTGCAACTCCCCAAATTTCAGCAAGCTCAACAGTTAATTATGGTTCTATTGAAGTTGGTGCTGTGATTATGGGTGTAGGCGAACAATTTTTTGCGACACAGGGGTTCAAAGTTATTGAAGGACAGACCTTTGACCAGCGCAGCATCCATGAGCGCGCCATTGATTTGGTTATTGAAAGAAGTGCTATTTCCACTCTTTTTCCTAATGAAAGTGGAAGTGCTATTGGAAAAATTATACGTATAGGCCAGGTACCAGCACGGATTATTGGTGTTGTCGCTCCTCATCAAGAATCCGGTCCATCTAATACATTGCAGATTTATATGCCCTATACGGCTTTGCAAACACGTTTCTTAGGAACAACGAGTGTTCGCGCAATTACGCTGAAAATTGCTGATAATGTAGATTCGCGATTAGCTGAGGCAGCTGTACAACGTTTTTTAATTAAACGACATGGTCAGAAAGATTTCTTCATTCAAAATTCAGAAACATTCCTTGAGCATCTTATGGCAGGCACGCGAGTTTTAACTATGTTGGTTGCGTCAATTGCAACAATTTCATTAATTGTTGGGGGCATTGGGGTCATGAATATTATGCTGGTTACCGTTACTGAGAGGATTAGCGAGATTGGTGTGCGTATGGCTGTTGGTGCCCGTCAAAGTGATATTTTGCAGCAATTTTTAATTGAAGCGATTTTAGTCTGTGCGATTGGGGGTATTTTGGGGGTCCTTTTGGGTTTTTCAGTAGGTGGTTTATTTGTACTGTTTGATGCACCGATCCGCTTGGTCTATACATTTAATTTAATTGTTTCTGCAGTTCTTTTTGCAGGATTTATAGGTATATGTTTTGGGTTTTTCCCAGCAAGAAAAGCTTCACAACTTGATCCTGTTATTGCCCTTGCACGGGACTGATATTTATTTGTTATGAAGAACATGATGCATGGATAATCCTTATCTTAAAGATAACAAGAGTTATGTACAAAAAGGTACGGTCATTTTACCTTTTCACGACCTTAAGAAGAGGTGTGGTGTTCAGGAAATATGCGTGGTTTCATCTGCCTTTGTAAGAAAATTCTTTTATGGGGTATGTTGCAGAGTCATTCACGTTGTTATGGATGATATTTGCATTTAAGGAATAAAGGGACAATATTCGCATTGTAAGAAATTTTTATCTATTGTGGAGACACAGAAGAATCATCGATGAAAAAAGAAATTTTGCCAGTCATTCCATTTATAAAGATAATATAGATCTCGTGCTTATGTAGGAGTTATTTATCCAATGACTTTGATGGCAGTGAAATTCATGTCTTTTAAAATCTGAAAGTCTATTGCCGCATCTGAGATATTTGTAGAAGTGGGCTTGCCCAAATTTAATAAAGTTCTGATGCGAACATAGATATTTTTGAGATATTCAGAAGTTATTATACGAATTTGATTCATTTGTTTAATAAAATCTACAGTTTCTCGATCTTTGATAGGATAAGGGATGAAACTGACTTGAGGTATCAGTTGTTTAAATTCAAGTAGGGAGCGTGCCATATGATAATCGTGGGTAACGATATAAACTGTTTTGTAATTATATTGTTTAATCCAAGAAGCACTTTCTTCAGCATTGCCTCTGGTATTTGTTGCTTGATGTCCAAAATCAACACAACAAGCAAGGAGAAGTGGATCAATAAGCGCAGTGTCGATTAGTCTTTTGGGATCGATCTTTGTATTAACTCCACTGATTAATAATCGTGAACCTAGTCCTTTTTGTAAGAGATGCAGTCCTGTTGTTATTCTGTTATGCCCACCTGTCAAGACAATGATTGCATCGGCTTCCGGTAAGGGGCTTTGAGGTTCAAGATATCTTACTTTTTCTGAAAAAATGATGAAATCTACACAAATAAAAAGCAAAACAATCGAAAAAATAAGGATTGTTGGTGAGCAATAACGGAAAAAGAGCTTGTAATATTTCATGATGTAGGAAGCTATCTTGGAAAAGAAAATCTTTAGATTATCTTTTGTTGAAAGTTTGAAATTTATTTAATTTTAGCTGCAATGTTAAAATAGTCCATCGTCATATTGATCCATTTTTTTCAATTGTCTTAAGATAGTCATCCGGCTTGTGAGTATTGTGAGGAGAGAAATAGAGAAAATAAGCATAATAATCTTAATATATGTGCTCATATTGATTGAAAAATATCCAAATAAAGCAAGAATTTGATTTGTTTCAACAGTTCCTAAAGTACGGTGTATCCAAAGTGAAAAAATGTGAAAAAAGAAAACACCTGTAACACCACCATACAAAGCACCACGAAGCGCAGTTTTGAAAAAATGTTTGTCAAATTGTTGGGCAATGAAGATGTTTTGGGTACCAATGAAGTGTAAGACATTAACAATATGCACATTTTCTGCTAGAGCATTACGTGTTGCGAAGATAATAGTCAGCATCAATGATCCCAGAATTAACGCTAAAATTGTAAAGCTAATCAAGATAGTTGTCTGTGCCATTGTAGTGAAATGGTGGATCCAGAAGCGGTGGTCATTAAATCGGCCTCCTGGTATTTTTTCTTTAACAGCTTTGTGAATAGCCTGGAAATCGATGTTTTTGCCTTCTTCTAGCGTAACAATTATCAGACGAGGAAGCAGTAATTTGTCAAAGGATAGATCTGTTCCAAGCCATGGTTCGAGCAATTTTTTTGTAGAATTTTGATCAACGATTGTAGCTTTTTGTACACCACGAAATGTTTGTACTAATTGAACAGCATTTTTTAAATTTTGTTCAATATCAATTTTATCAACGGGGCGTATTTGAATTGTCGCTTCACGATTGATCTGGTTGCTCCAGTTATGGGTTGCACGCTGCACCAAGTCGACACTACTGAGAGCCAAACTTGAAAGAAATGTCATAATAGCAATGACAGCAACCAAGGCTTGCCCAGATATATTACTACTCGGAATAATAGCTGATCTTGTTGTGCTTTTGCGCTTATAAATAAGTTTTTTAAAGTCAGAAATGGGTAAAAATTTATTCATAAATAACCATCCGTCCATCTTGCAGAATCATGCGGCGTGCTTTGACTTGTTCCATCAAGGAGATATCATGCGTCGCTATGACTATTGCTGTACCAAGACGGTTTAATTCAATGAATAAGCGTAAAAGGCGTTTTGCCAAAGGTGGATCAACATTGCCGGTTGGTTCGTCAGCAAGGAGAATATCAGGCCGACTAATAAGTGCACGTGCAATAGCGAGTCGCTGTTTTTCTCCTCCTGAAAGAATGGGGGGTAAAACATGGATGTGATTACCAAGACCAACCCATCGGAGAAGATCTTCCACTTCATGGCGGTAAGCTGCTTCCTCTTGTCCTTTAATATGTAAAGGCAAAGAGACATTTTCATAGGCTGTCATGTGGTCGAGTAGACGAAAATCTTGAGAAACAACACCGATACGTTGTCGTAAAGAAGGAAGCTCCTGTCGTTTGAGCAGTGCTGTATCTTTTCCAAATAAATCAATATGACCACGCGTTTGTTTGATGGTCAAAAACATGAGACGCATCAGGGATGTTTTTCCAGCTCCTGAAGCTCCTGTTAGAAATTGGAAAGAGCCGCGAGGAATATGAAAATTCATGTCACGCAATATTTCGGGCCCCATTCCATAACGCAGACCAACATTCTCAAAACGAATCACTTTTAATTCTCATTGTCTTTAATTATCTAACTTATCAGCCTCTTTGTTTCTTCGACGCTCTAAGTATATTTGTTTAATATTTTCTTCTTTTTTTAAAAAAGCACAGAATTTTTTATAAATTTTGGCTTAAATGGCGTAAAAAATTTATGCATTAAGTGATTTTCTCCTTATTTTGTCGATTAGCAATAAGATCATCGACAATTTGTGGATCAGCAAGAGTTGATGTATCTCCTAAATCTTTAAAATCATTTGCAGCTATTTTGCGTAAGATTCGCCGCATAATTTTTCCTGATCGTGTTTTGGGTAAGTGAGAAGAAAATTGAATTTGATCTGGTGTGGCTATGGGGCCGATTTCTTGCCTCACATAATCAATGAGTTCTTGATGGAGCGCTTCACTAGGTTTTACTTTTGTCATTAAGCTTACAAAGCTGTAAATGCCTTGCCCTTTAATGGGGTGGGGATACCCCACAACGGCTGCTTCTGAAACAGAAGGATGTGCAACAAGTGCCGATTCAATTTCAGCAGTTCCTAGTCTATGTCCAGAGACATTAAGAATATCATCGACACGTCCTGTAATCCAATAATATCCATCACTATCACGCCGACATCCATCGCCTGTGAAATATTTTCCTTTATAGGTTGAAAAATAAGATTCCACAAAGCGTTTATGATTATTGTAAAGAGTTCGCATTTGGCCAGGCCATGAATCGACAATACAGAGATTACCTTCAGCTTCTCCTTCTAAAATATTTCCTTTAGAATCAACAAGTTGTAGTTGAACGCCAAAAAAGGGATGCGTAGCAGAGCCTGCTTTAAGTTTTGTAGCACCAGGTAAGGGAGTAATCATATGGCCCCCTGTTTCTGTTTGCCACCATGTATCAAGAATAGGGCAACGGCTTTCACCAACCGTATTATAGAGCCATTTCCACGCTTCTGGATTGATAGGCTCTCCCACCGTTCCCAAGAGGCGCAAAGACGTTCTTGCGGATCTTGTGACGAATTCATCTCCTGCACCCATAAGAGAGCGGATTGCTGTTGGTGCTGTATATAGCGTATTAACCTTATGTTTATCCACAATATCCCAGAATCGTCCCTGATCAGGGAAGGAGGGTGTACCTTCAAACATTAAAGTTGTTGCACCGTTACATAAGGGACCATAAATAAGGTAAGAATGGCCAGTAATCCAGCCGACATCAGCTGTACACCAGTAAATTTCACCGGGACGATAATCAAAAACATATTGGTGGGTCATTGAACTATAGACAAGATAACCAGCTGTTGTGTGCAAAACACCCTTCGGTTTTCCTGTTGATCCTGAAGTGTAAAGAATAAAAAGAGGGTCTTCAGCGTTCATTTCTTCCGGTGGGCAATCAGCTGTCACATGAGGTATTTCTTTGTGGTACCAGAAGTCACGTTCTTCAACCCAATTTATTGGTTGGCTTGTGCGCTGAACGACCATGACTTGAGTGACATGCATATTTTGTCCTGCTGCGATGTCGATAGCCCGATCTACATTTTCTTTTAAATTAACGACCTTATTACCACGCACAGCTTGATCAGCGGTGATGATAAAGGTTGATTCTCCATCAACGATACGGCCTGCTATGGCTTCAGGAGAAAAGCCAGCAAAAATAACCGAATGGACAGCACCAATGCGAGCACAAGCCAACATAGCGTAAGCTGCTTCAGGAATCATAGGAAGGTAGATGGTAACTCTATCTCCTTTTTTAATTCCTCGATTTTTTAAAATATTGGCAAAACGACATACATTTTCATAAAGTTCACGATAGGTTATCTTCTTATCGTGATAGGGGTTATCACTTTCCCAAATCAGTGCGATTTGGTTTCCACGGTCTTTTAGATGGCGGTCAATGCAATTATAGGCGACATTTGTGGTTCCATCCTCGTACCATTTAATTGAAACTGTATCATCAAAAGATGTATTTTTGACTTTTGTGTAGGGCTTAAACCATTCAATACGCTGACCATGTTTTGCCCAAAATCTTTCTGGATCCTTGATGCTTTCTTGATACCATTGTTGATAAGTTTCTTGGTTAATTAAAGCACTTTTTTCGATATCACTTGGTATTTGATAGATCTTATTGGGCATGCATTTTCCCCTCTTTCATTTTTTCTGCCCAGATTACACTATAGCGTCTTGAAAAGTAAATTTTAAATTTTGCAAGATTATATTTGGTAGGATGTTCTGATAGGTTTAATTGCTAGAATAAGAACTTTGCAATCAACGACTTTTTTCACAGGTTCTCATACAGAGATTTTCAGTAAAATGGAAAAAGTAGCTAGCTTATTTTCCTTTTATTTTCTACGAGCAACAAGGGGAACAGAGGGTGAAAAGAAGGACTGTTCAAAGAGGGCGTTGTCCAAACAAAGCTGAACCAATACGCAGGACATTAGAGTTGAATTGAAGGGCGATTTTAAAATCATTTGACATGCCCATGGAAAGTTTTGACAAGTTCGCTTCTTTGGCCAATTTTGCCAGAAGGGCAAAATAAGGTCCAGGATTTTTGTGTAATGGGGGAATAGCCATTAAACCTATAACATTAAGTCCATGATGATTTTTGCATCGGTTTGCAAAGGATATTACTTCCTGCGGTGCAAGACCACTTTTTTGTGTTTCTAGCCCGATATTAACTTGAAGATAGCAAGGGAGAGATTTTTTTTGTTTGCACATTTCTTCTGCTAGATTTTGGGCTATTTTATCTCGATCAACAGTTTGAATAACATCAAAAGTTTTAACAGCCTCTGCTGTTTTGTTGGACTGT
This sequence comes from Bartonella ancashensis, assembly GCF_001281405.1. Lineage (NCBI taxonomy): Bacteria > Pseudomonadati > Pseudomonadota > Alphaproteobacteria > Hyphomicrobiales > Bartonellaceae > Bartonella > Bartonella ancashensis. Next base: position 382,152 of record NZ_CP010401.1, on the reverse strand, counting down.
AAAGGGCCAATTAAATGAAGTTCAAGAGTGTGAAATTGTTGGCGCAAGGGGGGCCATTTTTGTGCAGCTTCTTGCACGCGGTTTTCGGCAAAGAAAGAGTGCCCTGCTTGTAAAAGGGGAATGATTTTTTCTGCAGAAACTGTTTTGGAAACGGCAATTAATTGAACATCATCAACAGAGCGGTGATATTCTTTACAGGTCTGAGCAATCTCTTGTTGAATATTTCTCCATGCTTCGAGAGAAGAGGGGACGATCTCATTCATGATCTTATGCTTTCCGTTTTTTATGATTCAGGTTATTACTGATAAAAGCTTGTTACAATTTTCATTGAAAATGTTGACGATAATGTTAATCCATGGTGATGCTAAGGAGCTTTTTATTTAATGTATGGTGATAGAGTATAATAGAGATGGTAGTTGAACGCTATAACGCACGTGCACAAGAACAAAAGTGGCAAGCTGTTTGGGATGAAAAGAAGATTTTTCAAACCACTCATGAAGATGAAGGTGAGAAATATTACGTTCTAGAAATGTTTCCCTATCCCTCTGGTCGCATTCATATGGGGCATGTGCGCAATTATACGATGGGGGATGTTATTGCGCGTTATAAACGTGCAAAAGGATTTAATGTTCTTCATCCCATGGGGTGGGATGCGTTTGGTATGCCGGCTGAAAATGCAGCTATGCAGAACAAGGTGCATCCAAAAATTTGGACTGAAAGAAATATTGCAGTTATGCGTCAGCAGTTAAAGCAGCTAGGACTCTCTTTAGATTGGTCGCGTGAATTTGCAACATGTGATGTGAGCTATTATCATCGCCAACAAATGCTCTTTTTAGACCTTTATAAAAAAGGGCTTGTGGTACGTAAAGTTGCCAAGGTGAACTGGGATCCTGTTGATCAAACAGTTTTAGCAAATGAACAAGTGGTGGATGGTCGTGGTTGGCGTTCTGGTGCGCTGGTTGAACAGCGCGAATTGACTCAGTGGTTCTTTAAAATTACTGATTTTAGTGATGATTTGTTGAAAAGTCTTGAAGGGCTTGAAGCATGGCCAGAAAAAGTTCGTGTCATGCAAAAAAATTGGATAGGTAAATCTCAAGGACTTTTCATTCGCTGGGCTCTAGATAAAACTCAGGCAGAAGATTTATGTGAAGAATTTGATGAAATTACCTGCTATTCAACGCGTCCTGATACTTTGTTTGGGGCCTCTTTTTTAGCTCTTTCTGTGGACCATCCTCTAGCGCAAAAATTAGCACAAAAAGATCAAGAGCTGAGTCGTTTTATTGAAAGTTGCCGTTGCAGAAGTACAACAACAGAAGCATTGGAAACAGTAGAAAAAGAAGGTTTTTTAACTAAAATTTTGGCTGTTCATCCATTAGATTCAGCAATTCGGCTTCCTGTTTATATCGCTAACTTTGTTTTAATGGATTACGGGACAGGGGCTATTTTTGGATGTCCCGCTCATGATCAAAGGGATTTGGATTTCGCCTGTAAATATGGTTTGCCTGTGTGCGCGGTAGTGTTGCCTGAGGGAGAGGATGCCGGTTTCACAATTTCTGAAACCGCATATACTGGTGATGGCGTGATGATTAATTCGGGGTTTTTAAACGGACTCACACCAAAGGAAGCTTTTGAGAAGGTAGCGCAACATCTTGAAAAGCAAATTCTAAATGATCGACCTCAAGGGGAAAAAACAGTACAGTTTCGGCTGCGTGATTGGGGTATTTCACGACAACGTTATTGGGGGTGCCCAATTCCTATGATTCACTGTGCTGATTGTGGGGTTGTGCCTGTTCCGCAAAATGATTTACCAGTTATTCTACCTGAGGATGTTACTTTTGATCAACCTGGTAATCCTCTTTCACGCCATGATTCATGGAAAGCGGTGACTTGCCCATCTTGTGGCAAGTCGGCCAAGCGTGAAACCGATACAATGGACACTTTCGTTGATTCCTCTTGGTATTATGCTCGCTTCACTGCTCCCTGGGCGCAAGGGCCAACAGATCCAGCAATAACAGCTCAATGGCTTCCCGTTCAGCAATATATCGGGGGAATTGAGCATGCTGTTTTACATCTCTTATATGCTCGCTTTTTTATGCGTGCCATGAAATTAACTGGCCATACTTTTGTGGATGAGCCATTTAAAGGGCTTTTTACGCAAGGCATGGTTGTTCACGAAACTTACCGTGATACTCAAGGGTGGGTGTCTCCAGAAGAAGTGGAAATTGTGGAAAAGGATGGGAAACGTTGCGCCTATAAACTAACTGATCAAAGTGAGGTGGCGATCGGTTCAATCGAAAAAATGTCAAAATCAAAAAAGAATGTAATTGATCCTGATGAGATTATTGCTTCCTATGGTGCTGATACAGTGCGTTGGTTTATGTTGTCAGACTCTCCTCCTGAACGTGATGTTATTTGGTCAGAAGCAGGGATTGAAGGAGCTTATCGCTTCATACAACGTGTTTGGCGTTGTGTTGCATTGAGTGCTCCTGTACTGAAGGAAGTAATGCCATGTGAGGGTAAAAAAGGAGAAGCCTTGGAGCTATCAAAGGCAGTGCACCGCACGCTTTGTGCCGTTGAGGATGACCTGGAAAAGCTGGCGTTCAATAGGTCTGTTGCTCGTTTATACGAGTTATTGAATGTAATAGCGCCATTTTCAAATATGGCAGATAAGCTTGATGATGAGATGAAGTCTGCTTTACGTCAAGCGATGGATTTTTTCTGCATTATGATTGCACCTATGATGCCACATTTGGCAGAGGAATGTTATGCGATTTTAGGAGGGAAAACACTTGTATCAGAGCTGTCTTGGCCTATTTATAATAAGGTTTTAATTGTTGAAGATTTTATTACTTTGCCAGTGCAGGTTAATGGTAAAAAACGGGGAAGTGTAATTGTTCCTGCGGAAGCTGATCAAAAGGCTATTGAACATGCTGTTCTTGCACTTGATTTTGTTCAAGCACTATTAGTAAAACAGTCAATTAAGAAAATTGTTATTGTGCCAAAGAGGATTGTCAATGTCGTTTTCTAACTTACGTTCTTTAATCCTTTATGCATGGATATTGATGCTGTTTTCTGGCTGCATTATTGAGCCTCTTTACCACCAAGAAATTGTAAGGGAGACAGTAACAACTTCTGTTATAAGGGAAGGTCCTCCGATATTTATTTCACCAAGTTTTTCCACAAAGCTTGCATCAATTGTGGTTGATGAACCTCTTGATCGTTTTGGTCAAATGGTACGCAATCGTATACTTTTTCTTATCTATGAAAAAGGGGGAGGCCCTATAGTGCCGGTGTATAAATTATCCCTAAAAACATCTGTTTCTGGAGAACTGTCTCTGTGGGGAGGTGGTGAATTGACGATGGAAAAAATGAAACAAGGTCTGGCAATGGAAGCAATGAAACAAGGTCCCGTTGGCATAATGCGGGGTCAGGCTTCTTATGTCTTAGAGGATAAAGTGAGAAATCTTGTTGTAGCGCGAGGGACAGTAAAGACGAGTGCCCAATATCGTCATTTTTTTCAAAATCATGGGACACAGCAGTCTGAAAGTGACGCAAAAAAACGTGTAGCCGAAGAATTGGCTGAACAAATTTTTATGCAGCTTAGCAGAGAGCTTGCGCGGTTTTAGAGCAGGGTTTAAGCAATCTTTTGGCCTGTTTTAGCCCAGTCTGTTAAAAATATTTGTAATCCTTTATCCGTTAGAGGATGTGACACTAGGTCTTTTAAAATTTTTGGTGGGACTGTTACAACGTCAGCCCCACTTAATGCGGCCTCCTTTACATGTGTGACCGTACGGATGGATGCTGCCAAAATTTGTGTAGAAAACCCATAATTATCATAAATAGTGCGGATATCGTGTAGCAATTCCAGACCATTTATTCCACAGTCATCTAATCTTCCGACAAAAGGTGAAACAAATGTAGCACCGGCCTTAGCTGCTAACAAAGCCTGAGTAGCAGAAAAACAAAGAGTAAGATTTGTTTTTAACCCTCTTTCTGTAAGGGCTTTGCATGCTTTTAGCCCATCAAATGTTAAGGGAAGTTTGATACAAATATTCTCAGCAATTTTTGCTAAAATATCTGCTTCTTTCATCATTGTATCAAAGTCTGTTGCGGTTACTTCAGCAGAAACAGGCCCTTGGACGAGTGAGCAAATTTCTCGTGTCACTTCAAGAATATGGCGTCCAGATTTCAGAATAAGAGAAGGGTTCGTCGTGACACCGTCAACCAAGCCTAGATTTTGTAATTCTTGGATATCTTCACAATTCGCACTATCCACAAAAAATTTCATTCTTGGCCTCCTTGATGAATTTAAAGCCTTTAATATTGAAAGTTACCTGATGACTCACATTAAAATCGTTTTATGCGCTATTCTTGAGTGTGAAAGCAAGAGATGAATTTATCTATGTTTGTGCGTTATGGGATAATTGTGAATAAAAGCATGAAGAGAAGAGCTATAGCTGTATTGCACACTATAAGTTAAATTTTGGATCAATCTCTATTGGTGATGAAGAAGGACAGATAGGGATCGATTTGTATGAAAAAGAAGTGTTAAGAGCAGGTACCTTCATATTCAAATGAGGGTTTAAAACCTGATGAAGCGCAAAAAATAATGCAGTGATACAAGGTAAAATCAGACGTGTCAGAAATAAAAATTGTTTCAGTTTTAGTACCGATTCCTGTGTCTCATGCTTATAGTTACAAGGTTTCTTCTGCTACAGAGGTAGGAGTTGGTTCCTTTGTTCAGGTTCCCGTTGCGGGAAGGACTCTTTGTGGTTTTGTTGTGTCAGTTGATACACATATTTCTGGTGATGAAAAGCCTGTCTCTTATGATAAGTTACGTGCGATTTCCCGTGTTTTTAATTGTCCGGCTTTAAAGGCTGAAACGATTGCTTTTTTGCGTTTTGTTAGTCAATATACGATGACTCCGCTCGGTCTTATTGCACGGTTGGTTCTTTGTGTTCCTGCTGCTTTAGACCCTGAAGAACAGGGCGTTGGTTTGCGTTATTGTGGAGGAGAGGTTGAGCGTTTAACTGCTGCTCGATTACGTGTTTTAGAGTTAGTCCGTGATGGAGCGGTGTGGACACGTTCTGGTCTTGCACATGCAGCTGGAACTTCTCCTTCTGTTGTTGAAGGGTTAAAGGCACTTGGAGTATTGGAAGAAGCTGTTTTGCCGATATCTCCTCTTGTAGCGCAGGCTAATCCTGATTTTTGTCCGCCTATTTTAGAGGGAGATCAAAAAGCAGCAGCAGTCTTTTTGCAGGAGGGTGTATCCTCTTCACGATTTCAAGTATTCCTCCTTGATGGTGTAACAGGTTCAGGAAAAACAGAGGTTTATTTTGAGGCAGTGGCTCAAGCGCTAAGAGAGGGAAAGCAAATTTTAATTTTGCTTCCAGAAATCGCCTTAACACAACAATTTTTAGATAGGTTTCACGCACGTTTTGGGGCTTTAGCTGCTGAATGGCATTCAGATTTAGCTCCGCGTCGTCGGGAACGTGTGTGGCGGCAAGTTGCAGAAGGGCATGTTCGTATTGTCGCCGGCGCGCGCTCGGCACTTTTTTTACCTTTTCAAAATCTTGGACTCATTGTTGTTGATGAAGAACATGATAGCGCTTACAAGCAAGAAGAACGTATTTTTTATCATGCGCGTGATATGGCGGTTGCACGGGGTTCTTTTGAACAGTGCCCTGTTATTTTATCGTCTGCAACCCCTTCAGTTGAAAGCCAAGTGAATGTTTTGTGGGGGCGCTACCAGCGCGTGCACTTGTCTTCACGTTTTCAAGCAGCTGCATTGCCGACGTTGAAGGCAGTTGATATGCGGAAAGGAGGGGTGGGGAAAGGACGCTTTATTTCTTTTGCTCTTGAAGATGCACTCAAACAAACCCTTGATAAAGGGGAACAATCTCTCCTCTTTCTTAACAGACGTGGCTATGCTCCCTTAACCTTATGTCGAATTTGTGGTTATAGGTTTCATTGTATGGAGTGTTCAAGCTGGTTAGTAGAACACCGTTTGCAGGGCTGTCTCAAATGTCATCATTGTGGGCATTGTCAACCTATTCCAGAGGCGTGCTGTGAATGTGGAACACTTGATCATTTAGCTGCTTGTGGGCCTGGGGTGGAGCGTATCGCTGAAGAAACACAAAAGCTCTTCCCGCAGGCGCGATTATTGATCTTATCAACGGATTTAAAAGGGGGTGTTGGGCAATTACGTCGTGAATTAGAATCAATAACAAATGGAACTGTTGATATTATTATCGGGACACAATTAGTGGCGAAGGGACATCACTTTCCGGGGCTTTCTTTGGTTGGAGTGATTGATGCTGATCTTAGCCTTGCCAATGGTGATTTACGAGCAGGAGAACGGACATTTCAGCTTTTGTCTCAGGTAACAGGAAGAGCAGGACGTATGGGGTTGGATAGTTTGGGGTTATTGCAAACTTATCAACCAGACCATCCTGTTATACAAGCCCTGCTTTTGCAACAGCGTGATGATTTTTATGTGCGTGAGCTTGCCGTTCGTCAGAAGCATTATTTACCACCTTATGGGCGGTTTGCGGCATTGATTATATCTTCAAAAATGCGCAAAATTGCAGAAAATTATGCCCGTGTTTTACGTCAAGCTGCCCCGGTTGTGCAGAATGTATCCTTGATGGGGCCTGCAGAGGCGCCATTGGCAATGGTCCGTGGGCGTTACCGCTTTCGGCTTTTACTGCATGGGCCACGTTCTTTTGATATGCAAGGATTTATTCAAACTATGCTTGCTCAAGCACCAAAAATGCCAAGTGTAGTGCGGGTGCAGATTGACATTGATCCACAAAGCTTTTTATAAAAAAGATTAAGAGAATGGATGCATTCATCAAGGTGTTTCATAAAAGAGAAACGATTGGCAGAAGGGGAATGATTTGGCTGAGATAATAAGGTTTCTTGTTCTTGGTGTGCTCTGTTTTTTCTGTATATCGGGAGGATTAGCACATTCGTCGGTAACAAAAGTTATTCGAGATAACGAAAAACAAGAAATGCGCAATATTGATGCCACGGCATTCATTTTTTCTTACAAATTGGTCAGAGAGTCGTACAAAATATTCAAGCCTATGATTGCGGCTCCAAAGCAAATGATGGCTGCTCTTTGTGGTTCTCCAGTTAATAATGCACGGCAATTGATCTACCAATATATTACCTCTTATCATGATGTGCTCGTGCGTGACATTGTAGATTTCAATAAGATGCTTAGTTTTCAACATACAGAAACCCCGAAAATTGGGCCGCTTACGGAACAGGTTTTAAAAAATTTACATGCTTACTATCAAATTATGGAAAAGGGCGTTCTTCTCAATCTTTCAGAGGATGTGATGGTTGCTCGTTTAGCTGATGAGAGCTTCAAAATGGACTTATTGTTATCTCAGTTCGGAGAAAAAATAACAGGATCAGTTTTTGATACGTTTCACGAAGCGGATATGACCAAATTGGCTTTATTATCTGAGGATATCAAAAAAGGACTCAGAGAAAAATGTGAATCCTGAAAGAATGTGAATCTTGAAAGTTAGGTTAGTTTTTTCCAAAAGGGGGTGTTATCGTGGATGCCTTCGCTTTCACCTTTTTAAATAGTAATATTGCTAACGTTTTGAACAACAACATTGCTGGCGTTAAGGGTGGTTAATATGCGGAGGGGGAGAGGTGAGAAAAAGGTGTATTTCTCTTAATCTCTGAAAATGGGCTCAAAAGAAATAATGAAAAACAAGAAATGCGCAGTATTGATGCCATGGCATTCATTTCATTGAATAAGAGGGCTGTGGCTATCTCTCCTTATTTTTAAACAAGTTGTGGTCATGTGACCGTGGCCTTGTGTTAAATCTTATTTTTTGATTTTCTTGTGCAGTATTAACTCAAAGAAAATAGTCAATCCTATAATTGGTTTTAATGGATTTAAAGAAGGATTATGAATAGCATTTTTGTAAATAATTTTGAGGATTGTTGGAATTATTTATTAAAATTTCACAAAGCGTGGCTTTGTGGTGTTGCACGTTAGCTATGTCTATGCTAGGTAATAAAGGTCTTTTTGTTCCGGATTTTAGGAAGAGCTTCCTAGAGTTTGGGGTATGTGATTTATTCCATCTGGTCAATATTCAGAGAGCTATTCGAAGGAAAGAGGCGAGATTTCGTGTCGGATTCATTTTCTTTTCTATCGTTACCATTAGTGAGCCAACGCTATGCAGATGCGCTTTTTGGTTTAGTTCGAGAGGCCGGTTGTGTTGATGATGTGGAAAAGATTCTTGTGTCTTTTCACGCTGTTTTAGATCAGAATGAAGCCCTAAAGCTTTTTCTAAAAAATCCTTTCTTCTCAGCAAAAGAACAGGTTGGTGTCTTTACTTCCATCTGCAAAAATATGGGAGTGGCTAATGAAGGTGCGGGGAAAATTGTTCGCAATTTTCTGCATGTTGTTGCGGTGAATCGTCGTCTTTCTGCTCTATCTGGTATTTTACATGCGTTTCGGCGCCGTGTTGCTTCTTTTCGCAAAGAAGTTTCGGTGCAGGTTATTTCTGCACGTCAATTGGATGTTCATCAAAAAGAAAAATTATGTACGACTTTAGAGAATATTCTTGGAGGAAAAGTTATATTACAATCAGTGATTGATCCAACGATTCTCGGTGGACTTGTCGTGCGTTTTGGGTCGTATCAGGTTGATGCATCCCTTATTACAAAATTATTGTCGCTTAAGCTTGCATTGAAAAAAGAGGTCAGCTGATGGATATTAGACCATCTGAAATTTCAAAAATCCTGAAAGAGCAAATTAAAAACTTTGATCAAAAGGCTGAGTTTTCAGAAATTGGTCGGGTTTTATCTGTGGGTGATGGTATTGCTCGTGTTTATGGCTTGGATCATGTTCAAGCTGGTGAGATGGTTTCCTTTTCCAATGGTGTGCGTGGTATGGCGCTGAATTTGGAAATGGATAATGTTGGGGTTGTTATTTTTGGATCAGATAGGGAGATCCGTGAAGGTGATACTGTTCAAAGGCTTGGGAGCATTGTGGATGTTCCCGTTGGACCAGAACTGCTTGGGCGTGTTGTAGATGCATTGGGAAATCCTATTGACGGTAAAGGGCCTTTACAGGCAAAGAACCGTCGTCGTGTTGATGTGAAAGCCCCAGGGATCATTCCGCGTCAGTCTGTGCATGAGCCGATGTCTACAGGACTGAAAGCTATTGATGCGCTTATTCCTATTGGCCGTGGTCAGCGTGAGTTGGTTATTGGGGATCGTCAAACGGGAAAAACAGCCATTTTGCTGGATACTTTTCTTAACCAAAAACCTTTCCATGAAAAGGGCGCTGAAAACGCCCAGGATAAGGTCTATTGTATTTATGTTGCTGTTGGTCAGAAACGCTCAACAGTTGCACAATTTGTTAAGGTTTTAGAAGAGCGTGGAGCTTTAGAATATTCAATCATTGTTGCTGCAACAGCGTCTGATCCGGCACCAATGCAATTTATGGCACCTTTAGCTGGATGTGCCATGGGGGAATATTTTCGTGATAATGGTCAGCATGCTTTGATCGGATATGATGATCTTTCAAAACAGGCTGTGGCTTATCGTCAGATGTCCTTGCTTTTGCGTCGTCCGCCAGGTCGTGAGGCTTATCCAGGAGATGTGTTTTATCTACATTCCCGTCTTTTAGAGCGTGCTGCGAAGTTGAATGCTGAAAATGGCTCTGGGTCTTTAACGGCGTTGCCAGTGATTGAGACACAGGCTAATGATGTGTCTGCATACATTCCAACTAATGTCATTTCCATTACGGACGGTCAAATTTTCCTAGAAACAAATTTATTCTACCAAGGCATACGCCCTGCGGTGAATGTTGGTCTTTCTGTGTCGCGTGTGGGATCTTCTGCGCAAATTAAGGCGATGAAGCAAGTTGCTGGTTCTATTAAAGGTGAGTTAGCTCAGTACAGAGAAATGGCTGCTTTTGCGCAGTTTGGTTCAGATTTAGATGCTTCAACACAGCATCTTTTAAATAGGGGTGCGCGTCTAACGGAGCTGCTAAAGCAACCGCAATTTTCACCGCTTACAACGCCAGAACAGGTTGTGGTTATTTTTGCTGGTGTTAATGGTTATCTTGATTCCTTGGCTGTTTCTGATGTAGGGCGGTTTGAGCGGAGTTTATTGATATTGTTGCGTGATGATTATCCCGACCTTCTCAATGCAATTGGGACTGAAAAGCAAATAACAGATTCAATCAAGAATCAGTTAGTTTCTATTCTTGATTGTTTTGTGAAGAGTTTTTCTTAGTGAATGGAATGCTTAGATGGCGTCGCTGAAAGATTTAAGAGACCGTATAGCTTCAGTCAAGGCAACACAAAAAATTACCAAGGCCATGCAAATGGTTGCGGCAGCAAGGTTGCATCGTGCACAAGAAGCTGCAGAATCTGCACGTCCTTATGCTCAGCGGATGGCTTCCATTGTCGCTAATGTAAAGCGTGATATTGGGCAAGTTGAAGCGCCTCTGTTAATGCGTGGTACAGGGAGGGATGCTGTGCATCTCTTGGTTGTTTGCACTTCTGAGCGCGGGCTATGTGGTGCTTTTAATACGCAAATTGTGCGTTGTGCACGTGAGCGTATTTCTCAACTTCATGTTCAGGGTAAGACGGTTAAAATTTTAACCGTTGGCAAAAAAGGGGCTGATCTTCTATCGCGTGATTTTAAAGAATTGATGATTGATCATATTGATTTGCGTTCTGTTAAACATGTTAGCTTTGCTGATGCAGCAAAAATTAGCCAGCGTCTTGTTGATTTGTTTAATGAAGGTGCCTTTGATGTTTGTACGCTTTTTTATTCCGAATTTGTTTCGGTAATAACACAGCGTCCAATGACTTTAGGGTTGATTCCAATAACAGTAGAAGAAGAGCCTGTTAAAAAAGGAAAAAGCCTTTCTGGTAATACGAAAAAAATTAGAGAGCTGCAGGCGGCCGTTTATGATTATGAGCCGGATGCTACTTCTCTTCTGAATAAGCTCGTTTTGCGGAATTTTTCCGTACAAATCTTTCGAGCATTGCTTGAAAATGTTGCTGGTGAAATGGGTGCAAAAATGAGTGCTATGGATAATGCATCGCGCAATGCGGGTGAGATGATTAATAAATTGACGATAACGTATAATCGTCAACGTCAGGCACAGATCACCACGGAATTGATTGAAATTATTGCAGGTGCTGAAGCGCTTTAAATTAAGAAGGTAAGGATTGATGGTAAAAGCAACGACATCAAAAAAAACGGCATCAAAAGTTGAAGCAAAGAAGCCAGCTGTTCGTTCTTCGGATGTGAAAAAGGCTGCTTCTTCGAAGTCTCAAGAAGAGGTTAAGTCGCCTCCGAAGGCTTCTCGTTCTTCTGCGAAGTCTTCCTCTGTTGTTAAAAAGGCCGTTAAAGGGGAAGTTGGTCGGATTACGCAGGTAATTGGAGCTGTTGTAGATGTGCAATTTGAAGGAAAGCTTCCCAATATCCTGAATGCGTTAGAGACAGATCGTTTGGGGAATCGGTTGGTTTTAGAAGTAGCTCAGCATTTGGGTGAAAATACTGTTCGAACAATTGCAATGGATACAACGGATGGTCTTGTACGTGGTCAAGAAGTTTTTGATACGGGGACGCAAATTTGTGTTCCTGTTGGAGAGGCAACACTTGGACGCATTATGAATGTGATTGGTGAACCTGTGGATGAAATAGGACCTATCGCTACAACAAAAACGCGTTCTATTCACCAGTCTGCTCCTGAATATGTAGAACAATCAACTGAATCAGAGATTTTGGTTACAGGAATTAAGGTAGTTGACTTGTTGGCCCCTTATTCTAAGGGAGGAAAGGTTGGCTTATTTGGTGGGGCTGGTGTTGGAAAAACTGTTCTAATTATGGAGCTCATTAATAATATCGCGAAAGCTCATGGTGGATATTCAGTTTTTGCTGGTGTGGGTGAGCGGACGAGAGAGGGCAATGATCTCTATTATGAAATGATCGAAAGCCGTGTTAACGTTAACCCAAGGGATAATGGTGGGTCTGCTGAAGGATCAAAATGTGCTCTCGTTTATGGACAAATGAATGAACCACCAGGAGCACGTGCACGTGTTGCTCTTTCGGGCCTAACAATTGCAGAAAGTTTCCGTGATGAAGGGCAGGATGTTCTCTTCTTCGTGGATAATATTTTCCGTTTTACCCAGGCAGGTTCAGAAGTTTCAGCGCTTCTTGGAAGAATTCCTTCTGCGGTGGGGTATCAACCAACTTTAGCAACGGATATGGGAGCTTTGCAAGAGCGTATTACAAGTACTAAAACGGGCTCTATTACGTCTGTTCAGGCTATTTACGTTCCCGCGGATGATTTGACTGACCCAGCACCGGCGACATCTTTCGCGCACTTGGATGCAACGACAGTTCTTTCCCGTGCGATTGCTGAAAAGGGTATTTACCCAGCGGTTGATCCTCTCGATTCTTTTTCACGTATGTTAGATCCATTGATAGTTGGTGCGGAGCATTATGAAGTTGCATCCCAGGTCCAGACCATTTTGCAACGTTATAAAGCGTTGCAGGATATTATCGCTATCCTTGGAATGGATGAATTATCTGAAGAAGATAAATTGCTTGTGGGGCGGGCACGTAAAATTGAGCGTTTCCTTTCACAACCATTCCACGTAGCTGAGGCTTTTACGGGTTCTCCAGGGAAGCTTGTATCTTTAGCGGATACGATTAAAGGATTTAAAGGTTTGTGCGCTGGCGAGTATGATGATTTACCGGAAGCGGCATTTTATATGGTCGGTGCGATCGATGAAGCAATTGAAAAAGGAAAGCGTTTGGCTGCAGCTGCTTCTTCATAAGGGGAGTTGTCTGCTTGATGGTTATTGGAGAAAGAACAAGAGGTCCCTGTGGAACATAAAAGGGTAGAAGGTTTTTTGTTTGAGCTGGTGTCGCCTGAAAAGCTTGTTTTTTCAGAGAAGGTTTTGTCTGTTACATTGCCTTCATCTTCGGGTTATTTGACGGTCATGGCTGGTCATGCGCCTTTGATGGCGGATCTTATGCCAGGAACTATCCGTGTTTTGTCTTCTTCTGGTGAGCGCTTATTTGCTCTTGGGGGAGGGGTGGTTGACATTACTTCAACGCACTGTTCTCTTTTGGCTGAAGTTGTTATTGCAGTTGATAATTTGTCCTTTGATGATTTGGAACAAAGGATGATGAATGTTCGGGCTACACTGGAAACAAATTTGAACGATACTACTAACTATACAATGGAAGATTTTTTACATCAATTAGAAGCGGTTGGTGGAATATCAGAGACAAAATAACAAAAGTGACAAAATAAAGTGGGCATAAATAGCAAAGAAGGTGAGATGATACCTGTCTGCTGGAAGAGGCCCTTCTCTGGTGTGGTTATTTTTTTAAAAATCCAGGTTAGAGGATTTTATCTGTATTATTTCTTCTTTTGTTTTGCAATCAGCTCATAGTTTTAAGATGAGTGTGGTTCGCCCAGCTTTATCTGGTCTATAGGTGATTTTTATGTAACCAGCTATTGAGATCACTTGTTTGGTTGCTATTTTATGGTTCTAAAATTGCTTTTATGATTTTCAATATTAAGGAGCATGGCCTGTTATGCTTGAAGATCCGTTATCAGTTTGAATGATGTGTTTTTGCTGAGTTATAATTTTTGTGTTTGTTTTAATTAGTGTCTTACAGTTATTTGCTATGGATTTAGATTCTGCACGTCATTAGGGTTATTTTTAATATTACTGTCTTATCTGTAGTTTTATGAGTATTGTTATATGGTGTAAGGTTTGGTTTTAGGGAAATAACTGATGATTGGTTTGAGTTAAACTAAATGGATGTAATCTTGGTTGTTTTTGTATTGTATAAATTTTCCAATCGTTAGAAAAGAAAGTGTTTTCTAGAATTTAAGTAACGCCGAGATTCAATAATCTTTGCGCATTGCGGTGTTAAGGTGTTGTAAAAATAGGATAGTTTTAGAAAAATCTTATAAAACAATGAGGGGATGGTATTTTGCACTTGGATATTGATGTAAGATTTGTTCATAATTTTAAAACAAATGAAATAGCGGATAGGCCATTATTTGTTATGTCATGCATGTTATTTCCAACGGCATATTCTTTTTCATGAGAGTTTGATATTTCTTTTTCTGACTAATAACTTTTGCGGTATACTGCCGCGGTAACGAGTGGTGCAGCCGAGTTTGAAAGGCGACGAGGAGCTGATGAGCACAGCATATTATTTATCAAAACCTTTAAAACGTCGCCAGTCTGTTGCTGTGATGGTTGGAGATGTTGTTGTTGGTGGGGGGCATCCGATTGTCGTTCAGTCTATGACAAATACAGATACAGCTGATGTTGATGCAACTGCGGAGCAAGTTGGTGCGCTCTGGCGTGCGGGGTCTCAATTGGTTAGGATAACTGTCGATCGTGACGAAGCAGCTGCGGCAGTTCCCAAGATACGAGAAAAATTAGAACGCTTAGGTATTGTTGTTCCTTTAGTGGGTGATTTTCACTATATTGGTCATAAGCTTTTGGTCAACCACCCCGCTTGTGCTGAAGCACTTGCAAAATATCGAATTAATCCCGGTAATGTTGGTTTTGGAGCTAAAAAAGATCAGCAATTTAACCAGATTATAGAGATCGCCTGCCAGTATAATAAATCTATACGCATTGGAGTGAACTGGGGATCGCTGGATGCTGCTTTACTGACACGATTAATGGATGAAAATGCACAGCGAAAAGAGCCTCTGTCTGCCACAGAAATTATGAGGGAGGCTGTGATTCAGTCAGCATTATATTCAGCATTTGCAGCTGAAGAGATTGGTTTAGGGCGGGATAAAATTATTCTGTCTGCTAAGGTGAGTGACGTGCAAGATTTGATTACTGTGTACAGCCTTTTGGCACAGCGTTCAGATCATGCTCTCCATTTAGGTTTAACAGAAGCAGGTATGGGGACGAAGGGAATAGTGGCTTCTTCTGCTGCTTTAGGAATTTTGTTGCAGCAAGGAATAGGAGATACAATCCGGATTTCCTTAACACCTGAGCCAGGGGGAGATCGCACACGAGAGGTGAAAGTGTGCCAAGAACTTTTGCAAGTTATGGGGTTTAGGCAGTTTGTACCTGCTGTTGCGGCTTGTCCTGGATGTGGTCGAACGACTTCGACAGTGTTTCAAATGTTGGCGCAAAAGATTGAAACTGATTTATGTAAAAATATATCCGTTTGGCGTAAAAAATATCCTGGTATTGAAGGTTTAAAGGTGGCCGTGATGGGGTGTATCGTTAATGGCCCGGGGGAATCAAAACATGCGGATATTGGAATTTCATTGCCTGGAACAGGAGAAGTTCTGGCTGCACCTGTGTTTATTGAAGGAAAAAAGGTGAAAACTCTACGAGGTCCTCACATTGCTGAGGAATTTCAAAAAATTTTGGGGGAGTATATTCACGTGCGCTTTGGGCAAAATTGAAATCAAAGGGTTAAACAAAGATTGCCTTGTCTCATCCTCGATGAGTTGTGATTGTAGAAAACAGAATGTAAAAAGCACAAAGTTGTTATCAAATG
The DNA here is from genome assembly GCF_001281405.1 of Bartonella ancashensis. Taxonomy (NCBI): domain Bacteria; kingdom Pseudomonadati; phylum Pseudomonadota; class Alphaproteobacteria; order Hyphomicrobiales; family Bartonellaceae; genus Bartonella; species Bartonella ancashensis. The sequence goes on along the minus strand of NZ_CP010401.1, from coordinate 366,591 downwards.
AGATATTTGCTTGGAAAAGGTCATCTCTGGTTTGCGGAAAAAGTAATTGTAAGGGCAGTGATTGTAAGAGAGGTAATTATAAGGGCGGTAATGCTTTTAAGAACTGCGTGTTGCAATAAAGTTAGCTGCTTGTCTAAGGAGAGTAGCCTCATCACCAAAACAGTGAAGAAGCTTTTCAGCTTCAGCAATGAGAGCTTCACATTTCTTTTGTGTTTCTGAAATACCATAGCAACTAACGAAGGTTGCTTTATTGGCTGCTTTATCTTTTCCTGCGGTTTTTCCAAGACGCTGAGTGTTGCTGGTAACGTCTAGCAGATCATCTGTTAGCTGAAAAGCTAAACCAATCTTTGTTCCAAAATCAGCAAGTTGTTGTGTTAGTTCTTCAGAAGCGTGGCCAAGAATAGCGCCTGCTTGGCAAGCAAAACTGATCAGCGCGGCTGTTTTCATGCGTTGTATGGTCGCAATATCGTCAGGGGAAAGTGACTTATTTTCCGCATCAACATCAAGAAATTGACCACCAATCATGCCACCAAAACCTGCTGCTTGTGACAAAGCTGTGATGAGGTTTAATCTTGTTTGTGACGTTAGCGCACAAGCTTTGTGTGCAATGATTTCAAAGGCAAAAGTGAGAAGAGCATCACCTGCTAAAATGGCTGTGGCTTCACCAAATTTTTTATGAACAGTTGGTTTGCCACGACGCAGTGTGTCATTGTCTATAGCAGGAAGGTCATCATGAATGAGCGAGTAACAGTGAACACATTCTAATGCAACACCAATATCAAGCGAGTGTTCAGGAGAAACCCCAAAAAGCACACCACTTTGAATGACGAGAAAAGAACGTAAACATTTTCCTCCACTCAAAACACCGTAGCGTATGGCATTTAGTAAGCCTTCAGGGCGGGAAATTTCTCCTGATTGAACTTGGAGGTTTAAGAGTATGTGAAGCCGTTGTTCGATAGTGTTCGCATGTTTTGCAAGAAGATTCGAGAATTCAGTCATGATTGCTTCCTTTATTTTTTGCAAAATAGATTGCTTCTTTTTATGATAAGCTCGTAAAAAATGAAATGGTTATTTGAAAATGTTCTTGTGCTTTGTAAAAAAAGAACGCGGTAGGCAAAAAAAATGGTGCCACTGCCATCGTCTCCTTAATTGGGTTGTCTGCCTTTTTGTATTTTTGTTTTGTCTTCCCATTATTTTCCTGTTTATTTACCGTTGGAACTTTATTTCTCCTGTTTCTACTCTGATGATGCGTGATGCTTTGTTAGGCAATTCTTATCAGCGTGAATGGGTTGCTCTTTCGGATATTTCTTCTGCAGTTCCTTCAGGGATTATTATGTCGGAGGATAATAATTTTTGCAGTCACCATGGTGTAGATTGGGATGTCTTGTGGAAAATTTTAAATGATGATGTAAAGCCATGGCGAGGTGGATCAACTGTAACAATGCAAATGGTTAAAAATCTTTTTTTATGGCCTAGTCGGTCTTACGTGCGTAAAGGACTTGAGATTATTTATTCTCTCATTGCAGATTTTATTCTTCCAAAAAAACGCATTATGGAAATTTATATCAATATTGTAGAATGGGGACCCAGAATTTATGGAGTAGAGGCAGCTTCTCTCCACTATTTTTCTCGTCATGCACGGGATTTGACTATTCCACAGGTTGCCGCTTTTGTTGCTAGTTTACCAAATCCTCATTTGCGAAATCCATATCAAACGACAGATCACTTTTTAACGTTATCTCGTATTATAGAACAGCGGATTATTTTTTCAAAAACTTATACATATTGCCTTAATTGATGATAGTGGGTAACATAAACGCAGTATTGAATAAAAATTTGCATGAAACTCTGGTCAAAAGACTTTAATCAGTGTATAGGGGGGTGTCATTCCGTTGTGCTATGCAGAAAATTTTGTTTGTAGCTCGGCGCTGTCTTTTCTCTAGTTAATTTGGAGTCCTTCTTCATGGCTGTACCTAAACGAAAAACTTCTCCATCACGTAGGGGTATGCGTCGTTCGGCTGATGCCCTGAAAGCACCGACCTATGTTGAAGATAAGGATTCCGGTGAATTACGGCGCCCTCATCATATTGATTTGAAAACAGGCATGTATCGTGGGCGTTCCGTGTTACCCCCTAAAAAATAGTTTTCTGCTATTGCTAGGGGAGGAGATCTCGCAGATTCGCGTCCATTAAAGCTTCTATAATGGAGAAGGCTTCTATAATAGAAGGAGTTCTGCTTGATTAAGAGAACTCACATCTTCATGTTTTTCATTTTGAGAGGGGTTTTGCCCCCTGCACTAAAAGGCTCTGCTTGCTTTGCTGTACTAAAAGGTTTTGCGTTTTGTTGGGCTTGTGCGTTTTGTTGAGCGCGTGCATTATAAAATACCTGTAGAATTTCATTCTCAAGGAAAAACAGTTAATATTTTAAAGGGCCACAACTCACTTTAAAAAGGTCGCAATCTTCACTGCATGTGGTCAGCATTTTCTTGCTTCCTTTATGAAAAAAACACTTCTAGAAGAAGTCTTTCGTCTATGTCACGAAATCCAAGAGACATAAAACATAATCCCACACATCAAGCATCAAAGATAAAAAACACCAAGAAAAAGAATTGGAAAACAAAAGCTTCCTTAATTCCGTGTGTTATTAAGCGGCGAAAAGCGTTGTTAAGCAGCGCAAACTGCCCCATTCTCTTCAGATATTTTATCAACTTTAGGTTCAAAATTATGCTCCTGCCCTTTAGAGAGATGCATCTCTATTAAATCAATCGCTTCTGTTTCAGAAAGATTATTGATAACAGCGATTTCACGAGCCATGCGATCAAGGGCGGCAGTATAGAGCTGACGTTCAGAGTAAGATTGTTCAGGCTGCATGTCTGAACGAAAAAGGTCACGAACGACCTCGGCAATAAAAATAAAATTTCCAGAATTGATTTTTGTGTCATATTCTTGTGCACGACGTGACCACATAGTCCGCTTAACTCGTGCTTTCCCTTGGAGAACTTTTAAAGCACTTTCAACAGAATCAGCTTTAGATAATTTGCGCATGCCAATAGAAAGAGCTTTGGTAACAGGAACTTTTACATCCATTTTATCTTTAGCAAAATGAATAACAAACAACTCCAGCTGTTGCCCTGCAACTTCTTGCTTTTCAATAGCTACAATTTGCCCAACCCCATGAGTGGGATAAACGATATATTCAGAAGCTGAGAAGCCATGAGCGTGGGGACCTTTGCTTTGCTGGGACGTCATATCTTTTACTCACTTCCTTTGTTACTAATCAACTGTTGGAAAATAGGTCAAACACCTGAAAGCTAAATTTTTTGAACAAGTACCCGTATGCTTACCTAAGTAGAGCGAAAAAACAAACACCCTCCGACGACAAAGATTTACTTTGTAGCAAAAAAGCAGAAACAAAATACCTAGCAGAAAAGCTATATCAAGGCACTTCTAGCATCTTAAATGAAAAAAATCAATCACTTCACGCAAGAATTTTTCATTTGTACATAAAATATTTTGGACATTTAAAGGGTTATTTTGTTCATTTTGTTATTATAAATCACCACTCCCTGGATTTTCTGAAAAATATTTTTCTAATTTATTGGGAACGCCGTCCATCTCTTTTGCTTGTGGGAGAGGATCTTTTCGTGCAGTAATATTGGGCCACTTATTTGCATATTTAAGGTTGAGTTCTAACCATTGCTCCAATCCTGGTTCTGTGTCAGGTTTAATAGCCTCAGCAGGACATTCTGGTTCACAAACGCCGCAATCTATGCACTCATCCGGGTTAATGACAAGCATATTTTCACCTTCATAAAAACAATCAACGGGGCAGACTTCAACACAATCGGTGTATTTACAATGGATACAATTGTCAGTTACAACGTAAGTCAAAACCTTATGCTCCTTCTTATTTTACCTGTTTTTAAGGGGAGTGGCCGTTTTGTCATTTTCAAGTCTATTACGCAGTTGTGCTAATTTTGCAAAAGGAGAATGAGGGTCAGGAACATTCCGCATCGGAGAAGATTTTTTATGCGAGGATTCAGAATATGTCGGGCCGGTTCTTCTCGTTTTTTTTGTGTATTCTGTGTTCTTTTGAAATGGAGTACCATTTGTCGTATTTTTTTTGTCTTTGAAAGTTCTTACATGTTTATCTTGCGGTTTTTTTCTCGATCGGGAATGGTTACCATAGGAATGACGTGTATTCCGATATTGGTAACGCCACAATAAGACAATTTTACTCTCTGAGGCTGATTGTTTTTGTTTAGCAAAATCACCGATGAGTTCTGCTTCTGGTACAAAATTTTCAAAATTCAAAGATTCTTGAGAGTGGCTTGGTAATATTTTATCTTTCTGTGTTTTGTTTAGCGCCTGTTCTTGTGCCATATTTAGCAATGCTATATCTTTCCATAGATCACCTACACATTCCGCTTCAGGGCAATTATGCTCTGTTTTTGCATTTTGGATGTGGAGCTGTTGAACGGAAGAATCATTGTTAAGCAGAGTAAGGTCACATGGTTGTGATTGATAACCAAGGCCTTTGAGAATTTCTTCCATATCGGCCTCTTTTGCACCAAGGATAGACATCATCGTTGGTGTGATAAAGAAACGCTTTCCATCGTAAGCACCTTCAGGTTTAGGGTTAATGCCGGGCTTCCAGTTAAGAGCAAGGCGAATAAGGTTACTGAGGCGTTCCAAGATATCAATACGCACAGCACGCTTTCCCAAAATTTGGTATCCTATCAAAGAATAGAGTTGGGGGTTGTAGGTTGTGTCAGTAATCAGAGAGGTGCGACCAGCACTCAAAGCAGCGAGTATTTCACTTAAGCCTGTAGTATCACATCTTTCATTTTTAAGTGTCCATAGGAGCGTTATAGCCTGAGCAGGAATTGGTTTGATAAGAGGTATAACATAAATATGGAGAGCGCCAAAACGAACACCAAATTGTCGAAGTTCTGCACGCGATTGTTGGTCGATATTTTTTACAATATTAGCAATTTTTCGTCGTGGTATAATGCCCAAGGAGCTAACGAGTTGTAAGGCAATATCACGTGTTAGACCTGTAAGGTGGTGAGCATTGCGCAGATCAAATAGAGATTTTAAAGCAGTTTCAAAATGAAAAGCAACAAAGCGCTCTAGTCGTATAATGACATTGTCGCGACTTTCCCCTGTTAATTGCGTATCAGCCAAAAGAATGAAGCTGGGCATTAAAATATCTTCGGTCGGTGTGAGTTTGCCAACTGCTTGGCCAATCCAACGAATGATACCATCAGAACTGATTGCAAAATCTGCGTTAGCTGAAGCACAAAAACGTGCAGCACGTTGCGAAAAAGCAGAAATTAAATCATCATCGCTCAGGATATCCTGTTCTTTTGTTGTTTTATCCGTGTTATTTTTATGGGCATAAAAACGAAACCCTTCAAATTTACCGTGGCCGCACTGTTCGATAAAAACATCATTTTTTTGAATTGGTTCGCTATTCATAACTACTTCTTTCTGAGTTTTTGGGCCAGAATGTTATTTTGACCGTTACAAAGTCAGGCTATTCTTTCCTTAGCATATTGAGAGCATTTTCTTCAATCACTCTTACGATATTTAAGTATTTCTTCAAATCAATTACATCGTCTTAAAAAGCTGTTTCCTGGCACTTTATGACGTTTAAACCGTTATTGCAAATATACGAAGTTGCATAGGGTGTTATGTGTCAATTTAAGGGGGGATGACCATGATAAAATTTCCCGCTATGGTTGTATTAGTTGTTAGTGAATATTCGTCGCTGAGATTCACATCATACGCAAGTTTTTCCTAGAAAAACATGAATAAAAGTAATTATTTTTAGTATATCTGTTTTTTATCTAGAAATATTTATGTAACAAAAAAACAATTTTAGATTGTAAAACTCTCTTTTAAAGAGTATTACGCATGAATACAACTTATGCGTTTTCATTGGAAAGCGTTGTTGTGAAGACGTCTGTTGTCTTTTCGATTTTAGAGGCTGTCATGGGTAATATTTCAAATGTTGTTCATAAGAATAGCAATAATTATAAAAATACTGATGGAAGTTTGGGACGCAATATGATGCGTTCTGCGATGCAAGCACCATATTTAGAGTGGGAAAAAGAACATGATTTAGCTCTGCGATGGAAAGATAAAAATGATGATGAAGCGATGCACCAAATTGCAGCAGCGCATATGCGTTTGGTGATTGCGATTGCGAATCGTTTTAAAAGTTTTAAAATGCCTTTGGGAGATTTGGTACAAGAGGGTTATGTTGGACTCTTGGAAGCTGTTACGCGTTTTGAGCCAGATAGGGAAATCCGTTTCTCAACCTATGCGACATGGTGGATACGTGCGTCTATTCAGGATTATATTTTACGCAATTGGTCTATTGTTCGAGGAGGAACAAGCTCTTCACAAAAGGCTCTTTTCTTCAATCTTCGGCGTCTGCGGGCTCAATTAGCACAAAATGACAGCACTTTGAGTAAACAAGATATGTTCAAGACAATTTCTGAAAAGCTTGGTGTTTCAGTAAGCGATGTTGAACAAATGGATTTTCGATTTTCAGGGGTAGATAATTCTTTAAATGTTTCTGTTTCCGAATATGACGATAACCCCGTAGCCAAAATGGACATTTTGGTTGATGACAATCCCTTACCAGATTCTGTCATTGAACAGATGATCGATGGGCAGAGACGTGTACAGTGGCTTTATGATGCGCTGCACATTCTTGACGAGCGTGAGATGGAAATTATTCGCTTTCGCCGTCTTAGTGAAAAGGGAGCAACTTTAGAATCTTTGGGAGAAAAATTTGGAATCTCTAAAGAGAGAGTCCGTCAAATTGAAGTACGTGCTTTGCAAAAATTACGTCAGGCTTTGTTGACAGCTAATTCTGAAGAAGCCTACGATCTTTAAGAAAAAAGTGACTTCAATAAAAGGAGCCTTTTCTACAATGAAAGGGGTGTTTTCTGCGAATTATCATGAAATAAGAATGCTTTACTCATGCAAAAGGGTATGAGAGGAAATAGAGGATCTTTTTATTCTGTAATGATCTTGACAAAGCTTCCTACCTGTAAGGTTTCGGTTGATGTAAGTCCGTTCAGGATACGGAAGAGTTTTTCTTTGTCGGGTACATCTTGTATCATTTGGGAAAAATTGACGATACTATCTCCCTTTTTAACGCGGACAGTTCGGATTTTTAAGGGCTTGATCCGTTTCAGTTCTAGCCATGAAAGGGGACGAAAGCCTCGTAGAATATTTTCAACAATGTGATGAAAGTTTTCTGATTGGTGTGGTGCTGCAGTAACAAAGCGTAAAAAATGGTTGTCATAAGGGATGACAATAATGCTAAATTGCCAATGTTCATTAAATGCACGGCCACGAGCTGCTTCTAAATTTCCGATTTTGATAAGATTAACAGAAGTTTCATCGAGGTTTGCTACCCAGCCACTTTTTAGATAATCGCTTGCAGATATAGTGCCAGAAATAGGAACGGCATCAAAACGAAATGCAATTTTGTCTGGACCACTGGATATAACAGCATGGGGGGATGTATTTACGATAAAGCGATCCGGGATCTCAAAGGAGATGCGTAATCGCGGGTAAATAAACTTTCGTTCACGTATGTAACCCTCATGCAGGCCTCCATCAAAAATGATACCATCAATAGAGTGTAAAAATGTGTCGCGACTTATTTCGTTGCTATTTCTTGTATTGAGAAGATGTGCTTTTTCTTGTGCAAGACGGATGCGTTGCGGAGTTGTTGGATGTGTTTCTAAAAAATCTAATGAAGATTGCGCATTACCTGAAATATTGCGAAATGCATTATATGCTTCCATTGATTGAAGAAAGCGTGAAGCAGCAAAGGGATCATATCCGGCTTCAGAGAGCATTTCAATACCAATAGAGTCGGCTTGCAATTCCTGATCACGCGAAAATTGTGCCATTTTTTCTCTTTTTTGAAGTGTATCATCAGTTTGAGAGTTTGCAGATGACACAATGTCGGTGTGAGTCAGAGGAGTTTTCTTAAGCTGTGCTTCTTTTTGGAAGCGCAAAATGCCATGATGTGCTGTGATATGCGCAATTTCATGAGCTAAAACGGCTGCAACTTCTGAAGAATCATTAGCTAAAGTGAGCATACCGCGGGTGACATAAAGATATCCACCTGGCAGGGAAAAGGCATTAATATTACTTGAATCTAAAATTGTGACTTTATAAGTCTGCCCGGGATTATGGGAGACAGCAGCAAGCTTTTTAACAATATCTATTAATAGGCGTTCGAGCTTTGGGTTATGATAAGCTCCACCATGAGCTTGTAAGATCCGTGGATGATGTGTAGCAGCTAATGTGGCGTAGATGTCATTTGTGTGCTGAGATGAAAATTTTTCTGAAGAAGAAAAGGGTGACACATTAAATATGTTGTGGCAGGCAGAAAGGAGAAGTGTAAAACCTAGAGATGTTACCAAACAGAGTGCAGCTTGAAGAGATTTAAGATTTTGCTTCATATTTTTTGTTTGATTATGTGAATTTCCTTTAAGACTTTTGCTGGTCATTATGCGCTCTTGGTTTCCAAAGATCCTTTGTTTTTTCATGATAATGGTCTATAGGAGTAAATAGGAGAAATTTCATAAAAAGCATAATACGTTATGAAGACATTTACAATATTACTAAATGGGGATGTTTATGTCACGGATCGTTTATGTTCCCAAATTCGTGAAAGCCGAGTCATCGCCGCGGATGGTGGGATGCGGCATGCTGAAGCACTTCGTGTGATGCCTGAGCTTTGGATAGGGGATTTTGATTCTTCCGATGAAGCCTTATTGAAGAAATATGGGGATGTTCCTCGTGAAGTTTTTTCTGTCGATAAAGATGCAACTGACGGTGCATTGGCTTGCGAGAAAGCTTTGCAGCAAGGAGCCCAAAGGCTCATTTTATGTGGTGCTTTTGGAAATGATAGAAGTGATCACAGCTTTTCACACATAGTACAGGCAATTATGGTAGCAGAAAAGGGTATTCCAGTTTTCTTGACGAGTGGTCGGGAAGAGGGGTGGCCTGTTGTGCCAAATGCTCATCCTTATGACTTGCTTGATGGTTGCTTGTTTAGTCTAATTGGTTTATCTGATCTGAAAGGTCTCACTTTGCAAGGGGTGCAATGGCCGTTATGCGATAAAGATGTACCATTGGGATCGTCATTGACACTTTCTAATCGTGTAGACGGTGCTTTTTGTTGCCATTTACAGCATGGTAAAGCTATAATCCTTGCCTCTGTGCTTTGACTGATAGAGGCATTCTTAAAAGTTGAATGGAACCTGTATAATAAAATATAAATCGACAGAAGAGCTGTCGATTGGGCTTGGTTTTCATAAAGAAAGGGTTAGATATGTCCAAACCAATTTTTAAAATGGCAGTTGTAGGATTGATCGGTTTTTCTTCTGTTGCTTGTCTAGATGAAGAGAGAAGAGTGGCTAAATATGGTGTTGGCGGTGCAGCGTTGGGAACCATTGCAGGGGCAGCTCTTACCGGAACAACAGATGGAGCTGCATCTGGTGCGGTTCTTGGAGCTGCTGTCGGAACATTTTCTGGGGTTGCTCAAAATAAGAAAAAAGAGCGTAAGAGCATATCATTGCAACCAATGTGTCAGTACCGTCATAGCAATGGTCAGATCTATCAAATGCCTTGTCCTCAAACTGTGCAATTATGTACCTACAGCCAAAGAGACGGGACGCTTTATACAGCACCTTGTATCCAGTAATCTTATCCAGTAATTTGCATTTCTGATTATGACAGTACCGCTCCTTCGTCTTGATCGCATTGTCTTAACTTTTGGAACACTTCCTTTGCTTGACCAAGCTTGTTTGTCGGTGGGGCAGGGAGAGCGTGTTGCTCTTGTTGGGCGCAATGGGTGCGGAAAGTCAACACTCTTAAAAATTGCTGCTGGGATGTTAGAACCAAGTGAAGGAGAAGTTTTTCGGCATCCTTCAGCAACGATGCGTTATGTATCGCAAGAGACTGATTGTTCAGAGTTTGAAAATATACGGGCTTATGTACAAGATGGTTTGAGTGAGGCGCATAATATGCCTTTTGTTAGGACATTATTGGATAATCTTGGGTTTTCAGGAACAGAAAAAATGGAAACTCTTTCTGGGGGTGAAAGGCGGCGTGCTGCTTTGGTACGTGCAATTGCAGCACAACCAGATATTCTTTTGTTAGATGAACCTACAAATCATCTTGATTTAACAACTATTGAATGGCTCGAGAAGTTTTTATGTAATTTGCGTTCAGCTATCATTGTCATTTCTCATGATAGGAGATTTTTAGAGACAGTAACACGTTCAGTCATTTGGCTTGATCGTGGCACAACAAGAAAGCTTGAAAAGCGTTTTTCTGAATTTGAAAGTTGGCGCGATGAAATGCTTGAAGAAGAAGCATGTCATCAGCATAAAGTGGGGCGCCATATTAAACGTGAAGAGCATTGGTTGCTCCATGGAGTATCAGCACGACGAAAGCGTAATGTGCGACGTTTAGAAGCCTTAAAAAAGGTGAGACAGCAGTACAGAACTTATCAAGGTCCGACAGAGAAGGCAGTTTTTGCTGCTTCAGAAAGCCAAGATTCTGGACAATTGGTACTTGAGGCTAAGAAAATTTCAAAATCTTACGGTGAACGTGTGATCATAAAAGATTTTTCCTTGCGTCTTCAGCGTGGTAACAAAATTGGTCTTGTGGGGTCAAATGGTGTCGGTAAAACAACATTACTTTCGATTTTGATTGGTAAAGAAAGGCCAGATAGCGGCTTTGTTAAACATGGGTATCGCTTAATACCAGCTTTATTGGATCAACAGCGTGTTGTGAATGATAATGAAACAGTGGCCCATTATTTAACTAGTGGGAGAGGAGAGCATTTACTGATAAATGGGAAAGAAAGACATGTCGTTTCTTATATGAAAGACTTTTTGTTTCTACCTGAGCAAATGAGATCGCCTTTGAAAGAATTATCAGGTGGAGAAAGAGCTCGTTTAATGTTGGCGAAGCTTTTATCTCAGCCGACAAATTTTTTAATTCTAGATGAACCAACTAACGATCTTGATATTGAAACATTGGATTTATTGCAAGAATTTATTGCTGATTTTTCAGGAACAGTAATGGTCGTTAGTCATGATAGAGACTTTTTGGATCGGACTGTTACACATACTTTAGCACCTGAAGGAGATGGACGTTGGATTCTCTATGCTGGCGGTTACAGTGATATGATAGCGCAAAGAAAACAACGCGCATTATCACCATCGCCCCATCAGGGACAAAAAAAACCGCATATTCGTGAGCAGGATAAACAAACACCACTGGGTGCGGAAACACCATTGCGTAAATTGTCTTATAAGCAGGTATATGCGTTGGAAACACTACCTAAACAGATCGCTCTTTTACATGATGAGATTAAAAATATTGAGCAAGAATTATCTGATCCAATGCTCTATTGTAATGATAAGATACGTTTTGAACAGCTATCCATAATGCTTGAAGAGAAGAAAACTTCTTGCACACAAAAAGAGGAAGAGTGGTTGAACTTGGAACTTTTGCGTGAAGAAATTGCACAAAATGTTCATTAATGGTGTATGTCCCCTGAGGGTTGCAGTCTCGATAGCGCTGTCCTGAGGTTGCTGTCCTGAGGTTGCTGCCCTGGGGTTGCTGCCCTGGGGTTGCTGCCCTGGGGTTGTTACCTTGAGGTTGCTGTCCTGAGGGTACCGTCTTGAAGGTGCTGTCCTGAAGGGTTACTAGGTCATGCCAAGAGCGTTTTTGTAAAGTTGAATGACGGTTTCTTCTTCGATGCGCTGGTGGTCTTCTTTTTTTCTTAGTCTTACAATGCTGCGCACAGCTTTGCTGTCAAAACCAGAACCTTTGAGTTCTGTATAGACGTCTTTTATATCGTCAGCGATTGCTTTTTTTTCTTCCTCTAATCGTTCAATGCGTTCAACAAAAGAACGTAATTGGTTAACGGATATTGCGTGAGTTTGGTCAGCTACAGTGTTCATGATCATTGTCTCCAAGAGGGTTATCCATAGAATCTTTACGGTAAGAATCTATGTTGAGGATGCTTGAAAAACAAGGAAAGATTCAAAGTTTCTTTTTACGTATATTTCAAATTGAAGCATTTTTTAGGATTTCCAAGATTTTTAATCTTTTTGTAATGGGGATGAAGCGATATATATACAAGGAGTACTAAAAAATAATGTGAATTTTTGAGGTGATTCTGTTAAGAATATTTTCTTAACATCATGATATTAAACACTTTTTAATATTAGAGGGGAAATTTTTAATCTTGCAGGGAAAAATAGAAAAATGAATCCTTAAATTTGCAGGATAATGGAAAAAAGGATGGGGAAGAGGGAAACTAAAATAATAATAGTGCATTATGGATCGATTTAGAAGGTCTTAAGAAAAGAGAAGAGATCTATGGCTGAAGATAAAGGTTGTTGTTATGAGGGGCATTTGCAAAAAACAAAACAACAAAAGATTTTTTTTCGGAGCATTGTTCAAAGGCAAATGTTGGGATGGATATTTTTAAATATCTTCCTTTTGCTGTTTTTCGTTAATGGTGCAAAAGCCGATTTTAGGGTTTGTAATGAGACACAAGGAACCGTGGGCGTTGCTCTTGGCTATCGCACACCTGCAGGATGGGTGAGCGAGGGATGGTGGGTTATTCCGACAGAAGAGTGCAAAACTCTTATTGATGGCCCACTGGCATCGCGGTTTTATTACATGCATGCTGAGGATGCGAAAAAAAAGGGAAAGTGGAATGGCCCTGTGACAATGTGTGTGAAAGACAGTTCTTTTTTCATTGAAGGGGTTCGTGACTGTTTTACGAGAGGATTTCAGAAGGCTCAATTTGAAGAAATTGACACAGAAAATCAAGCAAACTGGACAGTTCAGCTAACAGATAGCTTTCTTTTTAATAACCCTGCTTTAAAACTTCCTGAGGGAATGTTAAATTCTCCAGACAGAGAATAGCCGATAATCTTCTCTTTTCCAAATAAAAGGTGGGAAAGTATTTAGGCAAAATAATCTTTGAAAAAAGCTTGAAAAACCTTATGGAGATAGAAAATTTTAAGGGAGATCTTTAAGATTTTAATGCGAGCCGTCGGTCGGCTTTTCTTTTTAAATTTTTACCAAGGGCTTTGTGGATCTTAAGATCGACAACATTTAGAGAAGAAGCTCTTGTTGTTCTGTTTCCTGAGATTGTTTGCTGTTGAGAAGATGAGCAAGTTTTTCAACGCGTTGCGTTAAATTGTGTAAAATTTTATTCGTATTTTGGTCTTTTTCTTGGTTTTCTTGCACAAAAAGTGCATGATTTTCTTTCAATTTTTGATGCTCTTTTTTGAGCTCTTCCATCTCGTCAAGGATCATGATGCCAGCCATGACAGATAAACGATGGTCACCAATTTCTCCAAAATTACTTTTGAGATGAGAAATATATTTGTCTAATTGGGCTGCAAGATGGGTGAGATGGTCTTCTTGCCCTTTATCACAGGCCATACGATATATTTTTCCATCAATCGTGACAGAAACAGTTTCCATGGTCTTCATCCTCTAGCGATCAAGGATAGAGCGAATCGTTTCCATTGCATGAATAAGCCGCTTGGAAACTTCTTTATTCGCTGTTTTCAATTGTTCTGCATGAGCTTCAGCTCTGTCTAGCTCTTGAGCGAGGTGGCTTCGGTCAGCATTGATTTTTTGCACTTCTTCTTCCAACTCACTGTGCTTGTCAATAACAACAGTGTGATTCATGACAGTTTTTTCTAAATGTTTGAGAGCATTATTCAACTGATTTAGCTTTTCTGGCAGCATTTGCGTTTCCTGATTCATTGCAATCTTACCTTAATTATCAAATTTCTGTGCAAAAACGAATCACTACACACTTTTTTTCAGACGTTTATTGTATTTTGGAACATGTAAGCTGTTTTAGCAAGAAAAGCAGTAAGAAACTGTAAGAAATTGTCATTAAAAACTGGATTTTTAAGGATTGTTAGCATAAATGACTATGGATCTAGTAAGGTGGAAATAACGTTAATACATGATTTCGAGAGGTCTATATGAGTGGGAGGGCTATGCCTCGCGTTGTCGAAAGAATAACAATGGAACCCAATATAAAATGGTCTATCGCTCATGACAAATACTGAACGACAAAATCAAATGGCTCATGCCATCCGGTTTCTTGCGATTGATGCAATTGAAAAAGCAAATTCTGGCCATCCCGGTTTGCCGATGGGAGCTGCAGATATTGCGACAGTTCTCTACACACAATTTTTAGTTCATGATCCCAAAAAACCTTGTTGGTTTAATCGTGATCGCTTTATTTTATCAGCAGGGCATGGTTCTATGCTGCTTTATGCTGCTATGTATTTGTTGGGTTATGAAGATATTTCTCTCGAAGATATTCGCAATTTTCGCCAATTAGGGTCTCCTGTTGCAGGTCATCCAGAATATGGGCATGCTGCGGGAATTGAAACAACAACTGGGCCATTGGGACAGGGGTTGGCTAATGCTGTTGGAATGGCATTGGGTGAGCGCCTGCTTAATGCGCGTTTTGGTGATTTGATTGACCATTACACTTATGCACTTGTTGGTGATGGGTGCTTAATGGAAGGGATTTCCCAAGAAGCAATAGCTTTGGCAGGTCATTTAAAGTTGAATAAATTGATTGTGCTGTGGGATGATAATGGAATTTCAATTGATGGGTCCATTTCGCTTGCTGATAGTACAGATCAGGAAGCTCGTTTTAGAGCGTCTGGGTGGCATACGATAAAGGTTGATGGGCACAACCAAAAGGCACTGGCACGAGCATTAAAAAAAGCAAAAAACTCCGATCAACCAACGCTTATTGCTTGTAAAACAAAGATTGGTTTTGGTTCTCCACAAAAAGAGGGAACAAATAAGGTACATGGGGCACCTTTGGGGGCAGCAGAAAGTGCAGCAACCAGAAAAGCTTTGGGTTGGGATGCTGAGCCATTTTCCATTCCACCAAATATTCTTGATCTTTGGCGTTTGGCTGGTTTGAATGGATCTAAAAAGTGGCAAGAATGGGAGAATAAATTATCCGCTTTACCAGTCGAAAAGCGCGTTGAATTTGAATATTTTATGCGAGAGGAGCTTTCAAGCGATTTAGATCAAGTGCTTGATGCTTATAAGCAGCAATTGGTTGAGGAGTGTCCTGCTGTTGCAACGCGTAAAGCTTCAGAAATGGTTCTTGAAGTTATCAATGATGCTGTTATCAAAACAATTGGTGGGTCAGCTGATTTAACAGGTTCTAACCTGACCAAAAGCAGCCAAATGAAATCTATTACCGCTGATGATTTTTCAGGGCGTTATCTCCATTATGGTATTCGCGAACATGCTATGGGAGCCATCATGAATGGGTTGGCTCTTTATGGAGGGTTTATCCCTTATGGAGGGACCTTCTTGTGTTTTGCTGATTATATGCGTCCTGCTATGCGGTTGTCTTCTTTAATGGGATTGCGTGTTGTTTATGTGATGACCCATGATTCTATTGGTCTTGGTGAGGATGGGCCTACGCATCAGCCGGTTGAACACCTAGCGGCACTACGTGCTCTACCAAATCACTATGTTTTTAGACCAGCTGATGCTGTTGAGACCGTAGAATGTTGGCAATTGGCTTTAAAATCTCTCAAGACACCTTCTACTTTGGCTTTAAGCAGACAAAATGTGCCGCTTGTACGCCAAGAAAATGTAGAAGATAATCTTTGTGCATTAGGGGCTTATGAATTATTGGCAGCCAGTGATGAAGCTCAGGTGACAATCTTTGCTTCAGGTTCAGAGCTTGATATTGTCGTTAAAGCACATGCTGTCCTGGAAGCAGAAGGAATTGCAACGCGTGTGGTTTCTGTTCCTTGTTTTGAGTTGTTTTTCGCACAGTCTGTTTCTTACCAGAAGGCGTTAATTGGTAATTCGCCTGTTAAAGTTGCTGTTGAAGCTGCCGTTCGACAGGGGTGGGACAGTTTCATTGGAACAGATGGTGTGTTTATTGGAATGGAGGGGTTTGGTGCAAGTGCACCAATAGATACTTTGTATCAACATTTTGGTATTACATGCGAAAAAGTGATAACTAGTGCGAAAGAAAAGCTTGCACAGATCAATAAGGAAAACGTGAAATGAGTGTTCGTGTCGCAATTAATGGGTTTGGTCGTATTGGACGGAATATTTTGCGTTCTATTGTTGAAAGTGGGCGTCAGGATATTCAAGTTGTAGCTATCAACAATCTAGCTCCAATGGAAACAAATGCACATTTGTTGCGCCATGATTCAGTGCATGGACATTTTCCTGCAACTGTCAAAGTGGTAGGTGATGATGCTCTTGATGTTGGATATGGCCCGATTCGTATAACGAAAGAACGTGACCCAATAGATTTGCCTTGGAAGGATTTCAATATCGATGTTGCGTTGGAGTGTACAGGCCACTTCACCTCGCGGGATAAAGCAAGCGCTCATTTAAAAGCAGGAGCAAAGCGTGTTCTCGTTTCTGCACCATCTGAGGGTGCAGATTTAACGGTAGTTTATGGGGTTAATCACCAAGCTATCAATAAAGAGCATAAAGTGGTTTCAAATGCTTCTTGTACAACCAATTGCTTGGCGCCTATCGCACAAGTTTTACACCAAACTGTTGGTATTGAAAAAGGGTTTATGACAACGATCCATTCTTATACGGGGGATCAACGAATTTTGGATGCAACACACCATGATCTTTATCGTGCACGAGCTTCTTCCCTTTCAATAATTCCAACATCAACAGGGGCTGCTCGGGCTGTGGGGTTGGTTTTGCCAGAACTAAAGGGTTTGTTAGATGGCGTGTCTTTGCGTGTTCCAACGCCTAATGTATCTGTTGTTGATCTAACATTTGTGGCTAAGCGCTCTACAACAGTGGAAGAGATCAATGAAGCTTTGTACATTGCTTCTCAAGGGGCGCTTCAGGGAATTTTAGGATATACAAAGGAAAAACTCGTTAGTTGTGATTTTAATCATGACCCTCATTCAGCAGTTGTTCAAGAGGACCAAACTAAAGTAATTGACAGTCTTTTATGTCGGGTGCTTGCTTGGTATGACAATGAATGGGGATTTTCAAATCGCATGAGTGATACAGCTGTTGCTCTCGCTAAAACTCTGTAAAAAATGATCAGATTTTTTGAAAAAAAGACTACGAGAAGACTCTTCATAAAAAAACAAAAGAGCATGTTTTCAAATGATATGGGGTATGGTCTCGATATCAAGAGGTTGCTCTTTATAGGAGAAGAATATTCGTTAATAAGGGGTATAAGACTTTTTGAGAAGTTTTTGAAAAATAGGGAGAGTTAAAGGGGAGATGGTAGCAATGAAGTGGACAAGATAGGAGCATAAAGGATAGTGACGACATTGCGTACAATTGATGACGTTGATGTTACAGGAAAACGCGTATTAGTACGGGTGGACTTTAATGTGCCGATGTCACAAGGCAAGGTTTGCGATCAGACGCGTCTTGAACGGCACAAGGAAACACTGGTTGCGCTTCAAAGGCGGGGAGCACGGCTCATTCTCCTTTCACATTGTGGTCGGCCTAAGGGGAAGGTTGTACCAGAATTGTCACTGCTTCCTGTTGCGACGGCACTAGAAACCCTTATGGGGCAAAAAGTTCGCTTCGTAAAGGAATGCTTAGAACCTTCAGCTCGTGTGGCTGTTGAAGCTCTGCAGAATGGTGAAATTCTCCTTTTCGAAAATCTCCGTTTTTATCCAGGTGAGGAAGAAAATGATGGTGATTTTGCTAAAATATTAGCAGAATATGGGGATCTTTACATTAATGATGCTTTTTCTGTTTCTCACCGAGCGCACGCTTCTGTTGAGGCTATTACGCGCTATGTGCCTTCTTATGCAGGCTATGCTCTTCAAAATGAGCTCCATGCCTTAAAACAAGGTCTTGATGAGCCTAAGCATCCTGTGGTTGCTATTGTTGGGGGTTCTAAGGTTTCAAGTAAGCTTTTTGTGCTTAATCATTTAATCTCAAAGGTTGATTATTTGGTTATTGGAGGGGGAATGGCCAATAGCTTTTTGATGGAGCGTGGCTGTTTTATAGGAAAATCTCTGTGTGAACCAATGCTTATGGATACGGTTAAAAATATCACTGAAAAGGCACGGGAAGCTCATTGTACGCTTGTTTTACCAGTGGATGTTGTAGTGGGGTCGAAATGTGAAAAAGATGCGCCACACCGCTGTTGTTCTGTCGATTCTATTGCTGAAGATGAGATGATTTTGGATATTGGAGAGCGCGCTATCGAGCATATCAACAAGGTTGTTGGTGTTGCTGCAACGCTTCTTTGGAATGGGCCACTTGGTGTTTTTGAGATACCTCCTTTTGATCGTGGGACAATTGCAGTGGCACGCCATGTTGCAGCATGTAGCCAGAAGGGGCAGTTGATTTCGGTTGCTGGAGGTGGTGATACAGTTTTTGCTCTTAATCATGCCGGGGTTGCTCATGAATTTACCTATCTTTCGACAGCAGGTGGAGCATTCTTGGAGTGGCTGGAAGGAAAGACACTCCCCGGAATATCTGTTTTGATACAGACCTAAAAATTGATGTTTTTAGTATATTTAAGTGAGATATGAGAGTTTATTACGCTCGTTTTGAAATAGGAAAGAGAGGAGCTTTTAATGAGAGAACGTCTTGAAGATATCGCCTTTGCTTTAGTCAATGCAGGAAAGGGAATTTTAGCAGCAGATGAAAGTACGGCTACGATTGGAAAGCGTTTTGAAGCTATCGGTGTTGAGTCAAGCCAAGAGAGCCGTCGTGATTACCGTGAAATGCTGTTTACAGCAAAAGAAGCTATGGAATGTGCTATTTCTGGTGTGATTTTATTTGATGAAACGATACGCCAAAAGGCATCAACAGGTCAAAATTTGACAGATCTCATCCGTGATGTGGGTGCTTTACCGGGGATCAAAGTAGATACAGGAGCAAAGCCGTTAGCAGCTTTTGCGCATGAAACAATTACTGAAGGGTTGGATGGATTGCGTGAGCGTTTAAAAGATTATTACGCTTTAGGGGCTCGTTTTGCTAAGTGGCGTGCTGTTATTGCGATTGATGATAGCTCTTTACCGACAAGAGGTGCATTGCGCCAAAATGCGCAAGCTTTGGCACGCTACGCTGCTTTATGTCAGGAGGTTGGTCTCGTACCGATTGTGGAACCTGAAGTATTGATGGATGGTCCCTTTCGTCGGCATTCTATTACACGCTGTTTTGATGTGACGCATACTGTTTTAAAAATGGTATTCGAAGAACTCTTTGAGGCGCGTGTTCAATGTGAAGGAATGATTCTAAAACCTAATATGGTGATTGACGGCAAAGATGCGCGTGAGGCTTCTGTTGAGGAGGTTGCTGAAAAAACCGTTCATGCTCTCAAACAGACAGTTCCTTCTGCTGTTCCGGGAATTGCTTTTCTTTCAGGTGGGCAATCAGATGAAGAGGCAACGGCTCATTTATCTGCTATGAATGCTTTGGGAGCTATGCCTTGGAAATTAACTTTTTCGTATGGGCGCGCATTACAGGCTGCTGCTTTGAAGGCTTGGGGTGGAAAGCGAGAAAATATTACTGTGGCGCAAAAGGCTTTTTATCATCGTGCAAGGATGAATCATCTTGCTGCCTTAGGAAAATGGACAATAGAACAAGAAAAATCTTGAGATTTTAGTATAATTAAGGGCATATCTCCCCATTTTCTTGGTGCTTGCATTCCTGATGTAAAGGCAATTTATGTTAAATATAAAGGCAGTTTATGTTAAGCGCTAATGGGGGAATCTTGTTAGATTTTTGCCTGTGGAATGGGTGTGCACTATGTTTTGTTCCCTCGATTACTCATGAAGTAAAAGAATATTCGTGAAGTGAAAAAAGAGGAGCAATAGGGACAAATGTAACATGGTGAATTATCCTTTGATTTGGGATTTATTACATTGAGTGGAAAGCGAGAAAATATTACTGTGGCGCAAAAGGCTTTCTATCATCTGTCCACTGTTGTGCACATCTACTTAAGGAAGGTTAGTCTTACTTAGGGAAGGTCGGCCTATAAAATCTTAAGGGAGATCACTCTACAAAATATTGTGAAGACTGTTCCGGTTATGATGTCTTTTGGTTTAGTTTAACAAAGGGGACCATGCCGGGTCAGAAGCGTTATGGGTTGTGGGTACTTTACGCTCATTACGTCCGGTGATGTCAATGGTGTAGAGGTATGCTCCTTGTTCTGCGTCTTGACGAAAAAACATGAGGATGCGGCCATTTGGTGCCCAAGTAGGCCCTTCATTATGGAATCCTGTTGTTAAAAGCCTTTCACCTTTTCCATTAGGGTGCATGACGCCAATGGAAAATTGGCCCTGATGTTGCTTCGTGAAAGCGATATAATCACCCCGTGGTGACCAGATCGGCGTGGAATAACTACCATCATTTTCAGAAATACGATGAGGGTTTTTTCCATCTGCATCCATGATATAGAGCTGTGGCATTCCTTCACGGTTAGATGAGAAGACAATTTTCTTTCCATCTGGCGAATAGGAGGCGGATGTATCTATAGCCTTTGTAGTTGTTAGACGCGTTGTGGTCCGTGTGCGTAAATCCATGGTATAGAGATTTGCGCTCCCATCATTTTGTAAGAGACTCATAATCACTTTTTGTCCGTCAGGCGAAAAGCGCGGAGCAATAGTCATATTGTTGAAGGTTCCAATTAATTCTCTTTGCCCCATCTCAATTTGTTGAAGATAGATATTGAGCGTTTTATTACTGTCGTAAGCCATGTAGGTAATTTCTTGCCTATTGGGTGAAAAGCGTGGGGTGAGAACAAGTTCATTACCGTCAGAGAGGTGGCTCAAATTTGCTCCATCTTGGTCCATGATAGCTAGTCGTTTAATGCGTGCATTTTGTGGGCCTGTTTCATCGATGAAAACAATGCGTGTATCAAAATACCCACCTCCTCCTGTCATTTTGCTATAGATTTCATCCGAGATCATATGCGCAACACGTCGCCAATGTTCTGGTGCTGTGTAGAAGCGTTTTCCTTTGAGCTGCCTTTTGCTAACAACATCCCATAGACGAAAATCAATTCTTAACCGTCCTGTGACTTCTCGGTGAACATGCCCAGTGACTAGCCCTTGAACATGTTGCCAATTTGAAAAATTAGGTTGACTATTTGGGTCGGTAATATGTTCAGAAAAAGAGGTTTTTTGAAGTGGCAAAAAAAGCCCTGAGCGTTCAAGGTTTGCTGTGATAACAGCAGCGATTTTCTCTCCCGTTGAATCATTGGAAACAAAGTCTGTGATAGCAATAGAAATGGGGTTAAAGTCAGCGTCAGCAATGGTTCCTTTCAGTTGTGCATGGGCAGAAAAACAAGAGAAGAAACCCATAGACACACTGATCATAAGCCAGGCAAAAAGAAAATTCTTTTTTATGGTTGTCATAAATTTCCCCCCTTTTATCTGAAACAAATAAAGAACCATTTTATGAAGCCTTTCCTTGAAGAGGATCAATATTGAAATCAAATCCTTGCCCCCATAAATTATATTGGTCACGTGGGAGATCTGCATAGGGTTGGCATGCAAAAACAGCAGCATACACCTGCTGCATCATGACGCCTTTTTGATTTTCATCTCCTTGCAGTGTATCGATAATTGGTTCTCCCTGTACCATCCCATTATAGTCTAATTGAAACTGTAGTCGTACAATCGGGCGATTTTGTAAATTACTTCCAATTGCAACAAGTTTCAATTTTTTTTGAATACAGGCACCTGCAAGATTAACAAGTGTTTGGGCTATATCTGTTGAATTTCCACTTTTTTCTCGAGCACCTTGGGCCTCTGGATTGTGAGAGCGTTTTGCTCCACCACCCTGTGCGGCTGCGCGATTTATAAGATTTTGTTCGTCCATTGCGAGGATATCGTCAATGGTTTGCTCACCTTTTTTAGGAGAGGTATCTGCAGGTTTTTGTGATTTTTTGTCGCGTATTTTAATTTGTGGTAGAGGAGCTTTTTCTGGTATTTGCATTACTGTTGTTTCATCGTGAGCTTTCTTCTCTGCGGATTTAGGCTTACTTTGTGGCGTTATTGGAGCTGGTAGCTTCAGGGGCAGATCTGCTATCGTGTCGCTGTGGGTTTCTGAAAGAGGGATCTCAGGCGCATTTTTGGGTATTATTGGAGCCGCTTTAGGCTCTGTTTTAGGCTCTGTTTTAGGCTCTGTTTTAGGCTCTGTTTTAGGCTCTGTTTTAGGCTCTGTTTTAGGCTCTGTTTTAGGCTCTGTTTTAGGCTCTGTTTTAGGCTCTGTTTTAGGCTCTGTTTTAGGCTCTGTTTTAGGCTCTGTTTTAGGCTCTGTTTTAGGCTCTGTTTTAGGCTCTGTTTTAGGCTCTGTTTTAGGCTCTGTTTTTTGTGGTGCTTCTAGAGCGCTTTTTTCACCAAATGAAGGGGAATATGTTTCAATGTCACGTGGTTTTTCTCGAGGGTTTAAAGGAGTCTTATGATCTAATGTTCCATCCCCTATATGACGTGCTTCTTCGAGTTCACTGAGGTTTTTTGTGGGTTTAACACTAGGAGTTTTATCAAGAGGAGCACTCAGAGAACCTTGCAGAAGGGAAAGTTCTTGACTAAGAGGAGCTAAAGTAATAGGGACTGCCTCTAGCTGCTGGGGAGGAGGTGTGGGATGAGTAAAATTCATCACTCCAAAGCTAAGCAAGAGACCATGAAGCGCAAAAGAGGATGCTAAGCTCCATTTTATGGAGCTATTAGAAGAATTGTTCGTTACATCTCTTTGCTGGCGAGTATCCACCATTATTTGTTGTCCATGTTCGTGTCAATTCTGTAGCGGTTCACCTAATTACAGGGGATCGCACATCCTATAATGCTAAACTGGCTAGTGCAACGTTTGAAAAACCAGCCTTTTGAATATCTGCAAGAAGCTGCAAAACTTTTTGATATTCAATCGTTTTAGCTGCACGGACAAAAATACGCTGTGTGCTTTGTGCAGGATCAGTTACTAGGAGGCTTTGCAATTGTGCAATGAGAGCTTCAGAATTATCATAGTAATCATTATTGATAGCTAAGCGCCCCTTTTCATCAAGGGAGATGGTTAAAGGAGAACGATCAATTTTTACGGGAGCAGCATGACTTTGCGGTAAATCAAGCGGAACACCATTAACTAAAAGAGGGGCAGAGACCATAAAGATAATTAATAAAACCAGGATGACGTCAACAAAGGGTGTGACATTAATTTCACTGATTAAATGGTTGTGGGAACGGTACCGCCTTCGAGAGCTTTTCCGAGAAATAGGAGAAACAGAAAGGGCCATAAAATTTTTCCTTTACAAATTTGACGCAACCTTTTCATCAATACGGCGCGATATGATGCTTGAAAATTCGTCAGCAAAATCTTCTATCTGTGCGATGATTTTGGCGCTTTCATGAGTTAATCTATTATAAGCTATAACAGCTGGAATTGCTGTGAACAGGCCAATTGCTGTTGCCAAGAGTGCTTCGGCAATACCAGGGGCAACAATTGCAAGAGATGTATTTTGAGAAGCCGAAATTGATAAAAACGAATTCATGATACCAATAACTGTTCCAAATAAGCCTATAAAAGGAGCTGCTGATCCGATAGTTGCTAAAAAGATCAACTTCGATTCTATTTTTGCACTTTCACGTCCCAAGGTGAGGTCCATCGCTTTTTCAATTCTCGTTTGTAGATTGAGAGAACTATGAATGCCCTTTGTAAGAGACTTTTTCCATTCTACCATTGCGGCAACAAAAACTGCAGAGATACTCGTGACATTTTTATTTTTGCATGTTGCATAAAGTTCTTCTAAAGTCTGTCCAGACCAGAAAAAATTTTCAAATTGTTTTATATCACGCCGTATTTTGGGGTAAATAAACATCTTTTCTAGGATAATGCTCCAACTCCATACAGAAGAAATGATAAGGCCAATCATTACAGCTTTAACAACCCAATGAGCTTGCGCGAACAAAGCCCACATACCCATGACCTCTGGATTGGCAAGTTCTACATGCGGCATAAATTCTATTCCTTACAAATTACGTGTTTCTGAGGGGTCTCATATATCTCATAAGTCTTAATTTTTGATATATTGTGTCATTTTTAAAATTTGAAAAAGTAAATTATTTTCCATAAAAATGGCTATGATAAGTAAAGAGTGATTTTCTCTTAGAAAATGTGAAGCAGTTTTAGAAAATATAAAATAGTTTTGAAAGATGTGAACAAAGCAGGATTATATAGATTAAGGAGAACAAAAAACAATAATCTGGGGGAAAGAGTGGATATTAGAGTTTTCTTAAAAGGATCTTTTCTAGAAAAAAGATTTTGATGAAAGAAAGCTGGAAGAGGAAAAGATTGGGGAGAAGAGATCAGAAGAAGGACATCATTTTTTGCAAACTACAAGAAGGCAATTGCTCTTCTCTCTTCTTCCGATCTCTTCGCGATGTTGCAATGTTCCTGCCCTTTGCGAGATGTTGCAACGCTCCAACCTTTTGTGACGTTGCAATGTTCCTTTGCGGAAAGAAGATTTCAGGTTCGTAGCTGTAGGTTTGTTTTAAGTGCTTTTTTGAGGAGGAAAGAGATCTTGGGGAATGCGCCTTGGTTTTCCTTCTTGGTTGATAATGGCAATTTCAACATTGGCCTCAACGAGGAGTATTTCGTCTCGCATGATTGATTGAGCCATGAAAAGACGAGCACCTTGTATATGACTGATCCGTGTTTTTATTGTTAGAAGATCATCAAGTTGGGCAGGGCGGGAAAAATTAATATTCATGCGTCGCACAACGAAAAAAAGCTTTTCACTTTGTGAATTCGATGCCAAACCAATATTATCTAAACCAATTGTTCGTAAAAATTCTGAACGACCGCGTTCAAAAAATTCCAAATAACGTGCATGGTAAACAATTCCAGAAAAATCAGTATCTGCAACATAAACACGTGCTTGAAGATTATGAAAGGAGTGAATGTAAGAAGGGGTGTTTTGCGGTGTGTCAGTCATTATTTTGTTTCCACAAATCAGGTTGTTTTGATGATTGAGAATGGGGTGCTGCAATGTCTTGCCTTGATCCAGTCTGCGTTGGAGCAGGCAGCTCCAAATGCGCCCATGCTTGAAGATTATGAAAGGAGTGAATGTAAGAAGAGGTGTTTTGCGGTGTGTCAGTCATTATTTTGTTCCCACAAATCAGGTTGTTTTGATGATTGAGAATGGGGTGCTGCAATGTCTTGCCTTGATCCAGTCTGCGTTGGAGCAGGCAGCCCCAAATGCGCCCATGCTTTTTCTGTAATCACGCGTCCACGAGGGGTGCGTTGAATAAAACCTTGTTGCAAAAGGTAAGGCTCAATAATGTCCTCAATGGCATCTCGTGGCTCTGAAAGAGCTGCGGCGATTGTTTCAATACCAACGGGGCCTCCTAAAAAAGTTTCTGCAATCAGAGTGAGATAATTACGATCTAGTGGATCAAGGCCAAGATGGTCAACTTCAAGCCGGGAAAGAGCACTATCAGCAAGGGTTCGGTCAATGGTTGAGGCGTTTTTAACTAAAGCAAAATCACAAACACGGCGCAAAAGACGACCTGCAATACGTGGTGTTCCGCGTGCGCGACGAGCAATTTCATGCGCTCCATCGTCGCTGATGGGAACAGAGAAAAGACGTGCATTGCGTTTCACGATATATTCTAATTCTTCAATGGTATAAAAATTTAGCCGAATGGGAATGCCAAAACGATCTCGTAAAGGAGTTGTCAGTAAACCTAACCGTGTTGTGGCTGCTACTAGAGTAAATTTAGCCAGGTCAATTTTTACTGAACGGGCTGCAGGGCCTTCTCCAATAATTAAATCAAGTTGGTAATCTTCCATGGCAGGATATAAAATTTCTTCAATAGCTGGGCTTAGACGATGAATCTCATCAATAAAAAGAACATCTCTATCTTCTAAATTTGTTAAAAGAGCCGCTAGATCACCTGCTCGAGCAATAACAGGACCAGAAGTGGAACGAAAATTAACACCAAGCTCTTTTGCCATAATTTGCGATAGGGTCGTTTTCCCCAAGCCAGGAGGTCCCACAAAAAGAACATGATCGAGAGCTTCATGACGTGCCTTTGCGGCTTCAATAAATATCTTTAAATTAGCGCGAGCTGCTTCTTGACCAATGAAGTCACTTAAAATTTGTGGTCTTAGGGAACGATCAGGATCATCCGGAAAAGAAGAATTGCCAAGAAGACGTTGATTATCGTTTTTATGCATCTGAACCTTTTGTCGAATGAGAAGAAAGAAGTTGTAGGCTATGGCGAATGAGAAGAGCTGAAGATATGTCCTTTCCTTCAAGGCTATTCATAGCTTTAGAAAGAGCATAGCTTACTTTATCACGCTCAAATCCAAGTTTCATTAAGGCAGAAAGTGCATCAGTGACCATTTGGTGGGATGGGTCTGATTCTTTCATGGGAATATGAGTTATGCTCTGATGAGAAACTTGAGATGGCAATGCTTTATTTTTAAGCTCATTGATAATTCTTTCGCTGACAGTTTTTCCTATGCCAGGGGAACGGCTGATCATTGCAATATCATTGAGTGTGATCGCTTGTGCAAGCTGAGAAGGAGACAATGTACCCAAAATTGCCAAAGCAACTTTAGCTCCCACACCACGAACATTTTGCAAAAGGCAAAACCAATCTTGCTCAACCTTTGTTTCAAAGCCAAAAAGACGAATTGCATCTTCACGAACATGCGTTTCGATAAATAAATGAAGGGTGCTTCCCTCTGCTGGTAAAGAAGCAAGTAGACGGCTGGAAACAAAAATAACATAACTAACGCCTTGAACATCTAGCAAAATATGATCTTCAAAGACACCATCGAGAATACCTTTTAATTTGCCAATCATGACCCTTCCTTATCGTTGATGAGAAAGGCTTTTGCGATGCATACTGTGACACAATGCAAGTGCAAGTGCGTCAGCAGCATCAGAACCATCAAATTCAGCACGAGAAAGAAGCATCTTAACCATTTTATGGATTTGTTCCTTTGTTCCATGACCAACACCAATGACAGATTTTTTAACTGTATTTGGTGCATATTCAAAAACGGGCAGTCCACTTTGTGCGGGGACAAGAAGTGCAATCGCGCGTGCTTGACCAAGTTTTAAAGTGGCTGTAGCATCTTTATTGACAAAAACATGCTCAACAGCTGCTTCGTGAGGCATAAATTGATGAACGACGTCTGAAAGACCTTGATGAAGCTGACAGAGCCTTGAAGCAAGAGGATTCTGTGCATCAGAATGGATCGTTCCGGCTGCAACAAATTGAAGGTGACTTCCAGAAAAGTCGATGATCCCCCAGCCTGTTCGTCGTAACCCTGGGTCAATGCCTATAATACGAATCACTTCTAACATGAAAGAACTTTATGTTATTTTTTTGCCCTTGGATAGATGGAGTGGTGGAGGCAGAAAATGCCACAATCGCGTGAAATGTGGAAAAATGAGAGCCAGGATTAAAGAAGAAAAATGGAAGCCCTTGAGAAAAAATGAAAGCCTCTGGAGGAGTGATTTATCGATTTATCGTCACAATTCTAAGAATATTGGTCTAAGAATGCTGGAAGGCTCTTTTAAGCTTTTGAATATGCTCATTTACAGGATTGATCTGTTTCAGATTATGAACAAAGCCTTTATCTTTACTGTGATGAATATGCCGCATGCGTTCTTCTAAACGCAGAGAGCGTGTAACAAAGTCCCGAAAAATTCCTGGTAATTCTTGCCAGTACACAGCCTGTGGCCCAAGAGAGAGTGTGCGAAAGGATATTTTGGCAATTTCTTTCTCTATTTGTTCAGGGGACATTTCCCCTTCACGTTCTGCACGAAATAAGAGGAGCCTAGAGGCAATTTGCATCAGACGTGTGCTGAGATACATTGCTTCTTTCGCATAAAGGGTTGATATTTCAAACGGAAGGTCGCGTGCTGTTACTTTACCTTCTCGGTCAATATAATCGGCAGTTTCTTCGATTAACGACATTGTCTCATCATAAAGGCGGTCCAGCGTGGCATCGAACGCATTATGCTCAACCATAATAATGGGATCATCTGCGCTGCCATCTTGAGAGTGGTCGTCGTAAGATTTCACGTTTTCATTCTCCAATATGAAAAAGGAAAGACGATAAAACTGGAAAGAAATACCACATAAAACATGTTTCTTTCAATTGCATCAGAGCCTACAATGCCTTGTCTTTTCAGATTGTGCAAGGCATTTTTAAAACCAAGGTTAATACCAAAGTTAATGGAGGACACTGAAAGCGTGAAGCTATGAAGAAAGGCGAAATTTCCGATTTGCATAATATTCACAACAATAGGCAACGGCAAATTGCAAACCAATACCACCAAAAACCAAGAAGCTGTCGGATAAGAATGTTCTTGTTGTTAAAATATTGATGACTTGTGCAGCCATCGCAACAACAGTACCAGTTGTAAAAACTGGTAACCCGTGTTTTCCTAAAATTGTCAGGCAATGTCTATTGGAAAGGTTAAACCGTTCATATAAGCATGGAAGACAGAGAATGAGAGAGGATAAAGAGATGATATGCAGGAGACGGGGAATACCTAAAAATGTTTTGTTAAAGTCAAATAATGGCCAAGACCAGCCGATCCACGCCAAACTGCCCCACCAGTGAAGACGAACCCATAATAACGATAAGATAAGATAGCTGATTGCAGCAAAAATAATCAAGGGGCGACAGATAATGCGTCCACCCTGCTTGATGTATAAGGTGGATGTGAGACCAATGACGAAAAGAAATTGCCACGATAAGGGGTTTAAAAACCAATGCCCAGGAAGTGGGTAGGAGGGAGGAGCAGTTCTATAAAAACTACATACCAAATAAAGGACAAATGAACCCAAAAGAAAGAGCCCTTTATTCTTGCTGCTTAAATAGAGAGCAAAAGGAGAAAATAATGCGAAAACGATATAGAGAGAAAGAATATTATTATAGCCTAATTGATGACCAAAACTCAGCAAGCTGAGAAATGCAATGAAGGGATCTGTGATAAATAAACTAATGTTGTTCTTTGCGATAAGTTGATCACATTGCCAAATAAAAAAAGCTCCTATAAAAAAGAACAATGTAATAAAACTGGTTGAAAGATATGCTGTGTAAAATTTTAAAGCTCTCTTAAAAGATTTGCGTATATGCGTTGTTATTTTTATCTCTTGAGGAAAATCTTCTTTGCATGTTAGTCCAAGTGCAATTCCTGAGAGTAAAACAAAGACCTCTGTCGAATCAGAAAAGCCAAAGTTCTTATGTGTCATATGGCTATAGATTGTTCCAGGAATATGATTGATGAAAATTGTTAATAGCGCTAAAGAACGAAAAACATCAACATGTGTGTTCCGGTGAGATGACGCTGAAGAATGGGAAACAACATTGTTATAGGTCATCGAGAAAGAGGCTTTCTGTGAGGAGATCAGTGAGATTGATTTCTTTTTAAATGAATAAAGGCAAAACGCGTTGGTGGTTAGAGTCAATTACATCGGCTATATAAGATAAAACACTGCAAGTATGCAAGGATAGTCTATGGTACAATACAACAAAGAGATAACGGCTTCGCACCTCTATCCTCAGCTGGTTTTAACTGTGGATGTTCGGCGTAATTTGGAGCCTTCATATTTGCATTCGGTGTTGCAGACAGGGTTTTTTCCTTGTGTAATTGTTTATGATTCATTGAAATGCCAGGGTGATGAATTTTTTTTACAAAAAGAAATTCAACGTTATGGTGATGCAATTCAGCAAAATGGTGCAGCCCTTATTGTTGTAGATGATAGCCGTATTGCTGGCCGCGTTAAAGCAGATGGGATACATTTTGAGGGAGATATTGACGCTTGCCAAAATTTTAAGGATCGGGCAAAAGAAGAAAATAAAATTATTGGTTTTGGTAATATACGCGATCGTCATACGGCGATGGTTGTTGCTGAATCTGGTGTCGATTATTTATTTTTTGGAAAATTAGGTGCGGATAAAAAACCACACGCTCATTCACGCAATCTTTCTCTAGCACGATGGTGGGCAGAAATAATGGAAATTCCTGCTATTATTCAGGCAGGAAGTGATGAAGGAATGGTCGATGAAGCCATAAAAACAGCGTGTGAGTTTATAGCTATTGAAGAGATGATTTTCGCTCATGAAAATGCTGTAGCTCTTTTGGGAAAAATAGTACAAAAATGCAGGAATGCACCTTTGCCTAGAGGAAGGATTCTATCATGATGAAATATTTGGTGCGTAGGATAATTCTAGCAATTTTTTCGTTTTTTATGACGAATGCAGCTCATGCTGAAAAAAGTGAAATAGAAAAATTGCAGAGTCCGTTAAAGATGTTGCAAGATTCAACAATTGGTGAAGGAAAGAGTGCATCCCAACCTATCAAGCCAGGAGAATATGATGAAGCTTATGATTATTACTACCAAGGTTATTATTCGACGGCTTTGCGTTTAGCTCTTAAGCGCGCTGAAAATGGTGACCCATATGCGCAAACCTTAGTCGGAAAAATATGTATGGAAGGTTATGCTCTTCCTTTTGATGGGGGATGTACAGCTTTATGGCTTGGGCGTGCTGCGGAACAAGGCGATGCACACGCACAATTACGCTATGGATTGATGATGTTTAATGGAACATTTGTTCCAAAAAATCAGGAAAAAGGCGAAGAATTGATCCATCAAGCTGTGCAAGCCGGACTGAGAGAGGCTTATTTTTATGCTGGGCAATTGCTCCTTAAAAAAAGCGCACCTCCTCAATCAGCTCTCCAAGTGGCAGATGTATCTAAGCGTGATGATGAAACAAATACCAATGAAGCTTTGGTACTTTTCTTGAAAGGCGCTGCTTTGGGAGATTCAGAGGCTGCTTTGGCTGCTGCAGAGATTTTGGTTGTTGGAACTAAAAAATATCCCAAAAATGAAGGATATGCGCGGCAGCTCATCTCTATTGCAGCACAGCATAAGAATGCAACAGCCCAAATTATTTTGGCACAATGGTTAATACAAGGCCGTGGAGGAGAGGTTGATCTTAAAAAAGCGTTTTCTCTGCTCTTTCAGAATGCCCACAATGGCGCAATACCGGCGCAGATTAATTTGGCAAGGCTTTATTTGAATGGTATGGGGGTTGAAAAGGATGTGGTTATGGCCGCTGCATGGTACATGGTAGCACAAAGAAGCGATGCACAGGCACCCGATCTTGATAAGATATTGAAAAATATGACAGAGGCCCAGTTAAAAGAATCCCAAAATAAAGCTATTCAGCTAACGTCATGGCTTTAAATCACATTAAGAGAATAAAAGAGAATATAGGATAAATAATTTGCCTCTCATGGTATAGAGACTTCTCAAATTTATCAGTAAATAGGATGCTATAAGAGAGGTCTTTAAGATATTTGTGTGAGAGGGCTTGAGATCATTTTAATGACAGAATTTTTAAAAAGTTTTCTTTTTTAATATTCTTGCAAAAAGTTGAAAAGCTGAGATACACAATGCAAAATCTCTCAAATAATGAAGAGATATTGAAACAATGAAATCGAATTTAAACGACAATTGGATGTAAACAATGAAAATTAATGGGAATGAAATTCGGCCCGGTAATGTGATTGAACATCAAGGGAGCCTCTGGGTTGCTGTGAAGTGTAATGCTGTAAAACCTGGTAAGGGTGGTGCTTTCAATCAGGTTGAAATGAGAAATATCGTCGATGGAACGAAGCTTAATGAAAGATTTCGTGCAGCAGAAACTGTCGAAAAAGTGCGGCTCGAACAAAAAGATTTCACGTTTCTTTATCAACAGGGCGATATGTTGGTTTTTATGGATACGCAATCATATGAACAGCTTGAATTGCAAAAAGATTTTGTCGGAGATCGTGCTGCTTTTTTACAAGATGGTATGACAGTTACAGTTGAACTACACCAAGAAAAGCCCCTTGGGATATCATTGCCAGATCAGGTAACGGTTACTATTGCTGAAGCTGATCCAGCAATTAAAGGACAAACGGCAACAGCATCCTATAAACCTGCTGTTCTTGATAATGGTATGCGCATTCTTGTGCCTCCTTTTATTCAGTCGGGGGAGAGGATTATTGTTGATACGAATGAATTAACTTATATTCGTCGTGCAAGTGAAAAGGGATAAAATATGGCGCGTTCTGCTCTCATGAATGTCATGGTTCAAGCAGCTCTCAAGGCAGGTCGCTCTTTAATACGCGATTATGGTGAAGTTCAAAATTTGCAGGTCTCTTTGAAGGGACCAGCGGACTATGTTAGTCAGGCAAGTCACAAAGCTGAAAGGACCTTGCTGACTGAATTGATGAAAGCACGGCCAAAATTTAGTTTTTCTACAGAACATTCAGAAGAGATCATAGGAGAAGATGCCCAGCATCGTTTTGTTATTGAACCTTTAGGTGGAACGACCAACTTTTCACATGGGATCCCTTTTTTTGCTGTTTCAATTGCTTTAGAACGTCAAGGGCAGTTTGTCGCAGCTGTGATTTATAATCCTATTTTAGATGAACTTTTTACAGCTGAACGCGGCCACGGGGCTTTCTTTAATGACCGACGTTGTCGTGTGGCTGGGCGAAAAAAGCTCGTAAGTTGCGTTATTGGAACGGGGATGCCTCGTTTGGGGAAAGTGTATAATGGTTCTTTTTCTAGTATTCATGCGGTGACGGTTGAAGCTGCAGGAGTACGTTGTTTCGGGGCTGCATCTCTTAATTTGGCTTATGTTGCAATTGGAAGATTAGATGGTTTTTGGGATGATGCGTTGTCCATGTGGAATGTTGCCGCTGGCACTGTGCTGATGCGTGAAGCTGGGGGGTTTGTCAATATTCAGGCAGATGAAAAGAACCCTTCACACGTTAAAAATATTGTTTCTGGAAATGAAATAATCTGTTCAGAGTTAGAAAAAACTCTTGCAAAATCTGCCTTAAGAAAATCGTGAAATACCCCATCATCCAATTATATTGTTAGACTTATCACATAAAGACGCTGATTTTTAAAAACACTAATTTGCATATAAAGGCGCTTATTTTGAGCGAAAGAGCGCATTTATCGCGTTAATGGTCGCCTAGCATAGAGATAATGAGAGAATGCACTGCTAAAGAGACTGCTAAAGAGGAAGAGAGGGTGCACCGCTGAGGGGGAGAGAATATTTTTTACACAGAATATTGTTTACACCAAGTTATTGACACCAGAGACAATTTTGTACCAGGGACAATATTGTTTGCATTTGAGGGAATGTTATTCGTGGCAAGTGGAACATGGCTTATGCAGAGGGGAGAATGTTGGCAAAATAAGCTAGGACGAAGCGAAGCAGGATATTTGCCTACGATAAGATAAGGAAATGACATTTATGGTGTGAGAGGAACGTAGTGTAAGGGGAAGTGATGTTTTACTCTCTTCAATTTTTTATGGGTGAAAACTGCAATTGAATCCATTGTGCATAGATACCATTTTGGGAAACGAGTTGTTCATGAGTTCCTTCTTCAACAAGTTCGCCTTGATCGATCATGAGAATGCGGTCTGCTTTTAGAACTGTTGTCAAATGGTGAGCGATGATTATCGTTGTTCGGTTGTGCATGAGCTTTTCTAAAGCTTTTTGTACGAGATGCTCATTTCCTGCATCTAGGGCTGAGGTTGCTTCATCCAGGAGTAATAATGGAGCATTTTTTAAGATAGCCCGTGCAATACCAATGCGTTGTTTTTGCCCACTGGAAAGCATAACGCCTTTTTCTCCAACATGGCTATCAAGGCCGTCTGGTAAATTTTCAATAAATTCATATGCGTTGGCCGTTTTAGCTGCGGCTATGATCTGCTCTTGAGATGCATGTTGGGTTCCAAAAGCTATATTATCACGCAATGTACCATCAAAAATGGCAATGTCTTGCGGAACATAAGCAATTGAGGAGCGTAAATCGTGAAGAGAAAGATGTCTAATATCAAGACCATCAAACTGGATGTGACCACTTACTGGGTCATAGAAACGTAAAATGAGGGAAAAAAGAGTGCTTTTACCAGCCCCAGATGATCCGACGAATGCAACCGTTTCTCCGGGTTTTATTGTAAAAAGATATCTCTTGTAAGACTTTTTTTTGCGGTCTTGAAGGGTAATGAAAAGAAACTTTGTTGAAAGAGATCTCACCTCTGGCTGGTTTTTTGAGCATGAGGGGAGGATGAAGGGTGGTAATGGTTGTTTTTCTTGCAAAAGTTCGAACAAGCGTTCTGCTGCTCCCCCTGCTTGCATTAATTCAGCACCAATTTCTGATAATTGTGCAAATGTTGCGGAAGCAAAAACAGCATAGAGGAGAAATTGGCTAAGCGTTCCGCCAGACATCGTTCCATTTAAGACATCTTGAGATCCAATCCATAGAATGGTAACCACACTACTGAAAACGAGGAAAATAGCAAATCCTGTAAAAAAAGAACGCAGCTTCACTGAAGTTTGTGCTGCTTGAAAAGCTCGTTCAATCAGGATTACAAATTGGGTTTTGATAAATTTCTCGCAAGTGTAAGATTGCACAGTTCGAATGGCACTCATTTGCTCTGCAGCCAAGACAGTAGCATTAGCCGAGCGAGCCTGTGCTGTCCGTGTGCGTTTGCGGACTCTGTGCCCCAAAATAACCAGAGGCAGAGATATGAAGGGGATTGCAAGTATAACAAGCAGTGACAATTTGGCATTGGTCGCGACCATCATGACAAAGGCACCAATGACCACAATAATATGGCGCAGAGCCGTGGAAGTTTTGGATCCAATGGCCAATCTCAATTGGCTTGCATCTGCTGAAAGCCGGGACATAATATCACCAGAGTGTGCATGGTCAAAAAATGCGGGTGAAAGGTGGATGATATGGGAGAAAATGTCACATTGTAGATCAGCAATAATGCGTTCCCCTAGGGTGAGGACACAATAATAGCGGCATGCCGAAGAAAGGGCCAAGAGAAAGGCTAATATCAACAAGACGCCAAAATAAAAATGGATTGTGTCATGCTGAGAGATTGTGTCATGCTGAGAAAAGGTAAAACAATGGTCCAGCGTTTGGCGAATGGCAATGGGGAAAGCGAGTGTGACTAAGGCAGCTGTGAACAAAGAGATAAGTGAAAAGAAAATAAGCCAGGGATGACGAAAGAGATAGGGACGTAGATTAGACAATAAAGAGAAAGAACGCTTTTTATCAGCACTGTTCTTTTTCTGTCCAGAAGGGGGAGTGGACATCTGGAGAGAAGGTTTTTTCATCTATTTGGCTTAAAATTTTGATTGATTGACACTGCCTAAACCCTTGTTTTTTGATGTATGCTCAGTTATAGGGGGAGAGCGATATCCGATTAATATATCAAAAAGGTGAAGAGAGTACACCGAAAAAACTCTTTTTTGCTTTTTAAAAATAGAAAGTTTGCTGCATGAAAGCTGATATTCATCCTGATTATCACAAGATTAGCGTTGTTATGACTGATGGCACCCAGTACACCACACGTTCTACATGGGGAAAAGAGGGAGATACTCTTCGTTTGGATATTGATCCAAAGACTCATCCGGCGTGGATTGGTGGTTCTCAAACACTGGTGGATCGTGGGGGACGTGTTTCGAAATTTAAGAGCCGTTTTGGTAGTCTTGGTGTTTGAATGATTTGATCTTGGTCTTGAAGAGGATCAAGGATAATGCGGGTTCCTTCTAAGAAGGGTGCCCGTTTTTAGTTATAGATGGTGAGCCGCTTGCGCTTTTTCGGATAGGTTTGCGGCTTTTTGGCAAAATGCTCTTTGCAATTTATCTGGTGATGTTGCCGACTGTGATTCTTTAGACAAGGGTGCCCGCGTGAGATAGATAGGGGGACTGCGTGAGGGTAAACAAGGGTGCAATGTGAGGATAGACAAAGGTAGCGTGTGAAAAGCCTTGCAGGGAAGAGGGGAAATTTTCTAAAAGCCTTCTTTCAGAAAACGTAATTTCATTCTGGAAGACAAAAAGAAACATCTTTCGTTTTTGACAAAAAACTTGATCCCTTAAAAATTAGATTCCCTAAAGAAGGGCTTGCTTGTGCAGAAGAGAGAGTCTGCCTGCGTAGAAGGAGGCTCTGCTGTAGAAGGAGCGCCTATTATGTAGAAAGGGCATCTGTTATGTGGAAGGAATGCTCTTGCCTGCGTAGAAGAGGGTACCTGCCTGTGTAGAAGGAGGCTCTGCTGTGGAAGGAGCGCCTATTATGCAGAAAGGGCACCTGCTATGTGGAAGGAATGCTCTTGCCTGTGTAGAAGAGAGAGTCTGCCTGCGTAGAAGGAGGCTCTGCTGTGGAAGGAGCGCCTATCATGTAGAAAGGGCACCTGCTATGTGGAGGGAACGCTCTTGCCTGTGTAGAAGAGGGTGCCTGCCGCCTGTGTAGAAAGAGGCTCTGCCGTGGAAAGAGCGCCTATTATGCAGAAAGGGCACCTGCTATGTGGAAGGAATGCTCTTGCCTGTGTGGAAGAGGGTGCCTGCCTGTGTAGAAAGAGGCTCTGCCGTGGAAAGAGCGCCTATTATATAGAAAGGGCACCTGCTACGTGGAAGGAATGCTCTTGCCTGTGTGGAAGAGGGTGCCTGTCTGTGTAGAAGGAGCATCTGCCTGTCTGTTCGTATATGGCAACCACGTTGAGCCTCTTTCATGTTGAGTGTGCCGAAAATGATGGCTTGAAGCTGACAACATTCTAGATCTCAAACCCACGTTACCACATCCAATACTCGTGATATAGTTGAGACCTCAGATTAATAATTTTGCTAAAATCAGGCTGATAATTTTGCTAAAAGTTCATCACTCACATCAAAATTAGCATAAACATTTTGGACATCGTCATCTTCTTCCAGAGTAGTAATGAGACGTAAAATGGAAAGTGCCTTTTCTTCATCAACAGAGGTAAGAATGTTTGCTTTCCAAACTGTTTTAATTGATTCTGCTTCACCAAGACTTGCTTCTAAGGTTTTTGAGACCTCACCGATATTTTCGAAAGAGCAAGTAATAAGGTGGCCTGTTTCTTCAGATTGCACATCTTCAGCTCCTGCTTCAATAGCTGCATCCATAATTTTTTCTACACTACCTGCTTCAGTTTTATAGATGATTTCCCCAATGCGATTAAACATAAAACTAACAGAGCCTGTTTCCCCTAAGGCTCCTCCTGCTTTAGTGAAAGCGGCACGTACGTTAGAAGCTGTACGATTCCTGTTGTCGGTTAGTGCTTCAACAATAACAGCAACACCACCAGGGCCATAGCCTTCGTAGCGTACTTCATCATAGTTTTCAACATCATTCCCAGAAGCTTTTTTGATAGCGCGTTCAATATTATCCTTGGGCATTGATTGTGACTTAGCATTCTGAATGGCCAGTCTTAAACGGGGGTTCATGGATGGATCAGGAGATCCCTGTTTGGCTGCAACCGTGATTTCACGCGCAAGTTTAGAAAATATTTTCGAACGCATCGCATCTTGCCGCCCTTTACGATGCATAATATTTTTAAATTGTGAATGGCCAGCCATGGGTCTTTTCTCCGTATGCCTAAAACTTGTTTGTGAGCATAAATGCCGCACAGGAAGCTTCATAATTGAGCTATGTCTTTATAAAAAAAATCACCTTAAAGGTAAAGATCTTCAGGTAAGTATCATGAGATGTCTTGTCGTTGTATAAAAATCGCGCTATAAAGACGATGAGGGGTGCTGTTATGGCGCGGTTTATTTGTGCCAGGGGGTGTCTCTTGCCTTGTGTTTATCTGGGGTGGAGAGATAGGGTTTTGTAAAAGATAACGAATCCTGTAGTTCTTAACAATTTTTACTCTCAAAGTAAGCGATTCCCGTTTTAACTGAGTAAAAAGAAATGATAATTTACCTTCGATAGAGAGATAATGGAGGATACAAGAAAAATGGCAACGCAACTTTTAATGCCCAAAGCGACCGCTGTCTGGTTGGTTGATAATACAGCGCTTTCTTTTGAGCAGATTGCAGAATTTTGTCGTTTACATGTTTTGGAAGTTAAAGCCATTGCGGATGGTGAAGCAGCTCATGGCATTAAGGGGTTGGACCCTATCAGCTCTGGGCAACTGACACGAAGTGAAATTGCACGTGTTGAGGCAGATCAAACGGCGCGGTTGAAAATATCTGAAACAAAAGTGCATATTCCAGTTGTTAAGCGCAAAGGTGCCCGTTACGTTCCTCTTTCCAGGCGCCAGGATCGCCCCAATGGGATTTTATGGTTGGTGTTAAATCATCCAGAATTAAAAGATGCACAAATTGCACGGTTGTTGGGAACAACAAAAACAACCATCGAGCAAATTCGTAACAGAACCCACTGGAATAGTGCTAATCTCGTTCCTCTGGATCCTGTGGGTTTGAGATTATGTTCGCAAATAGATTTGGATATTGAACTGAAACGTGCAGAGAAAAACCGCCCTATTCCTGAGAAAAAAGATGAAACTTTATTGCCCACATCTGTAACAGAAAATTTTATTGAAGATGAAATAATCAACAAAGAGTTTAATGCGGATACTGTTTTTGCAAAATTGAATGCTTTACAAAAAAAGCAGGAAGAAGAAATATAAGGCATCAATTGAGAATATCATTCCACAATGATGCTATTTTTTATTGCTAGAAGAGAATATTCTTTCGAAATAGTTATTAAAGGGATTAAGAGTCATTTAGGGGCGAGAGATTAGAGTTTCATCACTTTTTCAATATTGTGGTATGTGATTTTTGTAATAAGGAGAACAAGTATATGAGATCGGTTCAGAAGGGTATTTACCCGCTCAGTTTAGTTTTTTTGTGCTTGTTTGCGGTAGCTGGGTGTAGCAGGAAAGGTTTTAATTACAATAGAGATGCGGATCTTTCTATGCAAGGAGTTGGGGCAGGGCACAATGCTCAGATCAGTAGGGCTATGCCAGGCTCTGTGAGAGAATTTACAGTAAGTGTTGGAGACCGTGTGTTCTTCAGTCTTGATTCATCTAGTGTTGAAGAAGAAGCTAAACCTATCTTAAGGCGTCAAGCTGAGTGGTTGCTGAGGTATCCTCATTATAGAATTACAATTGAAGGGCATGCGGATGATCGCGGAACACGCGAGTATAATTTGGCTCTTGGGCAGAGCCGTGCCGTTTCTGTTCGTGATTATTTGATATCTCTCGGAGTTTCTCCACGGCGAATGGAAACAATTTCTTATGGGAAAGAGAGACCTGTAGCTGTATGTGATAATGCCTCTTGCTGGAACCAAAATCGACGAGCCGTTATTGCGATTTCTGCTGTTGAAGGGCATTAATCTGCCGTTGAAGAGCATCGAGAAGTTGTTGTAAGGCGAAGTTGTTATAAGGCAATATACGAAATTTCTGTATTTCAATTGAGAGAGGTTCATCGCCATTAAGGGGAGATCTGCTCTCAAAGAGGGTTCAGAGGGTTCGCTATTGTGAACAATTGCTATTTGTGAGCAATTTATGTGCATCAAGGGAAAGTCTGTAAGGGGTAGCTCTCTTAACATTTTAAATTATGGGGTTCTTTTTGAGATCTTCTCGTTATAGGAGTTCTTCTTTAGGCCTTTGAAGGATCCCTTTAAAAATAAGCATTTGAGAAATTCTCTTTACAGGTAGGCTTGTGTGGGCTTTGGAGAAGAGGGTCTCGTGTTCCTGCTGTTCGAGATGTGCATTATGTCGCCTCCATTATTCAATAGATCGGCTTGCTATTCAATGGATCTGTTCTTGCTGATAGCTGTGAGAAGTGGTTTTATATCATGCTGTCTTATAGAGTTTAGATTATCAAAAGAAATTTATATAAGTAAAGGATATGGTATATTTTCCTTATATTATGAAACAAGGATCAGAGTTGTTACCACGTGTTTGTTCAGTTAACGGAAAATCTTTTTAAACCATCAGATTTTATTCAATGCCAGAAGCTTATTTTGGCTGTATCTGGGGGAAGTGATTCACTAGCGCTATTGTTTTTAGTCAGAGATTATTTGAGAAAAATTCCCGTTGCTCCTAAAATTGTTGCTGTGACAATTGATCATCAGTTACGTCGAGAATCAGCTCAGGAAGCAGAAGATGTTGCAGCAATTTGCTTTGCACACCAGATACAACATGTCACTGTGCGGTGGGAAGAGAAAAAACCAAAGACAAATATTTCTCAAAAAGCACGTATAGCACGTTATAATTTATTGTATGAAGAGGCGGAAAAGCAAGGTGCTGGGGTCATTATGACGGGGCATACGCTTAATGATCAGGTTGAAACTTATTATATGCGAAGTAAACGGCTTCAAAAAAAATCTGTTTCTTCATTCCCTCATCATGATGGTCAAATGAACCAAGATGGTCAAATGAGCCAAAAAGAGGGTACAAAGAATAGTTCTGAAAGAACCGCATATGATGAAAAGCTAAAAACTCTGTGTCGTGAAGAGACGCTCCGTGGTGAAGAGACGCTCTATGGTGAAGAAGAGATGCTCCGTGGTAAAGAGATGCTCTGTGAACGTGGTTTGGCTTGCATCCCGCGTGAGGCGCTGTTGCGGGGGAAGGTGCGTTTAATTCGCCCGTTATTATGTGTTGAGCGCCAAACATTACGCGCTTATCTCAATGCACAAAAGCTGGTGTGGATTGATGATCCAACCAATGAAGATTTAAAGTATGAGCGTGTACGTGCGAGGCATTATCTTGCTCATTCTCAGCAAAAAATCGTCCTTTTTGCTAAAAAAATCGATGATGCTGCTTTGCAACGGCGCGAGCAGGCACAAAAAATAGCAGATTTGATTTTAGCCCTAGATATTACTGTAAATTATGGGCGATGTTTCATTAAAAGACCGGAAGATTCTTTGTATGAACAGCCAGAATTTTCCTTTATTGTTGGTTTATTTGCGGTGCTAATGGGGGGCGGTTCTTATTTATTGCCTTCCCAAAAATTGGCTATGCTTGGCCAAAAATTATGTTTTCCTCATCCAGAAAATTTGTCGCATCCAGAAAAAGGACAGCCTATCCTAGAAAAAAGACGGTTTACTTTAGCAGGGGCTGTGATTGAAGTTACACATCGTGGCATTGCCTGTTGGCGTGAAGCACGCAATATGAAGGAAGAAGTTATTGCACCAGGGCATAATTTGCTTTGGGATGGACGTTACTGGATTACCAATAATGGAAAAGAGCCAGTAAAGGTTGGACCAGCCGATATAAAGTCGGCAAAATATTGTCTTAATAGGGGGATGCAGGCAGGGTTGATTGACCTTGAACATCCTCATTTTCCTTCCCTACAATCTCTCATCATGCTTTCACACCATAAAGGGGTAGATATTCCAGAATTGGCCTCTTCTCCCTATATTTGGCATGAAATTATTATCAAACGCGCGATGGCTCCCTTCGATTGGCTCCTCTCACATGAAGACATTCCGATTGTTCGTGCGATTGAACCTTTTTTTAGAATTGAGGAGAAAAGATGAAAAAAAGAGGTAAACATCCTTCTCTCTCTTGGCAAGACTGAGACAACATTATATGTTACTAAGCGACTTTTGATAATCTGTATCTTATAAATGGGCTTAATATGAATTCTAATTTACGATCCCTGATGATTTGGGGAGCTATCGCTTTAGTTTTAATTACATTATTTTCTATTTTTAATAGCAATAGCCAGCGTGGCAGTGGCGGAG
This sequence comes from Bartonella ancashensis, assembly GCF_001281405.1. Taxonomy (NCBI): domain Bacteria; kingdom Pseudomonadati; phylum Pseudomonadota; class Alphaproteobacteria; order Hyphomicrobiales; family Bartonellaceae; genus Bartonella; species Bartonella ancashensis. Next base: position 324,936 of record NZ_CP010401.1, on the reverse strand, counting down.
ACGTTTCTTATTCTGAGTTCTTGCAAAGAATCGAGAATAATGAACTGACAGCGGTAACAATCCAGGGGCAAAAGTTAACAGGACAAACTGCTGATCGCAAAGTGATTTCAACTTATGCGCCGAGAGATCCTGATTTAGTTAAGAAATTAAATAGTCAGAAAGTGAATATTAGAGCAATTCCTGAAAGTTCAGGCAATGGTATTCTTCTGAATTTGTTTTTATCATTATTACCTGTAATGATTATCGTTGGGGCGTGGGTTTTCTTTATGCGACAAATGCAAAATGGCTCACGTGGGGCAATGGGATTTGGAAAATCAAAAGCAAAATTACTGACCGAATCTCAAGGGCGTGTTACCTTTGATGATGTTGCTGGGGTGGAAGAAGCAAAGCAGGATTTAGAGGAAATTGTTGAATTCTTGCGTGAACCACAAAAATTTCAGCGTTTAGGGGGGCGTATTCCCCGGGGTGTTCTATTGGTGGGCCCACCAGGAACAGGGAAAACATTGTTGGCCCGTTCTGTCGCAGGGGAAGCCAATGTTCCTTTTTTTACCATTTCCGGTTCTGATTTTGTTGAAATGTTCGTCGGTGTTGGAGCGAGCCGTGTGCGGGATATGTTTGAACAAGCTAAAAAAAATTCGCCCTGCATCATATTCATTGATGAAATTGACGCTGTGGGACGCCACCGTGGAGCAGGACTTGGCGGTGGAAATGATGAGCGTGAACAAACTTTAAACCAGTTACTTGTTGAAATGGACGGGTTCGAATCAAATGAAAGCATCATTTTAATTGCTGCGACAAACCGGCCAGATGTGCTTGACCCTGCTTTGTTAAGGCCAGGGCGTTTTGACCGCCAGGTTGTGGTGCCAAATCCTGATGTCGCAGGACGTGAAAAAATCTTAAAAGTTCATGTGCGCAATGTGCCCTTGGCACCAAATGTTGATTTGAAGATTTTGGCAAGGGGGACTCCGGGTTTTTCAGGGGCAGATCTTATGAACCTTGTTAATGAAGCTGCTCTGATGGCTGCAAGCCGCAATAAACGAATCGTGACCATGCAAGAGTTTGAAGATGCAAAAGACAAGGTAATGATGGGTGCTGAGCGTCGCTCGACAGCTATGACACAGGAAGAAAAAGAACTCACGGCTTATCATGAAGCGGGTCATGCTATCGTGGCTTTGAATGTTCCTGTTAGTGACCCCGTGCATAAAGCAACAATTGTTCCAAGAGGAAGAGCTTTGGGTATGGTTATGCAATTGCCAGAAGGGGATCGCTACTCTATGAGCTATCTTTGGATGATTTCACGTTTGGCAATTATGATGGGAGGAAGAGTTGCTGAAGAATTGAAATTTGGAAAAGAAAATATCACTTCAGGGGCTGCATCTGACATTGAACAGGCCACAAAATTGGCGCGTGCAATGATTACGCGATGGGGGTTTTCGGATATCTTGGGAAATGTCGCTTATGGTGATAATCAAGATGAAGTCTTCTTAGGGCATTCTGTTGCAAGAACACAAAATGTATCTGAAGAAACAGCCAAGATGATTGATGCGGAAGTGAGAAGGCTTATAGATGACGCTTATAAAACTGCTACAAAAATTCTGAAAACAAAAGAAAAGCAATGGTTTGCTCTTGCACAAGGATTGTTGGAGTATGAAACTTTAACAGGAGCAGAAATTCGTGAAGTTATTGAAGGCAAAGTTCCCTCTCGCATGCAAGAAAGTGATCAGACGGTAGTGCGGAGTTCTTCTGTGCCTAGGGTTGCGTTGAAAAGCGAAAAGAAGGACACGAAGCTGGATAATTCTGGAAAGGAAACAGAGAGCGCGTCTAAGGCCGATAAAAAGGTTGGCTCTGCCAATGGGGCGTCTAAATCTACGGCGGCTTTTCGTGCATCTAAAAAAAGAATGGAAGCTGATAAAGTTGATGAAACAGATGAGACGAAAAACGGATCTGAGAGCGATCCAGCGCAATCTAGCAAAAAAAGATCATCAGATAAAAATTCCGTCCGTAAAGCAAAAGATGACAAATGACGAACTGTCATGAAATGGGAGAATGTATCTCATTTAACGAAGAGGCGTGGTGTTGAGCTTTGTGATGAAAAAGGGCGTTGTGATGAGACCTTTCCAAGAGAGAAGGTTAGCGGGGGTTTTCTATAAAATCGGCTAAGTTACGCGTAAAAAAGCAAAGTAAATTACAAGTAAAATAAATGATAGATGTAGATTTTTGCTGAAGATAGGTAGAAATTAAGAATACGCGTTTGGATGAAGAATATGGGTTGAGAGGTCCATTAGAGGGGTTAGTCAAAAAATGCAGTGAGGGCATATAGTGAGGGCATATTAAGATACACTAAGGCTGGTTTTAAAAATGCACTAGAAGGGGTGGATAAAGAAACGCAAAGAGAGAGACATTATGTTATCCGAGGAAGCTATTATGCTGTCATTTGCGCGGATTTTAGAGGGTAAGAGGGTATAAGGAAGACTCTTTGATGGTTTTGAGGGGGAAGCATTTGTGAAGTGGAGGATTGATACATCTTCGGAAACAACAGGGCACGCTAAAATATCATGCAGTGATGAGAAAATCATTGGTAAACGGTGATGAGAAGATCATTGGTAAAAATTTCTAAAAGACGATAAAAGAGTAAAAAATGGCACAAAAATATTTCGGTACAGATGGTATTCGGGGACGGGCTAATCTTTTTCCTATGACACCAGATTTTGCTATGAAAGTGGGAATGTCTGTAGGTGTTTTGTATCGATCAAAGGGGACTTCGCGTCGTGTTGTGATTGGGAAGGATACGCGATTATCTGGTTATATGTTGGAAAATGCTTTGGTTGCTGGCTTTACTTCTGCTGGGATGGATGCATTTTTATTAGGTCCTGTACCCACACCTGCTGTTGCAATGCTTTGTCGCTCGCTTCGTGCTGATATTGGTGTGATGATTTCTGCTTCTCATAATCCTTTTTACGATAATGGTCTTAAGCTTTTTGGACCGGATGGATTTAAATTATCAGATGAAAAGGAAAAAGCCATTGAACGTTTGCTTGAAACAGATCTTTCTTCCTCTTTAGCAGGGAGTGCAGAGATCGGGCGTGCAAAACGGGTTGAAGGGGATATTTATCGCTATATTGAATATGCAAAAAGAACTGTGCCTCGTGATGTGCGCTTAGATTCATTGCGTATTGTGGTTGATTGCGCTAACGGGGCAGCTTACAAAGCGGCTCCACGTGCTTTATGGGAATTGGGAGCTGAGGTTTTTGCAATTAATAATGAGCCAGATGGTCTTAATATTAATCAAAAATGTGGTTCAACAGATCTTACATCCTTAAAGGAAAAAGTTCACGAATTGCGTGCGGATGTTGGCATTGCTCTTGATGGAGATGGAGACCGCGTTTTGATGGTGGATGAAAAGGCACAGATAATTGATGGGGATCAATTAATTGCTGTGATTGCTGACCATTGGCATAAAACTGGACGTTTGAGCGGTGGGGGAGTAGTGACAACGGTTATGTCTAATTTGGGGTTGGAGCGCTTTTTAAAGACAAAGGGGTTGGAGCTCATTCGCACAGACGTTGGTGATCGCCATGTTGTCGATAAGATGCGTAAAAAGGGATATAATATTGGTGGTGAATCCTCTGGGCATATTGTGTTAAGTGATTTTGGAACAACTGGTGATGGTTTGGTCGCAGCGTTGCAGATTTTGGCATGTATGCGGGAAAGCCAGAGCTCTATGAGCCATTTGTGTCAGTGTTTTAAGCCTGTTCCACAAATCTTAAAAAATAAAAAAGTGAGCAATAAAAATTTATTGCAAAAGACTGAAGTTCAGGCTGCGATTGACAAAACCATTAAACATTTTGGAAAGGAAGCACGGTTATTGGTTCGTGCATCTGGTACAGAACCTTTAATCCGTGTTATGGCTGAAGGTGATGACCGTGCAATGATTGAGGCTGCGGTTGACGAGCTTATAGCTGTTGTTGCACGCTATGATGGAGATTAAAGTCAGAAGATCCTGAATGATTTTTAGGAATTTATAGCGTTTTGGGATAAAATTTCACATTGATTTTTCATAAAAATTGCAAGAGAGAGGTCTTGCAAAAGAGATTTTAAGAACAAGTTAAAGATGCCACATCACGCTGTAGAGATGCTGTGGACCCGGGCTTGTGGGATATTTTGCTGCATCGTGAAGGGCGCTGCCCCACTTGCACTGTTGGGCACTTTGCTGCATTGCGGGGGGGCACACCTTTAGCTTGTGTTGTTGGGCGCTTTGCTGCATTGCGGGGGGCAATTTTGCTTGTGTTGTTGGGCGTTTTGCTACATCGTGAAGGGCGCTGCCCCACTTGCACTGTTGGGCGCTTTGCTGCATTGCAGGGGGCCACTTTAGCTTGTGTTGTTGGGTGTTTTGCTACATCGTGAAGGGCGCTGCCCCACTTGCACTGTTGGGCGTTTTGCTGCATTGCAGGGGGCCACTTTAGCTTGTGTTGTTGGGCGTTTTGCTGCATCGTGAAGGGCGCTGTCCCACTTGCACTGTTGGGCGCTTTGCTGCATTGGCAGGGGGCCACTTTAGCTTGTGTTGTTGGGCGTTTTGCTGCATCGTGAAGGGCGCTGTCCCACTTGCACTGTTGGGCGCTTTGCCGCATTGCGGGGGGCATCTTGTTGTTGGTGTTAAATATCACCTCATTAATTATTAAGGTAAGCAAAGAGTTCGCATCTTCGCAAAGAGTTTAAAAAAGAATATGTCGTTAAACGATACTTGATTTATAAGATTTTCTTTCCTACACTCAAATCTCTTCTTTTGCTGTATTCAAAAGGAAGATCAAAGTTATAGGGGGCAAGGAGCGGGTTGTAAAAAGATGGACTCTGAGATAGAACTTTTAGGAAATGGTTTGGCTCCTTTGCCGGTGCATGATTTTTCTCCTCTCTCGATGTTTATGGAAGCTGATTGGGTTGTGAGGATGGTGATGGTTGCACTTATCGTTGCTTCTATCATTTCTTGGACTATTGCTTTTGCAAAAATCTTTGAAATTACAGTAGCAAGGCGTAAAGCACGTCGTGCTCTACAATCTGTTCTAAATGCTCGGACTTTTGCCTGTTTGGCTTCTTGTTTGAAAGGACAAACAGGCGTTGGTGTGCTGTTTTTCGAAGAAGCATTAAAAGAAATTGCTCTATCTACGCATTGTGATGTTTTGGTCATAGCTCAAGTTATGAAAGAGGAAAAAGGAGAAAAACTCACTTTAGGTTTTCTAAATGATGGAATAAAAGAGCGGGTTCATTCACTCTTGTTGCGTTGTTTACTTACAGCAAATCAGCGTATTGTCAGAGGGCACACAATCCTTGCAACTATTGGGGCTATTGCTCCATTTGTTGGTCTTTTTGCAACCGTATGGGGGATTATGAATTCCTTCATCGGGATTGCTAAGGAGAAAACAACACAGTTAGATGTCGTTGCACCGGGGATTGCTGAAGCCTTATTAGCAACTGCGTTAGGGCTCTTTGTTGCTATCCCTGCTGTTATTATGTACAATTTCCTTTCTTGTGCATTTAAAAATTATCGCAGTGATTTAGCAGATGTTGCCGCTGCTATTGAAAGGCTCTTGAGCCGTGATATTGATTTTCAAAAACAGCAAAAAAGTTTCCAAAAATGACGAATTTCTATGATGATTGGGAGAGAGCAGAAGAATTTGAGCTACATAACACGATCAATGTAACACCATTCATTGATGTTGTTTTGGTTTTGCTCATCGTTTTTATGGTTTCTGCTCCTCTCGCAACATCTGTCATTCCTGTTCAATTACCAGCGGTGGCACAGCAGCCCGCTGCGCAACCTGATGAACCCCTTTATATTACTTTGCAAAAAGATCAGTCTTGGTATGTAGGAGATAGTCTCGTAGATGAGGGTGATTTTATTGAGGTTTTGTTTCGGGAAACACAGCAAAATTTAGATAAGATGATTCTCATTAGAGCAGATGCCGAGATTGATTATGGATATGTGGTGGGGATTATTGATAAATTGCGTAGTACTGGATACCATAAGATTGGCCTTGTGGGCCTGCTAAAGGCCAAAGCTAATGTGGCAGAGATAAGTGATGTAGTTGAGTGATCTTGGATCATTAATGCCACAAAAAAGAATATCACAATAAAAGCCATGATATATAAGCCTGCGGATATAAGCCTGCGGATATGAGCCCACAGATAAGCCCACAGATAAGCCCACAGATAAGCCCACAGATAAGCCCACAGATAAGCCCACAGATAAGCCCACAGATAAGCCCACAGATAAGCCCACAGATAAGCCCACAGATATGAGCCCACGGATATAGGCCCATGGATATAAGCCTACGGATATAAGCCTATGGATATAAGCCTATGGATATAAGCCTATGGATATAAGCCTATGGATATAAGCCTATGGATATAAGCCTATGGATATAAGCCTATGGATATAAGCCTATGGATATAAGCCTATGGATATAAGCCTATGGATATAAGCCTATGGATATAAGCCTATGGATATAAGCCTTTAAAAAACTAAGGGACTTGTAAAAGCAGGGAAGGGGATATCCTTCCCCCTTAATTGTGAGGAAATAGGCCTGTTTTCCTCATCACAATATCGCTAAAGCATGACCTGGCAGTATAACGGTATAATGACGTTTAACCTAACAGAAGTGCAACCTAACAGCATAACAGTATAACCTGCCATCTATTTCAATCTGCCCATTTTTAAAAAATTAGCTTTTATTTAAGAAATCAGCTTTGTCCTGTTGATCCAAAACCACCTGTACCACGGTTATTTGTGCAAGCAGATTGAGAAGAGGCAGGAACATTTTCTTCAGAGTTTTCTTCAAGAGTGCGAACTTCAACTTGGGTGATAGGAGAAATGACCATTTGTGCAATACGCATTCCACGTTGGATAGGGAAGTCTTCTTCACCTAAGTTGATCAAAAGAACTTTAACCTCACCACGGTAATCACTGTCAATCGTGCCAGGTGTATTGAGGCATGTGATGCCATGTTTTAAGGCTAGGCCAGAACGTGGGCGTATTTGTGCTTCATAGCCTGCTGTGAGGTGCAAGATAAGGCCTGTGGGGATAAGAATGCGTTTTCCAGGAAAAAGGATGAGGTCTTCTCCCTCAGGCAGGGCTGCGCGCAAGTCAAGACCTGCAGAGCCAATTGTCGCATAATGTGGAAGCTCCAGTCCTTGCCCGTGAGAAAGCTGTTGAACCCATAGGACATGTTCATGGGCAGAAGAAGAGTGATGAGAAATATCATCGAGAAATCTATTGGAATGGGCATCAGACATGGCGTGAGATCTCTTAAGAGGGAACGAAACCAGCAGATTCTAATAAAAACATACTGACAAAACAAGTCACTATATGTTTATTATTTATGTCTGTTATTGAAGTTGTGTGTATTTAAGGCATTCATGCCGTGTTTTAAAACTAAAGCAGTGTGTGTAAGCGTGTTTATCCCCTCAGCAGGGTGTAAGCCTGTTTATGCCGCATAGAGTGCTTGGAAAGAATGTTGTTTGTGTTTTCTAAAAAAATTGCTCTCTTCGCACATCATTATGTTTTGATTATAGAGCAAAATATGGGAGAAGAAGGAGAAAGAGATTTACCAGAAGTCCTTTAAAATCACAGATATTTTCTGTATTGGAATTTATGGCAATTTTATTAAAGTGACAGCTTTTATTTACATATTTATCATATACTGCCGATCAAAATACCCGTCATAAAAACCAGAACACCACCAACAATCACCTGCAGAGAAGCGCGCCAAAGGGGGGTTGCCATGAATTTATTTTGGATCCAAACAATGGCCCATAATTCAAAAAACACAATTGCTATTGCAAGAATTGTTGCGGCATAAAAAGAATGAAGTAAATAGGGCAATGTATGACCCAATCCTCCAATGGTTGTCATGATACCACAAGCTAGGCCCCTTTTTAAGGGAGAACCTCGCCCTGATAATTTACCGTCATCATGAACAGCTTCTGTAAAACCCATGGAAAGGCCAGCACCAATTGAAGCAGAAAGACCTATCAAAAAAGTTTTATAAGTATCACCCGTTGCAAATGCGGCAGCAAAAATCGGTGCAAGAGTCGAAACAGAGCCATCCATAAGGCCTGCAAGGCCAGGTTGGATCCATGTTAAGATCTTTTGCCTATAAGCTTCAAAGGAAATCCCCTGAAGCGGCTTGTTTGCTGTTATGGTTGAAGCTTGCGATGCAGAAAAAGAAGAAGCTTCCTGAAATGTTGGGTTTGTAATCTTAACGTAATTATTGCAGGAATGGCACGGACATTCCTTTTTATGGGAGTTCTTAGGAAAAGCTGTGCTGGAAGGTTCTGTAGAGAGTATTGTTTGAAGGGGACAGGGCAGAGGAAGCATTTTACTCCCATAACCACAAAATCCTGCATAATTTTCTTTCATTGCAAGATTGTGTGAAACCTCAGAAGCAACAAAAGTCTTGTTCTTAAAAAACGAAAAAAAAGCCTTCAACATAATATAATAGTCTCTACAATTTAGAATTATTCTAAATAATAAGGACTCTATCATGAAAGTCAATCTTGGAATTGCGGATATACAGAATTCTCCGGAGTTTTGAATGTACAGAACTCTTAAAAATGCACAGAACTCTTAAATATGGGGAATTATGGTTTTGTGGGGAGCCATAATTTTATGGAAAGCTATAGTTTTATGAGGAGTTATGGTTTGATAAGAGGTCTCTTGATGCAACAAAAAAGCTTAAAACTGTATATACTAAACTTGCAAGAGCATTCCAACCTGCAAATGACAAAAAAGAAAAATATCCCGCTGCTTGAGAGCAAGATGGGGGGTGGATATGGTTGAGTTGCTTTAAAAGTCGTTGCGCATCTACAATCAATTTAGTTGAGCCTGAATCGCAACTTGGAGGCGCTGGCCAAAGATTATATTCAATGCCAACATGGTAGATTGCTAATATAAAGCTAAAAATCATAATTATACAAATGCACAGCAAAAAAAAGCGCACCAATAAGAACCAACGGGTAAAGCGTGCTATTATGCTTGTTATGAGGGAAAGAATGCCTGCACTATAATAGGGAACGCGTTCAATGAGGCATAAATGGCAAGGGAGATATCCCCCAATATTTTCAAAAGCAATAGCAATACCAACTGTTGTGAGCAGGCATAAAGCCAGTAAAAGAGCCCATAAGCTTTGCTCCTCAGAGCTTTGCTTTTGATAAAAATGTTGGATGATATAAGTGCGAAAAGGAAGCATGAGTTTCATCGTTAAGACAGAAGATAAGATTTGAAAAAAATGAAATAAAGTACACAAGCTACGCCAAAAAGAATAATACCAATAAAGATACTCATTTTCCACTTCTTGCTTAAAAAAGAGAGCATCTTATGGCCAAAACGTTGGATAAGCCACGCAAAACAGTAAAAACGGGCCCCGCGTGAGAGAATACATATAAGAACAAAAAGCCAAAGGGGGAAAAACATCATACCTGAAAGAAGTGTGACAATTTTAATAGGAGGGATGTGAGATAACCCAGAAATCAGCAATAAAATTGTCATAAATTCCAATGTTACATGATTTTTAAGCGACTGGATATCGTCATATTTCCCGTAAAATTCCAAAATAGGTTTAGCAATAGTCTCATAAGCATAAGCACCAATATACCACCCAACGATACCTCCAAAAACGGAACAGATTGTTGCTATAAATGCGTAACGATATGCCCGCTGAGGGTGAAGCAAAGACATGGGGATGTAAAGAACATCTCCTGGGATTGGAAAAACAAAACTTTCAGCAAAAGTAATAAGGCCAAGCCAGTAAGGAGCTGTTTGCCGTTTTCCTAAGGAAATTGTCCAAGCTTTTAATTGTTTTATGCTATTTTTCATAAGGGCAAATTTTATAATTGAAACAAAAAATATTGATCATATAGATCCAAAAAGTCAGTGTTACTGAGACAAGAGGACTAACAAAGTTGAAGTCAGATATACATGGTGAAACAAAAAATACTGCGCATCCTGTAAAAAATAGAACGCAATGGTTGACGAATCTACCATTCTTCATATAGTGCAAAGAATAAGAGTGCAAGTTTGTTCTCTGTGGAGCGTATGCGGGTGTGGTGGAACTGGTAGACGCGCCAGACTCAAAATCTGGTTCCGAGAGGAGTGTCGGTTCGAGTCCGACCACCCGCACCACAGGAGCTTTTCATTCTTTGTTGGGGGCTGTTTTTCTTTAAAAATTGTACCATGTTGTTGTTTGCCGTTTGCGGGTTGGCATTTGCGGGTTGGCATTTGCGAGTTGGCATTTGCGAGTTGGCATTTGCGGGTTGGTAGTTGCGGGTTGGTAGTTGCGGGGTTTTCTTGAACTTAAAGGTTAGGAAGAGATTTTTCTCAGTCTCCCAATATGAAGAAAATTTCTGTGATTATATGCCAGGGTGTGTTCCTGTGTGTGTGAGGAGGATTCTAGGGTGCATTAGGGGGTGTTTTTGTTGAATATCCCCAGTGAATGGCCATAAGATCCAAACAGTCTCGTAAATGATCAGCGAGGGAATTTTGTTTGCGTTTTACAGAGCTTAAATCTTTGATCGCTTGACCATAGCCCACTACTTGCTCAATAAGACGGTAACCAAGAACACCGAGTTGAATTTTTACCATCTGCAATTGTTTGTCGGCATCTATTTGGCGTTCAATATTATGGCTGTTATCATGTGTGCATTCAACTCTGGGGCGGGTATAATCAAAACCCATATGTGTTTCTCCTTGTGTCTTGTACCAATAGCCATAAAAATGTTCTGCAGCTTTATATTGTGCTTTGCTGATGTGGCCCTTAGCATACAAAAGCGCGATGGGACGGCTGTGAGCATTAGCAAGAGTGGTCGTGATATGTGAATTTCTAGAATTTCCTTGGTTGCTAGATTGGAAATGATGATCATGGGTTTTTGTGGGGGAGGCTTGTGTTTTTGAATAGCTATGATGATTTGAAGATTTTTTGCGAGAGGAACTTTCCATATGAGAGAGGTTTAGCGACGTTTCGTGCTGTTGATGTGCGGTGTTGTGGGTGAGATGGCGTGTATATTGTTTCATGAATATGCCTTTAAATGAGAAATATAGGGTTTTGCTGTGTTTTGTTTTAGAAATATCTCTATAAGAATTTGTGGGGAACTAAGATTATGGGTGCCAAGATTATGGGTGCCAAGATTATGGGTGCCAAGATTATGGGTGCCAAGATTATGGGTGCCAAGATTATGGGTGCCAAGATTATGGGTGCCAAGATTATGGGTGCCAAGATTATGGGTGCCAAGATTATGGGTGCCAAGATTATGGGGCTAAGATTATGGGGCTAAGATTATGGGGCTAAGATTATGGGGCTAAGATTATGGGGCTAAGATTATGGGGCTAAGATTATGGGGCTAAGATTATGGGGCTAAGATTATGGGTGACTGAGATAGTGACGAGAACAAAAATCTTGCTGCGATGAACATCTGTAACGATATGTTTTTTCATCAAACCAAAGGCCTATTTTCCCTTCAAAATCACCAGAGCGTTGTTTCGCTATATTCATGATTACACCAGGACGTTTGGATAATTCTGCCTTTTCTGCTTGGTCTTGTGCGGCAAAAATCTTGTCCTCTAAAGAGCGATTACGCCAAATTGTGATGATGTTAAAAGCATTTGCACCAATTTCTGAAGCTCCTTTTATGTCTTCCGTGGTTGGGATTTCTTTCTCTAAACCACTTTTGCGAGCATGTGCTACAAGGTGAATATGCACGGCATTAAGAATGGCCCAATCAACCATTTTGTAAACAGCTTTTTCTTGTCCTGTATAGTCATCTGATGCAATGCCAAGACGCATTAAACTGTCAATAATAAATTGATCACAGCCATATTTAGCACGGCAATAGTCAAAAACATCGAGCAGGGTATCAACATCTGATTTACCAACATGTTCGTAAAGAATAAGACCACGATCTAAAAAATGAAGAGTTCGCTCAATCATTTCTTTTGAAGGGTTTTCTACCCCTTCTGTTTGTTTGATCAAACGACGCAAAGATTGTTCACCTTTCATTTCCAATGAAGCTAGACAAAGACGGCTCTTTTGCGAGATCCAGTGAGGGATGCAGTCTGATAAAAGCTGGCTTTTTCCAGCTCCACTTGCACCACTCCACAATGTTAGCTCTGCTGGTCTAAAGGAAAGTTTTCCATTAAGCTGAGAATGTGGGAGCGTATAGCCAATATGCTGTTCTGGGGTTGGCCAAAATAAGCGAAGAACTTTTTCTTTATAGTCAGAGGCATGTTGCAACCCTTCTGGAGCAAAATTTTGTGCTTGGGAAAAACATTCTGCTATCACCGCTTTATCAAGGCCAGATGTTAGGCATTCATTGGCATCTTTATGAGGAAGACGTACACGATAACAACGATGGCGGCCAAGGCGATTGGCAATAGTTAATGCCGCTTCTTCTCCTGGTTGGTCCATGTCGGTTGCTAAGAAAATTTTTTCAAATTGTTCTAAATTGTCAAATTCTTGCTCAATCCAGGCCTGTTTTCCTCCTTTCCCACCACCAAATGGGACGGATAATGCAGGATATCCATAAGCCGCCAAAGAGAGGGCATCAATTTCCCCCTCTGTTATGACAAGGTGGCGGTTGCCAGAGAAGCTATGATGATGAGAGGGGTTATGATTGGAGAGATTATGATTGGAGAGGTTATGATTGGAGAGGTTATGATTGGAGAGGTTATGATTGGAGAGGTTATGATTGGAGAGGTTATGATTGGAGAGGTTATGATTGGAGAGGTTATGATTGGAGAGGTTATGATTGGAGAGGTTATGATTGGAGGAAAGCGCCTGCCAGCCAAATAAGATGGGCTCACATTGAGAACTTGTCGGTTTTGTTTTTGCACCTGCTTCTGCAAGGCGTGATTTCACCATGGCAAGGCTGCCATCTGGCTTATAAAATGGAAAAATTATTGTGTTGCCTTCTTCTTGAATGCGGTAACGCTTTAAAATATCAAATGGAATATGACGCTCATCTTGCAGGTAAGTTTTGACAATACCATTTGGATCTTTGCCTGTGGGTAAAGGTGGAGGACGATAATGATGGCGCGGTGCCATAAAAGGTTTTGGGCGTGAAAGATGAAGATATGAACGTGCTTCATCCAGTGCTTGTGCAAAGTTGATCCCTTTTACATGACACCAAAGATCTAGGAGATCACCTCCATTTCCTTCTGCAAAATCATACCAAAGGCCTGCTTTATCACCACTCAAACAGAGTGATAGACTGCGCCCAGCATCTCCATGGACGTTACCTACGAGCCAATCATTGCCTTTTTTTTGCCTTGTGGAAGGAGCATTTCTGCAATCGATAATGTGTGGGGTAATAGTTTTTGTTTGATTTCAACAACTGTGCTCATGAATTTAAACTTAAGTAATAGGGTTATTATTTATCGGAATGTTGGTAGATATTTTTATGAAATGATGCTTTTGGAGAAGATAGTAGAAAATAATTCTAAATGAGAGCAATGGGGGCGTGGTTAGAGTGATGGAGGCGTGGTCAGAGCAATGGAGGCATGGTTAGAGCAATGGGGGCGTGGTTAGAGTGATGGAGGTGTGGTTAGAGTGATGGAGGTGTGGTTAGAGCAATGGGGGTGTGGTTAGAGCAATGGGGGGCGTGGTTAGAGCAACGAGGGCATGATTGGACCTTAAGATATTGGTGAAGGCTTTGACTTAAGAGAGAGGATCGTAATTTTCATGATGGTAATTGATGAGGTTTTGATACAGATTTTCTTCACGAAAATTCAAATGGGTTTTATGAAGCTGGGAAGACACAGGATAAGGCTTCTCGCGATGTTCCCTTAACCGCTCAATTTCACGACGACACCAATTGCGCCATGTTGCTGACCAGTCTATCTTAACAGCATCTTTACCACCTTTGGCTTTCCAGTAGTCACGGAATTTTTTTTCTTGCCAACGGGCTTGCTCTTCGCTTAAGCCTTCTGATATGGCCATGCTGATATCCGCTATCCAATCAGAGGGAAGACGTGTGCCTTTTGTGTAAAGTGAGGAAGATTGTTGCTGAGAAAATTGCGGAGAAGCTGTAGAAACAATTCGACTGTGAGGAAAAATGGGATCGTTAGGGAGGAGATCTTCGGTAGTGGGGCGATCTTGAGAAGAAAAGGAAAAGGTGTTTCTTTCCGGGCATAATTGCTTCTTTTGTGAAACACCATAAGGTGTTTCTTTTTCTTCTATCTTCTGAGCTTCTGAGTTACGTGTATCGTTTGTTGTATGCTTGTTGAGGAGATGTTGAATTTTAGCATTGATTTTTTTACGTTTTTGGGCAGAAGAACGGCCAGCAAATGATTTTTTCTCAAGCAATTTTGTGCGCTCATGAAAAACACTATCACAGCGCTTGTTCCATAAGCCATTCGCTAAATGAATGATCTTACCTTCCTCAATGAGCATGTTTAAAGTGCTCGTTAATGTTCGCTTATCACAACCACAAAGTCGTGCTAAACGTTCTGTTGATAAATCAAGAGGATGCCCTCGTGCGTACATTTCATTCAGTAAAATTGTATAAATACCAATTTCATGGGCGCGCATTCCACGCACGCCACCTAAAAAATCATTTTGGTACCAACATACATAAGGGAGGATAGATGATTGGTAGTGCGGTGTTTCTGATGTCTCAGGGGATGATGTTTCTTCCAAAGGGATTGGGTTGGAGGAAACGATGCACTCATCTATATGGGGTTCTTCATTCGTGGAGGAATGTTGATTTGAAGAAGAGCTTCCATCTTTACAACTTTTTGTTGATAGTGAAGAAGATGTGGGTGATGGAGAATGAGAAAAAGAGGAAAAAGTCGTGTGCATGGTTTGGCCAAATTTCTTTGTATTTTGTTCATGATTGTTCAGAAAAAAACATAAAATAATGTTTCCAAGCTTACGAAAAAATTTACAAAAACAGCAGGGTTTTTGTAAAAGATGTAAAAGCTTTATTCAGTGGTGCTCCTATTTATTCCACTTGATGACCCTATTTTTAAATGGTGTAGGCCAGCTTTCTAAGTTTAGAATCCTATCATTATACACTGTGAGGTTGCATGAACAGCAAAATGAAGAATATAAAAGTAATATACATGGGTTTTTGGGGTGTGCCTGTCTGATCCTTTCGGGTGATGAATGGTTGTATTAGTCAAGAAAGTGCAGCCCTCCCAAAAAAATAATATGTTGCGTTAGTATATATCCTTTTTAGAGGACATTACAAGTCAATTTTTAGAGGACTATGTTTAAAAAAGACAGGCGATGGGTGAAATAATGAATATTAAGGGTTGGCGTCAAAGATTGAGTGAAGCGCTCCAAAAAAGTGGGCGGTCAAAACGGTCTGTTTCTCTTGCCGCAGGAAAAGGAGCTGGATACCTTCACTCTATCCTTTCTGAAGGAAAGGACCCAACAATTGAATCCCTTTCTGATGTGTGCCATACACTCAATGTGAGCATGAGTTATATTTTGTACGGACAGGGTGCAAGTCTTGAAGATCAGGAATTTATTGATCTGATTTCGAAGATTTCTTCTGAGGAACGTAAGGCAATCTTGACTCTTTTGCGAAAACCAATTGACGAAGTAAAATAATCAGCGCTTTACGTTTTTTGGAGTCAAAGTTATTCCAGTAATCTAGTAAATCTAAGTTGTGCATTTCAGCTACCCCCCCCGTTTGGGTTGCTTTAAAGTGAGAACAAATTGGGAATAGCAAAGCGACATGATAGAGAATAATAAAAAGGAGCTTTATCCTTATAAGGTCGTTTGGATGTCTCATAGTTTTAAAATATCCTTTTTGAAGGATAAAAAATGATTGACATCTCTCCCATAGAGGATATAAGACTAACGCTATATTTGACCATGTCAAGATAAAGCTTAGCGTTATCAACTATCCAGGGGGAAAAAATGATCAAAAAAAGATTATTCATTAAAGAGGATGAAATTCTTATCATTCTATGTGATGATGAAAATGGAGATATCTATGTAGGACCTATAGAGAGCTCGGAAGAAATTCTTGAGCTTGTAGATAATAGAGAAGCCATTCAAAGGCTGCTGAGACTTGATCTCATAACGCTGCATGCTGATGATATTAGTGAAGATATTGCTGATATTTATATCTCCCAAAGCGATATGATGGTCCAACATGATATGATGGATTGTGTACAACCTTTCATTCTCAATAGTGAAGTTTATCGTGACTATTTAGAACAAAACATTGCCAATGATTATGAGCGTAGCCTTTATGGTTCTTATGAACAACAACATCGCTTACGTTTGCATGATGTCTTATCTCGTTATGATACTACGGAAGATGAAAGGGGATAAGAAACGGCATGACTCTATCACACTAAGCCTGAGAATTTTTCTCTATGGTTGTATAGCAGAAAAGGAGGCTATTTTTCTAAAATTGTAAGGAGAGATATAATCCGTTCTTCTGCGACTATAAAGAAAATATTCCCTCTTCTGTGATTATAGAAAATAAAGAATGGGGGGATGCTTGCGCAATGAGGGAGAAGAGATGTGCAATTGCACAACAAAACTACGCACAAGTGAAGAGTAGAATTATGCGCAAATAGAGAGCAAATAAAATAAGGAAAAAGAAGATATGCCGGTTACCATTGATTGTGTTCAAGGAACAGCGGAATGGCATCAGGTGCGTCATGGTCTAGTAACCGCCTCGGTATTTGAGATGGTTTTGGCACGTAAAAAAGATGGACAAAAAACACAAAAATATCAAGCTTTGATGATGAAACTTGCCGGTGAAAGAATTACCGGAAAAGTTGTTGAAGAGGGAACAACAGCTCCAATGCGGCGTGGCACAGAATTGGAGCCAACAGCACGGCAACTTTATGGAACATTAACACAAACAAAACCTGAATGCGTTGGTTTCCTTTTGGCAGATGATCGTATGAAAGGATTTTCACCAGATGCTTTGATTGGGGCAGATGGAATATTGGAAATAAAACCAAAAAAACCTGAAATTTTAATTCCACATTTTTATCAAAACTCTTTTCCAATCGAGCACAAAGCCCAATGTCAGGGAGGGTTATGGATTGCGCAACGGGAATGGATTGATCTCATGCTGTATTGGCCTGGAATGCCACCTTTGATCAAACGAGCTTATCGTGATGAGGTATATATTCGTAAGCTTGATAGTGAAATTAGACGTTTTAATGAGGCCTTGGAAAGGATGGTATATCTTCTCAAAAATTTCGGTAAGTGAAGAAGGAGGATGGAACCGCTGAAGATGGAACCGCTGAAGATGGAACCGCTGAAGATGGAACCGCTGAAGATGGAACTGCTGAAGATGGAACTGCTGAAGATGGAACTGCTGAAGATGGAACTGCTGAAGATGGAACTGCTGAAGATGGAACTGCTGAAGATGGAACTGCTGAGAGTGGAACTACTGAGAGTGGAACTGCTAAAGATGGGGGGCGTGTAGAAATGAAAGCCTCATTTTTACGAGAAGCTCCCCTCATGGTGCTGCGAGAGAGGATTGAACTCTCGACCTCTCCCTTACCAAGGGAGTGCTCTGCCACTGAGCTACCGCAGCATCTCATTCATACACTGCGCCGCCTTGTGCCATATTGTTGTAAAATAGGCAAGAGAGTCTCTGTCTCTTCTTGCAAGAAAATATTTCTTATGTCACGATGGCTGTCAGGAAAAGAGTGAGTGATTCATAATTTTCCGTAGTTACTTTGTTAGTTATTCGCTTTTACAAAGTGGAACTCACTGAAATAACAAGACCAAAATCTAAAAGATTTTAAAATAATAGCGTGAAGATGCCATGATGTTGGAAGATGCCATGATGTTAGAAAAAGAAAATAGTAAGTGTGATCATGATAAAATAAAAAACGAAAAAGCAAAGCAACGAGAACAACGGCTTGCTAAACAGTTACGTGAGAATTTAAAACGTCGTAAAGAACAAAGTCGGCAGAGAGCCAGGGGAGGAGAGCCCATAAAAAAACCTGCTATGAATAGTGTGCTTTTAGAAAACTCTTTCGATTAATTAAAAGTGATTGATGACAAATGCTCTTGGGAGTTTCCTTTTGTGGAATCTAGAAAAAAATTCAACAAAAGGAAGGAGTAGAAGGACAAAATAAAATTATGGATTCAATTAAAATTCTTGGGGGAAAAACACTCAAAGGCGTTATTCCTATTTCAGGTGCAAAAAATGCTGCACTGCCTTTGATGATTGCTGCATTGCTTACAGATGAAGCGCTTACTATTGATAATGTTCCTCATTTAGTTGATGTTGAATGCCTTATCCGTATCTTAAATAACCATGGAATTGGCTATGCCGTTGAAGGACGGAAAGTGCACAATGATTCTGCCTATTCAAGAACAATTCATTTTACTGGAAAATCGATCACAACAACGTGTGCTCCTTATGAACTTGTACGGAAAATGCGCGCTAGTTTTTGGGTGATTGGGCCATTATTAGCCCGTTGTCGGGAAGCATGTGTTTCGCTACCGGGTGGATGTGCTATTGGAACGCGTCCTGTCGATTTCATTCTTGAAGGTCTTAAAGCTTTGGGAGCTGATATAGCTATTAAAAATGGATATGTTCATGCCACAGCAGCAAAAGGTTTAAAAGCTGCATGCTACCGTTTCCCCAAAGTGACTGTTGGAGGAACACATATCATGCTGATGGCAGCTGTTTTGGCAGAAGGGGAAACAACTCTGCAAAATGCTGCTTGTGAGCCAGAGGTTACCAATCTTGTCCAAACGCTAAGAGCAATGGGAGCAAATATCTCTGGAGAAGGGACAGATACCCTTGTTATTAAAGGTGTTGAGAAACTTCATGGGGCACGTGTTAGTGTTATTCCTGATCGAATTGAGGCTGGAACTTATGCTATGGCCGTTGCAATGACTGGAGGGGATGTTTTGTTGAAAAATGCCGTTCCAGAACATCTTACCGTAGTGCTTGATGTTCTGAGACAGGTTGGGATTTCCATTGAAGAAAAGGCTGATGGTATCCGTGTTAGCTGTGATAGTATGGACAAAATTAAACCTGTTGATATTGAAACAGCTCCGTTCCCTGCTTTTCCAACAGATTTGCAAGCTCAATTTATGGCGTTAATGATACGTGCTCAGGGAGAAGCGCGCATCACAGAGACCATTTTTGAAAATCGCTTCATGCATGTACAGGAATTAGCACGTTTGGGAGCACATATTACACTCGAGGGAAAAACAGCAATTGTGCATGGAAGGGATCATTTACAAGGTGCTCAAGTAATGGCAACAGATCTGCGTGCATCTGTTTCTCTTGTTATTGCTGCACTTGCTGCAACGGGAACAACAATGATTAATCGTGTATATCATCTGGATCGTGGTTTTGAACGGTTAGAGGAAAAATTGGCTCAATGTGGTGCGTGTATTCAACGCGTAACCGTCTAAATTTACCATCAGCGCGTTGGGAGATGACGGCCAACTGGGAAGCCTGTGGCCAACTGGGAAGCTTGTGCTAACTGGGAAGTCTGTGGCCAACTGAGAGGCCTGTGGTCAACTGGGAGGTTTGTGCCAACTGAGAGGCCTGTGCTAACTGAGAGGTCTGTGGCCAATTGGGAGGTTTGTGCCAACTGAGAGGATCGTGGCTAACTGAGAGGTCTGTGCTAACTGAGAGGTTTGTGGCAACTGAGAGGATTGTGGCCAACTGAGAGGTCTGTGGTCAACTGGGAGGTTTGTGCCAACTGAGAGGATTGTGGCCAATTAGGAAGCCTGTGGCTAACCGAGAGGCCTGTGGCCAATTGGGGAGTTTTTAGGTTTCTCTCTGCTTTATGATAAAAAATGAATAGTTTTAAAATATAAAATGGGGGGGTAAGGGTTCCCAAAAGTCAGGAGAGGCAGATGCTAAATGGGGGCCAAGGCGAATAGGCGAAATTTTTTCTGCAAGACCTGTATGGTCAGAGATCTCAACCGCTAAGCCACACAATGTAGCAGGACCTTGAGCTGGTCGGTAAGATTCTTGCTTCGTTTGATAAACAAAACGATGCATAGGCTCCTTTTTATCCATTCCAAGAGATGAATCATAATCACCACACATGCCTGCATCGGATAGATAAGCACTGCCATTTGTTAAAATTTGTGCATCAGCTGTAGGAATATGTGTATGCGTGCCCACAACAACACTAACACGGCCATCACAAAAATGGCCAAAACATTGTTTTTCACTTGTTACTTCTGCATGAAAGTCGATGATAATTGCATCAGCCTTCTCTTTTAAAGGGAATTCTGAAATAATTTTATCCGCCGTCGTAAAAGGGTTATCTACTGTACAAGGCATAAAGACGCTGCCTAAAATATTGCTCACAAGGACACGTGCTTCATTTCTTGCCGTAAAGAGGCCAAAACCTTTCCCCGGGGTTCCAGAAATAAAATTGGCGGGACGTAGAAAGCGATCACTATAATTTGCGTATTGTAGTGTTTCTTTACAATGAAAAGCATGATTGCCTGTGGTAACAACATCAGCACCTGCTGCTAAGAGGGCATGATAAGTTTCTTGAGTAAGGCCAAAGCCGTGTGATGCATTTTCACCATTCACAACAACAAAATCAAGATTCCAATATTCGACAAGGCGAGGAAGCCCATAAAATACAGCAGCACACCCCGTTGCTCCTACAATATCACCTAAAAATAAAAAACGCATAACCTTAGTTTAATCACAATTTAACATTCAAAAAAATCTTTTTCTGTAAAAATACCATGCAAAACAAGATCATGCTCTATTGCAGGAATTGATGGAACTTCTTGGCATGAAAAACCTAATCCCCATAATTGTACAGAATGTCCCTGGGCTTTCAATGCAAAAAGAGCACGGTCATAATAGCCTTTGCCATAGCCTAAGCGGTGGCCTTGACGGTCAAAAGCCAAAAGAGGAACAATCACAATATTTGGTACGAGAATAGCCTGCTTTTCTTCAGGGCCAAATGTGTTAAAAGCCATGCGCTCTAAAGGATCGTTCAGTGAATAAGAACGAAAAACCATTGTAGTTTTATCAATCACAGCAGGTAGTGCTAAACGCCCACCTTGTGATAGCACATACTCTAAAAAGGGAAGAGGTGTGAGTTCTGATTTTATGGGCCAATAACCAGAAACAATCAATTGGGAAAAATTATCAATCCTTTGTTCAAGAGCATGGATCATATGAAAACATGCGTGATATGAAAAAATATGACGATCATGTTCAGAGAGTTGTTCACGTTGCGAAAATCCAACATGGCGAAGACGAGATCGAACCGATAAAATGGAAGATAAATCTTCAGCGTCTTCAAACATTATCTCATCCATTATTCTATCACGTTACGAAGACACAGAATTTAGAATTTCAGTGATTCTTCTTTTCATCACTTCCCAAAAGGTTTATTCATGAATGTAAATTTGTACCATCCTATTATATTAGCACTCAAGTGGGAAGAGGAGATGATGTTATATAAAATTTCTTCAACTATCATTTTATCCCATGGTAAGGGTTACAGAGATGCTGTGGGGTGGCAGAGATGCTGCGGGGTTGCAGAGATGCTGTGGGGTTGCAGAGATGCTGTGGGGTTGCAGAGATGCTGTGGGGTTGCAGAGATGCTGCGGGGTTGCAGAGATGCTGTGGGGTGGTAGAGATACTGCGAGGTGGTAGAGATGCTGTGGGATGGTAGAGATGCTGTGGGATGGTAGAGATGCTGTGGGGTTGCAGAGATGCTGTGGGGTGTAGAAAAAACTATCACAATATTTCTCTCTAGCACTTTCTGAGATGGTGTTTTTATGGAAGAAAATTCGTATCGTCCCTTAATTATAATAGAATGCAAGTGAAAAGAAGATGTGATGCCATATAAATTGAAAATAGGCAGGATGACGCATGGTGGAAAAAAGAGAGAATATGGTATCGTGAAAATTACCAGAACATGAAAATGGTGGATTATCACAGAGGCTAAAAAAGCCGATTACAGCAGTTTAAAAAGAAAAACTAACGCAATAAGAATAGAAAATGATGGAAAAATACAAATGGTGAACCGCAGCGACCGATGGAAAAGGTTGATTCCGGGGACCTACACAGTAGGTGGGCGCCGTATGAAAAAGCCCACGAGCCTTCTCAGGGACAGCTCCCTTAGGAATCAATAAGGCCCCGGGACGTCTGTTATTTCCTGTCGAGAAGAGCAGAACACCAAGGCAATTATAGAAGAATCTAACTTGTTTTACTAGAGATAAAATCTACAAAACTGAAATGATATAGGACTTAAGTGGACCGGAAATATTGTTCATCAAGAAGGATGCCAACACGCTTTTGCACCTCTTCCATCTTGGGGTAATAAGATAAGGCTGTCTCGTAGGCCTTGATAGCAAGATGTGGACGTTCTGTCGCTTCCATGACAAGGCCAAGCTGAAAATAAGCTATGTAATTACGGGGTTCAAGAAGAAGTGCTCGCTTGAGATCAAGAAGAGCATGCTTAAAGTTATTTAACTGAATATGAACCCATGCACGTCTTGTCCAAACCTCTGGGTAATTCGGAGAAAGCGCGACAACATTGTCTAAATAGTCAAGAGCTGCACTATAGGCATGGTCATCAATGCTGCGCTCAGCCCAAAGCATCAAAAGGTCAATGGTTTTATTACCTGATTGACTCCATAAGCGTTGGATCTTTTTGCTGAGGGATTTTGCTTCATTAGAATCTGCACAAAATTGCAATTCATTCAATAAACGCGCAATTTCAGCTTCTTTTTGTTGCTCATAGGAAGAAGATCTCGGTATTTGAGCGTATGAGGAGGAGGCTCTTTGACTTAGAGAAGAAGATGCCAACTTTCCGTGCAATGTAGATCTTTCAGGAGATTCCGGTTTTTCGAGGGATGTCGTCCCTTCAGGAGATGTTGGTTTTCCAGGGAAAGCCGACCCTTCGGGGGATGCTGGTCTTTCAAGAAGGAAAGAAGACGTTAGGAGATGCTGGTCAGAAAGTTCGAGATTTTGGCCAACAAAAATAATGCCCAGGGCATGGGTATGCGCATGAGCATGGTAAAACCGTAAAGACACAGAGCCAAAGAGAGGAAAACCCCTTGTAGGATTAAAGAAAAAGCAAAGAAAACCACCCATGCAGGCAAAAAAAAGCGCTTTTCTACCCAAAGATCCCATTTTCTTCAAATATACTGCCTAGTAAAAACACCACCATCAATTGCGCATGTTGTGCAAGGCGAGATAAGCTTCAACCCTGACGTGCTTTAAAGCGTGGGTTCGTCTTGTTTAAAATATAAATACGACCCTTCCGTCGCACCAACCGATTATCACGGTGACGTACCATAAGTGCTTTAAGTGAATTTTTTATTTTCATAACTACCACCGTTTATAATAAACTCGAAGATACAACAGATTTCAAAATTATAACTCCAATACAGGATACAAACCTGAAGAAGATATTTTCTAAATCTTTACAATCTATTGCTCACTTACCCACATTTGCAACTTCTGCTACATGAGAACCTTGATATAATGAAGGCTTGCTCAGAGAAAAGCTTTATACCCGAAAATATCAAACCTTTGAAGAAAAAATTTCCCTCAAGATGAATGATACAGATCAAGGTATATGAAAAACTCGCCAAGCAGATATCCACCAAGACAATAAGTTAGGCGAGGATTAGCAAAAATCCACGATCTTCCTAACAAGAAGTTTTTGTCTTGTCAACTTAATCAGTCCTGCATGAACGAAGGATGCTGCATAGGATATTGAAAAGAAAAATATTTATAAAAGGGGAATGGTTGGGGTCAAAATAGAGGCGGTGTTATGTTTGACTATGGTTAATTGAAAATAAATACCAGAATCAACCAGTTGAAAATAAACGTCAGAATCAAAAAGAGATATGAAAATTTCAAAAAATGATTAGGAAGGACCGTTATTGTTAGGTGCAAAATTGATCTATTCGAACCTTCTTGCCCTTTCGTGATTGAGAAAAAGTTGTAAGATTATGTTGAAAAGAGGCTGTAAAAATTCTTGGTAACCAAAAAAATTGGTCGAAACCCTGGTCAATCGTTGGTAACAGCTATGGTTAATCACTGGTGGGGGCCTTCGTTAATTATTGGTAGCAGCACTTACGCATTACCCGTTGTGGCCATGGCCAATTACCGGTGGCAAGCCTGGTTAATCACTGGTAACAGTTGCGGTTAATCACTGGTGGGAGCCTTTGTTAATTATTGGTAGCAGCACTTGCGCATTGCCCGTGGCGGGCCATGGCCAATTACCGGCGGAAACTCTGGTCAATCGTTGGGAACAGCTCCGTTAGCCGATGTTGCTAAGTTCATCAATGTTACCAGATTTACGAATTAGTGGTTGCTGGCCCAGTGAGTCGGATGACATGTCCCATTTTACGTTCCGGTTGCACCGTGTGTTTGCCATATAAATGGACAGAAGTGTTTTCTTGTGCCAAAAATGTTTTGTAATCATTCAGGTTACAGCCAAGAAGATTAATCATTTCGCAATTGCTATGGCGCTGCGTGCTCCCTAAGGGAAGGCCGCAAATAGCCCGAATATGCTGCTCAAATTGGGAAGTTACACACGCCTTTTGTGTCCAATGACCAGAATTATGAACACGTGGCGCAAGCTCGTTAACGAGAAGGCAGCCATCTGCTAAAACAAAAAATTCAATACATAAGACACCAACATAGTCAAGCACTTGCAAAATATGTGCACTTATCTCTTGTGCTGCTTTTTGCACAGAGCTGGAAATGGCTGAAGGAAGGCGGCTTATATGAAGAATACCGTCTTTATGCTGATTATCAGGACAGTCATAAAATACAATACTGCCTCGAATATTTCTCGCCGCGATAACAGATATCTCTGAAGAAAAAGGAACAATTTCTTCTAAAATTGAAGGATGTTGTTCAAGCTTTTCTGCAAGAGTATAAAGTCTTTGAACATTAGGATTGCGAAGAACCCACTGCATCTTACCATCATAGCCAAAACGCCGTGTTTTCAAAAGACCACTTCCACCTAATGCTGATAAGGCTGAAACTAAAGAGCTATGATCTTGAACATCATGCCACAATGCCGTGGCAACATTATTTTCATTCAGAAATTGCTTCTCAAAAACACGATCTTGCGTAATTTCAAGGGCTCTTGATGGCGGATAAAGAGGCCGTGCTTTTTCTATCCACTGAACTGTTATCAGCGGAAGATTTTCAAATTCATAAGTAACAACATGACAACGATCAATCAACTGACATAGGGCTGCATCATCGTCATAATTTGCTAAAAGATGGTCATTTGCTGTTTGCGCTGCTGGGCAATGTACTTCGGGGCATAAAACAATGGTCTTAAAACCAAGCTCTGCCGCTGCTATGGCAAGCATACGCGCCAACTGCCCCCCTCCTATCAAACCAATTGTGCTGCCTGGTTGTAAATCATGCGCTATAGAAACCATGATCAAAGTCCTGGATCATTTAAAGGTTGCTCAGCAACGCTCACCGTTTGCTCATGACGCCATTCCTCCAAACGCTGTGCGAGAGCATCGTCAGAAAGGGCCAATACTGATGCTGATAAAAGGGCCGCATTGATGGCCCCTGATTTCCCTATTGCTAGCGTACCAACAGGGACACCCGCAGGCATCTGCACAATGGACAATAAAGAATCTTGTCCAGAAAAATATGAAGATTCAATAGGAACACCAAAAACAGGAAGAGGTGTGAGTGCCGCTAACATGCCAGGGAGATGAGCTGCTCCACCAGCACCAGCAATTAAAACTTTAAAACCTGCCGATTTTGCTTCTTTTGCAAAATTATAGAGCCTATCAGGAGTACGATGTGCGGAAACAATATGTGCGATATGAGAAATCCCAAGATCTGCTAAAACAGAAGCACTATAGTGCATCGTTTTCCAATCTGATTGACTCCCCATTAAAAGCGCCACATCATAGCATTGCTGAGCCATGACACCATCCTTCTTCATAATTAAAAGAAAATTCCTGTCTCTTATACTCTTGTCACAAAGTCAACGAAATAAGTTTAGCACAGTTCAGAAAATGTACTAAAATCACCACTATCATTACTTTAAACAAAAAACGCTACGCAATACTCTCTCATCAGAGATCAAGGAAACAAAATATACACTAAAAAATAAAAATATACGCTAAGGGATCTCTATGTCTTGATCACGTCATTTTTTTGTTGAGATAGGGATAAAAAAATGAGATATGATGAAGATCTGTACGGTTTTGAAACGTTTTGGGTTATTGGCAAATAACTAAAAGAAGAAAATCCTTATCCTCTATGTTTGGCATGTGTTCACAAAAGTATGAAAATAGGATATGGGTGTGCTCCTTACGTATTTCATACGGTAGAAGTTAATTGTGCTAACCATAAAGGAAGTCCTCATTTATGTCCAAAGAAGAAGTTTTGGAATTTTCCGGTATTGTAACCGAGTTGTTGCCTAATGCAATGTTTCGCGTAAAATTAGAAAATGATCATGAAATTATCGCTCATACAGCAGGAAGAATGCGCAAAAATCGTATTCGTGTATTAGCTGGTGATAAAATCATGGTTGAGATGACACCATATGATTTGACAAAGGGACGCATTATATATCGTTATAAATGATGGAGGCGCGCTCATTGCTGCGCTCCTACGCGTTTCTCGTACTTTTTTCTTATGCATTTCACGGACTATATACTCTTGTACATTTATGCGTACCTGGGAGAGAGGGGCGATGATGTTGGGTTGTATTTTTAGCATTTTGCATTTTTGAGAGAATCTCAGAAACAGAAATATCAAAGGAGTGAGCAGGAGGGCTGTAAGTAAATTTCGGTTGAGAAAACAGAATTGGGTAATATGCAAAAAAGAACAGAGAGAGAAAACTTGTTGTTTTTCGGTGGTATATTGTGAAATGTCTGAATAAGACCTTGCAAAATAGATAAAAAGATTCTGTGAGGGGGTTTTCAATCCTGAATAATAACGAACAGCTTTGTTAATTTTAAAATACAAGGGCTTGTTGGTTTGAAAACGCAAAGGAATAAGAGGTTAACATGGGTATCGATTTGGTGCTTGCTTCTGCTTCGCCGCGTCGCTTAGAGCTTTTGGCTCAGGTCGGTTTAAAGCCGGATTATGTTTACCCAGCCGATATCAATGAAGCGTATGATGCAGATGAACAGCCAGCTCATCTGGCAAAGCGTTTGGCAGAAGAGAAAGCACTAAAAGCACAGGATGATTTTATTTTATCTCGTCAAAAAAATGCAGAACTACCTTTCCTCAAAAAATATCCGCTAGGGAAATATCTCATTGTAGCAGCTGATACGGTCGTTGCAGTAGGGGCGTTTATCTTACCTAAACCTAGTGGAGAAGAAGAAGCTTATAAATATTTGCATTGTCTTTCTGGGAAAAGCCATACTGTCTGTACTGCGGTTTCTATTCTTAATGAGTATGGCAAAAAAGTAACAAGGTTGGTTAAAACTTCTGTTCGTTTCAAATCTTTAACTCCTTCAAATATGAGGGATTATGTGGCTTCTGGGGAATGGAAAGGAAAAGCAGGTGGTTATGCTATCCAGGGGAAGGCGGCAGCTTTTATTGTGGAGATTTCTGGTTCTTACACAAATGTTGTTGGGTTACCCTTGGCTGAAACTGTAGCTCTCTTGAGCGCTTATGGATATCCAGTTTTTTCAAATTGGGTTCAAGAAGGGGACGTGCGGAGCGAATAGATTGTGAAGATGCTTCAAAGAGAAGAGCTCTTTTTAGAGAGTGAAAAAGAGGATAAGGAGTATGAAGTTTGATGCAAAAGCAGCCAGATTATCCACGTCGTGTGCCACGTCCTTGTCCAGAATGCGGTCGAGAATCGCGCCATGACACTTACCCTTTTTGTTCATCAAGATGCCGTACACTTGATCTGAATCGTTGGCTTTCGGGTGCATATGTTTTGCCTGGGCCGGCTCATGAAGTGGATGAAGAAGAATAATTTATGTGGAGCAAGCTTGTGGCGGGATAATGATCCATGATGTTGCCTGCGAGGGATAGCTTGTGGGGCAAGCTTGCGGGGGGATAATGATCCGTAAAGTTGCCTGCGGAGGGATAGCTTGTGGGGCAAGCTTGTGGGGCAAGCTTGTGGGGGGATAATGATCCGTAAAGTTGCCTGCGGAGGGATAGCTTGCGGGGAATTTGCAGAGGAATAGCCAGCTGCAAGAAAAGAGAAAAATGCAAGTTAATGCAAGTTAAGGAAATTTTAAGACAAGGGTGTCCTTCTCATTCTTTAATGTTTTTGAAGAATTTTAGAAGTTTTCTGCACTATTCATTATTCCCCCTTGCCATTAGTCAAACAACACACCATATCTCAGTTGTATCTTAACCATATTACCTTTTGAAGTTGAAGAGCATTTTGAGGTTATTATGAGAGTTGATTGCGTGGCTTAAGAGAGGGGTTGGCGTTATCCCCCATTATTAGGGGATAGGATAGTTCTAAAGGACAAAAACAATGCATCTAGAAAAATATAGCGAACAGCTGAAAATTTTTTTACAAATGGCACAAAGCAACGCTCTTTCTTCAGATCATCAGCAATTGATGCCAGAACATTTTTTAAAGGTGCTGCTAGAAGATGCTCAAGGATTAACAGTCTCCCTCATTCAAACAGCAGGGGGAGAGATAGCAACAATTCAAAAAACTTTGCAAAAAGCCTTGGAAGCTTTACCTAAAATACAAGGAGGTAATGGCCAACTTTACATGTCTCAAGCTTTGGCAAAAGTCTTTACCATGGCAGAAGAGCTCGCCCATAAAGCAGGAGATCAGTTTGTAACTGTGGAGAGGGTGTTGCAAGCGCTCATTATGGAAAAATCCGCTAAAACAGCCGATATATTAAAAAATGCAGGGGTAACACCCCAGGCGCTGAACAAGGCTGTTGAGACATTGCGTAAAGGAAAAGTGAATTCAAGCCCTCATGCAGAAAGCTCTTATGATGCTTTGAAAAAATACGCCCGCAATCTAACACAAGATGCACGTGAAGGAAAACTTGACCCTGTGATTGGCCGTGAAGAGGAAATTCGACGTGCTATTCAAGTGCTGTCGCGGCGGACTAAAAATAATCCTGTTCTTATCGGTGAACCCGGTGTCGGAAAAACTGCGATCGTTGAAGGTTTGGCAACACGAATTGTTAATGGAGATGTGCCCGAAACTTTGCGCGATAGACAGCTCTATGCACTCGATATGGGGGCTCTTATTGCTGGTGCTAAATATCGTGGTGAATTTGAAGAACGCTTAAAAGCTGTGCTGTCGGATGTGCAGGTTGAAAATGGGCAGGTTGTTCTCTTTATTGATGAATTGCACAATTTGGTTGGAGCAGGAAAAGCAGATGGGCCAATGGATGCTTCCAATCTCTTAAAACCTGCTCTTGCCCGGGGGGAACTCCATTGTGTTGGGGCTACAACTCTTGAAGAATATCGGAAATATGTCGAAAAAGATCCAGCACTTGCACGCCGCTTTCAACCTGTCTTCGTGCCAGAGCCAACAGTTGAGGATACGATCTCTATCTTGCGGGGCATTAAGGCAAAATACGAACAACATCACAAAGTGCGTTTGGCCGACAGTGCCTTGGTTTCTGCTACACGTCTATCAGATCGCTATATCGCAGATCGGTTTTTACCTGATAAAGCTATCGATCTTATCGATGAAGCTGCCGCACGGGTGCGCATGCAGGTCGATTCAAAACCTGAAGAGCTCGATGTTATTGATCGGCGGATCTTGCAATTAAAAATTGAACGTGAAGCTTTGAAAACGGAAACCGATTCTGTAACAAAGGAACGTTTAAAAACAGTGCAAGCAGAGCTTAAATCATTAGAAAAAGAGTCAGCAGAAATGACAATGGCTTGGCAGGCTGAAAAACAAAAATTGGGATATGCTGCAGACTTGAAAAAACGACTAGAAGAAGCACGAAACGCTCTTGCCACTGCGCAACGAAACGGACAGTTTCAAAGAGCTGGGGAATTGGCCTATAGTGTTATCCCTGAACTCGAAAAACAACTCAATATTGCTGAAAATGATGATCACGCAAACAATCTCGTTGAAGAAACTGTCTCTGCTGATCATATTGCCCAGATCGTTTCTCGTTGGACTGGGATCCCTATTGACCGTATGCTTGTTGCTGAGCGCGATCGTCTTTTGAAAATGGAAGACGATATCAGCAAGCGTGTCATCGGACAAAGTGAGGCCATTCGTGTAATCTCCCGGGCTGTGCGAAGAGCACGCGCTGGATTACAAGATCCTAACCGTCCTATCGGTTCTTTCATGTTCTTGGGACCAACAGGTGTTGGAAAGACTGAATTAACGAAAGCTCTGGCAGCTTTTCTCTTTCAAGATGATAAGGCACTTTTGCGTATCGATATGTCAGAATATATGGAAAAACACGCTGCAGCGCGGTTGATCGGAGCACCTCCTGGCTATGTTGGATATGAAGAAGGCGGAGTTTTGACTGAAGCAGTTCGGCGTAGGCCTTATCAAGTTATCCTTTTTGATGAAATCGAAAAAGCACATCCTGATATCTTCAATCTCTTGCTCCAAGTTTTGGATGAAGGCAGGCTTACTGATTCACAGGGGAGAACTGTCGACTTTCGAAATAGTTTGCTCATTATGACTTCAAATCTCGGTGCTGAATATTTGACGCATCTCTCAGAAGAACAAACTGTTGAGCAGGCCAGGGGGGATGTGATGAAAGTTGTTAGATCTTCTTTTAGACCAGAATTTCTCAATCGGGTGGATGATATTATCCTGTTCCAACGATTACAATGGAAAGACATGGAAGAAATCGTTGATATCCAAATAAAGAGACTGCAAAAATTACTTGATGAGCGGAATATTACCCTGGAGCTTGATCCGGAAGCAAAAAAATTCTTGGCCCAAAAAGGCTATGATCCTCTCTATGGTGCACGCCCTTTAAAACGCGTCATTCAAAGAGAAATTCAAGATTCATTGGCAGAAAGCCTTTTACTCGAAAATATTCAGGATGGAACTGTCGTGCATGTCACAAAGAAAGGGGATGAGTTGGTGTTTTCTTATTCTCAAGAGGATACTAAAATTCGACAAAAAAGACTGTGAAAATCTTAGTTATTCTGTATCTCAACTGCCCCGTATCTTAGTTGTCATGTGAATGGTAAGTTTGGTTATCATATGAATGATAGGGGATAAGATTTAAATGAATGATAAGTAATGGGATTTAAAGCTTGACGAGCCGTTTCGCAATTGTTATGTCATAACATTCGCCGGAATTCTTTGTGCAAGCGCCCCATTTTTAAGGCGCAAGGGGAGAAGTTGGAGAAAGGAAACTTCGGTTTCTTTCTCTTTCTTTTGTCCAAGGATGGACGTCTTTCTTTTTGTCTAAAAATGAGCGCAAAGTATATGGGGGTTCCTTTAGATTATTTTTTTAAAGGAGGGGTTCTTATGAGCTTTTTATCTGTATTTTATTGGTTAAACTTTCTTTTTAGTGGATGGTTTTAAAAAACTACAGGGATTGTCACACAAGACAACGTAGTTTTTGCTTTTGATTTCTTTTTGAACTTTGAGGTCGATGAGGCTTTTGAAGCTATCCAGTCTTATTATGACAGTTTCTGTATGAAATGTACCATAATTCCTTAAAGCATTGTAGGGGCGTTTGTTTTAATATGCCACTTTGCATGTTTTAGATTTCAAATAAGCCAGCAAAATTCAATTTTTGTTGGCTTTTCTGTTTCTTTTAAATCTATGATCATAACCAGCATATGTAGTTATGCAGGAGTAAATAGACATATCCATACTGCAGTGCATTTTTGTGCAGAATGCGCCGTTGCAAATAAAGCTACCGTGCAAATAAAGCTGCTGTTGAAAACAGATATGCCGTTGAAAATCGACCCATTATGAAAATAGATCCACCATATGGATGCATCATCAATAAAGCTGGGTAGCATAATAAAAAGCAGGTGGCATGAAGCAGGTGGCATGAAGCAGGTGGCATGAAGCAGGTGGCATGAAGTGTATGGCATAATATGATAACGATAATTGTTGAGTCGGGTGCTGAAAAGAGTGCAGGAATATTCACTCAAATGCGCCAAAGACAGAGAGTGAACTCTATGGAGAATTGTTGTTGATGGGGAATTATTGCTAAGCGATTGTCATGTGCAAAATCTTCAAGGCTCCCTTCAGTAAGGATATTGCAATGAGGATCTTTTGGGCACTGAAATATGCAAATTTTAGATTTTTCTAAGGTTATTAGGGCCAATTATTCAGAAGCTTAATGAAACTTGATGCATGATCAAATGCCAAAATTTTACCCGTTATAACGTAATATCCATAAAATATCTTTTTCTATAAAAATATAGTTTATCTAATAATTTTATTTTAAATTTATTTAATTTATCAATAACTGTTCTTTTAAAAGATAAACAAGTATAATATTTTATAAATTATTTATTTAAAGTATAAATACTTCTTCTTATAAGAAAAATACTTTATTGACAAAGTTTATCTCAACATATACAATTAATATATGCTCGGATTTTTAGGTTTTTCCACTTTGGGCAGCTTTTGAGGGGTAGCTCTTTGGGAGCTGTATTGCTGAAAGAAGTGGGGTTTGGGTGTATTTCAGATATTTTAGGGAACCATGGAATAGGAAGCGATTAGGTCCTTATTAGGCTCGGGTTCTTATTAATTAGGCCGTTATATTAATTGGGCTGTTATGGGTGCGAGATCCCTTTGGGGGGTGTGGTACACAAGAGCTATAGCGGCCTTTGTGGCTTTTTCTCTTTATGTCATGGGTATTATCACTAGAGTGCTTTGTGCCGTGATAATTATGCTCTCATTGAAAATGGAAATCTCTTTCGCCCCTGGATAATTTGTTTTTGTGCGGTGATTATCTTTCAATTGCAAAAATGATCGTTACAAAATGACCATTATATGGGTTCTTGAGAATTACCTATAGAAAGATTTTTAAATGATCTGCTCTTCAAAATTGAGGTTATTTTGTTCTAAGGAGATGTCTACGCATTTTCGAAAGAGAAAAGAGAAATTGGAAAGAAAGATTTAAAAGAGAAAAAGTTTTGACTTTAATGAACAATTTCCAAAAATGGGCGTAAATCACATATTTATGTCAAATTTTTAGTGTAGGGTCCCCCCGTTGTTGGGTAGGTGTGGGGAATCCAGTTCTTGTCAGTGTTGGCGTTCCTACCTCAGCTCTGAAAATTTCTGGGTGCGGGGGGTCATTTATTTCACTACTGTCTATATGTGCCAGTTACTATGTTGGGGTTTCCGCCAAGACAGTGCTGTACTGCACGGTGCTACACTTTTGGGAAGGATTAAGTTAAAATCCTTGTTGAGAAGTGGGGTGGAGTTTTGTGCATCTTTAAAGAGCATTATCGAATATTACCATTTTCTGTTTAGGGCAGCTTTTTTAAACGTTGCTGCTGGGGTTTTGTGGGATGTCTACATATTTTGTAGGGGGATCTACAAAATGGCATGAGGGGCATATCTAATTTTTAGGAAGGAATATTATTGTGACGAATGTACAGTGTCGTCCCTTGCAAGAAGGAGATGCAGTATCCCTTCTCTCTCGCAAAAGGGGGCGGCCAAGAGCTGCATGTAATCAAACGACAAAATTGCTTAAAGATGCTATCTTAATTGCCGCTGAGCAAGCAGGATACCATTATGGACATGATGGTTTGGTTTCTTATCTTCAATATCATGCATTGAATAATCCGGTACCTTTTTTTTCTCTTTTGGCAAAAGTTCTCCCTTTACAGGTAACTGGGGAAGAGGGAAATGATATGAAAAAAATTTCGCGTGTTGAAATTGTTCCCGTACTTTCAAATTTATCATCACAAGAGACACTTATTTCTGCAAAATGTGATGATGATAACTGCTCTGCTGCTGAGGTGTAATTTTGATTTGAATTTTGTGTAGATTTCTACATTTAGGCACCGTTTTAAGCTGTGGCAGTGGCAGTACGATATCAAAGCAGTATGATATGCATGGTTCAACTATGACAACCACACAAATTTTTTTAATCCCAAAGCTCATTCCAGTTTTTGCCGGAAAGGCAGATATTCGCGCTGCCTGGGGGGGGCGTGGGTCTGGAAAAACACGATCTTTTGCTTTGATGTCTGCAGTAATTGGGTATCGTCATGGAAAGGCTGGCGAAAGAGGTGTGATTTTATGTGCACGACAATTCCAAAACTCACTAAACGAAAGCTCCTTAGAAGAGATTAAGCGCGCTATAGAGTCTTACCCATTCTTGAGCGATTATTATGAGGTGGGTGATAAATATGTCAAGTCCAAAGATGGCCGCATCACTTATGCTTTTGCAGGTCTTGATCGCAATATTGCAAGCATTAAATCAATGGGGCGGATTTTGTTATGTTGGGTTGATGAGGCAGAACCTGTGACTGAGAGCGCTTGGCAAACTTTGATCCCAACATTGCGTGAAGAAGGGAAGGACTGGAATTCTGAATTATGGGTAACTTGGAACCCCTTACGTGATAATGCCCCTGTTGAAAAGCGTTTTCGTTTTACGCACAGTCCTCATATTAAAACTGCTGAGATCAATTGGCGTGATAATCCACAATTTCCTGAGAAGCTTGATCGTGATCGGAGAGCAGATTTGCAGCAAAGACCAGAGCAGTATAACCATATTTGGGAGGGGGATTATCTTCAAGCAATAGAGGGAGCTTATTATCAAAAATTGCTCCTTGAGGCTGAACAAGAAGGGCGGGTTACCAATGTTCCACGAGATCCACTTATTCAGGTTAAAATTTTTTGGGATATTGGTGGTACGGGGGCTAAGGCTGATGCAACGGCTTTGTGGGTTGCCCAATTTATTGGACGAGAAATCCGTGTACTCGACTATTATGAGGCGCAAGGGCAACCTCTTGCTGAACATATTGGCTGGGTTTGCCAGCGGGGGTATGATAAGGCCCTTATGATATTGCCTCATGATGGGGCAACAAAAGACCGGGTATATAATGTTAGTTTTGAGAGTGCTTTGCAACAGGCTGGGTTTCAGACAAAGATCATTCCTAACCAAGGGGTTGGGGCAGTTAAAATGCGTATTGAAACTGTGAGGCGTTTATTTCCTGCTTTATGGTTTAATCGTGAAACAACAAAGGCTGGGCGAAAAGCACTTGCTTGGTATCATGAAAAAAGAGATGAACAGCGCAATATTGGATTGGGTGCTGAACATGATTGGGCAAGTCATGGTGCGGATAGTTTCGGGCTTTTATGTCTTGCTTATGAACAGCCTGCGCTTCAACCTCGGAAAAATATTTATGATCGGCCTTCTTCTTCCCAAACTTCATGGATGGCTTTTTAAATAAGGTATTTCTTGCAAGAGGATATCATTGTTAAGTTAAACAGAATGATTTTTATACAAATTTTACCAACAACAAATTTCAGAATATGATTTTGCAATCTTATTCTCTGTAAAGGCTTATTTTGCCTTTTAAAAATTGGCCTTACTCTCTTTTTCTCAAATTTTATGGATGGCTTTTGAATGAAGCAACAGATCTCTCATCTTGGGTCGGTCGAAATGATCGAACACCAGGCTCTCTTTAAACAACTTGTCAGTTGGTATCACGATGACATTGCCCATGTGGAACAGTGGCGTAAAAATGCTCAGGAAGATTACAATTTCTATAATGGACGGCAATGGAATGAGCAGGATCTTGCTGTATTACAAGAACAAAACAGACCTGTTATGACGTTTAATCGCATTGCTCCTTTAGTGAATGCTGTTATTGGAGCTGAGCGCAATAATAAACGCCATGTTCAATTCATTCCACGCCAAGAAGGTGCAGCTCTTACCAATCAAATTTTAACCGGAGCTGCAGAATGGTTCCGTGATGAAGCTGATGGTGAATATGAAGATTCTGACGCTTTTCAAGATGCTATTATTTGTGGAATGGGGTGGACAGATACACGTTTGGATTATGATGATGATCCTAAAGGAAAACCAGTCATTTCTCGACTGGATCCGATGAAAATGGTTTGGGATGCAAGTGCTGTGAAACCGAATCTTATTGATGCACAACGTGTTTGGTACATTGATGAAAAACCTCTCTCTGTTGCACGAGAAATGTTTCCTGGGGTGGATTGGAGAGATTTGGATGCTGATTGGGTAAAACACCCCATATTAGGCCATATGTGTGATGATGCCATGTTGAGTGATCAGAATGATAAAGGGGATGATTTATCACAAGAGAACAGCAAAATGGTCACATTGGTTGAATGTCGTTGGTTTGAGCGTGAAGTTGTTTACAAAATATCTGATCCACAAACTGGAAAATTGCTCGATTATTCTGAAGCAGAGTTTCAAAATATTAAACGAGAAAGACCATATATCCAAGCAACACGCTTCATGAAAAAAGTCGTGAAACGTGCATTTTTAGGGAAAAAATTATTAGAGTCCCCTGATAAACCGCTTGTGCCACCTCATCAATTAGGGTGGGAGTGCATTACCGGATATTTTGATAAACTTAGCCGGCAATTTTACGGTATTGTGCGTCCCACAAAAGATCCTCAACGCTGGGCTAATAAATATTTTAGTCAAGTGATGCATTTGCTTAATAGCCAATCTAAAGGTGGGATTATGGCTGAACGTGATGCTTTTGATGATGACAGACAAGCTATGGAAAGTTGGGCAAGGTCTGAAAGTATTACATGGTTGAGAAGTGGTTCTCTTGCTGCAGGGCGTGTGCAATCAAAGCCGGTTGCACAGTTTCCTGCTGGATTTTTTCAGCTTTTTAATGAGGCAAAAGGTGCTATTTCTCAAGTTACGGGGTTATCTCCTGAATTTGTTGGTACACGTGCTGTAAATCAGTCCGGTGTGTTAGAGGAACAACGACGTCAATCATCATTAAATTTGTTAGCATCTTTCTTTGACGGGTTGCGGCGCTATCGACAAAGACAGGGAAAGATCATTCTCTATTTGATCCAAAATTATCTTTCTGATGGAAGGTTGGTGCGAATTGCTGGTGAAGATAAGGCTCAGTATATTCCGCTAACGCGTGAGATGTTTACGAGTTTGGAATATGATATTGTTGTTGATGATGCTCCAACAAGCCCTAATGAAAAGGAGCGAACATTTGCAATGATTATGCAAATGATGCCAATGCTACAAAGTACGATCACACCAGATATTATGCTCGACTTTTTACGTTATTCGCCCCTACCGGCATCACTCATTCATAAAATTGCACTCAAAATGCAAGAGCATCAGAATATGCAATCTGCAGCCATGCAAAATGAGGGTACCAATATTTAAGATTTAAGGTGCAAATGACAGTGTCAATATTCAAGGCGCAAAAGACGGTGGCTGACACTTTAAAGTATAAATGACAGTGCCGATATTTAAGGCGCAAAAGACGGTGGCTGACACTTCAAAGTATAAATGACAGTGTCAATATTCAAGGCGCAAATGACGGTGGCTAATACGCAAAGTTTTGAAGCAGAACAAGTAATGCAAGCTTTGCTTTGACGGAGTTTTTTGAGCACACAGTAATGGAATGCGTGTCAGGGGACAGTATGGGGGATGTGTGGTGGAAGAGTTTACATGTTTGAACAAACCTTTGTTTAAAGAAAAATAAAATCTTCACAAATTCAACAATCGTATTTTTGAGCATATCATTGGGAAAATAAAAGGTTAAAATAATGGATGAAGAAGTACTAACATTGGAAGAACAGACCCAATTAGCACAAAGTTCTTTTCACAATGATGAAGAGAGTGAGGGAGGAGAGAGCCCCTTTGGGGAAAATAGCTATCAAGAAGAGCAAGGGGTTTACGGGGTTCAGGCCAGTGAAGCACCTCCAGATCCACAAGAAAACTTTATGGCTTATATTCAATGGTTGGCAAAAGAACTGAAAATACAACAAGACAAGCTCATGGAGAATCCTCATGAGGCATCTGTTTTGGCAGAAAAAAAGACTGCTCAAACATGCAATGGGGAAAAAGACACAGCAGCTCACCAAGAGGCAGAAAAGCTGCATGCTCTCTTCCATAATTCTGTGGAAGGGATAAAACAAAAACATCGTGATTTTGACCAAGCTGCTGATTTTATTTACGACATGAGAGCAGCACAATTGGCTGCCTATGCTTCTATTTATCCAGAGATGACTGATCCAAAAGCTGTTGATGCTGTTATTGGCAATGAGTTAGAGCATATTATACGCGCTTGCGTTCAAAAAAACCAAAATCCTGCGGAAGTTATTTACGAAATGGCTCAGAAAATTGGCTATACAGACCAACAGAGCCATACGCTTAATATGTTACAAGAACGACATAATTCTGCACGCACACTGGCTGCTCATAATGGGGCAAGCCCAGGCGAATCTCTGTCATTAGAAATGCTCGATAAAATGTCTGAAGCAGAATTTAATGTTTGGATTGATGATCCTAAAAATAAGGCAGCTTTTAATGGTTTGATGGGAGGAGGAGAGAGATAATGGGGAGAGGAAAATGCTGTAGGAGAAGAAAAAGTCATTCCATGAGCTAATAATATTTTAGCCAAATATGTATCAAGAATTCCGTTGAAATGTTTGATCAAATACGGACTTATCCATGGTTTGCATGCAGAAACTCACCTGCTGAGATGGGAGCAGAAACTCACTTGCTGACATGGGGGCGGAAGCTCATCTACTGGCATGGGAGCAGAAACTCACCTGCTGACATGGGGGCGGAAACTCACCTGTTGACATGAGAGTGGAAGCTCACCTGCTGAGATGGGAGCAGAAACTCACCTGCTGACATGGGGGCGGAAGTTCACCTGCTGGCATGGGGGCAGAAGTTCACCTGCTGGCATGGGGGCGGAATCTCATCTACTGACATGGGAGCAGAAGCTCACCTGCTGACATGGGAGCAGAAGCTCACCTGTTGACATGGGAGCAGAAACTCACCTGCCGACATGGGAGCAGAATCTCATCTGCTGACATGGGGGCGGAAGCTCATCTGTTGACATGGGGGCAGAAGCTCATCTGCTGACATGGGGGCAGAAGCTCATCTGTTGACATGGGAGCGGAATCTCACCTGCTGACATGGGGGCGGAAACTCACCTGTTGATATGGGAGCAGAAGCTCATCTGCTGATATGGGAGTAGAAGCTCACCTGCTAGCATGAAATTAGAAATATCCTCCGAAAAAGAGGAAAGAAGAAAAACACTCTCATAAACCGGCATATTGCCGGATTTTTTATTTCAAAATTAACAAAGAGGACAAAATGACCGTAACTCATATCGGACTTAATGACCCAATGGCTGTACGTACATGGTCAAAATTACTTAATCGGGAAGTGTCAAAAGCCATCCCTATTGCTTCTCTGATCGGGAGGGATTCCAATAGCATTGTGCAATTAAAGGACGAAACTAATAAAGCTAGTGGTGATGCAATTAGTTTCGGTTTGCGTGTGCAGTTGCTTGGAGATGGTGTTAGTGAAGGACAAACATTAGAGGGCAATGAAGAAGCTTTACAATTTCTCAATGACCGTTTGGCTATTAATGAACTTGTGCACGCTGTTCGTGTTAAAAATGAAGGCACGATTGATCAGCAACGTATCTTACATAATTTGCGAACAGAAGCTAAAAATGGCTTGGTTGATTGGTATGCTGATCGCTTGAGTATGATGTTCTTTATTCAGGTGTGCGGTTATACCCCTCAAACCCTGAATTTTGAAGGACGTACCCTAACACTTAAACCAGTGCATTACGGGTTTAATGCTCCAATGGCGCCAACCGATAAACGAGTGATTCGCCCTAATGGTAAAACAAAAGACGAAGACTTGCGGGAAAATGATGTTTTTGATCTTAAATTAATTGATAGAGCTGTTGAACGGGCTAAATTGGCTAATCCTAAAATTAGACCAGTACGTGTTGATGGTGATAATGTTTATGTATTGTATTTGCATCCCACACAAGTAACGCAATTACGCACGAATACTGATGCAGGCCAGTGGTTGGATATTACTAAAGCAATTTATAGTGGGAACCGCTCAAAAAATCCTATCTATAATGGATCTCTTGGGATGTATAATGGGGTTATCTTGCGTGAAGCGGAGCATGTTACAGAGGGTGTAGCAATGTCTGCTGTTAAACAGGATACAAGCAAAACTCAAGAACAGGCTAAGAATGTAAATGGAGGAGCTGTTTATGAAGAAGCTGTTGGTGGTCCTATTACCAATGTTCGTCGGGCTGTTTTGCTTGGTGCACAAAGTGCGGTAATTGCTTTTGGGAAAGATCGTGGGGCAACACGTTATAAATTAGTAGAAGAGCTCTTTGATTATGAACGTGAGTTTGGGGTGGCTGCTAAAACCATCATTGGTATGAAAAACACGCTACCATTTACCAGGAAGTTCTCAAGGCACACAAGATTTCGGGACCATTGTTATTCCAACATATGCAGCTCCTGCATAAAGCATCGCGCTGGTGCATTTATGAACATTTATGAGAAATTATAGGAGCGGTCATCAGCTCTTTGTGAGGGCTGGTGTGAGCTTATTCTAGGTTTCTCATAAAGTGTATGTATCATAGAGAGTGTATTTGTGGGTTCTTATGGAAAGGACTTTCTCCTTATGTTTCATACGGGGTGGAAAGTTTTAAAAATGAGGGGGGAGGAATATTTTGCAAAGCTATGTTTATGCATCTAAATGACGGTGC
The DNA here is from genome assembly GCF_001281405.1 of Bartonella ancashensis. NCBI lineage: Bacteria > Pseudomonadati > Pseudomonadota > Alphaproteobacteria > Hyphomicrobiales > Bartonellaceae > Bartonella > Bartonella ancashensis. The sequence continues at coordinate 284,328 of NZ_CP010401.1, read as the reverse complement.
CAGCATCCAGATATGCCAGCATCCAGATATGCCAGTATCCAGATATGCCAGTATCCAGATATGTTAGTATCCAGATATGTTAGTATCCAGATATGTTAGTATCCAGATATGTTAGTATCCAGATATGCCAGTATCCAGATATGTCAGTATCCAGATATGTCAGTATCCAGATAATGACGGTGCTGGTATCTAAAATTCTGAAAAAGAACAGGCTATGCAAATTTGCTACAGGTAAAAATATTTCTTCCCCTAACAGAGCGTGTAATCTCCTTTAACAAAAGCACACAATCTCCCCTAACAGAAATGCACAATTGTGACAGTACTTTTGGCATTCTTCACCAGAAATTGAGAAATCTGAAAAGCTGAAAATACAGGAAGATCTCAGAAAATGGCGCTTTTTATGAAGGCACAATTGAAGAACTTCGTCCATGTTCTCTGCAATATTGGAAAAAAGCTCTTTTCCATAAATTGGGAGAGTAAAAAAGCACAACATGAAAAAAAGGATTATTAATATCTATGACTGTGAGCTTTACCACATCTCATAAGATGGAGACAAACTCTCCTTCTCATTCTCTTCACTGGATAAATACGGATCATGCACAATTATTGGAGCGTATGATAACGCTCATTCAAGATGAGATTGACGATCCGATGGCTGATTATGCTAGTCAAATTCAAGATTCTATTCTGGCTGCTTTACGTTTATGTGAACAGGAAATCCTTTTCTTTAACGAAAAAAGAGAAATTACACTAAAAACACAACCAGGAAAAACATGGTATGGAGCAGAAGAGTGCCCTTTGATTGAGAAAACAATGGTCCTTGAGGCCGTGTTGTTAGAAAAAAAGTCTGCAAAAAAGGTACAACTCTTTCATCAAAATGCTGAAACATTATGTGCAACCTATGGAGATGATGGGCGCTATGGAGAGGACAAAAAATGTGAAAATTGCACCAATCCGTTACAAGGAATACCCATATTCTATACATTTTGGAAACAGAAGATAGGCCTTTTCCCGACACCGCATTCTGTTGAAACTGTTCGTCTTTATTGGGTGCCTTTTTACCTTGGCAAGGCAGAAGGAATGCAAAATGTAAGCCCTTGGTTTATTTATGCATTTGATCTTATTAAAGCACGAGCAAAATACGAACTCTATAAAAATATTCTGAAAGATCCTGAATATGCGGCTGTTTCTTTTAATGATTTTCAAGAACAATTGCAGATTTTGCGTATAGAAACATCACGCCGGAATGGCTGTGAAATTGTTCGTTCAACGGGGTTCTAAATGGCTTTTTTTCCTCTTGCTGAATACCGGCCTGATATTGCCGATATTAATAGTTTTTTCACAGATCAGCTTATTAATGTACTGCCTGCAGACGGATCTTATATTCCAATGCCAAGTTTTTGTCCTATATCAGAGCCATGTCCAGAGACTATTCTAGGAGCTATTGCTGTTAAAACCAAAAATGGTGTCTCTGTTATTGTTGGAACAAAAGACAAAATTTACCGATTGAATAATGTAACATTACAGTGGGATGATATAAGCCGAAATAAAACAGATTATCTTGCGAATGTAGATTCTCCTTGGTCTTTTGCTTTATTTGGGGACTATATTATTGCTGTTAATGGTAATGACAAGCCACAAGTCATTGACATTCAAAATGACAAGAAATTTCGCAATTTAGGAGGAAACCCTCCCCAAGCTGGGATTGTTCGGGTATGGGGCGATTTCGTATGTTTGATGAAATTATCAGAACATCCACGTCGTGTGCATTGGTCTGGATTAAATGATGCAGAATTTTGGACTGTTGGGAAGAAAAGTTGCGACTATCAAGACTTTCCTGATGGAGGATATGTGCAAGGAGCAACGGAAACAACAAATCCTATTATTTTTATGCGCTCGGCTATTTATGCGGGTTCGTTTATTCCTGGGTCTAAAATCATTTTCAGTTTTCAAAAAATACACGATAAACGAGGAGCAAAAAATGCTGAATCCATAGTATGTAGAGGAGATTTTGCTTTTTTTGCTGATGAAGGAGGATTTTACCAAATTGCCAGTGATGGAACTATTACGCCAATTGGATTTGAAAAAATAGACCGAACCATGACAGCGAAAATTAATAAAAGCAATCTATCTATGATGTGGGCGGCTATTGATGGTGTTTATAACCGTGTTTATTGGATGATTGATGTTAATGATGAAACCAGGGAACATACTCTGCTCATTTATGATTGGGGCTTACAAAAGTGGACTGTTGCTACTGTTAATGTTCGTATGATTTTGCCAATTTTTCTTGCTGGATACACGTTAGAAGGGCTTGATCGTGTTTCCCTGAGTCTGGATGAGCTGCCTTTTTCTCTTGATAGCAAAGTTTGGAAAAATGAAACTCCGGTGTTGGGAGCTTTTGATTATAAAGGAAGGCTTGGTTCCTTTTCAGGGGATCCAATGGCTTGTATGGTAACATCTCAAGAAATGGGGCAGACAAATGGATTTATGACACGCATAAATACCATAATGCCCCAGATTAATAGTGGGAAATGTTCTGTTGCTGTGGGTTTGCGTTCGCGCCAGGATATAGAGGAAAAAATATGTTGGTTGCCAGAACGACAGCCATCATACAACACAGGACAAGTTCATTATCGTGCCAGAGGGAGGTTTTACCGCTTTCGGTTGCGCATTCCCGCAGGGGTGCAATGGTCTCATATGACAGGATTTGACATAATATCAACGTCTGCAGGAAAGCGATAATGCAGCCCTTCCAGGGAAAGGAAAGTGGTGATGTGCCTCTGCGAAGAAAGGCGGCGATGTTTCTTTCCAAAGAAGGCGATGACGTGCTCTCCTCTACAGGGAGCTTCCCCTATCATTTCTGTTATCTTTGAACATTTGCATGGGGGCGGTGATCTTTCTTCCTCAGTAGGGAGATGCCATGTTTTCCTTTGCTTTTAAATGTCTATTATACATGATCAAAAAAGTTAAAAGAGCGGCAGTAAAAATGGACTGCAAGAATTATCAAGAGCGTTATTCATTACACCTAACCAATCAATGGTCATGGGAGGAAATGAAGCCCTATAAAAATGATATTAATAAAGCCATTAACAAATATACAAAGAGATTTTCTGATGATTTATGTTTAAAAACAATGGCTCAGGAAATTATCAATGGGCAGACGCAATTATGGCTCATTTTGAAAAATGAAATCGATTTTAGTGCCTTTGCAGTAACAAAAATCGACAGAACATATACAGGAAAAAAACGCGTCGTTCTTTTGGATCTTGCCGGAGAGGGAGGGCCGAAATTAGCCCATTTGATTGATAAATTGGAAGAGTGGGCGCGAACAATTAAAGCGGATGAAATACTAACAATGGGACGAATGGGGTGGGCTAAAATGCTGAAATATCATGGATACACTCCAGATTTCATTCATTATAGAAAGGTTCTGACTTAAATGAGTAGACGGAAAACACCTCAAACTCAAACAACAACTCAACAAAATTCTCCACCTAAATGGGCAGAAGATCTCTTTAAAAAAGCAGCTGCTGATGCACTTAATCTCTACAATAAGGGGAGTGGTGGTCATGTATATCAGGGTGAACGCTATGCTGGGTTGGGCGATGCTTCTAAAAATGCCATCAATGGGTTAAATGATACGGCACAAAAATACAATGATTCACCTCTGAATGATTGGTTTAAAGGGCCCACACAAAGTGCAAAGAATCTTGCTGGAATGGCTGCAGGAGATTGGATAGGAAAAAACAATAAACTGAGTGAAGCACTCAATAATGCACTCGATAAAACATCAGACTCTGTTAACCAAGCAATGGCAGGAGCGGGGCGATATGGGTCTGGGGCTCATACAGGGGTTTTGGCTAATGAATTGGGGGAGCTTGCTACAAAAGCAGCTGCACAACAATATAATCAAGATCTCAAAAATATGATCGATGCAAATAATCTTATTGATAAATCAAAATATGATCAGGCAAATGCGGCAAATAATTTTTATCAAGGACAAAGTAATGCGCAAAATAATGCTTTAAAAGGAAATGCATTACAAGATGCAAACCGACAAAGTGCATTAGATGCAGAACGCGAAAAATGGACTGAAAAAGAAAATCAAGCTTGGAACCAGTTAGAAAAATTACTTAATGCAGGAAACCTTGCTGCCGGAAAATATGGAACCCAAACAGGGAATTCAACAACAACAGGTTCAAATTCACAAAATCCATTTGGTGAAGCAACTGGTTTGCTAGGGCTACTTAAAGGACTTTTTGGCCTTTCTGATGCACGTGTAAAGGAAAATATTGTGCCTGTGGGGCAGAAAAACGGCTACCCAATATATGAATTTAACTATAAAGGATATTCTCAGCGCTACCGCGGTGTGATAGCACAAGAATTGTTGCATCTGAACCCACAGGCTGTGCGTCTTTGCAAGAAAACACGCTTATTTTACGTTGATTATAGCGAACTTGGTTTTGAGATAGAGCCCGTTTTCACGAGGCAGGGAAATAAAGCAGTTCTTTTTCTTAAAGGTAAATTTTCTTCTTTTTTATCAAGCATTTTATTTTATGTCGGATTGAGGGGAAAAGGAGAAGCCTTATGAGCTCAATTTATGATTGGTCGCTACAAGCTATCGACAATGCTCATATAGATGAAATCATCAACTGGGCAGAAGGGCAACCACCAAGTTCTGTAAATGATAGTGCGCGTGCAATGATGCAAAGAATTAGAGAGTATCTCTCTGATCAAGGCGGGGTTGTTAAGACAAGTTTTAAAACGGATGAAACCGATAATGAGACCGTTATTACACTGGAAACAAAATCGCCATTAACGCTTTATCATGATGGTATTATGTTGCGCTTTAAGGCGCAAGAAAGCAATATAGGTGCAACAAATATTATCTTAAATAAATTATCTGCTCAACCTGTGTATAAAGTAACAAAAAATGGCATGGAGCCTTTAGTTGGTGGGGAAATACAAAGAGGAGGAATTTATGAGATCATTTATCATGGAGAAATTGCTGGAGAAAAATTGGATGGTTGGTGTTTAACGAATCCAACCGTTATTTTACCAAAAATAGACGTTTTCCCACCAGGGTTTATTGCAACTTTTGCTATGCAATCAATCCCTGAAGGGTGGCTTATGTGTAATGGTAAAGAATATAATAGAGAAGATTATCCTGACCTTTTTGCGGCGATTGGTGAAGTTTGGGGAAAGGGTGATGGAAAAACCACATTTAATATACCTGATTTTAGAGGGATGTTTTTACGTGGGCTTGATAGTAGAAGAAGAGTTGATACAGACCGCGTTTTTGCAAGTGAACAAAAATGCTCTTTGCAAGAGCATACCCATAGTGGAAAAACAAGCATGAATGGGGATCACCAGCATATATACCAACAAGTCATTTCAACAGCTGATAATGGAAAATATGCATGGGCTAGAGGTTCGTCGAGTTTCCGTAATATTATATCAAGCAGTGCTGGTGCGCATGAACATAATGTCATGATAGACTCCACAGGGGGTGATGAAACACGTCCAGTCAATGTTGCTATCATATATGCTATCAAGATATGAAGTTTGATTGTTTCTATAATAATTACATAAGCTAGAATCTAGCAACTTAAGTTAACAGAGAGTAAGGCTGACCCTCTGCTCGATTAACGTTGCTGCTTTTCGGTTGCTGCCTAAAACAGTAACAATGCCAAAAGTGAAGGCTTTTTCTGTCCATTTATTGACAGCATCTGGATCATTTTTGGCATTTCTTTCTTTGGTGTCTGCATCTGAAAAAAGTGGACTATTATGTTTTGTTGGCTTGGGCTTGCTCTTCTTGTTGATGGAATTGATGGTCCGACACATGGTTGATATTTGATTTGTGTGAAGCAAGGTTAATCATATGAAATATGGAGTTTTCGTTTTCTGATATTGCAGAGCCTTGGTGTGATGCTGAAAGAAAAGACTTTTTCCATAACGTAAAAAGTTTTTCATGATCGAGAGTGCATGATCGAGAGTGCATGATCGAGAGTGCATGATCGAGAGTGCATGATCGAGAGTGCATGATCGGGAGTGCATAATCGGGAGTACATGACCTGGAGTACATGACCGGGAGTAGTTTTCGAGAGATTTTAGGAGCACTTTGAAGGATTTAAAAGCGCTTTGAGAGACTTTGGGGGCGTCTGTGGCTTGTGATTGTTCCCCCATAAACTTCACAAGCCACAGACACATGGCATTGCACTGCAGTGCACTATAAAGGGGGGAAGAATATTATGACATTATTTCCATTTTCTATCGCTGATATTGATGATCCTGATCATATTCGCATTGTTTTTTATTCTAATGGAAGAATGGGGCATGCTCCATTGAATGCTATTTTAAAATATCTAAGGAGTGAGGTGCAGCTTACAAATGAGAGAAATGCCAAGGATAATGCCCAAATGTTACAGCGGATTTCTTCTTTAGAAGAACGTGTAAAAACAGTGATAAACAGCGAAAAAGAAATCGATAATCATGCTTGCGGTGAAAAAAATGATGAAACGTAAAATATGATTTGGGAATCGTAGCAATTTTTGATGGAGGTTTTTGGGAGGGATCAAGAATAATGCGAAAAATATCAAAAGAAGGATTTGCGCTAATCCAACAATGGGAGGGTTTGCGTTTAGATGCTTATAGAGATTCTACAGGAATTTGGACAATTGGTTATGGTCATACAGCAAAAGCAGGAGAACCCACAGTCTATAGCGGTATGAAAATCACAAAAGCTCAGGCTAACACCATATTGCGACATGATTTGGTGCAATTTGAGCAGGCGGTAGACAAAGCGGTTTCTCAGCCTTTAAGTAATGAGCAATTCGCCGCTCTCGTTTCTTTTTGCTATAATATTGGAACGGAAGCTTTTTTTGCGTCTACATTATTAAAAAAACTCAATAAAGGCGATTATAGCGCTGTTCCTGCTGAGTTACAAAAATGGATTAATGCTGGGGGGAAACGTTTGCAGGGGCTTGTTCATCGACGTGCTGCAGAAGCTGGTTTATGGGCGAAAGGGGCTTATGTTTCTTCCAATTATCAGAAAGCAGAAACAGCTGAGAAGGTATCTTTGCGGAGTGTAGAAATTTTGGCTCCAGTTATAGGTGCTTTTTCAGGATTAACCGGTTTTGTAACAGGGGATGGTCCTGTGCAATGGGCTTTTGCTGTTGCTATGGTGATGGCTATGATCACAGGCATCTGGCTCTATATTTCACGAACCATGGAAGAAGATTAATGTTTATGATTTCGCGCTGGAGCTTGGTGGTTATCTTCATTATTTCCACTGTCATTGGGAGCTTTTTATATGGACGCTCTTTCGAGCGTACTCAAACTCTTGTCCAAGCGATTTCGACTTTTCAAAATCGTGAGAAAATTAATAATGAAACTTTTGCTCTTTCCCCTTTTAGCTTGTGTCGTGCTCTTGGCGGGATGCCAGAAGAATGTGCCGATGTCTTGCGTCGGGTGGACACAACCACCGATCATCAATAAACCTGCTTATCTTGTCACAACAGAGCCGTTGTTATCGCGGTGGATTGTCGCGACAGACCGTTTTGGTCAAGCACAAAAATGTTGGGGGGCGCGATTGCGTATGCCATAATACATTCATTATAGTTCTCTTTTAGAATTTCTCTGGCAAAACATGTGTTAAGATAAAATATTCAAATATTGTAATAAATCTTTTCTTTAAATGCCGCACTGGGGAATGTTGTAAAAATATTGGTGCGACCTTTTTGTAAAGATCTTTTCCAGGAGATATGATTGCTTTTTGAGGTAGGACAATTCATAATGCGATCGGTCTTTTAATTTTTTCATGAACGTGGTTGTAACGTTCCTAATTATTAATGATTTTTCATGATCAATATAAGGATGTGAGATGTATGGATAAAGAAGTACGTCCAAAGCATAAAATATGCCATTATTATGTTTACTGCAAAAAGATATACAGAAAAATCTTCTTTGTGGTGGTGGCCTCTTTTTTATGTTTGTTTTTTGTGTACTGTTTTTTCATGAAAAAAGGACCTCATTTTTTTTCTACCGAAGAAGTTGTTCAACAGGAACAAATCCCATTAGATATCCCAACATTTGATTTCCCTGTTTATTGTAAGGAAGTGGCTGCCTCAGTTGTTCCTGATATGAGGTATGAGGTCTATCAACGTTGCTTCTATTTAGAAGGTGAAGCCTATTTTGTTATTCGCGCAATGTGGGACAAAATTTCTGAGGAATCTAAGAAAAAATGCATAAAAATGATACGACCAGGAGACGGTAATTATTTTCTTTTGCAAGACTGCTTGATCAATGCAAAAAGTGGAAATAGGAGCACGAACCGTAATTATTTTTGATGGTTGCTCAATGATAAATCTCCTGAGGGGCCATGAATAACCTTCTGAACAGGCCACAGGATTTATCGGCGTGGTTGTGCTATGATTAACCAGTGCCAAGATAAATATAAACTTGAAAATGCAAATTGTTTTAATATAGGGCATCATTGAACATAAAATTGTACCATTTTTGTTAGACACAGGTGCATATCTGGTCTTTCTTAGTGAAGCAGATAGGGTAATAGGAGGGTGCATGTTGTTTTTGCTTAAGGGCAGGGTGATGTGTGAACTCCTGGGTTACCGCACACTCCATAAGTTGGCCAACAGCAGCGACTAACACTGCTGTTGGGTGTGGTTTTTTGTGGCTGTGTTTTAAGCAGAAAGAAGGGGAGATGATAACTATCTTATGCTTTTTCTTCACTCTTTCTTTTTGATTAGGGAAAGGGGAGGGGTGGGTATAGTAGAACGTTCCGTTATATTTGAGGGAACTATGTTGGGTAAAAGAATTGCTTGTAATTTTTTGAGAATCTACTCATGATGTGCAATGGTGGTGCTTTTGGTGATTCACAATTCTGCTTGGCTTTATTGTGATAAAAGGAAAAAGGGAAATTTACCACAGAGCAGTGTGTATAAAGGGGGATGTCGGTTGGTTTTTTCGTAAAAAGGTCATTTTTCAGTAAAATATAGTTTAATGTGGCCAAAAAGACACTTGGCATTTTGTGTGAAGGTCGTTACATTTCACAGTCGTGAGCAGAAAGATTGGGCGTGAGCAGAAAGATTGGGGTTCGTTATTAGGTGTTTTCTGCCGTTTTAGTGCTTTCCGAGAAATGTGCTTTTGAGTTAGGGTATGATCGATGTCATTTGAGAGTCGATGAGCGGGGATGGTTCAGGAGTCGTATTCTGGACATGGTTGAAGTTGTCAAGAGAAACTCCGATAATAGTTAAGTCTGTAGTAATGGGCACACTCCAAAAGGGATAAATATGAGATCACAGCAAAATAAACGGGTGCGCGGTCGCAATAATAATAGTAATAATAATAATAATAATCGTCGACACACTAATCCGCTTTCTCGCAATTATGAGAGCAATGGTCCAGATGTTAAAGTGCGTGGAAATGCACAGCAGATCGCTGATAAATACATAAATCTTGCTTATGATGCGCAGGGAGCGGGTGATCGCATCATGGCTGAGAATTATTTACAACATGCAGAGCATTATCTCCGCATCATTTTAGCTGCTAATGGGCAGATGTCGCAACAAGCAAAGCATAGAGACGAAAGATCTGATCAAGAATGCACAGATGAAGGTGTTGATGATTTTCAGAAAGAAGAAGTGAGCAATGAGCCTGCGCCTGCTACTACAAATGCAACAAATAATGCGCAGCCGCGAAAAAGAAATGACCGGAGAAAAGGAAAAGAAAAATTAATACAAGAAGGTTCCGTGCAGAATGAAGAAAAAGTAGTTGTGCAAGGGAACGAAGATGAAGCTGTTCGTTCAAAAGAAAAACTTATTGAAAGTGATGGTGAACAGGTTCAAAATGCTCATCGTCCTTTACGTCGGCGTTCAGTATCCGTTAAAGAAATATCTAAAGCTGGGGCAGAAGAAGCAGCGTTAGAAATGGTGCATAAAAAAGATGAGCTAGTGGAAAAATCTGCGCCTGTTCTTGCATTGAAGGAAGAGGTAAAAGCTAAGACACGGTCACGTCGGCGGCAGAGTGTTTCTTCTTCTTTAGAAGAGAAAGCTTAAGTAAAAAATTGAAAAAAGTGCCTTCTCTTTATGAGAAGAAATGTTGTATGCGTTTGTCTGTGCTTGTTTATAAGCTGCATGGAAGCGGGTCTTCGTTCTGGCTTTATGGAAGCAGACCTCTGCCCTGCTTTAGTATGTTTATGTTGGTTATACATTGGATATACTGCGTGGATATACTGCGTGGATATACTGCGTGGATATACTGCGTGGATATACTGCGTGGATATACTGCGTGGATATACTGCGTGGATATACTGCGTGGATATACTGCGTGGATATACTGCGTGGATATACTGCGTGGATATACTGCGTGATAATTCCGCAAAAAATAAAAAGATGCTTATGGGGATATGAGCATTTTTGAAGAAGAATCTTCCGAATATTTTGATGTTGTGGTAGAGAAGGTGGCTAAGATTTCACCTGTATAGTAGTTGTAGACAATCAGCTTTGTTTGTCCATCGGGCATAATAATTCTCAATACAAGAGCTGTTTCCGAAAGGCTTTGTGATATGATTTTTGCCCCTTTAGGCAAAGGAATTGTATATTGGGCGATTTGTGGAATTTTTTTATGTATAGAGTGCGGATCTGTATGGGCAGGGGTTTTCAATATTTTTTCTGATTGTGGAACAAGAATTTTGTAAATGATGGCAGCTAATACAGCAAGAATGAGAATAAGTGTAATTGAAACAAAGGAAATCATCAAATACATGAGCTTTTTTCTTACACGCTCTACGGCAGGGTCAAGAGCTGCTTCTTGTTCTGGATCTTTCGGATGGATTTTTTGCCGCAACGCATCAATTTCTTTGTGAGAAGAGTTTGAGGAATGAGGTGATTTGTTGTTGATCATAGTTTCTTTTCTATTTCTTTTTGTGATGGGGGATAGAGTAAATCTATGGTTTAAACATCATGCCATAACAATTTATTCATGAATAACACTTTGTAATAAAGCTGATAGTAAAGAGTATTGTTTTATTCGAGCTGTTAAGGTTACAATTGCAGTTTATGGTAGATGCGCTAAAAAAGCAATTTTCATGTATTCTGATTGTCTATGAAGGCATATAAATTTTATGACGTGGTGATTTTACCTGTGTTATCATCTATATTTCTAGTAAAAATGCTGAAGTTCCATGGAGAGGGTTTTCAGGAAAAGACCATTTGATTATAGATTGTTTTATTTGTTTCCCGTTGTCAAAAGATCAAACCATCATTATGGGGAATTTTATTTAAAGAATGACAAAAAGCTGATAAATTTTAGTGTGGCTTATTTTGCAAAAAGATGAAATCATGAATATTCAACATTTTTGGTATAGTAAATTCTGGTTGAGCCTCTTTTTACAAACGTAAATAGAATGCCAGATCAATCAAGATGAATTAATGAGATCTTCTCATTGATGGTGGCATGGTTGCGCATTCGTTCTATAAGTCATTCTTTACCGTACAAATTTTGCTATTTTATAGAAATTTATTTTTGTTATCTGGATATTTTAGGACTGAGCTCTATTTCCGAAAAGAGGGATATTTTAAATAGATATGAGGTAGATAGAAAATAAACATATCATTTCGATGAATGAGAAGTTTGTAAAATTTTATGAGATGAATAAATAGAGCTATGAATGCACGAATTTCATGGTGTGTATTCTTAAAAAGAGAATATTTTTGCTTTTTTATCGAATTTTTGGAAATATTAGAGCAAAAAAGTAAAGTTTCAGCCATAAAAAAATCTGATCTTTATGACAGACAAGAAAATGTTTGAAACAAAAATTTCTTTTGATTGCATGATCTTTGCGCTTTTTTGTTCCTTTATGGAACGATCAAATGCGGCGGGGAGCTGAAGATCTTCTTCAAAAAATGATTGTAAAAACGTGATGCGGGGTAAAGTAATTTTTAAAAATACTGAATCAAGAATTTGGATTTCTGCTGTTTTGCAGAGTGAATTTCGTGATTAAAAATACAAACGGGGTGAGAGGTTTATGAAGGTGATAACGATATAACAAGTGGTTTCTTCTCATTTTATTTTGCGTAGATTAATTAAGTTACAAGGTTCAAAAAGATTCTTCTATCAATTGTTTGTTTGCGCATAAAAGGGAAGTTATTGTTTTTGTGAATGTTTCTAGATTTTTTCATGAAAATACTTCTGTGATTTGTAATTGTGATTTTGCTGTTATGAAGAGTTTTGTCAAATAGCTTTGTTGTTTGCAAAAACTCTTCAGAAAAAGTGGATAGCGCTGAGACAAGCTCAAATTCTCATTTCGATACTAGTTGGGTTCTCCCATATCTATTTGAGAGAACCGTGGGTCATGAGGATGAGGAATTATCTTGTTTGAAGGGCTTGCAGCCATGTCGGGGTAACACAGAGATTTCTATTAAGAAATTGAAGAAGAGGTTTCAGGAAAAAAAGGGAAAGGTTTGTGAGTAAATTTGGGGGGGTATTTTACATGAAGATTAACGATGCTGCTTTTTTAGGCATTAAACAGGAATTTCTATTCAGTTGATCGATGACAATAAGATGGTAAAAAAGACAAATTCGTTTTCAGTGATATCTTCTTTTTTGAAATTGGTGCAAATATGTTGGCTTCGAGGAGGGATTGTTATTTCCCTTTTGATGGCTTTTTTAGCACTATGTTGTATTATTCTTTCATCCTATAATGTTGATAGAGAACTTGCACAGCTCGATGCGCGCTCAAAATTGCATGAACAAGTCGATTTGATATTGCTCAATTTAACGAATATGGCTGTGGCGGATCGCCGTTATGAAAACAGTCGCGATATCAATGATAAGTTGCATTTTACAAAGTCTGTAGGGGAGCTTGATGATCTCCTTGAATATGCGGGCATTATTGTACATTCTCATCCGCGTTGGTTAGAATGGTTTATAGATTTTAAAAAAGAAATAGAAGTACGTAAAAGCATTATAAATGCTCATATGGTTGCTTTAGACTCTTTTCCAGATCCTTCTGTTCATCCTCCCTTACCAATTGAAATGACTCAATTTCATGTAGGGCACTTGTCTCAGCTGATTATACAATTTCTTGATGGAGATGATCCTTTTAGGGAGGAAAAACGTGAAGCTATTGTAAAACAAGATATCATTTTGACTCTGGTTTCATTGATAGCTGTGGTGGGTTCTGTTACGTTTTTTTGTTGGGTGATACGTTGTTTAAGCCGTGATATACATCTTTCAAAGATGCATCAGCAAACGCTTCAAAGTGTAAATAGCTCTCTTAAAGCGCGTGTAAAAAAACAAACTAAGAAATTGCTAAATATACGGAAGCGTAGAAAAGAGGATCACCAATATGTTGAAAAATTGCTACAAAATATAAAATGTCACATAGATAATTTTCTCAATATAGTTGCGTCTTTGTTTCCTCTTCAATGTAACAATCACCATGAAGATGATGAATGTTCTGTCATTGATACAGCACATGATTTTATTCAGACTATTTCAACAGTGTATCATTATTTGCCATTAACCTATGATACAGGGATGATACCATTGGCTGATTTTTTGGGTTCAGTTGTGCATGACATCAAATTGTCAATGCCTGTTGAATTGTACGATAAGGTTGCTATAAAAACGGTTTTTGCAGAATGTTCATTGCCTGAAAAGGATGCCACAGTAGTTGGAATTATTGTTGTGGCGTTGTTAAAGCATTCTTTTAAAAATGTTTATTTGGATCAGCATTCTACACATATTCATGTTGCATTAGAGGCTCAGCATGATAGTCGTGTGGCTTTGATTTTTGCCGATAATTGGGCGGGGATGTCTGGTCAAAATTATGAGCAAAGGGAAAACAGGAGTCGCTTATTTATTGAGAGTCTCTGTGCAAGATTTGATAAAAAGCCTCTTTTTGAAGATTCTGCATCCAGAAATATAAAAGTGATTATTCCTTTGCAAACTATTCCGTGATCTTGATGAGATCATAACCAATATTGAAATAATCCCAATTACCAATTACATGTGGGACTTTATCTTGTTTTTATGAAGTTCATGAGGTTCTTTCATGAGATTTTCTCATTCAGCAAAGAGTGTTTTAATGCTTTATAAGTTCGTTTTTCGTGGATATTATTTTAAAATAAGATAAGGGGATAGTTTAGCACAATTGCGCAACTATATTTGGATTGAAAGATTGCAAAGGAGAAAAGCTTCTTTTTCTTAACTGAAGAAAATAGCTGCAGCATCATCAAAATATTTATTTATGAGAAAATATAATCCACGTAGTTTCGGTTATGAGCGGGTTTTGAGCAAAATATTTTAATCGCGATAAGATCATAGATTAAGAGTTTAACAAAGGGTTTTGTAAATTTTTGTGAAGACAGATGTAATTTCTTTATTTGATGTATGGGGCATTTAAGATCTGCAATTTTTTTTCAAAAAATATGGTTATTATGATCACAGCAGTTTTCCAAGTACTTATAAGGTTAGCTTTTAGGATTTTAAAAGCAGGTTAGTACCTATTTTTAAGGAATTTTACATTCTTTTATGTTGTTGAAAAGCTCTGTTTTGTAAAAATACAAAGTGATGTGACTATAATTGTGAAAAATCATAACAAGAATGATAATAATGACGCTGGTAAATAGGGAAAGAAATATGATGATATTTGTTCACATGTAGTAGTCTGGTAGTAGCCGGAAAAGCCTAATATTGCATGAGCAATTCATATCTATTGAAAACATAATTTCATAAAGGGAATAAGAGCAGATAATGTTTTTTGATGTTTTTAATGGAGCATAATAAATATAAATTTTTCAATCAGTTAATTGATAATGCATGTTTTTAAAAATTTTCTTATATCAATTTTGTAAATATGGAGGGGAGAAAAATATAATAGGCGAGATCGGTTATATGTGAGATCTCGCCTAAGGAAGAGCTAAAATTTTATATTGTTACTATCGAAACATTGCTACCGCTTTTGGAGATTGAGCTTTATTCTGCCGAGCATGGTGATGTATTTTTTTAACATCTCTTGATACTCCCTCTGAATGATTTCTACCCATTGCACGCATTTTTTGAGATTGTAATTCTTTATTGATCTGCTCTTTCAAGCGCATCTCTGACGAGAGAAATTCTTTATCATATCTTCTTACTTTAGCAGGGGGACTCTGTGTTTGTTTTGTAGAAAGATCTACGCCAATGCCGCGGTGACTTCGCTTCATTTGACGATTTTGAATAATACCCACTTTCACCTTCCCCATGTAACCTGAATATTTTTCAAGAGCATGACATAGAGGGATAATATTGTCTTCAGCCTGTTTGCGCAGATCACTTTTGATGACGCCAAGGATTTTTCTACCGGCAAGCTTATTGATAAATTGAGGTTTTTCCGCAACTTTCCATGAAAGCTCTTCTCCCAGGGATGGATTTTCTTTAATTTCCTCCAGTTTATCTCCTAAAATATCAAGTTTACCATAAACAGCCTTTGATAATTTTTGAATTTCTTTAATGATTTCTTTAGCTAACGGATCAGTTTCAATTTTTGCTGCGAATTCATTGCGTTCATGAGGAGATAATTCCTTTTCTAAGCGTCTTTTTTCCTCAAGGCTTTTAGCTGCAGGCTCTGTGTAAGAGATGAAGTCACCTACTTTTAAATTGCGCAGTTGCTCTGGTGGAAGATTGCTCTTATGTGCCACGATGTATATACCCTGAGTTTCGATCGCGAAACTTCCATTGCTTCCACCTAGATAGGTACCATGATAGGTTTTTTCTGGGTAAGCGGTCATGACAAGACGACGCTTAAGCTCTTTTATACCAGATGCGTCATTAAAAAAGTCCTTCAACATGGCCATTTTTTCTGGGTTAGAAATATCATCCAGCATATATTTCATAACTCCTGGCTCGCCTTTAGCAGCCATGATACTGGCATAATCCATTCGGAATTTTGTTACAAGAGAAAAATCTAATGTGTGTCCTGAGGCTTCAGCGAGCTTTGTACAAAATATACGTTGTGTACGACCATTTCCTTCTCTAAAAGGATGTGCATGATTCAACTTAGTCAGCACATTAGCCATCTGGTCAACGAACTCTTCCCGTGATGAGCCCTTGAAATAATTATTCGCAAGAATGTTCTTATCTACCTCATCCAGTGTTTTTCTTATCTCACCATCAATAGCAAAAGGAATTCTTACGTTAACTTTTTGCATCCCTGGCATAGAAGCGACGCTTCCATCTGAAAATTGGAAAGACTTTTCGCGCGTCTGTCCAGCCCATTCAAATGTACTATTAAATAGGGATTTATGGATATGTTGCAAATAATTAACGTCAAAGCGTTCAGGTGCGGACTCACGAAGCAAATTGACGGCTGCCCTTGCTGAATCGTGAGCACATTTTTTCTCAAATTTCTTTAAATTTTTAATACCATATTTATTTTTGAGTGTTCGGCTGTCTGGATAGGTGTAATTTTGTGCTGACATGTCAGTTTCTCACAGGTTATTTTGTCATAATTGAGCTTGATCCATGAGAGTGTTAAATTCTTCGAGCGAATAGTCCCCCTTCGCATATCCTTCTAGGATTTCAAGCGTTTTGGGATGGAGTTTTATTCCCTCGAGTTCGTGAGTGCTGATAGCAAAATCAACAGCTTCACGGCGTTTTTGCAACTCTTCTTCTGTAAGAGATGTAGGATTGTTTGTTGTCATAGAGACCTCCTTTTTTGATTAATGTATGTGTATTTTTGTTTCATTATTTTGATGCTATACATCCATAAGTCTTTTTCAATTTAACACTACTTTCGGAGTGAGTTTCAACTCTACATCACTTTTGAAGCGAAGTGGCTAACATTCTCTTTCCTTTAAAATAGAGCGCTCATTTATATCGTAAAGAGGAATAGGGGACGCATCGAAAGATTTTTTATTAAAGGAACACTTCAATATAAGCAAAAGCTCTTCCACTGCTCCTATTCACATTCTTCAAATGATTAACCCTCTAAAATTTTCACTAGCGATGACGAAGTTCCCTTGATTCTTCAACCTTAAACTCTGTGAGTGTGTTTTTCTAGGTTCTGGATGAGCTTAATATATATCAAGCCCATTTAAATGCATTTGTAAATAACGTTTATGAATATACTCCAAATAAAAGGAGGCACAGCTTTCTAGTGGGAACTCTAATCACAAAGAAACCACAGCTTTTGCCGCATCATGTGTAATCCGTTGTTCCAATTGTTCAAAGTCAGTTATTCCATATTTATTTTTTAACACACAGGGTTCTTGGATAGGTTTAGTGAACATAATCTAATTTATCTAGCATGAAGCTGCTTCCTTAGCATGCAGAACAACGCATAAAATGTCTAAGGATTCAAATATTTGTAGAAAAAAGCTCAATCTTTTGAAACATACAAAATTCAATAACAGAACAAATTACGCTGCAGCATTGTTGCGATTTTTCAATGTAAGAGAGATACAGAAACTTCTATTAATAAAGAATCCTTGCCCTTTTTCTTAATTTTATTTCTGTTGCACAAAGAAAAACCCGTGACAAACCCGTATATTCGTAGTTCTTATTTCAATTTTCATTAGAGAAAAATAATTCCCCTCGTGGCAGCCAAATGAGAACGACCCGTTCACTCTAGGTGCCCTATTAATATATCATGTAATTAGACAGTGACCATTTTCCGAGGGATACTCGGTAGGATTTTTTTTAAATGTCAAGATTAAAAGAAAAAAATTCTTATTTATGCTCTTTTTAGGTCGCAGTTTTTCTAAAAATTATTGTCTTATTTAAGAAAAGAATATTTATCCGCGGTGAATTTATCTGCCTTTTAAAAAGTTACTTTTGAAAATTTATTTATGGGAGTCTTTAAAAGAAACCTGTTTGAGTATGTTTTATATTTGGGGAGAAAATAAAGACAATGATTATCATAAGATCGTCGACAAAAACAATTTTCAATTATGCTAAAAAATAATCATAACTCCATAAGTGTCAGGCACGTAGTTTAATGTTTTCTTTAGTTAGCTTGTGTGGAGATTTAAGTTTTTAGCTTCACGCTTAATATAATTAAGATCGATATATAATTAAGATCGATACTATAATGTCAAAAGACGAACAACAACTTTACGCTAAATATAATGCGCACAATAAATTGTAAAGTAAGTGCTGAGAGAACAGTAAAGAGATACAAAGCAATTTCAAACAAAAAGGCTCTCCCTTCTATTGATGATTAACAACAATGAATGAAGGGAGAAACACTGAAGAATGTGAAGTAAATACCAGTTGAAGTAAATCCAAACTATGTTCTACAATATTTCGCACTTAACTACATCCAGCCCTATCAAAAATGACTTCATCATTTTTGGGGCATAGTTTTTAAACAGTAAGCTTTTGTAACCCTAGCTAACCAGAGCCATATGTTTTGACTGCTCTAGGCCGAGTTTTTGAGCTTGTGCATGCACTTCCTTGACAAGCTTAACTACTTCTATAGCTTTTTGAGCTTTTTCAACGGAGATACCAACAGTTCTAGCAAATTCTGCAGAGTCATTTCTATCAACAGCTTTGTGCTCTTCTGGTGAAAGACGGGTGCTAATTTTTTGTGTATACTGATTTAATTCTTTTTTCAGATCAGGATTTCGAAGAAGGAGTTCCTTTCGTTGTTCTCCTGACAAAGAGAGGAGCTTCCATAAATTTTTATCTGGCACTTCAACACAATTTTCTTTGCGCTCTGCTTCTTTTTGATAATCATGAATGATCTTTTCTTGTACATATCCAGAAATATTTGCATGATTTTCGACTGCAGCAATAAGAACAACAACATTGTATTCAGCATTCCTACGAGTACTATCCTTCAATAATAGGAGTCGCTTTCCTGCAAGTCCTGCAATAGATTCAGGATCGTTCTTAATTTGTTGCGCTAAATTTTTAGCAAGGGTTGGATTTCTTTGGATTTTCTCCATCTCTTCATTCAGTATTTCCGGATTGCCATAAACAATTTTTGATAATTCTCTGATTTTAGAAAGATTTTCCTGAATATAGGGATCTTGGGATACCCCTTGAAGTAGTTTTTTGTGTGGAAGAGGGCCCATTTTCTTTTCGGGTATCAGAATCTCTGGGGCATTTGCAGCCGTAAAGCTTACATATTCACCAACTTGTACATTGTCTAGATTTTCTGCAATAGCATCCTCTTTCATACAAATAACAAAAGCGTTACCAGTATCAACGGTAAACCCCTTGTCTCCAGAAGTTACAAAGGTTCCCATGATGCTCATGCCTTCTTCTGCTACAATAACATAACGATTATCAACATCGATTCCACGCTCTTTCGCGATGTCCAGAAATTCTTTCAAGATAGCCCTCTTTTGAGGATGAGAAATATCCTCAAACATACGTCGCATCGGCATTGGGTTCATTTGTCCCATTGCTGCAATGCAGACATCAGTCATGCGTTTTTTTGTTACAAGAGAAAAATCTAGCTCATGGCCTGCAATTTTGGCGAGGGTTTCAAAAAACATTCGCTGAGTGCGTCCATTTCCTTCTCTGAAGGGGTGTAGGTAATTAACAGCAGCAAAGAGTCCTGATGCTTCATTGACAAATTCTCTGCGCGATAGACCTCTAAAATTATCCCCATCAAGAAGAATTTTATCTACATTTTTTAAGCCTTGCGTAATTTCATTAGCTGATGCAAAACAAATATGTCGAGCATCTGATCTTACCATTTCTGACATGGAAGCTGAGGAGCCGTCTGAAAATATAAAAGGAACATTACGGGTATGTCCGGCCCATTCAAATGTATTCCTAAACAAGCGTTTATGAATGTATTTGAGATAAGAGGAATCAAGATTTTCTGGGAGGAGCTCTAGCCGGAGATTAATAATTTCTTTCGTGGTATCATGTGCAGCTTTTTGCTCAAACTGAGCCATATCCGTTAACCCATATTTATTCTTTAATGTATTCGAGTTAGGATAAGTATAATTGTCAGGTTTGGGACTAGTGTCGCGGGTGTGACTATCATCATTATTCATCATGATAAATTCCTCCTTAGTATTATAAAGATCACAAAAGCGTTCAGATTTTCAGACATTTCAGACGTGAATCCGACTCATTCTCAATGAGAAAGATTTAAATAGTAGGGATGAACTTCTCAAACTATTTTCATATCCTCCTTAGTGCTACGCTTAAGAAATTTCTCAAAAAACCTATCCTGTAAAATGAAGAAATCCTTTAAGTTATGGCAAGCGTAATTTCCAAAAAACGAAGAAAGGGCCGATATTATCTCCTTTCATACGAAAGCATATTACTTTTCGCAATAAGTAGACCCACTTTTGATATATTTCAAGAGTACAAATTGAGGTAAAAAAACATATGTATATGCCATTCTCGATGGTGCTATAGAATTTCTTATTAAGGTTAACAAAATAGGGTTTTTGAAGCGTTATCTCGCTGCTGACAAGGTTTTTTTGCTAGAAATAAAGGAAATATTATTATCCATAATGATTTTCTAATTTTTTAGTGCTTTGATGTGTTCTTTTAACAATTCTGTAACAACCATGAAGAGACTTCCTCTTCATGCTTCAATTTCTGAAAAGTACGAAGAAGCCACAATATTACGGATAGACGAAAATCACAGGCAAATGAAAGAATCTCATTTGCGATGATATTCAAAGTAACCCTGATAACCGATGAGTTCTAGAATACAACCTTATACAAAAAATACTTACATTATATGCAAAAACTACAGAAAAAACTTAACGAAATCACCACTAAAGAGAAAACTGCACCTCATATGGCTCAAAATCTTCCAGCTTATCACTGTAGTAAACTTTACTAAAATGATAGCAAATATTTTTTCCCGTTATTTACGATTGCATATCAAAATGATGCAGCCCTTTTACGTTGTTTTACTACAGCAGTAATTAGCTTTTTTGACGATTCAGCATCAAGTTCTTGGACATGTCTCTGCGTTGCTTTGGTAAGGTCAACAATTCTTGCAATTTTCTGAGCTTGTTTAATAGAGACGCCAACAGTTTTAGCAAGTTCCAAAAAGTCTTTTTCTTCAATGGCTTTGTGTTCTTTTCTAGAGAGACGCTTGTTGAGTGCTTTCTCATAACATTCGAATTCTTTTTTTAGATCAGGGTCGAGAAGAAAGGCTTCTTTTTGAAGTTTTGCAGATTTGGACAATGAAAGGACATTCTGTAATCGTGCGTTTGGGACGTCAATAGAAACTCCTTTGCGCTCTCTTTCTTGCTGATAGTTTTCAACACTTTGTTCACACACATATGTGGCAATTTCTCCATGCTCCCTAACTACGGTTGCAAGAGCAAGAGCGCAATTTTCAGCATTCTTACGTGTATTGTTCTTCACGAAAAGGTATTTAGCTCCCGCAAGCTCAGCAATAGATCTAGGATTGGTTTCGATTTGTTGAGAGAGAGTTGCAGCAAAGCTTTGGTCCTTATTAATTTGGCTCAGTTTGTCGTCTAGTATATTAGGATTATTGTAGACAGTTTGTGATAATCTCTGGATAAGTTGAGTGCTTTCTCGAATTAAGATATGTTTCTCAATCATTTGGAAAAGTTCATTTTTCGGGAGGAAACCCATCTTTTTTTCAGGAATTAGAATTTCGGGAGATTGTTTTGAGGAAAAACTCACGAAATCACCCTTAGAGAGGGTCTTTAATTGTTGTTCTTCATCGAAATCTTTTGTCTCACAAATAACGAGCATATCTTTTGTACTAACAGCAACAATATCATCTCTGACACCTGCAAAAACCCCAAAAACAGGAAAATCTTCTAATGCTACGACAACGTTGCGGGTATCAAAGCCTTCTTTTTGGAAGGATTCTGCATGCTTCATAAAATTTTGTAGGATCTCTCTTTTGTGGGGATTGGATATATCCTCGAACATATGTCGCACTAACGTTAGATTATTACGCTCCATCGCTCCAGAACAGGCATCAATCATGCGCTCCCTTGTTACGAGAGAAAAATTTAGCTCATGCCCCGCAAATTGAGAGAGCCTCTCAAAAAATAATCGTTGTACATGTTCATTACCATCTCTGAAGGGGTGTATATAGTTGAGAGAGGCAAAAAGTGGTGCCGCATGACGAATAAATTCTGTGCGCGACAAACCCCTTAAATTATTTTTTTCAGCAAGCGTGTTATCAAATTCCCGAAAAAGCTTTCTAAATTCCTTACCATCTGCATAGTGAACATTTTCACTCAGACTCATTTCCGGCATGTAGGCAGAGGAGCCATCCATAAATATGAATGGTTTATCACGTGTATGCCCAGCCCATTCAAATGTTTTTTCAAACATGCACTTATGGATATGCTTGATATAAGAAGAATCAAAACGCTCTGGAAAGGATTCTTTCCTCAGAGCGATGGTTGCTTCTGCTATATTTTGTGCACATTTTTCTTCAAGTTGTGCGGCATCCATTAGATTATATTTATTTTTTAATATTTGAGTATCAGGATAAACATAGTGCTGAGAGATCGGTTTCCCTATAGTCATGATAACTTTCTCCTTAACTATCGAAATAACTCGCAAATAGAGTCTCAATCTTTTGAGTATTTAAGGAAAAGCCTTACTTCCTGCTAAGTGCGTAAAGCCGGTGGCAAATTTAAGTGCTGCCATTGCTTAGTGCTATCAGTTTTTCTTAATGCAGAAAATACAGAACCGCTTTTGCTTTAAAGTTTCCTTGCCATTATAACGCTGCGGACTCTCACATTTTAACAAGAGTAAATCAACTTTTCAAACTCAATTCTTTTTCCAATGGCCCTTACAAGTAAGATAAAAATTTGTCATTTTTATAACAAGAAAAAATAACATGCAGAATACTGTTGTTTTTTTGCTATTTTAGGGATGATCTATATGTTCTTTGATAAAAAATGCTCTCGTGCATAATTTTTAAGAATGTAAAGAGATCATAGTTTTTTTTGGGTAAATTAAGGGAATCATACTCACAATGATCCTAAAAGTTATTACAGGATTTACAGTCTTTGCATGCTATACAATGTTGTCTTTAATCTGCCCCTGAGAGAGAGTATACATTCAGCTTCATATTTCGCATGAGGCAACGGGTGAAGAATATTAGGAAAACTTCAAATAATATCAGGAAAGCTCTAAACACAGATTACTGTTCCACACGAAGAAAACCTGCACCTCAGTAAAAGGGAAAACACTGTGAGGGCAATGAAGGCACACAATAAGAACTATGTTCAATAAGAGGCACCCCCTCTCTTTTTATTGATAGTCAATCACCAGTAAATCAAGAGGGAAGAGGAGTATAAAAACGCGAAAACACTCTTAAAACAAATTTAGATTACATCTTCATATGTATTACCATGTTTGCACTTATAACTCCTCTTTTTAGCTTCTTGATTGTACAAAAATTTTATTAAAATAAGCAGTACAGCTGAAAAAACTTCCTTTGTTTCTTGCTCATATACAAGGTGACTGTGTTCTGTTATTTGAGCGACTTTTTTTCACAGTCGAGTACGGTGTTTTACTAGAGTCAGACCTCTGAACTGGCCTGTTTGTGCTTTTCGTAAAATCTATCTCAGCATAGTTGTGTTCTGGATCTTGCTGCTGCAAATCTTTCACGGACTGTATGCTACCGTATACGCTATCGTGTGCAGGATTTTGATTTTGCGCAGACGTGTACGATAGGTTGCCATATACTTGCTCTTGACTTTGCGCAGACGTGTACGATAGGTTGCCATATACTTGCTCTTGACTTTGCGCAGACGTGTACGATAGGTTGCCATATACTTGCTCTTGACTTTGCGCAGACGTGTACGATAGGTTGCCATATACTTGCTCTGGATCTCGCGCATATGCACTGTTTTTCATAGTTAAGTACTTCGATGCACTGTTTTTCATAGTTAAGTACTTCGATGCACTATGTTCTAATTCTTGTTTTATTCCGTCGGTGATTTTAACTAATTCTACAATTTTTTGAGCTTGTACAACAGATACATCAAGAGTTCTGGAAAGCGCCATGCAATCTTCTTCCCTAATAGCTTTACGGTCATTTGGGGAGAGGCGTTGGTTGAGTGATCGCACATAATCTTCAAAATCCTCTTTTAGTCCAGGATCCTGAGAAAGGGCATTTTCTCTTTGTTGTGGAGATAAAGAGAAAAACTCACTTAAATACCTAGAGGGGAGGGCAACAGCATGACCTGCGCGCATTTGTTTTTGTTGGTGCTCTTCCATACTTTCGTTGCGTGCACGTGTGACAATTTTTCCATGAGTTTCAACTGCTACGGAGAGAAGAACAACGTGTCTTTCGGCTGCTTTACGTGTACGACTCTTCCAGCATAGGAATTTTCTTCCCGCAAGTTTGGCAATAGATTTAGGATCATTCTGAATTCTTTCAGAAATCTGTTGAGCGTAATGTGGACTACGCAGGACCAAATTCATCGTTCCATTTACTGCTTCTGGATTACCATAAATAATTTTCGATAACCGTTTGATGTTTTGAAGACATTCCTGGACACTAGAATTTTGAGAAATCATGCTTGAAAGTTCTGATTGTGAGAGAGGTCCCATTCTTCTCTCTGGAATCAACACTCCTGGAGTTTGTGAGGGAGTAAGACTTACAAAATCTCCTTTCTTTAATGTTTTTAATGTACCTCTTTCCAAATCTTTTGTTGCACAAATAATTAGGGTATCATTTGAGTTAATGACAAAATTATCCCTCGTGATATCAAGAACACTTCCAGAAATAGAGACCCCTTCTTTGGCAACGACAATGCAACGAGTATCAAGTATTCCTTCTTTGAAAATTGTCGCGTGATGCATAAAGTTCTTTAAAAGTGATCTTCTCTTGGGATCAGAAATATCTTCAAACATATGTTCCATCGGCTCTAGATTAGAATTCTCCATTGCTTCAGCACAAACACTGGTCATACGTTTGTTTGTTACAAGAGAAAAGTCTAGCTCATGTCCTGCATTTTCAGCTAATTTTTCAAAAAACAATCGCTGTACGCGCCCATTACCTTCGCTAAAAGGATGTATCCAATTAAGAGAAGCAAAGAATTGTGTTACTTCTCGAACAAATTCCTCGCGTGACAAACCTTTTAGATTATTTTTACCAGCAATAATTTCCCCAAAAGATAGAAGCTGTTCTTGAATTTTTTCGCCATCTACAAAAGAGAAATCTGGATTTAAGCCCATTTTCGACATAAGGGCACTGGTGCCATCCTGAAATTTAAAAAGCATATCACGAGTACATCCAGCCCACTCGAATGTCTTTCCAAATAGGCATCTATGAATATGTTTGATATAAGAGGCATCAAAACGCTCTGGCAATTCTTCTTTTTGTAGAGCAAGTATTGCATTTGCTACATCACGAGCCATTCTTTTTTCAAGTTGTTCAGCGTTCTTTGTCTGATATTTATTCTTGAGAACTCGAGTTCCATGATAAAAATAGTTTCGAGAAAGTGATTTTGCTGCAGGCATGATAACTTATTCCTCCTTACTCTTTACGACAACTCCCCCCCTTACTATCAAAAACAACCTACAGAGAGTGTTTTTATGTTTCGAGTATTAGAAAAGCTTTATTTTAAGCGCGTGAATTCTCAATAATCAGAGTTGAGTTCTCAACAACACGTTCATGATTGCATTCAGCGCTAAGGATATAGAACGATCCTCCGTCATAAAAACTCTTCCCGTAGTTTCCGTTTGACCAACGCAATACCGTTCACTCACAAAACAGCAAGATTTACATTTTTCGTGAAGCGGATAAGCTCCTAAACGGAAACCAACCTTCTTCCTATCTATGATAAGATAAAGAAGATGTAAAGACACTGTTTCTTGATTAATAAAAATATGAAGTACCATATACATCAGTTTTAGCAAAAAAAGTATTTATTTACAGTTATTTATTTATTTACAGTTATTTATCTTTTTTTAAAATATTTTTGGAGAAATAATACATGATGTTTTTTTATAAAAAGAGTGTTTATATATATTTTATCAGAAGGTATAAAGAGGCCATGACGCTGCGCCACGGATGGGTAGGAGCAATATCCATAATAATTCTGAAGATTTTCGCAAGGCTTATGAATTTTGCACATAATACCATGCCGCCCTTATATCATATCCGTGTGAATATCTGTGCGAAAAGGTTAGTGTAAATATCTGCATGAGAAGGTTAGTGCTTAGTTTATGCTAAAGAGAGAGCAACATCGCAATGACTTTAGAACACAGGCTATTCTTTTTATGTGCTCAAATACAAAACGAGTGCTATGAGAAAAATTGGGATCTAAATCGGGATCGTTTTGGGTCAGAAACTCTCTTCTTTTACTCATATAAGTTCAAAAAGAAAGGGAGCCACAAAAAAGCGAAGAAGTCGCTATTGAAGAAAGCCTAGACTTATATCTTAAAAAAATAAACCACAACATAGATGTGAATGTGCATCACCACATTCACATCTATAATTTCCTTTTGAAGTTATTTTACTACATCCAGTTTCTATAAAAACAACAGCATCCTTGCAAGAAAAAGCTTTTTTTACTGCTTTTCCCTATGCATCAGAATAGCAATTTATCATGTTAACGAAGCATGGCTAATGACGGCGTTTTGTGCCCGATTAACAGCGGGTACTTGAACGTACTTATGTACGTCCTTAGCGGCTGTAACAATTTCTGCTATTTTCTGTGCTTGATCAAAGGGCACATCAATAGCTTTTGCAAACTCCGCATGGTTGCCTTCTTCAATGGCTTTATGTGCACTCTGTGGAAGGCGGTTATTAAGCGCCTTAACAAAATCATTAAGCTCTCTTTTCATACCAGGATAAGAAAGGAGTTCTTTCCGGTATTTTAGAGGTAAAGAAAGATACCTTTGCAGTGATTCACTCGGCTTTACAACAGGGTATCTTTGGCGTTCCTGTTCTTGTTGATACTCCTTAAGGACATTATCTTGTATATGTGAGACGATTTCTCCGTGTTTTACAATCGCGTCACTGAGAAAACGAGCATGATTTTCAGCATTTTTACGCAAATCATTCTTCCATAAAATGTGCTTTGCACCTGCAAGCTTAGCGATCGACGCGGGATCATCTTGAATTTTTTCAGCAAGTATTAAAGAAAATTTTGGATTATCAAGGATCATGGCCATCTCTTTATCTAGTTTCGCTGGATTACCATAAACAACATGCGATAACCTTTGAATATCCTCAAGGCTCTTTTGGACATGGGGATCGTCCTTAAGCATCGTGGATAATCTATTTGGTGTAAGGGGCCTCATGGTTATTCCAGGTATCAATATTTCTGATGTGTCTAGAGGTGTAAAACACTTGTGATCATCAGCGCGCAATGCATCTATTTTACCAACCTCTATTTTGTTTGAAGGACTAGTAACCGGATCATTTTTCATATTAATGGTGAGTGTGTTTTCTCTAGCATTTACAAAAACTCCCTCAACAGTTGCACCATCTTTCGCCGCGACAATATTTGGAGTTTCAAAATGTTTTTTCTTAACAGCACCCGCGTCAGAAAAGACCTCCCTTGAGAGAGCCATCTTTTGGGGTTGAGAAATATCCTTAAACATATGCCGCATCGGTTCCAGATTATCGCGTTCCATTGCTTCAATACAAGCATTCTTGAAACGCTGATTTGTCACAAGAGAAAAGTCTAATGTATAACCTGCAGCGTTAGCTAGTTTTTCAAAGAACAACTTTTGTGTCTGTCTATTTCCTTCTTTAAATGGGCGTATCCAGTCAAGAGAAACAAATAGTGGCGTTACTTCTCGAACAAATTCTCCGTGTGACAGGTTTTTTAGATAATCTTTTTCACGAAGGGTTTTATCAAAGTTATATAAACCTCTTTTAATCTCTAGACCGTGCGCAAAATGAAAACCCGTATCCGACTTCATCTCTAGCATCTGGGCAAAAGTGCCATCCGGAAATGCAAACGCCGCATCACGCGTATGACCAGCCCATCCAAATGTTTTCTCAAAGAGGCGTCTATGGAGATATAGAAGATAAAAGGAATTAATCTCTTCTGGAAGTGGCTCATTTCGCAAATCAGCAGATGCCTCTAGCGCGTTCTTTAGACATATTTTTTTAAGTTCAGCGGCATCTTTTATCCCATACTTGTTCTTTAGAACTTCAGAACGAGGATAGAAATAACTTTGGGGATTTGGTTTTTCTTTCATGACAGTCTCCTCCATACTACCAAACACAACTCTAAAGAGTGACAGAAGTAATCCGAACATCTAAAGAGAAAACGAAAATTTTCCTTCAGATAAATTCTATTTTCCGTTGAGTGGACATAGACCAACCATTAGAGCAAAACGCTCTAAAATTCCTTCTTCAAGGTAAAAAGGCGTAGAATTATTTTCTATCATAAAGGCTCCTCCCTTTATCTTCATTGCATCGGTTCTTGTTCTATCAATATAACACCGCACATTCGTAGAATTCAGGGTCTATACTTTTCTCAGAATGAACAAGCCTTTCAAACAACGGCAAAAATTCTCCCCCCCTTATAACAATATAAAGGATGTGTAAAGAGACTATCTTTCGTTGCTTTAGGCCGATCGATTGCAAGGGAATGAAGGATATTACATATATTCACCTTCATTAATGAAAAATATTAATCCACAATGGTTTGACTATTTGCAAAAGATTCTTTACACTCTGAAAGCTCGTTCATAATGCCTTTTCATGGAGGAAATTTTATTGGCACATGCTCTACAATCTGAAATTATTTTAATTTCAGTCTTTCGTCATGTTTCTTGTATGATCGAACGTTCAAATCTTTATAATCGAATCATAAAAGATATAGGATTGTGTCCTAAAATTTATCGCAAGTTTTTCTCATTTTTCTACATAATCATTATTTTGCCATATTTATAAATGCGAAAAACTACAAAGAGATAAAGTATTCTGGGAAAGTTTTGTAAAGTACAGAAATTTTTTTCTAGATAATTAAATTGTTTAGGAAAAATATTTTTTATTGATAAGGTTAATTAATATGCGTGATACCTTTTTTCAGAGTTAAGCAGGCTAAGACTAGGCAGAAACAATAATGTTTCTATACGTTTTTCGTTTTATTTTGGCAGAAAATATATTAACCCACGGGGGAAGGATATCCGCTTTATCGTAATATTTAATGGTCTAACTGAGATGGGTTATTACTGATACGGTAAAGTTACAGCGTGAGTTTAAATTTTCAATATGGAGACAGGGTCTCAGCTGCCACTGAGGAAGCTGATGTGCTTCGTGGGGAATGGTAATAGCATAAGGAGTTTTTTTTAAGGGCGTGGCCTCTGTACGTGTTCAATGTAAGAAAAAAAGTTTGAGGAATCTTTTGTGGTAAAAAGTGACCTCATATCCTGCGTTTCGAAAAGTTACAACAAAAAAACCGCAAAGAGGTCATGAGGTATCCAGATTTGGATGCTAATCTTTTGTGCATTCGGAGGGGACGGACGACTTCTCTTCTGGAACATTCAAAGTGTTGCATAATTTGCGCACTAGATTTAGTGGTGAGGAGACGGCACATGCCAACAGGAAAAGCATTTCATGGAAATTATCTCTATTTTGGTACCAATGTATTAAAGAATAGATATAAAATAGCAAGTTCTGAGCAACTTGAGGCGAGATGTGCACATGGTATCGCAACAGAAATGGTTTTATTGCAACGAGAACCATATCCAGAGCATTTTAATTCTTCTTATCTTAAATATCTTCATAAACGTTTATTTAGAGAGGTATTTGAGTGGGCTGGGTGTACTCGCGATGCACCTTTTAAATTTCGAGATGGCACCGTTGCTTATATGCCAGAAATGAAAAAATCGGGAGCGTATTCTCATTTCGCGTCGAGTGATGAAATTGAAAGGCATTTGAAGAATTTTGATAAGACACTCCTCGAAAGGAATAATTTGAGAGGTTTGTCGCGCAAAGAATTTGTTAAGGATGTTACAATGCTGTTTGCTTTTCTTAATTGGGTGCATCCTTTTAGAGATGGGAATATTCGTACGCAGCAATTATTCTTCGAAAGATTAGCGGCAGCCACGGGCCATGAATTAAGTTTTTCTCTTGTAACAAAAAGACGCATGAAGGATGTTTGTGCTGAAGCAATGGACTATGACAATCTATCACCAATGCGGCACATGTTCGAGGATATTTCTAATCCCAAAAAAAGACTTACTTTAGAAAATTTCTTTAGGCATGCAACTTTTAAAAAAAGCGGTGTTGAAAATCGTCATATTGTTGTAGCAAGAGAAGGTATAAGAGTTACAGGGACTTTTGCAGGTATCAAAGAGGAAATGTTCCTCATTAATACGGGGAATACCTTGGTCATTTGCCCTGTGAAAGAACTCCAAAAATATCAATTGCAAGATTTACGTCATGGCGATCTTATGATCTTTACACCGCGTGAAGCTCCAGAAATTTTGATCCCAGAAAAAAATATTGGGCCTCTCCAGGAAAGAGAACTGTCTGAAATGATTGCAAAAGATGATTTAGTTCAAAAGAGTATTAGGGAGATAAGAAAATTATCGCAGACCATCTATACCAATCCAGCAATATTAGACGAAAAAATAAAAGACATTCAACTAAATCAAGATTTAGCTCAGAAGCTTACTCAACAAATTAAGAGAAATCCTGAGAGTTTTGCTCGACTTGCCGGAAAAAGATATCTATGTCTGAGGAATGGTGCACGTAGAAATGCCGAACGGGCGGTTTCTTGTCTCGTTAATTCAATCGCAAACCATGGAGAAATTATAAAATGTGTACGAGAGAGGAGTATTAAGAAATATCAAAAAGAACAAGAACGTATGGGAACCGCTGTTGAAATACCAAGCGAACGTTTGCGAGATTTATTTTCCTCATCCGAAAGGCAGCAGGAAAAGATCCTGTTCGAAGATACTTCTGTTAGAAAAGAATTAAATGTTTATATGCGGGCGCTCAATGCTCGTCTTTCAAAAAGTGAACATGCAGCTATTGAGTCCGGTGATTATACGAGGTTAGCTGCGTCTGTTGGTGTTTCTAACGAACAAGCAGAAATGATCGCAGCGATAGCTTCAGTAGGAAGAGATA
Source organism: Bartonella ancashensis (assembly GCF_001281405.1). Taxonomy (NCBI): domain Bacteria; kingdom Pseudomonadati; phylum Pseudomonadota; class Alphaproteobacteria; order Hyphomicrobiales; family Bartonellaceae; genus Bartonella; species Bartonella ancashensis. Next base: position 253,289 of record NZ_CP010401.1, on the reverse strand, counting down.
TGCAGAAAAAAAACCAAGAATTCAAAATTAGTCAGTTAAAGGGTGTAATGAAAGTTTGCTAAGATGATAGGTCTCATTATAAGCATATGGATTGGGAATAGAAGAACGGCTTTTGCTCATGTATAGGCAAATGGACGTGATCAAAATTAAGAACAACATATGGAGGACGGGGCATAGGTTTAGTTTTTTCTGCAGCGTACGTTATCAAATTGTTACATAAGTTGCTTTTGTATAGAATAGTGGTTTATGCTTTAAGATTATTTTGATATTGAAGTTTCACCATCTTAATTATGGCGTTTGGCTCTCAGCTTAACAAATTATTCAATAAGAAAAAATGTGCAGATATACGCTAAAATTTGCAAATGGCGTGATCATTCGTTGATATTACCGGTGGGTGTTTTCCTTCTTATTGTTTGCAGCATTATGGTTCCTTTTGCATTTTCATAAAAAAGTATGCGAAGAAGAGTGCTCTTAAAGACTATATGAATGGGCATTAAAAAATGCAGCAAATTCACAAAATAGTCACTCTGAGTTTAACAATTATTTTCATTGGTGGTTGGTAATAACAGACTAACAAATGCAAAGAGTCCTGGTGATTTAAAACGATTGCCGTTTGAAATAAGTTAAAACTATATCATTACATATCTTGCCATGTCTTATTCATAGTTTTTCTCCGGCATCAGATTTTGGCAAAAAATAACAGCTTGAACATGAGCTAGAGATTTTTGTCTTTTCGCTCATGTGTATTCATTAAAATAACGTGGCTGCATGACTTTTAGTGGACCATTAGTGGGCCATAGCCATTTGTTTGGATTGATCGAGTTTGAGTGTTTGAATTTGTTTTTGGATGTCCTTGGTGAGTTTAACTACTTCTGCAATTTCCTTAGCTTTTTCAATGCAGACACCAACAGTTTTAGAAAGTTGTTGGTGGTCGTTGTCTCTGATCGCTTTGTGTTCTTTTGGTGAAAGACGATCACTGATTTTTTTTGCATAATCACTGAATTTTTGCCTTAGTTTAGGAAATTGAGATAAGGTGTCTTTCTGTTTTTCCTGTGATAAGGAAAAGAAATTTTTTAAGTCCTTATCAGGTGCTTCAATAGCTTTGTCTTTGCGCTCTTGCTCTTTCTGGTAGTCTTGAGTGATTTTAGTTTCGGTATGTTTAAGGATGTCTGGATGGTTTTCAATTACAGTGCTAAGAGAAGAAACATGTCTTTCAGCATCTTTTCGTGCTTGATTTTTAAAGATTAGATGCTTTTTTCCTGCAAATTTAGAAATAGATTCGGGATCATTTTCAATTTTTTGGGCAAGCTCTTTAGCTAAGCTTGGATTTTGTCGGATCTGGTTTATTTTTTCGTCTAATATTGTCGGATTATTATAGATGATTTTTGATAATTCTTTAATTTGTCTAATATTTTCTTGAACGCAGTCATCTTTTGCAGTCATTTCAGATAGTTCTCCTTTTGGGAGAGGGCCCATCTTTTTGTCTGGGATCAGAATTTCTGGAGCTTTTGGGGATGTAAAGACCATAAAATCACCAGGTTGTAATCCTTCTAATTGATCTTTAGGTATGTCTGCTTTTGGGCAAATAACTAAGGAATCTCCTGTATCAATAACAAAACATTCATTTTTAGCAATTATGAAGTTTCCCATGATGGTTGTATTTTCTTCTGCTACAGAAACATAACGGTAATCAACACTACCGTATTTGAGGCTTTTTGTATGATCTATAAATTCTCTTAAGAGACGACTTTTATCTGGATTAGAGATATCTTCTAGCATATGTTGCATGGGCTCTAAATTATTTCTCATTGCTGCAATACTGACATCGGTCATACGTTTGTTTGTTACGAGAGAAAAATCTAGTTTATGCCCAGCCGCTTGGGCGAGTTTTTCACAAAATACTCGTTGTGTACGTCCATTACCTTCTCTAAAAGGGTGTATATAGTTCAGAGTGGTAAATATTTCCGTAGCTTCTTCAACGAATTCTTTGTGTGATAAACCTCTTAAATTATTTCTTTCATTAATTGCATAATCTACAACTTGCAAACCTTCTTGAATGTCATCGTTAATTGCAAAGGCAAGGGGTGAGTCTGCTTTGTGCATTGCGGGTGCCCAAGCAACGGAGCCATCTGAAAATTTAAAGGGGATATCACGTGTATGTCCTGCCCATTCAAATGTGTTTCCAAATAAGCGTTTGTGAATATATTTTAAATAGGAGGAATCAAATTTCTCTGGCAAAGGTTCATTTTGTAAATTGATCATTGCCTTTGCCACACCATGCGCACATAATTCTTCAAATTGTAGAAAATCTACTGCTCCGTATTTATTCTTTAGGACAGAAGTATCAGGGTAGCTATAATTTTGAAATTGTTTGTTTATATTTTCCATAATAATAGTTCCCCTTATTATGCAGTGTAGTTTGCAGATGCACCAAGCGATTTAAAAATTTTAGAGGAGAGCTGTCTCTTCATAAATGTGTAGGGGGTGGTGATAGAACTGGGTATTGCACAGTAGTGTTGTGCTTTTTTAAAGCTATAAGATGGTGTGTAAGATGTAGAGGTATTTTTTGTCATAAAGGCCTCCCTCTGCCTTATTAAGTTGATTTTGTTTCATCATTATAACGCGATGCGCTCACCTATCTTTAGGTTTGATCTATCTTGCGTAGAGCAGAGCGGCGCTTTCAGTGATGACTAACATTGCTTTCATCTTTAATTTTAAATAGATTGGCCATCCATGTCGTAAAGGGCCTTAACGTAAAAATACTTTGTTGTTCCAACCAATATCTTACGATAGCACAGGCATTTTGGTGTTGCTTAATTTTTTAGGAATGTCAGCTAAATTAGGTTTAAACAGTAAAAAACCTATTTTTTTATTTTCTGGAGCTTTATTACTTAAAAGACAAGGGAGTAGCATCTGCATGAATAGGGTATTATTTACCCATGGTGGTTTATTGTTTCTTGAGATCTTATTATATCTTTGGAAAATTTTACTGTATCTGTGAAATATATCCATGATGCTATTCAATGGATATTTTTTGTTTTAAAGGCTTTAAAAAGCTGCAATATTGCAGGTGAGTGAAAGAATAATACTCGTTATAAGCTGGCTATGGTGCTATTTTTTTGGATGTGTGGCTTTGTATTATCTTTTATTGGCTTATGTAAAAGGATATTGATTTTATGCCCAATGTGATTAGAGGGGCATGATATTAAAGTTGCTTTAGAAGTATAAAAAGCTACTATGCAAAGGTGTAAAATATTTAATAATTTAGGCAATGGATGTTTTGAAAAAAAATCAAGATACACAGTAAAAACAACGTATCATTTTCGTCATTTGCAAAGAATAAAGCGTATCGAAGATGAAAGGGACAACTTAAAAAAGATAGCAATTGTTGCTAGAATTAATGGGGCCGCATCTCTAATATATTTAAAGTTATATTATCGCGATTAACTTTGTGAAAATAGCTACATTCGCAAACAAATGAGCGAAAGCCTAGTGATTCTTTCGCTCGTGTTTTTTTTAAGTATAGCTATAATGAACGCACCATCTGTTGCTGTTTAGTTTGAGGTTGTTGAACTTGCTGTTGCGCGCTTTTCGCAAGCTTAACTATTTCTGCAATTTTTTCTGCTTGCTTAGGAGATACATCAACACTTTCAGCAAGGTCCGTAAGACGATTCTCTTGGATAGCCTTATGATCATTTGGGGAGAGACGCCGATCGAGGAGTTTCACATAATCATCAAGCTCTGATTTCATCTCAGGAGATTGAGACAAAGATTCCCTTTGTTGTGTTGGTGATAAGAAAAAGAGCTTCATTAAATTCTTACTTGGTTCAGGAACGGAGATCTTACCGCGTTCATATGCCTTCTGATAGTCATCGATAATTCTTTCTTTAGCATACCCGATAACCTTTATATGATTTTCAACCATAAACTCCAGAGAAGAAATATTTTGTTCGGCAGCTTCACGTTTTTTGTTTTTGAAGAACGAAGTTTTAATTCCTGCAAGCTTAGAAACGGATACAGGATCATTTTTCATTTTTTCAAGAAAATCATACATCGACAGAGGAAATTCCACAGCTTGCTCCATTACTCCATCCAACACAGATTTATCGCCATAAACAATCTTCGATAACCGCCTGATTTCTTTACAGCTTTCTTGAACATAGTAGTCATCACGGATCATTGTAATCATTTCTTCTGGCGAGAAAGATTTGACACATTTTCTTGATCCATGAATCAGAATTTCCTGATTCGTGGCCCTCTGTCCCTCTGCAGTATAATTTTCACTTGCAGCACTCACTTGAGCGGATGTTGCACCATGTACATTTTTTTCCATAATAGCCAACCTCGTAGATTTAGATTTATGCTCTTGTTTAGAAATTTTCCGACAAATCTCTATGTGAGCTCCCTAAATTCCCAGCCCGCTTACAGAGTAAAACAATCTCTATGATAGCAAGATTGTTTGCAATACGGAAAATCCTCTTCGGATAGAACCCCCCTCACCACGCAATGTCACAGACAAATCACGCATATCTTTCCTATCACGGGGGGATATTATGAGAATTTTTCAGAAAAAATCAAAACAAAAAATGTCTAAAATATCATTTTGTGTAAATAACGCCACATATGTTACTTATTTATGGAGAGAATACCGTTTTTTTAAGTTCAGTTATTGACAAAATTCCAATATCTCTAAGGCTTTCTATAAAATCTTTTGTTTTTGTGGTGCAAACTGCAATTTCTTGAATAAAAATACCAATGATTATGCTAAAAATGTAAAGAATCTACGAGTTTCACAACAAAATCCCTTTGCTATCTTCTGTCAGCTAGCATGACAACCTCAGTATCTAGTTCACCGAGACACACCACAACAACACCATAGGAAGAAAATTCTCTGACACTCTCCTTATGGTGTTTAAGATAACAAAACCCTATAACCCAAACTAACAAGGATTATGTTTTCCTGATAAATTCCGAGTACAGAAGTTTTAGTTAATGTTTTCAGATCCTCAAAAGGAAGGCATTACGGCTCTACTGCTGTGCTGCTTCCTAAACTCCACAACAGCGCCTCTTGCTGCATTGATTTCAATTTGTTGAGCGCTCTCTTGTATATCTTTAACTAGGTTAAAAGTCTCTGCAATTTTCCCTGCTCTTTCAAAAGACAAGTTAAGGCTTTCAGCCAATTTCCTAATGTCATTATCCTGGATAGCTTTTTGTTCATCCTTCGAAAGAGCGGCATTAAGTACTGCTGCATAACAACAGACCGCATCTCGTAATTCAGGAAGTTCAGACAAAACACCTATTTGCTGTCCTTTTGAGAAAAGGAAGAGCCTCGATAACTCTTTGCTTGGTGCTTCAACAGGGTTCTCCCGACGTTTCTGCATATCACGATGCTCTGCAACTATCCTGTCTCTGGTGAATTCAACTATTTTCGCGTGGTTGCGAAGTATGAAAGAAAGGAAAGGAACATGTTCTTCAGCCTCTGTACGTCCCATGGTTTTCATAACAAGAGACGGTAAACGTGTGGCATCTGCTAAGCGTGTAAATTGAGATCCTGCAAGTCTAGAGATACTCGCAGGATTGTTCTTAACATCTTCAGAGAGACGATGAATTAATGTTGGGTCTCCTCCAGTTCGAGAAATTTCTCTCTGGAGAACAGCTTCATTACCATAAACAATTTTCGAGAGTCGCTCAATTTGTTCATAACTTGCTTTTATGTGGTCATCGTCCGCAACTCTGCGTGCTATCTCACTTTCTGAGAGAGTTGTCTGTTCTGTAGATGGGATGAGTATGTCTCGAGGTTGCTGTAATCTTTCGATACTTCTATCGGAAGAGAAACTCACTACATCAAAAGAGGCTTCTACACTCCTTGTGTACTTTAACGACTTCCTTACCGCTTTAGATTCTTCTGCAATCCCCCTCATTTGAACACTTTGAAAATGCGTCGTTTCCACGGCTGAAGATATCCCCCCTTCTCCGAAGTTTGAAGAGGAAAAATCCTGCCGAGACCCCTGGAATTCTCCGGTAGACTCATCATCCGAAAAAAACGGATTCAAAGAAAACGACTCCTCCGCTTCTGAGGAAGGAAGGGACTCTACACCCAAGTTAGGTTCGCCTTGGGATAAAGTCTCCCCTGCAGGCCCAGACGGTCCTCGTGTCCCTGTGTATTGCAGCGTACCGTCTGCTGTTTGAAGCGAGTGTGCTTGTTCACCATGCTCACCAGCGACAAGATCCCTATCAAAAGCAGATTGCGCGTCCCTTGCACCTAATGTCTCTCCGGACGCTTCTTCCTTTTTCAGTGTTTTTACTTCACTACGCTTCATTGCAATAGCCTCCCATTTCTTTAGATTAGTTGACTCCATTCCGGGTTTCTATTCGATCATTGTGATCCCACGCACATACGAACCCAAATCCCCTCGTAACGCGAAAAAATCCCTTCGACTAACGCGAAGCAATCCCTTCAACGATAACCAGCACCCCCACCGTATTGTGCAAATCCTCCTGATTCAGATCACGCAAATCGTTCTGACTGAAAAAGAACAGCTTGCATTTTTAAAAATGCCTCCCAAATACAAGCTGAAAAATTTCTCCTCAATAATACCTTCTGCTATAGGAATTTTTTTATAAAAGTCAATATGAAAAATAATAAAAATTATATATCCGTTTTGTCTGTTTTGAATTGCATTTCCTTGTTATCAGAGATAAGGAAGGAAATTAAATATCTTACCTTTATGGATATGGTATTTTTTATGCACAATAATTCATTGGTAAAGAGAATTTATAATTTCTCTGCAGTATCTTCAAAAAGGCATAATGCGTTGAGTTTTTTTAACTAATCTTAAAAGACTCAAATAAATGGAAAGATACGACCAGCTATCACATAAAAATCACATATTTACAAACCATCAAAACATGTTTTACATTATTTTGGTCAGTCTAAGGGCAAGCTTTAAGCGTCTTCTTGAATTGAGATATGCCGTTCATGAGAAAAAGGGATGATATCATTTTTTATTTATGATGATGGCTATTACCTCTTTTAATTAATTTTTCATCAGAAGATAACCCATTTGAATCCTCAAATATGATGTATGATGATATTTTCATTCATTGGTTCATTTGTTTGGAATTTTCTTGAATTCAGAATTGCTTGTTTTGCCAGGTTAATTGTGACATCTTGAGATCGTCGGTGTGCTTCTTTGGTAAGTGTGACTATCTTCACAATTTTTTTTGCTTGTTTAGGGGATACACCAAAACTTTTAGAAATATATTCATGATCACCTCTTGCTATTGCTTGACGTTCGCTAAATGAAAGACGTTGATTAATTTCTCCCATATAGTCACGAAGCTCTAGTCTTAACCTAGAACTCTTAGATAATCTCTCCATCTGTTTTTTCTGCGACAAGGAAATGAGATTTTTCAAATCACGGTCTGGTACTTCGACAGGACGCTTTACGCGTTCTTTCTCCTGTTCTTGTTTTTGAATAATCTGCTCGCGAATATGTTCAACAATGCGCGCATGCTGTTCAATTTTTTTCTTTAGGAAAGGAAGACACTTTTCAGCGTCTTTACGTCTCTGATCTTTCATAAAAAAATAACAAGACCCCGCGAAATTTGCAACAAATTTAGGGTTCTTATTGAATTTTTTAGAAAAATTTTTTAAAAAAGCTACATCTCCATTTTGTTCGCCAATTTTTTCGCTGACGGCTGTTGGATTATCATACACAATTTTTGATAGTTGTTGGATTTCGCTGATACTTGTTTTAACACGATAATCTTCTGCAATCATATAATATAGCCTGCGTGCTGCGAGGGGTGACGACTGTATACTTGGAATTAATACTTTTCTGGGGCTTTTAAGTACAAACACACCGAAATTTTTATGTCGTGCCATAGAATCACCCCTTGCCTGAATTTGTCGACTGTATCAGTACCAATTTCTATCCTTAATTATCATAAAAAAATGCGAGGTGCTTGTAAAGAAAAGCACCTCTCTCAAGTTGCATGATGTTTTAGACCAAACCTTACACTTCCCTAGGTGTGCCTTTCAGTGATCCCATGTGAAAAAGGGAGAGCGCTCCATCACCACTCTAGGCCACATCTCCAAAGTTTGTTATCATTTCTTTTTCAAATGGAATTCTCTTTTGCATATTTGATTCGTATGAGTGAGTTATGTTGGGTTAAATAAGTGAAAAAGAAATATATCTTGGTTAGTATGCTGATGGTAATCATGGAATTTGCGTATTTTAGAGTATAATTTCGTATTGTTTTATACTTTCCCCATAGAGGAACTTGGGTACATTTTTCATAAAAAGCATAATAAAAACACAGGAACATCGAGAATGGTTTCAAGAATACAAACAACTTTTTATTGTAATACTCTCCCTTGAGTTCATTAGAGAGCTATAATCCTCAATAAATATTACAGAACAAAAAAGTAATAGAAACTAAAAAAAGAACTAGTAATACCTTTGTATATTTGAAAATATTATTGCACGTCAAATCTCGATGGGGAAGATCAAAGAATTTTTATCTGCTAAAAATTTTAAATATTTTCTCTCCTTTTATGTAATTTAAAAAAGTGAATATCTACAAATTTAACCGATTATAACCATTATCTTTCTGAATCAATTTTGGGCTCGTTTACTTAATATCTTCAAGTTATTTGAATATGCTGCGTGTAGCAATTTTTTCACTCATTTTACTTGTTCCTAAACTTTTGGAGATGTCTTCTGCTTGACCTATCTTAAAATTTTGAGCTTGCTGTCGTGCTTTTTGAGTAAGATGAACTATGTTTGCGATCTTTTGTGCTTGCTCAATTGATACACATGTACTTTGGGCAAGTTCACCATAATTTTTATTTTTGATTGCAGTATATTCATTCACTGAAAGACGAGCATCAAGTTCTTTCATGTAATGGTTAAGACTTTTTTCTAATTCAGGATTTTTCAGTAAAGCTTCTTTTTGTTGCTCTGGTGATGAAAGAAGAAAATTTTTGAGATCTCCTGTTGGAGCTTTAACAGAATGCGCTAGGCGCTCTCGATCTCTTTGATGTTGTATCATGATTTTTTCTTCAACAGCTTGGATAATTTCTGCATGCTTCTCAATTGCAGAACAGAGAAGAGGGATAGAAGTTCTGGAATTCACACGCTCTGGATTATTTATGAAAAAGCACCGTGATCCTGCAAGTGGAGCAATAGATTCGGGGTATAAGTTAATTTTTTGAGCAAGCTGTTTGAATAGGGTTTTATCCCTTCCTCTCATACCTATTTGGGTGTCTAATATTGTGGGATCACCATAAACAACCTCTGACAATTGCTGAATTGTTTTCAAACTTTCTTGAGTGTAATGATCTGCTAAAATTCTTCTGTAGAGACTACTTTCTGTGAGGGATTCTAATCTTGCTCTTGGGATCAATAGTTCTTTATCATTTCCCATAAATTTTTTACTCCTTAAGTAATTAAATTTACTTATATTTATGTAATAGTGCTAGGATGATCTTGGTAAATAAAAGGATAATATTAATGGTTACACCACAGGTTTCCGGATTTGTGTAGATTGAACAATAGTCGTAATTTTTTCTTTTTGATGGAGATATCAAAATTTTTAGAAAGATTTGCATAACTTTCGTTCTCAATTATCCGATGACTATTTGGCGAGAAAGAGGCAAGGGTTGGTTACTCCAATGCAGCTATTTTTCTTTTAGATGTTGGTGTGAAATGTTCACTTATTTTTCTCGGAGAGGAAAGAAAATTTTCCAAATTTTTTGGAACTTCAACGGTAAGTTCCAAGGATTTTTGCCATCTTTTATGTAGCAAAGTAACTTTTCTTTTAGCACATTTGATAATGCTGACATGCTCTTTAAACTGTGACACTAGGAGCAGGAGTAAAATGCTCACTTTAGACACATGTTCGATCTTTTATAAAAGCATGCCGTTTGCCCGCAAACCTAACAAAAGATGAACGAGATTTTCAAATTTCCTCAGAAGACTTTCTTAAAAAAGAGGAATCTTTTCTTTTAATACTCATTGTATATCGTTATCGGATTATGACGGATAAGTCTTGATAATATCTCAAGTTACCAAGGCTTGCTTGAGTGGAAAGATTTCCTGAAACCACTAAGCTAATCTACTCTGCTAGATAGAAATTACCATTTTACATCTGGAATTAATACTTCTTGAACTTCTTTTTACCCATTAACATGGCTATCTTTTGGTATAAAGAATTTCCTCCTTTTACTATGGTTTTATGTGCACTTTTTATTATTGGCGATTCAGGGCATCTACAAATTTTCAATTCAGTTCACCTACGTAAAATGCCTTGCTCCACTAGTGGTTAATATACTGCCATGTATCTCAAACTCTTCATGCAGAAAAGAAAATTTCAACGCATTCTGATCCATTATTCCAAATAATCATACGCAATGAAGTAGACATGTCTTTATGGCACCAAAATCTCTGCAAGACACCGAGGAAGAATGCCACTTCATTATCCGGGGCCTCTGATTGTCAGAAAAAGAGGGAACACCACACCTGTTATTTTTATTAACAAGATACTACTCATCCATAATGGTATGATAATCCATAGAAAAAGGACTCCCTCTTAACCAAGTTGAAGCTGTGGAGATCTCCCATATGATGCTTTCAGATTATTACCAAAAACAGCATTGAACAGTTCTTTCATCATCCTGAGCAGTTCGTAGGCTTTCAATTAATTTTTTTTCTCTAATAATTTGGAGTTGTTTAGCCTCGGAACACGCATCTGTGGTAAGCTTAAATATTTTTACAACCTCTCTCGCTCTTTCAACAGATACATTAAGACTTCTGGAAACTTCTTCATGATCGTTATTCATGATTGCTTTACGTTCACTTTCTGAAAGCTGAGCGTTGAATGTTTTCGCGTAGTCGTTGAGTTCTTCTGCTAGCCTAGGGTTCAGGGATAAAGCTTCTCTCTGTTTTTCTTGTGGCAAAAAAATAAGGTGGTTAAATTTTTGCTTGGGAAGTGAACAACGCGCTCTGCATCTCTTTGTTTTTCCTGATTTAGAAGTTTAATATGCTCAAGGATTATTGCGTGATGTTTAACGGCCTCTGCGAGAATAGGAACACATTTTTCAGCGTTTCTACGTATTTCATTTTTTGTGAAGAAAGATTTTTTCCCTGCAAGCTTAGAAATATTTTGAGGGTTTTTTTGAATGAATCCAGAAAGAGACCTAAGAGAGCATGAATCGTCTCCATTCACGTTTATTATTTTGTTTAATCCTGTTGGATCAGCATAAACAATTTTTGCCAATCGCTGAATTTTCCTAAGATTTGTCTGAATATAGTAATCTCTTGCAGGTTGTTGAGACATGTCATTCGTTCTTCGTTTTCCCTGATGTAGAAGAGAAGGATTTTCTTTAATATAGTCAAGGATTCTTGCGTGACGTCCAACAGCCATTGAGAGAATAGGGACATATTTTTCAGCATTTCTACGTGTTTTATCTTTTATGAAGAAAAATTTTCTCCCTGCAAGCTGAGAAATGTCTTGAGGCTTTTTGTGAATGGACCAAGAAAGAGACTTAAGAGAGCGTGAATTATTTTGATTTACGCTTATTATTTTGTCTAATTTTGTTGGATCAGCATAAACAATTTTTGCCAAGTGCTGAATTTCTTTAAGATTTGCCTGAATATAGTAATCTTTTCCAGATTGTTGAGACATGTCATCCGTTGTGGAGGGACGTGATCTCGTTCGCGGGATCAATACATCCACTTTTTCTTCGACATCGGCATCGAATTTAATAGAATCGATATGGGGTTCAGAGGAGGTAGTGTTTTTCAGATTTTTTGCTAAATATGTATTTAACTTTTTTGATCGACGAGTTTTAGATTTTTCAAAACGATTAAATGCATCCATAGTGAGCTTGAAGGTGGTCCTAACCTCTTTTGCCTGTTCAATGGATACACCCAAGCTTTCAGAAAGCTTTTCGTAGTCACCAAGCATGATGGCGTTACGCTCACTCGTTGAGAGACGATTATCGAGTGCTTGTTTATAATTATAAAGTTCTTGCGCTAGATGAGGAGACTTAGACAAGGCATCTATCTGTTGCTTTTTTGGTAAAGAAAATAAATGACCTAAGCTGTCGTTTGGAGACTCAACACAAGATGTTTTTGATACCTCATACCTTTGCCGATGTTCAGCAATGGCTTGTTCTTTAGTATTTTTGAGGAGCTCTGCATGTTGTTTTAAAGAAAATGCAAGAAGACTGGCGTGTCGTTCAGCATTTTTACGCTCCTTATTTTTCCTTAACAAGGACTTTTTCCCTAAAAGTTTTGTAACACTTTTAGGCTGTTTTGTGATTAATCTGGAGAGGTATTTAAATGTATGTTGGTCACTTTGTGCCTCATCTAGCATTTGTTCAAATTTTTCTGGATCAGTATAAACAAGCCGTGCTAACCTTTGAATCTCCGCGCGACTTGATTGAATAGAGGGACGTTTTGTACATTCCTGAGATAATTCATTGGGCGTGAGGGGTATGAATCTTTTTTCTGGGATCAATATACCGCCTTGTTCTACAGCATCAGTACCATGATTATTTACCATAAGTGACCTCCCTTTCGTTAAATTGAGATTTAATGCGCTCACAAATCTCTTAAAAAGAAAAATAGCTTTTCTTTTTGGTAGTTTAATTCCGTTTCATATTGAAGAACTCCGATATGCATAAGAGTCACTCGCACATACTTACGCTTGAGGTAATTGATATCTAAGTGCATAAGACAATGGGGAATAAAACTCATGACAGTGCTAAAGATGATTACAGGGTTTAAAAATTCTATCTTATAAATAGTACAACGAGAAACCAGAACATCAGAGAAGGTATTTAAAACACGATTGGATATTTTTCTCAAAAGAGACTCACTAAGCAGACAAAAAGTAAATGCCATAGAAAAAACAAGACACAAGGTCAGATCAAGCAATTCTTCTCCCACATTGTTCATAACCAAAAACAACATATGAAGAGGAAAAGAGAGCATCAAAGAACCAAAACCATTACTGACATTGAAACATAAAAAGAACATATTCAACACACCTTTGCCGTATTTTATCGCAATTTTATCATTATGTCCAATTAATAGATACGTTATGAGAATATCTCTTACACGTAAAGGGTTTTTTCTATTGCTGCTTACTCATTTATTGCAATGATATTAATTTGTGATTTTTAGTATTTTACAGCCATCGCTTTTGACCGATCAATTTTAGATATTCCAGCTTGCTTTTGCGCTTCCTTTGCAAGCTTCATTATTTGGGCAATTTTCTTAGCATTCTTAATTGATGTGCCGATGCTGTTAGCGAGTTCCATGTAATTATCTTGTTCTATTGCCTGTTTTTCATTGACTGAAAGACGATTGTTGAGTGCCTTTGATAGGCATCGAGTTCCTATCGTAGAGAAGGCGATGAAGATAAGATTGTTTCCTGTTGTTCTTTTTGTAGTGAAAAGAGTTTTTGCAGATTTTATCAGGTGTTGAGACAGTATGCTTTTTGCACATTTGGTTCCAAGATGTTCTTGGGTGATTTTATTCTCAACATGCTTGAGGGTAGATGCATGATCTCCAATTGCATAACAAAGAGAAGTAATGTTTTGTTCAGCATCTTTGCGTGTTTGATCTTTTATAAAAAGAGGCGTCTTTCCTGTAAGATCTGAGATAAATGTAGGAGATTTTTTAATTTGTTGAGCAATGTTTAAAGCTAAATTGTGGTCTTCTTGAATAAGCTTCATTTTTTCATCCAATATTTCTGCATTGCCATAAATAATCTTCGATAACTCCTGAATTTTACTCAGATTTTTTCTAACATCACTGTTATTTAAAATTTTTTCAGAGATTGCTTTTTTTGTGAGAGGCGGCAGTTCATTCTTTTGGAATGAGTATGTTGTGAATTGGTAGCGCTGTAAATGTGATAGGATCTCCCTTTTTCAAAGTTTTTAGCAATTCTGGTGTGATTTCCTCTCTTTTACAAGCGACTATATTATCATCGGTTTTAATAAAAAAACCTTCCCATCCAGTCCCTCTGTAAATTCCAGTATAAGTTAGGCCTTCCTTTGCTGCAATGAGACAATATTTGTCAATATGTATTATGCATTTTTTAAAGAGATCTATTTTATACGGATTGGAAATATCTTCGAACATATGTTGTGTTGGTTTGAAGTCATCACAGCCCATCGCTGCAATGCAGGTGGAGGTCATGCGTTTATTTGTTACAAGAAAAAAATCTAGTTTATGATTGGCTTCTTCTACAAGCTTGTAGAAAAATAACCGTTGTACAGGTCCATTTCCTTCTCTAAAGAGGTGTATGTAATTAAGATTAAGAAAATAATTCTGCGGCATCTTTGATAAATTCTTCGCATGATAGATTTTAAATTATTCTTTGCAAAAAGTCTCTGGTTTAAATTTTGTAGACCAGTGCTAACTCTGTTATAAGTTGCAAAGACAAGAGGAAAATCCAGTTTGTGCATTATTGGTGCTTAAGCTACACTACCATTTGGAAATGTAAAAGGTCCATTATGGGTACATCAAGCCTATTCGAATGTGTTTCCAAATAAGCATTTATGAATGTATTTTATGTAGGAAGAATCGAATCTTTTCTGTGAGGGTTCTTGCAGTAAGTTGATCGTTTCTTGTGCCGAATCATGTATGCATTTTACGTGAAATTTTTCAGGATCTGTTATTCCATATTTATTTTTTTAGCACAGAGCTATCAGGGTAGCTATAGTTGTTGAGTCTTATTGTTAATAAATCTTGGTGTTCTAGTTTTGTGCTTTTTTCTTCCCTATGTTCATTGAGATCTGCAAGGATATAAGGTGTTTAGAGGAAGAATTTATCTCTTCAGGCATGTCAGGTTTGCTGGTAGAATCATGTGCCTCGGAAGCTTTTTTGTGATTCCTCTCGTTTGAGAGGTGTAGAATAATTCGCCATTATCAATGGCTTACCATTCCCTCATAAATTGGTATTTATTTTGCTTGTATATTTATAAATTCCTCGAGATCTAGCTCGGATACAGAGTAAGGTGATCTTCTTGGGTAATAAACATTTCTCTCCTCAAAATAAAATAACTGCTTATTCATTCTATTGTTGAAAAAAAGACTAAATCATCTGTAAGTAAAGGAAGAAAAATTTTCCTATTTATGCTCGTTAAAATAGCACAGTCCTGCATTTTAGCTGGCGATCATCATTAATCTTGATTGTTTTCTTCTGAAGATTTGAGTTTGTTTATGTGCATTTTGAGTGTTCCTAACTGTTTCTGCAATTTTCTTCGCGTGCTTAACGGATGTACCAATACTTTCAGAGAGTTCTTTATAATTACCATTCCTGATCATTTCACGCTCCTTGAGTGAAAGGCGAGCATTGAGTATGCGCATATAATTTTTAAGTTTTTTTCTAGATCCGGAGTACGGGACAGAGCGTCCTTTTGTTGTTCTTTTGATAAGGAAAAGAGCTCTCGTAATTCTTTACTCGGCATTGCAACACTGTATTTTTCGCGTTTTTGCTCTCTTAGTTGGTCTTGAGTTATTTTTTTGTGAATATTTTCAAGGGCGTACACATAATTTTTAATCATAGTACATAAAAGAGGAATGTGGCGTTCAGCATTTTTACGTGTTTGATTTTTAATCCAGAAACATTTTCTACCTGCAAGCTTTGCAACAGATTCAGGAGATCTCTCAATTTGTTGGGCAACAGAGTTACCCAAACTTGGATTGTTCTTTATCTGATTTATTTTGTACATCAATACGTTAGGATTGCCATAGACAATCTTCGATGATTGTTGGACTCGTTGAAAGATCATTTGAACTTTTCGGTTTTCAGAGGCTTTTATATATATCTCATTTTGTGTGAGCGGTCTAAACTCTTCCTTTGGAATGAGTGTGTCATAGCCTATTGGTGCTGTGAAGGAGATATGATCACCACTTTTTAATGTTCTTAACAATTCTGGAGAGATTTCCTCCTTTTTACATATAACCATATCATTACCTATTTGAATATAGCAACCTTCCAGGCCAGTTTTTCTATATATCCCATTATAAGTTTCTCCTTCTTGCGCTGCAATGACACGATGCTCATCAACATCGAAATTGCAGGCCTTCATGTCATCTATGAACTCTCTTAAAATGAGCTTTTTGTCTGGATTAGAAATATCTTCAAATATATGTTGCAATGGTTGCATATTGTAATGCTTCATTGCTTGGATGCTAGCAAAATTCATTCGGGCTCTTGTTACGAGAGAGAAGTCTAACTTGTGATTAGCTGCTTCACCCAATCGTTCAAAAAATGCTCGTTGTGTGCGTCCATTTCCTTCTCGGAAAGGATGTATATCGTTGATAGCTGCAAATATTGCTGCAGCATTTCTAATGAAATCTTGACGTGACAAGCCTTTTAAATTATTCATCTCAGAAATTTTGTTATCCACAAGTTCAAAGCTTTCTTGAATTCTATCTCCAGATACAAAACAAAATTCTGAATCCTCTTTTCTCATGCTTGGCATATAAGCAATGCTACCATCTGAAAATGTAAAGGGGAAATTGCGTGGATATCCAGCCCATTCGAATGTCTTTTCAAATAAGCGTTTGTGGATGTACTTCAGATAAGAATAATTAAATTTTTCTGGCAAGGGCTCGTAGCATAAATTAACTGCTGCTTGGGCTGTGTCATGTGCACACCTTGTCTCATACTCTGTATGGTTCGTTATGCCATATTTATTTCTTAATGTTTCAGTACCAGGGTACAGGTAGTTAAGGTGACTTGGAGTAGGAGAATATGCTTTAATTTTTTTCATTTTCATAAATCATACATCAGAGATCATTTTGCTACTTTGATCATTTCGGTATAAATACACTCATCCTCCCGAACTCTCTGATGGCTACGTCAATACTCAAAGGTAGTGTCACAGCCATTTTAAAAGCAGGGGAGGAGTCTCCTTGTTTGATTGGACAAACACTTCCATCTCGCCTTGACGAATTCCTCTTGATTTACTCTTTCTATGAAAAAAATCCTACCGATAGCAGCAGACACGTTACTGAAACTATTGAGTATCTACGTCAAAAAAAACTCAAAAAAATGACCTTATTAATCCAATAAATTTCCTAAGCGCGGACTGCACAGAAGAACGAAGATGCTTTCTATTGTTGTAAGGATGCACCCTGACCAATACCACGAGCCTTTGCAACTGCCAATTGGAATATTGCTTTGTCTTTTACTTCCCCAAAATGTTTAGCTACGGTTGCAATATCTTCAGCACGTCTAACTGATGTGCCGACACTTTTAGCAAGCTCTACATAGCTGCTCTCTTTTATTGCCTTATGCTCATCTTGTGAAAGACGGTAACGAATTGCATCGACATAATCAAAAAGCTCTTTTTTCAAATCAGGAGCTTGAGATAAGATCTTGACCCGTTCTCCCTCTGGTAAAGAAACGAGATCTTGCAATTTTTTACTTGGCATTGCAACATCGCATCCTTTACGCCTCTGCTCGTCTTCGTGTTCAAGGATCACTTTTCTTCTAGCACATTGCAAAGCTTCGGCATGATCACTAACCGATTTAGCAAGAGAATCAACACACCTTTCGGCAGCCCTACGCCTTGAGCTTTTGAAGCACAAAAATTTATAACCCGCAAGTTTTGCAATAGATTTAGGATTATCCTTAATTTTCTGAGCAACTTCCTTCCCCGCATTAACATCATTCTCTACCCCTTTTAGGTAAGGATCCAATACTCGCTCATTGCCGTAAACAATTTTTGAAAATTTTTGGATTTGCTTTACGCTGCTCTGAATTTGCGAAGCTTCCAGAGTTTTTTTGCAGATCTCATCCTCTGTAAGATCTTTTACATTCTCTTTTGGAATGAGCGTGTCAAAGGTCATTGGGGTTGTAAAGGAGACATGATCACCATTTTTCAGTGTTCTTAATAAGTTTGGTGCAACTTGTTCTTTTTTGCAAATAACCACACAATTACTAAGTTTTCCATCAAGGTCCTTTCCTTGAATAAAACAACCTTCCTTTCCAGCACCTCGAAATATTCCCCGATAAGTAACTCCTTCTTTTGCTAGAACAAGATTAAGCTTTTTGACGTTTTCAACGCCAGTCGAATCCAGATGATCTATGCACTCTTTTAGAAGAACTTTTTTATCTGGATTGGAGATGTTTTCAAACATGTCGTGCAGCAGCTGTGTATCACCATGCTCTGTTATTTGTTTAAGAGCAGCTTCTAGAGCTTTACTTGTAACAAGAGAAAAATCCAATGTGTGACCTGCAGCTCTAGAAAGTCTCACAAGAAATATTCTTCCTACAATATCATTACCGTGTACAAAAGGACGTATAGAGTGCAGTTGAGAAAATACATTTACTGCATGTTTGACGAACTCTTCACGTGACAAACCTTGAAAATTATTCTTAGAAGCTATAAGCTCATCCAATTGGTTAAGCTTGTCCCGTTCTGTGGTAAAATCCATATTCTGAAACAATGAGGCCTTTCCTGGTATCTTTTGTCCATAGAAGGCATGCAACTTCTGGAAAGGAAGCATAGTAAGATCACGAAACTGTCCCGCTGTTTCCAGTATATTCTCAAACAAACATTTATGAATATGCTGCAGATAAGACGAGTCAAAACGTTTTGGGAAAGGTTCCCTGTTAAGCTGTATCATTGATTTTGCAAACGGGCCCACAAAATGTCCAAGCTCTAATCTTTCATCTTCCATAAAGACCTCTCCTTTTACTCTTGATCAACCACTCTTATATCATCAAAAAGGCTTTTTGTAGGTGTTGCTAGCGCTCTTATTTTGCCAAATGAACTCTAAAAGCCCTTCCCTTGCACATAATGGCATCTTAATCGTTATGTTCATCCCCGCTGACAGACATTCTAAAACAACATTGTGTGTAGGTCAAAGTATTTTTTATTGTTTTTATGCGATTTAAAATAATGCCGCCATAGTAAATTCTTTTGATGGGTTAATTTCGGGTTTTTTAACCTGCTTTTGCACATTTCGGATAAGCTTAACAGTTGTTGCAATTTTCTTGGCTTGCTTAACAGATGTCCCGATACTTTCAGAGAGCTTCACATAATCACTATTTTTTATTGCTGTATGTTCATTTGGAGAAAGACGAGCATGAAGTGCACATGTATAGTTACCAAGCTCTTTCTCCAATTCGGAAGTTTCAGATAAGGACTTTTTCATTTGTTTTTTGGGTAGAGAAAGGAATGTTTGTAATTTTTTACTTGGCATCATGACGCAATTCCTTTTGCGCTCTTGATCTTTTTGATGTGCATGGATAATTTGTCCTTCAACATGTTCAAAGATATCTACGTAATTACTAACTGCGGCACTGAGAGCAGCCGTACATCTTTCTGCATTTTGACGCATTGAATCTTTTATAAAAAAATACTTTCTACCTGCAAGCTTTGAAATACTTTGAGGAGAATCTGCAATCTGTTTAGATATTGTTTTGCTTAAATGAGAACGTTTATCGATTGAACATTCTTCGATAAGACTTATCTTTTCATCCAGTGTTTTTGGGTTACCATAAACGATTTTTGAAAATGATCTTACTTTATCGAGGTTTTCTTGAACGCAAATATTTTTGATGCCTGTTCGCGTATTTCACTTTGGGTAAGAGGTTGTAAATTTTCTGCTGGAATCAATATATTGCTATTTGTTTTAGCTGTAAAAGTGATAGGGTCATCATATTTCAGCGTTTTTAATAATTCTGGTGCAATTTCTTCCTTTTTGCAAATGACGGTGCTGTTGTAGGTTTTAATAGTAAAGCTTTCTAGGCCCGCACCCCTATATTGTCCCATATAAGTTTTACCTTCTTCTGCTGCAACAAGGTAGCAGTTGCTGTTAGGAATATCACATGTAGGCTTCATAAAGTCTATAAATTCTCTTAAAAGAACCCTTTTATCTGGATTGGAAATATCTTCAAACAGATGTACCATTGGTTCAATGTTATTATATTCCATTATTTGAGCACTAACGAATTCCATTCGAGCTTTTGTTGCAAGGGAAAAATCTAATGTGCGTCCTGAAGCTTCAGCGATTTTTTCACAAAACATACGCTGTACACGCCCATTACCTTCTCTAAAAGCATGGATCTGATTAATAGAAGCAAATATTTCTGATATAGCTAAAACAAACTCCTTATCTGAGAAAGTTTTCAGATTATTCTCCTGAATAAGGGCATCTTCGATGAATTGAAAACAGGTTTGAATTTTGTCACTAGGCACGAAATAGGAAAGTGAACATCCTTTGCGCATGTTCGGCATGTAGGCAAGTAAGTGCCATCCAAAAATATAAAAGGTGTTTCGCGCGTTTGGCCAGCCCACTCAAACACATTACTAAATATGCGTTTATGAATATGTTTTAAGTAATTAAGGTCAAAGCGTTCTGGTTGTGTGCTATTTTTACGAAAATCAACGATTGCTTTAGCGGAATCATGTGCTAACCTTTTGTTAAAATTCACGAAATCCGTAATGCCATATCTATTTTTTAGCGTTTCTTCGTCAGGATAGAGATAATTGCTGTCATTGTAGGCGCGGGGTGTTTCTTGTGGTGATATTTCTTTGTTTGCGGTAGGGGCGATTTCTGCCTGAATACGGGATAAGATTTCAAGTGTCTTCAATTTGCTAGCCTCTTGAGAAGGGGCACATAGTACCTTTCAGATTCTTCGGGATCTATAGTCGGATTACTGTGTTTTTGTAATTCCCCAAACCCAAAAAGCTTGAAGTCATTTTTCTTCATAAATATCTCCTTTGTTCTTCGCTGGGTACATTTTCTATTTTACGAAGATATATCTCTACTGACTATTTCGCGTAATAGAATGTTTTTTAAAGGTAGAAGCTAACGTTTTTATGGTCATTTCCCAAAAAATCTAGCTCAAAAAAGGAGTCTTTGTTGTTAACTAATAACACAAGAAGAGGTCTGTTTTATTTCATGTGCAGGTTTTCGCGTGGTTAGCTTGAGTATTTGGTCTTGTTTATATGCTTTTTGGGTAGATTCAAATATTGCTGCAATCTTTTTGGATTGTTGGACTGATGTACCAATATTTTCAGCAAGTTTTTGATAATCAGCATCCTTTATTGCTTGACGTTCAGATGGTGAAAGACGAGCATGAAATGCTTGTACGTAATTATGGAGTTTTTCTCTTACTTCAGGATATTGACGTAAAAATTCGATCTGTCCTGTTTTTGGTAAAGAATAAAGATTTTGCAAATCTTTATCTGGCATTGAGACGCTGCCCCTCCTGCGATTTTGTTCTTCTCGATGTTCTTTAACTATGCCTGCAGTAGCATATTGGAAGAGATTTGAGCATTCTTTAATTCTGTAAGCAAGATAAGGAATATGAGATTCAGCGTTTCTGCGTGTTTTATTTTGGAAAGAAAAAATTTCTTGACCCGCTATTTTGGCAAAAGATTCAGGAGAGTTTTTAATTTTTTGAGAAATTTCTTTGCCTAAGCTTGGATTCTTTTTGATCATATCTATTGTGCTATCTAGCGCATCGGGATTACCGTAAACACGTTTTGATGAATCTTTTATTTGTTCAAGGCTTTTTTGAATATATTCGTATGTTAAAACTTTTTGAGATATTTCACTTTGTGAGAGAGGACTTAAATTTTCTCCTGGAATAAGTACATCGTTAGTCACTGGAGCTGTGAAAGATAAGGAATTTCCTTTCGTTAGTGACCTCAGTAATTCTGGTGAGATTTCTTCTTTCTTGAAAATTACGATATCATCCTCTTTTGTTTGAATGAAACCACCTTCACATCCAGCACCTATGTAGATTCCTTCGTAAATTAGGCCTTTTTGCCTTACAATAATACGATATTTGTCAGTATTAACACCCTCAACAGTTTTTAAGTAGTTTATGCATTCGCTTAAAAGGAGCTTGTTGTCTGGAGAAGAAATATCCTCAAACATATGGTGTAACGGCTGCACATTGCCGCACTCTATTGCTTGTTTATTAGCAAAATCCACTCGAGCTTTTGTTAAAATAGAAAAGTCGATGCTATAGCCTGCAGATTGAAAAATCTTTTCAAAAAATACTTTTTGTACAGATTCGTTACCTTTTTTGAAAGGATGCGCATAGCTAATGGAACAAAATATTTTTGCAGAAAATGTTATGAAATCATTGTATGATAGGTCTTGAGAATGATTTAATTTAGCAAACTCTTTGTTCAGGTCTTCAATTCTTTTTTGAATTTCATCACTTGGCGCAACATTGAAAGGAATATTTTTTTCAGATATTTCTGCTGAATGAGCAGTAATACCGTCTGAAAATGTATAAGGAGCCTCGCGTGTACATCCAGCCCACTCAAAGGTATTTTTGAACATAGATTGATGGATATACTTTAAATAAGAAAAATCAAGATTCTTTGGCAAAGGATCGCTCTGTAACGCCTCAATCGCTTTAGCTAAATCTTGAGAATATCTTTCTTGAAACTCTTCAGGATTTCTTATCCCATATTTATTTTTAAGTATTCGAGTACCCGGATAGTAATAAAAATCAACAATATTTTGATCTGAGGTGTTTTTCAGGATGTGCTTTTCCATCTCTGAATATATTTCTCCTTTTTGACGAACCATCTTTTGAAGATCTTTTAGTGCTGCAAGTGTTCTAGGATGAGGAGAAACTTTCTCAAAGTCACTGGGAGCTATAGAGGCATCAATTGCTCCACGGCGTTTTTTTAATTCCTGTAATGCAGGAGGGACAATTTTTTTAGGCATAAGACCTCCATTTATAGATATAGTTAGATTTTTCTATTTGCAATTGCTGTAACTTCTCCCAGAAAGCATAAAACCTTCCTTATTTTAGGAAAAAATTGTCTGCTACGATTAGGTACA
The DNA here is from genome assembly GCF_001281405.1 of Bartonella ancashensis. NCBI lineage: Bacteria > Pseudomonadati > Pseudomonadota > Alphaproteobacteria > Hyphomicrobiales > Bartonellaceae > Bartonella > Bartonella ancashensis. The sequence goes on along the minus strand of NZ_CP010401.1, from coordinate 230,437 downwards.
ACGACACTGAGAAAATAAAAAACAACTCTTAATAAGTGCAAATCTTTGTGAAAGTACCGGATGAGCGATACGGCTGCGACCAAAGAGAGAAAAGCGGATTCGTACAAGGATACCGAGATATTGTATTTTTCTTTGATAAAACAACAAACAACAAACAACAAACAACAAACAACAAACAACAAACAACAAACTCAAAGTGATGAATGTTCAAAAAAGCACAACCAGCATCTTCACGTTCCCCATTCTTAACCTTTTTATGGTACAGTATAGAAAAACATTCTTTATAAGTAAGGACTTGAATATCATTTCTTTTAATATAGGTAGACATGATACAACTTCGCCATATCAGTGATGAACCACAGCCAGATCTCTCGATTTTGATTGGTCAATTTGCGCTATTCGGGCTTGCTCATATACTTCTTTAACAGATTTGACTATATCTATAACTTCTTTTGCTTTATCGAGGGGCAAGTCAGTATTTTTAGCAAACATCGCGTGGTTATTTTCGGCGATGGCTTCATGGTCTTTTGGTGAAAGACGGTTATTGATGGCTTTCATGTAATAATAAACTTCTTTGCGTAATTCAGGAAAAAGCGATAAAAGGTTTTCTCTTTGTTCTTTTGGCAAAGAAAGGAGTTTTCGCAGACTCTTTTCCGGTTCAAAGACAGGTTGTCCTTCGCGGTATCGCTCTGCTTGATAGCTTTGAGAGATCTCTGAGCGAAGGAGTTTAATAGTATCCGCATGAGATTTAATAGCATCGCAGAGAGCAGGGATATCCTTTTCAGCAAGTTGGCGTGTTTCACTTTTGAAAAAAGTATATCCGAAAAGAGCACATTCTGCACCTGAAAGTTTTGAAATAGATTCGGGATCGTTCCTAATACCTGTAGCTATCACTTCTCCTAAATGCGGCTGTTGCTCTACCAAATCCATTTTTTCTTCCAAGATGTTTGATTTACCATAAACAGTTTTTGATAACATCTCAATTACCTTGCGACTTGATTTAGTGAGAAGATCTTCAGAAACCATTTGAGATAGCTTTTCAGCTGTCAGAAGTTTCATTCTCTTTGCTGGGATAAGTATTTTAGGAGCTTCTTCAATTACAAAAGTTGTGTAATCTCCAGGCTGCAATTTTTCTAAATACTCTTTAGGAAGATTTCTTTTGGGACAAACAACTAAAGTATCGCTCGTATTAATGGTGAATCCTTGTACTCTAGAATTTTCGTAGATTCCCGCAATGGGTTCACCTTCCTTTGCCACAACAATACAATAATCGTCAGAATTACGGTTTCGAAATGCTTCTTTGCTATCCAAAAATTCTCTAAGGAGAAGTCTTTTATGGGGATTAGAAACATCCTCAAACATATGTTGCATTGGTTCCAAATTATTGTGCTTCATTGCTTGAGAACAGGAAAAATCCATTCGAGCTTTTGTTGCAAGAGAAAAATCTAAATTGTGACCTGCAGCTTTAGCTAATCTCTCAAAGAACATTCTCTGAGCATGTCCATTACCTTCTCTGAAGGGATGCAGATAGTTTAGACGGGCAAATAGCGGTGCAGCATATGAGATAAATTCTTCACGTGATAAATCCTTTAAATTATTTTTATCGGCGATCTCTTTATCTAAATTTTGCAAACCAGTGTGGATTTCTTCACTAGTTGCAAAAGGTGCAGAGAAATCACGCTTATACATTAATGACATCTGAGCAACAGTATTGTCTGCGAATGCAAAGGATACATCACGTGTATATCCTGCCCACTCAAATGCATTTCCAAATAAACGTTTATGGATATATTTTAGATAAGAAGAATCAAAATTTTTGGGTAATGGTTCGAACCGGAGATCGGTTGCTGCTTGTTTTGCATCGTGTAAATATTTTTCTTTGAGAAGCACAGAACTTTTTATTTTGTACTTATTTTTCAGTATATTAGTATTAGGATAAAAATAATTAAGAGATAAAGCTTTTTGTGATACAACATTGTTGTTTTGTTGTTGAGTGCTATGGGAAAATCCATCAAATTCATTAGGAGAGAGACCTGCTTTCTTAACAGCAGAAGAATCAATGGGCAAGACAGATTCTTTATAATGATTTTCTGGAATTGAAGACTTGACACTATCTCGTATCATAATTTTTCCTCCTTAATATCAAAGAATACTATACTGATTCTATTGTTGCGCTTCTCCCTTGCGCTTCTCCCTTACGTCCTCATAGGCTTCTTTATTTTCAATTTGGTAATGAAATGAAGAATTTCATTTGGGGGTGAAAGATTTTGATAGGTTTTTCTCCTCCTTCTTAAGGGGCACAATTTTGCAATTTTTAGTGAAGTATAACCGCAGAGAGCGCTTTCTTTTAGCTAAGGTTGATTATGTGAGTTTGCTTACATGCCTCCTTGACGAGTTTGACTGTTTCCGTAATTTTTTCAGCTTGCCTAAAAGAGGTACCAATACTTCGAGCAAGTCCCTCATGATCATTATTCTGGATAGCCCTATGTTCGCTTGGTGAAAATCGTTGATTCAATATCTGTATGTAAGTACTAAGCTTTTGTCCTAATTCAGGTGACTGAAGCAGAATCCTCCTTTGTTGTTCTGCTGGTGAATACAGGAGCTCTTGCAAGCGTTCATTTGGTTTTTCGATATGACGTTGCTTGCGTTTTTGCTCATTTTGATAATCTTGAATGATATTTTTTGGAGTATACTCAATAGAGTGGGCATACACAAGTATTTGTGCACCGAGAGTATCAACAAATTCTCAGCTTTTATGTGCGTTGAATTTTTTATGAAAAAGTATTTTTTGCCTGCCAATTTTGCAATAGATTGAGGACTATATGCAATTTGTTTAGATATCAGTTCACCAAGGTTCTGTCTCTTTTCTACCGGACATAAATTTATTAATCTTATTTTATCATCCAATATTTTGGGGTCACCGTAAACAATCGCTGAGTATTTCCTCACTCGGTTAAGGGATTCTTGAAAATGGAGATTTTTAAATACCGCCTTGCTTATTCTTTCTGGTGTAAGAGGGGGTAATTCTTCTTTGGGAATTAGGATATTGTTACTTTTTTGATATGTAAAAGAGACAAAATCATTATACTTCAATGTCCTAGAAAATTTTGGTGCAAGTTTATTTTTTTCACAAATAACCACACCATTGTGTGTTTTGATAGCAAGGCTATTTGAGTAGGTAGCTTCATGGTATCCCCTATAGGTTTTTCCCTCTTCTGCTGCAACGGGATAATAATCGCTATCCGCTATATCAACATCAAGAGATTTCATATGTTCTCTGCATTCTCTTAAAACAGCTCTTTTATCTGGATTGGAAATATCTTCAAACATATGTTTCAGAGGTTCTAAATTATTATATTCCATTGCTTGTGTACTGGCAAAATCTATCTGCGCCTTTGTTACAAGAGAAAAATCCAATTTACGACCTGCAGCTTTAGCGAGTTTTTCACAAAATATCCGTTTTGTACGTCCATTTCCTTCACGGAAGGGATGTATTTTGTTGGTAGAAGAAAATACTTTCGAGATTCCTGCAACAAATTCCTCATGTGAAGAATCTTTGAAATTGTTCGTTCTAGTTAGCAGGTCGTCTACAACGCTAAAGTGTGATCGAATTTCATCACTAGGCACAAAATAAAGGGATGAATTTACCTTACGCATGATCGGTAAGTAAGCGGTAGTACCATCTAAAAATGTAAAAGGCTCTTCTCTGGTACAGCCAGCCCATTCAAATACATTAGCAAACAGGCGTTGATGGATATACTTTAAATGATCAAGATCAAAGCGCTCTGGTAGAGGTTCAATTTTATGAAAATTTATTATTGTTTTGACAGTTTCATGTGTCAATCTTTCATCAAATTCGAGAAGGTCTCGGATTCCATAGAGGTTCTTAAGAGTTTCAGTTCCAGGATAGCAGTAATGACAATAACCAGGAGTTTGAAATCTTTTTCTTTGCAAGTAATTTTCTTCTATCGCAGATAAAGTCCTCTCTTTGATGTGAGTTATATATTTAAGATCTTTTAATGCTTCAATCGTTTTAGAATCAACATCGAATGTCCACCTGAATTCTGCTGGATCTATAGTTGTATCAATAGCCATACGACGTCTTTTCAAATCCAAAGATGTAAGAGGAGAATCTTCTGGTTTACGGTATACAGGAGCATTGCTTATCGTAAATATATTCTTCATTTAACGACTCGTATATTTTTCTGGTAAATATTACACGTGTGAACTCTTATTTCTTCATTTTGCTTTTGGTGCGAAACGGTTTTGTCCAGCAGAAGCTAACATGTCTTTCCTTCTAAAATAAACTGATCGTCCGCACCGCAAAGGAGGGTGTCCTTGCATAAGGATAATTTGTTCATCTTGGCGCATTTCTTGAATAACCTCATGCGGCAAAATAAGCGCTCTTTGTTGATAATTGATATTGTAAGAGTTTTTTGTAAAAGCAAATCTACGAGGTCTACTGATCCCTTTAACCTCAACAGTCATTTGACCACATCGTTCTGAGATATCTTTTGCAGTGTGCAGATCTTTGATAGCTGCATAGCTAACAAATGAGCAACTTTCAAACCACGATCGTGCTCCAGATTCTCCAAAGTGATTAACTAACTGACCGTAAGATTGGTAAAATAACATTAAGGATATGCCATATTTACGACCACGATCGCGTGCTTCCTCCAGAATATTCATGTAACCAAGCAAATCGATTTCATCTAAAACAAATAGAACACGTTTTTTGTAATCCCCATCAGCCATAACCATTGCATTAAGAAAGGCACCAATAATGACACGCCCAATTCCCGGATAACTATTTAACATGCTGGCAGGGAGATTGAGGAAGACATCAACATTTCCCTTAGTAATATCTGAAGATGCAAAATCATTTCCACATACGAGATCAGCATAATTAGACAAAGAGAGCCATTGGGTGTCTTTTGATGCAGTTGTATAAACCCCTGAAAAGGTTTGATCGGCCATTTCTGTAAAGATTCCCACCATCTCACGAACGAAAGGAGAGAAGGAGGTCTCTTGTATAATGCGTAATTGAGCAATAATAGCTGTTTCTGACTGAGAAAGGATTGCACGCAGTGTTCTTAAATTGCGCTCACTGTCTTTGTACTCTTCAGAAAATATGACATGCGCGAGGAGGGCTGTTAAGAGATTATGTGCTTGTGTTGAAAAATATTCTGCTGAAGAATTTTCCGATTTTTTATCGGTGAGCAGCAGTTTAGCGAAGCCAACGATATTAGCTTCACGTTGTGCACGCGGTACACTGTCATCTAAAAGCCAATCGAGCACGTTGAAATTTTTTGTTAGAATTGAGTTTGGATCCAGAACAATAACATTTCTATTGTTCATTTTTTTACGTGCAAATTTAACGATCGGAGCCACTTCTGTTGAAGGATCAAGACAAATAACAGATCCCGGATATGTTAAACAGGTTGGAATAACAGTACTTGTTGTTTTATAACCTCCAGAACCAGCAAAAAACATCATATGTGTTGAACCAAAATCGAGATTAAAGGTCAGCAGTGGCGCTTTTCCTCCTTTTCCCCATGTTGCTTTATCTTTAGGAGAAAATGGAATGTCATGTACATTATCTTCATCAACACGGTACCGTTCACCCACAACGATCTGGCCATTTGTTGGAAAAATTCTTGCTGCATCTTTCAAATTCATCCATGATGCATCTCCAAATACCCCTCTTTTGACACGCTTTACATTTTTTTGTTGCGGAGCAGCTGCAATGGTTTGCATGATCAAAAAAGTAATGCCGATAATACCGCCGAAAATGACCATCGGGTCCATGAATTGTATAGCGTAACTCCATGTTATACCGTTTTGGCCAACATAAGGACTTAAACGTTTAAGTTCAGAACCAACATGGTAAAGGGCAACAACAGCAAAAACAGCCCAAGAAACTTGAGCAATTCCTTTGCGGAGATATAGTTTTTGTGGCAGGCTATAAATGCATGATATAGCAGCAGTTAGAGAGAGCATTAGAAGTGGTTCTAAATGGAGATACCAAAATGCGTCACTTTGACTCATTCCATCAATGATCAACAATAATGCTTGAGGAAGCAGGAAAAATACCAAAGAACCCAGAGCGATTGGTGTTAAAATGAGGGCTAACTGTTTCTTTGTATATCTCATAGTGTATTACTTCCAGTTTTTCGCTCATATCCAATTTAAGACATGTCCCAGAACACACCCCCATGGGTGAAAGTTTTCCTTTCACCCATATATCCAAAAAAATGTAATTCCACAATCTAGAGAGTCATGGCCTTTACCTGTTTCCCGTCCTGTTGTCGGTTCAGTTTGAGTTCCATGGTTTGTTTTTGTGCTTCTCTAGTGCATTTAAACACCTCTGCAATTTTTTCTGCCTGCGGAATAGATACACCAACATTTACAGAAAGTGCTTCAAAATCATTGTTTTGAATGGCTTTATAGTCACCTTGGGAGAGACGATTTTGGAATGAAGTCATATAATTATAGAGTTCTTTTTTTAACGCAGGATCTTGAGATAAGACTTTTCTTTGTTGTTGTTTTTGCAAAGCAAAGAGGTTGTTTAAACGGTCACTTGGCAGTGGAACAGCATTTCCAAGCTGTTCTACGTCTTTTTGATGTTGATCAATAACCTTTTCGTGCGCTGCTGTAACAATATCTGCGTGATTTGCAACGGCCGTACAAAGAAGAGAAATAGCATCTTCGGCCTGCTTTCGGGCCTGAGTTTTCATAGCAAAAAAACATTTCCCCGCGAGATCTGCAATAGACCCAGGAAAGCTTTCAATCTGTTGAGCGACATGCTTAGCCCATCTTGGATCTTGATGAATTAGAATCATTTTTTCGTCTAACGCTTCTGAGTGACCGTAAACAGCTTCTGACAATTTCCAAATTTGTCCAAGATTTGCTTTAACACAAATATCTCCACAAATTTTTTTATCTATTTCACGTTTTGAAAGCGGTGTGACAATACTGTCTGGGATAAGTACATCCTTCTCTTCTGTTTTCTGAACATTATCATTTGTTGCTGCGGAGGTGGCAAGTTTTCTTATTCCTTCATCATAATACTCATTCATACCATCTTCAGAGAGATTTTGAGTATGTCTCGTTTCTTGTGGTGAGTGAACGTCTACTTGCAGTGAATGGACCTCTGATATTTGAAGCATCTGATGTACTTCTTGAGTTCGGTGAATTATTCTAACGACGTTTTTTGCTTGATCGTCTGATATACCAAACATTTTAGCAAATTTCTCAGGATCACCGCGTTTTACTGCTTCATATTCGGTTGGTGAAAAACGATCATTAATGAACTGCATATAAGAAACAAGTTCTGCTTGTAATACAGGAGATTCAAGTAAGATCTTTTCTTGATATTGTGGTTGTGTAAAAAGAAGCTCGTATAATTGATTACTTGGTTTTTTAATAGGGTATAATGAATCTTGCTGTCTGCTATGAGAATCGAATATGGCTTCTTTCTGCATATCTCTAACTATGTCCGCGTAGTCACTAACCATAGAACTGAGGAGACAGACGTGATCTTCAGCAATTTTGCGTGCAGAATCTTTTCCGAAAACATTTTTCTTACCTGCAAGCTTTTTAACAATTTGAGGAGAACGTTCGATTACCCGAGCGACCTCATCACCCAAGCTTGGATTTCGAACAACCTGCTCCCGTACACCATTTAATGCATCAGGGTCACCATAAACAATGCTTGCCACCTCTCTCATGCGAGCAATAACATCTTCTATCTCATCAGTCAATGGAGATGTTTTTCTTCTGGCAGAAATTTCTTGTGACTGTTGTAACGCAAAATCATCTTGCATTTCTTCGAGAGTTGAATCTACTACTTCAGCAACAAAAGAATCTTCTTGCCTGGACCTGGAAACAGATGCATGCTGTAGTTTTACTACTTTATTATCGCCATTTTGAGAAGGTATTTCCTCTCGTAATATATCCCTTCTGAGTGGTGTAGCAAGTGCGTATCCTTCCTTAAGAGTGTTAATAATTTGAGTAATTTCTTGTGCTCTATGCAGCGATGTACCCAGGCTTTTAGCAAGTTGTCCATATTGGCACTGCTCCACGGCTTCAAGTTCGTCTTTTGAAAGACGCGATACAACAGCTTGCATGAATTTATCAACTTCTTGTTGTAATTCAGGAGAACTACTTAAAAGTTCTTTCTGCGTTTCTATCGATTCTTTAAGGATAGACTGTAATTTTTCACTTGGTGCTGCAACAGATTGGCTTTTACGCTCTTTCTCTTCAGTGTAGTTTTTAATAATGCTTTCTCGAAGATTTTTCAGAGAACGTCCATGACTTTCAAGAGAAAAAGAAAGAAGATGAACCTTATTTTTAGAGTGTTTACGTGCAGGAGTGCTAAAAAAAATAATTTTCCGACCGGAAAGACGAGCAACAGATTTTGGAGACATATAAACTTGTGCGGACATTTCTTCTATTTTATCTGGATCGCTCCGGATAAGATCCACTTTTCTGTGTACGGCTGCCGGGTCACCATAAACAATTTTTGATAACTCTTCGATTCGATGGAGACTCTCTCTAAATTGAGGATTTTTTAAAAGAATCCTAGTCATGGAGTCTTCAGAAAGAGGCTTTATTTTTTCTGCTGGTATTAAATCTGCCTGTTGGGAAGAAGAAACAAAGGAAACAGAAGCATCACGTGTTAACCCCTTCACAAATTCTAGTGTAACATTTTCTTTTTTTTCAACAACGATGGTTTTATCATTAGTAGCAACAAAAAAACTATTATCGCTGTCTCCTTTGCAAATTCCCTGGTAAGTTTTTCCTTCTTCTGCAACAACAACATTTTGATTGTGGAAAGTGTCATCCTTGAGATTTTTCATGTGGTCCATGAATTCTCTTAAAATACTCTGTTTTTCTGGATTAGAGATATCCTCAAACATATGTTGCAGAGGTTTGAAGTCATTTTCAGTCAGTGCTGCAATACTGGCTGTAGCCATGCGCTCTTTTGTTACAAGAGAAAAATCTAGCTCGTAACCTGCACCTTCAGCAATTTTTTCAAAAAATGCTCGCTGCGTACGCCCATTACCTTCTCTAAAGGGATGTGCATAATTGACAAGACTAAATAACGTTGCAGCACTTTGAGCAAATTCTTCACGCGATAAGCCTTGAAGATAATTTCTTTTTTCAAGTTCTTGATCTAGCCTTTTCAAAACCTCTTGAATTTCTGAACCGGTTGCGAAGATAACAGGAGGATCTGATTTTTGCATTGTAGGTATGTGAGCAGCCCGACCATCTGGAAATATGAAGGGTATATCACGCGTTTGTCCAGCCCATGCGAATACATCTTTAAATAACTGATGATGCACATGTCTTAAGTAGGAAGAATCTAATTTCTCTGGGAGAGGTTCCTGGCGTAAATTGATGAGCGCTTGTGCTGAAGTGTGAGCGCACAGTTTTTCAAGATGTACACGATCTTTGATGCCATGCTCGTTTATAAGTGTAAGAGTATTGGGGTAGTAATAATTATAGGCAGTAGGAGAACTAGAAGGCATTTCTTTTACAGCCATTTCTGATGTGTTTTTTTGATTTTTTTTCATGAGAGAACTTCCTTTTGATATAACAAATAGTAGGCAACCTGCTAGTTAATCAACAAAAAATCCCCTCAACCATACCCCCTTAATTTTTAGTTTCTGTTTCAAAAAACATTTTTAAAACGATACAGTTTTTCTGTTTAATTACCTCCAAAAATGTTGCGCTGTTTAAATGGATCGTAATAAATTTCTGTCACTTTAAATTTTCCATCAACTCGTTTACACTGAATGATGATATCAATCATAGAAATCAATAGGCCGCGAATGTCATTGCGCTCCAAGTCTCCTCCACCATCACTTTCTTTAACCAAAAGAGTCATTTGTTCAAATGCGGCAAGAGCTGTTGATGCGTGAATTGTAGTAATTGAACCAGGATGCCCAGAATTGACATTGCGAACGTAATAAAATGCTGTGCCGTCCCGCAATTCTTGCAAAAGAATGCGATCAGGACGCATTCGCAAGGCGGCTTCAAGCAATTCTTTTGGTCCAATAGAAGCTAGGCCTTGACCATCTTTTGAGTAGGTCATAAAAACATGATTAGGTTGTGGTATGACCAATTCTGGAGTATCTTCAATAGTGATGATACGTTCATCATTGGGAATTTTAGCGATTAATGCTTTTGATAAAGTTGTTTTACCAGAACCGGTTTTGCCAGAAATAAGAATATTCTTTTGCAATTTTACAGCTTGATTCAAAAAAGAAATAAAATCTTTGTTGCAATAGGTAGAAACCAAAGAATGCTCAATTGTTTTAATTTCATTTAAACGAGCGCGGTAACTACTCAATGCTGTAAAAGAAACTTGTTCGCATATTGAAAAAAGACCTTTATCAGCAAGATCTTCAAGCGAAAAGTTTTGTGACGATGGTTTACGAATTGTCATGCTGACAGTGCCTTGCTTTATAGCAGGGGGAATGACAATCTGAATGCGTTCATTACCAGGTAAAGTGGCAGACAATATCGGTTTTTTTTCTGAGATATTTTGTTTGGAATATGAAGCAACAACCTTGGCAATGCCCATTAATGTATCAAATGATAAGTCTGGTGCTGCTATTGTCTTCCATCCTTCAGTACCCTCAACCATCATCTCATAGGGACGATTAATCACAATCTCAAAAAGGCTTTCATCTTCCAAAAATTTGCGGATAGGTGCAAGTTTCGTCAAGACGATAGCAACAGTTTCATCGGTCATATTGTGTACACCTGCGGTCATCTTGGATTCGCTACCGAGTTTTTATAAAAATCTCTTGAAATAGCTCGACGAACAATCTGCTTCTTATCATCGATTACTTTCAATTTATAAACACTAGAAAAATCTAAGTCACGCGCGACAAAAACATTAACTAGTTCTCCTGGATCTTTTGTCAAGGTTGGAGCGATATTTGCGAAACCGTCTAAAAGCATGCCAGCAAGGTAGGGAGTCGAAGCCACCGCCTGAGAGTTGGTGACGGTGTTTCCTTCTTCATCTTTGTCTTCTTTTTTTGCTAAACGTTTCGTGGCATAAGCGGTTGCATCTCGTATGATTGATACAAGAAGAGCAGATCCAACTCTCTCCAACCAATGAGTATCAACATCACCATCAACACCAGCACGCCCCAAAGAATCCGTTGCCGGTGAAGCCAGTGCTATAATGACGCCGTTTGGTGTTTTAGCTCTGTTCCATAACACAAAAAGACGATCTTGCCCCCTTTTTAATCCAGAACGATACTCACCAACGATTTGGGTTCCCCTATCAAGTAAAACAACACGGCCATTATCCGATAAAATATCTCTGGAGATGATGCAACTAACGAATCCCGGCTGGTCACTATTGATCGCTGTTTCTAAAATACATGGAATGGAAGTTCCCATCGCAATAACATAGTTTCTATTGCCAAGGGTTGAAGCACTAATACCGTCAAGAGTTGTAGGTTTCAGGAGATGATTGAATTTTTGCGATGCATCGTCGACTTCATTGCCGGTTGCATCAAGAGAAACAGGATCTTTTTTTGAATTCTCTTGTGTATTATGTGTTGCAGAGTAAGCCAGCACAGGAGCGCGCTGCGCTGCTTCTAGTAACGAAGGATCGAAAGTTTTACGGTCTGCATTGGGTGTTGGCAGCCCAGATTTCAGGTTCATTTCTTTTAGCTCAATCTTTTCTGGTACCGGTTTTGGAGGTTGAAAAAGTTCTGTCTGCTTAATAACTTTTTCTTTTGAAGATTCGACAGGTTGCTTTTCTTCAGCCGAAAGCGTTGAATAAATCAAATATCCACAAATAATGCAAAGAATGCTGAAGGCAACAGCTTTATTGATATTTTGATTAGCTTTTTTTCCTTGACCATCCTTTATTGTGTCGCGATCATTAATATCTATATCGTTCATCTCATTCATAACTATTTCCTATACTCACTTTACGTTGTACAGACGGTGAAGTTGTGCCAGTTTCAGGATTAATTCCTGCAGGGAAAAATCTTCTATTAAAGACGCATAATATTTCATTTCCACGGCGCAAAGTGAATCGAGAAGATATCGCATGAACAATAACTCGATTTCCTTTTATTGATTTTGGAATTAGAGATTCTTGCCCATCAGGAGATAGAATGTAGATAGCAGGAATCTCAATGTTTCCTAAAAATGTAAATGTTGTTGTTTTTCCGTTATCATAGACAGAACTTGGTTCAAGTGATGATGAGCCTTGAACTTCATATGCCCAATTACGCGGCCCAAAGTCTTCATGGGTATTTAAGACATCGTCAACAAACTTTTCTTCACGTTGCCTCGCTTTTGCTTCTGCAATTAATTTTTTGCGTAATGCTTCATCCTCTGGGTAACGAAATTTTACGAGAAAATACGTATCGTTTCCGACAGAAATATCTCCTTCACGCACTTGCAGTTCAAACTGATATGATCGCTGTGTTCCATCTTGGCGACTTGTTACAATTTGCAAATTAGTAGTAGGTTGAACCTCACGTGGTTTCAAAAAGACAAAATGACCAGCTGGTGCGACTTGCCAAGCAACAGAATTCCCAATACCTACATAGATTATATTTTCATCGTCAGAAAATTCAACTTGAACTGAAGAACGAATAGATCCAACGATTTTAACTACATTATAGGGATCATAATTGATAAATCTTATGCGGTTATCTTTGGGAGCGCTGATAGGTGCCGTTTCTGCAAAGGACGATTTTGTTATACAAAAACCCGTTGCAATAAAAGAAAGTGTAAGAAACATCACGGAGATTTTTGCTGAAAGTCGAATCATTTTATCACCTCTGGATCAGATCTATATTCTGACACCTGAAAACCGAGCGGATTAACCAACCTATCTTCTGTTGAAATAAGTGCATTAACATAAGAAAAATTGATAATAGAAACCCAATGGGAAACAGTTTCAGCATTATTCAATTCACGTACAGTTTTATAATAACGTACCTGAATGAGATTTTTGCTCAGAAAAGAAATTGATTTAATTGTTATGTTGACAACTGCATTATGGTAAATGTTTTGCGGACTTTCTGGATTATTTCCTGAATACCATTTTGCAAAACGGTTCTGCTCTGACAATGATGACAAAAGAGAAACAATGCGAAAATTATTTTCAGCTTCTGATAATTGAAAACCTTCACGTGCATGAACATACTTATTAGCAAAATAGCGTGTTATTGCTTCATCATAGTTTGCAGGTGTATCTTTTAAAGCACTGACGGTATCAACAATTCCCGTTGAATTATCAACACGGATAACAAAAGGTTCTACTGTTTTTAAAGGTGTTAACGCTATTACAGCGAAGGCCATGGCTATTGCCATCAGTCCAAAAAGAACAGTCATCGCCATGGCAATTCTCATCCGCACGCGTATGCCGTGCATACGGTCAATATCGAAAGATCGTGCTTCTTTTACATATTTGTCAAATGCATCACTATTCACGTGCTACCTCTGCATTTTTGTGATAAAGTTGTTCAAAGTTTTCTACTTTTGATGGGGTTGTACTCCAAGTTACATTATTCTGCTTTTTTTCGCTTTCTAGCATGTTGAGAATAACAGGTGCCACAACGGGTTTCGTTGCACCTTCTTGGAAGATAATATCTTGGTTATTTAAGTTCCACTTACCTATATTGAGGGGACGCGTACGTTTACCGTCACACCGAGGTGGTTTTTTAAGTTTATGCACAGAGGCACAACCAGCAAGGGACAAAATGAGAGCTACAATAATAGTTATTTTTAGTTTCATACTTCTGAACTCACAAATATTTTCGGAAATTGCACACTGCTTCTTTTGTATTATACGGTTTCGAAAATGCACGTGCTGAGACAAAACAATTTAATTCCATGATGTATTAAAACTCCAATATCCTATGCAACGCGCACATGATGAATGCATCGATCAATATATGTTCTCACAAACAACAAGACCGTCTTTTTAAAAAAAGATTTTCCATTAAAAGGGCAAAGAACGACCACCAGATGTTCCTCTTGTTATAGCGTTGGCAGCAGTAGCAGCAGTACTAGCTACGTTTTTCCCACCAAACATACCTTTCGTTAAATTTCCACCAGCTTTAAGACCACCAGTAACTAAGTTAAAGATTTGTCCTCCTGCAGATGCGGTATGGAAATATGCTCCACCATTTGCAAGTGCAGTGGAAAGACCAGGAAGTGCACGAAAAAGAACGGCTCCTACAATTGAAATCACAACAACAGGCGGGAAAAGGAGGTAAATTGAAGTATATGGTTCATTAAGAACATTCAAGATAATTTTGCTCATAATTGTTCCCAGCATAATCACTAAAACCTGCAATATTGTGAAATTGGCCAGCGTTGCAATCCATGCGTCCGTGAATTTTTTTGTAACATTAAATAGATATAAACTAATGAATAGAGGGCCAAGAGCTATAACCATAACGAGCGCAACTTGTGCAAACATTTGGACAATAAAGCCTGCAATACAGAAAAAAATGACAGCAACGATCATAACGACACCAATGAAGCCAACAATGATCTTTTCAAAGAACCAAGCAGCGGCTAAAATTTCTTGATAACGCAAAATGACCGTTAACAAAATATAATCAAGAACACTAGCGTCTGTAGGATTACTATTGATTGCATTCCCAATAGCCCCAGCTAAATCACGAAAGAAAATATCTTTGACATAGGCATTAAATGTATCCGCATTCGTTGCCATCGTCGTCACAATGACGATCTTTAAGACGTTATTGAGAAGACTATGCATCGAAAGAGTGACACGACCAGTCATAACAGTATAACCATACAGGAATACGAAAATGATCGAGGCAAGATTCAAAGGCATTGCGATGGCTGTAGATAAACCATGAACCATCGCATCCATCGCATTACTGAGAGGCTTTATAATATATCCAGAAATACTTTCAAATGGAGTAAAATCAAAGTTTGACATTAGTTTTCTTAAGTCTTTCTTTTAGCTTTTCTACGAGATCCTGAGATTGTTTACTTGCTTCTTCTTCAACGATCTCTTCTTTCGTTTTATTCTCACTCTTTTTTATGGCAATAGATTGAAGTTTCAAGGTATTTATCTGAAGTTGCGTTTGAAGAAGAGACAATTGAGCCTGAAGTTGCGGCAGCTCTTCTTTAGTAGCAGTCTCTATTTTACTTCTTAGAGCTCCAATTTTTTCTTCTAACTCAGCGGTAGAAATATCAACAGGACTAGCTGAGTTTTGCGCTTCTCCTTTTGGTGTTTGTGCACGACTATTCACTGTTGCTTCGTAATAATCGTCTACATTTTGTGCAGCACCTTGTGTAGCTTGCGATACTGCATCAAAGGCAAAAAATAGAATAAACAGTGTTACTAAACTATATTGTTTCATTTGAGATTTCCCTTCTTTGGTAAAATATGGGGAGCCATATATCAGGGTCTGTTCCATATTCATTGAGGACCTGATTCATAATTTCGACGTTTTTTGTAGTCCCGCTTAACACAGCTATCTCGTCATCCATTCCGCGCAAATTAAGTTCTGCAACGATAGAATTTTTTCCTTGCTTGATAAGGAAGCGACGAGATGCTCTGCTTAATTCTGATTGAATTAATTCAAATTCACGCTCAGTTAGCTTAAAATCTTCGACGTAATCTTTATAATTTGCTTTTTGATTTGGAAAGAATATTTGAGTTGGGCATTGTTCAACGATTGTATGTGCGATTGTTGAATTTAAAGCATCTTTTGGACTTTGTGTTGCGAAAAGCATCATGCCATTTTGCTTACGGATTGTTTTAAGACGATCCTGCGCAAAAGCCTTAAAAGAATCATCTTCAAGTGCTTTCCAAAATTCATCAACAACAATGATAATACGTCTACCATCGATAAGATCAAGAATACGATTGAATAAGTACATCATCAAAGGACGTCGAATTTCCTCGTTATCCAAGAAGTCAGTCATGTCATAACCGATGAACTGCGCCTCCAGGCTGAGGTCATCATGATCGTTATCAAAAACCCAACCCAAAGCATTGCCTCTAATCCAGCGTTGTAAACGCATGGCAATCCCTTCTTTCGATGTACTGTCAAAAAAGAGCTGAAGAGCTCCAAGAGAGCGTTGTTCATATGGAAGACTCTCTAAAGCATCAACTGCTTTGGCTATATCTTGCCGCTCTTGTTCTGTAACTGTCTGACCCTCAGATGTTACCAATTTTAAAATCCAATTACGGAGGAAAACTTTGTTTTTTTCAGTGTATTTCATCCCTTTCAGAGGAGCAACACCAGTAGGAATACCATTCTTTAAAGATTTATATTTTCCTCCTCCAGCACGTACAAAAATTTCTGCACCCTGATCCTTATCAAAAAAGACCATTGTTGGATTATGTTTTTGTAATTGAGCAAGGAGAAAATTAACAATCACAGTCTTACCGGATCCAGATGGACCACAAACAAAAGTATTGCCAAGATCACCATAGTGAAAATTAAAATAATATGGTGAGCAAGCTTGTGTTTTCAGTAATGCAACAGCCGTTCCCCAGGCATTATTGTGGAGTTTTCCAGTAGGGAATGAATGAAATGGTGATAGAGCTGCAAAATTTCTACTAGTAATAGCTCCAGAACGCGCTCGATATTGAAAATTCCCAGGTAATTGCGCCCACCACGCACTTTCTAAACCAAGATCTTCTCTAGCAATAACGGCACCACCATTAGTTAGGTATGCGCGTGACTTTGAAAGAAATTCTGCTAAATGCCGAGGATTATCAGCAAAAACCGCTAAAGAAAGATGATGCTCTCCTAAAACAAAACGATTCGATTCCAAATCATCCAGCGCAGCGTCTAGTGCATCAATTTGCGAACTAGCGCGATCTGCTGCGTTAATCAGCTGATTCTGTTTACGACTCATAATAACACTGGCAGCAGCTTTACTTTTGAAAACAAAAGATTGTGTTAAAATGAATTCAAAGGGTACCGTAAGTAGGCCGTTAGTCATACCAGGGCGCGTCTTAGATGGATATTCTTTCCATCCAAACATACCAACAAAACGCTCATTACTTTCATGACGAATTTCAATAATCTCTTTGCCGAAGATGACGCGATCTGAGTAAATTGTTGATGCAATAGTACCAAATGTTAGAGGAATGCGTTCGCATCTTCCTCCTACTAACTGATGAAGAAATTCGCTCTGCTCTGCAAATAAGATACCATTATGCTCATAGATAGATAAAAGACGTGCTCCGTAGGACCCTAAACCTTGTATTAGATCTTGACCAAGTTCTTCAAGTTTCCGAACAGCCTCAGCATCTGGTTCTGATTGCGTTTTTTTTGCTTTTGTTAGACGTTGAAAAAACGAATTAAGTTGTTCAGCTGTATCCGCTTCAGGGTTCCATAGAAGTGAGATGTAAAGATCATTTCGATAAAGCTCTTGAGAAAGAATTTTTGTTTTATACTTTGCATCCAGTGTTGC
Source organism: Bartonella ancashensis (assembly GCF_001281405.1). NCBI lineage: Bacteria > Pseudomonadati > Pseudomonadota > Alphaproteobacteria > Hyphomicrobiales > Bartonellaceae > Bartonella > Bartonella ancashensis. The sequence continues at coordinate 212,974 of NZ_CP010401.1, read as the reverse complement.
CGCAAAAGACGAGCAAAAATGACTCTCCGGGTAAAGCATATCGCGTCGACGAATAATGTGGGAATACACAGCAACACGCTCATCTGCGACATTTTTCAATAAGGTGTTTAACTGATCATGTAAAGAATTCAACTGATCAGTATCAGCAGTATCAAAATTGATACCATCAACAGCCATCACGATCATTAAACAACGCGAATTTAGTGCAATAACGTGTTTGTTAACGTAACGCACATAAGGAATATACTCCTCAGGTAAAGATTCTCGTCTTATGATCGAATTTATCATATCATTGCATTTCCTTATAGGTGCGAATGAGCCTTAGTGGAGACGTAGATCCTCCTCCCCATCGTGCGAGATTTTTTTGTTTACCCCGAGTGTTAAGCCAGGCAAATAGCACGCGAAACTGATTATGGTCATGCTTTGTTACTTCCCGCAAAACGAAATGCAAGCCAACTCCAAAGCCAATTATCGTAAAGCCGCCCGTTAAAACAAAAAGAGTCGACGTTGCCATGACATTAAGGGCCATTGCCTCCATTGTAACGCCACAAAACATAGCAGGCCGTGTACATGCAAGAAAAAGAATATCTTCATTCATGATGATCCTCCTACCAGACTGTTAACAAGACTAGGTGCGCCAAAAGCAATACCAATACCCAAAATACAGTAAGCTGCTTTACGCAAATCAATAAAACCAGACATCCAGCCAATACCCACGACAGCGATACACACGGTTGCGATAAGTTTTGCTGTGTTACCCGTCATCATCTTAACAATGGCTTCCAAAACAGAATCAACATTACCTAAACCATTGGCAGCATAAGCAGGACTCACCACAATAAGCATTGTGAAAAACAGCACGGCAATAATAAAATTAGCATTCCTATATACGATATGTGTCATTTTATCCCTCTAAAAAGAATTTGCGTTTATATACTACATCCCCTTGCCCTTAAGGCTCTGTTTTACATTTTCTAGATCCACAACCTAATATCTATCCAAATTATAAAAGCTCTAAACGATACTTTCAATAAGGCTAGACAACTTTGTTGGAGTGCAACTTTGAACGATAATAATCAGTCATATTATCAAAATGATAACAACTGTTGCATAAAAAACGATATTTTTATTACAATATGGTTAATTCACGACTCCTTACACCATTATCTTTCCTCAACAGAATTCGAGGATCTAGTATGTAACACAGACGATGCGCTCAGTCCTTATGAAGATGGTTATACGAAATAATTTTTCAAGAGAGGAGAGGAAGATTATATTATGAAATCACTATTCTGCATGTCGCTAACTTCACAAAAACAAACAATTTCATCAGTATGGATAACATAAAAACAAAAAATAAAAAGTATAGCAACGTTAAATTTTTTTGAAATTTTGTCACTTACATCTGATCCGCAACAAAAAGAAAGTGTTATGAATGTGGTGATTCAGATAATTAATTACGTCTTTCATTTCATGTGCATATTTTGTGTATTACGTACATGAAATCACCGTAATAATGCGTTTGAATACACCACGTAATCGTGTTTTAAATTTATGAGGTACGCAAAATATATCAAATATTGGAGCGCGTAACACTTCAATCTGGATAGTATTGCGCATCGGGTGGTCGTGTTTTTAGATAAAACATCTATCAAGCAAACTTTCATCTCTTTAAGATAGCTAGATTTTTGGATGAAATTGGTTCGCATACGAAAGATCTGTTATTTTTAACAGTGCTATTTCAGTTTATAAATGGGCATTTACGTTATTCCCGTGATGTTAAGACTGTTTATTTACATAGAGTACGTATCTAATTTTATTAGGGGATAAGTCGTTTTTTTGTAAGATACTACAGTCTATTTTGAGTATGGATTAAAAATTTTCTGGGCATCAGATATTTCACTATCTCATCGATAATGGATATAGCCATTCAGGAAAGTCTATAAGATGTGTATTATGCGACAGTTCTAGAGGTAGCAAGTACCTGGCTGTGGCGTGAACTATGGTGAAATATACATTTAGAATTTTTCCCCACTTTAGCTTCACACTTTAAGGATGGAACCAAAGGGAATTTTTTTGTTATGTCGTAGGGCTTGCGATCAAAGAATCAATGTTATTCTTTTCATGCAGGAATGTTTGTAAATCCTTGTTTGTTAATGTTTTACTATCAGGTAATCGAATGCGCATAGGATCAACTTTTACTGAATTTACAACGATTTCGAAATGACAATGTGGTCCAGTTGCAAGCCCTGTTGATCCTACATATCCAATGATCTGTCCTTGTCGAACCTTTGTTCCTAGCTTAATATTTGCCGCATAACCTTGCTGGTGTGCATAACTACTAACATACCCATTTGCATGTTGGATAACTATATGGTTTCCATATCCACCGGCTGTTCCTATTTTTGTCACAACACCATCCCCGACAGCAATGATAGGTGATCCTGCAGGGGCAACCCAATCTACCCCAGTATGCATACGCACATAGCCCAATATGGGGTGTTTTCGCGATCCAAAAGGAGATCCCAAAACGCCGTTTGGAACAGGTTTTCGAAGTAAAAAAGGTTTTGAGCTCTTTCCCTCTGAATCATAATAATCAATACTACCATCTGCTGATTGGTAACGGTAGTACTTATATGTTACGTTACCGAAAGTAGCACTTACATAACGGATCTCAGGGATTTTCTTGTCAGCATGGGCAGAATCAGAGAGAGCACCATCGTTTTTTGTATTATCTTGTTCTGGTGTTGCATAAAATATTTCGAGTTGATCTGTTGGTGTAATACTACTCTTCATGTCAATATTTGTTGCAAGTAAACGGACAAGATGCTGCGCGAGTGTATTGGGTAGATTATGGCTAAGAACAGCACGATAAATAGCGTCATAGACTGTTGGCAGTTGTGCCGCGCTAACGTAAGAATGAGGGATTCCTTTCTGAAAGGCTGTTTTAAGTGCATGTGACATTTCTGGTTCT